>DATNFO010000024.1:0-463544 GCA_035606355.1 Candidatus Limnocylindrales bacterium | reverse complement strand
CACGGTTTCCCGGCGAATGCCCGTTTCCTGCTGAATGCGCCGCAGCGGCCAACCCAGCCGCCCCAGCGCGATGACTTGTTGTCGCTTCTCTTCGCTCAAGACATTGCTCACGTCGATGGAGGGTAATCCCTCCGTCGTTCTTAATGTCTTGCCGATTTCTATTGGCCGGTTTTCAGCTGTCCCTCATTGGCCGCTTTTGCGTGTCCCCCGAAGCAGCAGCCTCTCCCGCGAACTTATATTTATCCTTCGTCCCCACTGGATCCAGAACGATCGTCAACTTCCCCCAGGGATCGTAGGTATAGTTGGCTTTCTGGCTGCCGCTCGCGTCTGTCAAATTCATTGTGCTACCGATGCCGTCAAATTGGTGGAAGTATTGAAATGCAGCGGCCGTTGCGGAGATGAGCGAGTTTCCATAAAGATAGTCGATACTACGGTCAGGCCCACTTTCGCTAACAACGACCGGCAGGCCAGCCGCCGCATCGTTTACGTAGGCGTATGTCCCCGCGGCGACCATTTGACTGACTCTATTGCCGTCACCATCGTACTGATATTGCGCTGAACTGCCGCCTGAAACGGAAATCAGGCGGTTTAATGCGTCCCAAGCGTAGCTCGTTGTTGTGCTACCGCCCGTCCTCGTGAGTTGGCTGCCATTGCCATCGTACGTGAACGACATCATTCCGGCCGTGAGCATCTGGTCAGCTGCATCATAGGTGTAGATAGTGGTTCCGGCAGCAGAGATCATGCTCTTTCGGTTCCCCACCGCATCGTACGTCCAGTGGGTGGCCTGTCCGGAAGGCGGTGACCATGAGGTGAGCCGATACAGCCCGTCGTAGCCGTACTGGTGTGTTCCGCCCGGTGCTGTTGTCACGCCAAGCCGGTTACCCACCTTATCAAGCAAGTAGGCGAATGAAGACAGCGTTGTGGCGCCGGATCGGTTGATGATGGTCGTGAGCCGGCTCGCTGCGTCGTACTGGTAGGTTGACGCCGCACCATTTGGATGCGTAAAGCCGGTTAGATTACCAGTCCCATCGTAGGTGTAGCTGGTGCTCTTGCCTGCCCAGTCTGTAACCTTGCTTAACCGATTTAGAGCATCGTATGAGTACTGAACGGATCTGGCGTCGGGGTAGGCGAGACTGCTACGGTTGCCAACGGCATCATAGCTGTAGCCCACGATTTTTCCGTCCGGGGTAAGAATTGAGGTGACGCGGTTCAGAACATCGTAGCTGTAGTTCGTCAACCCACGCCAATCAGTCATGTTGAGACGGTTGCCGTTAGCGTCGTACGAATAACCGACGCCTTTGCCGTCCGATAGAGTCATTGATGTTAGCCGATTGAGCGCATCATATCCGAACGTGTTGGTCTTGCCATTGCCGTCCAGCGTGCTCGTCACATTACCTACGGGATCATAGCGATAGTGTTTTTGTCGACCAAGCGGGTCAGTGATAACTGATAAACGGTGCAGCGTGTCGTACTCGTAGTTGGTGGTGTGGCCTGCGGCGTCGGTCACCGCCGTCAGATCCGTGTTGCCATTGTACTGGTATTGTGTCATCCCGCCGATGGCATCCGTCACCTGGCTAAGTTTGTTCGTGCTGTCGTATGTGTACTGGATCTGCTTTCCGTTGGCGTCCGTGACTCTCGTCCGATTACCATTTGCATCGTACTGATATTGCGTCGAATTGCCCAGCGGGTCAATCGTGCTGAGAAGACGGTTGTCAGCATCGTAAGCCCGCATCGAGGTCTTGCCGAGTTGGTTCTGCAAGCCGGTTAACCGCCCTACAGTGTCGTAGTTCATGCTCACTGTGCCGCCAAGGGCGTCGGTTATCTTGGTGAGGTTTCCGGAACGATCGTACTGAAATGTCGTGGTGAAACTGCGGGCGTTGGTTGAAGTGAGTACCTGCCCGTAGCTATCGTAGGTCAGTGTGGTTTTATTGCTGGCCGCGTCGGTCGTCGCCAACAGATTGCCGCTGTTATCATAGGTAAATGTGGTACTGCGGCCAAGCCGGTCAGTCGAAGACAGCAGATTGTTCCTGCCGTCGTAGCTAAACAGACTCTGTTTGCCAGCCGCGTCCGTAACCGACAGCGCATTGCCGCTGAGATCATAGGTGAAGCTCTGCGACCGCCCCGGAGGGTCGGTAACAGCGACCCTCAAATTGTTGCTGTCATACCTGTACGAAGTAGTGCCGCCTTCCGCATCAATCTGCTGGGTCAATCGTCCTGAACTGTCGTAGACGTCCTCAGTAGCATTTCCAAGGGGGTCAGTGAACGTGGTTATACCCGCTGTTGGCGTGTTATAAGCAAAGATCGTCGTAAAGTTTCGGGCATTCTTCTGGGCCACGACTCGCCCCTGGGCGTCATAGGTATTCTGTAGGTAAACATTGCCGCGCGGGTCGGTAGCCGAAGTCAGCCGGTTGCCCGAATCATACAGATAGGACGTGGTCGCGCCAGTTGGATCACGGAACGAGGCGAGGCGGCCGGCTCCATCATAGCCATACTGCAGTTGCCGCCCCGCCGGATCCGTCAGCGAAAGCAAGTGGCTGTTGTCGTCGTATACAAGCGTGTACGAACGACCCGAACTATCGGTGATACCTGTGAGGTTGCCGAGGGAGTCATAACTGAACGTTTGGCTATTGTCGTTGCGGTCTGCTACGGAAGAAAGCCGACCCTGTGCGGTGAAGTTCAGGCGCGTCTGGTTCTTGCGGATCAGGGTAAACGAGCCATCTGTGTTGTGGACAAGCGTATCGAACACGCCACTCGTACTCGGGAAGTAGCTTCCCGAGATCGCTGAGAATCCGATGATGCTGCCGTCATCTTGTTTAATGCTGACCGAGCCAGCCCCGTTCTGGACCAGGAGGATATTATACGCATGAGTCCAGCCGGGGCCGAGCGGCCCGGAATATGGATCTCCGCTATTGTATGCACGCGAGAAGGCGAATGAGAGACCACGGCCCGGGAGTACCAAGTCGGTATGGGTGCTGTAGTAATTGCCTGTTCCCGTGTTGACAGGTTCCGCCGGGAGGTCGGACGGAACGTAGGTGGACGCACCGAGCGAAGCCGTAGCTTGTGTCGCGACGATTGCGTTGGGTGGCGACAGTGCCGATATTTGAGCGTCACCAGAGAATTGACACTTACCACTCGCGGCAATGCTGATTTGGATGAACGCAGAATATGGTCCTGCCTTGCCAAATATGGTTGCCGCCGAGCCGGAGAGAGAACTATCCGCGGGCGAAAATCCGCTATTTGGCCAAAAAGGTTGGCTCCCGGACGGTACCAGGCCGGAGTCAAGCACCGCATTGTCGGAATTCACCCACATCTGGACGTTAGTACCGCATTCCAAAGATCGGGTACCGCTTATAATTCCGGAGAGCGCCAGAGCTCCATCTCGGCCCTCGACCAGGCCATTTATCGAGGCGGTGATCTGAAGACGTCCGCCACCGCTGCTAAATCCACCGAATGCAAGATCCAGATTCGGCGCGCTCGCTGGACTGGCAACAACCGTCGGAGAGATAAACTGCCAGCCGGGCATTGCACCTGCAAATGATGCCTCGTTCGAAGAATCGCCAACTACGACCTGATTGCCGAGGCTTGTTCCGTCAGGGGAAAAGCTCTCGACCCGCAGGCGGACTGCCGCTTGCCATGCCTGCGCGAGATTCGGCGTGAACAGTAGGAGGACCGTTGTCGCGAGCAAACTGCGGCGCGTGGATAAATAGGGCAAGTGGAAGCTCCTTTAATGAGTTGCGTATTCCCAAGCGTTCTCGGGTCTACACTTTCGGCCAGCTAAATCTTTGTCCTAAAAACGAACAACAACCCGACAATCAGCAGAAGCCGGCTACTCGCTTCGGGGACCGGATTGGCCTCGCCGGAAGCAGTGAGGTCGTCGAAAACGTAATTCCCCGGCGATCCAGCCAAAGTAACCGACGAAATTCCGAGCGCCGTTATTGAGAGAAAATCCGAGGAACCTGTACTCCCATCCGTATTTGCGGAGCCAACCGCCGAGGCGAGCAAAGTATTATTGCTGTCGTAACCGGCGATTATTAGGAGCTCAAAACTCGTGTACCAAAGACCAATTGTTGTTTGCGGGTTGGCAAAGGAAATCGTGACGGTGTTGTCGTACGGATCCCAAACGCCAATCGAGCCGGAATGCGGCGGGTAGGCGGTAACGCCAGTCAGGTCAAGACCTGTGACGTTTGGACCAAAGCTGACCCCTGCGTAGTACGATCCGATGTTCTGAGCATCTCCTAGGAACATATAGGTAGACGGCAACGTCTCGAAGTCGATGACCGCTGCTGACGAAGCAAACGAAAGAAGGCACAGCGTCGCGAAAGACTGTCCAAGATGCATGAAGGAAATCCGTCAATCTGAGTTAATATCCTGTACGGTGTACGAGGGCGGTACCGGAACGATGGATTGTAGCCGGTGTTCGCCTGCTGCCCAAAGCGCAACGATGCGCGGGAATGCGCAACTGATGCGCCAAGCGGCACTTGCACGCAGCTTTGCGCCTTGCTAGGTTATTCTTCCTGGCTCGCCTGAACGCCAGACGCCCAAAGATTGATGTCCGACAGAAACGAAATCCTCGAAGGCTGGAAAGCAATCGCCACCCACCTCAATGTGGGCGTGCGGACGGCACAGGAGTACGAAAAACAGCGCGGGCTGCCTGTTCGCCGTCAAACTGGCCAGGAAAAGGCGCGGGTGTGGGCGGTCACCACTGAACTTGATGACTGGCAACGCCTGAAACTCGGCAACGTCGAAGCTTCGACGGTAGCGCCTGTTTTGGCAGACGCGCGGATTGAGGATAACGGGGACTGCGACCTCACAAACGGCAAGGTAGCGGACGGGCCTACCGGTGTTCCCGACTCGCTGCACTTGCGGCCATTCAGCAAGTGGCCGAGGCGGGCGGTGGCCATGATCATCGTCGTGCCCCTACTGCTCCTGGGCTGGATGCTAATCAGGAGGCCGTGGGAAAATCGGGAGCCGACCCGTGTGGACCTAGCCGGCCGCATCCTGTCTATGCTGGATCAGCATGGGTGGGTCATCTGGTCATTTGAGCTTCCGGGCAGGCCGCCCAAACTGCCGACCGTAGCCGACTATAACTACGCAAAGCCGTTGATCGCCGACCTTGATGGTGATGGACGCAAGGAGTTGCTGTATTCCTACTATAGGGACGAAACGCCCGTGGGCGCCAACGTGCTGTACTGCTTCAACTCGGACGGCAGTGTGCGCTGGACCCACCAACTCGGACGTGAGTTGCGAACCGTGAGCACGTCCCGTGTCTACCCAGCCGAGTACACGCTGACGTGGATCGCAGCGCTAAACCATCCGACGCCGCGCGGCGGCCGGATCATCATCGGGGGTACCCGCGGCGGCACCTCGCTGTTTGGAGTCGAGGTGCTCACTAGTCAGGGCGCGGTCGTCGGAGAATACTATCACCCCGGCTGGCTTTGGGGGGAAGCGGTTATGGACCTGGACGGGGACGGGCACGACGAGATTATCCTCGCCGGGGTCAACAACGCCTACGGGAGCCTCCCTGGTTTTAACCACCCGATGACCGTGGTCGTCCTGGATTCGCGCAACGTCGACGGCCAAGGCCCCGCTCCGCCGACTGATGATAGACACTTTAGCGGGCTCATCACCGGCTCAGAGCGAGCAGTCCTATTTCTGCAAGACTTTGGGGCGCTGCCGAGCGACTCGCCAAACGACTTCTGTTCAATTCACCTCGTGAGTGCTGGTCAGGGCCACCTTGAGATAGTTGCCCAGCGAGAGAGTAGGCCTGAGGTCGCCGCCCATTACCAGTTTGACAGCCGTCTTCACCTGGAGATGATTGTGCCGACCCCGGCACTTGGGGCATTTCTGGATTCGAAGGCACCTCGCGCGATTACGCAAATTGAGCGGGTGAATTGGTACCGGCAGCAGCTGGGCGATATCCGAGTTTTGAAGAACGAGTTTGCGGCAGGGGCGACGTCGAACGCCGCCCAGAGACGCTATCGATTTCGGTGACCATCTGAAGGTCGTGGCGGCAGAACCAAACAAAAGTGGCTCTGCCGCCACGAATTTGAGATTAGAGCCTTATCTGAGCCCGATCGTCACCTCCTTGCTTTTAGGAAACGCGCGCATCCGCTATACTCCGCTCAATCGCACCCCCCTGGTCATGCACTGGCACGAGCGAGCAGCCAGCGCGGCTGTCAATCTCAGCAAAGCCGTCCGTAATTCCGGTTGAGAGCGACAACCGACGGTAGTTCCAATGGCGCGACCGACCGACCAGAACTGTGTCGGTGGCGTAGACAGCAAGTCCCCCGATTGTTTGGAGGATATCGGCAACAGCCGGAGTCCCCGGACACGGGTAGCGGTCGTCATTGACCATGTCCGGAAACAAGCAGCCGAGGCAGGGCCCGGAGCGGTCCTGGACAAAAACGTAGCCATGATCAGCATCGGCAGACACGGCTAGGAAGACTACCGGAATCGCCCGCTGCCGAAAATACCGGCTCACTGCCACCCTGCCCGGGTTATTGTCAATGCCGCAGACCACGACGTCAGGAGTCATGTGGACGCCTAACGCCGCCGCATCCTCGAAGTTGCACCCGTACCCCATCAGCACTGTATCGGCCGTGCAGAAGGGTTGCAGGTTGCGCACCAGAGAATGCGCCTTGCTCTTCCCGATATCGCGGGGAAAGAACATCTGGCGGTTTAAGTTACTGGCCTCAACCACATCGCGGTCTAAGATGGTTAGCCGGCCGATCCCCTTCCGGCAGAGTGTCGGTGCCACGAAAGAGATCAGCCCGCCTGCGCCAATGCACAGCACGGACGCTCGGGAGTACGCCTCCTGGTCAAAGCCTGCAAGGTTTTGGTGGCGAACGAGCGCGCCAGGAATGGCGCGCCCTAACCGTTTAATCGAGGCTGGTGAGTCGAAAGATGCCCGGTCCATGTTTTTCTACCCCCGTCCCGAAAACTTGGATATCAATGTCGCTGTCGAGCCGCAGAAAGCGGATGAAGCCGTCGCGGCTGAAGATAGCCATCACCGCGATGTGGCCAGCTGCCTCGAGGCGCTTCTGGAACCGCTCGTCCGTGCCGGACGGCGCCGTCGCCTCGGCGCCGCGCCCAGGGTGCGAATGGAATGAGGCGAGCAGCCGGTGCCCAAAGTTTTCCAAGCGAATGAGCAGGCTATGCGTCGCCCTCACGTCGCCGGTGACCGCCAGCGGACTTTTCTTCTCGTGGGCAAACTCGGCCCACTGGTCCAGCACGAGCACGCCATCGATCTCGCTGCCCGTGATAAACACGAACTCCTCGTCCGCGCTGGCCGTCAGCTTCTTAAAGCTCTCTTGCAAGAAAAGGGAGCTTACGGTGTAGCGCCGCGCTGGCTTACCTTCTGGCACGTGTTTAGCGATTTGCTCTAGGGACTCGAGGAAATCATTGGCTTGGCGAATGCTGAGGAACAGTTCAGAAAGCCGTTTCTGTTTGCCAGCTTCGGCGGCTTTGGCGAAATTAACAATGAGCCGGTCCCGTTTTTTGCGGAGCTTCTCCCGCTCCTGATCGATGTTGGCTAAGACATAAGATTGCATGAAATTCTCCCTTTGCTTTAGTACTTCTCGTAGGCTTCAGTAATGAGCCGCTCGATGGTTAAGATTCCGGAGCTGACGTCTTTGGGACGCCTGCCCATGTGGACGAAATACCAGCCGTTTCCGCCGCGCTGCTGGAAGCACACCCAGTGGCTGTGCCGCACAATGGCCTCTGAAGGCTGGTAGAGAAAGAATTCGGCCTCGCCTCCGGCGTGCAGTTCAATCTGCCCGCAGAACGAGCCGTAGGGCGAATGGTACGCGCCGGTTAAGCGATTGCCGTACTGGACCCATCCAGCTTGTTCCCAGTACGGCTGCTCCTGGCGAGTTACGGGAATGGCGGCCTCGCGTGCCGCGGGCGGCCGGGACATAAAGTCCCGGACCGCCAACGAAGCTTGCCGCGTGCCGACAAGCTTTATACGCAAACGCCTACCTCCGCTTTGGTTGAGGCGAAGACTTTCTCGCCGTCATTGACTTTGTCGAACACTGACTCGGCCCTCGCAAAGAAGGGCTCGTTAGGGCCCTTGGACAGCAGGTAATCAGGCAGGTTCAACTGGTCAACAATGTCTCCGGCCGTAGTGCCGGGCTGGATTTCCACGTCTCGGATTTGGCCGGTTCCGGCGACAACAACTGACAAACGTTTCATTTTTCGTTCCTCTTTCTAGTTGAAGCGGCTACGAATTCGTTGCTCATCAAAAAGAGCCCCGAACAAATGTTCGGAGCTCATTGCGAGGTTTCGCGCGAGCTAACTGCCTTCGAAGAGCTTTTTAGCGGCTTCGAACTTCTCCAGTTGCTTGCGCTTAGTCTTTAAGTCCTCTTCAGCTTCGGCAATCTCCGCGCGAAGCTTGTCTGCCTGCTCCAAAACTATCTGGACAGGCGTTTTCTTAACCCATGGCTTGCGGCCGGACTTGCCGGAGTCTTCCGGTTTGCCCGCTGCCGCGCTCTCGTTGGTTTTCTTGGTTGGGACTGGCATTCTCTTCCTCCTTGGAAGTGTTTTGTCGTTTTCTCTCTTCCGCCACCCAAGTTTCTAATTGCGCAATTGCTTTGCGTTTCGTGGGTAGCTCGATGTGGGTGTAGATAGCGTGGACGCTGGAACCGGTTGAGTGGCCCATGAGCGCCATGCGGATCTCCTGCATGACGCCGGCTTCCATGAGCCGGGTATTAAAGGTGTGGCGCAGGTCGTGGAACCTGAGCGGACGAATTCCGGCATTTTTGATAGCAGTCTTCCACGCCCGCTTTACTGAATAGACAGGCTGGCTTTTGTAACTGAACACCGGCCCGCTTCTCCCGGCAAGAGAACTCAGCAATTCTCTCAGTCGGCCAGTTAACGGTAGCTCCCTCGACTCCCCCTCAGGCGTCTTCGAATGGGTGACCGACAACAGATCGCGCGAGAGGTCCACGTCCTCCCACAACTGGCTAACCAGTTCGCCGCGCCTCATGCCCGTGTCGAGTGCGGCTATGGCGAGCCGCTTTAGGTGTTCCGGGCAGACGGCAAGCAAACGCTCTTCTTCGGCCACGCTTAACACGGGCCGCTTTACCCGTCGCTCCCGCTCCATCTTGACCTTGGACAGCGGGTTGACCATCAGCCAACCCTGCTCCACTGCCCAGCTCAGGAGCCGCCGCAGAACCGAGATGTCGCGATTAACCGTGGCTGGCCCGGCCTTACAGTGCTGGTAGCGCTGTTGGCGGTATTGCCCGGCGAGACCTTTGGTAATGCTGTCGATAGGCACGCCCTCAAAAAACGGGGCCAATTGCTTTAAGCAATTCTGGTGGTACGTCTTGGCACATCCTTCGGCTATAAACCGCGCCATCAGTTCGCTAAACGTCATCTCGGGCCGCTCCACGGAAAGCGAAAACCGTTTGGCGTTCTCTTCGTCTTTAAACTTCCGCTCAATGATTTCGGCCTGCTTGCGGTTGCTCGTGGCAGTGGACTTTTGCAGGCGCACACCGTGACACGTGAATATGGCCCAATAGACATTCCCCCGCTTATAAAGAGCCACCTGTTGTTCCTCCTTGTTGCTTTCTCAGCCAGGCAATGACCTCCCGTTCAAAGAAGATGAATTTGCCGCTGGCCCCGGCTGTTCGCACATGAGGCATTCCTTTCGGTATCCACTTCTGGCGAACCGTCCAGGGGCAGCAGCCAATGAGGTGTGCCACTTGGCGGATACTGAGAGGCGGCCCGAGTTCGGAACTGGCCTTTCCTGGCGTTTGGGGCGCGCAGGTTGCGCCCGTTGCCTTCGGCTTCTGCCTCGGCTCGTGCGAGCCGAGGGCGGGCCGTCCTAAGTCACCCGGTTCCTGCTTATTAGCGCCAGAACTACCCTGCCGCTTCAACTTCCCTATCTCTGCATCCCTACCCCTAATGGCCATGTCCCCTCCCGCTTCCGTGTCCCTGTCCATGACCCTTGCTCCCCTTGCCCATTAGGTGGCGGACAGCTTTGCCTGCAAAGCTGTCCGCCACTTTCATGTACAGCCACCAAGCAAGAGCAAGCACTAAGACCACACACACCAACTGACTTGACAGCTGTTGACTGCTCAAAATCGCCTCGATCACCCCAAAGAACACGTACAGGGAAAACAGCAACAGAAACAAGGCGCCGAGTTTCGGCAGGATGAGGATGAGGGCCTTAACGAGGAGTGATCGGTCCGGTGCGGGGGTAGACAGGTCAGCACTACCGCACTCCCGGCAGAACTGCGCAGATCGGTCGTTGATGTGGCGGTGCGCGCAGAGCTTCACGTCAAACGTGTGGTTACAGTGCGGGCAGTAAAGCGGTTCACCGGCGCTTAGATGTTTACAATTTGTGCAGTACTTCATGGCAGTTTATAAGAGGCTCTGACGAGCAGTTCCAGTGGGCCGCAGCCACACCGGTGCCCACAGGCCTTGGTTATGAATGTCGTTAAGAGTGGCAAACCAGAAAATCTTGTCGGTGGCGGCGGCTACCTTTTGGCGGAGACTTAGCAGCCGCCGCTCTGAGTTGGCCAGTACCAGAACGCGAAATTGCTTTTGGCCAAAGATCCGTTGGAACTCCCCCGAGAGCGCCAGTTGCAAATAGTTCTCGACCTTCTGCTGCCAAATCCGCAAGGCTTCGTTGCCCAAATCAACTTCTAAAAAGAGGCCGCGGACACCGGCGAGTGTACCCAACTCGCAGTAGCCATCCGGGATCAGGCGGATGGTTTCAGAGAGCGTCACCCTAAACCGCCGCCACCGCAGAAACCGAATATCGGGCGGGAGTTCCAGATAGCGGACCGCCAGATAAAATTCCGTGATCTGGAGCTGGTGCCGAAGAAACTGGTCAGACGTAACGAGGTCGTCATTCTTGAAGCTGACGGGACGCGAGGCAATGCCGAGCAGAGCTGCCGCCTTCGGCGCTAGGGCGAATACCGATCGCTTCCCGCCGGAGGTCGTGCCGATGAAACACCTGCGGAGGTACCCGGCCGCCACGAGTCGGTGCGTGCGGTCATTACTCCTCCGCATCGACCCAAAGCCCGACAGCACCCTGACCTGTTCGGAACTGGCTAGCCCAAGGTGGGCGAGTTCGGAAAACAGGCGCCTGTCACGCTCCTGGATAATGACTTTGCTGCTATTCCCAGTTGTCGAGTGCATTGTTGGCTGTCCTGGTGAATTGTTCGTGCCGCTGCCGGATCTCGGCTTCGACTTCCGTTCGCGGTCGTGCCCAGCGCCTCATGCACCGTTCGTAGACGTTGCGCGTCTGTATGGCTGGCTCGGCAAGGATTGGGATCTCAATTTCGCGAATATACTCGTCCCCGGTCTTCACGATTGCGTGGCGTTGCGGCAAGTTTCTCAGTCGTTCGGCCAAGTGTTTGCCACCGTCGAGGTATTTGGCAACCTCGGCGGAATCGGGCCCCGAGGTGCGGAAAAAGATCTGCGTGCCGACACCGAGCAGGGCTGCACGGACAGGTGGCGTGATTTGATGCAGTTGTTGGCAACTACAGAATAGGGAAGCGCCGTACTTACGCGTCTCGGCCAAAGCGGTGTCTAGGCCGGAATCCGTGCGGACAATATTCTGGGCTTCATCAAGCGTTACCATGACGATGCCGCGGCGTCGCCGCGCAAAGATCGCGTTCTTGAGACGAATAAAAAACAAGCCGGCGAGTGTGGCGCTCTGCTCCCGCAAGACGGCCTTGTCAACGTTAAACAATAGCCACATCTGGCGATCAAGTGCATTGGTCAATGACACTGCTGATTGGCGCTGACCGAGGACATCAGCTACGAGTGGGTCTGCAGACAGGTCAGAAATCTTATTGAGCAGCGCCGCGGCATAGATACCCTGCTCGGCCGCGGATAAGCGGTCATAGTGTTCAGAAAAGTAGGATCGGATTTCAGCGTTGGTGACCTGCTGGAGCAGCGCAGTTCGGAAGGCGGGAGAATGCAGGAACAACCTAAATTCGGCCAGGGTGTAATGGGTACTGGCCAAAACGAACACGGTGTTCCGGAGTAGCTCGAGGATGCGCACGCCGATTGACTCAAGCCCAAAGCGCACCCGGATCATCTCGGCTAGCTCGGCTGCGAGCACGAAGAGCTCGTGTTCGTCCTGAGCTTCTAGCAAATTCATGCCAGTAGCCCAGACGCGATCAGGAGGAGCAATAATCACCGTCCGTTCACTTAAATCCGTCTGGGTCTGCCGCTCCCAAGCCGCAATGCTGCCGAGGAGGAACGGCTGAAGATCGCTGTGTTGAATGATATCGACTCGTCCCCAACCTTTCTCGATTGCCTGTCGGGAGGCTTCCTTAATAAGGCTCGTCTTGCCATACCCGGAATTGCCGAGAATAAAGACATGGCGGAGTGCCGCCTCAGCGGCTAATGTGAGCCACTGATTAGTCACTTGACCGTCAGCGACGATTCGGCCAAGCCTCAGACCCGAGCTCGCCTCCTTTCGTGGGTGTCTCAGAAAACGATTGAATATCTCAGCTATGCTGTGCTCAAGAAACGACGTCATAAGGTCGAGGGTTAGAAGGGCAGCGGCCGCCCACAGGGACCGCTGGCCGACGAACCGGAAACCGGTTCGAGCCAGTAGTGGTAATCGTCAAAGCGCTCGGAGAACAGATTGACGAGGTATTCAGCGAATTGGCGGGGGACCGGAGAGAGTTGACCTCCGCTACCGCCAAGGCGACTCGTCCACTTAACTAAATACAATGTATGCTTGAGTTCGTCGGTCTTCACAATAGGTACCTCACCACGGGCAGCATAGAATTCGAGGTCGCCACTTAGTCCGGGTTGTCCCATTTTCGAGGACCTCTGGGCGCGGTTCCGTTCGCCACTCGGGCCGCAGTTGTCTATGAAGAGATCGGGAAAGGACCGAGCTGTGATTCCGCCGCCTGGTAATCGCTCCACTTTCCCAAAGCTGCCCAGCGGCGTACGGTCCTGGGTTCTACCCGAAAACGGCGCCGCGGCGCGAGTTGCGGGCAATGCGGCGCCTCGCTCGGCTAGACCCCGAAGGTGTTCATAGCTGGTTTTGGCCTCAGCCACCGTAAGCACGCATCGTTTGGACACACTACTACCTCTCTTGACAGAACTCGGATATAGGAGTATGGTTCTGGGTCAGCGCCTGTGGACTCGCTTTTCAGCGTAAATCCGCTCGCTAGGCGCTTGAATAAGCGGCACCCACGTGCCGAAGCCGTATGACTCGGCGCGGCATTCGGGCGCTCCTCAGTTCTCGTTTAACTTTGCTCTAAAGTTGGAGTGCGTCGTGTGTTCGCATCGGCCAAATCTCCTTGGTCTGGTGTGGGCACGCTCTCGCATTCATGCAGTTGTACAGAACTTTGCGATCCAGGGTGCTACCTGGGTTGCGACGTCTGCCGCTGCGCGAGAGTGGCCTTGGGTAGCTCCTTACTACCCAAGGCCTTTTCTTGTGCCAACCAACGGGCCTCGTTCTTGAGAAGGAGCACGGCCCTGATGCTATTATCCGGTCACAGGGGGGCGTTGGCTTCGTAGAAATCTATTAGCCCGTGTAGAAATCGTGTAGCCCCAGGCTCATAGCGGTCTTTCGCTATACTGTCCGTAGAGTTTATGCCTTCGGAAGATCCAGTTCTTGTCTTTGGGGAATTTGAGATAGATTTGCAGGGCCGACTTCTTCGAAAGCGTGGGTCGGTTGTTGGCCCCAAGGCTGATTCGGCGGTAATGGGCCTTCTGACCTATTTGGTCCGGAGCCGCGGACGCACTGTACCCGTTGATGAAGTGTTAGCTCAACTCTGGCCGGGCGACGGCGCGTCGAGAGCCATAAAGCTTAACCGCCTTAACCAGTTGTACCGTGAACTTCGGCACTATCTCGAGGAGGACTTGGGCGGCCCAGCCATTCATATCCGGAAACTCAGCTCGGGTCATTTCGAATGGTCGCCGGGTTACATCCCTTGCCCCCGGATCGTGGGGTTTCAACCGACCCGCCCGGTCTATAGCTTTGGGGGCGGCAAGGTTGAGGCACTCCGCCTCTGGGGAGCGGACACGATGTTTGCAACGCTGCCTCGGGTGTCGGTTCATTACAGGCATGTTGAATTTGACATGCCCGAGGAACTTAGGGCGGCAGCAGATGCGTGGATCGAACACGTTAAAGCTCTGGCGAAGGCAAAAAGGCGCCTGTTTTTTAATGGCCCGGCAGCAGGACTAGCGAAGTGGCAAGAGTTGATTGTCGACGGAGCCGGAGTGGCGCTCGAAAAACCAATTTTGGAGCTACACCTTAAGCCCGTCGGCTGGTACGATTTCGAAGGCCTGAACGGACGGCTGCGCGGCACCCTTCGGCCAGACGAATACGAAACGTACCTTGGCATCAGTCACATTCTGCGAAATGGTGATGTGAGCTATTCTCGACTCACGAATATACTAGATTGCGTCGTAACGGTCGTGACGCGGGACGGATACGCCGGATACCAGGTCCGCAGTGATCGTAACGCGGCTAAGCCGAATGGAATCTCCTCCTCTGTGGCCGAGAACATCAACCGCTACCGCGACGAAACATCACTCGATGGCGCGCGACTTATTAACGAACGCATATTCCGCGCTTCAGCAGGTAGTGAACCCGATAGCACGTATTATCCGGGGCGAGATGGGAGGAGCGTGCCACATCCTTTTGCTGCCGCCCTTCGGGGCATCAGGTCGGAGCTGTCCCCAATGCTGACGGCGCACATGGGGCCAAATTCGCTAAAGCTTTCGGGCCTCTCCTACAGCCTGGAGTCGTATCAGCCGGATGCCCTCTTTATTGCTGCGGTAAACGCTGACAGAGATGACGTCCTCCGGATGTGCAGTGAGCACCCTGGGGACGAATTTCACGAAGGACAGCTATGCTTTATTCCGGCCCGCTTCACTGATGACTTCGTCCAGCAGTTGTTTAGGAAGCCGGATTGGGTACCAGCGGGCCTCGCCTCTGTTGTGCGCGCTATAGAACTTGCGCTGTGCTTGATGCGAGAATGTGATGGCGATTGGCGTCGCGTATTCCAGACGCTGTTCAACGCCGAATAGTCCACCGAGGTGCTCGCAGGATTGAGATCGGGCTAGATCACGACTCGCGCGTCTGTTTCCCCTTTTGCTTAACAACTGGGATGTGTACGCTGTAGTTCGTAATGAAGAGTTCGCTGTAACGTCTCGCTTGCGATCTCTGGGCAGTATAACTGACCTCAACGGGAAGAAGATGCCATTTAGCAAAGAGGGTACGCACCTCCGGACGATCATCTAGAGTCAAAAGAAACCTACCTTTAATATGATGGAGGCGTTCCTCTAAATCGTGGAAATCTCGTTCGCTGAAGTTTTGCTTATAGAGTTTACGGTTCCAATAGGGTGGATCTAGCATGAAAAAAGTGCTCTTTCGATCAAAGCGGCGTAAGATCTCCTGGTAGGGCAGGCACTCTATCTGAACGAGTTGGAGGCGCTCATGAGCTTTGTTGATGATCTCGGGGATGCGCTCCGGCCGATGGTTCGGCCGCTGAATTACGGCGTAATGATAGTGTTGCTTTACAATAAGTCCGCCGTAGCTGTTGCGCTGGAGGTAAATAAATTTGGCAGCCCGCTGGACATCGGTGAGCAGCGCTGGACTCGCCGCTAGCATCCAGGCGTGCAGTTTCCGGCTTGCTGGCCAGTAGCGCAGGAATCTAATTAGCTCCTCATGGTGCCACTGGCAGACCCTGTAGAAGTTGACTACTTCGCCGTCAAGATCGTTGAGCACTTCCACTTTCGACGGCTCCTTTTGGAAAAAGGTTTGCGCGCCTCCCGCGAAAGCTTCAACATATGTAATATGTGGAGGAATGGAGGCGATAATCTGTTTTGCGAGGCGCCGCTTGCCGCCTATATATGCGATTGGTCCGAGCATGCGAGTGGGAACGTTAAGGATCAAAGAGCGATTCCGTATGGCACATAAGTCCAAGTGCAAGGGCATCTTTCACGAGCGGGGCGGAAAAGCTATCGCCCACGTCGGGCCACATCCGGGAGATAATGGCCCGGACCTCGGTTCGCGACCGTGGGCTCGGATGGGCGAAGTCGGTTATGAGTTGCTGCCGGTCCACTTGCCAGGAAGTGATCGCCTCTTCGGACAAGACGTGCCCCACGACCTCAGCTAAGGCGTGCCGCTGGACTTCCGTGTTCTCCGGCGGGCGCTCAAGCGCGGCGACTGCGATGTCGCACTGGTCAAGGATGCGGGAAACGAACCCGGCGGTGCTGGCCACGGCTTCGCGGCTGGTTTTCCTGAGGTGCCGCAGCAGTGGTGGGTACTCAAGCTGCTGGCCTAAGAAAACGACAGCAGTAATAGTCCGTCGTTCCAGCCTTATAGCCAGAATGCGCCGCAGACGCGAGGGGGCAGCCACTGGCCGAGTAATCCGCTCTAGTTCCTTGTGGAAGCTCCGCGCCGGGTCAAGGTGCGAGCCGCAGCGCTGCACGCGCTTGTAAGTTACGAGCAGTTGCTCCTGCGAATACTTGTCTAGTAACTCCAGGTAGTGGCGGGCTGCAGCGGGCTCTCCGAGGCGGAATGCAAGCCTGAGAGCAAAAAGTTCGTCGGGGCTTGCTGGCTGAAAATGGCTGCTATACGCGCGTGCTCGTGATTGCTCCACGCGATCAAGAATACCGTCCATAAAAACTCTTGATGGTTAATGCTCTTCTTGGGACAGTCTGCGCTCAGAACAGCACCTGCTGTTCGGGCGCATTGAGGCGCTCCTCCTCGGCCCGAATCGCTTCTCGCAGATAGTCATATAGCTGTCCATAGAGAAACTCGACTGGGGTGCGCAAAATAATCGACAATCGCAGCGCGTTTAAGAACGACGGCAGACGCGCGGCGCGCTCATACGCCTCCAGCGTAGACGTCGTTTGGTGTCCAAGCAGGTGGGCAACCTGCTCCGTTTGCAGGCAGCGTTTGTGCCGAAACAGTTGCACTCGGTTCGGGAATTGAGTATTGACTTTTGGCATTGACGACCTCCTTTCCTTTTTGTCTTTACCTGCACTTTAGCAATTCCCCTTTTTCTGTAAAGTGGGGACATTGAAGCTATTCCGCTGGATTATGACGATCTCCTGTGGATAACCTGCGGAAGAGCCTGCGGCGGGACTGTTCGTGAATATGCCGCCGGACTCCGGGCATGCCGCGCAGTCTCTGGGCAGGCAAGAACCGCCCCAGCCATTGGGAAAACCTCTCTGCGGCCACGTCAGCAACTAGGGAGTGCAGAGCTTCAATGAGCAGTTCCATTATGAGGCGGAGGAAAAGCATAGACCGGGTATTGTGGCGCTGGTGATGGCTGCCGGAAAGCAGGGACATTCCCGCTGCGGCGCCCTTGTTACCCACGGCGCCGCCTCCGCCGTGTTGTCCCTCCTTTTCAATTCTGGGGTGTTCGGGTATGGTGCCAAGGCTAAAACCTTTATGTCTACACCATGCCCGCACAAAGCCGACCGCTAATTGTCGTTTGGGACTCTGTCATGGCAGCAGAGGAGGAAGACCTGCTGGCCGTTTTTGACATGCTCCTCGGCGAGCAGGAACATAACGCCGCTTCTTCAAGTGGTTTTCAGCTATAGCCGGGCGCGGGCAGTCCGGCAGTGCCCGGCGTCGATCTCAATACCGACATACCGCCGACCAAGGAGCTTGGCAGCGAGCAGAGTGCTGCCCGAGCCGCAGAACGGATCGAGCACAATGTCACCGGGCCGAGTGAATGCTTCGACAACCGGCGTTAGCGACGAAACCGGCTTTTCAGTCGGATGGAGACGATTGCCTGTGTACTGCCAGGGCAGAACATCCGGCAACGCTTCGACGGGCTTTCCGGGATGCCCTTTGGCCAGCAGATAGGCCTGTTCGTGGCGGTACGCCAGCAGCCCCGAACTGGAAGGGTAAGGCTTAACCCAGACGAGTTGGCCGACGATCCGCAAGCCAACGGTTCGCCAGGCCGCAAGAAACTGTTCCGTTTTGTTCCAGGCGCAAAACGATACACACAAGTGGTCAGGCTTGAGCACGCGGGCGATTTCCGCGAAGGCGGGGAGCACCCAATAGCCCGTAGAGTCGCCGGCGAGGCTCCGCCCGCTCCGGTCGTGGTAGTTGACTAGGTAAGGCGGGTCAGTGAGGACCAAATCCACGCTGCCGCCGGGAATCTCAGGCAGCGCGTGAAGGCAGTCGTCGTTAATTACTTGGTTGGGTGCTGACTGAAAGAGTTCCATAGGAGTTCCTTTCGGCAAGCTAGCAATGGTAAACGGCAGCGAACCGCTAGCTTGCGTTTGGCTCGCTGCTGCCCCAGTGCCGCAAGCGGCGGGAGCCCCGCTGCCTGTCACAGCCGATTCGGCTTCCTTGACCAACGATGCGATTTGCTCGGCGATTTATGTTCGTCCGCACCAGCGCCCCAGCAGTCGCGCGGACGAAGGATAAAGAAGCCAGTCAAAGCGCCGAAATCGGCAGCAGGGGCTTGACAGGCGTGGGGTGCCGCTACAATGAGAAACCCTGCGAGCCAAGGCCCTTCTATTACTACCCGCAGCGGAAAGCGAGAAGATATTTTCTTAGGCTTTCGGGCGGTCAGTTCACGCAGTTCCGTCTTGACGCCCCCTGCCTACGAGCTAAAGTTAACCCTACACGATCCTTAAAACTGCCCCTTCGCGGGGCTCTCTGCACATGCATCCCTCCGAAATACCCGCTGGCTTCCGCGTGGCGATTTACGCCCGCGTGTCCAGCGATGAACAACGAGAAGGCCAGACTATTGACTCCCAGGTTGCTGAACTGGAGCGGTTTGCCCGTGACAAGGGATGGGAGATTGTCGGAATCTACAAGGACGATGGCTTCAGCGGCGCCCTGCTGTCGCGTCCTGATCTCGACCGGCTGCGCGACGACGCTGGCAGGGGCAGCTTTGATGCCGTGGTGTTCAACGACGTGGACCGGTTAGCCCGCGACGTAACCCACCTTGGGGTCATTAAGCGCGACCTAGAGCGCCACCGTGTTCAGGTGATTTTCCGGAAGCTGCCCGCCGAAGCGAGCCCCGTGCAAAATCTGATGGTCAACGTGCTTGGCAGCTTCGCCGAGTTCGAGCGTGAGCTCATAATCGACCGAACTCGCCGCGGCCGCCGCCACAAAATCGAGGTACGCAAGCAATTCTTGGGCTGCCTGCCCCCGTACGGTTTTCGCTATGTCCCAAAAGATCGCCTCGCCGGAACAGACGGGCGGCTCGAAGTCAACCCCGAGGAGGCAGCGGTCGTGCGGAAGATCTTCGCGTGGGTGGCAGACGAGGGATTATCCGCCCGCAAAGTTCTCGCGCGGCTAAACAGCCAGAAAGTTCCGCCGAGGAAAGGCCAGCCCACGTGGGCCAAATCCAGCATCTTACGCATCCTGCATTCGGAAGTCTACGCCGGGGTGTGGCACTACAACAAGTTTCAGAGCACTGAGCCGCCAGAACACGACCGCCGCCAAGGTTATCGCCGTCATCTGAAGAGCGTTTTGCGGCAGCGGCCGAGAGCGGAGTGGATTGCGCTGGAATTACCCGAACAACTCCGGCTGATTAGCCGGCAGCAGTGGCAGCGAGCGCAGCAGCAGCTTGTGGCCAACAGCATCTTCTCCCCGCGCTACGGCAAACACCTTTACGTTCTTAAAGGGCTGGTGCGTTGCGGCGGCTGCCACGGGCAATATGTCGGCGAGCCATGCCACAGAAAGTATTACTACCGCTGCTCACGGCGCTGCAAACGCTACCCCATGATTAGCGAGACGATCCTCAATCAAACCGTCTGGCAAGCGGTGGAAGGCGTCATTCTCCGGCCAGAGGTCATTGCCGACGGCGTCGCCCGGAGGAAAGCGGCAGAAACGATGCGTCGAGCGAAGCGAGGCGCCGAGCGTGCCGAGGCCGAGCAAGCGCTCCGCCAAATCGAAGCTGAAGAGGCGCGCCTTCTTGAGGTGTACCGCCTGGGCATAATTGGCGCGGAGCACTTAGGCCGCGAGCTTGCCAAAACAAAAAACCGCCGTAACGCAGTTACGGCGGAGTTGGCCAGTATGTCGAACACTATCGGCCAGCCATCTAGTACCGATGTGGCCAAATCGATTCACGACTACTGCCGAGACGCGTCGGCAGCTATGGCCCGTTTCGACGATGCAGGCCGTCAGCGGTTCCTGCGCCTGCTTCACCTGCAGTGCATCTTCACGGGAAACATTGTCCGGCTCAGTGGCAAACTTCCAATCGGGGCTAAACCGGAAAGATCAGAATTGCCGCATACTCCTGCGGACTCAAGCGGTGGTGGGATTGCGGGCACGGAGGTAGACCTCCATGGCCGCAATACGGCGCAAGAAGGTCAATGCGAAACACAGGTCAAGGCGTTTCACGGAAGGCAGGACCGCCGGCCAGTGGGGCGACCAGCTAAACCTCCGCCTACGCCAGAAATCGAGCTTGATGTCCACTGTGAAGAACCGCAGAGTATTCGCTTTGATCTCTCAGCCCACGTGCTACCGAACTTCTGGCCACCGCAACCGCGCGACAAATTGGGAAAGTTCCTCACAAGAGCGGACGCTGAGGGACGCCGCCGAGCCCGCCGTCTAAGGTAGATGTCTGTCATGCTTCGGCTTCACCGTTGCCGTAATGGCGTCTGCCGGGCTATCCACTTTCTCTAGATTCTACGAAGTGGTTCGATGGCGCGATCGATTGTGGCTGCCAGCTGAGGTATTTCTGTGGTGCCAAAGTCAGCGCTGATCGATGCATCGATCCTAAGGGCCTGTTGTTCCGTGTCATAGCGGGCCGTCCAACCGTCAGCCTTGAGGAGCTTGGAAGACTGAGCAGCTGCGGGAAATAGAAACTTACCTACCTTTCGGGTGCCATGTACGCCGGTGTTGTGCCACCCAATTTGAAGACTAAGCTTTCGAGCGGTACTGTCTGCTCGAAGACAAACTTTAAGGCCAGTAGGAAGCTCCGCCGTCGCGGATGTCGTATCCTCGTTCCAGTGATACTGTTTCAGTACCAAAGTGCGTGCGGCAACCTCTTCAGCCAGAAAGTCGGGCGCAACTACGTGTTCAGGTTCGGCGGCAGCCTCGCGCAGACGAGTTAATTCAGTGTCAATCTGAGCAATATCCCAGCGCCGAGACTGTTGATCTTGCGTGGCGCTTAGAACCAACCGCGCATAGCGTGCCGGCAGGGATTGCCACTCTTCCCGTGGTAACCTTTCGCAAGCGGCCTGAACCGTCGACTGCCAGTCACTGTGTCGGTGTTCTGCGGGAATAGGGTCCCTGCCACTAGCCATAAAAAAGAGTAACATCCCCAGACCGAACGAATCTACAGCTGAATGTCGAGTCGATACGCCGATCCGCTTGGCAATCTGCTCAGGAGCAAGATAGCCAAACATGGTCGCACCATGCACAACTGAGGTTTCCGACGCTCCGCGGTGCCACGACAAATCGAAGTCGAGGACCACGACTTGCCAATTGTCTTTCGTATAAAAACCCGGCAACATAACGTTTGAAGGCCTTAGGTCGCGGTGCAGCACCCTTTCAGGCAGTTCGTGTGCCCGCCGGAGAGTACAAGTAAGTTCGCTTGCGCAGCGCAGTAAAATGCTCCAGCTTTCAAGACCTCTCGAACTCACAGCCTCTTTGAGAGTCGGCCCATCAATCCAATCCATTACCACGAATGCAGGGATTTCGGAGGAGTCCCTATAGGCGACTACACCCGGGAGCTTGTGATCACATAAGATGCGCATAGACCGAACGCCTCTTCGAAAGCTCTGGATCAGATCTGAGTTGCTTCTAATTTCTTCGAGAAGTATCTTGATCGCCAGCGGACTCCCGTTCGAGTCCTTGGCTCGATATACGGTACCGAACGCTCCTTTAGCAATCGGCCCCTCTAAAGTGTATCCGAGTAGTGTGCCGTTTGGCCTGACGTACCAAGCACGGTAGATCGGTTCGTCGTAGACACGTGCAAATTCGGCATATTCATCGGCGGCTCTCGGTCCGGAACTCAGCAAAAGCCCCACATGCCGATTTAGGATGCGCCGAATTTCCTCCGCGTCCAATTTCGCGAGTTCGGCGGGCGCCGGCACGTCCTTCACTTGCACCTTAACTGCCGCCTGAGAGACGACCGGTTCCTCAACTGGAGGATCTTCAGGCGGCACGAACGCCAAGAGATCCTGGAACATTTCTTCCAAAGCGCCATGGCCGTCGGTCGCATCGTACCGGATCACTCGAATACCGACGCGTTCCGCCCAGGCATCGGTTTGAGCATCTGTTCTCGACGTTACCCAGAAATGAGTGCCAGCATCTTGCCGGAGCTTCCGAAGTGACTCGAGGTGGCCGCCCACAGCCAGATCATCAGCGCTAATGCCGAGGAGTAGGACCACGTTCGCGTAGAGCACGGTTCGGACAAAATCTCTGTAGCCTTCGTTCTTTCTTAACGTGTCGAGTTCACCTTTCGTAAACACCCACGTATTAACATCGTCAGCGTGTCCGTGCAGATTGATTATAAAAGGGCGGGGCTCCTTCAGTAGGTAACCGAGTCGTGTGCCTTGTACGCCCGTAAACTCGAGCGGTGTCCGATTATTCGTTTCGACAAAAGCCTTGGTGGCCAAGCGATCGATATTAAGGTTCATCAGGCCGCGAATTCGGAGCCGCCACAGATACTTGTAAGCCGCAGGACTTTCCGCTATATCGGCCGGGCGCATTGCCTCACGAATCGTATCGCGGTAGGAGGTGCTGCCCAAATCACGTTTGAGCATTCCAAAAGCAATCCACGGGTTAGATTGCTTTTCAATTGCGGCGACACGGGCCAGCCCCGCTGACTTCTGGGCCGACGTGTAAGAGTCACACTTCCGGCGCAAAGCGTCGGTTAGGTCTTGCTTGAGAGTGGCCCATACGGGGATGCCAGCAGGGGAACTCAACCCTGACCCCACCCATGCAACTATGGGAGAAGTCCTTTCTGCGACTATGTCCCTCAGCTTCAAATATGCATCCTGGTGTATTTGAAAACGCACATGTACCTCGCAATCGCAAACTGCACTCGCAGACGGCGTTGAGAACAATGTTCCGTGTTCGCAGCGCTCTTCCGGGCCCCTCCGTATGATACAGGAAGATGCCTCGATCTGAGCCTCACAGTCCGCCGGTTCGAAGCCCCCAGCCGACAAAGGAGAGCAACACGAAGGATATTACGACGCTCCGGGGATGGTCATTTCACACCGGGGCCGCCCGAGCGTAATGAAAAACCCGCCTGAAGTCGTCAGAGTGATATCTCAATAGCTTTTACGGGAGCGGATAAAGCGACATATCTAGGGGCAGGCAATTTTGTCGAAGCACACGCCGCGTGAGCCAACGCGAATATTCCAGAATAGGAATTTGGTGCCAACGTACCCAGGATTGATATGGTTGTCAGTGGAGGCGTATTCACTTCGGGCATTGGAACGTATTCAATGAACAGCGGAAAATCGAACTCCTGCCCGGATTGATCACTCTCCTCAACCCTCCATACAGCTGTGATAAGCTGTTCGAGCCCTACGGATGCTCGCGTAAGCTCAGCAACGGGCACCCCGTCCAGAACCTTGCTCGGGGATCGCACTGATTCCGCGTCGGCTTCACCCACGACGAGCCGGGCGCTCCCGGGAGAGTTGGTGGGAGTGAGACCGACATAAAGCTGCACGCCGTCAGGTACACCGTGAAATTCGGATCTCAGGCATGTACCGCGTCGAGAGCCGAAGTGTCTTTGAAAAGCTCCACGAAAAAGCTCCGTAAATCTCAGTATCAGGATCGGCTTCGCCTGCGGCGCTTGCGCCTGCGATAAAAGCACTCCATGGGCAGGTAGTTCAGACAAATCAGACGATACACGAAGCGAAAACCGCAAAGCCTGGCCTGGGATAGATACGATCGCCTTAGGAACGTCGGACACAACTGGCATGTCTCCTTCGACAATTACCATTGCTATGACGAGCCCATTCACAGCGGCGGCGTTGCATCGGAGATTCTTGATTCTTACCATCGCCGTCCCATTTGCCAAAAGTTGCGGATCCAAAGAGATATCTGAGAACGATATTCTGTTCGTCGATATCGAATTGACCCCAGGCCCTAGAACGTTCGAATCTCTTATGAGGCGTCCTCGCGCCATTTCGGCGCCTGTAGAAGATTCGAGCACCGCCTCCGTAACGCCAACGGGAAAAGAATAGGAATTCGTGATTGTCGTATTGAAGTAAACGTTAATTTGGAGCAGAGTCAGTGTGCTGGGATGATGCCCCATCCATCTGAAATGAATGCCGATATCAGCGCATTGTTCTGTTAGTCCTTCCGAAGCTATGCGGTTGGTCTCCGAAGCTACGTTGTACAGTAACTTCGCCTCGTTGCCCGCAACTCCGGACGACGCAATATCGCGAACGCCGTATTGCAATAAATCCGTTAGAACGGCGAAAGAGAATTCCGTGAGTGTCTTGTAATCTCTATAGAGACCGTCCGAGCGATGCTTCTGTTTAAACCTGAGAACCATCGCACTCTGTTCTGCGTCTTCGGCGGTTCTTGGAGTAAAGGGTTCCTGATTGAAGTACAGCCAGACGTCAGGCTTGCTAATCAACCTGTAGCTCTCGTACGCCCTGTCAAGTTCGTGTTCGGTTCCTGTAATTCCCGCCGCGTCCGGATTGCCAAAACGCCGCCAGAAAATCCCAATCATAATATCAGCTGTCTCGATCGATAGTACCTCGTCTATCTTTCCCTGCGGCCCTTGGCTGTGGAGGCCGGGACCAACGTCTGAAAGCCAGTCAACAACTTCAAACTCTCGGCCTCCCTTTAGCTGTTTCAGTATTCTATTGGCGGAATCAGCGGCTTCCCTGACGGCTCGTCTTTCCTCGGCGACATCGCTGGGCCAAGAGATGATGACTCTTATACGTTCCACGCTCGCCCTAATTCCCCTACTCGTTCGTACATAATACACTGTCCGGAGCCAGGGGCAAGCCCCGTGACAACGCCGATTTTGGAAGTTGTTGATCACGGGTCGAGAAGAGGTGCACTCTCTGTTCCGCGCCTTGCAGAAGAGATCTCCTTACTGATGAACCTCCTGGATAGAACTGGCTGACATTAGGGCGGCCTGGATGCGCTTGACTTGATGAACTTCGTATTAGGGAGAATGCGTAGGGGTATATACCTGATTTCCGGGAGAAATATGGGGGATGTCCCGGTTCTATTGCCAGGTGTCGGTATCGTTTTATACAATGGAAGCACTGACTGGGTATGGTCATGGGTTTGGCTCCCCTTAGCCGGTCCCGGAACGTGAGCCATAACGAAGGGACGATAGAAATGACGGATGATCCGAAGTCGGCGCCAGCGATGCTTACGCTCGTGGATGGCGAAAATCGGCCATTTGAGGGCCCAGTTACGATTCGCGTCCACAACGGACAGGATGTGGCCCCGATGGTGCATGACACCAAGGGCCCTTACATTCACATATCAGTTCCGTTTCACGACGGAATTGGTGACACATACGCGGTCTGTGCGTCCTCAACGGGCTACCGCGATGCTGGTTGCTTCTTCAAGGCGGATCCAAGGATGCTGGCCGAACCGAAGCTTCTCCTACTTCGCAGTGAAGCTAAGCCCCAGTTCCTGCGATGGAAAGAATTTGCGACAGTGCATCCGCAGGTCGCAAGCTTTTTGGCAATCGGAGAAGGAGACGCCGCCGCCCAAAAGCATTACGAGAGTTTCAGCAGCGAGAAACCGGAGTCTCTCGCCTGTTTGCTCAACATTATCCATGCAACAGCGGAAATCGATCTCGGGGGCAGATCCCCGCTGTCCTATTTCAAAGCAATTTGCTGGGACAGCAGTATGGCCCAAGACCGATTTTACGGCTACGTCGATCCCGCGATCATTCCTGCCGTCCGTGCGGCAGCCGCGAAGGGAATGTTTGCAGAGGAGAAGGACTGCGCTGAGTTCCATGCGGGAGCAACCTGTAGCTGGAAACAAATTGCCTTCGGCGTTGCAAACGTGCAGCTAACGTTTCACGAAAAAGATACGTCCGTGATTGGCGGCCTCACCTGCGTTAAGATCGAGCCGGACATCGACCTTTATAAAAACATTGTGGCGCACGGCTTCGGCGAAGTCCTGCCGAATCTTTTGACGCATGGTCTGACAAATCCGTACGCCGTTTACGCCCTACGGTGGGCGACCGCCGAAGATGCGGGCGGACCGCCGTTCGATCCAGGGTACGCACTGGCGTAGCACGGGCGTGAGGTCCTAAACGGGGACGAAGCGAGGTGTTGGCGTGGGTATCGGTTTTGCCATTGGCGGCATGGATGTGGCGCTCGGGCCTGAGGGTGACTTGGCCAAATGTCTGGCGCCCGGAATTAATACCGTCCTTCACTTCAAGGATACGCTCCGGGCGTTCGAGAACATTCCCGCCACCACTCTGTCGGCAGTACCGGCTGGCTCGATTGGATTCTCCATCGACCGGACTGCACGTTGGATTCCTCACGGCACAAACGTAGTGCTTTCTTTCCGGCCGGAACTAGCTGGCCGCATCACGTTTGCTCACGCCGGATCGCTCATCACGTACCGCGATGCTGAACAAGCCCCGTTCTCGATTGTTGTGCCGGACGGATGCGTATATGTTAGCGTTGCCTTTGAAGTCAGTATGGCCGTCAGTGGCGGTGGCGCCTTTAGCGCCGGTTCGTTCGGCGTCAGCGCAAACCTGTCGCAAGATGACACATTCACTATCGCCAACCATCGTTGTTTTCAGGCAAGCGGGAACGCCTTTGCTGCTGTGCGCGAGGCACTCGAACGCTTTACTCTGCCGTTTTCGCCATCGGCGATCGACTCGTTGGGTCCTGATGATGTGCTGGAATATCAGTTTCTGGGAAAACTGGGGCTCGGCTTCGGTCTCTCCTATGGTCTTACGACACCATTACTTGGGGGCCGAAGTATGGGCGAACTCGGCCGGAGCTTAAACACTCCGCTTGCGACGTTTGCGTTCACCGCGAGGCCAGCAGCTTCGGTGGGAGCCAGCTTTGCTGTAACCTATAACCACGAAGACGCCTTTCGATTCGTGTTCCGTCGAGGTAGCCGGCAGAGTAGCGCCATTTTGACCATCTTCAGAATGGACACCGGCACCCTGTCATTCAAGACCGCGGGCAGCTTAACCGTAACCGCAGGAGCAGCGGGAAACGTAACTCCCAAGACCGAGCAATTGCTAGACTCCGCAGTTGGCCGTGCCTTTGCCGGCCTGGATGGCACAGCGGTCAGCGCACTCAAGAGCAAGCTCACGGCTGCCGGCAACGGCATCGTGAATAAGCTGACAGAACGGGCAAATGATGCCATTAGGGACCTCACGAATAAAACATCGGGGAAGGCAGGTCTCGAGCTCATTCATGAAACCGCGACAACAGATACAGCACTCTTTCAGCTCACCTTTGATCTCCAGGCACCCAACGTCATCGATGGGGCAATTCGGCTTGCGATGGAAGGACGCATCGCCGATGCCGCCGTCTTCCCGGGCGTTGCGCTGGCTCCAGGGTGCTTGATCGAGCACTCCTTCCATCAGCGCACGGCATTGACGTTTGAGTTTTTTGACCTGTGGAGGTGGACCGACGCCGTCGACTACGTCAATAACATCGAAACCGTCTACGCTGGGAACGGCCTGCTCAAGCTCATCGGCACCGCAGGCGTTACGCACACAAGCGGCATCGTCGGGCACCAAGCGATGTGCAACGTCCACTTCCGTGCGTCAGTTCAAGAGGGCGCAACTGCCGATGCGGTCAGCAATCTCTCAGTCCACCTGTGCTTTGAGTTATCAGACCAAACCCGCGACGATGCGGCGGCCACATGCCGGATACTACGCGCTTGCGCGAATGACCGCCTCGCCGCGGCAGCTGATGAAGCAACTGCCTTCATGCAAGCGCACGGTGGCCGCCTCGCAACGACATGCGCTTTCTCCCAGGACGTTTTCCATCGGTTCACGGCCGACAAGTACACCAACGGACACCCGCCACCGCCACCGCACTCGGAGGATGCACGCAACTACGCCGCCTTCCGCGATGCGGCGGTTGCCACATTGGGCCAGTGGCTCGGCTTTGAAGACTACGCGGCATGGGCGGCGTTTAACCGTGTCGCCATTGATCAGGAAGGCAGCACAATGCTACCCGACCGCCGGCACTCTGGGAATTTGGCGGTCTGGCCAGCCGCAGTTGCGGGGCCGAGCGACAGCGCTCGCCGGACATTGTGCCGCTACTGGTCTGAGAGCGCTAGGGAATTCATGAATCTCGTTGATGATCTCGGTTTGCTGTGCCAGGAACTCGATGAAGTTGAAACCGACCAGGCATTCCACAGGCTGCTGGCTGAACTGAACGGGATCATTAAGAACGAGGTCCCGGTCGATTTTCTAAAGGCGGTTCTCCTCGCGCTCATCAGCATTGGAGCAGTGCCCGTTACTGGGAGTGCCACAAAGGCTGAGGGCGCGCTCATGACGGTCAGTTTAGTTGTCGCCGAAGCAGCATAAAACGTGAATCAGGCGAATCTCGGGACCGTTTCATTGCCGGCCGATGACATTACCCAATACCTCCCACCCGATTAGCGCTAGCGTTTCGACGATTTCAAATAGGGTTGATAGTTTCTTCGACGACTTCAGCATGCAGCTTCTCCCGTTAATCACAACGCCATCCAAATTGTGCTCTATCGTACACGCCGAGAGATCAGCAATATTATTTATGAATTCACATGGGTCGCCGCAGCTACCGCCTCCGTAGAAACGAGGTGAGTATAAAGCATGAATGGACTCGGCTGTCCGCAGCCAAACCACCTTGCGGCATCTTCTTCAAGGGCAACGACTGCAGGAAGCCTGCTCGCACGATTCGAGTATGTGCAACCGCAGCTCTGGTGGCTTCTACTAGACTGGCGGACGAGCTCGCATATTGCAGTGACTGCCTCTTTATCTCGGGTGGTCCAACCAGACCACTCGCTCCATACCCGTCGCGTCCCTAAGTCCAGTCACCCACGTTTCGCTGATCGGTTGATTGATCGCTATGGAGAAAGTGATAACCAGATCTATTCCCGGAGCAAAGAGACGTCCAGTCCCATCGCGCGCACAACGGGCTGCGACCCCATCGAGGTAAGCTTCACACGCGTCCCCGCGTCGAGAGCATGTTGACGAAATCCCCTTTGCCATTGTTCCGACGACGGAGCCAAACCAATCGATGTACTCTCTTGTCCACCACGCGATACGCGGAGGGCTGGGTATTTTGGCAGGGGCAGCATTCCCATCAAAGTCAGATGAGAGCGTCCCAGCGGTCTGCGGGAATCCGTAGCGCCGGAACATGTGTAGCCACCGCTGAGCCGTTAGCTGCGCCTCCGCATCAGTTTGCCGTGACAACGAGTTCACTACAGCTGAGTAGGTCTCCATAAACTTCACCACCCCCGTGTACTGGCTCTTCCATGGCTCAGGGCAGAGGGAGGCGGCCACTTCCAAAGCGTCCCCCCACTCGGGCTGCAACACGACGGCGATCTTCTCCGGGTGTCCATCCATCGTGTGGGATTCAGACAAGAGCGAAAAAAACGCCCAGCGGGCGAAGTCCGGCCGGCCTGCAGCCAAGTTCGACAGATCAATCGATAACCTCCTAGGATTCTTCAGATCCGTGTGAACTATCCGGACCAAGCGCCCCCGTTCTACGGCTATCAAAGAATCCACTGCTGTATCTGCGAACTTATTTAGCCACCAAAACCAGTACTGCTTCTGTGACCCAGAAATCCCCGACGTCTCAACATTCTTTTCTGAGTTCCCCAAAACCCTTGACCAAGTCGGGTACTCCACTCCGCGGAAGGCGAATACTCCTTTCAGGCTATCGAAAAGCCACCGGTCGATAGAATTGTCCAGTTCCGACCTGCTTAGCGTCGTCCGCGCCCGGACGCGGGGCCAGTGTGCCATAGCTTGATTGAAGAACGCGAAGGCCTGCACGCTTCCTATGTTGCCGCCAAGAACTGCCGCCGAGGCAAACCCTAAGACAGCGTAAGCGCGTGCTCGCTCGAGTTCAGATGGCGAATCTCTTACCGCAGCCTCAAGCATCGGGATCGCCACGTCAAAAGCTCCTCTTGAAGCAGCTTCGATAGCACAGTCGACTTCAGCCGAGTACGCCGCGGTTTCCCGCTCCGCCCCGGGCTGAACAAGGACGTCACTCCAATCTAGCCCTGGCGAATTGTTCACGTTTCGAATGTATTCCACCACGGGAAAGCTAGACGCGGCTAGCGACGGACCAAGCGTAACCGTGGACTTATCCGGTGTGGGGAACATCTCAATTGCGACCTGTGCGCCCGTAAAGTACGCGAGCAGCGCTTCGGCATAGGCGTTCGACGACGCTCCTGTAATACGCAAGTGCACTGCGTTGCGCAGAGGCATCACGATGGCACGAGTAGTGTGGTCGGACGACCTCGAGAGAAAGGTTGGCGCAAATCCGGCTAGGGACATCAGGCGGCGAACGGGCCCAGCGGCTCGAATAGGATCGGCAACGTAGACGAGGTGTCCGCGAGCTGCACCTTGACCGATAGGTATGATGCGAGATTCGCGCGCGTCGAGAGATTCCGCTCTATAAAAATACACGGGCCCATCTAAGATGAAATACGGGGACAGAACTGCCCATCCAAGGCCACAGGCAAGAAGGCCGGCGGCGTACAAACGGGCCTTCAGGATTGGGGCGCATAAGGCCCAGCAACAAAAAGAACCAATGATAGATGCAACGAATGGAATCGAAACTGTTGGGTAGAGTGGGAATAAGAAATAGACGGATCCAATTTGTAGGGTCGGCAGAAAAGCTTTCTTAACCTGATCCGAACCAAGTACCCGTTTCGAAGCTGCCAGTAAACGTTGAGAAGCAGATTGTCGAGTGATCGCTGGCCTCCTGTCCCGCGGCCGCTCGGTGCCGCGTTCGAGTTCGTTACTCCACAGGACGGACCACCGTTCCCCTGGATAACTTTGTTTTTCTAAATGAAGGTGCTGCGCAGGCTTCGCCGAGTCTACACCGGGGGACCGGCTCGATCTCCGTATAACTCTATCACGCTTGATCGCAGAGGCCATTCGGCTCGCCGGTTCTGCCGTGCCGCCGCCCCGGCGGCCTAGACATATACCAGCGGTCGCACGCAACCCTCATCGGCACCATTCCTATCGCCCTGCCTGGGCGGCAGTCCTGAGCGGCGCGAGCGGGCGCTCTAGAACGGCCCGCCGAGGAGCGCGAGTGGAGAATCGAAGACAGTACTTCACATTTTGTGTGTCACGGCCGGTGCAAAATCCCCATTGTGCCGCTTGCAAAATCCCCAGCCCCGACGAGGTGGTGTATACCCGGAGCTACTCCATTCAGGAGGAGGTGCGGTGAGGTGCCACCGTTTGGCGCGAGTTCGATTCGCATTCATCACCGCCGAACGGATGCGCCTCGATACCCGAAAATACGCCCCACCGAGGAACATCCCGCCGCGCTTCGCTTCGGCCCCCGTGAGCGACACCATCGACCCTTCATCGATGACGAGGACGTCAATGCGGTCGGTTTTGGACGCGTTGCCGTCCATTAGCGAAACAGCGGCGAGTCCACATTCCGTGCCGGACTAGTCCCCCGTGGTTTTGGAAAGGTGTTGATTTCATTGGGAATCGTTGACTACAAAATCGTCTACAGGCCAGATTCCGTCTGTAGATTATTTCGCGTAAGCCATTGAATCCATACCTCTTAGCGCAAGGGTCAAGCCGCCGCGACTTTCTCTTCTAAAAGCCAGATCCTCCGAGTTTAGGGCGGAGGGTCGGATTTGACGTCTTCCGCAAAAGGTTCGGCGCGAACGTTTCACCCCACGGGCTGACTACGAACGCGGCCTCAACCAAATATCCAAACTGCGTCGAATCCTGGCGCTGCTTCCAACAACTAGGCGGACCGTCACTAAGCCACTCACGAGCGGTGAGGAGAACGACGTCCCAATGCGTCGCCGCTCCGAGGCACTTGACGCATGGCGCATTCCAGCTATAGTTCCATCAAGCGCTGTTCGCAGTAATCAACTTCAATCCAAAAGGAGGAAATTTCAAACATGGGCCGACTTGTGTCTGCTCTCTTTGAGGTGCCGCGTTCAGGGCCGACTGTCTGGGAGGCCACATGAGCACGCCTCGATTCGAACTCGGCCTAATAGTCGCCACCCCCGGTGCTCTCGCGGCGCTCCAAGAAGCCGGTGAGCACCCGGCGCATTTTCTCGCTCGACACGTTACCGGAGACTGGGGGGATCTGGATGAGCATGACCATAGAGAGAATGAGTTCTCCGTCACCAACGGCTTCCGCATTCTCTCGGCGTATACGCTCTCAACCGGCACGCGCCTCTGGATCATTACAGAAGCCGACCGGAGCGCCACCACCTTTCTCCTGCCATCGGAGTATTGATGGCCCACTTGCAGACACGATTGATTCGCTGTCTGCTTTTTTTTGCAGCCCTTGCAAGGTCTCTGCCATCGCAGCAAATCAGGCCATTGGCATCACCGCCTTCCCCGACCGTGTGGGCACGTTCTTCCTTATATGTGGGACTCGATCAGAGCTAGCGAATACCGCGGAAGCTGCCCGACCGCCCTATCTATTGCAGGAGGGGTGGTCAGGACAGATGAAGCTATTTTTGTTTTAATGGATCAATGGCTGAAGACTTGGAACTACTCAAACATGCGCTCGTCGGCTATCGCGCAGAAGCAGAGAAAATAGATTTAAAGATAGCTGAAATCGAAGCGAAGCTCGACGGCACGGGAGCCGCGTCAGCCGCAATCTCAAGATCGTCAAGGGCGACTCGCCGACGGAAGTTGAGCGCAGCCGCTAGGAAGCGTATCGCGGCGGGACAGAAAGCACGTTGGGCAGCTTTCCACGCCACAAAAGGCGGCTCTAACACGACCGCAAAGAAGCTGACGGCGAAGGCCGCACCCGCCAAGCGGCAACTCTCGGCGGCAACGAAGGCGAAGCTTGCGGCAAACTTGGCGAAGGCAAGAGCGGCACGAGCCGCGAAGAGAACGGCGGCCGAAAAGGTGGAGTCTTAGTCAAGGTTGGCCAACCCAAAGCTCAGAGTATTCCCGACCCTTGGCTGCACTTTGGGCAGCAACGGTTGAGTTCGACGCTGGTTCGAGATGGCGGAATTAATTTGGAAAGGCCTGGCTCCAAGGGGTAGGGGATGCCAGCAGTTTCGCCCGCCCGAAAGCGAATTCTGCCGTGTCGGAACTCAGCTACGCAATGATGCGCCGCACCATTTCCAGGAGCAATTCCGGCACATCGGTCTTTTGGAGCGTGGCTGCAGCGCCAAACAGTTCAGCGGCTCGAAGCATCGATCCGCCCAAAAAACCCGAAATGACCAGCACTGGGAGCGTGGGCTCACGTTCCCGTAATCCTTTGAGCACCTCGAAGCCGTCCGGTTCTGGCATGCTCAAATCCAGAATCACCAGGTCAGGACGGCTGGCTGCGATGTTCTGCGGCACCACTCGTCCGGATGTCGCGGTGTTTACTTCATATCCACCCTTGTTTAACGTCAGAGCGATCAGCTTAAGAACCTGTGGTTCGTCATCGATAACGAGGATTCTTTTTCGAGGCATAGACTCCTAAGCCGAAGATGATTGTATTGTGAGAGGCTCATTTTCGCAGCAATCCTTCGGCTAGAAATCGGAAATTGTTAATAGTCAATTGGAGCTAGGCCGAAGGCTGGTCCGTGTCGGGTGAGGGCTCCGGCGTGGACACGAAAGACTGTAAACCCCTTAAACGCAGCAGCCGTTGGTTATTCAATGGTGACGCTCTGCCGCCGCGAGTCGCGCGGCTAACACGTTGGTGGCAAGTGATTTGCCACCATCTCTGGCTAGCGAGCGGCTAGGAGAATTCACGTCCCTGTCCGCGGGAGTTGCGCCGGGGAGCCGTTTCGACGAGTTTACCTTCCGTAACCTTTGACAACTGTTCTTCACGCCACTTTCTGTGGAAACTATCTACAAGGACCTCTTTGTCTGGCCGAACTCATCGGCTGCCGGGGGTGGAATTCTCGCAGAGGATTGGAATGGGTATTTTACAGCGATCGAGCGTACTGATCGCGATTCTCGTGGCATGGGCGCTTGCGATTTTGTGGGGCGCGCGCGTAACTCTGACTTACGCGAATACGCCGGGGTCGGCCGCCGTGCCGCCGGCATACTGGCCCTCCCACGCGCCGCTTGAGCAGGCTAAGGGGCGTGCTTCGTTAATGATATTCATCCACCCGCAATGCCCGTGCTCCCGGGCATCGGTCGGAGAACTGGACCGGATTCTCGTCAGCGTTCACGACCGGGTGCAGACTACGGTCTTCTTTTACGTTCCGCCGGGTTCTTCCGAGGGTTGGGCGCACACCGATCTCTGGAAATCTGCGGCTGCCATTCCCACCGTCCAGGTTCTGGCTGATCGCGGCGCGGCAGCAGCGCGGCGGTTCGGAGCGCGAACGTCCGGGCAGGCGCTTCTCTACAACGCGAATGGCCGACTGATTTTCAGCGGCGGCATAACTGCGGCTCGGGGGCACTCTGGTGACAACGACGGGCGCGAAGCGATCGTTTCGCTTCTACTCGGGCGGGAGTCGGGTCGTCGAACAACACCGGTATTCGGTTGCGCGTTATACGGGGATACGTAGCCTGACATGGAATCGCCTGCCCTTTTGAACGAAGATGTAACTCCTCGCACCGAGGAATTGCTGGCGGAGCACAAACTCCAAATCTATACGCAGACCAGCCATCTGTTCGCCATCTTGATGCTGGTGCAGTGGGCGGCAGGGGTCGCCGCCGCCATCTGCATTTCGCCGCGGACGTGGTTGGGCGCCCAAAGTACGGTACACATTCACGTCTGGCTGGCTATCCTACTCGGCGGCGCAATAACGGCGCTCCCAGTGGCACTGGCCCTGACACAGCCCGCCAGACTGATGACTCGCCATGTCATCGCCGTTGGGCAGATGCTTATGTCGGCGTTGTTAATCCATCTGAGCGGCGGAAGGATTGAGACGCACTTTCATGTTTTCGGGTCGCTCGCATTCCTTGCATACTATCGCGACTGGAAAGTGCTGATTCCTGCGACGATTGTCGTCGCGGCCGACCACGCAGCGCGAGGCATCTTCTACCCGCAATCGGTCTTCGGAGTGCTGACGGCGAGCCCGTGGCGCTGGGTGGAGCACGCCGGCTGGGTCATTTTCGAAGACATAATCCTGGTGAAGTTCTGCATTCGCGGCCTAGCTGAGTTATGGCAGATCTCCATGCGACAAGCCTCTCTGGAGGCGAGTACAGCGGCGCTGGCGCAAGCCAAGGATGAAGCGGAGCGCGCTAACCGCGCGAAGAGTACGTTCCTCGCCACGATGTCGCATGAGATTCGAACGCCGCTTAATGCCATCCTCGGCTACTCCCAGCTCATGCTACGCGACCGGGCGCTTGGCCCGGATGCACAAGCCAATCTGAAGATCGTGAATCGCAGCGGGGAACATCTGCTGGCTTTGATCAACGACGTGCTCGACATGTCCAAAATTGAAGCCGGACTTATGGAGCTCAATCCCGTTACCTTCAACTTTACTTGCTTGCTCCGCGACTTGGCAGCGATGTTCCGGCTGCGGGCGCAAGGTAAGGCATTGGAGTTCGAAATCATCGGCCAAGCGGAGGTACCCCAGTACATTGTTGCCGACGAGGGTCGGATCCGCCAAGTGCTCATCAACCTGCTGGGTAACGCGATCAAGTTTACAGATAGAGGGCGCGTAACACTAAGCGTCAGAGAAATACCCCTGCAGGGCGCTTGGTCGAAGCTTTGTCTGGAAATCGAAGACACCGGGGTCGGTATATCCGGGGAGGATATGAAAACACTATTTCGCCCCTTCGCCCAGGTGAGGAGCGAATTGAACACGCACACCGGAACCGGGTTGGGACTTGCCATAAGCCGGAACTACGCGCGATTAATGGGCGGTGACATCACTGCCACGAGCACACTTGGGGGAGGTACCGTCTTCCGCGTCGAGGTACCAGTCCAGCGCTTAGTCACGGGCGCCATAGTCCCCTCGGCGGAGGGACGGCGGGTAATTGGACTGAGTGCTGGAACGGGCTCCGTCCGGATTTTGGTCGTGGATGACCAGGCAGACAACCGGGAATGGCTCAGCAAGCTCCTGGTGTCGATTGGGTTCACCGTCAAAGAGGCGAGCAGTGGCGAGGACGCGATTCAACACTGGTACGCCTGGCAGCCACAATTGATCCTAATGGACGTACACATGCCGGGGACCGATGGACTCGAAGCTATGCGCCAAATCCGCTGCGCCCGTGAGGGCAACGAATGCAAAATCATCGCGCTAACAGCGGGCGCTCTGGACGATGAGCGCCGAACGGTATTGCGAAGCGGAGCCGACGGGTTTTTCTCGAAGCCTTGCCGTGAAGGCGACCTCCTGGCGAGCATCGCACAACACCTGAAAATCACCTATGAATATGCCGAGCAACCTATAGAGGTGGAAGTTCGGCGGACCGCTGGCGGGGAGTTGACAGCAGACCGCCTCAGAATGCTATCCCAGCATGTCTTAGAACAATTGCGAACGGCGATGCTGGACGGCGATAAGAACGGCATCGATCAGGTCGTGCTGCAAATCAGGGAGGGCGGTGATATCGAGTTGGCGGCGGGAATTCAGGAACTGGCCGACCGCTACGAATACGACCTTCTGAGCGAGCTGCTGGAGGCTTCATGTCGTCAGTGACTGCGCGACGTACCGCCGTGAACGTAATGGTGGTGGACGATAATCCGGCCAACCTCAAGCTGATGGGCGACATGTTGGGGCAGCAGGGATATGAAGCCCGGCTGTTTCCAAGGGGGCGTCTGGCGTTGGCTTCGGCGGCACAACGTCCACCGGACCTGATTCTGCTCGATATCAACATGCCGGAGATGGACGGTTATGAAGTCTGCCGGCGCTTGAAAGCTGACGCCGATTTGGCGCAAATCCCGGTGATCTTCCTCAGCGCGCTGCACGAGACGGCGGACAAGGTTAAGGGTCTGCAGTACGGAGGCGTAGACTATATTTCCAAACCGTTTCAGTTGGAAGAAGTGCAGGCAAGGGTGCAGACGCAATTGAGGATTCAGGCGTTGCAGACCGCTTTGCAATCTCACAATCAGAAGCTGGAAGAAACGGTTGCGGCACGTACACGAGAACTGCAAGATGCCCACGCTCAGCTTCAGATTCTGGACGGTGCGAAGAGCGACTTCTTGCGACTCATCTCCCACGAGTTCCGCACACCCCTTAACGGCTTGGTGGGAGTGGGCGAACTGTTATTAGACGGCATGCCGCGTACCGATGAGAATCTGGAGCTCATCGGTATGTTCGAGTCATCGCGAAAGCGGATACTGCGCCTCCTGGATGATGCCCTGGTTTTAACAGAAATCGGCATGGCCTCTCAGAAATTCCGGGGGACGCCTGTCGCATTTCGGAACGTGGTGAGGCGAGCTCTGGAGCGTAGCGCCGAATTTGCTCGTGAGCTTGGCGTAACGATAGAAGCTACGATTTCGGGCGAATGGTCAGTAATTGGAAACGAGGAACTATTGGCCACGGCACTTCACGCGCTGACGGATACCGGCTTGGCCTTCGTCAATTCCGGGACCAGCCTGCGGGTATGGGACGAAGCATCCGACGGAGAAATCCGTTTCCTGATCGAGGGACAGGGTCAGACGATTTCGCCGGAGTTGGCAAAACAGTTCTTCGATCCATTTTCATTCAACCAGTGTTCGATCGCGGGTGTGGGGTTGCGTCCCGTCGTGGCGCGGAGAATTCTGACTCTCTTCGGCGGAACTGCTACCGTCCAGAATCGCGAGGGGTCCGGAATCTGCTTGACGGCGTCTATCAAAAATGTTCCGTCCAACTAGTATGAGGTAGGCGGCGATTGGAAGATGTGCCGCGGATCAGCTCACACCCGAAGGTTCGCACGCCGCGTTTGGCGCCGCAAGGGTGTCACTCAACAACGCACTGGAGCGATCATTCCATCCAGGCACTCAGGGCGCGGTGGCCTGGAATCTCGATCCGTCGCGGAACACATATTCAAAACCGACGCATAGCGCTAAACACAGTGCCAGATGGCAAAACTCGTCGGAGCACAGCGCTTTTGATATAAAACCCACTAGGCCGCGCTGAAACGACGCACTCAAATATCAGCAGCCGTGCACCATGCAATGCTCTACGAGCAACTGGCGGATCTTGCGTAGAGTGCTTTGGTCAAGCTCAAAGTCCGCCGTTTTGTCGTCGCCTGGTGATGGATGCTGCGCCGCCAGCAGAAGCTCGACAATTAGTTCGTCACGAATTGCGCATGGCTCAGACATGCGTTTTCAGCTAGTGTATCGCATCGCCGCAAGAAGCGGGTCAGTGGTCATCCGTTTCTGACTCAGGTGAAGAGAAATCGCCCTCTGCGGTCTCCCTTCGAGCAGGGCACAGGCAAATTACGCGGGCGCTGCCGACAGGAGCTTTCTAACCGTTTTCAAGAGAACTTCGCGATCAATAGGTTTGGGCAAAGCGGCGGCAGCTCCAAACTTTGCTGCCATACGCAGGTACTGCCCCTCGAACGCGCCAGAAATTGCGATTGCTGGAACATTCGGCAACGTGCACTGAAGGGACTGAAGGAATTCCAATCCTTCTTCCTCTGGCATCACTATGTCCGAGATGACCAGATCGATTCGGTTATTTTGTATTGCCGTGCGGCCATGTCGCCCATTGGCAGCTTCAACAACACCAAAGCCTGCGTTGATCAAAGTCTGCCCCAACAGCCGACGGACGCGTTCGTCGTCGTCGATTACTAAGATTACTTCGTTACTGCTGGGCCTCGCCCCGAGCACAGAGCGCACTTTCTCGCCGAGACAATGGGACGTAAACGGCTTTTGCAGATAAGCAAGGCCCGGATCGAGCACGCCGCTCTCAGTGATCGCGTTGTCGGTGTAGCCGGACATGTACAGCACGTTTGTGGTGGGTCGCAGCGCGAGTATACGACTGGCCAGCTCAGGGCCGTTCATGTCAGGCATAACCACGTCTGTGAGGAGTAGATGAATGGGCGCAGAGAACTCGCCGCAGAACGTCAAAGCGGCGGCAGGACTGTCAGCTTCGTAAATGGTGTAGCCCAGGTTCCGCAACGCCGCACTTGCGAAGCGTCGTACGTCGCGTTGATCCTCGACAATGAGTATCGTCTCAGTGCCACGTTGCCCGAGTTTGATTTCTGGTACTTCAACGTGGACTGGCTGGTCGGTCCGCGGTAGGTAGACTCTAAATGATGCTCCTTTTCCCGGCTCCGAATAGACCCAAATAAACCCGTCGGCTTGTTTGACAACCCCGTAAACTGTAGCGAGTCCGAGACCCGTACCCTTGCCTTTGTCCTTGGTTGTGAAGAACGGCTCAAAGATCTTTGTGCGGACCTCGGGTGTCATTCCTTCGCCGGTGTCGGTTACGACTACCATTACATACGCCCCAGGCCGCACTTCCGGGTGCGTAGCCGCGAACGCTTCGTCCAGCACAGCATTGGCCGTCTCAATAATTAAGGTGCCCCCAGTAGGCATGGCATCACGAGCATTGACGGAGAGATTGATGAGGATCTGCTGCACTTGAGCCTCGTCAATCAGCGTGTTGCCCAGCTCAGGTGAAAGCCTCGTGATCAGCCTGACATCCTCGCGGATGAGCCGTCGCAACATAGGCTGCATATCGTGAACGACATTGTTGAGGCTCACTACGGTCGGCCGGACCAGTTGTTTCCGGCCGAACGTAAGCAACTGGTTGGTAAGTGCTGCCGCGCGGTGACCCGCATCGAGCACCTCTTTAATGCTGTCTCGCGCCAAAGCGTCATCCGGCAGTTCGTCGAGTGCCATCTGCCCAAAGCCGTTGATAACCGTCAGGAGGTTGTTGAAGTCGTGGGCGATGCCCCCGGCAAGCCGGCCGATACTGTCCAGTTTCTCTGCCCGACGCAGGCGTTCTTCGAGCTTTAGCCGTTCCGTAACATCCGACGCCATGACAAGGTACGCCGGATGCTCCGAAAAAACGATAGCGTGCTCGGTAATCTCAACATCAATCAGTTTGCCCTGTTTCGTCTGGTGGCGCCACAATCCGCCATGCTGCAGTTGCCTATCGTGGATACTCGTCGCTACAACCAGCTTTGGAATATCCTCGGCAGGACGAATGTCGCGGAGCGTCATCGCAAAGAATTCGCTCTCCGAATAGCCGTACGACTCGATAGCTGCATTGTTCACCGCAAGGAATCGCAGGTCGTCGCGGCTGTAGACCCACATCGGTTGTGGATTTGCCTGAAATAACAGGCGATACTGCGCCTCTGATTGCCGCAGTGCGTCGCCGGTGCGCTTCCGGTCGGCAATTTCACGTTCCAGTTTCCGCCGGCTTACCTCAGCATCCTTGACCCGCCTGTGAGCAACGAACGCGAGCGCTGCAGCCAAAGCTAAGAGCAGCAAGAGCGTGATAATAACCAAAAGCCATGCTGTCGGAAGGGTTAAGCGCAGGTTCAGAGTGTGTCCAGCAAGTCGAAGCACCAGATGCACTCGACGAAACTGTTCGGTCGCAATAGCTTGCATGAGGGAGCGAAGAGCAAAATCCCGCGGGTGCAGCGGCGGTAACGCGAAAATGGTAGGGCGTAGCAACTTGTTCCGGTTTAGTTTACCCCAAAGTCGTTATGATGCGTAACTGGTATCGCGAGAGTGGAGGCGGTCTCTTTTGCGGGTAATTGTTGTCCTAGCTTCGAGTATCATAGCTCGCCTGCTCGCTCGGATCGCTACTGGATTTTGGTTATTCCAATGTACGAGTTTGGTGATGAGAGCTCCGCGTTTAGAAATGTTATCCTCCGTAAGCAGCCGCGCATAAACCAAAGAGAGCATAATCCACCACGACCAAAACCCGTACACTGACCGAAATGTACCCTGGCCAGAACTCAGCCGAGTACGGAGTCCTTCACTGTCCGGAGCGCGACCGGCTTATTGCCGAGTATCTTGACGTCGTAAGTCAGCTTAATAGCACCGTGGTGAAAGAGCAAGTCCAGAGGGCTTTGCGTCTCCAGCGGACGCTTGCTGTGCACGGCCAGGAGCACAAATGCTGATTGCGGAACGCACTTCTCCTTGAGGACGCGGAAGTGGCACCCAGCAAGTAATTCGTGAAATGCGTTCACCGAGCAGCCGGGCAACCTGGGCGCTTCGGAAACTGGAGGCTCAGGTTCCCAGCAAAGCGTCGCGACTTAGGGCTTGTCCTCCACGGCGAGAATACGTTTGCAACTCATGCCAACTGCCGCTCGAATGTAATAGAATCTTAGGGTTTGGATTAGTGCGTGCCGGATTTTCATCTCCAAAACCTATTTCGGTTAACGTTTCAGCACCGCCCAGAAGCGGACTATCACATGCCATTGACGTGTGCCCGGATTCGGTAAACTGGACAGCTGAGCCCTTATGATCAAACCTTGCGCGACTCGGGATCGTCTGATCATCGCTTTGGCGCTCGCCGCCAATGGCGACCGTGAGCACGCCTCTGGAGAGGACAACACCTCGGTGATGTCAGCGCCATCGATCCGCGACGAGATTGTCAAACATTGCTTGGAACATGGCTGCTGAAGCAGGATCGTCGCCGCCGTCTTCCGGCAAGCTGACGGCCTATGTTTGCATCTGTGGCCAGCGATGGACGTTTGACAAGTTAGCCATTCGCGGCAAGCGAAAGGTCGTTCGGACATGTTGTTGTAAGCGGTCGATTATTGCGGACCAGGGACTTCTCTACGCAAGCGAACCGCTGGTCCGAAGACGTTGAGGAGCATCTGTCTCCACCCGGCACTTCAGATTTCTACCTAAGCGTTTTTCAGGTGCAGCTCCGCGTGACACCTGATAGCCTCCTTGGCGGCATCCATTCGGGCCAGGAGTCGCTCGGCATTAGCAGTGGGTTCGCGCAGAACTTCGTAGTTCCGGCGCTTGATGGCGTCCTCGATGGCCTTTTCGGCCTCGTACAGCAAACGACTCAATTCGCGACCTTGCCGCGTCAAACGGTCGCACTCGGCGCAATCCAGTGGAGCAGCCATTGGACCCCGGTATCAGTCTAACGTGGTCACGGTGCGGAGGATACCTGATATCCGGTTCAATCGAACATCTCCAGACAGCTGGACACGTCGTCGTTGGCCAATGCGCGAAGTCTCCAAACGCATTGATCACTGTTACCGTGTCACGCTGCCGCTGCCTCCGAGATATTCGCTTTTTTATCTGCCTCGTCGGAGAAATCTGTGGGTCAGTGAAATGGTTTAGGGGCTCTGCGAAGGACTTTGATCGGACCAACATTTTAGGCTGCTCTTGAGCGGCTTCCGCTTCATCGGAAACCGTTGGTTGAGTTCCTGGCGTTTGCCGCTTGGCAGGTTCACTAACCGGCTGGGCAGCAACCAGGTTTTGCCTTTCAACAATTATTCCGTGTTAAACGACATTTCCCGTAACCACCGCTGCCCCCCCACAGTCTTACTTGAGGAAATGGATAGGAAATCCGGTTTCTCCGCGATCTTCGCTCTCGTCGCCGTATGCCTCTCCGGCCAGACGCCCGCCGAGCGCCCGAAGTTCGAGGTCATTTCGATCAAACGCAGCAGTGGCGCCGACACGAGGTCCACTTTCCGGCCCTCCGCTAACGGCATCACCGGAACGTATGTGGTGCCGGCACTGCTGATCTCTGTCGCATACGGTGTCCAGGGTTTCGAAATCGCCGGCGCGCCGCCCTGGATCAATTCGGACCGTTACGATGTCATCGCCAAGTCGGCGGCACCGATCAGTGTCGCGGAGCGCGCCGCCATGATACAGGCGCTTCTCGAAGATCGTTTCCAGCTCAAGCTACATCGTGAGACGAGGGAAGCTAAGGTCGCCGTTTTGGTGCTGGCAAACCCTGGTTCCAAACTACCGCCATTTCACGAAGGCGATTGCGTGCCACCTGATCCCAGCCGTCCACCCGCGCAGCCAAAACCGGGCGAAAAGCCGACGTGCGGCCAATTCCGTTCGGGCATGAACGGCACCAACATGACCTGGGACGTAGTGGGCACGACCATCCCAGCTCTCGTTCGAAACCTTAGCGCCATGCTAGGACGCACCATTATCGATCAAACCGGCGTCACCGAACCGGTGGGCGCTCTCCATCTGGAATTCGTGCCGCCTCGGTTCGAAGATTCCCTCGATGCGCCGGGACCGTCGATCTTCAACGCGCTCCAGGAGCAGGCCGGGCTCAAGCTTCAGTCCGGCACAGCGCCCGTCCAAATGCTGGTGGTCGACCACATCGAACGCCCCTCGGAAAACTGATCGAGTAGTTGGAATTGATCTCATTCTCGCAACCGGACGGCGGCGCTGCTGAACGCCGCGATGTGCGTGGGGGCGCTGATTTCAAGGCTGGCGGAGATCGTTAAGATCGCGGTGATCTCCCCGCGTTGTCGAGGCGGGGGCTCGCAGTAGGGTTTCTCGCCGCCGCTTACTTACGCGCCATGGAACTGATCACGATTCTGAATCGTTTCCACCGCTTCCCAGGATTTGTTTATCAGCACGCCCGCTTCACCCCGGACCACAAGGCGAATCGAGTCCTTTCAAGCGTTCTTCACCACCATAGGCGAAGACATCACATCAAAGGTCGTGTTCATCTGCTCAGATATGTGGGAGCCGTACTTGAAGGTCATTCGTGAAAAATGCTCAGAGGCGCTGCACATTCTCGATCGGTTCCATATCGTCGCGAAAATGAACAACGCTCTTGACGAAATCCGCGGCGGAGAATCGCGCCGAATGGCGAGCGAAGGCCGCGCCCGTAAGCTGCCGGATTCGGACCATTGGCAGGAGTTGACTGAAAAGGAACGGCTCCCCCCACCCCCCACCCCCCATGTTCAAGCCATCCTACAATCAAAGCAGGCGCCCCATGTCTGAACATCGCTATACTCCGGACACCGCTACTGAAGAAATCACGCTGGCTCCTCCTCAAGCGCGAAGAGAATCTGAAGGAGGAACAGCGCTTCCGTCCGCTGGATCTGCTCCGCTTCCACCTGAAGACTGTCCGTGCCTACCTTCTCAAGGAAGCCTTTCAGCAACTCTGGGACTACAGCTCACGCGTCCTGGGCCGGCAAGTTCCTACATGAGTGGTGCCGGCAGACGATGCGTTCCCGCATCGAACCCATGAAGAAGATCGCACGCTCATTGCGCCAACATCGAGAGTTGATCCTCAACTATTTCCGGGCGCAAAAACTGATTTCTAGCGGAGTCGTGGAGGGGCTGAACAACAAGGCCAAAATCACCATGAGAAAATCCTATGGCTTTCGCGCGTACCGGGCGCTTGAACTCGCCGTCTACCATTCACTTGGCAACCTACCCGGGCCAGAATGAACCCACGAATTCTTCTGACGAACCAACTTTCTAATGAAAGCGCCAAATGGTCCACCGACAGCCAGTCCGGTCCCCGCAACCGGTACGGCTTCATGTGTCATAGGCCGCGGGCAGAATGCTCCTGATCGTAATCCTGCAAGGATACCGAACCGGGCGTGATGTGAATCGGCTGCAAGGCAGTGCGGACTGGCACATGAAAAAAACATTTGCCTCCGCGGACAAGACTCGGACCTACAACCTTTCCGTTAACAACTGAGGGAAAGCGAATGCCCGAATATTGGGCATTCCGCGCGATTTCGACCAGCTCGTACGATGCCGTTTGCAACATCAGCCAATTAACTGATGGATGGGCGCCGCCGCCGGATGGCAATCGATGCGATTACGACGAGAGACATGAGTTCGATGGACGCGGGTTCGGGAGTAGCGACAGGGTCACTGAAGACTCGCAGTTCATTCAAACCGTAGTTGTTTGCCCCGCAGCACGAGTTCCCACCCACTGCGACTGAATGCGGTTCGAACTTAATGTAGCGGTACGTTCCGGGATCGCTGACCGTGAACGTCTGTCCGGGGATCGGATCGGGGGTATGTGCTGGCAAAAGCGTTGACGCGAGAATTGTCACGCCCGTTCCGGAGCTCAAGTCGAAACCAGCGGTCCCAACATTCGTCACCGAGTTGCTGGCTTCGAAACTGAAGCTTCCAGTACCCCGGTCGTTGAAGCCATCGTTGTGGGTATTGAACAACTCCAGCGAGGTGATCTGGTAAGCTGCGCCGAGATCGATCACGATGTACGCGTTCGCAGGACCATTGTCGGGATTCAGCCAGTAAGTCGTGCCGAAAGAGTCAGTCACAGCACCCGTCTGTTGATCGACGATTTCCCGCGCATTGAACTGGCCGCTCGACCAGTCGCCTCCATACGCCCCCGATCCGCCGATTACATTCGCTCCGTTCAGTACGACCTGACCCGCGCACCCCAACCGAGCGAGCGACAGTAAGATCGTGCATCCTACCGCTACTCTGAAGTTCATCATGGTCGGGATTCTAGCCGAGGCATGCGTTCGACTCAATATTAACTGGTACTAAGAATGGTCTCTTGCAGTACTCCCTTAACTCCGCCGGAGGTGCGACGCCTTTCGTGTACGGCGATTTCCATGGTCACTTTTGCACGATATCGCTCATGAAGGCAGCGTCCAGAGGGCGCGGCTGCTGCTTGAGCATGGGGCGGAGGTGGACGCCATCGACGGGGAATACCGTTCGACACCCCTAGGTTTGCTGCCCGCTGTAACCAGCACGACGTAGCGTTGCTGCTGATCGGCCATGGAGAGCAGATGTCAAATCGCGCAGGTGCGTACTGGGCCCGGCCGATTGCATGGGCGAAACGGAAGGGGCACACGAATATGGTAGAGTTGCTGCGGGCCAACGGGGCAGCCAAGACTGCGCGACACTACGCGGTCCCGCATGGGTGCCGATAGGGAGACGCTCCACCGGAATGACGACTTTTCCAAAAAGTTGCTTGCCAATAATGCGCAACGTGCCCCGTTCTTGAGGCTGAGTCGCCGCTGTGGGAGCCTTTTAGAGTTTCTATTTCGCACAATTTCAATTTCCCGTTGGCAGTTCGGGGCGGCGCGACGGCGAGTCAGCCTGGTACGTTTTGAGTACACCGGCCCGAAGTTTGGAAAGTTGTTGATTTCCTTGGGAATTGCTGACTACAAAATCGTCTACAGGCCATCTCCTCCGTGTAGATGCTTGTCCGTAAGCCCTTGAATATGTGCGCTTTACGGCAACGGCTTTACCGCCGCGACTTTCTCTTCTAAGCTGAGGGTCGCGCGTTCGAGTCGCGCCGGGCCTACCAGTTCAAACAAGCGCTTTTCTTTCAATGGCGCTTTTTCCGTTCCTAAAGGTTCGTCGCGAAACCGCCATCGTCGTTGGAGACCTCCTCGGCCAATACTATACCCTTCGACGAGTTTTTCCAGTAGGAATCCGTTTCCGATCTTCTCCGCAGGCACCGAGACAGACAACACACAACGGTCCATATGCCGTGTCGTTGCAGCGGAAGCAGCGGCTGATCTACAAACTGGTGCCGAGAGTGGCATAGCGCTAACACCGGCCCAGGAATCACCTACCGCCAAGCCCGCGCCTTCACCTGGAGCAGCCATCGAGAAGCTCGACGGGCCAGAGAAAGAGCCGCAAGCCGCCAACGAAAGCCAAAACCGGCGCCCGAAAGCAGGATCGGGAGGCGATAGCCGCCTTGCTTCACGAGACGGTAACGACTCTGGATCGGCGGCTTGAGTAGATCTCCCAGAACATGCCGGCAACGGTGCTTGGGTCCACCGTGGCGTTGCCGGTGTCCCAGGCAGTGCCCTTCACAAGCCCCAGGACCACAACCTCGGCTACGGTGATCTCGTCAGCGCGCAGTTTCTCGGCAAGCAGACCGATGAGCTTATGCTTCGCAGAATTCGCAATCGCCAAGCCCATCGAATTCCATTCCACGGCCAAAGCGTCCACCTTCGGATCGAACAGGCCCAGACCGCCGTTCGTCACCAGCAGCGCCCCCTTCGCGGACTTCAGATCCGGGAGTGCTTCCTGCACGGTCAAAACCAGACTCGTGACGGCCACATCGAAGACCGTGCGGAGCGCGGCGGCGTCCGCAGTCAACACATCTCCGGCAACGTTGGAATAAGCGTTCCAGTGAATCGCGGTGACAGGTCCAAGCCGGTCCCTCACCCGTTTTACGAGGCCCTTTGCGCCATCCGGATCGGACAGATCCGCCGGAAACGTAGCCGCCTTAATACCTCGATCCTGGAGCGCATCTCGCGCCTTTTCGAGTTTGCCGGCGCTCCTCGATACGAGAGCCACCTGAAAGCCCTCGGCGCCGAACTTCTTCGCCACGGCATCCGAGATGCCGGTGCCGGATCCACAAACGATAATCGTTTCTTGCATAGGAATATTCAAGCGAACATGCCAGAAGTTTCGGCCGGCAGCACCGAAATCGTGCAGAAAAAAATGGCGCGCTCTAGAGTGCCAAATCCTACTCGCGCAGAAAATCAAACTGCGTTTTTGATCATAGCTCATACGCACCGCCGGTTTATTGCGCGGCTGCCGCCGTGTGGAGACAAGCGTTGCGGATGAACATGGGCAACTTGGTGGCGGAGAAAGGTGTGTGCAACCTGGAGACTCGGCACGTCGTCGCTCGTTCACGTTTCGGGTCTTGTGAAAGTGTACCTGCAGATGAGAAGTTTCATCCGGTTCGCGAAGAATGCGGGCGACACCGATGGCGCGGTGAAGCGGGACACTGGCTGAAGCGCTGGAGTATCTGTGGTAAAGGTTATCCAACTGCAAAGCACCAACGGCAGAGCAGGAGAGCAAACAAAAATGAAGAGATCGCATGTTTTTGCCGCGGTAGCGATGGCCGGATTAATGGCCGGTTCGCAGGCCGCTCTGGGTCAGTCGGTTGGGTGCGGGACTTTGCCGCAGGCCAATGCCGCGCCTGCTTACACCACCGGTCCCGGGGCCGCTCTGGCTGCGTCGGGCGGAGCCCCTCGCGGCGGCGGTGGTGGCGGGCGCGGATTGCCCGGCACCGGCCGCGGTGCCTTCGCACGTTCGGGCGGGGGCCGCGCGGGCGGTGCTGCCGTTCGTGATCCGCATGCCGCCGGCTACGTTGACGCGAAGGATCTTCCGGATGGTGAGAATGCTCCGAACAATGTTGACGGAAACTTCGTGCTGGGGCCGACGCATCCCGCCGCTCCCGATACGGTGGAGAACGCAAGCGTGCCGAAGGGCGTAGTCTGCATCTTCGCGATGGAATCGGCGGATAGCAAGATGTATCCCGGAATCACGCGCGCGCCGCGCGATCCTGACGCTCCTCCGCGACCGCCGAATTCGCGCATGATCCCCGTTATGCCCGCGCCTTACAGCCGTCGCGTGTACGTGTATATTCCCAACCAGTATGTCGCGGGAACTGTTGCGCCGTTCATTGTGGGCGCGGATGGTCCCGACAACACGCTGTTCACTACGCTCGATAACATGATCGCGGCGAAGAAGCTGCCGCCGATGATCGCTGTTTCTATCGGAAATGGCGGGGGCGATGGTCCGGGCAGCGAACGGGGACTGGAGTATGACACGATGTCAGGCAAGTACGCCGAGTTCGTGGAGACGGAAGTTCTTCCTCTCGTTGAGAAGCGTTACGGCGTGAAGCTCAGTAGGGATCCGGATGCGCGTCTGGCGATGGGTGGCAGTTCGGGCGGATCGGTTTCGTTCGGCATGGCGTGGTTCCACAACGATCGCTATCACCGCGTGCTCACGTACTCGGGGACGTATGTGAATCAGCAGTCGCCGACCGATCCGAATCTGCCGCATGGCGCGTTTGAGCTGGAAGAGCATCTGATTCCGGCGGCGCCGGCGAAGCCGATTCGCATCTGGATGGAAGTCGGGGACCGCGATAACGGGCGTCCTGGTGATGATACTCACGACTGGGTGGCTGCGAACGAGATTATGGCTCGCGCGCTGGCTGCGAAGGGTTATCACTACCAGTTTGTCTTCGCGCGCAACGCCGGTCACACGGATGGCGCTGTGAAGAAGCAGACTCTCCCTGAAGCGCTGGAGTACGTCTGGCAGGGTTACAAGCCGAAGTAGTCAACGAACGGCTTGCGCCCGGGGCGTTTTGACGCGGCCGCGAATTTTCAGTTCGAATCGCTACCGATAATGCCCTTAACGCAGGGCTCTCTCATATCTCAGAGTCGGGCGTTAAACGTCAAATTAAATGGCTCGGTAAACCACGCAGTTAGAATCCAACTTGACGGCCCGTGCCCGGGTTCGCTGAGCGAACAAGCGTGGTCGCCGGACCGTCTGAACCGGAGGCCGACGAAAAATTAAACACAGCCGCTTACTGACTTGTTATTCGGGACTTTTGTTCCTCCTAGCGACGTACCGATTGCATGGGACTGTTTCACCAGCGGATGCTATTCGAATGACAAAGCTGAGTCCGACCGAGCGGTTGGAGTGGCTGATTGCGCAGCCTGATCTTGCAACCGCCCACGACGCCATTAAACGGTTGCTCGAGCAGTACCAAGCGTTCCTGTTGACCACAAACAGGGGTGAGCAGGAGCTCGTAGAGGGATTCAAACTTACCTCTGGAGCGCGGGCCTACATGCGAGAAGCGCAGTCATTTGGCGACACCGTGTATGACGTCTTGACCACCCTCGGTAACGGCAGCGCGTTTCATCGTCTGCTTGTGGTCTGATTTGGGGTTTCCGCGAAGTAACCCACCGTGAGGTTTGGAAATTCGTTGATTCCGCTGGGAATTCCTGACTACAAACTTATCTACAGGCGATATTCTCGCTGTATATAGAATTCGGTAAGCCATCGTTTTACCTTGCGTACGACAATGGCTTAGCCTCCGCGACTTCCTCTTCTAAGCTGAGGGTCGCGCGGTCGAGTCGCGCCTACCACTTCAAAATGAATTCGACGCTTTCAATAGCACTTTTTCGGTTCCTAACTAAGGGAAGACTGAGGGAATTCGGTGGCCTGTGTGGGTCTTTGTGGCTTCCCTCACTACAAAATCATCTACAGCGGGGTTGAGACTATCTCGATTTCCACGTGTGGCTTCAGTGGAGTCACGAGGGTTCTTAATTGCTGTTTTTGCAGCAGCATCGTTCCGTGGAAGAAGTAAGGAGCTTTTGGTTCCGCCGAATCGATCACGTCCGGCGAATGCTTCGCGTATCTGGTCAATTCTCAGTGGGCGTCTTCTCGATGTGGTCTATGACGACGACATCGAGGAGCGCCTTTCGAGATTCTACCTTCAGGCCCATTTGTTCCTGAATCGCATCCATCACCGCGGTCGCCAGGTCGGCGCGGTCGGGCTTGTTCGGACCCTGCGACGCCAACACGCTTCGCATGTCAAAGCGGATATCGTACCGGCCGGTCAGACCAGTTGCATCAATCACCGGGCGGTCGAAGACGTTGTCCGATAGCTGCGCGGCGAACTCGCCTAGTGAGGCGTGCTGGATCACCGAAACACCCTTGTCTTGTCCCACCTGGAGCGGCCCCTCGGTCTCTGATGCTTTGAACTTGGGTCCGCCCTTGGCGACCACGAGAGCGTATACCTCCATTTCCCGCTTCTCGGTGTGAGCTTTGAGCCCCATGCGAGTTTCCAGTAATGTTCGCAGCATCCGGTACAGTTCCTTGTCGCCGGCCGGAGTCGCCGCCTTGGCATTGATGTCCAGCGCGACGGTGCTCGTCCAATCCGGCGCGACCAACTGCACCGTCGGGCCGTACGCCCAGCCAAGGCACGCGCGCAGGCTCAGCCCGTGAGTCACCAGCGAACCAGGATAGGTTTGGATGCGTCGCCCGGGCGTTCTCCTGCTTTCGGCAGTGGCGAGTTTGATCGACGCAGCCTCGAAAGCGGGCTCCTGCGCAGTCTGTGCAAGGCAAGTGAAGGCAATCAGGGCCACCGAGAAAGTGCGCATGTGCATTAGACGGTAAAACAGGATACCCATTAGCGTCCAAAGAGCGAACTCTCGGCGTTGGTCCGGCGGTGGAAAGGGCAGCAGCGTCGGGATTCATATCGAGCGAACCCCGGCCTCCGCAAGAACGCCTACTTGAACGCGAGCGGTGAGAAATAGTCGAATTGAAGACTGACTTCCGACGCATCCGTTTTGGAGCCTGGAACGGCAAACGGAATGATGCCCGGACGGAAATCGATGCCGGCGAAATTGGTCCCCGGCAGCATCATCGTGACTGTCGCCGGTATCGCGAACGAGCCCGGCGCCGAGGGCGCCATGCACCGGAAGCTGACCCCGTTCGTGTAAGTGTTATCGGTGGCGGCGAAGCCGTCAATTCTGATCACGGTATTCGGCGAGCCGTTGCTCCAAGTGACCGTGAAACCGTTGGCGCGCGTCACCGAAGTGGGAGTTGGAGCATCCGGTTGAGGGCTGGTCAATGCCGGCATTACCGGAATGGTGACAGGAACGGTTAAAGGTCCAACGTCCTTACCGCCGGGAACGGTTACGGTCAGGGTTCCCGGAGAAAAGAAGTTTCCGGTGTTGCTCAAAGTGACCCTGTAATCTCCGCCCTGGTTCGGCGCAGTGAACGTCGCTCCGCCCGCCCCTGTGACTGTGATCGAAGATCCCGCATCAAGCGGAAGGAGGTTTAGTCCGGGAGCATCCGGATTTCCGTTGAGGCCGTTATAGACCTGGCACGATCCCACCGGCGGGTCGTCTATATACGAAGAGACCCACGGCGCGATCGACGGATCGTACAGGAACCGCATGAAGTACATCTCAAAGCCGTCCACGAAACCGGGCTCTTGATCCTGACGCCGGAACTGGAGCCCGCTGAATGTAAAGCTCGAGGTCGCGCTAACCACTTCGGCTGCGTTCTTCGAGAGAGCGGGGCTGGTAAACGGACAAGTGCGACTCCCTGCCGGCGCGACGGGCAGCGAAACGTTGTTGCTCACGAAATTTCCGACTTGCAGGAAAAGCGGCACTGAGCAGCCGACCGGCGTATTGGCCGGCACTGTGAACGCGATCTGGTCCTCCGCAACGCAGCAACCGGAACGGCCCTGGTAGATAGGCGTGATCTGCACGTTTCCCAGCCAGACGGTCAGCGGAATGTTGGTCATGTTGACGCCGAGGCCCGCGCCCGCCGCTTCATTGCCGTTGACCGGTCCTAAGCCTGTCGCCCAGATGATGAGGGTGTCGCCGGCATTCGCGGCACCGCAGGTTGTAGACGGGCCGCCGCAATTGGCTGCGCGGGCGGCGGACACAAGACTGTAATCCGGGTAGGTGACGATCCCGGCTCCCTGTCCGTCCGATGCCACGGTGAATACCCCCGGAGCGTTGGCGACCACCACAATGGGGAACGTGACGCCGTTGTTGCCGTTATAGCTGACGGTGACGGTCCCCTGACCCACGGGGGTGTTGGAAGGCATCAGCACAGCTACCTGCCCCACGGAGGTGTAGTACATCAATCCGTTGGTGGTCGTCCCGTTGACGGTGAAAGTCACTGAGGTCCCATTCAGCGTCGTGTCCTGAAACGGTTTCGGGGCGATCGCGAGACTCTGCGGACCCATGAGGTTACCCTTCAATACCACGAGCCCGCCCTGGGCGAGGCCGCGGCTCGGGCCGACCGCAAAGTAACTCGCTCCGTTGGTGGCCTGGGTGAGGATGGGGGCCGTGGTGACAGGCACCTGAACCGTGTTGCTTTTGCTGCCACCCTGCGTAAGAAATACGGCGACATTCCCGGTGGTGACGTTCGCCGGCATAGTGAATGTCACGTCGTAGAAGCCCGGCGCGTTATTCGGGTCCAGGAAAGCCGAAGACACGGGTACGGTGGTTGTTCCAACCGTCAGTGCCGGTAGGGTGACTACGGCCGAATTTGTGTCGTTCGGTTTCTGTCCAGTGGCGACAGCGGGGTTCGTTGGTCCGAGGCCGGTCGCGGAAAGCACAAGGTGCTCGCTGGGAACGGCCGGAAAAGCCGTTGTGACCCTGGCGACAGGCGAAAGGTGGTAGACCGCAGCGACGTTGCTGTCGACCGGAATGCCCGGGCAATACTGCGTAAGAGTGACATTGAACGGGGCCGAAGAGCCGACTTTCACCGTGGTTGCTCCCGTAGGCACATCCACCGGCACCTGAAATTGAAGTGAACTGTTGAACGCAAATAGAACGGATCCGGCTTTCGTGCCCACGGTCAGCGTGACCTTGGTGGGATCCGTCCCCAGGTTGGACCCATTCACAAAGCCGATCCCCCCAGGACAGAGATTGGCGGAGCCTGATTCGTTGGAAACTCCGGTAATCGTTTGACCGTGCAGCATCGCCGCCCCGAACAAGGCGGCAGAAAGACCTATCGCTCTGTGGAACATCCCTGCCCTCCAGTAGTCGCTAATACTTCCTTCGATGTATATAGCGCAAAATCTGGCGATTGATGACGCAACAAGAGTTACATTTGAGGGAAATCCGCGGTTTCGAAAACGACAAGCGAGTCGCTCGAGCCGCGCCGAGCCCACCAAATTCAGGGAATCCGATGGCCGGCGGTGCCGGGCGGTCGCTACGTCCTCTCCTATTGACATTCTATAAGAGCTCTCTTATAGTTCTTCTATAAGAGCTTTTATGCCGGAATCCGAAATACTCCAGGGTACACTCGACCTGCTGATTCTTAAAGCCCTTGCCCTCGATGAGATGCACGGCATGGGAGTCTCCCGCCGGATCTCGCAAATCACGAATGGAGCCTTCGAAGTGAAAGCCGGCTCGCTGTTTCCGGCCCTTCATCGCATGGAGGAAGCCGGGTGGCTCGCCTCCTCCTGGGGTGAATCGGAAACCAACCGGCGTTCTAAGTTTTATCGGCTCACCCGCACCGGCCGGCGCCACCTGCAGTCCGAATCGAAGCGCTGGGAGCGCATTTCCGTCGCCATGGCCAGCGCTCTCAGGGCCACTTAGGAGATGCCTCATGCTCCTCGCGTTCTGCCGAAACCTCTTCCGCAAGCGAAGGATGGACCAGGAGCTCGACGATGAACTTCGCTCCTACGTCGAACTTACCACCGCGGAAAATATCCGTCGCGGCATGACTCCGGAAGCTGCCGCTGCGCAGGCTCGCCGCGACTTCGGCGGAATGCAGCAGGTGAAAGAGAACGTCCGTGATGTCCGTGCCGGCATTGGGCTCGAGATCCTCATTCAGGACGTGCGTTACGGCATTCGCAGTCTTCGGAGGAGTCCCGGATTCGCGACCGTCACCATCCTCACGCTCGCGCTCGGCATCGGCGCAAACACCACGATCTATAGCGTCGTTCACGGCGTGCTTCTGAAGCCCCTGCCGTACCCCCATCCAGATCGCCTCGTCACACTCTGGGAAAGCCATCCTGCCTTCGGCCAATTCCTCGGCGTGGCACCGTCGAATTTCTACGACTGGCGAACACTCAACGGCACCTTCGACAAGATGGCGGCGCTCGATCCGTATCCCGATTACATCCTGACCGGAGTGGGCCAACCGCGCCGCCTGACGGGCGCGGAGGTGACCGCCGATTTCTTCCCGCTGCTCGGCGTCCGGATGCATCTCGGCCGCGGCTTTCAGCCAAACGAACAGGGCGTCGTGGTGCTCAGCTATTCCGTGTGGGAAAAGTACTTCGGTGCTCGTACGGAAATCGCCGGCACGCAGGTGCGCCTGAACGATGCGGACTACACCGTCGCCGGTGTGCTGCCGCGCGACTTTTACCTGGTCAGTAAGTCGTCCGATTTTCAGGCTCGCGCGCAATTCGACGTGTGGACCAATCTCGGGCTCACATCTCCTCCGGCGGCCTGGCTGCGCAGCACCCACCCTCTTCGAGTTTTCGGCCGCCTCAAGCCTGGCGTTCCGCTCCAACAGGCGCAAGCCGACCTGGACCGTATAGCGGCCAATCTCCGGCGCCTCTATCCGGACGACAATAAGGACAAAACCATTCTGGCCGTCCCCATGGAGGAACATGCCGTGGCCGGCGTTCGCACCGCGCTTTTCACTCTGTCAGGCGCGGTTGCCATGGTCCTGCTCATCGCCTGTGCCAACATCGCCAACCTGCTGCTCACCCGTGCGGCCGCGCGACGGAATGAAATGGCGTTGCGGGCGGCGTTGGGCGCGAGCCGGATCCGTCTCGTGCGACAACTTCTCACCGAGAGCGCGCTCCTCGTACTGCTGGGCAGCTCCCTCGCACTCGTCCTGGCGTTGGGGAGTGTACCCTTGCTGGTACGGCATTTGCCGGCGGACTTGCCGCGAATTTCCGAGATATCGGTAGACAAGGGCGTGCTCGGGTTCACTGCGCTCCTCACGGTGACCACGGGGATGCTGGTTGGGATGGCGCCTCTGCTTCAATCGCAAGACGCGAGGCTGAACGTTCGCGGCATTTCGATGGGCCAATCCCGGATGCGCAACGCGCTCATCCTCACGCAGGTGGCGATCGCGCTCGTCCTCCTGGCGGGCGCAGGACTGATGACCAAGAGCCTCCGCGCTCTTCTCGAAGTCTCTCCGGGGTTCCAAACCGCTCACATCCTGACAGCCCGTCTTTCGCTGCCTCCGCGATATGCCAATGGGTACAAATTCGGCACCGGCCAGCATCGCCGGATTTCCGTCTTCGAGCGTGAACTTGCCGAGCGAGTGCGTAATATCCCGGGCGTCGAGTCCGCCGGCTTCACATCCCATCTCCCGCTCAGCGGCACGGACAACGACTGGACTTTCTTCATTGAAGGCCGGACTAATCCTCCTGGTGTTTTCAATTCCACGAAGTACCGGCCCGTCACCGCGGGCTACTTCGAGACCATGGGCATTCCCGTGAAACGCGGCCGCCCCTTCGAACGGCGGGATGACGAGGACCACCCGCTGGTGGTCATCATCAACGGGGCCATGGCGCGCACGTTCTGGCCCAATGAAGATCCGGTTGGAAAACGTTTGAAGTTCGGCGACGAGAACTGGCGCACCATCGCCGGCATCGTAGGCGACGTCCATCACGATAGTCTGGGGACCGCTCCCGCGCCGGAGATGTACATCCCGTGGGGACAGGTTCCGAACGTGGAGATTCGGCCCATTATTGTTGTGCGCTCCTTCGTCGAACCGGCGAGTCTGGCGAGCGGGCTGCGGAAGGCTGTCTCTGAAGTTGATTCTGAAGTTCCAATGGATCAAGTCGCCACCATGGACGAGCTTGTCTCCGGATCGGTCGGCGAATCGCGTTTTCGCACGATCGTTATCTCTCTGTTCGCGCTGCTCGCGCTGTTCGTCGCCTGTATCGGAGTCTATGGAGTGATGAGCTACCTGGTTAGCCAGCGCAGTCGCGAGTTCGGCATCCGCATGGCTGTCGGGGGCACCCGCAGCTCGGTTTTTTTGCTCGTTCTCGGGCAAGGCGCGAAAATCGCAGTGCTCGGCGTTATCGTCGGGCTCGCGGGCACGGCACTGCTCAGCCGCCTGATCAAGAGTCTGCTCTACGGCGTGACGCCGCTCGACGCCGCCACACTGGCGGGTGTTTCGATTGCCTTGTCTGCCGTTGCACTGCTCGCCAGCTATATTCCGGCGCGCCGCGCGGCCAATGCCGACCCGATGGAAACGCTGCGATATGAGTGAAGCTACCGATTCCGCGCAGCAGAAGGTGAGAGGCCGCGGCGGGTCCCTGAAACGTTGGCAAGGTTACTCGGTTATCAGTTTTCGGTCGGCGTCCGCTCTACGTGATCCACTTCATCGGGGTCCTTCGGTATGCAACTTGCGGGTTCCGCCGGTTTGATCTTCAGGCGGCCCTGGCCACAGTGAGCGCATAGACCGGCGCCTCGCGCATCTCGCGATGGGTGTTCAAGTGAAAACGATCTTCCAGAAGAGCCTGAAGCATGGCTCCTTCCATGACGCGAACACCCACGGCGTTTTGCGCTTTGGCGGTGATCTGGTACCGCTCGGGGTCGATTTAGGATGGGGTTCCGTAAAGTTGCAGGTTTGTCTTCCCCCTATTTGCCCGGAAATCTGCGCGGACATACGCGATCCGGATGAGCGACCTCACCGACTCGCAAGGCAGGTCCATCATGGCTGGAGAAACGATTTGATTCCCCGCACCTTCACGGCTGCGAATCGCGCCACCAGCCTCTTTGCAAGGTTTGATCGCCGCGACTTCGAACCCCGGACGAATTCCGGCAGTTGAACGCGTTCAAGTGGCGGCCGTACGAATTTAACAAAAAGTTATTTTTCCGCCGCAGGAGGCCGGAACAAACTAGTCGTAACCTCCGTCTCTAACCCTGATGACCAAATCCGCGTTCGCCCCGATTCTTCTTTTGTCGGCATGCTGTGCGGCATTTGCACAGGGAAATGGGTTTAGAGGCAGCGACTTTGCGGGTGTGAAGCTCGTAATTCCACTGGATCAACTGCCGGAATTCGGCGTCACCGACGCTGAACCGAGCAAAACCGACGGACCGACGCAGGCCCACTTCTACCCCGGCGGCCGTGTTGACTTCATGAACGTTCCGATGAAACTGGTGATAGCGGCTGCCTGGGGATTTGAGAATGACGACAGCCGTATCGCCGGCGGCCCAGGCTGGGTCAACACCGAAAAGTTCAACATCGTGGCGAAAGCCAAGCCCGATTCGCAGATCGCCGATCTTCGGCTCATGCTACGTTCCATGCTGATCAAGCAGTTTGGGCTGAAGTTTCACGTGGAGGAGCAGATGCGGCCGGTGTACGCGCTGGAGAAGGGCAAAGGCGCCGTGAAAGTGACGCAGTCGGCGAAACAGCAGCCGCTGGATTGCAAGCGGTCTAACGAGAGCGGCGTCATGACGCTCGAGTGCCATAACATGACCATGAGCGAGTTGGCCAGTGCGTTGCAACGGTTCGCTCCAGCGTATGTCGATCAGCCGGTGGTGGACCTGACCGGGCTGGAAGGGCAATACGACTTCAAATTCGGTTGGATGCCGCGGCGGCAGCCGGACGCAGCCCGCGCCGGAGATGCATTGAGCACCAGCGACCCCGGCGGTCTGACGCTTTTCGAAGGTCTTTACAAAGGCTTGGGGCTGAAACTCAACTCCACCAAACACGCGCTGCCGGTGATCGCGATTGACGAGATCAATCGCACGGCGGTGGACAAGTGAAAGCAAGCCAAGATAGTGAACACGGCGGCGGTTTCTGGAGCCGCTGGTCGGCGATCAGCGGCAACGTGAAGCGCGGATTCATCGCGGAGTGGACCGTCACGATTATTCTGCTCCTGTTCGCCACCACTTCGCTGGCGCAGGCTTTCGTGATTCCCACGGCGTCCATGGAAGACACCTTACTGGTCGGCGATCACGTGCTGGTGGACAAGATGGTTTATGCACCGGCAGGCGCCGTCTCCGGAAATGCGCTGCCGTACCGCGACGTTCGGCGCGGCGACGTGATTGTGTTCCGCTACCCGCTGAACATCAAAGAAGACTACGTGAAGCGCGCCATCGGCGTGCCCGGCGACCACATCAAATTGGTCAACAAGCAGCTATACCTGAATGGGCACATGGTGAACGAGCCCTATGTCAAGCACGTGCTGCCGTCCATCGACCCGTATCTGGACAACTTCCCGTCATCGCCGAACGTGCCGCTGCCGGTCTCCGCGCTGGAGATGCTGGAGAAGCACGTGGTGAACGGAGAACTGGTGGTGCCGCCCGGGTATATTTTTGCGATGGGCGACAACCGCGACGATTCCGCCGACAGCCGGTCCTGGGGCTTCGTGCCGCGCGAGAACATCGAAGGAACGCCCCTATTGATCTACTGGAGCTTTGCGGCGCCGACGGCCGATCTGACGAACGGCAACATCGGGATCGACCATATTTTCGACGTGATGACGCACTTCTTTACGAAGACGCGCTGGGAGCGCACGTTCCGGCTGGTTCATGGGTATCCGCTGAACTAGAACGGCGAGTTCGCCCGAGGCTCAGGTCTTCGGCAGCCGGCTAACATCCCAGCCGCCGCCCAGCGCCTTAATCAATTGCACGCTCGCATCCATGCGCCGCCGCAGAATATCGACGGCCGTGAATTCGTTCTGCAGCGCGATGCTCTGGGCGCTCACCACGTCCAGATACGTCACCAAGCCGCCCTTGTACCGGTTCATCGCGAGGTCCAGCGACTGGCGCGCCGCGTCCACCGCCACCTGCTGTGCGGCCGCCTGTTCCTCCAGAACACGGAGCGTCGCCAAATTGTCCTCCACTTCCTGGAAGGCCGAGAGCGCATTCTGGCGGTAATTCGCCACGGCTTCGTCGAAGGCGGCCGCGGCGCCTTGCTCGACGGCCCTGCGCCTGCCCGCGTCAAAGAGCGTCTCGGCCACCAGCGGCCCCACAGACCAGAACCGGCTCGGCCAAGCCAACCAGTTCACCGGCGAGCCTCCCAGAAAGCCGCCGGACGCTGTTAAGAGGAGCGTCGGAAAAAACGCGGCGTGTGCAATCCCGATCTGCTCGTTCGCTTCCGCCGCGCGGCGTTCCGCGGCCGCGATGTCCGGACGCCGCTCCAGGAGTTGCGACGGCACTCCCACAGGAACCACGGGGGGCGACATCGCCAGCGGAACGAATGCCAGTTTCAGCGACTCCGGTGTCCGCCCCGCGAGCACCGCGATGGCATGCTCAAATGTGGCCCTCGCCGCAGCCACGCCGACGTCCTGTGCGCGCGTCGTCTCCAGTTGCGTTTTCGCCTGCGCCACTTCGGCGCGCGAGCTCAACCCGCCATCGAACCTGTTCTGCGTGAGGTCAAGCGCCTTCTGATAGGCCACCAGCGTTTCGTCGAGCAGCTTTTTCTGCGCGTCCAGGCTGCGCAGCTCAAAGTAATCGATGGCCAGTTCCGCGTGGACGCTCAGGCGGATTGTTTGCAGATCCGCCGCGCTGGCCTGCGCCTCTTCGCGCGCGGCCGCGACGGAGCGCCGAACGCGTCCCCAGGCGTCCAACTCGTAATTGACGTCGATGGGCAGCGTGTATGCGGCGTAATTGCCCGTGCCATGCCCGGATGGCGAATTCGTCGACCCGCGATTCGTCGTGATCCCCGGCGATGTCGAGATGGTGGGAAACAGCCCCGACCGGTTCACTTGAATCAGGGTTCGCGCCTCGCGGAACCGCGCCTCGGCAGCCTTCAGCGTCTGGTTGCCCGGGTCCACCTGCTCTTCGAGTCCGTTCAATTCGGCGTTCCCGAACAGTTGCCACCAATCGGCGCGGATGGCCGTATCCGCGGGCTGCGCCTGCTTCCAGCCCGCCGATTCGGTGAACTCTTTGGGCGCCTGCTCGCTAAACGCGGGCGCGGCGGGAACTGAGGGTTTGGTGTATTTCGGACCCACCATGCACCCGGCCAGACCAAACGCGCACGCAACGGCAATCGCCAATCGCCGCATTACTTCGCCGCCTTCGCCACGCGGACCTCGCTACCGGACACCAGGGAGTCGGACGGGTTTTCGATGACTTCATCTTCCGGCCCGACACCGGCGACCACCTCCACGCGATTGCCATAATCGCGACCGATGGTGACCGGCGACAGCACCGCTTTGCCGCCTCGCACCACGGCGACCTCCATACCTTCCGACCGGAAGATGAGCGTGTTCACCGGAACCGTCACGGCTCGAACCTTGCCCGGCAGCTTCAAATGGACCGAGAGGTATGCCCCGGGCAGCAACGCACCGGTAGGATTCTCGACGTCCACTTCCGTCAGCAAAGTCCGCGACGTCGGGTCGATCGCCTCCGCGTTCCGCACAACCGTTCCGTTAAACTTCCGATCCGGAAACTCCGCCAGCGTCAGTTGCGCAACGGAGCCGGGGCGCACTTCGCGCGAATATTGCTGGGGAACATTCACATATACGCGCAGCTTATTGGCGGCGGCGATATCAAACAATTCCTTGCCCGGCGCATTCGCGCCCGCATTGATGAGCGCGCCGGTATCGATATTGCGCGCCGTGATGACGCCATCGAAGGGCGCATACACCTTTTGAAACGCCTGGGTCTCTTCCAGGCGGCGCACGTTGAAGCGCGCCGAATCCACCATGGCCTTCTTCGCCTGTAAGTCGCCCACGCGATCTTCGGCATCCTGCTTCGATACCGAATCGCTCTTGAGCAGCGCCTGGTATCGATCCGCCGTGGTCTTGGCCAGATCGTAATTTGCCTGCGCGGTAGCCATGTCCGCCCGTGCCTGGTCCAATTGCCTGTCGATTTCCGGCGTTTCAATTTCGGCCAGAAGCTGGCCCGCCTTCACGCGCGCGCCGATATCGAAGTGCCAGCTCTCCAAATACCCATTCGTACGCGCGTAAATCGGCGTTGCCACATAGGCTTGCGCATTGCCCGGCAACACCACCTCTTCCGCTTCGCCGTTGGGCTGCGGATGAATCGTGCTCACGCTGGGAATCGCCATGTCCATTGTGGCGCGCTCCAGCGCGTTGGCGGCATGCACGCGCGCCGCGATGCCTGTTACGACCGCGTAGGCTACAGCTCCCAACGCAACGCACAGCACGAGCGCGATGCCCAACCGAAACGCGAGCGAGAGTTTGTGCGGGTGCTGCTGGAGCGCTTCCGGAGTTTCCGTGCTACTCATTCGGCAACACCTCCGCCGGCTGCGAACGCCGCCTGCCGCCGTGCAGCATCGCGAATACCGAGGGGACGAACGTCAAAGTCGCCACGGTCGCCAGCAGGAGTCCGCCGATCACGGCTCGCCCGAGCGGCGCGTTCTGCTCGCCTCCCTCGCCCATTCCCAAAGCCATTGGAACCATGCCGATCATCATCGCCAGCGCCGTCATAATCACCGGACGAAAACGGGTGAACCCCGCGGCCAGCGCCGCGTCCACACTGGTGTAAGTCTGCTCCATCATATCCTTGGCGAAACTGATCACCAAAATGCTGTTCGCCGTCGCTACTCCCATGCACATGATTGCGCCCATCATCGCCGGCACGCTGAGCGTGGTGTGCGTCAGGAACAGCATCAGAATGATTCCCGCGAGCGCCGCCGGGAGCGCCGTAATGATAATGAACGGATCCAGCCACGATTGAAAATTCACCACGATTAACAGGTATACCAGCAGGATCGCGAAAACGAGTCCCGCCAGCAGGCCGCTGAACGATTTCTGCATCGTGTCTACCTGCCCGCGCACAATCATCTCCGATCCGCGCACCAGGTTCTTGCGGTTGGCATTCACAATTTTGTCGATGGCGGCTCCCACACTCGCAAGGTCGCGGCCGTCCACTCCACCGTAGATATCGACGGTGCGTTGAATGTCGTAGTGGTTCACCACGGCCATGCCGCTGCCTCGCGAGATAGAGGTGACGTCGTTCAAAATCTCGGGCGACCCCGCCTGCCGCGCGGTTAACGGCAGATTCCGCAGCGCCTGCAGGGAGCTCATGTCGTACTGCGGCGCCTGCGTCACCACGTTGTAGCTCACTCCGGTTTGCGGATTCAGCCAGAACGTCGGCTGCGTCTGAAAGCTGCCGCTGAGGGCGATCAACAGACTCTGCGCGACGTCGGCCTGCGTGTATCCGCTTTGCGCCGCCTTGGTGCGGTCAGTGAGAATGTGCAGCCTCGGCTGATCGAACGTCTGCTGAAGGCGCAGGTCCGCGATTCCCGGAATGCGCCGCATCTCCGCCATCAGCTTGTCCGCCAGTTTGCGATTGGATTCCACATCCTTGCCGACAATCTGTACGTCTATGGGCGCGGGCAGACCGAAATTCAGGATCTGGCTGACGATGTCGTCCGGCAGAAAGTAGAACTCCGTGCCGGGGAACTCTCGCGGCAGAGTGGTGCGCAGCATTCGCACGAACTGCTCGGTGGGCCGATGGTTTTCCGTCAGCGCGACCATAACGTCGGCGTCGGAAGTTCCGATCGGCGCCGAATTGCTGTAGATGGTGTTGATGCTCGAGTATGGCAGGCCGATCTCATCCAGAATATTGAGCAACTGGTCGCGCGGAATCTGCCGGCGGATGGATTGCTCGACCAAGTCGCACACACGCGCGGTCTCTTCGATGCGCGTTCCGGTTTTAGTGCGCAGGTGAAGCTTGAACTGGCCCGTGTCGGAGGTAGGAAAGAAATCCTGCCCGAGCCAAGGCACCAAGAGGAAACCGCTGAGGCACGTCAGCAAGAATAGCGGCACGAAAATGGCGCGGTAGGAGACTACAGCCCGCAAAATGGCGAAGTATCCTTCGCGCAGGCGGTCAAACCCGTTCTCGAAACCGCGCTGGAACAGGACGATGGGGTTGCGCGTCGGCCCGTGATGCTGCAACTTCAAGAGGTACTTCGCGAGGGTCGGCACGAGCGTTCGCGAGAGCCCATAGCTCGCCAGCATGGCGAAGACCACCGCTTCGGCGAGCGGAACGAACAGGTATCGCGCCACGCCGCTCAGGAAAAACATGGGCAGGAAGACGATGCAGATGCACAGCGTCGAAACCAGCGCCGGGACGGCGATCTGGCTCGCGCCGTCCAGAATCGCCCGCTCGATCTCCTTGCCTTCGTCGAGATTGCGGTTGACGTTTTCGATTTCCACCGTGGCGTCGTCCACCAGGATGCCGACGGCGAGCGCCAGTCCGCCCAGCGTCATGATGTTGATGGTTTCGTGCAGAAAGCTGAGCACGATGATCGACGTCAGAATGGAAAGCGGAATGGAGACCGCAATGATCAGCGTGCTGCGCCAACTGCCGAGGAACAGCAGGATCATGAGGCCGGTAAGGCAGGCGGCGATCACGGCCTCCCGCAAGACTCCGTTGATGGATGCCCGCACGAAGATGGATTGGTCCGCCAGCGGCTGAACTTTGAGCTGCGGCGGCAGCGTCGTCATCACCGAGGGCAGCAGCTTGCGAACGCCGTCCACCACTTGCAGTGTGGAAGCGTTTCCGCCCTTCATCACGGTGAGCAGCACGGCGCGCCGTCCGTCCTGCCGCACGATGTTCGTCTGCGGCGAAAACCCGTCGCGCACATGCCCGATGTCGCGGATGTACACGGGTGAGCCGTTCACCACCTTGATGGGGAAACTATTGAACGCGTCCACCGTCTTCGGGCTCGAGTTCAGATCCACGTCATACTCGAACTGCCCGATCTTCGACGTGCCCGCGGGAATAATCAGGTTTTGATTGGCGATCGCTTCGGTGACATCCGCGGGGGAAAGCCCCTTCGCCTGCAACTCCGCCGGGTTGATGTCCACCATGATCTGCCGCTGCTTGCCGCCGTACGGATACGGGATGGCGCAGCCCGGAATGGTCACCAGCCGTGTGCGAATGAAATTGACACCGTAGTCGAACAGCGCCTGTTCACTCAGGCCTTCGCCGCCGAGGCCCAACTGGAGGATGGGCACGCTCGAAGCGTTATAAGTCAGCAGGAATGGCGCTGTGGTGCCGGGCGGTAGCTGCTTGAGGACCGCCTGCGAGATGGAGCTGACCTGCGCCACCGCGGCGTTGATATCCGCGCCCGGCTGGAAGAAGACCTTGATAATCGCCCGGCCATTGATGGACTGCGATTCCAGGTGCTCGATATCGTTCACGGTGGTGGTGAGCGACCGCTCGTAGATGGAGGTGATGCGCTCCTCCATCTCCTCCGCGCTCAGGCCGCTATAGTTGAACGCCGCCGCAATCACCGGAATATCGATATTCGGAAAGATATCAGTGGGGGTCCGCAGGATGACCACGGGCGCCAGAATCAATATCAGCAGCGCCAACACGATAAACGTGTAGGGTCTCGCCAGTGCAAGTCGGACAATCCACATTCGCAGTCTGCTCCCGAGTGTTTCGCCCGGCGGGAAATACTAGACCAGGGCGTCTCGAAATTGGTTATAGTTAGATTCTCTCACGAGATGGCCACGCCAGAAACAACCATGCCGCGCCGCGGACGTCCCCGCGATGAAGATGCGCGGCGCCGCATCCTGGAGGCAGCCCTTTCGCTGATGGAGACGCAAACGCTGCAGCAGATCACCGCCAAGGCGATTGCCGAACGCGCCGGAACGAGCAAAGCGACCCTGTATCGCTGGTGGCCGAACAAGTCGGCTGTGGTGATCGATGCGTTCCGGCAAATGGTGGTCCCTGAGCTGCCGCTTCGCGACACAGGGTCCCTGGCGGGCGACCTCACGGCGCAGACGCGCAATTTCGCGCGCGTACTCGCCGGCCCCGGCGGCGGCATGCTGCGCTCATTTGTGGTGGCGGCCCGCAGCGATCCGGAGGTCGCGGCGGCTTTTCGTTCGATCTGGAGCGATCCGCGGCGGCGCGAAGCCAAAGCGATCCTGCGCCGCAAACAAGCAACCGGACAGTTGCGCAAAGACGCGAATCTCGATTTGATTCTGGACTCGCTTTACGGGCCGCTCTACTATCGTTTTCTGGTGAAGAATGAGCCGCCGACTCAGAAATACGCCGAAGCCCTGGCCGCGCTTGTCATTCAGGGGCTGAACCCGTAGGGCGCCTGTAAACGAAGGGGCAGCGGCACGCAGCGACTTGCCGTATGGTAGAGGGAATGGCACAACGACATTTCGTGGTCTTGTTCGCCATCGGGCAACTCCTGGTCACCGGAACTACGCACGCCCAACCTGCTGCCGCTCAGCCGGAGTTCGAAGTGGTGTCCATCAAGCCTATGCCGGCCGATGCGCAGGTGAACTTCTACGGGTGCCGCGGCGGTCCCGGCAGCAACGACCCCGGACACATCAACTGCAGCCACTGGCAGCCGACGCAAACCATAGCGATGGCTTACGGGGTGAGTTTTACTCAGATCTCCCTTCCTAAAACGACCGGCGCCGCGCCCGAATACCAGATCGACGCCAAGGTCCCCGCCGGGAGCACCAAAGAGGACGTCAAGCTCATGTGGCAGCACTTCCTGGAGGAGCGGTTCAAGCTGAAGGTGCACCGGGAAAACAGGGAGATCCCCGTATACGAACTGATCGTTGGCAAGAGCGGTTTTAAGGAGAAGGAGTGGGTGGATCGCAAGCCCGGCGATCCGGCCGATGTTCCCACCGAACGCGGCACGTTTCCCAAGCGCGATAAGGATGGCTATCCCATCATCCCCGCCGGCAAGACGATGGGTTTCTTCACCGGTGGCACCGCTCATTTTGTAGCGCCCGGCGGCACCATGAAGCAACTGGCGGGGATGCTCGAAGGCCGGCTCTCCATTGGGGGCGCACCGCGTCCGGTAATCGATGCGACGGGTCTGACAGGCAAGTACGATATCAAGCTGACATGGTCGCCGCAAGCCGACAATCCGCAAGCGGGCGGCGCTGCCCCAGAAGGCGAATCGATGCTGGAGGCGCTGGAGAGCCAGCTCGGGCTGAAGATCCGGCAGGGAAAGGCGAGTGTCGAAATGCTGGTGGTGGACCGCATCGAGAAAGTGCCCACCGACAACTGAGATCCGGGGAACTGCGAGTTAGCGGGAGTCTCCCGGCCGGAGTTGTATGATTTCGACCTTCCGGATGCGGAAATACTTGCGTAGCCTGAACGATTCTGACGAAGTTCGCATATAATCTCGCTACCGAAACACACGGAGGATGGCGATGCATAGAAAATGCGCACGCTCAGGTTTTACGCTGATCGAGTTATTGGTCGTGATCGCGATCATCGCGATACTGATCGGATTGTTACTGCCGGCGGTGCAGAAGGTCCGCGAAGCGGCTAATCTGCAACAGGCGAGTAACGAGCTGCAAACCATGTGCACGGCCGCCGGACGGCTCCATGCGGAGACTCCGAACGCGGCTTACCCTGGCCTCACCGATATCGCAACTTTCCTGCAGGACTCGCAACTGGCTACCGGAACGGAGAATGGGTACCTCTATTCGGTGCCCGTAGCGACGCTGACGCAGTGGAGCGCACGCGCCGAACCTGGCGCACCCGGCGTAACGGGGTCGACCACCGTAACGATTGACCAGGGCTGCAATGTCGCGACGACTCCGACGCCCGGCGCGGACACGGCGCGTCAGGCAATGTTTTCCCATATCCTCGCCAACGGAGCCGACGCGATCGCATCCCTGCTGAATCTGAGCTCCGATGCACTGAGTCAGGCGAGAAGCTATGTGCATCTCGGCTCGACTCTGCCGGCGGTGCTCGGGAACTTTTCGAATACGGATGTCGCGAATGGAGGCATCACGCTGAGCCGCATCGTCGAGTTCAACGAACCGGAAGGGCTTCACACGGGCTTCTTCTCCTCGCTCGCACAGACGATGCAGCTCGGGGCCGCCGGCGAGAACGTCGCGCTCTTGCCCGCCGTGATGCCGAGTAGTCTGGGGGGATCGCTGCAGCCGGATGTGCTGAGCTTCGGCGGACTTTGCGCGGTCGCGAATGTGTATGAGACAAAGCCGCAGACGGCAGCCTCGCTCTGCACGAAGCTCGACGCGGCAGCGGCATCGGACAGCCGCGGAAACGTGCAATCGCGAGCGGGCCAGTTGAATGCATTCATGAACCAGGTGAACGCGGAGGTGGATAAAACGCTGACGCAACACCAGGCAAACGTACTCACCACGCTGGCGCAGGCTTTAAACCACTGACCAACACCCGCCAGTGACGCAGCTACCCGGCTCGCAAGCTGGCGGGCCTTCAGCCCCGGGCGTGTCGGCGATATAATCGCGTGAGCAGGATGCCATCGCAGACGACGGCGCATACCGCCACTGACGTGCAGGATCGATTCAACGCTGCGCTAATTGCGCTCGTTGAACAGATCAAGCGCGATCGCTCCATCCTGGCCGCGATTCTCTGCGGAAGCCTGTCTCACGACACCGTCTGGTCGAAGTCCGACATCGACATGGTGCTGGTCACCATCGACGACAAGAAGGCGGACCGGGAAGGTGTTTCCGTGTATGCCGACGGCATCAACGTTCATGTCAACTTGATGACGCGCGGCGAGTTTCGCAAGACGGTGGAAGGAGCGCTGTGCAGCTCATTCATCTACTCTCTGCTCGCCAAGGGTCGTATTCTCTATACGCACGATGAGACCATCCCCGCTCTTTTCGAACGGCTCGCTTCACTCGGCGAACGAGACACGCGCCTGCAGCTTCTCACCGCAGCCAGCCAGACCCTGCCGTACTTATATAAGGCGCAGAAATGGCTGGCCACACGCGGGGACCTCGACTACGCGGCGCTATGGCTTCTCTACGCCGCCGATGGGCTCGCCAGGATCGAACTGCTGCGGGCGGGGAAGCTCCTAGACCGGGAAACGCTTCCGCGAGCGCTCGCGCTCAATCCCCCGCTTTTCAAGATCGTCTACACAGACCTTTTGAACTCGAAGAAGACCCGGCCGCGAATCGAAGCCGCGCTTTCCGCCGCTGAGGGATACCTGGAACGGCACACGCCGGCATTGTTCGCGCCGATCTTCGAGCACCTCACCGACGCCGGGGAAGCGCGCTCGGCGACGGAGATCGAGGACTATTTCCGGCGCAACTTCGGCGTGCACGGAGTGACCATGGCTTGCGAATACCTGTCGGATCGAGGTCTGATCGGCAAAGCGTCGATCCCGGCCCGGCTCACGAAAAGGAGTAACGTGGACGTCAACGAGCTGGCATTCTTCTGCGGGTCGAACGAGGCCGATGCCGGGTAGTTCCAGCCGCACTTCCGGTAAGCCGCTGGCCCGCACTACGATCGGGGTGCAGGGCGCACGCGTGCACAACCTGAAGAACGTCTCGCTCGAATTGCCGCGGGACCGTCTGATTGTGGTCACCGGACTCTCCGGCTCCGGCAAATCCAGCCTCGCGTTCGACACCATTTACGCCGAAGGGCAGCGCCGGTATATGGAGTCGCTCTCCACCTTTGCGAAGCGTTTCATCTCGCAGGTGGCCAAACCCGATGTGGATTTCATTTACGGCCTTTCGCCGGTAATTTCCATCGAGCAGAAAACGGTAGGCAGCAACCCGCGCTCAACGGTCGGCACCATGACCGACATGGCGAGTTATCTGAATCTCCTCTACGCCACCATTGCAGAACCGCACTGCCCGCGAACCGGCGAGTCCGTCCTCGGCCGCACTCCGAATCAGATCCTGGAAGCCGTACTCGGTCTTCCCGAAGGCGCTGAAATCGAACTCCGCGCTCCCGTCTTCAAGGTCTACGGCGAGGATATCGACTTCGTTCTGACGGAAGTGCGCAAAAAAGGCTGCCGGCAGATGATCATTGACGGCAACCGCGTCGATCTTTCCGGCGAGTTGGCTCTCGAAGAGGCGGACGTGACGGACATGGATGCCGTGGTGGACCGCGTGATCGCCGGCCACAAGCACGAGAAGGCAATAAAAGCGGCGATTGCCGCAACACTGCTGGTGGGCGACGGGCTGATGCAGATTGCCGTGGTGAAGGGCGCATCGAAGGCCGATGCCAATCGCTTTTATGGGGCGCTGTGCAGTCCCACGCATCATTTCGTGTATGGAGGCATAGAACCCGAGTACTTCATGTTCAACAATCCGGAGAGCGCTTGCCGGACGTGCGGCGGCCTCGGGGTCCACAAGATCACCCATCCGGAATTGCTGGTTCCCGACCCCAGCCGAAGCATCCGCGGCGGCTGTTTCGTGCGGGAAGCGTACCGGCACAATCCCGACACCTGGGACGGGCGAATCATGTACACGCTCTCCAGGACGCTGGGGTTTTCGCTCGACGACCCGTGGGAAAAACTCCCCGAGGCAGTGCGCCACACGATTTTGTACGGTCTGGATGGACGAAAGCTGCGCACCATCCCTCCGCCCGAAAGCAAGGTCACGCACGAGAATTGGGACCGGCACGAGGTCGGCTTTGGAGGCATCGCGCGCCGCATCGAGCGCCAGTACCGGCGATACCGACAGCGGGGAGAAGCGAACTCCGGCATGGAGGAGTGGCTCGACCGCGTGATGGTGGAGCGCACCTGCCCCGATTGCGACGGCAGCCGATTGCGTGCGACGCGGCTGTTGTTCACCATCGCCCAAAAGAGCATCCACGAGGTCGGCGCGCTCAATTTCGACGAACTGCATGCATTCCTCAGCGGGCTGAAACCCTCCGGGCGGGGAGCGCAAGCCGGCAGGCAGGTGATCGGCGAGATTCGCCGCCGGATTGAACTGCTGCTGGGAATCGGCCTCGATTACCTGAACCTCAACCGGCGCTCGGGGACGCTTTCGGGCGGAGAGGCGCAGCGCATCCGGCTGTCTACGCAGATCGGGTCGGGACTCATGGGCATGCTCTACGTTCTGGACGAGCCGAGTATCGGCTTGCATCCGAAAGACAATGCCAAGATGATCGCGACGCTGCAGAACCTGCGGGACATCGGCAACACGGTGGTGGTGGTGGAGCACGACGAAGACACCATCCGGGCGGCCGATCATATTGTGGAGATGGGTCCCGGACCTGGCGTTCACGGCGGCTCGGTGGTAGCGCAAGGCACGCTCGACGACATTCTGAAATGCAAGGCTTCGCCCACCGGGCAGTTTCTTTCCGGGCGCAGGAGCATCGAAGCCCCATCGGGCCGCCGCAAGGGAACGGGCCATTCCCTGGTGGTGCGCGGCGCGAGAGAGAATAATCTGAAACGCGTTGACGTGGAATTTCCGCTCGGGAAATTGATCGCTATTACGGGAGCATCCGGCTCCGGCAAAAGCTCCCTGATCAACGAAATACTCTACAAAGCACTGTGGAAGCGGCTGGTGGATACGCGCACACTGCCGGGCGATCACGATTCCGTCGAAGGCGCCGAGCACGTGCACAGGGTCGTGAATATCGACCAGTCTCCGATCGGGCGCAACAGCCGCTCCAACCCCGCAACCTACATCGGCTTCTACGACACCATTCGCGAGCTGTTTGCCGCCGCGCCCATTTCCGTCGAGCGCCGATATACGCGCGGGCGCTTCAGCTTCAACGTGAAAGGCGGCCGTTGCGAGGAGTGCCAGGGCGAGGGCGTCACCACCACGCAGCTCTACTTTATGCCTGACGTGGAAGTTACCTGCGCCGTTTGCAAAGGTTCCCGCTTCAGTGCAGAGACGTTGGATGTGACGGTGCGTGGCAAGACCATCACGGACATCCTGAACATGCCGATCGAGGAAGGTGTCGCGTTCTTCGCGTCCGAGCCGGCGATCAGTAAGAAGGTCGCGGTATTGAACGATCTGGGACTCGGGTATCTGACGCTTGGACAATCCGCAACCACTCTCTCCGGCGGCGAGGCCCAACGAATCAAGATCGCGGCCGAACTTTCGAAGTTACAAAAATCGAAGCACACGCTGTACATTCTCGATGAGCCGACTACCGGCCTGCATCTGGCCGATATCGAGCGACTGCTGCAATGCCTCGCCCGGCTGGCGGATGCCGGCCACACCGTAATCGTCATCGAACATCATCTCGATGTGATCAAGACCGCCGACCACGTGATCGACCTGGGTCCGGAGGGAGGCCACGCCGGCGGGCAAGTGGTGGTCACAGGCACCCCCGAGCAAGTGGGGGCATGCAAAGCTTCCTACACCGGCCGCTATCTGCATTCGCGTTTGCGGAAGTAAGCGCGGGCAAGCTCGAAAATCCGGTTAACACTCGCGGGCCGCTCTCCGTCTCACTGCCGAACGATTGCCACTCAAGGAGGGGACCAATGAAGACACTTGTCTGTTTCGCCACAGCAGTTCTCGCTCTTACGTCGGGTGGGGGAATCGCTGAAGCCAGCGGGCCAATCGGCGTATATGCGCTGGTAAACAAGATGGCATTTGAACCAGCCGGCGATCAGCCGCAGCGGATCCGAATCGCCGGAGTCTTCCTTACCGCGGACCAAGGAAACCCGGGCGCGTATTCGGAGCCGCAAGCAGGCTACCTGTATCTCGCCTTGCCGAAAGGCTCCGAGGAGGTCGCACTCAGAGAATGGAACGATCTGAAATCGGTCGCGGGTTCCCGCCAGGTGGTAGGGTTCGGGTCGGTTTGGTTCAGGAAAGGGCAGATTCGCGTGCGGAAATCGGATGAGGCGGCGAGTTCTCCCGACGATTATCCGATCGGCAACGGCGTGGCCAGAATCAACGCGGATCAGCCGCGGGCCAAGGCGCTGTTGGATTACAAAGAGCGCTGAAGAGGTATGGCTTTCGTTGCGCCGGAGCACGCGAGCATCGGAGTCTGGCGATTCTCGCGCAGTGACGCCATTTTGGTGACACTCGCCGGGCTGCACGGCCTGGCGCTGGCAGCATCGCCGACAGTGCCGGTTATCGCTGCCGGAATGTGGTGGAACGCAAACACCATCGCCCATAATTTCATCCACAAACCTTTTTTCCGATCGAGAGGGCTGAACCGCGCATTTTCCGCCGTGTTGACTCTTCTGCTCGGCATTCCACAAACACTCTGGCGCGACCGTCACCTGGCCCATCATGCTGGAGCGGAGTGGCGGCTGCGAGTTTCGCGGCAGCTCTGTTTTGAGACGATGCTGGTTTTTACTTTGATGGCTTTGCTGGCCACTCTGCATCCGCGCTTTTTTCTGCTGGTGTATCTTCCGGGATATCTCGGCGGGCTGCTATTGTGCGCGATGCAAGGGTACTGGGAACACCCCGCGGGCGCACCCACCAGCCACTACGGACGGCTTTACAATTTCTTCTGGTTCAACGACGGTTACCATGCAGAGCACCACGCCCATCCCGCTGCGCACTGGAGCGGGTTGCCGCGGTGCAAAGCGCGCGACGCGAAGGCTAGCCGCTGGCCGCCCTTGCTGCGCTGGCTGGACGTCCGGCCGCTGGAACTGCTGGAACGCCTGGTGCTGCGGTGGCCCGGTTTGCAGCGTTTCGTGCTGCGCTGTCACCGAAGAGCCTTTCAGCGCCTGATACCGGAGGTAGAGACTATCTCGTCCGCGACGATTGTGGGCGGCGGTCTGTTTCCGAGAACGGCTTTGATCCTGAGAGAACTGCTGCCAGGCGTGCGACTCACGATCGTCGATGCAGACGCGCGGAATCTGGAAACGGCGCAGACATTCCTCGGAGACGGCATCGAGTATCGCAACGAGCGTTACACAAGCGACGGACCACTTGATTGCGATCTCACGGTGATTCCATTGTGTCTGAGCGGGGACCGGGAGGCGATCTATCGGCAGCCTCCTTCGCGGGTCGTGCTGATCCATGACTGGATCTGGCGTCGCCGCGGAAGCGGAACCGTGGTCTCCCCGGTGTTGCTGAAGCGGCTCAATATGGTGCGGCGATGAGAGGCGCGAGCCTGCTGCTGATTTTTTTCGCGGCAAAGCTGGCTGTGTTATGGGGGCACGCCGCGCCGCTTTCCGGTATCGCGCTGGTGGCGTATGCCTGGCAGGACGCGGCGGTTGCATTGGCGTTCGCGGCGATCGACATCGGCTTGCAAAGAGCCGGCGCCCCAACGCGGATTGCCTGGTCGTTATACTGGGCCGCGGCGATTTACGCGGCGATCAACATACCGGTTGGCCGCGTGGTCTTCACACCTTTGACGCGGCCGATGCTGCGTGCCGCTCGCGGACCGCTGGCCGATTCGATGATGGGATATGTGACCGCGTCCAACATCCTGCTGGTGGTTTCCGTGCTCACGGCGGCTTTGGTTCTGCCACGGTTACTGAGCCACACGCCGCGGCGGGTGGCGATCGCCGGGCTCGCCTGCACGATGCCGGTGGTGCTGGCGGGTCCGATAGCGGCCAGGCGCGTGGACACGGTGGGCATGGAGCGCAATGTAATCACGGCACTGCTGGGTAGCGGACGCCCGGCAGCAACCGCGGAGGCCGCGGCGATGGATTGGCGCGCATCGCGCTTCCCCGCGGAGTTCCCGCCCGGCCGGCTCTCGCGGTTTAAAGGTTCTGCCGCCGGACACAATGTCGTGATGATCAGTCTGGAATCCACCGCGGCTCAATACCTGCCGCTTTTCGGTGGGGCCGGGAGCGCCCTGCGCGACCCTATGCCGAATCTGAGCACCCTCGCACGCCGGGCACTCGTCTTCGAGAATGCGTATGCAGTTTACCCGGAGAGCATCAAGGGACTATTCTCGGTGCTTTGTTCCATGTTCCCGGCATTCGACAGCACGCCGGAAGAATACGAAGCGTCAGATTGCCGCGCGGTGGCGACTGTTCTTGGCGATGCCGGTTACCGCACTGCGCTCTTCCACTCGGGGAGATTCGAATACCTGGGTATGGAGGCGATCATCCGCGGCCGCGGATACCAGACGTTGGAGGATGCCGGAGCCATCGGCGGAAATCACCAGTCGAGCTTCGGAGTGGACGAGCCCGCGACGGTGGCACGGATGCTGGCGTGGATCGACAGCCTGCCGCGCGGTCAGAAGTTCTTTCTGAACTACCTGCCCATCGCGGGCCATCACCCGTATGCCACACCGGAACCAGGCCCGCTGCCGGTGACGACCGAGGTGGACCAGTACCGCAACGCCTTGCACTACGGCGATGTTTCGCTGGGCGCTCTCATGGACGGGTTACGGGCACGCGGACTCGAGCAAAACACGGTGTGGGTCATATACGGCGATCACGGGGAAGCCTTCCACCAACACGAGGGCAACTACGGACACACGTTTTTCGTGTACGAAGAGAATGTTCATGTGCCATTCGTGATCGCAGCGCCGGGCCTGATGCAGCGGCAGGAACGCGTGAAGCAGGTGGTCAGCCTGGTGGACACCGCGCCTACAATCTTGGATTTACTCGGTCTACCGGCGCCGGCAAATTACCAGGGTCGAACGATGTTTGACGAGACGCCGCGGATGGCGCTTTTCTTTACCGACTATTCTCTGGGCCTTCTGGGCCTGCGCGATGGCCCTTGGAAATTCATCTACGAAACCGGCTCGGGCCGGGCAAAACTGTTCGATCTGGAGCGCGACCCGATGGAGAAATCCGACGTATCGGTCCGCGAAGCCGCACGGGTGTCGTCGTACAGCCGGATAGTGCGAGGTTGGTCCAGCGCGCAAAACCATAACGGCGCAGCCGCATCGAACGCTCACTGAAGTGTAAGTCGAGGCTAGAAACCCGCGTACCAGTCGTAACCATCCTCAGCCCAATAATCGCGAGGCCGCGCGGTGGCATACGTGATCTTGCCGATGCGCTTGATATTCTTGATGCCGTACTTCACCGGAATGGCGAGACGCAAGGGCGCGCCGTGTTCTGCTGTGAGCGGTGCGCCGTTCATCTCGTAGGCCAGAATCGTCTGCGGATGCATCGCGCTGGGCAGGTCCAGACCGACATAATATTCGCCATCGGGTGTTTCCATGCCGATGTACGCATTTCTGCTGAACGGACCATCCCCGAACCGCTCGGCGAAATCGCGGAAGCGGACGCCTCCCCAGTGCACCACCGTGCGCCACCCTTCGATGCACTTCAGTTCCGCGACCAGTTCCGTCTTGGGGAGCGCGTGGATCTGATCCATAGTCACCGTCACATCGTCGCCGGAGTTCACGAATCCCTCGAGCGTCAGCGACCAATCCGCCGGCACGGGGTCATCCAGCCCTACTTTTCCATTCGGCTTGGGCGCCTGCGCCTCGGCCGTTTTAAACGTGCGGGCCAGCCGGGCTTCGCTGAAGAAGTCGCGCGAGATCTGCTCGTCCGCCCGCAATCCGAGGCGCAACGGCCACGGCTCGCCATCGTCTTCGCGGCGCGTCCGCAGCCACTCCCACGCGCTTGCGCCGAGCAGCGCGGCGGCCCCGCCGGTCAGAAAGCTGCGCCGCGTGCGGCGCGCCATCTCCTGTTTCACGGTCATGCGCTCTCCTCCGCGGCCTTGGGTTCTTCCACCGTGACGACTTCGTAACCGGTGATCATGGCGCGCAGGTTGTTCCAGCCGGCGCGCGCCACCTGCGCAATGTGCACGAAGAAGAACGCGACATATCCGATGGTGAGCGCGAAATGTTCCAACCGCGCCATCTCATACCCGCCGAGCATCGCCGTCAGCCATCCCAGGCTCACGCTCTTCCAAATTGCCAGGCCGGTGATCAGGCTGCCCGCTCCCATCACGATGATGCTGCTATACGCGATCTGTTGCGCGCCGTTGAATTTGCGGGGCGGCGGGGCGGTCTTGCTCAGATGCAGATCGTGCAGCGTGACCTGAATCGCTTCGCGAAGCGAGTTGCGATTCGGCACCAGGTATCGCCACTCGCCGGAGATGGCGGTGTACAGCACATAGGCAACGCCGTTGATCGCGAACAGCCACATGAAGACGAAGTGCCACGCCATTCCTTCAGCCAGCCTGAACTTGAAGTGGAACGCGCTGTACAGCCACTGCGGAAAGAAATGGAACAATGTGAATCTACCCACACCCACGCGGTAAACGTCATGGGCCCAATAAATGAGCATGCCGCTCCAGATCATCAGCAACAGAATGGGAAAATTGATCCAATGAAACCACCGGATGGCCCGGGGGTGCTTCGCCTCGATGCGCTCCATATGTACCGTGATTCGCGCTAAGGGCGCCGGCGGTTACGGTGGCAGTGATTGTTCGTACGCGGGCGCAAGTTGGCCCCTGGCTTGCCGATCCATGGGCATGCCTTCTACCGGTGAGGTCGAACGGGACCTCGACCAGACCAAGGAACCATCCGACGGCCGCCCCACGGCGGCTTTGCCGCCTCCTCACGAAGAGACCAAAGCACTTCCGCCGCCCGACGACGGCGGCAAGTGGGCGAAGCGAAAAGGCTGGCTCAAATGGGCTATTCCTCTACTGATCCTGTTGCTGCTGGTGGGCGGGTATATCTGGTGGCATGGCCGCCATCGGGAATCCACCGACGACGCACAGGTGGACGGCCACATCGCTCCTGTCGCGCCGCGCATCACCGGCACGGTTCAGCAGGTGCTGGCGGGCGATAACTGGAACGTGAAGGCGGGACAGGTGCTCGTGCGCATCGATCCGCGCGACTATCAGGCGCGCGTGGATCAGGCGAAAGCCGCCCTCGCCGCCGCTGAAGAACAGGCGAATGCCGCGCAAGTGAGCATCCCGGTCAGTCGCAGCACTCTGGCCAGCGGGACCACCGGAGCGCAGGCCAATCTCGAGGCCGCCATCGCACAGGCCGGGCAAGCGGAGGAATCGGCGCGGGAAGCGGAGACCGCGGATATTCAGGTCGCCGCAGCCGGCGTGGCGCAAGCTGAGGCCAACAATCGTAAAGCTCAGGCGGATGTTTCCCGCATGGGCGCTCTGGTCGCCAAAGATGAGGTGTCGCGCCAGCAATACGATGCGTATGTCGCGCAGGCCCAGGTAGCGGCGGAACAGGTGCGTGCTGCCCAGCAGCAACTCGCAGCCGCGCGCCAGCAAGCCGCGAATGCACGCGACGCCGCTGTCGCCGCGCAGGCGAAGGTCCGCCAGGCACGCGCCGGTGTCCAGGAATCCAAAGCCAACCAGCAGCAGGTTACCGTTGAGCAGGCGCAGGCGCGCGGCGCGGCGGCCAAAATCCAGCAGGCCCGCGCCGATCTGGAAGCCGCCGAGTTGCAACTCAGCTACTGCACGATCGTCGCGCCAATCGATGGAGTGGTGACGCAAAAAAATGTCGAGCCCGGCCAGACGCTACAACCCGGGCAGGCCATTATGACGATCGTGCCGCTCGCCGACGTGTGGGTCACGGCGAATTTCAAGGAAACACAGATGGCCGAGATGCGGCCGGGCGACGCCGCCGAAGTGACCATCGACATGTACGGCGACAAGATTTGGGGTCGCGTGGACTCCATTTCGGGAGCCACCGGCGCGCGCACCAGCCTTCTTCCGCCGGAAAACGCCACCGGGAATTTCGTGAAAGTTGTGCAGCGCATCCCGGTGAAGATCGTTTTCGATCATCTCCCTGCCGGCGTCGTGCTGCGGCCCGGCATGAACGTGGATGCCACCGTCCTCACGAATCAGGGTGAGCCATTCCGCCAGTACGGTCCGCACACACCGACCAGCGTGGAGCAGAAGAGAGCAGGAGGCCGCCCGACTCCGATGGAATGATCGGTTTGCTAACCCAGCTCGCGATCCAGGTTATGAGCCGCGCTAATCAGCCCTAAGTGCGTCAGGGCCTGCGGAAAGTTGCCCACCAACTCGCCCTTCGCTCCGATTTCCTCGGAAAACAACCCCAGGTGATTGGAATACGAAAGTAACTTCTCAAACTGTAACTGCGCTTCCTCCACATACCCCGCGCGCGCCATCGCTTCTACGAGCCAGAAGGAACATACACTGAAGAAACCTTCGTTGCCGGGAAGTCCGTCTTGCGCGCTGTGACCGATCACGTAGCGGCGCACCAAGCTATCAGTCGCCAGCTGCTGGCGAATGCGGTCAATTGTGGAAACCATGCGCGGGTCCCTGGGCGAGACAAAAAGCATCAGCGGCATCATCAGGGTGGCCGCATCCACGGCATCGGAGCCGTAATACTGCGTGAACGCATGCTCCTGCTCATTCCAGCTCTTCTCCATAATGGCGCGGTAGATGTCGTTTCGCGCGGTGAGCCAGTTCAGCACTTCCGTGGGGAAAGAGCGCTTCCGCGACAGCCGCAGTCCGCGGTCCAGCGCTACCCAGCATTGTAACTTCGAGTAAGTGAATGGCCTTCGTCCGCCGCGCACCTCCCAGATACTCTGGTCCGGCTGATCCCAGTTCTTCACCACCCAATCCAGCATGTGCTCGATCTGTATCCACATGTCATAGGACAGCGGAGTGCCGTACTTATCGTATAAGTAGAGCGCATCCATCAACTCGCCGTATATATCGAGCTGTAAGTGCCCCACGGCTGCGTTGCCGATCCGCACGGGTTTCGAGCCGCGGTAGCCGTCCAGGTGATCCAGCGTCTCTTCCACCGAATCGTGGCGGCCGTCGATCCGGTACAGCACGTTGAGCGGACCGTCGCTGGCGTTGGGGTCGGCCTCCTTCGCGCGCTCCTGCATAAAGCGGGCAAACGCAGCCGCCTCTTCCGTATAGCCCAGGCGCATCAACGAGTACACGGTGAACGCGGCGTCGCGAACCCAGGTGAAGCGGTAGTCCCAGTTGCGAACCCCGCCGATCTGTTCGGGCAGGCTCGTCGTGGGCGCAGCGACAATCGCGCCGGTGGGCATAAACGTCATGAGCTTCAGGATGAGCGCAGACCGCATCACGGTTTCGCGCCAGCGCCCATGATATTGACTGTGATTTGCCCAAGCGCGCCAAAATCGAACCGTCTCGTTGAGCAGCGTCTCGCCGTCCGGCGGCGCCTCCATGAAACTCTTATGCGCATGCCCCTCGCGGTGGCGCAGGATGAAGACCGCCTGCTCGTCGCCCTGCAGCTCAAACTCGGCTTCCACGCCGTTGCCGGAGCGTTGCAGCGTGCGATTGCTGCGCAGCACAAACTGCTGCTTCGGCGAGGAGAATACGGCGCTCATGGCATCTTCGCCGAGTTCGATTTCATGCCCCTGCCTGGCATAGTCGAACGCCGGCGTGCAGTTCATGCGGATGCGCACGGGTCCGCGAATCGCTTTGGCGAGGCGGACGAGCTGATGGGCCGTTTGCTGCGTCTCGCCGCCGAACTCGCGACCCACCGACATGAAATCGGTGACCTCCACCATACCCTTGTCGCTGAAAAATCGGGTGATGAGCACGTTCGTGTTGGGCAGATACATCTGCTTGACGTCCGTGTCTCCGTCCGGCCGCAGAAAGAATGCCCCGCCTTTTTTGTCGTCGAGAATGGCCGCGAATACACTCGGCGAATCGAAGTTCGGCATGCACAGCCAATCGATGGAGCCGTTCTTGCCCACCAGAGCGAGGCTCCGCATGTCACCAATGACGCCGTAGTCCTGAATCGGAAGGTAGCTCATTGTTCGCTGTAGTTCCAAAGCAATCCGCCGTCGATCACCGTGGTGGTGCCGGTGATGTAATCGGCATCGGAGGAGGCGAGAAACGCAGCGACTCCGGCCACATCTTCCGGCTTCCCCATGCGGTGCAGCGGGATGTTCGCGAGCAACGGCTCCAGGAGCTTGGGATCGCTGAGCAGCTTTTTGTTGATCGGAGTCTCGATCGCCCCCGGCGCGATGTTGTTCACGGTAATCCCAAGCTCTGCGAGCTCGATGGCGATGTTCCGCATCATCATCTTCAGTCCGCCCTTCGCCATGCAGTACGCCGTGAAGTGCGGGAACGGCAGCTCTTCGTGAACGCTGCTGATGTTGATAATGCGGCCGCCGTGCTTCGCGTCACGGCAATGCCGCGCAAACGCCTGCGCGATCCAGAACGGTCCGTTCATATTGACGTCGACGACCGCCTCGTAATCTTCCGGCGTCACATCGACGAACGGCGCGCGCTTCTCGATTCCCGCGTTGTTTACCAGAATGTCCAGGCCGCCGAGCGCATCGACGGATTGCGAGACGAGCCGCCGGCCTTCTTCGATCTTGGAGACATCCGCCTGAATCACCTGCGTCCGGCGGCCCATGCCGGCTATTTTGGCGCGCGTCTCTTCGGCGCCTTCCTGATTCTTACGGTAGTTGATGACCACGTCCGCGCCTTCTTCGGCGAGCCGCAAGGCGATGGCCTGTCCGATGCCCTGGTCGCTGCCGGTGACCACGGCGCGCTTTCCACTCAGCTTCATACTTTGAGAGTAGAAAGCCGGGCGGGCGTCGCGCGGTGATGGGCGATACGTTCAGGCGCCCTTAATCAGCCGTGCCAGTCCAAATGCGGCCGCGGAAGCGAGTCCACCGATCACCACGGTCTGCAGTCCACCGCGGAACGGCGAGATGCCGGTCATCCGGCCTTTGAAATATCCAAAAACGAACAGTGCGATCAATGTGACGATTACCGAGACTTGCAGCGCGCGGTCAAGATCCGGAATCAGGATATACGGCGCGAGCGGCACCAGACCGCCGGCGATATAAGACGCGGCGATCGTGACAGCGCTGTTGCGCGCGCGCTTGGGGTCCGGCTCTTCGAAGCCGAGCTCGAACTTCATCATGAAGTCGACCCAGTGTTTCTGGTCGGCGCTGATGGCTGCCACTACGGGCGCAATGTGCTCCTCGCTCATGCCGTACCCGCGAAATACGTCGGCCACTTCTTCGCGCTCTTTGTCCGGCAGCTCCACGGTTTCACGGATTTCGCGCTGCCGTTCGCTCTCGTAGTGGTCGCGGTCCGTGCGCGCAGCGAGATAACCGCCGAGACCCATGGCGATGGAACCTGCGGCAATTTCCGCAAGTCCGGCAATCACTACAATTCCAGTCTGAGCAACGGTGCCGGAAAGACCGGCGGCGAGCGCGAACGGAACGGTCAAGCCGTCCGACATGCCAATCACAATATCGCGGACGGTGTCCGAGGCCTCGAAGTGCTTCTCAACGTGGGGCGCAGTGGGCATCCCGCCATCTTAACGAACGGCACCGTCCGGTCGCCACGGCGTTTGGATAGCTATGCGCTTTGGCTGCCAAGGAATGTGACCGCATGGCCGCGCAAAGCGGCGACGAACCGTGCAAAGCTTAGATCGCTCGCCGGTTCGCTGATTCTGGTTTTGGCTGAATTCGTTGCCATGACGAAACACGCCCCGCTATAAACCCGCTCGAGAACCAGCCGCCTGCACAAAACCTCATAGCGGCGGCTGTAGGAAGCCTCACGGAAGACGGGGTCTACTTTGAAGTATGGCTCCTTGTTCCCCACTGGCCGGCGAACGTTGGTGCAGTCCTCTAGTAAAAAGAAGTAGCCGAGAAACGGAGGTGGAGCGCTTCCTAACCTGCCCTCGCGGAACGCGACCCAAAGATCGGTTGCACTTCCGATGGCCTCTTCACTGCGGTTATTGAAATTGTTGCCGAAGGAGGGGCCGACCTGCGATTTAACTCCATTGCCGTCACGAGTTGTCCGTTTGAAAGAACAATCAAGTCCCACTTCTTTTCGGCACGGTAGTAACCCGGCAACTCCAATGCTGTCCGAGTCTTCACGTCGAGCTTGTTCAGCCCGGCGTCGCATAGAATATCAGCGACCAGCACTTCCATTGCGCCCATTTGGGCGCCGCCCGTTACCTCGCTGCGCGTTCCGGCATCGATTTTTCCGGCCTCCAACTGCTTTGCTTTATTTAGTGCGCGGGCGTCCCAGTAGCTCTGCACTGCCTGGCGTAGACGCTTATTGATATCCAAGCGCCGTCTCCATCTCTCGCTGCTCCAGCCCGTACACTTCAAGCGCTGTTTTCGTGGCAGCGTGGCGGTCGCATGCTTGAAAGGCGCTCTTGAGACGGACTGACTGAGTCTCGGATATTGCGGCCGGGCTTGGGACTCGAATACGCCGAAGATATTGCGCCTGAAACCGCAAGTACCCTCCGCGCATGCGTATGCCGTACGATTCGACGAAGAACTGACCCACGGCAGACATAAGGAGGCCGCCCAACACTTCCAAATCCCACGAACCGGACTGGATGTAGTAGAGGTTGTGATGCGGGTATGTTTCGCCGCGGTCGAGCACCGGATCAAACACGTTCTTGATGTCAGCCACGTACAGTTTGGACTGCGCTGCCAGGCTGTGTGTGACACGATCGATCGTTTTGAACCACCCCGTCGAGTTCTTCTGTGCCGTGTGGCGGCAGCGGAGCACCTGTTCATGACTCTGGAAGTAAGCGCGCAACAGAGGAAACTTCGCTAGATCGATGAGGCCGTTGGCGTCCCAGGGGTCTACCAGGAAATGACCAGACCATCTCATGGTTCCGGTTGCTATGTCGCTACCGAGCGCAAGCTTCAGAAGCCGCGATGGCTCAACGAGGTCTGCATTTTTCGTTATAAAAACTTTGTCGTTCCCTGTGGCAACACCGATACCGACCTTTGCAGTCGTCTCGAGAGCAGGGAACCGGTCTTCCAACAATCTCAACACTCTAAGTTGTTCCGGAGAGTGGCACGGCCAAGGTTCCGAACCCTTAAACCACGTTTCAACCACGGCTGTTCGAAGCCCAGCCTGTGCCTGGCCTCGAAAACAACTGTCTCGCAGAGCTGAAGACAAAACACCTGGCGCGGCGTTTTCGGCCCCAGGACCAGCCGCCGCAACGATCGTTTTTTGCTGCTTCTCGCGCCGAATGATCGTGATCGCCGGATACGCGTCCACCTCATCTTCGAACGCATTCGCATGTGCATCTCGACAACGGCATCCACTGCGTAATCAGAGGTGATCAGGTCGCGAAGCGCTGCGCCGTATTGATTGCGCATCCACCGATCGGCGCAGATGAAGGCGCACACGCCCCCTCGATTCAACTGCTGGAGCGCCGCCTCGAAGAACGCCACATACAGGTCAGCCCGTCCGCACATCGTCCGGTAATACTTGCGGTACATGGATGCCGTGGTTTCCGGTATGTCCTCAAGCCTGATGTACGGCGGGTTTCCAATTACGAAATCCGCGCCGATATCCGTCGCTTCGAACAGGTAATCGCCCGAACGAACCCAAGTTTGTGCCAACTGTCGCGCCAACGGCGCTTCCACTCCGAGTGCCTGGAGTGTCCGCACAGCAAGGGCGCGAGTGCGGTTCGCGCTATCGTGATCGAGTTCAAAAGCGATCAGCGACCCTTCGCAATCCGTCAGCGGCCTCTTCAGTTTTCGAGTCGAGGCAACCAGGCGCTCGATCATAGGAATAAGGAACGCACCTTCTCCGGCAGACGGTTCCACGGCTACTGTGTCAACGAGATCTTCGTGAATTTCGTACCCCGACAGATCCAGGAGCAGTTCTACTACCCAACGCTTTGTGTAGACCACCCCTTTCGGCTCTACCAGAGGATCCGGCGGTGCTACGTCCACGGGCGCAATGAGAGATTGTTGGATTCCGCGCGTCGTCCGGATCGGCTCATTTTCTGCCATGGTTACTGGCTTTATAGTGACGGCTGCGCGGGTCTAAATGCAAATCGAGCGAACGTCATACGCCCCAGAGATACCCTTCCTCCACCGGGACTGCGATCTTGCGCATCTCCTCACGCCCGCGCTCTATGGCAGTCAGGTCGACCTCAAACCAGCGATCCGACTTCACCAGTTCTCGCAGCGCCTGCCGAACCCGCGCATCCTCCAAAATCTCCGTGGCTTCCAGCAGCGCTCCCAGGACCACCATATTCGCCGCCTTTGCCACTCCAAGCTCGTCGGCGACTTTTGTAAACGGGATGGCAACGATGCGAACTTCGGCGCGCGCGCAATCTTCCGGGACAGTTTCGCCGTTGTATAGAACCAGGCCGCCGTTCTGCACGTCCGGAAGAAACTTGCGAAGCGAGGGCTCGTTCAACGCCAGCAGAATATCCGGCCGCGAGACCAGCGGCGAATCGATCTCGCTGCTCGAAATCCGAACATGGCAGTTTGAAGTGCCCGAACGCATCTCCGGACCGTATGAGGGCAGCCACGAAACGTGATACCCGGAATCCAGCCCCGCTTCGGCGAGCACTTCTCCGAGCATCAGCACGCCCTGACCGCCGAACCCCGCCACCCGGATGTGGCAATCGAGCGCGGGCGGCCGGTCGGCCGCATCATCGTCGCTTTCGGCCGCTTCAAGCCCCAAAATAGCAGGGATTCCGGCCGGCTCAGGCGCTGCTTTGGGAGTAGCGTACGGCACAGCCGTTGCCGTGCGATCGCGATAGTTGCCCAGGGCGAACGTGGCTCCCATCTCTTCGCGCACAAACTTCTGCGCGTCCAGCGGGTCCATCTTCCAAATCGTCGGACACGGCGACAGCACTTCCACAAGGCTGAAGCCGAGTCCCTTCACCTGATTCTCCACCGCCTTGCGCAACACCTTCCCCGTCTTGATGATGTTCTTGTTGTCGGCCAGGGACACGCGCTCCAGAAACACCGGCGCCTCCAGGCTGGCCAACAGCTCGCAAATGTGCAGCGGATATCCTTCGTTCTCCGCCGTCCGCCCGAAGGGTGACGTGGTGCTTTTCTTCCCGAGGGGCGTGGTCGGGGCCATCTGACCGCCGGTCATTCCGTAGATTCCGTTGTTGACGAAAATCACCGTGACCGCTTCCCCACGATTCGCGGCATGCACGATTTCCGCCGTGCCGATCGCGCCGAGGTCGCCATCGCCCTGATAGCCGATCACGATGCTATGGGGCCGGCTGCGCTTCACCGCGCTCGCCACTGCGGGCGCGCGGCCGTGCGCCACCTGAATGTTGCCGACATCGAAGTAATAGTAGGCGAACACGGAGCAGCCCACCGGGCTGATCAGCACCGTGCGGTCCTGTATGCCAAGTTCGTCGATGGCTTGCGCGAGCAGCTTGTGCACGATGCCGTGTCCGCAGCCGGGGCAGTAATGCGTCTGGGGCTGCAGGTCAGCCTTTCTCTCAAACACCGGGTAGAAGCAGTCCGGACGGCTTTCTTTGATCTTGAACTCAACCATGGATCGTTGCCTCCTCTCCGCAAGCGGCGGGCGCGAACATGCGCTCCGTAAATGCCAGCACTTCTTCCGCCGAGGGAACATTCCCGCCGGTGCGGCTGTAGAATTCCACGGGGCAGCGGCCCTCCAGATGCAGCCGTACGTCGTCGCGCAACTGCCCGTTGCTCATCTCCACCACGAGAAACGCTCGCGCCTGCTTGCCGAGCGTGCGCACCTGCTCTACCGGGAATGGGTACAGCGTAATCGGCCGCAGCAGACCGGCGCGGATGCCGCGGGCGCGCGCCTGCTCCACCACGGCCTTGAGTACGCGGCCCATGATGCCGTAGCCCACGAAAACAATTTCGGCGTCGGACGTGCGGTACAGCTCCGCGCGAGCTTCCGTGCGCTCGGCAGCGCGATACTTTGCCTCCAGTTTGTTCACGTGTTCTTCCAGGCGATCGGGCTCGAGAAAAATGGAGGACACGAGATTCTTGCGATGCACCGCGTCGCCGGTGACCGCCCAATCAGGAGGGGCGGGTACGGCGCGCGCCGGCGCAAACCGCACCGGTTCCATCATCTGCCCGATCATTCCGTCGGCCAGCACCACGGCCGGATTGCGGTACCGGTCGGCAAGATCGAACGCCAGCGTCGTCAGGTCCGCCATCTCCTGAACCGAATACGGCGCCAGCACCAGCGTGCGATAGTTGCCGTGACCGCCGCCCTTCACAATCTGGTTGTAGTCGCTCTGCTCCGGCGCGATATTGCCAAGGCCCGGACCGCCGCGCATGATGTCGGCGATCACGCAGGGAAGTTCCGCGCCCGCCAGATAGCTGAAGCCTTCCTGCATCAGGCTGATGCCGGGTCCGCTGGAGCCCGTCATGGACCGAACGCCCGCGGCGGCCCCGCCGTAGAGCATGTTTATGGCGGCGGTCTCACTTTCGGCCTGCACGAACACGCCGCCCGCCTGCGGGAAATACAACGCGGCGGCTTCGGCGATCTCGCTCGCGGGTGTGATCGGGTAGCCGTAGAACGCGCGCGCTCCAGCCAGCACGGCGGCTTTTACGATCGCTTCGTTGCCCTTAGTAAGTTGCGGTTTCATGCGGCCCTCACAAGAACGCGAATCCCGCCCGGCTCCGGGCAGGCGAAGAAACAAATGCCGCAGCCGGTGCATCCCGCGCCCAGGTATTCGGCGGTGTGATAGCCGTAGCGGTTCAATCCCTCCGAAAGCTTCAGCACGTTCGGCGGGCAGGCAGCGACACACAGACCGCAGCCCTTACACTCTTCCATGTTCGTCTCCACGAATCCCCGGTCTGGCTTGACGTTGGACATGCGAACTCCTAAATCACCAGGGCGCTTCGAGCGTCCAGATGATGCGTTTTGCTGGCGAAATCGTAAAGCGTGCCGCGGAATTTCGGATCGGCGATGGCGATGAGCGCCTCGGCGCGCTGCCGGACTGTTTTCCCGCGCAGATACGCGATGCCGTGTTCGGTCACCACATAATGAACGTCGGAGCGCCCGGTCACAACGCCCGCACCCGCGTCGAGCACCGGCACAATGCGCGACACAAACCCATTTTTCGCGGTCGAGGGGAGCGCGATAATCGGCTTCCCGCCCTTACTGCGCGCCGCGCCCCGAATAAAATCGAGCTGCCCGCCGAAACCGCTATACGGCGCGGTGCCGATCGAATCGGCGCACACCTGGCCCGTCAAATCCACCTGAAGCGCGGAGTTGATGGCGATCATGTTCTCGTTCTGCGCGATTACGAAGGGATCGTTGACATAACCCGTCCGGTGAAACTCGAAGGCCGGGTTTTCATCGACGAAGTCGAACAGCGCGCGCGAGCCGAGCAGAAACCCGGTGACGATCTTGCCGCGGTGTAGAGTCTTGCGCGCTCCGGTGATGACACCCGATTCGACCAGCGGAATCAGCCCGTCCGGGCACATCTCGCTGTGAACGCCGAGGTCCTTGTGACCGGTCAGACTCCCGAGCACCGCGTTCGGAATGCCGCCGATGCCCATCTGTATGGTTGCGGCGTCGGGAATCAGGCTGGCGACGTTCGCCGCCACCCGCCGGTGTACGTCGTTGGGACGCTCCGCCGTTAGCTCGAGCAGCGGTCGCGACGTTTCGACAATTGCCGAAATCTGGCTTACATGGAGGAACGAATCGCCGCAACTGCGCGGCATCTGGTCATTGGATTCGGCTATGACGCGCTTGGCCAGCAGGGCTGCCGTCAGCGTGCAATCGACGCCCGCGCCGAGACTGACGTAGCCGTGAGAGTCCGGCCGCGATGTCTGGATGAGCGCGACGTCGATGGGAAAATCCCCGGAGTTCAGAAGGGGCTCGACATCCGAGAGAGCGATGGGTGTATAGTCCGCCCGCCCCTCGGCCACTGCGGAACGGACGCAGCCGCTTAAGAACAGGCCGTTTAATCGGAAGCTGCCGGCCAGATGAGGAGCCGTATACGCTGCCGACCCGCACGGAACCATGTGGACAATCTCGACATCGTGGAGTTGCGGAGCACGCGCCGCGAGCGCCTCAACCAGCGTCTCTGGCGTGGAGCAGCCCAAGTGGATCCACACCCGGTTCGCGGAACGGACAGCCTGCACGGCCTGATCGGCCGCTTGCACCTTCATAACACCACCTCAGAGAGGTGCATACATCACCCCCGAAGCGCCATTATAGTTCCAGTTAATCGGACCTGCAAGTATTAAGTTACGCGATTAAGTAGCGACCGGGTCTCCAGACCGGTTGCAGTCGCGCTCCGCGCGCCTGGTACCGGCCGGGAGGCCGGTACCTACTTATTTCCGAAGGGGGACTCTGTTGCTCCGGCGGGCACACCCCTCGGATCGGGCTTTACCGCGACCGCCTGGGTGTAGGTCTGACCATCCACCGTCAGCCGCACCGTGTAGTTCCCCGGCTGCAACCCGCCGGCGCCGCGGCCGCCACCCCCGCCGCCACCACCGCGTCCGCCACGACCGCCCCTGCCCGCCTGCTGCGCCGGCTGAGCTGGAGCATCCGCCGTACATGCATCGCGAACCGGCGCCGCACCGCCTCCGCGCCCGAATCCGCCGCCGCCCCGCCCCGCGCTCACGCCCAACGCAAACCGGTGCATTCCCGCCAACCCCGACGGAGGCTGCGCGGGCTGCTGCCAGATCGCCTGCACGTTCAAGCTCTCGGTATCCACCGGACGCACCGGCGTGTCACTAGCCGCGCAAGCACGCACGGCTCCCGACCCATCCACCAGTTCCAGCTTGAGCGGCTGCTGAGTTGCATTCTTCAACCAGTAGTACGCCACCACCCCCGAAGGAGGATTCTGCAACTGCGGCTCTTCATGCGGAAGCGGAGTCCCGTTCATGCCGCCCTGCCGGATCCCATACGTCTCGCCCGGCTTGAACAAATAGGCGTTCGACGTCAAAATCTGCTGCCCCTGCGCCGCGATCTGCCGCAGCGCCGGCATTTGATCCATCACCCAGAACCCGCGCCCGTACGTTGCGATATCGAGATCGTCTCCGTGCACCACGATGTCGCGCACGCTTGTCACCGGCATATTGTTTTGCAGCGGCTGCCACTGCTCGCCGTCGTTGAAGGAAACATACACGCGCAGCTCGGTCGCCGCATACAACAGTCCCTTGGCTTGCGTGTCCTCCTTGACCGAGTTCACATACGCGCCTTCCGGAATTCCAGCGCTACGGTTCTGCCACGTCTTCCCGCCATCATGCGTGACGTATACATACGGCTTCATGTCCGCGATGCGGTGCCGGTCCACGGACGCATACGCAGTGTTCACGTCGAAATGCCCGGCTTCGATCTGGCTCACCTTGCCCCACGCCGTCATCGCGGGCGGAGTCACGTCGTCCCAGGTCTTGCCATCGTCTCGCGTCACGTGAATCAGCCCGTCATCCGTGCCTACCCAAACGGTCTTGGCATCGAGCGGCGAAGGCCCGATCGAGTACACCACGCCGAAGCGATCCGTCATCTGCTCATCGATATCCTTCGCCGTCACCGGGTCCAGATTCGCAGGCACCGCCGGATGCAGCCGCGCAAGGTCGGCGGAAATCTTCTCCCAGGTCTTGCCGCGATCGCGCGAGCGGAACACGAACTGATTCGAGTAGTACAGCGCCTCGTCCGCGGCCGAAAAAACTTCGGGCAGCGTCCACGTCTTGCGATTCGGATCGCTGGGGTCGGCCGCCGGAAGCTGACCGCCCATCGGGACGGCGACATTCAGGTGCTGATCGCACCTCCCGGCGCCGCCGCCATATAAGATGTTGCCGTCCTTGGGATCCGGCACCACCGTGTTGCTCTCGCCCGCCAGACACGTCGGCTCCCAATCGCGGAAGCTCAGCACGCCTTCGCGCGACCATGTCGCCACACCCACGCCGCCCGAATCCTGCTGCGCGCCATAAAGCCAGTACGGAAACCGATTATCCGCCGCCACGTGATATACCTGCGCGGTCGGCTGGTTGTACCAGGAACTCCAGCTCTTCGACCCGTCTACGCTCACCACCGTACCCTGATCGCTGGAGAGCACCATGCGATTGCCATCTTTCGGGTTGATCCACATCTGGTGATAATCGTCGCCGCCGGGCGCGCCCTTCACGGGCACAAAGGTCTTCCCCGCGTCCGTGGTCATGTACGTCGCGGTGTTGATCACATACGCGCGGTCCGGATTCTTCGGGTCCACCGCCACCGATTCGAAATACCACCCGCGGCCCCACAGGCGATTCTCACGGTTGACCAGGCGCCATGTGGCGCCCGCGTCGTCCGAAATATAAACGCCGCCGCCCGTCTTGGGCTGCTCCGCTCCGCGCCCACCCCGGCCACCGCCTCCGCCAAGAGCCTCGGCGATCGCACTGCCTAAGTCGTCGACCACGGCCCACAGCCGGTTCGGATTACTCGGCGCGATCGCAATTCCGATCTTGCCGACAAACTGATCGGCCGGCAGTCCACCGGAAAGCTGCTTCCATGTATCGCCGCCGTCCGTCGATTTGAAGAGCCCGCCGCCCGGCAAATTGCTCGGCGCGTACACGCTCCATGGCGGACGGCGCGTGGCCCACAGGGACGCGTACAGCACGCGCGGATTCCTGGAGTCGATGGCGATATCGATCGCGCCCACGTTATTCGGATCCTTCTGACTGAAGAGAACCTTCTTCCACGTGGCGCCGCCGTCCGTGGAGCGATATACGCCGCGCTCCGGATTCGCATCGTACACGTGCCCCAGCGCCGCGACATACACGCGGTTCGCATTTGCCGGGTCCACCACGATGCGCCCGATTTGCCGCGTTCCCTCAAGCCCTATGTGCGTCCACGTCTTGCCCGCGTCCGTCGATTTGAAAACGCCGATGCCATACGAGTGCTGGCTGCGAATATCCGGCTCGCCCGTGCCCACGTAAATCACGTTGGCGTTAGAAGGAGCCACGGCAACAGCGCCGATCGAGCCGATCGGAATGCCGCGGTCCGAAATCGGATACCATGTGTGCCCTGCGTTCTCCGTCTTCCAAAGCCCTCCGCCCACGGACCCCATGTAGAAGGTGTCAGGCTGATCGGCATGCCCTGCCACAGCGTACGTACGGCCTCCGCGCAGCGGTCCCACCTCCCGCCATTGCAGGCCGGCGAGGAACGAATCGGGGTACTGCCCGGCTCGCGTTTGCGCAAAAACGGCGAGTCCGAGGAGCGCGGTCAGGGATGTGGCAAAAAGGTATTGCCACCGACGGTTTGCAGCCATGATGAAAACTGTATCACGCCTGCGCTAATCGAACTCCGCCCAGATCACCGTGTGGTCCGACGCTCCCTCCGCGCGCCGCGGTTCCAGGTCCACGTCAGCAGCCCGGCAGCGTTCCGCGAGCGGCGCCGTCGCCATGATGTGATCGATTCGCCATCCCCAATTGTTGCCGAAAGCGTTGCGGAAATAATCCCAGTAGGTGTACTGCACGCGCTCCGGATGCAGCTTCCGAAAGACGTCCGCGAACCCCCACGCCGCCGCATCCTTGAAGGCATTCCGCGCGTCGATATGGAAATCGACGTCGTTGACGCGACGGTCCGGATGGTAGACGTCGATCGATTCGGGAGCGACATTCATGTCGCCGGTCCAGATGGCCGGTTTCGCCGGATCGAGCCGCTCTTTGAAATAGCGCTTGATGCGCAGAAACCATTCGAGCTTGTTGACGTACTTATCGGTGCCGATTTTATATCCCTGCGGCACGTACGTGTTGACGATCGGAATGCCGCCCACGACCACCTGCAGCACGCGCGTATCCTCATTGTCAGGACCTTCGTGCAGCCCGTGCAGAACGTACTCAGGGGCGGTGCGGGTAAGAGTGGCCACCCCGTTATACGATTTCTCGCCGCGGTATGTGCAGTGGTATCCCGCCTCGCGCAGGGCCTCCGCCGGAAAATCCGCGTCCTGCACTTTGGTTTCCTGAAGGCACAGCACATCGGGCCCATTGCAGGCCAGCCACTCAATGAGCAGCGGCAGCCGTCTGCGGATCGAATTGATATTCCACGTCGCGACTTTCACACGTTCACCATTGAAGAAAGTGCCCCCCGAACGGACCATTATCACCGATTTAGCTTAGAGTGAAGCGCTATTCCGGTACGGTGATCTCGAGGGGAACGCTGACCACCAGGTTGCGCCCGGGGGCCACGTGGAAATTGGTGATTTCGAGCTCGAGGTTGAATTTGTGAGTGCCGGGCGGCGCATGCATGAGGGCCGGCTTGAACAGCGACAGCGTCTCGGGTCCGATCATGCCGTCGTCGACGCGCAGCCAGGCGGGCTTGTTGTGGAACTTGTAACGAAACGGAAAAGCCGATGAATTCTTCAGCCGGAACAGGATCTCGGTGTTTCCGTTGCGGGCGTGGAGCACCGGATTCTGGATGCGGATGGAGGCGGACCACAACGCCTGCAGGTACTCTTCCGCGCCCCAGACCTGTCCGCTCATCCAGGCTGCGGTGCGGCGGGCGAAAAGCGCTTCTTTCACGCCAGGGAGGTCCGCGGTTTTGGCAAACACCAGCGTGATCGGACGGACGCCGGCGAGTTCTTTCGGTTCGACGGGATCGTGCCAGTCGCCGGTGGCGAACGGCGCCAGTTTCTTTTCGGCGATCCAGGGCCACGCTTCCGGGTAGAAGTGGTTTTGATTGCCGATCTCCAGGCCCTGAAAAAGTCCTTCATCGTAAGCCTTTGCGATGGCCGGAAACCACTCGGCCTTATCGACGCTCCAGCCCGGGTGGTTCCACACGACGAATGCCCCCTGAGCTTTCGCGCGGCGGAGCGATTCCTGGAGATCGTCGGCGAAAACGCCTGCGGCATCGGTTACGAAAAGCGCGGTGAAATGCGCGGGATACGTGGGGAAATGCTTGGTGATTTCGACACCCGGAACAAGAAGAATGCCGAGCTCATCAGCGAGATCCTTGGCGATCTTGTATGAGCGGCCGGGGTCGGGTTTGATGTAATCCTTGAAGCGCTGGTATTCCAGGTGATCGGTGATGGAGATGACGTCGAGACCGTCTCGCCAGGCTTCCTGCACTCGCGTGGTCGGCCAGACGAAGCCGTCGGAGAAAACGGTGTGGATGTGGAACTCGGCCTTTAGCGTGATGTAGCCCGGAATGGGCGGAACAGGCAGAGGGTTCCTGACCTGTCCCGCCGCAATCCAGGCGGCTATCAGCGTGAGACCTGCAACGCGAGCGTTTCTGAGCATCGAGCCTTAGAAAGAGTACCGCAGGCTGAGCTGGATATCGCGTTCGCCGTTCTTCGAAGTGACCATTCCGAAAGTCGCCGACCGGGGGTTCGTGTTCACGCCGCTCAGGTTGGAGTGGTTGATGAAGTTGAAGCCTTCGGCGCGGAACGTCAGCTTCTGATGCTCGGTGAGCGCGAACGTCTTGAACAGGCCCATGTTCCAGTTCTGGTAACCCGGGTTGCGCAACACGCCGCGGTTGTTCTGTGTCGTGAAGGTGCCGTTGGCCGGCGCGGTAAAGATGGGCGTGCCGTTCACCGTCGGAACGAACCAGTAGTTGCCCGAGTTGGTGGAGGGCGAGAACTGATGCGGGGTTGCGGGCATCAAAGCCATGTTCCAGAGCTGGTTGCCGCTCCCCGGGCCTACGCCCGCGAAGTCGTCGGCGGTCGCGACGGTGATCGGCAGGCCGGTCTGGAACTGCGCCACCATGGTGATCTGCCAGCCGCCCAGCATCCTGCCTAGCAGCGCTTTGTTGCTCTTCAGGAACGGAATGTCATAAATCGCGTTCAGCACGACGTTGTGACGGGCATCGAAATCGGAAGGCCCCCAAGTGGTCTGGTCATTGTACGCGTTCGGCATAATATACGTATACGTGGAGCCATTATCCATGCTCTTGCTGAGGGTATAGGCTCCGCCGAAGCCGAGCCCGTTGGCGAACCGGCGGTTCACCTGAATCTGCAGGCTGTTGTAAATGGACCGGCCGGTATTCTCGGTTTCGCGAATGGGACCGTACCCGGCATAGGGCCGGAGTTGATTGGGATTCAACCCGATGTTCTGCGGTTGGAAGAGCGTGCCCTCCGGGAGCTGGTTGATGTTCAGTTCCCGCTGAAGGCGCAGTCCACGGCGGCCGACGTACCCGACTTCGATCGATGTATTCGAGCTGAGCTCGCGCTGCACGGTGCCGCTCCAGGTGTAGGCGAGCGGGTTCTGAAAGGTGCGGTCCTGCGTGGTGGCGAAGAGCGGGAACCCGAGGCCGCTCGTCCCGGCCGGGCTGTCGACATCGCCGAGAGCGAAGGTTGCCGCGCCCTGAAGCGGCGGGTTGCCGCCGAGATGGACGGAGTCGCTGACGCCGAGACGGTCGATGAAGGTACCGCCGCCGGCGCGCACGACGGTCTTGCGATTCAGCATGTATGCGATGCCGAGCCGCGGCTGGAAATCGCGATAGTGGACGTCCGAGTACGACTTAGGAAGCCCGTGGAACAGCCTGTTGAAGGACGGATCGCTCGCGATGCCGACGCGGCCTATGGCCGCTTCAGGCCAACCATCGCCGGGGATGACCATGCCGTTATACGGATCGCCGGAGCCGGGAACCGGGTTACCCTTGGCGTCCACCTTCACGGCCTTGGTGGGGTCATAGAATGCGGGGTCGAACAGCGCCATATTGCGCCAGTCGCTGTAGTAGGGCTGGATGATGGAATGGCGCAAACCGATCTCGACCTTCAGCCGCTGCGTGGCCTTCCAGCCATCCTGGACGAACCACTCGAACATGCTGCCGCGGTACGGGGTGTAGGACCGCAGGCCAACCTCGCCGTAGGTATTGTAGAGTCCGAGAATCGCGTCGCTGAGCCCAAGGCCGCTGCCGCCGGCGCGGGTGTCGGTGAAAGAGAATTTGCCGTTCTGGTTATCGACTCCGCCGGGAGGATTGAAAAAGTCGATCTGATCCTTGTCGTTCTCGCCGGAGCGCTCGAACAGGACACCGAACTTGATGGTGTGGTTTCCCTTCACCCAGGTGGTGTTGTTCGCCCAGTCGTACGTCGGACCCGCGAAGAACGACGGATACGGCGTGCCGGTATAGGACGTGAAGCTCGGAATGTCCACACTCGGTATCTTGTTGGGAATGTCTTTCTGCCCCGGAAATGCGTACGGGAAGTTGATGCCGTAGGTGGTACGGTCCCACTTATCGGAGCTCAGCCCGATGCCCGTGTCCAGACGATCGTGGCTGAAGGTGAAGAAGCTTTCGTTGACCAGCGTGGGTGTGGGAGTGTAGGTCCAGCCGATGGAGCCCGACTGTTCCGGACGGTTCTTGACGACCGGGTAAAGATCGAAGTTGGTGCCGAAAGGAGAGGAGTCGTTATAGGCGTAATTCCGGAGCCGTATGTGAACCGCGTGCTTGGTTGCGGGCAGGACGTCGACGTTCACCGAGTCCTTGCGCTGGTTGAAGGGGGAAGCCGCCGCGCCGATCCAGTTCTTCGAGCCGGAGAGGAAGCCGGGCGTCGGCTCGGGGTATACGCGCAGGAGCGCTGCGCCGTTGGAGCTAATCTCGTCCTTCGGAATGATGTTGCCGGGGAACGGGATGCCAGTCTTCGGATCCTTAATGATGCGAGGACCGGAGTAGAAGGGATTCGCGGTCAAGAGCGCACTGAAGTCGCCGCCGCGCATGGCGTCGGTGGGAACCGTGCCGGTGGCGGTGCTGGCCAGCCGCCGGACCAGCCATTCTTCGGAAACCATGAAGAACAACTTGTCGCGCGTTGGAAAGACTTTCGGTATATAGACCGGACCGCTGATGTTGAAGCCGAACTGGTTGTAACGCTCGGGAGACTGAAAGTTTGTGGACTTCGAAAGATTGCGGGTCCAGGTATTGGAATTGAGATCGGAGTTGCGAAGGTACTCGTACGCCGTGGCGTGGAGGTCGCGCGTGCCGCTCTTGGTGACGATCCGGATCTGGCCGCCGTTGGAGCGTCCGTACTCGGCCGAATAGTTGGCCGTCAGGACCTGGATTTCCTGGGTAGCTTCCACGTCGGCGGCGCCGATGGCGGTGCCGTTGGCGCGCGTGCGGACGCCGACCGCGCCGTCAAAGGTGATCAGGTAGTCGGAGATGCGGGAGCCGTTGATCGAGAATCCGCCGCTGTTGACGGCATAGTTCAGGCCGGCTAGCGATCCGCCGGTGACCCCGGGCATGAGCGCGGCCAGCATGAGCGGGTTGCGTCCGTTCAATTGAAGGTCGCTGACCTGTTTGCCTTCCACCAGTTTGCCGACAGTGGCCGAATCCACTTGCAGGTTGGCGGCAGTCGCCGTAACGGTGACGCTTTCCCCCGCAGTCCCGACCTCGAGCGTAACTTCGAGCGACGCGGGAACGTTCGGGTCGAGCTTCTGATGAAGCTGCTCGGACTTCTTGAACCCGGGAGCCGCCACGGTGACCGTGTACAGACCGGGCATCAAGGCGTTCACCACATAATTGCCGGCGGAGTTCGTGCGAACCTCGCGCTTCACACCCGTGGCTTCATTGATGACCGCCACCGAGGCATCTGCCACCACCGCACCGCTGCTGTCCTTCACGACCCCCGAGATGGAGCTGGTATCGGGTTGGCAAACTCCTTCGCGCACTCCACATGTCAGTAGGAGTGCGGCCGCCAAAACGACGCCGCTCAGCCATCCATTTCGCATCTTCTTTTCCTTCCTTTCGGCGTCGGACTCGCCGCTTTGCTAATACTCGTGTGTCGAGTTTATAAGCAATCCGGCTTCGGGAACAACGTTAAGGACGTTCGTAACGTCGCTGTAATTCGGTGGAAAAGAAAGGAGTTACGGGTTTTTCAGGAGTTTACTAAAGAGAGCAGGTTGGTACAATACAAGTTGCGGCTCAGGAGTATCCGAAATGGTGTTGAAGATTGTTCACCGAGGGGAGTCCGGGCGGAAGAGTTCCGAAGTTTCACGCGCTGACGCGGAGGCCGAGGCCATCCGCAACCATCTACAGGAGATTCTCAACAGTAGCGTCTTCTCAGGGAGCCGGCGTTCCCAGGAGATGTTGCGCTACGTAGTGGAACAAGCATCGCAGGGCAACGGCGACCTGCTGAAGGAGCGGCTGATTGGCATTGCGGTTTTCCACCGCCCGTCCGATTACGATACGGCGTCCGATTCCACGGTTCGGGTGGCCGCCAACGAGGTTCGCAAGCGACTGGCTCAGTATTACATGTCCGATGGCAAGGACACCGGGATACGGATCGAGCTGCCCTCCGGTGGATACACGCCGCGCTTCGAGTTCCTCGCGGAGCTTCCGAAACCAGAGGTCACTGAAGCGGCTGTCGGTCCGACGCTTGCCGAACCGCCTGCCCGCCACCGCATCTCCATCGCAACCCTGCTTCTGGCGGTGGTAGCGGTGGCGGCGCTCTCATTTTCCGTGGTGCTCTGGGTGAAGAACCACGACCTCGCGCGCGCTGCGGGACTGGATAAGGGAACGATCGTCTCGGGCGTACTGCCGTGGTCCGCATTCCTGAATAGCCCGTTACCGACTCAGATCGTGATGGCGGATGTTTCGGTGGGCACGATCCAGGAGTTGACGGACCAGCCGATCACCCTGCAGGACTACATCGCTCGGAACTTCATCCCGCATCCGGAAAGCCTGGGAAAAGAGACGCTGGCGCTGGCGACCACATTGACGCACCGGATGTACACGAGCTCGGCGGATGCGAGCACGGTGGCGACCCTCCTGAAACTGGACCCACGGCTGGCGCAGAAAATGTCCGTGCGCCATTCGCGCACCGTCTTGCTGGACGAGTTGAACGCGACGAATGCGATTTTCGTCGGGACCGGGTATTCCAATTTGTGGACGCAGACCGTGGATCCGCAGCTCAACTTCCACATCGCTTACGACCGCGAGCATCACCACCACTATTACGTGAACCGGCATCCGAAGGCGGGCGAGCCCGCGATCTTCGAACCGGCCGGACCTACGGGTACCACCGGTATTGCGTATGCACTGGTGGCGTTCATTCCGAATTCCCGGCACGACGGTCACGACCTGCTGCTGGCGGGAACGAACACGGAAGCGACGAAAGAAGCGACCGAATTCATCACGCATCCGGACCGCTCTTCGGCGGCGCTGCGCAACATCGGTATCGACCCGCATGGGCATGCACGGAGCTTTGAACTGATGTTGCAGGTGCACTCCATCGGTGGGACTTCCAGTTCGTCCGACCTGGTCGCCTGGCGAACGTCCAATTAACCGGACTCCGCGCCAACTTGCTGGAATACGGGCAGGAGCTGGCCTTACGTTAAAATACACCTAACGGTGTTGTCACAGTACGAGGGATCCCCGCCTGACCCGGGGAACCTGGAACACAATCCGCGATGGCAACTGGCGCAGCGTGTTGCCGCCAGCAAGACCTTCGCCGGATCTCAAGGCTTGCAAGCTTTTCTGCTCTATATCTCGGAGCGGACGCTCAGCGGCCAGGGTGAGCAGGTGAAGGAACAGACCATCGGGATGGCTGTGTTTCACCGCAAACCCGACTACGATCCAGGCAGCGATAACATCGTGCGCGTGCGTGCCGGGCAATTGCGGCAGCGGCTGGCGCGATATTTCGAGACGGAGGGTGAGGCCGAGCCGCTCATTATCTCGATTCCGAAGGGCGCGTATGTACCTGTATTCGAGCCCAGGCCGGCACACCAAGCCGCGGCGGACCTGACCGCGCCCGCTCCGGCAGCGCCGCTCCCGCAAGCGAGCATCGATCGGGCGGAATTTCCAGCGCGTCGAGTGTGGCCGTATTGGGCCGCAATCGGAGCCTTGGCGGGACTCGCTTTCTTTTTCGCGCTGCGTACCCCCTCGGTTGCGGGTGTCCCGAAGCTGTCGAAGGACACGCGGGAGGTGTGGGCGCCGATGTTCGAAGGCCGTGGAGACCTTCTGGTGGTTCACGGAGATCTGACGTATGCCCTCTGGCAGGATCTGGCCGGTAGAAATCTGACCCTTGCCGACTACGTAGGAATGAAGTTTCTCAACTACAGCCCTCCCGAGCTGCGCGAGATGCTGAACGAAGTGGCTTCGCGCCGGTATACGAGCATAGCCGATGCGAACCTCGCTTCGAAGATACCGGGGTTGGCCAGTTCCTTTGGAAAACAGACCCGATTCCGCTTTGCGCGGCAGTTGGACGTGCGCGACCTCTCGAGCGGCAGCGTCATCCTGGTCGGCAGCCGGCGCGCCAATCCTTGGGTGGAACTGTTCGAGAACCGGCTTCAATATATCTTCGGCTACGATACCGAAACCCACCGGCCGTATTTTCAAAACCGGTTTCCGAAGCCGGGGGAGTCGCCGATCCTCTCCCGGGGAAGTGATCCGGTTCGCGATACGTACGCGGATGTGGCCATGTTCCCGCACCAGGGCGGCAAGGGAAGCGTGCTGATTATCGAGGGGCTGAGCATGGAAGGGACCGACGCGGCCGGGGAGTTTCTTCTCAATCCGGAGTCCTGCGATTTGCTGGCGCAGCGGATGCGGGCTGAACTGGGAGGCACCGGGAAGCCGTTTGAAGCGTTGCTCCGGCTGACGCCCGTGGCCGGTGCTTCCGCCAATGCGCGGCTCGTCTCTTTGCACGCTCTGCGCACAGACTAGACCGCATCCGGGACAGGCGCGAGTTGCGGCCTGCCCCGGACACATGCTTCAGAACGAATACCGCAAGCTCAGTTGCACGTTGCGCTCACTGTTCTTCGATGTGACCATTCCGAAAGTGGCGCTCCGCGGGTTGGTATTCGCGCCGCTCCAGTTCGGATGATTGATGAAGTTGAAGCCCTCGGCGCGGAAGGTCAGCGCCTGCCGCTCGGTGAGGGCGAAGCGCTTGAACACGCCGATATTCCAGTTCTGGAAGCCCGGATTGTAGACCGCCCCGCGGTTGTCTTGGGTGGTGAACGTGCCGTTAGCCGGCGCAGTGAAAATGGGCGCGCCGTTCGCCGTGGGTACGAACCAGTAGTTGCCGGACGCGGCGCCGTTGGAGAACTGATGCGGCGTGGCGGGTATCATCGACATGTTCCAGATCTGATTTCCGCTTCCCGTGCCGACGCCCGCGAAATCGTCTGACGTGGACACCGTAAACGGCACTCCCGTCTGGAACTGGATGACGGAGCTGAGTTCCCATCCGCCCAGAAGCTTGCCGGGCAGCGCGCGATTGTTCCTCAAGAACGGCAGATCGTAAATCGCGTTCAGCACTACCATGTTGCGAATGTCGAAATCGGAGGGACCCCAGCTTGTCTTGTCGTTATACGTGTTGGGCAGGAGGTATTGATACGTGGATCCGTTATCCATGCTCTTCGCGTAAGTGTACGTTGCGCCGAAGGACAAGCCCTTGGAGAAACGCCGGTTCACTTCGATCTGCAAACCATTGTAGATGGAATTGCCGGTGTTCGAGGTCTCGCGGATGGGACCGTAGCCGAGGTATGGCCGGAGCTGGTTCGGATTCAAGCCGGCGAACTGCGGGTCAAAAAGCGTGCCTGCCGGAAGCTGGTTGATGTTCATCTCCCGCTGCAGCCGCAACCCGCGCCGCCCGACATAGCCGACGTCAACGGTGGTGCCGAAGCCCACCTCGCGCTCGAACGTCGCGTTCCACGCATAAGCCACCGGGTTCTGCAGGATCTTGTCCTCGGTGGTGACGTAGAGAGGATAGCTCGTGCCGCTGACGCCGGCCGGCGCGTCGACGTTGCCGAGGGCGAAGGAGGCCAGCGGCTGCATGGGGGCGTTGCCGCCGAACTGCGTTGAATCGTTGACGCCGAGCCGTTCGACGAACTTGCCGCCGCCCGCGCGGATGACGTTCTTATTGTTCAAGGCGTAGGCCACCCCGAACCGCGGCTGGAAATCCCGCCAGTGCATGTCCACGTAGTAATCGCTCAGGTTGTGGAAGAGGCGGTTGTATTGCGGATCGCTGGCCGCAGCCACGCGGCCCACAGCGCCCTCGCCCCAGCCGCTACCCGGAATCACCATGCCGTCCAACGGGTCGCCCGAGCCCGGAATCGGGTTCCCGGCCTTATCCACGCGAACTGCATTGGCGGGATTGTAGAATGCCGGGTCGAACATCGACTGGTTGCCCCACACCGTCGAGTAAGGCTGAATGATGCTGTGGCGGATTCCGTATTCCAGCGTCAGGCGCGGCGTCACCTTCCAGCGGTCCTGCGCGAACCACTCGAACATTTGGCCGCGATACAGCGTGTAGGAACGGCTGCCCGCCTCGCCGTACGTATTGAAGAGCCCGAGCACGGTGTCGGCAAGGCCGAGACCGCTGCCGCCTATGCGCGTGTCGCTGAAGGCGAACGCGCCGTTCTGGTTATCCGTCCCGCCCGGCACGCCGGCCAGCGTGATCTGGTCGCGGTTGTTTTCTCCCGAGCGTTCGTAGACGACGCCAAACTTGATCGAGTGAGCGCCCGCCACCTTCGTCACATTGCTGGCGATGCTGTAAATGGGCCCGGCGAACGATGAAGGGTACGGAGTTCCGCTGTACCCCGTGAAGCTCGGGATGCTCACGCTCGGAATTTTGTTCGCGATATCTTTGGTGTTCGGGAAGGCGTAGGGATAGTTGATGCCGTATTGGGTACGGTCATAGAGGCCGCTGTCAAGCCCAATACCGATCGCCAGTTTGTCGTGCGTCACGCTGGCGAGGGTCTCGATAACCAGCGTGGGGCTGACGGTATGCGTCCAGCTCACCGAACCGGTCTGCTCGGGGCGATTCTTAAGTACCGGGTAGAGATCGAAGTTCGTGCCGAACGGAGCCGCGTCGTTGTAGTTGTAGATCATCGAGCGCAGCCGGATGTAATCCGCCTGCCGGGGCAGCAAATCGACGGCAACCGTCTCCTTGCGCTGGTTCGCCGGAGTGGAGCCGGCGGCGATCCAATTCGCCGTGCCAAGCTGGAAGCCCGGCGTCGGCTCGGGGTAGACGCGCAGAAGAGCGAGGCCATTGGCGCTCAGCATTCCTTTGGGGATCACGTTTCCGGGAAACGGAATTCCCGTTGTCGGATCCTTGACGACCCTGGGGCTCGAGAAGAACGGATTCGCGCCCAGCAATTGGCTGAAGTCGCCCGTGCGCATCGCGTCCGTCGGCACCACGCCGGTGGCGGTGCTGGCCAGGCGGCGGCGCAGAAACTCCTCGGAAAAATAAAAGAAGGCCTTGTCGCGTGTCTTAAGAACCCGGGGTATATAGATCGGGCCGCCGATGTTCCACCCGAACTGGTTGTACCGCTCCGGCGTCGTGAAGTTGGTGGAGGCGGACTGGTTGCGCGTCCAACTGTTGGCATTCAGCGCGGAGTTGCGGAAGTACTCGTAGGCAGCCAGATGGAGGTCGCGAGTTCCGCTCTTGGTGACGATGCGGATCTGTCCGCCATTGGTGCGCCCATACTCCGCCGAATAGTTGGCCGTGAGGATCTGGACTTCCTGGACGGAATCGAGGTCGGCCACGCCATTGCTCGTATTATTCCCGCGGGTTCGTATGCCGACCGCGCCGTCGAAGGTGATGAGGTTGTCATTGGCGCGCGAGCCGTTGATCGACATGCCGCCATTGTCTACGGCATAGCTGAGCGACGCGAGGGAGCCGTTGCGCGCCACACCCGGCTTGAGCATCGCAAGGAAGATCGGGTTTCGTCCATTCAACTGAAGATCACTGACCTGCTTGCCTTCAACCAATTTGCCGACGGTCGCTGAATCCGTCTGCACGGCGGCCGCATCGGCCGTGACCGTGACGCTATCGGTGACCCCTCCCACCTGAAGGCTCATATCGACTTCAGCCGGAATCCCCGGATCCAGTTTCTTGTGAACGACTTCCAGCGGCTTGAAGCCCTGCGCGGCGGCCGAAATGGCATACAGCCCGGGTTGCAGGGCGCTGACTGTCCAGAAACCTTCGGAGTTCGTTTGCGTGGACCGCTCTACGCCGGTCGCCTCGCTGCGAACTTTAACCGTCGCACCGGGGATCACCGACCCGGACGAATCTTTCACGAATCCAGAAAGCGCCGCCGTATCCGACTGTCCGAAAACCGGGACAGCGCAGAGCAGGAGCGCCAGCGCCGCTACCGCCCGAAGATAAAATTGTCCGTTGTTCTTTTGTGTTTGCATCGTAACCACCCAAAGCCGCCGCTTCGATTTATGCCCGCAAGACTTTTGGTTCGAGTGTCGGATACTCTATGTGGACCGGACAAGTGTAATTTACGGTAAACTTACCCGTAAACCCCTTCGTTTGAGGGTGCTACCCGCCCCTTGCTTTCGCCGGTGGTGCCCCTTTTGCGGCTGTTTCCTCCCCCGCGAAGGGCGGTTTTCGGCGTGCCGGCGCCGGGCAAATCCCAGGCGTCGACCCACCGCCTCATTACCGTAAAAACCACTCCTGCGGCTGGCAGACCGGGGCGTACCATAAACTCAGTCCGGGTCGAACATCCGATCGGCGCTCCTGCCCTTCGGCGGCCCCGCGCTCGAAACGCGCGCCTGGCCACGGAACGGCCCCGGCTCCAGGAACCCTTATGAGAACACCCGCACTTTTGTTGATAGGCGCAATGTATCTGTGGGCCCAGCCGGCACCCGCGCCCATTCCGGCTTCCCAGCGAATGGTCATCATCGTCAGCCTCGACGGACTTCCGGCGTATGCCCTGGAAGATCCGCGCTATCCTATGCCGACGCTGCGGCGGCTCATTCGCGAAGGCGCCTCCGTGGAACGGGTGACAACCACCAATCCGGCGTTCACCTGGCCATCCCATACCAGCATGCTGACGGGCCTTTGGCCGGCCAAGCACGGCGTGCTCTACAACGGCCTTCCTGTACGGTCCGCCGACTCCAAGGAGCCGGTACGCATTGAGCCGCATTCCGACAAATCGGTGCTGGTCCAGGCGACGACGCTTTACGATCTCGCTCATCAGGCCGGACTCACGGTGGGCCACGTCGATTGGGTTGCCATCGAGCATGCCCCGACGGTGGACTGGGAGTTCACGGAATGGGGCAATCCCTCAGGACCTATCGAAAAAGACCTGATCGCCGCCGGGAAGCTCAAGCCGGCCGATCTGGCAGGTTTCGATAAGCGCAGCATGACCCTGCGCGATCAGGTGTGGACCGCCGCCGCACTCGACATCATCTGCAAGCACAAGCCGAACCTGATGCTATTCCATCCTCTCAATCTCGACCATACCCATCACCGCTACGGTGCGATGTCGGAGGCATCGGAGACGGCCGCGGCTTTCGAAGACGACCGGCTGAAGGAAATTCTCGATACGGTCGAAGCCTCCGACCTTCGTGACCGCACGACCTTGATTGTGCTCTCCGATCACGGCTTCAAAAACCCTACCAAGACGATCCGTCCGAACGTGGTGCTAAAGGCGGCCGGCATTCAGGGTGCGTTTGCCGTTCCGGAAGGCGGCTCCGCCCAAATCTATATCACCGACCCGGCCCGCCGCGATGAGCTTATTCCAAAAGTGAAAGCCGCCTTGGCGAACGCCGAAGGCATCGCGAAGATCATGGATCGCACGGACTATCCGGCGTTGGGTTTGCCCGATCCTTTGAAGAATCCCCGCATGGGTGACCTCTTCGTTGCCGCCAAGGATGGTTACGCATTCGGCGCCGGCTCCGAGGGCGAACCGGTAGTCACCAGCGCTCCCTATGGCAGTCACGGCTACCTCAACACCGATCCCGATATGGACGCGATCTTTGTCGCATGGGGCTACGGCATCCGCCGCGGCGCCCATCTGGACAGGGCCGCCGTCGTGGATGTGGGTCCGACTGTGGCCGCACTGCTGGGTCTGAAAATGGGAAAAATCGACGGGCATTGCCTCACGGCGTTGTTGCAGTAATCGGGATTGATCGCCGTGAAAAAGGAATTACGTATGATCCAGGCATTCCGCTTTGAGCACTCGCGCCGGGTTCCGGTTGCGAGAGTGTCCGCCATCCTGCTCGCGTTGGCTTTCATCGCCGCCACTGTGGTGTCCGTCAAAGCCCAGAACCGCTCATCGGCGTCGAATCAGGACGTAGAGCGCCGCGCCGCCGGCAACGACCATCCCGTCTATGCGCATCTGTGCACGTGGTTCAAGACCAGGCAATTTTCGGGTCGCTGGACGATGTGGAATTCCGATTATGCCGACGCCATACACAATCCCGACAACCTGCTCGAAAACGGGCATCACGACATCGCAGCGACCAGTTACCCGCTGACCGATGTCTATGACACGTCCGACCCCACCCTCATCGAATACCAGTTCCTGCTGATGCGACTCTCGGGCATCGACGGCATCGTGGTCGATTGGGACGGACGGCGCCTGAATCCTTACCGGCACGAAGGTCTCATGGCGGTGGCTCCCTACCTCCAGAAGTTCGGCCTCAAGCTGATTCTCTGCTTTGAGGAGTGGGCCGGTTACTGGCCCAAGGGCACGTTCCCGGACCGTAAAGCCGAAATCAAAGCCGCCCAAAACGAGATCCAGTTCATGATGGATACCTTTTTAAGTAAGCCCACCTATGGGGTTGTGGCCGGCAAGAAGCCCGTCATTATTTTTCGCAAAATTCGCGATCAGTTGTTTACTCCGGAGGAATGGGACGGTGAACTCGGGCCCATGATCACCAACCACAGCGGCGCTTTGATTATGGGGACGGATCCCAGTTCGCGACTCGCGCAGATCGCCGACGGCACTTACTTTTGGGTCGGCGGCTTCGCCCCGAATCGCCTCAGCACCCTCGACTACTGCGTGAAGAGCTATCGCGACTTTCTCTCCAAGCCCAGGGAATCTCTCCGCACGCACCCGCCGCTACTCTTTGGGTCGGCCGTACCCGCCTTCAACGATACGCCCGTTTGGGGATGGGGCGATGGACCGCGGATCGCTCCCGATTATCAGGGCGAGCGCTTTCGCCGTACTTGGGAACTCTCCATCCAAAACCGCGTCGACCTTGTTCAATTGGTCACCTGGAACGACTGGAACGAGGGCACCCAGATCGAGCCTTCCGATACTTACGGCTATCGCTACCTGGAACTGAACAAGAAATACTCCGCGGCTTATAAGGGCATTAAAGACACCGTGCCGAACACAGCCCTGCGCATTCCACTGCGCCTCTATAAGGCGCGCAAAGACGCAGCCGCGCTTGCCGATGCCGCGCAGAAAGCCGCCCTATCTTCGAAGCTCGACGAGGTCCGCGACGCTTTGCTCGCGGGCCGGTACGAACAGGCAGAACAGCGCATGGAGCAATGCGAAAAGACCCGAACCAGGCGTGACACCGCGTTGCGGCCGGCAAAGTGAAGAGCATGAACATTCAACGATCGACATCGAATCCCATCGTCGTGCCGGGCGGCGCGGCTTGGCGCAAGGTCTCTACCTTCAACCCCGGCGTTATTCTGCACGACGGTAAGTTCTATATGTACGAACGGGCTGCGGGATCGTTAAAGCCGTTTCAGACCGTGATCGGCGCGCTGGTCAGTGATGACGGCGTGCACTTCACGCCCGCCTCCGGCGAGCCGGTGCTCACTGGAGAGATGCTGGGCCTGCCCAAAGCGAGCATAGAGGACGCCCGTGTGGTCCACTTAGACGGGCTGTTCTACATTTGCTATGCCGTGCAGCCTTATCAATTTGACTGCTGGCCGAATGGCGTAGGCGTGCCGCGTTATTACCCCGAGCACTACTCCGAATGGGCCGCCACAAACACAGAACCGATGATCACCCGATCCGGCATCGCCGTTTCTGAAGACGGCATTCACTTCAAGCCGTTGACCTACACCACCCCGCCTGAGATCGATGACCGTGACAATGCTCTGTTCCCCGAAAAAATCAATGGCCGGTACGCGCTGCTACGCCGCCCGATGCAATATGTCGGACCGAAGTACGGCACGGACCGCCCCGGAATCTGGGTTTCTTACTCGGACGACCTGCTTACCTGGACCGATCCCGCGCTCGTGGCCGTGGCGGAGAACGAGGTCTGGGAGGGAACGAAGATCGGCGCGGCGGCAACCCCGCTCAAGACCTCCCGGGGCTGGCTCGTGCTCTATCACGGCGTGGATGCCGATTCGGTTTACCGCGTCGGAGCGCTCATGCTCGACCTGAAGGATCCGGCCAAAGTAATCGCCCGCACCTCGAATTTCATCATGGAGCCGGAGGCGTACTACGAGCGCTTCGGCCTGGTCATCCCCAATGTCATCTTCCCGACTGCCAATGTGGTCAGCGACGGCGTGGTTTATATCTACTACGGATGCTGCGATACCTGCATCGGTCTGGCCACTGTTCCCCTGGAGGATCTGGTCGCCGAGGTGATGAAAGGCGAGAAGAAGTAAGCGCATGCTCCACATCAATCTCGCCCCCGCGGACCTGATCGTAATGGCCATCTATCTGGCCGGAATTGTCACATGGGGGTTCCTGCACAGTTCGCGTGCCAGCGCGGAGGGCTATTTTCTGGGCGGACGCGGCATGTCCTGGCCGGTCGTGGGCCTTTCTATGTTTGCGACCGTGGTTTCCAGTTCCGCTCTGGTAGGCTGGGCGGGCGATGCTTATTCGACGGGAATCTCGGTCTTCAACTACGGCATCTCGGCGGCAATTGTACCGATTGTTTTCTTTCTCGTCTTCTTCCTGCCGTTCTATCTACGGAACAAGATATATACTCTGCCGGAGTTTCTCGAGGGCCGCTTCGACGTCCGCAGCCGCACCTACTTATCGATTCTGACTGTCGTCGGTTATGTCTTTGCCGATTTACCGATCAGCCTCTATGCCGGGGCGCTGATGATGCGTATGGTTTTCCCTGGCCTGAGCCTGAATGCCGTGATTTGGGTGCTGGCTTTCCTGGGAGCATCGTACACACTAGTCGGGGGATTGGCGGCGGTGATGATGGTGGAGCTGATCCAGGCCTTTGTGCTGATGGGTGGCTCCGCCCTGCTGACGTACATGGCGTTCCACAAAGCCGGAGGTTGGCAGGCCGTAATGAACGCCGCTCCCGCGGGACACCTGAGCCTAGTCCGTCCACTTTCCGATCCCTCTGTCCCGTGGCCCGCTCTCTTTATCAGCCTCCCGCTGCTGGGATTCTATTTCTGGGGCCTCAGCCAAACGATGGTACAGCGCACCTTGAGCGCGCGCGACATAAACCATGGCCGCTGGGGCAACCTTCTTGCCGGCGGACTCAACTTCGTCATTTTCTTTCTCATGGTGCTGCCTGGCATTGCCGGGCGCGTGCTCTATCCCCATCTGCCGAAAGGCGACCAGATCTATCCCAAGCTCGTTTTTGAAATGCTGCCGACGGGGGTGCGCGGCCTGGTTCTCATCGGCTTTGTGGCTGCGATGACGTCTGTACTCACCTCGACTCTCAACTCGGCGCAGACGCTGGTCACGATGGATTTGATCAGCAAACTGCGAAAGGGAATGAGTAGCCGCCAGCAGGTAGTCACCGGCAGCGTTGCCGGCGTGATCATCATCACCGCCGCCGCCCTCTGGGCGCCTCAGATTCAGAAGTTCGATTCCATCGTGAAGTACTTCCAACAACTCCTCTCGTATCTGGCGCCCCCGGTTGTGGCCGTATTCATTGCCGGCCTGTTCTGGAAACGAGCCACGGCATCCGGCGCTTTCACAGGCCTCGTTTCCGGACTATTCATCAGCGTCAGCCTTGTCTTCGGCATTCATTACACCCCCATGGCGCACTGGCATTTCCTCTATGTCGCGCCTCTGGTGTTTGCGGCATCTCTGGCCATCGTCGTCGGCGTGAGCCTCGCCACGGTGGCCCCGCCCGCGGAGAAAGTAAAGACGTATGTTTGGCGCAAGAGCGTCTTTACGGACGAGAGTCATCAGCTTGCTGCGATGCCGTGGTTCAAGAACTATCGCGTTCTGTCCGTCCTGCTTTTGGCCGCAGCAGTGGTTTTCATTTATATCTGGCGCTGAGGTGACCCGGCCTGAGGATCTCCGGGGAGGATGAAGTGGCCATTCAAGTGCGTGCGACGAGCAGCGCCAGCGGGTCATCGGACGTAGGCCAGCTCGACGCCGCCGCCCGTCTGCGTGGCGGCTTTGTTGTGGCCCTCTCGCTTCGCCGCACTATTCCGATTCTGGTTCTGGTCCCGCTGGCTTGCCTGCGTCCGGAGATGATGGCTGATCTGGTCGGGTGGGCTTTCCACCTTGGAACAGGCCCTGTTGGATCGGGGGAATCGGCAACTCCGAGGTGCGCTTTACTTTCAGCCCTGATCCTTCCCCGAACTTTTTCACGCCGTCGTCGTCGGAGTACAAGACTCGCGCGCCGTTGGTGAGTGCGATGGCCACGATCTGCCGATCGAACTTCATCTTCGTTTTCGTGGTCTTCAGGCCGTCCCGAACATCTCCGGCAGTATAGGCGGTACGAAGACGGACGGCCAGTTCGACCGCGGCGCGCTGATCGAAGTCACCGATCCGTATGTAAGCAGATCCGCGGAGCGTACTCAGGACCTCCTCCATGTCGCAGTCGGGAGTCGCCAGGACTTCCGCAAGAGCAGGGATGGGACTAACAGCTGTTCGCCAGCCTCCGCAATCTCCTGCACGCGAGCATTGACGCGATCACAAGCCCGTTCGACCGGCTTCGGTTCCGATCCTTCGTGGACCTCGGAATCCGGGAACAAGAGTATGGAGGGGATCGTGTTGTCGAAATGCGACCATCACTGCTCCTCCCGCAGTTCGCGCAGGAAGATGACAGGATTCGTTCGGCCATGGGGTCCCGGCGCTAGCTTGGCCCGGAGGTTTTCAAACAGCTTGGGGAGCGGAGTCTGGTCGAGCGTTTCGAACTCTTGGATCGTATAGCTACGGAGCGTCCACTTCCCCGACTCGGACCGGGACCACATGCCAACACCGCTCAACCGCACCGGTGGGCCAAACATGTGGTGCGCCAAGCGGCGCGCCATCGCCTTCGTGGTGATGCAGTGCACCACATCGTCACCGGCCTTCAGATGAACGTTAATGGTCTCGTCGCGCCCGCCGATCTGGATGATCTCCCCGTCCAGCGTGCCAGCCTGTTCAACGGGCCCGATACTGTGCTCGACCACTCGCGTTCGACCAGGGAACTCGATCAACTTAGCCGACCGGTGGACAATCCTGCCTGCGGCATTGTCTTCGGCCAAGCGATTGTCCAGTGACTGGAACGCCTTGACCGCAGCCTTGGGTCCGTTGCCGTAACGGACTTCGTCCACCCGACGCCGCACCTTGTTCTGTGCAATCGGCTCGACCCGAGACGCCAGTGACAGGCTTCCCGGTTTCACCGCCTCGAAGTGGACGTGCTCCTGATGGCCAAGGAGTTCGGCAAAGTCAGCCATGTACTGTGCCAGGCGCGCCATCGATATGGTCGTGGGCGTAAGCGCGTCAATGTAAAGCTCGTAGACCTCGTCGCCAGGCATAAAGGCATTCTCCGGCCAGCAATCGTATTATCACAAATCGACACCGATTTGTTTCGGGTGTGCCCCGTGGTGACTACCTGACCACCTCGGCGTAGAGCCGCCCGAATTTGTTTTCTTGGGGTTTGTTTTGGTGGACCTGGACGGGTTCGAACCGTCGACCTCTTCCATGCCATGGGGCGTTGGTGGAAGAACCAAAATTGCTATCTGGCTGATTTGAAATGGCTGAGGCCGATTATGTGCAGGCGCAGTTTGCGGGAATTCTGCGGGAATCGTAAAGAAAACATAACGACTGCGGGAATTTTGCGGGAATGCGGGAAGGAATTTTAGAAGGGTTCGGCCAGGTTGACTCCCTTCCCGATACGCACTTCCAGTGGCATCGGACCGATCCTGCGAATGCAGCCGCACTAGAGGCTTAAGCAGGTGGAGTCGCGGCACAGTAACGCTTGACGACTCAGCCCTCCGCATCGACGCGCGGTCGTGACTTTGAAGAGGGCTCCCCTCCCGGCTCGGTTACACTGCCGCCGGGCAACTCCATGACCGCGAAGTGAAAACGCGTGGCGCACAGGCCTTTGCGTCACGTATGTGGAGGGAAGCCACCCAGCAACTCGACGCAGTGTTGCAGGTCCCTGAGCAACATGGTCGTGATTGAGTTGTCGCGCAGGCAATCCGGCGTGGTCTGAAACGGCCGCGCCGCCCTAAAACTCATCAGTTGGATTCCAACCTCTCTTCTTCAATGCCGCCTCGACATTCGTAAGTCTGATATTCATGCCATCCTGCACACTGAAGCTGGCCACTTCCTTCGCAATCTCCGCCACCTTTTGATCCACTGCTCCAGCCTGTGTCCGGTGCTGCCGCGCCCTCTCGACACTGTCCAAGAAGTCCGCCAATCCGGGAATCGTAGTAATGTCCCGCCGCTTCAGCTTCGGTCCAATCGGCTCCCCGCATAAACACAGCCGCAACGGAAACGACGGCCCCTCCGCCGCAAAGATATCGGAGCCGGGCGTGGCGCCATAGGCGTCAATGTATTGCCGGAACTCTGCCTCCATGAGCCATGTCGACCCACACCGCGGGCAAGCTGCGACCTGATCTTCTTCTGCCACTTCGTCGTCCTCTTCTTCCTCAATGTCGTCATCGTCATACGCACCCTGCGCCTGGATCCGCAGATCTGCCACCGGGAGGAAAGTGATCCACCAGCGTTTCTTGTACGTCTTGACCGAATACCCGAAGGCGGTATGCTCCCTCGGTTTAGGAGCCACGGCGAAAGTCCACGTGCCAATCGGCGTTTCCAAGCGGCCGCGCGACAGCTGTTGCCGACAAACCTCCAGAATGACCTTCACCAGGCGGCGCGACATGCGATACGTAAACCCCTTCTTCTGCAGGGCCAAAACCAATTCATCCCTGCCCTGCGCCTCCGGTTTACGCGCAATCTCCTTCCAGGGCTTCCTCTCGCCGGCGATCTGGCGGGGTTCATGCTTGCGAATCTTGCGTAGAAGGCGCTCTTCGAGCCGCCGCAGGCGGGCGGCGAACAAAACCAAGGACTCTCCGGTAATTGCCTTTCCTACCCGCTCATAAAAAGCTTGCTTCAAGTCTCTGGTTCTTCGCGAATGCGGCTGGAGATCCACCACACGGCCGGGTGGTCGAACAGGAGCGTCTCGATGGCCATCTGCGCCCAGCTAACGAGATAGTGTGGCGCCGGATGTGAGCGAGTTTGTGCGCAAGCCGGTAGCGTTTCGTCTCCAGGCGAATCATTTCGAAGGCGATGTAAAGTTTGGCGCATCATCGCAGAGGCCCGCTCCAGAGGGCCACGGTGGGCCAGATGAGCTGGGTCCTCCGAAGCATTCGAGCCGCCAAACAACCTTCGTTTCGCGATGCGCATAAGGAGCACGGCGTCCATGGCTATTCCGCCCACACAGGGCTCGGACAATCGGCGCAAGGTAGATCGTAATGCCGCCGAGTGCCGCCGGCCAAGGAAAATTTAGAATCTCGTATAGAGTGGGTACTGCGTCCTGGCCGATGGCTGGTTTTTCTTTGACTACAAAGCCAGCGGAAGTGCTGTCGTTTTATCCCGGCGTCGACAGCGGGGCGGTCGACCGCCCCGAGCTTTTGCGGCTTCGGGGCTTTGTTGTTGGCGCGGATAGCCCACACGCAAATCCGCGCCGATGATGTGAGCCTCGGTCAAGCCTTCCTTGCCGGGATCGCCCGTATGCGCAAATCAGGGTCAATGTAATTTTAGATTGCGATACGAACGTCAGGAAATCCACTGGGTCGGCGGTCTTCCTGGCCCCCCTGTCGTGCGGCGCTCATGTCTTCTCTCTTCACACATTTCTCGATGGCCAAGCTTTTCCGGCACACGTTTAGCAGCGTAAAACTTCGGCATGAAGTCGGTACGCTCTTGCCACGACAATGAACCTGTGACAGCGTTGCGATTGTCTTCTGAGTGTGCTGTTTGTACAGGAGAGTGAAATGAAACCAGTGTGGAACGCAGTTCTCGTCGTAACCGTGGCCGTGGCCGGAGCATGGCTTTGTCCTTCCGCACTCAGTGCCCAAGTTGAGAAGCCCGGTGCGCGCTCCGTCTCCATCACCGACGACGGTTCCGCGTACACTCTCGCAAATGGGATCATCACCGCGCGAGTCGACAAGAAATCCGGCGATCTCCTGTCCATGCGCTTCAAAGGAACGGAGATGTTGGCGACTATTTATGGCAGCAACGGTCTGCCCGATACGACAGTCGATAAACCCGGCGCCAATCTCCGCGGCGGGGGCCACAGATACACGGATCACCAGTATGGCTTCTGGTCGCATGACACAGATGGGCCGCACACGCTCACGAAGATCACGATCGACCCGAAGTCGAACAACGGCGAGCGCGGGGAAGTATCCATCAAGGGCATCTCGGATGGCAAACCGATGGGCGCGGGCCCAGGCGGCAGCTTCATCTCCGACGTAGAAATCCGTTACACGTTGGAACGCGGCCGGCCAGGCCTCTACACCTACTCGATTTTTGAGCATCAAAAGGAGTACCCGGCAAGTTCCCTGGGGGAGGCCCGCTTCTGCGTCAAGCTGAACGACTTCTTTGACTGGATGACGGTCGGACCCAAGTACAACAAACTCTATCCCAAGGCCCAGCCGGGCGAACACGAAGACAAATATGATTTTACCGCCGACCAATTCGAAAACCCCGCTTTCGGCTGGTCCAGCACGAGCAAGAAAATCGGCTTCTGGTTCTTGAATCCCAGCGTCGAGTATCTGAGCGGCGGACCTACCAAGGTGGAATTTCTGGGGCACCGCGACACCAATGACGTTCAGGCGCCCACGGTCTTGAACTATTGGCGCAGCAGTCACTATGGGGGCGCCGTGGTGGAAGTCGCTCAGGGCGAACACTGGACCAAGGTCATCGGACCATTTCTCCTGTACGTGAATGATGGCAAGCAGCCCACGGATCTCTATTCGGAAGCGCTCGCCGAAGCGCGCAAAGAGACTCAGCGCTGGCCCTATTCCTGGGTCAGTGGAGTGGACTATCCGCGCCCACCGGAACGCGTTGCGGTATCCGGCCGCATCGTTCTGAAGGACTCCCAAGCCAAGGACGCCAAAATGACTCGTGTTCGGGTCGGTCTTGCGGCTCCGGCGTATATGATTCAACCGGTCAGCCGAACCGGTGCGGCAATGCCCGCGCGTCAAATCGATTGGCAAACCGACGCGAAGCACTACGAGTTCTGGGCTTTTGCCGATAGCAGCGGCCGCTTCCGGCTAGGCGGCGTGCGGCCCGGCAACTACACCCTGCATGCGATCGCGGACGGAGTCCTGGGCGAGTATGCGAAGGCGGACGTTACCGTCACGGCCGGCAAGCCACTGGACCTTGGAACGATCGAGTGGGCGGCGGATCGCCGCGGTAAACAGATTTGGGAAATCGGCATTCCCAACCGCACCGGGTCCGAATTCGCGAAAGGCGATGACTACGCGCACGATGGCATGTTCCTGACCTATGCCAAACTCTTTCCCTCCGATATCACCTACACGGTAGGCAAGAGTGACTATCGCAAGGATTGGTACTTCGAACAGGTGCCGCACAACGAAGACCCGAACGCCAAAGCGGCCGGTTACAACATGGGCACGCCGCAAGGGAGAGCAACCCCTTGGACTATCGCTTTCCAGTTGCCCAGTGCTCCTGCCGGCAAGGCCCACCTGCGCCTCGCCATCGCCGCCAACAGCGCCCGGCAGATCGAAGTCGTCGTCAATGATCAACCGGTCGGACAGGTTGACCACATGTTCACCGACGGGGCGATCGCAAGAAACGGTATCACGGGCGTCTGGAGCGAACGAGACGTGGTCTTCGATGCTTCAGCGCTGAAGGCCGGAGCCAACACGCTCAAGCTCATCGTACCGGCCGGACCGTTGACCGCCGGCGTTATTTACGATTACCTCCGGTTGGAAATCGATGACGCGGGCAAGTAATCGTATTCGCCTATCGCTACTTTCCGCCGGCTTCGTGGTGCTGTCAGGCGCGGTTGCCGCCGCGCCCGCAGCGCTCGATCCCTCGTTGCCGTCCATCTTCATCGCGGGAGATTCTACAGCCGCCGATGGCGTTCCCAACGCGATCGGCTGGGGCAAACACCTGCCGCGCTTTTTCGACCTCACCAAAATCAATGTGGTCAACGAAGCTCGCGGAGGACGAAGCAGCCGAACGTTTGTCGCGGAAGAGCTATGGGATCACCTGCTGGACCAAGTGAAGAAGAACGACTACGTCCTCATTCAATTTGGTCAGAACGATGGCGCCGAGATCAACGGCGAACGAATCGCGCGCGGCTCGCTTCCCGGCCTCGGCGACGAAACGCAGGAGATCGACAATCGTGTCACCGGACTGCACGAAACCGTGCACACCTTCGGCTGGTACATGCGAAAGATGATTCGGGAAACGCAACAGAAAGGCGCGATGCCAATCCTCTGCTCCCTCACCGTCCGAAATATATGGAAAGAGGGCCGCGTAGAGCGCGGCTCCGGACAGTATAGTGTGTGGACGCGCGAGTTGGCGGAGTCGGAGAAAGTGGCCTTCGTCGACCTCACCAACCAGGTAGCCGATCGCTACGAACAGATGGGCGCCGATTCCGTCAAGCCGCTGTTTCCCCGCGACATCGTGCACACAAGCGAAGACGGCGCCGATCTCAATGCCCAGTACATCGTCGCGGGGCTCAAAGCCTTGCGCGAGAATGCGATCATCAAGACCTTCTCCGCGGCTGGACGAAACGTGGAGATTGCCGCTCCGAACGCCGTCCTGATGCCTCACCTCAAGCGTCCATCCGCAGCCACGGCCCGCGAGGACTTTCTCCACTGGCTGAATCTGCCGGATCCCGCGGATCCGAAACTGCCCTCCTTGTATCTCATCGGCGATTCCACCGTGCGCAACGGACGCGGCGACGGCATCGATGGTTTAGGTCAGTGGGGCTGGGGCGATCCGCTAACCGCGTATTTCGATCCGGGCAAGATCAACGTCGTGAATCGCGCAGTCGGAGGAACGGGCGTCAGAACGTTCATGAAGGAAGGCTACTGGGACAAGGTCCTCGCCCTTTTGAAACCCGGGGACGTCGTAATCATGCAGTTCGGACACAACGATAATGGACCGAACGCCCCCCTTTCCGGCATCGGAGAGGAGACGGCCGATCGCGCGGGAGAGACCATTCACACCTGGGGATGGTACCTGCGCAAGTACATCGCCGACGCGCGTGCCCATGCCGCCATCCCGATCGTCTGCACGCTGATCCCGCGCAACCAGTGGCAGGACAGCAAGATCGTTCGTCCCGTGAATAGCCATGCCGATTGGGCGCGTCAGGTAGCGCGCGCGGAACGGGCGCCCTTGCTAGACCTCTATGACCGAATCGCGCAGCGGTACGACCCCATGGGCGAAGCTGCGGTGACTGCTTTGTTCGCCGACAAACGGGTCCATACCAGCCGCACCGGCGCGGAACTGAATGCCTCAATTGTGGTCGAGGCGCTGAAAGCACTTCCGGAAGATCCCGTTGCCGAATACCTTCGGCCTGGTCCCGCCACCATCTGGTAAGCCGCATCGGGCGAAATCCGACAGGATTATTAACGTTCCGCCATGAGAGACGGAACCGTCTCCTTGCCGGAGGTCGCATCGGCACGGGCGAAATCGCACCTTCGTCGCAAAGTGAGAATGATTTGCTGCGATAGGAATGACCAGCAGCGCAGACTACTCGTTTTGCATAGCGGAATCAAAGTGTTTTGTCCACAGACTGCTTGCGGTGACAACCGCGTTATGAAAACATTCCGGCCCAAGCACCAGCAGGAGTGGACCATGTCACGTCCCAAATCGTTTCTGATCCTCGCCGCAGTCGCTATGCTGTCAGGCTGGCAGACTTCGGGAGCGATGACTGAAGCAGAACGCCGGCAATACCTCGAAAAGCTGCAGCAGATCCTACCGGAAGTTCCCTCATTCCAGGCTTGGCTGCAAAGGACCGGCGAGTTGCCCCCGGACTTCGACAGCTTGCCGAAAATGAATAACCTGCCCGATCCGCTAACGTCCATTAGCGGCAAACATGTAGGCACACCCCAGCAGTGGCGCTCACGCCGCTCCGAGATCTGGCAGCTGTTCCAGAAGTACGACCTCGGGACGTTCCCGCCAAAGCCGAAGTTAGACCGCGTAGTGGCGTTGGACGAAACGGCCGGCAAGGGATACACGGTTCGGAACGTCCGGCTTGAATTCGGGCCAAACAGCAAGGGCGCCATGCGAGTGCAGGTGATGATTCCGGAGGGCAAAGGACCCTTTCCCGTCGTCATCAGTCCGAATCTCACGGGTTGGGGACCGTCAGTAATTCGTCGGGGCTACATATCGGCCGGCTATGCGGGAAATGACGGCATGGACGACGCGGCGGCGCTCGCGCAACTGTACCCCGATTATGACTTCGCTCTGCTGCCCCGCCGGGCGTGGGCCGCGGGATTGGTTCTGGACTACCTGGAAACCCTTCCGCAGGTCGACATGAAGCACGTCGCCATCAACGGTTATTCGCGCGACGGAAAGATGGCCACCATCGCCGCCGCCTTAGACGAGCGCATCACCGCGCTAATCGCGGGCAGCACGGGGGTCGGAGGCGTTTTGCCGTGGCGGAGCGCTGGTGAACGGGGGTTCGGTGAAGGAATCGAAACGACCACGCGCCAATTTCCCACGTGGTTCGTGCCCCGCCTGCGATTCTTCGCCGGACGCGAGGACCGCCTGCCGATTGACGGCAACTTACTGGTCGCGATGATCGCGCCGCGCGCCATTCTCATGGAATGGGGGCACAACGATGAAGTGTCAAACACCTGGGGAAACGAGCAGAGTTATTACTCCGCGCTGAAGGTCTATAAGCTGTTGGGCCAGCCAAACCGGATCGGCACCATGAGAGTGCCCGGTTTTCACGGCGCCAACGACCAGGAAGCGTGCCTGGACTGGCTGGACATTCAGTTCGGCCGCTCGAATCGCACGTGGACTAATAATCTGATCTTCCAGTGGGACTGGGAAAAGTGGCGGACGAACAGCAAGGAAACCGTTGACCTTTCCCGCTACCCGGATCGCGGAATCACAGGGATCCTCAAAGCAGCCAACGGCCAGACGATCGCGTCCGTAGCGGATTGGGAGAAGCGAGCCGCCGAAATTCGCAAGTCCGTGGAGTGGACGCTTGGTGCAGAGCCGCCTCTCGTCCCTATCGCCGGCCGTGGCGGCCGAGGGTTCCCCGGCGGGCGCGGTGGTCCTGCGGCAAGTGGACGCGGACCGGCGACGCCTGGGCGCGCATCCACAAACCCCGGACAAGTGACGCCCGACCTGGTCAACTGGGTCATTCAGCGCGGCGGGAATCAATTCGGCTGGCTCCCGCCGGAGAAGGACGCGGTGACCTCCAGGCGTGTCAGCTTCGGCTTCAATGTCAGGGGCGACCTGTACTACCCCAGCAACACGCCGGAGAACGCCAAGCTGCCAACCGTCATCTGGCTGCATGGCTTCAGCTATCCGCTCGGCTACATGTGGGTGTATCACAACGATCTGCACCCAATCCTCGCTCTCGCCCGCGCGGGGTATGCCGTCCTGGCCTTCGACCAGAGCGGATTCGGGAGCCGCTTGACCGAGACGGGACCGTTTTACGACCGCTACCCGCACTGGTCGCACATGGGAAGAATGGTCGAGGACGTCAGTGCCGCTGTCGACACTCTGACCAAAGACAGCCTGGTCGATTCGCAGCGCATTTATCTCTTCGGCTATTCCATGGGAGCGACGGTCGGTCTCTATGCCGCGGCGCTCGACCCGAGAGTGCGCGGCCTCGTCTCTATCTGCGGATTCACTCCGATGCGGACGGATACGGCGGCAACGGGTACGGGCGGAGTCGCCCGCTACAGTCACGAACGCGACCTCATCCCGCGGCTGGGCTTCTTTGTCGGGCACGAGGCCAAGATTCCGTACGACTTTCATGAACTGCTTGCACTGGTCGCGCCGCGTCCCGTCCTGGTGGTTCAGCCGCAATTGGACCGCGACGCCACCCCCGCCGACGTAAAGATCGCTGTGGCTGAAGCGAAAACGGTCTACGCGCTGTACGGTGCAGCCGGCAAGCTGGGGATCAGCGAACCTTGGGATTACAACCGGCTACCCAATCGCCTCCAGGACGAGGTGATTCAGTGGATGGCCCAAAACCTTCGATAACGGGAGAGGAGACCTGCGTCATGCGATCGATCACAACATGCAAGGCTCATTTCTGGCTGCCGCTCGCGGCATCGGTGCTCTGTGCCGGCGTCGCCCTGGCGCAAGTGGCCGGCGGCGGTTCCATTCAAGGCACAGTCACGGATCCGTCCGGCGCCGTGATACCCGAAGTTCAGGTCGTCGCCACCAACGTCGCAACCGGAGTGGAAACCGCCCGGCAGAGTACGGCGGCGGGGTTGTATGTCATCACGCCGCTTCCGGCCGGAGAATATACGGTCAAGGTTACCGCGTCCGGATTCCAAACCACCACTCTGCAAAAGGTCATGGTGGATGCCCTTTCCACCGTCTCGCTGCCTGTCGAGATGAAGTTAGGGGCCGCGACCCAGGAAGTGACAGTCACCGGGGCGCAGACGATGCTGCATACCGACGACGCCACCCTCGGCGGGACCATGCAGAATAACGTCTACACGGCGCTGCCCCTGGCCATGAACGGAGTTCCGCGCGACCCCACACAGTTCATTGCGTTGATGCCGGGCGTCGCCGGAATGTCCACTCAAGTGGCCGGGCCTACAACGGAATCCTTCAACGGCACGCGGGGCGCCAACGAACTCTACGTCGAAGGCATTCCGCTAACGTTCCCGAGTCAACAGGCCGATACGCGCAACCTGGCGTTTGGCGTCTCCGTCGAGGCCGTCGATCAGTTCCAAGCCGAGACCAATGGGCAAAAGGCGATGTACTCGGGCCAAGGCATGCAGAACTTCGTGTTGAAATCCGGCACGAACCAGTTGCACGGTTCGGCGTTCGAGTACTTCCGCAACACGGCGTTGGATGCTCGCGGGTTCTTTCCGAAGACCGTGCCCGTGGAGCACCAGAACGAATTTGGCGGCACCATTGGCGGACCCATCAAGAAGGACAAGATCTTCTTCTTCGGGTCGTACAGCGGCTACTACTACAAAACGGGTGAGACCCCGGAGTTGGAAAGCATCCCGACAATAGCGGAACGCACCGGCGACTTCAGCGCGCTCCCCGCAGTCATTTACGATCCCAAATCGCAGACCTGCGTCGGAGCGGTATGCAGCAAGACTCCGTTCGGCGGAAATATGATCCCGGGCAACCAGATCTCGCCAGTATCGAAATCGCTGCAGTCCTATTTGCCCAGCCCGACCAACGGAAACATTACCAACAACTACCTGGCCTCGCTCCCGGAGTCCCTGCACAACAACAACACCACGAATAAGGTGGACGCGAATCTCTCCGCCAAGAACCGTTTCTACTTCATGTTCAGCAAGGGACGGTACATGACGGACTTCACCGGGAGCCTCGCGCCGAATACGGACTCCATGCCATTGCCCTATACGCAAGGCCGCATCGTCCAGGAGAACACCACCATCACGCAAATTCATTACACCCGGACGCTCACCCCTGCGCTCTTGAACGACTTCTCCTTCGGGTACAGCCGCATCTTTATTCCGATCATCAGCGCAACCGCGGGTGGCGGGTATCCCGTCAAGGCAGGACTCACGGGGTTGCCCAAGGGCGCAGCCAGCGACGTCTTCCCGACTGTCAACTTCAGCGGCACCAATGCACCCAATGTCTGGGCCGGCACGAATGCCGTGGCGTTCGACCAAACGGAAAACGTCTGGACCATGGTCGACAACATGATGTGGGTTCACGGCAAGCACGCGATCGGGTTCGGCTTCCAGCTGCAGCGTATGCAGGACAACAATATGAATCCGGATACGGGCACTCGCGCCACGTTCAGCTTCAGCAACAATGAGACTGCGGGTTTTTCTCCCACCGGCACCCTGGTCAGCACCAGCGGCAACGCCTACGCCGGCTATCTGCTTGGGGCGCTCTCTTCGGCCAGCATCACGGATAACTATGTGACCGAGTTGGGTTCCAGATTCCACGGTTACTCGGGCTTCATTCAGGACGACTGGAAAATCAGCTCGCGGCTCACGTTGAACCTCGGCCTGCGCTACGATCTCATGGGTCCGTACCATGAGGCGTACAACCGCACCTCCTACTTGAATCCGCTTGAGCCGAATCCGGCAGCGGGAGGCCGACTTGGCGCATTGGACTTCGCCGGCTATGGTCCGGGCACCTGCAACTGCGGCAACGTCCCGATGAACACGCACTACCTGAACTTCGGACCGCGTATCGGGTTGGCCTACAAGCTGACGGACAAGACCGTGCTGCGATCTGGTTACGGGATTGTGTATGCCCACCAGGGCGGCACCGGAAATAACGGCACGGGCGCTTCACCGGGCCAGCTCGGCATCAATGCGAGCGCCAGTTTCGCCAGTTCGGTTACGGGGCAGCCAGCGTTCTATTGGGACAACGGTGTGCCCGCGTATCAGAAGCCTCCGTTCATCAACCCAGGCTATGGGGCCGGCTTCACTACTGCCAGTCCCGGCACCGCGTCCAGCTTGAACTATGTTCCCTGGAATATCGCGGCGAAGCCGCCCTATTTCGAGAACTGGAATATCGGCATCCAGCGGGAAATTACGCCGAATACCACAGCATCCGTGACGTACGCCGGCAGCGGAGGCCATTTCGTGCTCGGCAACGGCGCTTTGGGTTACTGGACCAATTCCATACCGCTGCAATACCTCGCGCTCGGGCCGCTGCTCGGCGTTCAGGCCACCGCCGCGAACATCGCTGCCGCGCAGGCTGTCTTCCCGAATATCGCGCTGCCGTATCCAAACTTCTCCGGCACCATTGCGCAGATGTTGAAGCCGTTTCCGCAATACGCCGGCGTCACGTACCTTTGGGGAAATCGCGGCAGTTCCAGCTATAACTCCCTGCAATTGAACCTCAACCGCCGCTTCGCCGAAGGCATGACGTTCAACGTCAACTACGTCTTCAGCAAAGAGCTGGACAATCTCGGCAGCAACCGGAACCCGTTCGACGGATCGCTCGACAGGGCTCGTGGAACTTCGGACCGCTCGCACGTCGTCGCGGCGACAGCCGTCTACTACCTGCCGTTCGGAAAAGGCCACAGGCTCGGTTCGAGCAACAAAGTGGCTTCCGCGATCGTGAGCAATTGGCTGCTTTCCGGCGTCTTCACCTTCAGCACCGGAGCCCCTCTGACCATCACCGGTTCCGGCTGCACGGTCACGGGCATTTCGAGTACCTGCATCGCCAGCTATAACCCGGCTTTTAGCGGGCCGGTGCACATCAACGGGACCTACGGCGAAGGCAACGTCACCGGCACGGGCGCAGTCGCGTACCTCGCAAAGAGCGCGTTCGTAGATCCGGCGGCGTACACGTTCGGCAATCTGCCGCGCTCCGCTCCGTTTGGACTCGTCGCGCCGTACCTGCTCAATGAGGACGCAAGCCTGCGCCGCGAGATGCACTTGAAGGAACGCGTGAAGCTCATGGTGGAAGCCAATATGTTCAACATCACGAACTCCGTGCATTTCGGGGCTCCCGGAACGAACATCGATTCCGCAAATTTCGGACAGGTCTCCACCCAGGCGAATCTGCCGCGCAAAGTGCAGTTCAACGCCCGCATTACGTTCTGATCGGTATTTGTGAGGAGGTAAAAAGATGAGCGACCATAGCGTTATCGATCGTGCGCTCACGCGCCGGTCCGTCCTCCAACATCTCGGCTGGGGAGCCGCAGCCATTGGCGGCCCCTACATCATTACGGCCGCCCAGGCGGCAGAGGCTCCCGTCGCTACGACGAAAGCCGGCAAGGTCCGCGGTTACGTCGATAACGGCATCAATGTGTTCAAGGGCGTTCCATACGGTGACGATACCGCCAAGCGCCGGTTTATGGCTGCGGTCCCAGCCAAGTCCTGGTCGGGCGTGAGGGACTGCGTCCAGTGGGGGCCGCAAGCGCCCAAGCCCGTTGCCGCGCCACGGCAGGCCGGCAACGGAAAAGGCACTCCTCTGCCGCCGCTGACACCAGCGGGGCCGCCGAACCCCATGAGCGAAGACTGCCTGAACCTCAGCGTCTGGACGCCCGGCGTCAACGACGGCGGAAAACGTCCGGTGATGGTTTGGTTTCACGGCGGCGGCTACGCGGCCGGTTCCGGCAACTCGCCGGGTTCGGACGGCGTTCGCCTGTGCAAGCGCGGCGACGTGGTCGTGGTCAGCGTCAACCATCGCCTCAACATCTTCGGGTATTTCTACCTGGCCGAGCTCGGCGGACCCGAGTTCAAGGATTCCGGAAATGTCGGCCAACTCGATCTCATCCTGTCTCTCGAGTGGGTCCGCGACAATATCAAGAACTTCGGCGGCGACCCCAGCCGTGTGTTGATCTTCGGCGAATCCGGCGGCGGAGCCAAGAACGCCTGTCTGATGGGAATGCCGAAAGCCATGGGTCTGTTTCAACGCGCGTGCAGTTCGAGCGGCGAAACCGTCACCGCGTCCCGTCCGCAGACCGCGACGGAGCGGGCCAGGCTATGCCTGAAGGCGCTCGACCTGCCTCCGGACAACCTGCGCGAAATCAAAGATCCGCAAAAAATATCGATGGAGAAGTTGGTGGAAGCCAGCCGTGCCGCAGGTTATTGGGGACCCGTCGTCGACGGCGGATCGCTGCCGCGCCACCCGTTCGACCCCGATGCGAATCCCATCTCCGCCCATATTCCGTTCATGGTCGGCACGAACCACGATGAGGCCAGACTGCTGATCGGACGATACTTCGACCTCACCTGGGACACGCTGCCGGAAACGCTCACGAAGTACTCGGAAAAGATGGGCAAGCTGGATTTGAAAGACGTGATCGCGATGTACCGCCGCGTTTATCCGAACTACTCAGCCAGCGACGTGTTCTTCGCCGCGACTACCGATTCGCGCGACTGGCGCCCGGCTGTCGTCGAGATCGAACGCCGCGCCGCACTGCCGAAGGGCTCGGCACCCACGTATTCCTACGAGCTCGATTGGGGTTCGCCCGTTCGACCCGAGCTGAAGGCTTGTCACGCGCTGGACCTTCCGTTCCTGTTCGACAACGTCGCCATCTCGCACAACCTCGTCGGCGAGGGGCCGGAAGCCTATTCGTTGGCGGAGCAGATCAGCGAAGCCTACATCGCGTTCGCGAAGACGGGTAACCCGAACAATTCAAAGATCCCCCATTGGCCGGCGTACGACCTCACAAATCGCGCGACCATGGTATTTGACAAGGTTTCGAAAGTGGTCAACGACCCTCGGTCGGAACCGCGCAAGATGTTCTCTCAAGTTCCATACGAAAACCCGGGCACCTAGAAATGAGACGACGAACTTTCCTTTCCACAACAGCGACCAGTTTGGGAATTGCAGCGCTGCCGGCGGAGGCCGAGCCGCAGAGCACGGCGGCGGCCAGCGGCTCTTCTACTGTCTCCGTCGACTGGCTGGGCGGCACACCGGCGCCGGCCGAGACTGGACTGAGTTTCGGTGTGCCATGGCCCCGAGGACAGGTTCGCAAGAATCAGACGATCGCGCTGACGGCGGCAGATGGCAAAGCTCTGCCGGTGCAGACCTGGCCGCTTGCCTATTGGCCTGACGGCTCTCTGAAGTGGAGCGGCGTCGCGACGGTCTCCGCTGCCGGAGCGCGCGGCCCATTCCGGATTGGGCCGGGTACTTCTTCAGCGGTTAGCGGCAATTCCACGGTGCACGTGCGCGATAGCGCGGGCGCTGTCGATATCGACACCGGGAAACTGCAGTGCCGGATCGCAAAGACCGGCAGCGCGTTGATCGATTCCATGACCGTGGGCGGCCGCGTCGTGGCACGCCAAGGCCGGTTGCTGTGCACACTCGAAGAGCGATCCGCGCCGGACGTCATCCGCTTCCAGCATTTCGGCAGCTCGGTCGGCAAAGTGACCGTGGAGCAAACCGGACCCGTGCGCGCCGTCGTCAAAATCGAAGGCTCGCACAAGGCCGAATCGGGCAACCGGCAATGGCTGCCGTTCACAGTTCGCCTCTATTTCTATGGCGGACAGGCGGCTGTGCGCATGGTCCACTCCATCGTGTTCGATGGCGATCAGGAAAAGGACTTCATTCGCGGGTTGGGAGTCGCGTTTGCCGTCCCCATGCGGGAGCAGGTGCACAACCGGCACGTGCGCTTCTCGGGCGAAGACGAAGGCCTGTGGGCGGAACCCCTGGAGCCGGCGACAGGCGCGCGCGGTCTCGCCGCTCCTGGCGCTCCCCCACCGGCGCCGGGCATGCCGCCGGGCAACGATCTTTACGCCAAACAGCTTGCCGGAGAGCGCCTGCCCAACAAAGAAGCGTTCAACCAGCAGGGTCAATATCTCCTCGACAACTGGGCCATTTGGGATTCGTATAAGCTAGTCCAGCCGACGGCCGATGGTTTCCAGATCGAGAAGCGCACAAATCCGCAAAGCTGCTGGGTGTCAGCAGGCGCGGGGCGGCGCGCGTCGGGTCTCGTCTTCGCCGGTGACGTGAGTGGAGGGCTCGCAGTCGCGGTAAAGAACTTCTGGCAGTCGCACCCCTCCTCGCTCGAGGTCCGAAACGCTACCCGCGAATCCGCCGATCTGTATGCATGGCTCTGGTCGCCCGACGCTCCCGCGATGGATCTGCGTCATTACGACACGAGGAATCACGGGCTTCAGGCCAGCTACGAAGATGTGCAGCCGGGATTCAGCACCGCAAATGGCGTCGGCCGCACCAGTGAGTTGACCCTGTACCCCTCCGAAGCGGTTCCATCTAAATTGGAGTCGGTTCAGCAGGCACGCATAAACGCGCAGCCACCGCTGCTGGTCTGCACGCCCCACCACTACCACTCCGTTTCCGCGTTCGGCGTATGGAGTCTCCCGGATCGCGGCACCCCGCTAAAGCGCACGGTAGAAGAGCAACTCGACAGCGCGCTGAACCTTTATCTGAAAGAAATCGAGCAGCGCCACTGGTACGGCTTCTGGGACTACGGCGACGTCATGCACGCTTACGATCCCGCCCGGCACACGTGGCGCTACGACATCGGCGGCTACGCCTGGGACAACACCGAGCTCGGCACGGACATGTGGCTCTGGTACAGTTTCCTGCGTACCGGACGACCCGAGGTCTACCGCATGGCCGAGGCGATGACCCGCCACACCAGCGAAGTGGACAGCTACCACTCCGGGCGATTCGCAGGGTTGGGATCCCGTCACAACGTTCGGCATTGGGGCTGCGGCGCCAAGGAGGCGCGCATCAGCCAGGCCGCATTCCGACGCTTCTTCTATTACCTCACCACTGACGAGCGAACCGGGGACCTGATGCGAGCCGTGGTCGACGTCGACTACAAAGTCACAGAACTCGACCCGATGCGTCTGGCCCAACCTCGCACTGGCACCCTCGCCTATCCCGGCCGCATCCGCGGCGGCCCCGATTGGCTCGCCTGCGCCGGCAATTGGATGACGGAATGGGAACGCACCGGCGATACGAAGTATCGCGACAAGATCATCACCGGTATGGACTGCATCGCCAGCATGCCCTACGGCTTCATGACCGGTCCGAACACCGTGTACGGCTACGATCCCAAGACCGGCATGCTGTATCCGCTCGATAAAGACGGCTTCGGCACCTACAACCTGCAGGTGATCCAGGGAGGCGCGGAAGTCGCTTTCGAACTCAACCAGTTGATCGACCATCCCGGCTGGCAGAAGGCGTTCCTGCAGTACTGCCGCCTCACCGACGCTTCCAAAGACGTGGTGGCGAAAGACATGACCACCGATGCCGAGGGCGCTGACGGCTCGCACGCCGGCGCTGGGCGCCTCGCCGCGTATGCGTATTTCAAGACGCACAATCCGGCGTTCATTCCGCGTGCCGTAAGCCAGTTGCGCGGCGGTGGGCCGCGTGCGCTCACGGGCGGTCTCTACGCAACCCGTCACGTCACCGGCCCGGATGCTCTCAACCCTATCGACGAAGCGCCCGGCGTGTCGACGAACACTGCCGCGCAGTCGTCGCTCGTTGCCATACAAGTGCTGGAGCTCTGTAAAGATGAGCTTCCGCAGGAGTTGCCGCCCCCGCAAGCGCCCGGCCGTCGCCGCGGGTAAAACGCAAGCCAGAGGAGGAAGTCGGGCCCAGATTCGCATTCAAACTGCGCATCAAGCCCGAAGCTATCGAAGAATACGAGCTGGAGCATCAGCGCGTGTGGCCGGAGTTGCTGGAGAAACGGCTCTGTTGCGAACCGTTTTGAGCTGATCTGGTACCGTGTATGGTGACTCAGAAGCGGCCAGCACTGTTCCGGGGACGGCATTACGAAGACGTCATCATCCTATTCGCTCACATATCGAGATCTGGAGGAGATGATGGCCGAGCGGAACCTCTCGGTTGACCACGTCACGATCTGGCGCTGGGTTCAGCGCCAGGTCCCGGTTGTGCTGTCCGGTAACCGCGTTCAACGAGAATGTAGCCAATCGCCTATTGCTGGATGTAGAACAGCGACGTCACTGGCGGTAGCGTCAGGTGGAGGGTGGTCGCGCTGTCGGTATTCGTGAACTCGGCGGCTTGCTGTTCTCCGGTGTGCGGGTTCCAGATGGCGAGGGCTTTTTTGCCCCGTAGAACGACTTTCGCGTCGACGGGTTTGGCTGTCGAGTTGGCGAAGAAGTAGATGTCGCGTCCGTCTTTCACCTTGTGAATGTAGGTGAGGGCTCCTTCATATTGGCTGCCGACGCGGATGGGGGCCATCGGTTCCTGAATGTCGACGTCGCGCCGCGGGAGCACGAGCTTCAGAGCGTAATCCACGAGCCATGGATTCGTGTTCGGGAGGAAGAGGGCCTGCCCGCCGGATTTGTTCTTCTTGATGTAATACCAGAACACGTAGAAATTCTGGCGATCCTGCGCGCGGCGGACGTCGGCCGTGAGGGGTTCGTCGGGGGACACCCCGAATACATCGTAGATGGCTTCCTGGACGTCTTTGTCTTTGTTGAATTCAGACGATTTGGTGGGGAGGAGGCCGGTGGCGATCACGGTTCCTCCGTGCTGGTAGAACTCCCTGATCTTTGCGGCGGCGGAGACGGACAGGGTGTCGCCGGCGGGCACGAAGAGGACGCTGTACTCCTCGCGATTCTCACGATTGTTCAGGATCAGCTTGTTGCCCTCGATGATGCAGTGTTCGGCGAGGACTTCCGGGTGGAGATAGGTGTAGTCGACGCGCAGGGCGCGGAACAGCGATTCGCCAAGGTCCTGGTAGTCGGCTCCGAACGCCGGTCCGCCTTCACGTGCGTAGGCGGTTTCCATGATCTGCGGGGCTTGCGCGCCTGCCGCCATCGGGAAGGTGACGCCGCCGAGGTTGCGATATTGGGCATGCATGGAGGCGATGGGATAGAGCACCGCGATATCGGAGACGTGGCGACCGTGTTGTAGAACGTAACTGAGCCGTCCGACGTAATCGTTCAGTTCGGGGCGCTTGGGCTGAGGTGTTCGCGCGGGGATCTGGTAATTAATCCCCATGGCGAATTGATCCATCGCGACCTGGTAGGCGATCTTCTCGTCGAGGATGCGGTACGCGGCGTACGTTTCCGCGCGGATGATCGGGTGGTCGTAATTGAAGGCAGCCGAGGTGACGATCTTGTACGACGGGTTGGAGCGGCCGTACCACCAGATGTCGTCGACCGTGGGGGCGGACTGGTATTGGAACACCTTGAGGAGATCGCCGTTCAGCGGCGTGGGGTTGAGGGGCTCTTCCTGGTCGAGGTGGCCGCCGAAGATGAGGTGGTGGTCCGCGCACCAGTCGTTGAGGCGCTTAATGAAGTTGCGGGCGAAGAGATCGCCGCGGAATCCAAATAACGCGTTGCGGGCGGCGGCCGTCTGCGGGCCGATGTCATACCAGAGCGCCGGGTAATACTTCATGGGCGAGTAGCCGTACTGCTTTTCGAAGTACTGGTTGAAGTTGGTGGTCCACATGCGATCGGCGTGGTGCATGGAGGGCTCGTCGTAGAAGGTCTGCTTGATGAGGTTGCCGAAGTAAGAGCCGAAGTTCTGCTGGTACTTCTCGTACGTCATGGAGATGAACTGGCTCATGGCGTTCTCGTCGAGGTAGTCGACGACGCGCGTCTTGCCGGTGACGAGGTAGAACGCCATGACTTTCCACTTTCCGGCGGGGACCTGGGCGACGACTTTGTCCTGCTGCTTGCGCGTGCTGATATCGACGAGGTCGTGGGTGTCGCGGTTCATCATCACGGCTCCGATGTAGGGGCCGGCGGGAACGGTGAGTTCGGCGGTCGCGGGACCGGTGACGTCCTTTTCGACCATGTCGAGGCTCTTGGCAACGAGATCGGGATGCTGCTGGAGCATCTGGCCGCCGACGGTCCCGGTGGGGAAGGCGTAGTCGTCGTAGAGGATGACCTCGAGTCCGTCCTTCTTTGCTTCCTCCAAAGCGATGTTGTAGTAGCGGAAGTACTCCGGGCTGAGAAAGGCGACGCCCTGGCCGGGCTGTCCGCGGCCTCCGGCTTCGATGAAGAAGCCCCCGTAGTTGAGACGCTTCATTTCCTGGATGCCCGATATGATGTCCTTCTCGTTGAGCGTCGGCAGGTTGAAGTTCCACATGGCGTGGCCCCGGTATTCGGCGGGGGGCGATTTAAAGGTCGCTGGGTCGAATGCAGGGGTCGGTTGGGCCGCTGCGGAGAGGGCCAGGAGGATGGTGGAAACCGAGAGGCGGAGTGGGTTCATGGAAATTACCAGTTGAGTTTGCCGGCAACCTGGACGTTGCGCGGGTCGTTCCCTTGGGTGTTGCCCATCAGGCCGAAGCGCGCGTTGCCCAGCGACGTATTCGCAAGGCCGAACCAGGGTGTGTTGAACGTGTTGAACGCTTCCATGCGGAGTTGGAAGGTGAGGCGCTCGTGCAGCGGAAACGATTTGAAGATAGAGGAGTCCATCACGCCGGGGCGCATTTCGCGGCGCTGCGACCACTGGGTGCCGTCGACACGCAGAGTGCCGGCCGGCCGCTGGATCCAGGCGGCGGCTTGGGTAGCGCTGGCGCAGTTCTGCCGGACGCCGTTCGTGTTGAGCGTGCACCCGTTGAAGTAGTAGCCGTTGGGATTGTACGGGCCATCTACGAACTGGTTCGCCCCGGTGGGATACGCATCCACGCCGGCGAGCTGGCGACCCGACTGGAAAAGGGCGATCAACTGCACCTGCCAACCGCCGAACGCCGTTTTCACCAGGCGCCGGGAGTTGTGAAAGAGCGGGATTTGGTAGCCGCCGACGATCGACAGACGGTGTGGCAAGTCTTCGCTGGCGCGGACGCTTTCGAGTTGGTTGTCGCCAAACTGCGGATTGAGGTAGCTGACGGCCTGCATGGTTTCGGAGTAGGTGTAATCGACTAGCAGGTGGAACCCGTGCGTCAGGCGCTTCTGGACCTGCACCTGGAGCGAGTTGTACCAGGCCCGGCCATTCGGGAAGCCGGTACGGGTCACGCTGGTAAATTGCGGATACGGCAGAAGGAGTTGCTGGCGCTGCACGGTGGCGCCGTTGATGGTAGTGCCGGGCAGGAGTCCCGCGAACGGGTTGGCTACCTGTGCGGTGAGATAGGGCTGCCCGAGTGCGAGCTGGGCCGCGGTCAGCGAATTGATGTTCTTGCTGGTGGCGAGCTCGCGGGTCCGGCTGCCGACATACGAGACATCGAGCACAGTGCTGGCCGGAAGTTCCTGTTGGAATCCGGCGGAGAACTGGTGGATGTAGGGGATGGTCCGGCCCTGGTACGCGTAGGTGACGCCCTGTCCGGCGAAGGTAGCGAATCCCAGCGAGCTTCCGCTCGGTTTGATCGTGCCGCTCGGGAAGGGGTTGCTGAGCACGCCGGAGGGGGTCAGTCCGCCGTCGAGCGAGGAGACGAACGGGGTCGAGGTGCTGAACCCTTGCGTTTGCGGGCTGATGTACGTCGGAACGTAGGACATGCCGTAGCCGGCCCGGAAGACGGTCTTCGGCAGGAAGTGGTAAGCCACGCCGAGGCGCGGATCGATGTTATTGACATCGCGCTTCCAGGGGAGGCGGTTGTCGGAGGAAGTGAAGAGGAGACCACCGGTCAGGGCGAGGCCGGGAACCTGCAGGTTGCTGGGGCCGGTGAGGTCGAACCCGGCGTTTTCGCGATTGTAGCGTTCGGTGATGGGCGATTCGTATTCGAAGCGGCCGCCCAGATTGACGGTGAGCTTGTCCGTGATGCGGATATCGTCCTGCACGAAGAGGCCGGCGGAGTGGTAGCCGAAGGCGGGGGAGGCGTTGTACGGCGACGCGCCGCTGTTCGCGTAGCCGAGCAGGAAGGAGGCGAAGGCGTTGCCGGAGAGGGCGTCGGCGTTGAGGGCATCGCGCTGCGTCCAGGCGTTCGTGAAGCCGAAGTTGGCGAACGAGTAGTTCGGGAGATTGTCGAAGAACACGCGGTATTCGCCGCCGAACTTGATGGAGTGGCGGCCGAGGGATTTGTTGGCGACAGAGGTGAAATACCAGTTGGTGCTGGTATCCGAGTTGTTGCCGGCCTGGCCGAAGCCGGTGTAGTTGGTCATCGTGATCTGCGGGAAGAATTTGCCCTGAGCCTGCGCGACCTGACCGGCGGGGAAGCCGAGCTGTGTGGGGTCGAAGCCACCGCCATTCATGTAATTGAGGAAAATGTGCTCGGTGAAGCCGAAGCGGGTGGTGACGACCATGGTCGGCGAGAGGGTGGAGGTCAATTGCGCGTTGGCGCCCTGGTTGTAGCGCTCGAAGTTGTTGGGACCGAGCGCGGGGATCTGCCAGCCATAGTAGGGGCCGGTCTGCCAGCGCTTATTCGTCACGTAGTGGATAGAGAAGCGTTCGTTCTGCGTGATGACCTGATCGAACTTGATGGTGTAGGCGTTGTAGCGTTCGAGCGTGAGGGTGCCGGGGCCCGAGGGGCTGTAGTTGTTAAAGCCCGAGGCATCGGCGGGGAAGTTCGGCTGCGGCATGTACTGCATCAGCTTGAGCGCGACGGGGTCCCAGCGGTTCTGCGGAATTTTGTTGCCTCCGAAGGGGGTTCGGATGTAGTTGCTGCCGGCGAGTTGGGTGGTGGTGGGGTCGTAGATGGTGATGGGTTGGCCGCTGGAGGTGTGGAGACCGGAGAAATCGCCCTGGCGCATGGCGGCGGTGGGAACCGTCTGGAGGAGGTAGTTGGGGATGTTCTGGTAAATGCCTTCCCACGAGAAGAGGAAGAATGTCTTGTTGCGCCCGTCGTAGATTTTGGGAATGTAGACGGGCCCGTTGGCAGTGGCGCCGGGCTGGTTCCAGAGGAAGGATCCGCGCGGCTGGCCGGCGAAGTTGCCCTGCCACGTATTGGCGTTCAGGATCTTGCTTCGGTAGTACTCGTAAGCGCTGCCGTGGATCTGGTTGGTGCCGCTCTTGAGGACGGCGCTGATGACGCCACCGCCGGTGCGGCCGTATTGGGCGTCGTAGTTGTTGGAACGAACGGCCATTTCGTCGACGGCCTCGGGCGGAGGAACGAAGGTCAGGCTGTTGACGTTACCACGTTCGACGTTAGTATTCGGCGCGCCGTCGAGGAGGTATTCGTTGGTGAACGCCTGGCCGCCGTTGATCCGGATGGCGTCCATACCGCCGTTATCGTACGGGCGGTCGGTGATGCTGCCCTGAGGGTTGATGTGAAGGACGCCATTGGCCTGATAGGCGAGCGTGTATGTGTTCTTGCCCAGCAGGGGGAGGTCGGCTATCTTGTTGGAGTCGAAGAGGGTGCCGCGGCTGGCGTCGGCGGTATCGAGCAACTCGGCAGCGGCGCTGACGGTCACAGATTCGGTGAGCGCGCCGAGGTCCAGTTTCACGTCGAGCTGGCGGCGTTCACTGACGTTCAGTTCGACATCGTTGACGACTGCCGTTTTGAAGCCCTTTGCTGTGACGGTGACCGTGTAAGTGCCGGTGTTGAGGAACGGGATGACGTAGATGCCGGCACCATTTGTCGTGGTTTTGGTTGCGAGGTTGGTGGCACCTTGTTTGGCGACCACGTCGGCAGCGGGGATCGGCGCCCCTTGTGGGTCGGTCACGGTGCCGGTGAGCGTGGCCCTGGATTCCTGGGCGAGACAGGGGACGGCGGCGAGGAGCGCGGCGCAGATGACGCGCAAATGGAGATGCGACATAGCGGAACCTCCAAACAGAAGCTCAAAATCTTGACAGCATTTTGCTCCGCTTAGGTTGCGAGAGCGAACAAATTTGTGGAATCAGCGCCGTGTTTCAGATAGCGGAACGCGTTACGAGTGCGGCGGGTTGGGAAAAGCCGGGTTACCCGGTTTTGGCGGTTCGCGGGCGGGAAGGCGTATGGCGTTTGACAGAGGGTGGGTTTTGTATGGGGGAACAGCATTTATGACGGATCATTTGGTTCTTCTGCTGGACGGCGAGTCGGCCGCATCACCTTTCCAGCATCGCGGGCCGCTGCGAGCCGCGTTGGATCACCGACCGTCCTCACATCTTGGAAACAGGAACGGAGTCGTGTCGGTTCCGACGGACGGCGGAGAAACAGAAGAAAGGAGCGAAGACAGCAGGTGCTGCTTACTCCCGTCCGGGTTCCGTTTCGGGTGTTCGGAAGATATTGCGCTCCCGCCCGAAGCGGGAGTACCATTGCAGTCCGAATTGGGAGGATGTAAGCGCATGCACAGATCGATCAGCATGCCTGGATTGCTAGGCGCCGGCCTTATTTTTTTCGCCAACGCGATGTGCGCGGAACATTTCAACATCCAGGCGCACGATCCGGTGATGATTCGGCAGGACGGCACGTTTTACGTTTTCTGCACCGGCAACGGCATCTCCGTTTATTCCAGCAAGGACATGAAAAACTGCCACGCCGAAAAGCCGGTTTTTGCCGAACTCCCCAAGTGGGCCGCGCAGCGTTACGCCAAAGCTCGAAATAACGAGTGGGCCCCCGATATCGCATTCCACGAAGGAATCTATTATCTTTATTACGCCGTGTCTTCCTTTGGGAGCAACAATCCACTATTGGAGTGGCCCACGCTTCCAAGTTCACCCGCGAAGTGCTAAATGGGCTTCTCCGGATCGGGTTCGAGCACCATCAGCAGATCATCTGGGACAAAATGCGGACGGTGCTCACGAGAACGCTCTACTGGTTTCAACACGAACCCTGTTGGTTCGTTCGAAAGAAGAACGCACCCTGGTATGGCAAGGCTGGCGAAAACTCGACGATCTGGGCATCGCCCTCGCCAAAGTTCATCATGGGGGGCAGCGACGAGCAGGAGTACGATCACCCTACCGAGAAGCCTGTTGAGCTCATGCGGCGCCCAATCCTAAACCACCTTAAGCGCGGCGAACTGGTTTACGAGCCGTTTCTGGGAAGCGGCACTACCCTCGCGGCCGCGGAACTCACCGAGCGCATCTGTTGCGGGATGGAGCTCGACCCGAAGTACGTTGATGTCGTACTGCAGCGCTGGCAAACACTGTCAGGGAAAGAAGCCAGGCTGGACGGCGATGGCCGGACGTTCGAGGAGATCGCAGCCGAACGAAAGGCGGTATCGGAGGCCACATGGGTGTGGGCGGGCAGGTCGCCGGCCGAGATCGTCGTACCAGCCGTGGCGCGACCCCATGCGTCCACGGTGAGCTTCGTATAGGTGCCAGGCCCGACGCCGGATGCAGAGAGCGAGATAACGCCCGCCGCAACGTTGATGCCGCCCACCGGATCGATCTGTACGACGCCCTTGGCGAGCGTCGTCGCGTCCGGAACCGTGCTCGCGCCGAACGTCTGGCCCGCCGCGAAGTCGATGATGGCGTCCATCGCGAGGTGGTTGCTCGCGTTCAACGCGATGCCGAGGTCGCCGGAGTTGTCCTGCTTCCTCCACTTGACCGCGCCAGCGTTGGGCAGGCGCACCAGGCCGGTGCTCGATTTCGTACCCGCGCCAAACTCCGCGCCGTCCTGGAACGTCTTGAGGCCAGTGACAGTGACTGCGCCATCCTTCCGAATGTAGTTGCGCGCGGCGGCGGTGCCCAACTCCGTCTCGATGGCCACGACCGCCGACTGGAGTGCGGTGATGAAGCCCGCGACCATGTTCGCCTTCACAGCCACGCCGTTGCCGTGGCCTGCGGCGGCGGTCCCGAACGCTCCACGCTGGCACCCGGTGAACTGCGCCCCGGTCTTGCCGGTGTACACGATCAGTTCGTCGTCAATCGAGAGGATGCCGTACGTTGCGGCGAAGCCTCCGGTGGTGGACGCCACGTTGATCGTGGAGTCGCCAGCCAGTACCGCGCCCGTGGTCGTCGTCTCCAGGGGCTTCGCGGAGAACGCATCGACCGGCGAGTACATACTGGCGGCGCTGTCGATGGCGCCGGGATAGTTAATGGTTGCAACCGACGTCTCGACAGGAATGCGCGTTTCCGAGTTGTGCGGTTTGAAGTGGGAAGTGTTGACCTCAATCACGGCACAGTAACCGTGCAGGAGACTTTCTTTCGCGGGAGAGAGGGCGAGACCAAAACCGAGAACTCCCATCGCACTCTTTCGCTCGGGATCCTCACTCCGGCATTCGCAGCGATGCGTCCGGTGGACGCTCAACCGGACGACTATGTGTTCCAAGTCGAACGCAAACCGCTCGATGACCGCGACGTGCTACGCCGGTTCATCCGTCCGGTTGCTCAAGAACTCGGACTTTACTTCAAGGGCTTCGGATGGCGCACGTTCCGTCGTCTGCACGTCACTGCAATCCAGGATGGCTCTGAAGCGGTCAACGTATTCGAGGCGATGGCGCAGGCAGGCCACACCCGGCCAGAGACCACCATGCGCTACACGCTGCTGCAGTCAGATCGTCGGGACAGCGCTGTGTTGCGCTTGCAGGAAAAATGGATTCCCGCAAAGTGTGCGGGAATGCGGGAATGCGGGAATAAAAAACTCAACTAACCTATTGAAACGAATGGTGGACCTGGACGGGTTCGAACCGTCGACCTCTTCCATGCCATGGAAGCGCGCTCCCAACTGCGCCACAGGCCCACTGAAGGTTCGCTCTCAATATACCATAGCTCCACTCTTTCCGAATTGACATGCTCCTTTCCCCGTTGCCTACAATGAATTAATGCCGTTTCGGCGAATCTCCGGAAACGTAGTCGTCGTGTGCCTGGCCGCCGCGGGACTCTCCTCCTGCCTCGTCCACAAGCGCACTTTCACTCGCGCCGGCGCTACCCCCGCCCAGAAACTCCTTGTCGCCGACCAGTCTGCGCTCCTCGACGCCATTCGCCGCCAATACAACGCCATTCGCGATTTCAACGCGTCCGTCGATATGGTGCCCGCCCTCGGCAGCGCCGAGAAAAACCAGATCACCGAGTACAAGGACATCCGCGCCTACATCCTCTTCCGCAAACCCGACCAGATCCGCCTCATCGGCCTCGTCCCCATCCTCCGCAACACCGCCTTCGACATGGTTTCCGCCGGCCCCGATTTCAAGCTCTATATCCCATCCAAGAACCTCTTCGTCACCGGCCCCGACGTTGTCATCCAGCCGTCGAAAAACAAACTCGAAAACCTCAGGCCCCAGCACTTCATCGACGCCCTGATGGTTAAGCCCGTCGATACCGCCGCCGACAAGGTCCTCATGGTCAACCTCACGGACGAGAGCAATGCCTACTACATCATCCTCTGCGTCCGCGAGGATTCCTCCGGCAACCTCCAGCTCTCGCGCAGCATCTGGTTCAACCGTCTCGACCTACAGATCGCACGCCAGCTCATCTTCAACCCTGACGGCAACATTCTCACCGACGCGCGCTACAGCCAGTGGCGACCCTACGACAATGTCCCCTTTCCCAAGCACATTGAAATCAACCGCCCGCGCGACGAGTACGGCGTCGTCATCGACGTCGTAAAGATGGACATTAACAAGGGTGTATCGGATGATAAGTTTGTGCTCAATCAACCGGAAGGCACAACCCACAAGGTGATCGGTCAGTCCCCGACCACGCCCCAAGGACCGTCGAAGTGACCGGTACTCTCGTCCTTGCCAATCTCAAACACCGGCCAATGCGCAGTTTCCTCAGCGTCCTGCTCATCGGCGTCCCTGTCACTCTCATCCTTGCGCTCGTCGGACTCACGCAAGGCATGCTGCAGGATGCTCGCGAGCGTCAGCGCGGCGCCGGCGCGGACGTGGACGTGCGAGGCTCCGCCGCGGCCGGAGCCGTAAGCTTCAGCGGAGAGTCGCTCCCGCAAGGCTACGTCGATGTCATAGAAAAACAGCCGCACGTCAAAGCCGCGAGCGGCGTAGGCATTCACAATATCGAACTGCCGCTGGTGATTACCGGGATCGATATGCCGTCCTGGATTCGTCTGAACGGCGGCTTCCAATACATCTCGGGAGGCCCGTTTCAAGGGCCTGACGACATGCTCGTCGACGAACTCTACGCGGCCCAGAAGAAACTCCACACCGGCGATTACATCGACCTCATGGGGCACCACTGGCACATATGCGGCATCATCAAGCGCGGCAAGTTCGCGCGCATTGCCGTCCCGCTCGCCACACTTCAGGATCTCGAGTCCGCCGCCCACCACGTCAACCAGATCCTGGTCCGCACGGATTCGCCCTCGAATGACCGCCTCGTCGCCGACGAGCTCCAGCGCCTCATGCCGGACACGAAAGTTTTCACCATGGCGGAGATCACCGCTCTGTTCAGTGTGAGCAACATTTCCGGCGTCAGGGAATTCACCGTGGTGATCATGGTCCTCGGCGTCGTAATCGGTTTCCTGGTGGTCTATCTCTCGATGTATATGTCGGTTCTGCAGCGCACGCGCGAAATCGGCATCCTCAAGTCACTCGGCGCCGGCCGGGGCTTCATTCTCGGCATCGTCGAGTTGGAAGCCGTGCTGCTCGCCATCGGTGGCACCGCCATCGGAGTCCTCATGAGCTTCGGAGTTTGGTGGCTCATCCGCACCTTCGTTCCCGCGTCCATCCCCATGATCATCGTCCCGGGCTGGTGGCCCATCGCCGGCGGTATAACGCTGTTTGGGGCGCTCGTCGGGGCGCTTTACCCCGGTCTCAGCGCCGCCAGCCACGATCCGATCGAGGCCCTTGCGTATGAATGACCCGATCATTCGCACGTGCGATCTACGCAAGGTCTATCGCGTCGGCGAGGTCGACGTGCCGGCGCTCCGCGGCGTCAATATCGAAGTAGCTCCCGCCGAGTTCGTGTCCATTGTCGGACCGTCAGGATCTGGAAAATCGACGCTGTTTCACATCATCGGCGCCCTCACCCCGCCGACATCGGGGGAAGTGTCTGTCGCCGGACAGGACCTCTCCAAGCTCTCCGATGCCGAACGCACGCGCATGCGCAAGCGCACCGTCTCGTTTGTGTTTCAGAAGTTCAACCTTCTGCCGAACCTGACGGCCCGGGAGAACATTGCAGTGGCGAGGTATATCGGAGGGGGCGAAGGACAACCCGGGCCCGAGTTCGAACAGGTGCTCCGCCTTCTGGGCATCGCCGGCCGGCTCGATCACAAACCCAGTGCCCTTTCCGGCGGCGAGCAGCAGAGAATCGCAATCGCCCGCGCCATCGTGAATAAGCCGGCGATTCTTCTCGCCGACGAGCCCACCGGAAACCTCGACAGCGAGAACTCCCAGGCCGTTCTCTCCGTGCTCCGCGACCTGAATAACCGCCTCGGACAAACCGTCCTGATGATCACGCACAATCCGGAAGCGGCAGCCTACGGTCATAGAACGGTGCACATGAGGGACGGACGACTCGTGGAAGTGACCGCGTAAGCGAGTGGCATCGCGTCTAACCACAGAGGCACAGAGAAAAACAAAGAGGACACAGAGAAAACAGTTTTTGTTCTCTGTGTTCTCTGTGAAATCTCTGTGGTGAAATCGCAAAGCCGACCGTTACAAAGCCAGTTGACCCGACCGCTGCGCGCGCCCCACCAACCGCGCCTCGCGCTTCCGTAGTTCCGGCGTGTTCTCTAGCCCCAGCGCGCAGCGCGTCATCTCCAGCGCCATCGAGAAATTTTTCTCCCGATGCTCGTAATGTTTCGCCATCGCCTCCAACGCGCGAACCCGGTACGGGTTGCGCACGCCCGCCAGTTCCGCCGCAATGGCAACCGCGGCGTGTTCGCGCCCGAGCCGCCGCTCCAGCACTCCGATGTCCCACAGCGCCTTGTAAACCAGCGATTCCGGCAGCCCCATCTCGACAGCGCGGCGCATCAGCCGCAGCGACTCTTCATCGCGCCCGGATTGGCTCAGCCACCGCGCCAGTCCCACCAGGTCCGCGCCGTGCCGGAATTGCGTCTGCTCCGGCGCGCGGAACGCGAACGGCACAATCGCCGTCAGACAGGCGAGCGACAGAATATCGGTCGCGTTGTGATGGAAGATCGGCACAATCTCGAAAGCCTGCTGCGTGCGCAGGAATTCGAAATAGCAGTATGGAATCAGTTCGCCGGGCAGGTCGCCCTGCCGCTCCACGCCGAGAATCCGATTCTCCAACTCCATCAGCCGGCAGCTTTCCAGCCGCAGCTTCCAGAGCCGCCGCGCGCCAAAAAGCAGGTCCAGGTGAACCAGCCGGTCAAACGGATGCCGGGAGCGGCACATCCGAAATCGCGTCTCCAGCAGCGGTTGATCGTACGCCTTGCCGTTATACGTGATCAGCACGTCGAATCGCGCCAGATACTCGTTGAGGCGCGCCAGCATCGATGCCTCTTCGCCGAAATCGCGCATGAAGAACTGCCGCAGCCGGAAGCCGCTCTCGTCGATGGAGCCCACCCCGACAAGAAACGCGTACGTCCCCGTTCCGCCGGCCAAGCCGGTCGTTTCCGTGTCCAGAAACGCCCAGCGCGTCGGATGCGCGCGCGGGATGCTGCCTTCTGAAAGCGGCTCCAACAGATCTTCCGGCAACTCCGGCAAATCGCAGATCGCCACGCTCCCGTGCCGCCGGTGCCGCTCCCACACCTTCTCGGTTTCGAAGTGCTGCCCGAACGCGGTAGCGACCACCTCTCCGTGCATCAAATTCTCGATGAAGGCCGCCGCCTCTTTCAGTTGGCTCGCGGGGCGCACCCGTGCGGGCAGCGGCGCAATCGGCGTCCCCCCGCCGCTTTCCCACTTACGATCGATGCGCGCGACGTGCTTCCGCAAAGCCGCGAGCTGTTCCTGAATATCCTCCATCGATTCGCTTTTTCTTTGCCTATTATGGTCCTATAGTCGAAGCTTGAGCAAGCCCCGGCTCTTCTTTCTGCTGCTTTTTATACTCCTGGCGGCGTCGCGCCTCTGCCATGTGGCGATCCTCTGGGAGGGTGACGCCTATCCGCTCGCCGCAGCCGGGCAGATGTTGCACGGGAGCATGCTCTATCGGCAGATCTGGTTCGATAAGCCGCCGCTCCTCGCCATCGCCTACCTTGCAATCGGCGCGCACGCCGGCATTCCACTGCGCGTCGCCGGCGCGCTGTATGCCTTCCTTGCGTGTCTCATCGCCTACGGCTTCGCTCGCGACCTATGGGGAAAACGCGAGGCCCTCTGGGCCGCGGGACTGCTCGGCTTTTTCCTGACATTCGATTTTCCCTCCGCCGTAATGCCCGTTGCCAGCGACCTGCTGATGCTCGCGCCGCACCTCGCCGCGGTGTGGCTTGCCTGGAAGCGCCGCGCCTTCTGGAGCGGCGCCATGGCGGCCGTCGCGTTCTGGGTCAGCCCCAAAGGTCTCTTCGTCGCCGCGGCCTGCGCCGTTTGGTTTCCCGCGGGAATCCCGCTGATGGCCGCCGGCTTTGCCGCCGTGTCCGCGATTGCCGTCGCGCTGCTGGGCGCGTGCGGAGCGCTGGAACCCTACTGGCAGCAGGTGTGGATCTGGGGCCGCCTGTACGCGGGTAGCACGTTCCTCGAGAATCCGCTCCGTAACGGACTGCTGCGCACCGCCAATTGGGCGGGCTTCCACGTCGCCATTGTGCTCGCCGCCGCGTGGTTTGCGCGCAAACGGGAATCGCTGCGATGGGTGGCGTGGACGATTCTGGCGTTCCTCGGAGTCGCGGCAGGGTTGCGCTTTTTTCCGAGATACTATTTTCTGCTGCTCGCGCCCATCACGCTCATGGCCGCGCGAGGCTTCACCCTCATGGGCCGGCGGCGCGAACTCATTGCACTGCTGCTGCTCATCCCCGCTACGCGTTTCGGCCTCACCTACGCGACTGCGCTGCGAGATGCCGCATGGCGCGATACGGCGATGGATCGCGACAGCCGCACGGCCGCAGCGGCAATCACCGCGCGCGCCACTCCGCAAGACACCCTCTTCGTCTGGGGCTACCGTCCTGAACTCTACGTCTACACCGGACTGAAGGCTGCGACCATCTACCTGGATTCGCAGCCGCTAACCGGAGTCCCGGCCGATCGCCACCTCACCTCTTCCGAGCCCGTAGAAACGGAAGAAGCCGCGCACCGGCGGCGGCAACTGGCCGGCGCCAACCCCGCATTCATCGTGGATGGGCTCGGCCTCTACAACCCCAAGCTCGCCATCACGCAATATCCGGAATTGAAAACCTGGCTGTCGCACTACCAGGAAATCGCAAGAACGTCCGGTAGTGTGGTCTATCGGTACGCGGCGCGCACGGCTACCGTCCGGTCCAGCACGCGGACCGCTTCCCAAGAAACGCGCTGATCCCCTCCTGAGCGTCCGCGGCCAGCGCATTCATCGACATCACCTCTTTGGCGTATGCATACGCCTTCGGCTGGTCCAAATCGATCTGCGTATAGAACGCCTGCTTGCCGAGACCGATCACCAGCGCACTCGCCGCCGCAACCTTGGCCGCCAGCTGCCGCGACGCCGCCGTCAACTCCGCCGCCGGCACCACCTGATTGACCAGCCCCCAATCCGCGGCCGTCCGCGCGTCCACCATCTCGCCGGTGAGCAGCATTTGCATCGCGCGCTTCCTTCCGATGGCGCGGGTGAGAGCCACCATCGGCGTGGTGCAGAACAGCCCGATCTTCACTCCGGGCGTGGCGAACGCCGCTTCTTCCGACGCCACCGCCATGTCGCATGTAGCCACCAACTGGCAGCCTGCCGCCGTCGCGATGCCGCCCACTTCGGCGATCACCGGCTGCGGAATCGACTGGATCTTCGCCATCAACTCAGTGCACACGTCGAAGACGCGGCGGTATTCGTTGATATCCTTGCCGGTCATCTCCGAAAGATCGTGACCCGACGAAAACACCTTGCCTGCCGCCGCCAGCACCACCGCACGGACCTCGCGATTCTTCCCGACCTCGTCCAGGCACGCGATCAACTCCAGCATCAGTCCTAGCGAGAGCGCGTTGCGCCGCTGCGGACGGTTGAGGGTGACAATCGCGGCCCCGCCTTCCTGCGCCATCTGTATGGTTTCGAAATTCATTTGACTGAGCACTTCCCCCATTGTCTCGCCATCGGCAGACGTGACGACAGGAATCCTTCCTGTCGTGCCGCGCTCGCGCGGCTGGGCGGATTCGCGGATCTCGGGTCTACCCGCCGTTGGCGGTTAGCTTCAGCCGGTCCAATACGGACTCCGGAACCCGGAGATTTCCGTTGCATCCCGTTCCCAGTCGAACTTCGGGTTTCACCGCGCCATGAAAATCGGACCCGCCCGTGACGAGCAGTCCGTAGCGTTCCGCTAATCCTACGTACAGCGCGGTGTCGGATTCCGTATGGTCGCTGTGGTACGCCTCGATGGCATTCAGCCCGGAGGCGCAGAGTTCGGGGAGCAGTGCGGGGACATCGCCTTTCACTCGAATCGGATGCGCCAGCGACGCGATGCCTCCGGCGGAGCGGATGCGCTCGATTCCTTCCGCGAACGTGGGCTCGCGTCGATAGACGTACGCGCTGGCAGATTCATCAAGGTATTCGTCGAACGCCTGGCGGAAGTTGCCGGCGTAGCCTTTCTCCACCATCAGCTGCGCGAAGTGCGGCCTGCCCGTCATCCCGCGGCCCCGCGCTTCCGCTTCTTCCAGGGTGATGTGGAATCCCATCTCCTGCAGCCTCGCGGCCAGGCGGCGATTGCGGTCCTGCCGCGAGACCTGCATATCCATTACCCACTCGCGAAACCCGGCGAGCGTCTCGCCGCAGCACGGAAAATAACCCAGCAGGTGCACGGAGTGGCCGTGCAGCTTCGTGGAAAGCTCGATGCCGCACAGCAATTCGACGCTCGCCGCCCGAGCGAATTCGCGCGCCTGGTCGAAGCCGGCGAAGGTGTCGTGATCCGTAATTCCAAGAGTGGTTACGCCTGTCGAGGCCGCGATTGCGACGAGTTCCGCGGGCGAGCAGGTGCCGTCAGACTGGTTCGTGTGCGAGTGCAGATCGATCAAAGCGTATAAGACCTAAACGTTCCAGTGTAGCCCAGATCTTCTCGACGCTTTCCTCGGGCGTTTCGCGCGAGGAGTTGACGGCGGCCTCCGGCGCGGCCGGGGGCTCATACGGATCGCTGATTCCGGTGAAGTTCGCGATGTTCCCCGCCAGCGCTTCCTTATAGAGGCCCTTCACGTCGCGATTCGCCAGCACCTCGACCGGACACTCCACATAGACCTCGACGAAGCTGCCGATGCGCGCGCGCACCTCTTCGCGCACGCCGCGATACGGCGAAATAGCCGCCACAATGACGATCACGCCGTTCCGCGAGAGCAGTTCGGCGACAAATCCGATGCGGCGCACGTTCTCATCGCGATCCTCTTTGCTGAACCCGAGGCCCTTCGAAAGATGAGTGCGCACGATGTCGCCATCCAGCACTTCCACCTTTGCTCCCGCCGCGCGCAGCCGCTCTTCGAGAATCGCCGAGATGGTGCTCTTGCCTGCCCCGGACATTCCGGTGAGCCACAGCGTGAACCCTTTATGCACGCCGCACCACTCCCGCCGGAGAAATGTGGATGCCGCATTCCTTGTGCGCGCCCGATTCCCACCACCAGCGTCCGGCGCGCTCTTCTTCGCCGGCCTCTATCGCGCGAGTACACGGCGCGCAGCCGATGGTGGTGTACCCTTTGGCGTAGAGCGGGTGCACCGGAACGTCGTGCTCGCGCGTGTACTGCTCCACCTGTTCCGCCGTCCAAAGCGCCAGCGGATTCAATTTCAGGCGGCCGTCTACCATCTCCGCGACCGGCACATTGGCGCGCGACGCCGCTTGATCGCGGCGCAGTCCGGACGCCCACGCCTTCAGCTCCGCAAGTTTGCGCCGGAGCGGACGCACCTTGCGAATTTCGCAGCACAGCTCGCGCATTTCGACGCTTTTGTAAAACAGATCGCGGCCGTGGCCCTCCACCATGCCGGCCACTTCGCCCGCGTCCGGCCGCACGATCTCGACGGCGATTCCGTAGCGCGCGCGAACCGTCTCGATCATCTGGAGACTTTCTTCGGGAAGCCGGCCGGTGTCGAGAGTCAGCACGCGAACCGCGGCGTCGACCCTCGCGGCCATATCAACGAGCACCATGCCTTCTTTTTGGAAGGCGGTGGAAATCGCGAAGCCGCGCCCGAATTCACCTAACGCGAAGGCGACGAGCTCGGAGGCGGGCAAATCCGCCATCTGGGGCAAACTAAGCAATCTCTATCAAGATTAAGATGTACGCGGCGGGCGTGTCAAACGGGGCGGGCTTGTCGGGGGAAGCCCGCCCCTGGATCGACACTACGTGAGTGAGGTTAACGAACGCGGTAGCTGAACTCGGCGCGTTCTTCGCGCAGACGCTCGAGATCCAGCTCTTCGGCTCCGGAGAGATCCAGCACGCGGACGCGCTGGCCTTCCCTGAGCTCCTGCAGACGCACTTCGCGGCCGTTCTGGAAACGAACCGCATCGCGATAGCTGTTAACGGCTGCGGAGATTTGGGTGAACGTGACGTCTTCGATCGGTCCGATGCAGAATTCATGCTGCAAGCGGGCCGGAATGTCCTGAAGCTGGAGCCGCGCCCCCGGTGGGATGCAGACGGCCGCCACAGGTTCGGTTTTCGGCGGATTGAAGAACTCCTTCACGGCGCACCAGAAGTTGCGGCGTGCCGGCGCGGGCGGGTCCGCCGCGCGTTTCAGGTCGGCGGGTGAAGCCAGCCCGAGGGATCCGGTGGGGAATCGGTGAGCAACCAGTTCCTCGCCTTCTTGTGCCAGCCGGTTGGGTACGGCCATCAGGGAATAATCACACATGTGTCGATCCTCCTTCCTAATCGTTTACTTGGCGGAGCGAGCCTGTTCGTTGATGTAGGATTCCGCCAAATCCGTCAACTTTTTATCCGTTTCGCCTTCTTCGTCCAGAGTCTGCTGGAGCAACCGCGCATGATCGTCGAATCCGAGTCTCCGTGCGAAATTGCGAACCGTCCCGTATGCGGCGATTTCGTAATGCTCCACGCGCTGCGCCGAGGCGATTAACGCCGCATCGCTCACCGCGGGCGGTGCGTCGTCGCCTTCATCGATCATCTCTTCGCCTTCGTCGATCAGTCCCTCCATGCCTTTGCATTTTTGGCCCTTGGGAGCTTCGTCCATCTTCTGGAAGATCTGCTCCAGCCGGTCGACGTGTCCTCGGGTCTGTTCCAGGTGTTGTTCGAAAGCGGTGCGCAGTTCAGGAGAGTTAGCCGCTTCCGCCATCTTGGGGAGTGCTTTCACAATACGGTTCTCCGCATCGTATAAGTCTTTCAATTCCGCGATGTAAAGATCGTGGAGAGAAGTAAGTTTCATGAGTCCGCCCCTCCTTATTTGAGTTTCGGTTCGTGCGGGTCGAATTGACAAGACGCGAATTAGCGATAGGGTTTGATAGCGAACCGAATGAGGGTGTGAAGTGGTACAGGCTATAGTGTTAGCCTGTACGGAACGAGAAAAGCGTCATGATCCGGGTTAGCGAGCTCAGCAAGAGTTTTCACGATAAAAAACGCGGCGAGGTGCCGGCCCTCGCGGGCGTCTCCTTTGAGGTGAATCCCGGGGAGATCTTCGGAATCCTGGGGCCGAACGGCGCTGGAAAAACAACCATGATGCGGCTCCTGGCGACCGTCCTTTCGCCCACCGCCGGCACCGCTTCCATCGCCGGCCATGACATCGGAACCGACCCCGCGGGAGTGCGCTCCAGCATCGGATTTCTATCGGGCGATATGGGACTCTACGGCCGGCTGACGCCGCGAGAGATTTTACGGTTTTTCGGACAGCTCGGCGGGCTTGAGAAGAGCACTCTGGAGCGGCGGATTGGCGAAGTGACCGAGTTGCTGGATCTGAAATCGTACTCGGGCACACGCATCGATAAGCTATCCACCGGCATGCGCCAGCGGGTGGCCATCGCCCGAACCATTGTGCACGATCCGCCGGTGCTGATTCTCGACGAGCCGAGCTTCGGCCTCGACGTGCCAAGCGCACGCCTGATCGAACGCTTCATTCTGGAGGCGCGCGACCAGGGCAAGTGCATTGTGTTCTCCACGCACGTGATGGAAGAGGCCGAGTACTTGTGCGACCGCATCGCCGTAGTGCATCAGGGGAAGCTGCGGATTATCGGCACGATGGATGAGCTGCGCGCCGCGACGGGCAAGACGAGGCTGCGCGAGATTTTTCTGGACCTGCTGGGAATCGAAGACATTCGCCTGGAGACACGAGCATGAATGGCACAGCTGTAACCACCATCTATCGGAAAGAGCTGCTGGAGCTGGTGCGCGACCGGCGCACGCTCATCAGCATGGTTCTGGTGCCCATCGTCGCGATTCCCGCGCTATTCGCGGTGATGCATTATTTCCTTTCGTCGAGCGAGAAGCAGGCGGAACAGGAGTCGGTGAAGGTCGCGGTACCGGTGCGGATCGGGATGCCGGGTTTGGAGCAGGCGCTGACAGACGCCGGGTTCCAGCTTTCGCCCCAGGAGAATCCGCGCGCGGCCGTGGAGGGGAAAAAGGTCGCAGCCGCGGTCGAGATGGCGAACGGCGAGGATGGACAGCCGGTGGTGCGCATGTACGTCGATGGGTCGCGGGAGGCCTCGGACGCAGCGGCTGCGAATATGCGCGCCGCCTTGGAAGGCCTGAAGGCGGAGCAGGTCCGTGCCGCGCTGGCAGGCAGCGGAGTATCGGAGAAGGTGCTGACGCCGTTTACCGTTTCGAAAGTGGATGTCGCGCCGAAGGGGAAGAAGGCGAAGAAGATGCTCGGCGGAATGATCGGTTACATGATCATCCTGATGATCTTCAGCGGATGCCTTTATCCGGCCGTGGATATGACGGCCGGCGAAAAGGAGCGGCGCACGCTGGAGATTCTGCTCGCATCCCCGGCCGGCCGCGATGAGATTGTGCTCGGCAAGATTCTGGCGGCGAGCACGGCGGCTTTTGTGACGGGATGTCTGAATATCGCGAGCATCGCGTTCTCGTTTCAGTCGGGCTTCATCGGAAACGATATGCGCGCCATGATGGATGGCGCGCAGATGACGCCGTTGATGATCGCTCTGCTCGTCGCGGCGGTGCTGCCGACGGCGATCACCGCGGCCAGCGTGATGATCACGATCTCCTCATTCGCCAAGAGCTTCAAAGAGGGGCAGAGCTATTTGACGCCGCTGATGATGCTGGTGATTTTCCCGGCGGTGATCGGGATGTTGCCCGGAATGGACGCAAATCCCCGGCTGGCGCTGCTGCCGGTGTTCAATGTGTCGCAATTGATCAAGTCCATCTTCGCGGGAGATTACACCGCGTCGGCGTTCGTCGTGAGCTTCGCTTCGAACCTCGTGTATGCGGCGATAGCGTTTGCCGTCGCGGTGCGAGTCTTCAAGCGCGAGAACGTCTTGTTCCGAACGTAGGTACCGGTCTCCAGACCGGTACCAGGCGCGCGGAGCGCGCCCGTGCGGTCGCTACTTCTCAGATTCGCGGATCACTTCCGAGCGGCGGCTGGCACCGGACATTCAGTTCCAACTTGCGGCGCGCGGAGCGCAGCCCTGACTACCCGCCGACGTTCGAATGCACGCCCGGCTTGGGTACCGAGGTCGTCGTCTTGGTAGTCTCGGGACCTCGCCCCATCTTCTCGATCTCGTTGTAATAAACGCGGCGGCCTTCGTCCATTGCCAGATTCGAGAGAATCACGCTGATGGAATCGTTGAGCCCGACCTCGAGATTGCTCTTGGGCTTCTTGTTTACCGGATCCTTGCAGCAGTCGAGGAAGCCGCGGAGCTCACCATCGACGGGGTTGTAATCTTCCTCCGGCACCATGATGCCTTTGCTGTACAGCCAGCGGCGCGCGAATTTAGCTTCCTTGGAGAGGAACGGGTCGTTAGCGGCAGGCGAATCTTTGGGCAGCAGCAGCGGAACTCCGCGAGTGGCCGCGGCGGTCGTCATGGTTGCCCCGGCCTTCGTCGGCACAGGCGCGGATCCGCCCTTGATAATAGTGCCCGTGTTGACGGGCGCGGGCTCGCGATACCACAGTCCGGTGCAGGGGTGCGCATCGTCGCCGACCGTGATTTCGATGGTGCCGGCAGTACCCATGATGACTTCGCCGAACTCCTGACGCTCGGCCTGCAAAAGATCGAGATGCCCGTTCGTGCTGATCGAGCTATACAGAAGCTTCCGGCCGCCCGGATATTGGTAGATGAGCTGAATGTTGTCGTACCAGTCGCGCCCATCTTTGAACGTGTCCAGCCCACCGAGGCCGAGAACGAATTCCGGCGTGGCGCCGAACATCCAGTCGGCGACGTCGATCTGGTGCGATGCGAGTTCGGCCGTGTTGCCGCCGGAATATTCGCGGTACATGCGCCAGTTGATCTTACGCTCGAGCTTCGGGTCCGGCACGGGCCGCCGCTGGCTCGAATTGCGATGCCATTGCCCGCGAATGTGGGTCACGTTCCCGAGTATCCCCTGCGCGATCATGTCCTTCGCCATCTGATAAAACTGGCTGTAGCGGCGCTGCAGGCCCACCTGCATCACCTGATTCGGCTTGGAAGTGGAGAGCGCGCGAAGCTCGTGCACTTCTTCGGGCTTGAACACCAGGCTCTTCTCGCAGAACACGTGCTTGCCGGCATTGAGGGCATCGCGTGTGAGGGGGAAGTGCTCATACACCGGCACCGCGATGAAGACGGCGTCGATATCCTTGCGGTCCAGAAGTTCGCGGTAATCGGCGTACGTGGGAACGTTGCGGCCCACCGCGTTGAGACCCTTTTTGAGGCTGACATCCCAGTTGTCGCAGATGGCCATGCAGACGCCGGTATCGATGTCGCGCAGGTGGTGCTCGTTCGGGTTCGGACCGCCATTCAGGAGATAGCATCCGCGGCTTCCGGTGCCGATGAAGCCGTACTGCACCTTATCGTTGGCCGCCTTTACCTTCTGAATGAAAGGCGCTTCGATCGCGGGCAGAACCGCGGCTACGGCGGTCACAGCTCCAGCGGTTTTCAGGACATCGCGGCGGGAGACCTCGTGGTTCTCAGCCATTGCATGCTCCTTGCAAGGGGATTTATTCACGATTGTATCACGCAGGTTTAACGGTAATCGGACGCGCAGGGGGCGGTTTAGCTCAACCCGTTAAAATAGAAGTATCCGTGCTGTCTTTGTTCGATCCTCTAGTCGCCGAATGGTTCGCCGCGCGCTTCGGCAATCCCACGGAACCGCAACTTCAGGGCTGGCCTCTGATTTCCGGCGGCCGGGATGTGCTGATTTCCGCGCCCACCGGGTCCGGTAAAACGCTAGCCGCCTTTCTGATCTGCATCGATGCGTTGGTGCGAAAAGCGCGGCTGGGTCCGCTGCCGGATCGTACGGAAGTAGTGTACGTCTCGCCGCTGAAGGCGCTGAGCAACGACGTTCACCGGAACCTGGAAGTGCCGCTCGCCGAAATCGCGGTGCTCGCCAAGGCGAGAGGCGTCGATCTGGCGCCGATCCGCGCGGCCGTCCGCACCGGCGATACGCCGCAGAGGGACCGGCAGCGAATGACGCGCGAGTGTCCGCACATTCTGGTGACGACGCCCGAATCGCTGTACATTCTCATGACGGCGGCGGGTCCACGCAAGATGCTGTCGCAGGTCGGGACGCTCATCGTCGACGAGATCCACGCCGTCGCCGACGATAAGCGCGGGTCGCACCTGGCGCTGACCCTCGCGCGGCTGGATCGCCTGGTGGAGCAGGGCGAGTTGCCGAAGCCGCAGCGGATCGGGCTTTCGGCGACCGTGAAGCCGATCGACGAGGTGGCTTCGTTTCTGAGCGACGGCGCCGCGGTGGTGAATGTCGGCCACCGGCGCGAGATGGAGCTCGCCATCGAGGTGCCGAAGGACGAGCTCGGTCCGGTGGCGAGCAATGAGATGTGGAGCGAGATTTACGACCGCGCCGCCGAGTTGATCCGGCAGAATCGCACGACGCTCGTGTTCGTCAATACGCGCCGGCTGGCGGAGCGCATGTCGCACCATTTGGGCGAGCGGCTCGGGCCGGGCGTGGTGTTGCCCCACCACGGCAGCTTGTCGCGAGCCATGCGGCATGAAGCGGAGCGGCGGCTGAAACACGGCGAACTGCAGGCTGTCGTCGCGACGGCCTCTCTCGAACTGGGCATCGATATAGGAACAGTGGACCTCGTCATACAGATCGGGTCGCCGCGTTCCATCGGCGTGGCGCTGCAGCGTATAGGCCGCGCGGGCCACTGGGTGGGAGCGCTGCCCAAAGGGCGGCTCTTCGCCACCACGCGCGATGAGCTGCTGGAGTGCGCTGCGCTGGTGCGTGCGATCCGCCGCGGCGAGTTGGATCGTCTGGAAATTCCCCGCAACGCGCTGGATATTCTCGCGCAGCAGATGGTGGCATCGTGCGCGGCGGAAGATTTCGGCGAGGACGAGCTGTTCCACCTGATGCAGAGAGCCTGGCCCTATCGCATGCTCGAGCGCGCGGACTTCGATGCCGTCCTGACCGTTCTGTCCGAGGGCATTTCGACGGCGCGCGGCCGCAGCGGCGCGTTTCTGCATCGCGATGCCGTGAATCGCCGCGTTCGCGGTCGTCGCGGCGCGCGGCTCACAGCGATCACCAACGGCGGAGCCATTCCGGAAACGTCTCAGTATCTGGTGGTAGCGGAGCCGGAGGGCACGACGGTCGGCACGCTGGATGAGGATTTCGCGGTGGAAAGCCTGGCGGGCGACGTGTTTCTGCTCGGCACCACGAGCTGGCGCATCCGTCGCGTAGAGCCGGGTCGCGTGCGCGTGGAAGACGCGCACGGCGCGGCGCCCAACATTCCGTTCTGGCGCGGGGAGGCGCCCGGGCGAACGGTGGAACTATCGGAGGAGTTGTCGCGGCTGCGCGAGCAGATCGCCGAAAACCCGTCGGCGGAGTTCTGGGAGTACGAGTGCGGCATGGATCGCCTGGGCGCGGAGCAGGCGATCGAGTACGTGCGTGCGGGAAAGGCGATGCTGGGCGCCGTGCCGACTGTGCAAAAGGTGGTTGCCGAGCGATTCTTCGACGAAGGCGGCGGGATGCAGTTGATCATCCACGCTCCCTTTGGCGCGCGCATCAATCGCGCGTGGGGATTGGCGTTGCGCAAGCGATTCTGCCGCAGCTTCAACTTCGAATTGCAGGCGGCGGCGACGGATAACGGAATCTGCATTTCGCTCGGCGAGCAGCATTCGTTTCCGCTGGAGATTGTCTTCGAGTTTCTGCGCGTCGCCACCGTGCAGGAAGTGCTCACGCAGGCATTGCTGGCCTCGCCCATGTTCACCGCGCGATGGCGCTGGAATGCGACGCGGGCGCTGGCTGTTCCGCGCTATAACGGTGGCCGCAAGGTGCCGCCGCCCATTCAGCGTATGCGCGCGGACGATCTGATGGCCGCCGTATTTCCGGATCAGGCTGCATGTCCGGAAAATCTCGAGGGCGAAGTGCGCATCCCGGATCATCCGCTGGTAAAGGAGACGATCGGCAACTGCCTGTACGAGGCGATGGACCTGGAGCGCTTGCGGGCGCTGCTCGCGGACATCCACGAGGGGCGCGTACAGATATCGGCGGTGGATACGCCCGAACCTTCCCCGTTCTGCCATGAAATTCTCAACGCGAATCCGTACGCGTATCTGGACGATGCTCCGCTCGAAGAGCGGCGGGCGCGCGCTGTGCAGATGCGGCGGACGCTGCCCGCCGACGCCGGGGACGCGGGCGCGTTGGACCCGGCCGCGATCGCCCAGGTGGCAAGCGAGGCGTGGCCGCCGATGCGCGATGCCGATGAGTTGCACGAGGCGCTGTTCGGGTTGTGCATGATGCCTGTGGACGCGGAGCTGCGCTCGCTCTTCGATCAGCTTACGGCTGCGCGGCGCGCCACCACGTTCCTCGTCGAGGAGCGCGCGTTCTGGGTTGCGGCGGAACGCAGCGTGCTCGTGCAGAGGGCCTATCCCGCCGGGTCGATGCAGCCGCCGGTCGCCGCTCCCGCGGACGGTCGCGAAGTTCCGGAGGGTCTGGAGCGATGCGCGGCCGAGGTGCTGCGCGGTTGGTTCGAATGCTCGGGTCCGCGCACAGCTTCGGCTTTCAGCGAGATGCTGGCGATGCCGCGCGACGTGGTGGATCAGGCTCTGGCGCAGCTCGAGGCGGAGGGTCAGATTCTGCGCGGCCACTTTAGTGGCGCGGGAGAAGTGGAGTGGTGCCACCGCCGGCTGCTGGCTCGCATACACAGGTTGACGATCGGTCGCTTGCGCCGCGAGATCGAGCCGGTGACCACGAGCGAGTTTTACCAGTTTCTTGATCGCTGGCAGCACCTGGCGGAGGGCACGCAACTGCACGGCGCGGACGGCCTGTTGCAGATCGTCCGCCAACTGCAGGGCTGCGAGTTTGCGGCGGCCGCTTGGGAGACAGTCATCCTGCCGCGGCGGATCGCGAATTACGATCCCGCGGACCTGGACCGGCTTTGCTTGTCGGGCGAGGTGACGTGGGGGCGCTTGTCGCCGCATCCGGCGTTCGAACGTGAGGAAGACGCGGAGACGCGCCGGGTGCGTCCCACGCGGGTCGCGCCGCTGGCAGTGTTTCTGCGGGAGAATGCGGACTGGCTGCTGGCGGGTCCCGCGCCTTCGCCGCGCGAATCCGTTTCGGGAGCGGCGTCGGCAGTGCTCGACGCGATCGAGCGGCACGGCGCCTCCTTTTTCGCCGATCTCACGCGCGTGACGGGCAGGCCGGCGGATCAAGTGGAAGATGCGCTCTGGGAGCTGGTCGCGGCGGGGTTGGTGACTGCCGATGGGTTCGAGAATCTGCGCGCGCTGCTTGACCCCAAGCGTCGCCGCGCAGCGCGTCCCCGTCATGCAGCCGGGAGGTGGGCGCTGCTGCGTCACGGAGATGCGAAGCCGGCGGATTACGTGGAAAAGTTCGCGCGCCAATTGCTCGCGCGCAGCGGAGTAGTATTCCGCGATATCGCAGTGCGCGAGCCGCTGGCGCCCGCCTGGCGCGACCTGCTGGTACTGCTGCGCCGCCTGGAGTCGCGCGGAGAGATCCGAGGAGGCCGCTTCGTCTCGTCCTTCGGAGGAGAGCAATTCGCGATGCCGGAGGCCTTGGATCTGTTGAGGGCGGTAAGGCGCGGCGCAGGTGCATCAATTCCCCAGAGAGAAAATCTTTATGGGACGCAGATGAACGCAGATGAACGCGGATAACAAAACAATCCCTTCTGCCGTGTTATCGGCGTTCATCTGCGTTCATCTGCGTCCGAATATCTTTAGATCTGCGGCCCTCATTCCTACGCCCTACGTTCGGTATTTTTCGAGCGTGCGCGGATTGTATTCCCAATGAAATTCCAGTTCGTAACCCATCGATCGCGCCAGCCCTTCCAAATCCGGAAAGAGCGTGGCGTAGGTGATATTCATCCGGTACAACTCCCTCATGCCGGTTTCGCGAACCGCATTGGTGAGCACGATTTTCGCCAGAATGTTCTCCTGGTCGGTGTCGCTGAGGATGTCTTCAATCGCCACATCAATCGCGCCCGGGACCGCAAACGTTCCCGACTGCGCGATCAGGCGCCGGTTCATCGTGTGCGGCTCGCCCATCCAGATAAACCGGTGATTGCCTTTCAGGAAGTACCGCTTAAAATTGCCCTTCAGCCGTGGATCCATGCGTGCCGGCTGTGGCGCCCGGCTGCTATCGACGCGCGCCGGATTCATGGCCCACACCACTCCGTCTCCGAGCGTCCGCTCCAGCCCGAAGAATGCGGCCACGTACGGCGACCACGTGAAATCGATCAGCCGCGTGGGCGCTCCGTGATGCTGCATCAGCGCCAGCCATTGAAAATCGTCGTCCCATTCCGGCGGACGCTCCAGAAACTGGTGGGCCTTGCGTTTGAAGATGCGCAGGATGCGATCCTCCTGTTCGCCCCAAGCCTCGGGAGCGACCCCGAAATTCTGGAGGTACCGCGAAAGCGAACTGTAGAGCGGCCAGCGCTCGTCGCGTTCGCCGCGGAAGGCCCAGTTCGAGTATGGCGGCTGCGTCACCAGGTTGAGAAACGAATCCCAGGTTTCGATGCGGATCAGCCGGTACGGATGCCGCGTTTTCTTTTTCCGGGCGGTCACGCGCTGAACCGGTACAGAGCCTGCTCCATCGGCATGCCGCGCACTTCGATGCGCTTCAGGTTCGTGGTGCCCAGACCGTGAGCTTCGGCAAGCGTGAGAGTGTTGTCGCAGGTTTCGAAAGGTGTGGATCCGCGTTGTGCGCCCGGGTTGTAGCCCATCACGGCCGTAGCAACGGCATCCGTGCACACCGGATTGAACCCCGCAATCAGCACGCCGGGCGAGACCGGTCGAACTTTCCCGACCCAGGGACCTTCGCCGCCCGCGATGCTCTGCACGCCATCGATGATCGCCAGATGAATGGGACGCGCGGCCGTAAGATCGGCTACGATATGCGGAACCCGGTAGCCGGGGTCGTGATTCGCCCCGAAGTGCAGTTCCTGAGGCGCGGATTTCGAGGGCTGCCGCTTGCCTTCATGCCCTACACTGCCGCGGCCCGAAGTGGGCTTCTCATTGGGCTCGTCGACCCCCGCGTTGTCACCGTAAATGGAGGCGGGCAGATTCCCGAAACAGTTCTTCAGTGAGAGCGTGACGCCGCACGTCGCATGGTTCTTCAGCTTCGCCATGCTGATGAAAACGTCCGTCTCCTCGTAAGCCTGGTTGAGGTCGTAGGCGGGGTACATGTAGGCGCTGCCTGGAACCTTGAATCGCGCATAACGGCTGAAAGTGCCGCGAGCGTTCGTGTTTTCGAAGAGCACGTTGGGCGCGGCAGATTTGAGAGCGCCCACGTTCCAGCCGGAATCGAGCATGACGTCTTCGAGAGGGCCCGCCGTGGCCCAGGCGCTCTCCACAAACCGCACGCGCCTGGCGCCGGCGCGGCTCAGGAGGTAAGCGGTAGCGCCGAGCAGCTTGGGATGCGTGTAATGCGTCAGCGCGGGCGTTTTGCCGTCAACGCGGTTGCTGGGCGCGCCCGTCATGTTGACCTTAATCGTAACGGTCTTATTGCGAACCAGCGGCTCCAGACCGCCGAGTTGGCGGAACATCCCGGCGAGCGGGGCGCTGACGTCTTCGTCGTACGAAGCGCATTTCGCGATCGCGACCGGCGCCGCCGGTGCAGGGGGAGTATCCGCCGCTCTCAAAAGCGGTGTGGCGGAAATGAGCGCGAGCCATTCTCTACGGGTCATGCTATTGCTCCAGCTTGATCTTAGCGCAGCAGACTTCCGGCTATTGCGCCCCGACCGGCCTGCTGACGTTCCGCAGCGCCCTTTCGAACCCCGCAAGCGAGCGTACCAATTCTTCGCGAGCTATCGTTAAGGACAACCTCATATACCCGGGCCGTCCGAACCCGGTTCCCGGCACCGCCAGAATGCCTTCCTGCTGCAGCATTCCGATGAATGCCACGTCGTCAGGAACCGGCGTTTTTGGAAACACGTAAAACGAGCCTTGCGGGCGCTGCGCTTCATAGCCCATCCGCGTTAACGCATCGCACAGCAGGTCGCGCTTTTCCTGGTACGGTCGCACATCGACGGCCGCGTCGGGCGCCTGCGCCACCGTCCATTGCCAGATCGCCGGTGCGTTGATGTAACCCAGAATGCGATTGGCGAACGTGCAGGCGTTGCGCAACGCGGCCGCCTCGGCGAGACGGGGCGAAATCGCCAGATAACCGATGCGCTCGCCGGGCAGCGCCATTGCTTTCGACCAGCTCCACGCCACCACACAGCGCCGCACGTGCGCGGCCACGTCCGGCGCTTGCAAACCATCGAACATCAGAGTGCGGTAAGGTTCGTCGCTGATCGCGAGCACGTGGTCCGGCAGCAATTCATCGAGGTCGCGCAGCACTCCGGCCGAATACACCGCGCCCGTCGGGTTGTTTGGAGAATTGAGAACGATCGCCTTGGTACGCGGCGTGATGGCCGCCGCGATCCGCGCGACCTCCGGCTGAAAGCGCTCGCCGGTTTCCACCAGAACAACGCGGCCGCCATGATTCTCGATGTAGAAGAGATACTCGGGGAAGTACGGCTTCAGGACGATGACCTCGTCGCCGGGGTCGAGAATGCTTTTGAGCACGGTGTTGATCGCGCCCGCCGCGCCGCTGGTCATGATCACGTCTTCCCATGCGAACGGCACTCCCGTGCGCCCGGCGAGTCCGCGCGCGATGATCTCGCGCACTTCGGGGTAGCCGGCGTTCGGCATATAGCCGTGGCTGTGTGGCCGTTTTGCGTTCACCACCCGCCCCAGCGCGTCCAGAATTGCTTCGGGCGGCTCCACTTCCGGATTGCCCAGAGAAAAATCGAAGACGTTTGCCGCGCCCCGCTCCCGGCGGAGCTGGATGCCGATTTCGAACATGCGTCGGATCCACGAGGCGCGCTCCATCTGACCAGCGATTGCCCGCGATATAGGCATTCGCCCCGATTGTATCGCCAATTTCAGATAAACACCACCTGAAAGTGGGGCACTATCTCGTGCGCTGGCCTCCGGACAAGTCGCTATAATCGTGCATTCATGGCACTTCCCACCGCCCGCCCCTCTACATCGCAATTTCGCTGGGTGATTTGCGGTCTTCTCTTCTTCGCAACCGTGGTGGCCTATATCGATCGCGGAATTCTCGGCTATTTGCACGTCGATTTGGGGAAAGAGATCGGCTGGGACGAAATCTCGTACGGGTATGTGTCTGCGTCATTCAAAGTGGCCTACGCGATCGGCTTGGTGGTCGCGGGCTGGTTTACAGACCTGCTGGGGACGCGCAAAGCCTTCGCCATCGCCATCGTCTTGTGGAGTTTCGCGGCGATGTCGCCCTCGCTGGCGAACTCCGCCGTCACTTTCGGCATCGCCATGTTTTTTCTGGGACTCGGAGAGGCCGCGAACTTCCCGGCTTGCATCAAGACGGTAGCGGAATGGTTCCCGCGCAAGGAGCGCGCGCTTTCCACCAGCCTGTTTAACTCCGGCGCGAATATCGGAGCGATGCTGGTGCCGCTCCTCGTGCCAGTCATGGTGGTCGCGTTCACGTGGCGGGGCGCTTTTGTCGCCGCCGGCGCGACGGGGTTTCTTTGGCTGGCGGCCTGGCTGCTGTTATACCGGCGTCCCGAGGACCACCCGAGGGTATCGCCCAGCGAACTCGCATTGATTGAGAGCGATCCGCCCGAGAAGTTGGAGCGTGTGCCTTGGGGTCAGCTTCTGGGCATCAAAGAGACTTGGGCTTTCGGCGTCGCCAAGCTGCTCACGGATGGCGTGTGGTGGTTCTACATCTTTTGGCTGCCCGGCTACTGGCAAAAGACCTTCAATCTGACCTTGGAAGAAAACCGCCTGCCCGTGATGATCTCCTTCGGCGTCTCGATTCTGGGCGGAATTTACGGTGGGTATCTTTCGGGTGCTTTGATCCGGCGCGGGAAGAGCGTGGGAACGGCGCGCAAAACCGCACTGGGCATCTGCGCGCTGGCGATTCTGCCGGTCATTCTGGTGCCGTTCATTCACAACCTCTGGGCGGTGGTGGGGCTGGTGTGCCTGGCGATGGCGGCCCATCAGGGATGGTCGGCGAACCTGTTCACCGTGCCCTCGGACCTCTTCCCGAAAGCGGCTGTGGCTTCCGTGGTTGGCATTGGCGGCATGATGGGGTCGGCCGCCGGCGCGGGCTTCGATGTTTTCGTCGGCCACATCGTCCAATGGACCCACAGCTATGTCGCGGTTTTCGCGGTATGCGGCTGTGCCTATCTGGTGGCTCTGCTGCTCCTCCATCTGTTCTCACCGAGATTCGAGCCGGCAAGAGTTCGCTACTAGCCGGCGCCGGCTGCCAAAGCTCGCCGGCATGCCGCCGTGCGCACCGTCACAATTGGCTCCCGCGAGCCATTGCTCCAGAGAATACCCGCCGTTAGAATCAGGGTGCCATGCCTGAGGACAAGAAAACGATTCTTGTAGTCGACGATGAGCCGGAAATCCGGAAGCTGGTAGGCGCCATGGTGGGCCAATTCGGATATCAGGTGATCACAGCGGACAGCGGCGAGCATGCGCTCACACTGTATAAGAACCACAATCCGGTGGAACTGCTCATCACGGACGTAATCGCGCCCGGCATGAGCGGACCCATGCTCGCGGACAAGCTGACGGCGCTACAGCCCGATCTCAAAGTGCTCTACATCTCGGGGTATGACAATACCCAGGTGGTGCAGAAGTACGTAGTGGAAAAGGGCCACGCGCTGCTCGCCAAGCCCTTCACCGTAGCGGAGCTGCAAGCCAAAGTGGGCGAGCTGCTCGGCCGCGCGGTACACCAGGCCGGCAGCTAAGCGTTTCCGGCAGTGGTACCATCGCGGAAGTGAGAGTGCGGCCGGCGAGCGACCGCTCGCTTCTGGTTTCCTTCGGAGAAGAGATTTCGCTGGACATGCACCGGCAAGTAGCGCGCCTGACACGGCGGCTGCTGGGCGTGCGCGGCGTTTTGAACCTTCACCCTGCATTCTGTTCGGTGCTGGTCGATTTCGATCCGCGCCTGCGCACCCATAACGATATAGAAGCACTGGTGCGAGAGCGCATGGCTGCGCCCGATACCGGCGACGAGTCGCCCACGCGCAGCATCGAGCTCCCCGTCCGCTATGGCGGCGAGCACGGACCGGACCTCGCCGATGTCGCCCGGCACTGCGGCTTGTCCGCGGAGGAAGTGGTAAAGCGGCATGCGTCCGCCGAGTACGTGATTTACTTCGTCGGCTTCGCTACCTGTTTTCCCTACCTGGGCGGCTTGCCCGCGGAGCTTGCCATGCCACGCCTGAGTTCTCCGCGGACCCATGTGCCCGCGGGCAGCATCGCCATCGGCGGCAGTCAGGGCGGCATATACCCGCTCGCATCGCCGGGCGGGTGGCGGCTCATCGGACGCACCGATGTTCTGCTGTTCGACCGGCAAGCCGAGCCTCCGGGCTTGTTGCGCATGGGCGATCGCGTCCGCTTCGTGCCCGTGGGGGAGAGTGGAGCATGAGCGGCGTTCGCGTGCTTGCGCCCGGCCTACAGACCACCATGCAGGACTTGGGCCGCTTCGGTTGCGCCCATCATGGCGTTTCTGCCTCGGGCGCGGCGGACTCCGTGGCGCTGCGCGCCGCCAACCTGCTCGTGGGGAATGCGGAGAACGCGCCCGCGCTCGAAATGACGCTCGCCGGACCCACGCTGCAATTCGAACAGGACGCGGTGGTGGCGCTGACCGGGTCCGATTTCGGATCGGGGCTGCCGCTGTGGAGCGCGTCCCCGGTCCGCGAGGGCGAGGTGCTGACCTTCGGCGCGACACGCTCCGGGGCACGGTGTTATCTGGCGGTGCGCGGCGGCTTTGACGCGCCGCTGACGATGGGGAGCGCGTCGGTTCACATCGTCACCGGAGTAGGCGGACGGCCGGTTCGCAAAGGCGACCATCTGAAATTGCGGAACCAGCCGATCCGGCGCGCGCGCACCCGGCCGGGGGCGCCCTTTCCCGGAGACGTCGCGGGAGTGCTGCGCGTCACCGAAGGTCCGCAAGCGGAGTGGTTCGGCGACGACCTGTATCGCTCCGCTTATACCCTGACCGAAGAAAGCAATCGCATGGGTCTGCGCCTTCGGGGAAACGCCATTACGGCGGCACATGCCGGCGCCATGTTGACCGAAGGCGTGGCACTGGGCGCCATTCAAGCGCCCCCGGACGGCCAGCCGATCATTCTGTTCGTCGAACATCAGACATCGGGCGGCTATCCGAAGCCGGCCAACGTGATTTCGGCGGACTTCTGGCGGCTCGGCCAGCTTCGGCCCCGCGACGAAGTCGGTTTCGAACTCGTCACCATCCACCACGCCCTGCAACTACTCCAGCAGCAGGAGAAATGGCTCTATGAGCTCATCAAAGCCGATTGATTTGAATTGCGACATGGGCGAACTGGAGGACTCGGCGCACGAAGCCGCATTGATGGCCTACATCACGTCCGCCAATGTCGCCTGCGGCGCTCACGCAGGCGATGACGCCATCATGGACCGCACCGTGCTCATGGCATTGCATCGCGGCGTGAAGATCGGCGCGCATCCGGGCTACCCGGACCGGCCCAACTTCGGCCGGTTGGAAATGCCGCTCAGCCCGGAAGAGATCGCGGCCACTGTCCACCAACAGATCCTGCGGCTCGAGGCCATTGTGAAGCGGCTCGGCGGGAGCATCGCTCACGTCAAACCGCACGGAGCGCTGTACAACGTAGCGGTGAAGAATGCCGGGGTGGCGCGGGCGATCGGCGAGGGCGTCGCGCGCTGGAACGCTGGCGCGTTGGTCTTCGGACTTGCGGGGTCGCCCATGCTGGACGTTTGGCGCGGCATGGGACTCACTCCCGCCGGCGAAGGGTTCGCGGACCGCCGCTACGAGCCGGACGGCACGCTGCGCAACCGCAAATTCGACGATGCGCTCATCAAGGTCCCGGCGGAAGCGGCGGCCCAAGCCGTGCGCCTGGCGGAGAGCGGAAACGTTCAGACGATTTGCGTCCACGGCGATACACCCGGATCCGTGGAAATCCTGAGGGCCTGCCGCGAGGCGCTACTATTGAAAGAATGAGGTTTCTCGCCCTTTTGCTTCTAGCGCCGGCTGGTCTTTTGGCCCAACAGTGCCAGTACACGATCAGCGCCAATACGTTCGTAGCCGGAGCAGCAGCCAGCAGCACGAATCCGACCCCCAATTTTATCGTCACTACGAAGAACCAGACGTGCACCTTTATGGTGAGCACGAACGCAACCTGGATCCACATTCTGAACGGTCCCAGCTTTACCGGGGATAGCACGGTGATGTTTGTGCTGGACTCCAATGCTACTTCCAGCGCCTTGCGCAAGGACACCATTACCGTAACCACGGCCGGCGGATCGCTTTCAGTGAGCATCACTCAAGTCGCGGGCATCTGCAACTTCACAATGTCGGGAACCTCAGACCATTTCGGCATCGCCGGAGGAACCGGCAGTTTCGATGTCATCACGGGTTGCGGCTGGGGCGTCACGTCCCTTCAAGGATTTATCAACTTCGGCGGACTCACCAGCTTTCTTGGCCCCAGCACAGTGAAATACACGGTTGCGCCAAATAGCTGCGTGGCGGCGAGAACGGCCACCGTGACCGTTGAAACCGGGCAGTTTAATGCGCCGGTGTTTCAGGTGACCCAGGACGGATCACCCGCCAATCTGAGCGTTTCGCCGGCGGTGACCACGGTCGGCTCGGGCGTCAATATCGGTCGGCTCAGCGTCAATACGGGCAGCGGGTGCTCCTGGAGTGCGTTCAGCGACGTGAACTGGTTGACCATCACGGGGTCCGCTTCCGGGGGAGGCGCCGGCGGCATCACCTACACCGTGGCTGCGAACGTGGGGGCGCAACGCACCGGCAGCATTCACATCGGTCCGGCGCTGTTCACGGTGACGCAGTTGGCGGCCGCGGCCCCCGCTCCTCAGGTCACCACGATCCTGAATGCGGCGAGTTATAACAGCTCGAACACGCCCGCCTATGCGAACGGGCCGATTTCGCCGGGCGAAATTGTGGCCATCGGCGGGAGTAATATGGGCCCGACCACCGGTGCGCCCTACCTGCTCAGCACCGACGGAAAGTCCATCTCCAATTTGCTCGTCGGGACGCAGGTGACGTTCAACGGCATCCCCGCGCCGCTGCTCTATGCGTCGGCGACGCAGATCAACGCCATTGTCCCGCTCGCCCTCGCGGGCAGCACAAAGGCCGATATTCAGGTGGTCTATCTCGGCACGGCGGGCAACACGCTGACTGAACCGGTGCAAGCCGCCACGCCGGGACTGTTCTCGATCGATAAGAGCGGAGCGGGTCCCGGCGCTATTTTGAATCAGGATTTCAGCGTCAACGGGAATACGAATCGCGCGTCCAGAGGTAGCGTGATCGCCATCTACTGCACGGGCACGGGCATCAACTCGCCCGCGGGTCAGGACGGGGTTCTCACCGACCTGACTCAGCCGTTCCCCTCCGTGGTGGCGCAGCTAAGCGTGACCATCGGCGGCGTGCCGGCAAACGTGGTCTATGCGGGCGCGGCTCCGGGCTCGGTTGCCGGACTGACGCAAATCAACGTGGTTGTACCCGATGCTGCGCCTTCGGGCAACGTTCCGGTGCTGGTGCAGGTGGGCGGGGTGTCGAGCCAGGCGGGGCTTACCGTGGCCGTGCAGTAACGCGGCGACGCAAAAGTGCCAAGCCGGCAATGGCCGCTGCCAGCGGGAAGAAGGTCCCAGGCTCGGGAGCTTGCTCCTCAAGTGCCCACATTGTTCCATCCGTCAACGTGAAGAGGTATTCGTGCCCGTGCGCGTCGTAGACCACGCCGGAATTGAGCGCGATGGATGGGCCTCCCTGATACCACAGCGCCCCGCTTCCGGGAAGGGGGTTGCCTTGCGCGTCCACGCCGTACAGCGTGAGGCTGAACGTTTGGTCGTCTTCCACCAGCACGCTATTGGCGTGAACGGCCAATCCATCGGCGGGCGCATAGGCAAATGAATCGGCGGTAGGGCCAGTGGACGTCGTGGTACTCGCCAGGATTGTGTACCAGGCTCCTGTCGAACCACTATAGGCACTCGCCTTCAGCAGACCCGCACCCGTAAAACCCGCCGGCACATATTGCAGGCCGCCCATAGTCTGGGAGGCGAAAACGTCCTCATGGGCGACAGTCGAACTCCCACTGCTATAAGTTCGGATCGAGCCGCTCGCATCGGTATCGTACAGCAGCGAGCCATCGGAATTGTAAATGAGTCCGCCGCCGACCCCAACGCCCGTCAAAGTATTCGTCGGCACAACAGCATACGGGTCTGCCGGGCTGGGAAGCCCGACGGAGATGATGCGGCCGGAAGCATCGCGGCTCACGGTGAGGGCGTAGATGGGCTGCGCCGTGTTGCTGTAGTCGTTAACGGCGAGGAGCAATCTTCCGGTGGTGTCTAACGCCATGCCTCCGTAGTATTGGTTCGCCGTCAGTGTGGGAAGAGCTGAGGTGCTGATTTGGAATAGATTCAGGCCGGCTCCGACGACGGCAGTGTCGGCATGCAAAAGCGGCGCCGCCAGTGCAATTGCAGCAGCAAGTGTCGCAGAGCATCTCATTCCGTTGACCCAAGTCCTCATCTGGCGCAGCATCCCCGTCGCGGTGCAGTGATTATAGCACCGACCCTTGCTTGCGGTTCCGGCAAACGATACTAGTACGAAAGTGCCGCAAAGTGACGGTCTCCGTTAGAACTCTGCAGAAATATCGGCTGCCCGGGCACCTTTAACTGCTCCCTTACGGGCTTGTGAAAAAATATCGAATCGCTTTTTTGCCGCATTCAAACGCGCTCGCATCCCCGGCACCTTTTACCGCTCCCTTACGGTCACGGCTCCGTATTTAGTTGATTCTGCTAACGGAGCCGTGACCGTGAGGGAGCGGTAATAGGTGTATCGAAAAGGCGAATGGAGCCCGACGAGAACGACAGCCGGATTTCTTCACAAACCCGTGAGGGAGCGGTAAAAGATGCATCGCCACGAGAACAACAGCCGGACACACCCCCCGGGCGCGAGCGAGCCTATTTCAAACCGTCTTGAGCTTCCTTGCGGTAGACCGCGACAGCGGCGAAGTAGCGGTAGCTCGGTACGTCATCCAGAAATACGGCAGCCGCCTCACCGCTCCGCTTGCTGCAGGTGTCGAGCTCCGCCGCCGCATAGGGGAAGTTCTTGGTTTTGATGTACGCGCGCGCCAAATCCAGATGCCCGAGCCACGTGTCGACAATCTTGTTCGCCGCGTCGAAAGATTTTAACGCTTCCTGCGCCTTCCCCCCGGCGAGTTGAACTTCGCCTTCCAGCAATTTAGCGTATGCCTGGGGCTCCGGCTCGGGTCGCGCCGCTAGCTGCGCGGCCACAGCCAGCGCTTTGCTTTCCTGGCCCGATTCCACCAGCACCCGCGCGGCGGCGAACGCGGAGTTCTTATCGAGCTCGATCGAGCGGTTCGCGTACTCCACCGCCTTGCCGCGATTGCTCTCCGCAGCCGCCGCAGCAGCCAGTTTCACCGCCGCCGACGAGACGTTCTTTGCGGCAAGATCCGCCGCGATGCCTTTTTCGAGGATCGCCAGCGCGTCGGCGTTCCGGCCCTGATACATGGCGATGTCCGCGAGCCCTATGGACGCGATAGACGCGCCATCGGGTCCGGTAGCCGCGAGCTGCTGGTATGTCTTCGCTGCGTCGTCCGGCTTGCCCTGCGCAAATTCGGAGAGCGCTTTGGCGACGAATGCGCCGCCGTAATCCGGACGCCGCTTCAACACCTCCGCGGCCTGCGCCCGGGCAAGGTCGAACTGGCCGCCGTACATGGCATAGAGCGCCAGATTGCCGCGATAGAGCACGTTCTCCGGATGCTGATTGACGATCTTCTGCTGTTCCTGAATCGCGCGCGCGACGTTGCGGCCGTAGAAGTAGGAAAGCGCCAGGTTGCTGCCCGCCGCATCGTCGGCTTTATACTTGCTCAGCAGTTGCGAAAACTGCTCGGCCGCCTTCTGGTCGTTATGCACGAAGGAGTAGTAGGCGCCGAAGGTGCGGTAGCGTTCGCGCTCCGTCATCCGCTCGGTTTTTCTCATGGCCTGCTTGAAGTACTCGGCGGCCTCTTCATTGTGGTGCAGATTGGCATCGGCCACCGCAACCCCGGCATAGGCGCGTCCCATTTCGGGGTCGAGCTCGATGGCCCTTTTGTACGCCGCAATCGCGTCATCCAGCTTGCCGGCCCACTGCGCAGCCTGCCCCTTGGCGTAAGCCTGAGCGGCTTCGAGCGAGCTCGCTCCGTACGTTTCCGTGGCTTCGGCGGGCGTGGTGTCGCCGAGCTTCTTGCGCAGCGGCGTGGCCAGCTTGGCCGCTACCGCGAGCACGTCCTGCTTGGAAGAAGCATCGTCGCTCTTCTTGAGGATCTCTTCCCCTGTTTTGCCGTTGAGCGCGCGTAGCGTGATGCGGTACCCGCTGCCGTTCTTCTGAATATTCCCGGAAATGATGACGTTGATGCCCTCCTGCAGGGCCACCTGGCGAGCCAGTGCATCGTCAAGCGTGGTGGCTCCGGGACGCAGTTTAGCGGCTTTGCGGCGGGCATCGCCGCGATCGAAAGAGCTGACAAACGTCGCGCCTTCCATGGCCAGCACGACAGCGGGTTCCAGCGTGCCGTCGAACACCTGGTCGCCCGTTGCGTTTTGAAAATCGGCTACCAGCAGGGAGACGGGAGCGGGCCCGGATTGGCCGCCGCCGCCCGCCGGAGTGCGATGCAGATACATCCAGGCGACCACTCCCAGCAACAGGGCAATGGCTGCCGCCGCGATCCGCACGGTGTAGTCGGTCTTGCGCGGCGCAATCACAGGCCCGCTAGCCAGAACAGTGCGGCCCGTACGCGCGGCCTCCCACGCATCCAGATCCTGCAAAATCTCGCCAGCGGTCTGATACCGGTCGGCCACCTGAGTGGCCAGCATCTTCATGACGATATCGTTGAGAGCCGGTGGAATCGACGGCTCCAGCTGAATCGGCGGCGTGGCCTTTTCCTGTATACGCCGCACCAGCGTCGCCATGGGATTGTCGGCTTGAAAGGGCGGGGACCCGGTCAACAGCTCGTAGAAGATGATGCCGAGCGTGTATAGATCGCTGCGCGCATCCACCTTCTGCCCTTGCGCCTGCTCGGGCGACATATACGTCGGCGTGCCCATCAGCGCTCCGGTGCGCGTCATGTTGGATGCGTCCATGGATCGCGCGATGCCGAAGTCCATCACCGAAGCCTTGCCGGAAGGGTCGATCATGATGTTCTGCGGCTTCAGATCGCGATGCACCACGCCTTCGGAATGGGCGGCTTCGAGTCCGCGAGCCACTTGGGCCATGATGCCCGCGGCTTCGGCGGCGGGGAGTTTGCCGCGAGCAGCCAGGACGTTGGATAGGTCCTGACCCTCGATATACTCCATCGTGATGAAACGCGTGCCGGACGCGCTACCCAAGTCGAAGATACGGATGATGTTGCGGTGGGTGACCTGCCGGGCCAGGATGAGCTCCTGCTTGAAGCGATGCAACACCTGGGCGTTGCGCGCCAACTCGGGGCGGATCACCTTCAGGGCGACCGTGCGCTCCAATTCGCGATCGTGCGCTTTGTACACCGCGCCCATGCCGCCTTCCCCCAGAAGTTTCAGGATTTCGTAGCGGTCGCCCAGCACTTCCCCCGGCCGAAGAGGCCTGGAATCAGTAATTTCGCCGGGATGTGTGGGCGGCCGCGACCATCCCGTCGCTTGTGTTGCCTGGGGGTCGAACGCTACCGTGGCAGCCGCTGCCGACCGGGCTTCGGGCGTAAACGCAATGGTGGCGTCCTCCAGGTCAATGGGGGTGCTGCATTGCGTGCAGATCGTCGTCCCCTCCGGATTTGGAGTGCGGCAATGAGGGCAAAACATGGGCGAACCCGTTCCCGTTCAAGGCAAAAGCGTAAAAAGAGTACTACCACTGTACGGGCTTTCCGTGTGCGAAGCAACCCTGCAAACGGGTGTATGCGCGTGAGAAGATGGAAGAAAGCGCTCAATCTTTCGGATGCTATGTTTCCAAAACTTCGCACAGCTATATTGAATATCCAGCACCCAGCCGCGGGAATGGTGCTCGGCGACTTTACCATGACACCGCGGGTTCTCTGGATTGGGTCCCTTGCAATCTTCATCGGGTTTGTAACCTCTTACATCGCGCTCGCGCTTTTGAAGCTGATCGCGCTCTTTACGAACCTGTTTTTCTATCAGCGCTGGGGCTTTTCGGCGGCGACTCCGGCCGGCAACCGGCTGGGCGTCTGGGAAATTCTGGTGCCGGTCGTGGGCGCGATCATTGTCGGCTTGATGGCCCGGTTCGGCTCCGAGCGCATACGCGGCCACGGAATACCGGAAGCCATCGAGGCCATCCTGATCAACGGGAGCAAGGTGGAACCGAAGGTGGCGCTCCTGAAACCCATTTCGAGCGCCATCTCAATCGGCTCCGGCGGACCGTTCGGGGCGGAAGGTCCCATCATTATGACGGGCGGCGCCTTCGGGTCCATGGTTGCGCAGTTGTTCAAGCTCTCCAGCACGGAGCGCAAGACGCTGCTGGTGGCCGGAGCGGCAGCCGGAATGTCGGCGACCTTCGCGGCGCCGGTGGCGGCGGTGCTGCTCGCCGTGGAACTGCTGCTCTTTGAGTGGAAGCCGCGGAGCCTCATCCCAGTCGCGCTGGCGAGCGTCACGGCCGGCGCGGCGCGCCGCTACATTCTCGGCATGGGGCCGCTATTTCCGGTAAGCACGCACCCCGCGTTTATCGGACCGCTTGGCCTGGCCGGTTGCCTGGTCGCCGGCATTCTCGCCGGGATTCTCTCGGCAGCGGTTACCGAAGCGGTGTATAAGTCCGAGGACCTGTTCCACAAGTTTCCCATCCACTGGATGTGGTGGCCGGCCTTCGGCGGTCTGGCCATCGGACTCGGCGGTCTGATCTTCCCGCAAGCGTTGGGCGTCGGGTACGACACCATCGGTTCGCTCCTGCAAGGCCATGTCGCCCGCGATGTGATTCTGGGCATACTGCTCGTCAAGAGTGCGATTTGGGCGATTTCTCTCGGCTCGGGAACATCGGGCGGCGTCTTGGCGCCGCTGTTGATGATGGGCGGCGCGCTCGGCGGAATGGAAGCGGCGTTTCTGCCGAGTTTCGGCCCGGGGTTCTGGCCGCTGGTCAGCATGGCCGCAACGCTCGGCGGCACCATGCGCGCTCCCATGACGGCAGTCATCTTCGCGCTGGAGCTCACGCATGACGTCAACATGCTGCTCCCCTTGCTGCTGTCGGTGATCATGGCACACTGCTTCACCGTGCTGCTGCTCAAGCGCTCCATCCTAACCGAGAAGGTGGCGCGGCGCGGCTATCATCTCAGCGCGGAATACAGCGTGGACCCCATGGAGACGCTGTTCGTCAAAGACGTGATGCGCAGCAACATTGCGGCATTGCCGGCAGGAGCGACCCATGCGGACGTGGCGGCATCGCTGAAGCCCGATCGATTGCGCCGCGGACAGTTCCTCTATCCGGTGATCGATCGCGAGATGAAGCTGGTGGGAGTGATCACGAGGAACGCCCTGGACAAGATTGTGCAGCAGGACGGCGCGGGCCCGCAGATCGACCTCGGCGAACTGGCCAACAAGACTCCCGAAGTGGCATACGCGGACGAGCCGCTGCGGTCCGTAGTCTATCGCATGGCGGAAACGGGACTGACTCGTTTCCCGGTGGTGGACCGTACCGACAATCGAAAGCTACTCGGAATGGTCGCGCTTTACGATCTGCTGCAGGCACGCACTCGCGCCATGCACGAAGAAGCGCGCCGCGAACGCGTTCTGCGCATCCACATGCCGTTCGTCAGCCGCGATACGCCGCTGTAGAGGATGTTGACCATCGGGCACTCCAACCGCGCGCTCGCCGAGCTGATCGCGATGCTGCGGGCGCACGGCGTGGAAGCTCTGGTGGACATCCGCACGGTGCCCAGATCGCGGTACAACCCGCAGTTCAATACCGATGCGCTGCCCGCGCCGCTGGCCGAAGCGGGTATCGAGTACATCCACCTCCCGGCGCTCGGCGGCTTGCGGCATGCCCGCAAGGACTCCACGAACACCGCTTGGAAAAACCTGAGCTTTCGCGGCTATGCCGATTACATGCAGACGCCGGAGTTCGACGCAGGCATCGACCAACTGCTCGCCATCGACGCACGAAAAAAGGCGGCGGCCATGTGCGCGGAAGCCGTGCCGTGGCGATGCCACAGGTCGCTGGTAGCAGATGCTTTGACCGCGCGAGGCGTGCCGGTGTGGCACATCATGAGCGCGGAGAAGAAGAATCCGCACAAGCTGACATCGTTTGCTCGCGTGGAGGATGGCCGCGTCACCTACCCGGGCGAGAACTTGGAGTTGTGGCAGTAGTACCGGCCTTCCAAGCCAGTACCAGTCGAGCCTTCGTTGGTGCATACGAAACCAAAAAACCACTGGCCCCGTTCTCCCAGGGGCTTACCCCCGGTATAGAATGATTGCGGTTCCGGAGGGGACATGCGTCGCGTTCTGCCTGTCTTTTTACTCGCTGTGTGCGCCTTTGCGCAGCAGCCGCTCATCTTTAACCGCTCTGTACTGAACGCCGCCAGCTATATGCCGCCGCGGCTTCCCGGTGGCGCTATCGCGCAAGGCTCGATTTTTTCCGTCTTCGGCGCCCGCATCGGACCGGCGACCCCGCAGCAGGTGAATGCCTTTCCGCTGTCCACTACCTTCAACGGCGTGAGCATCACGGTGACACAAGGCTCTACCACCGTGAATGCCATCCCGATCTATGTCTCGTCCGGACAGATCAACGCCATCATGCCGTCCAATGCGCCCATCGGGACAGCATCGCTGCGCGTCACGAGCCCCTCAGGCGTCACCAATCCGATGACTGTGCACATCGCCGCGAGCGCGTTCGGAATCTTTACGGCGACCGGCACGGGACTCGGACCCGGCATCCTGCAGAACTTCATCACGCAGGCCAACCAGCCCATCAACAGCGCCACGACTGCTGCTCAGCCCGGCCAGACGATCATTCTCTGGGGCACCGGACTCGGTCCGGTTACCAATGACGCTGTGGCTCCGACGGCGGGCTCGCTCGCCACCAAAGTGGAAGTTTCGGTGGGCGGGGTTCCGGCGAGCGTGCAATATAGCGGACGCACGCCGTGTTGTTCCGGTGTCGACCAGATCGTCTTTCAGGTACCCTCGAATGCGCCCCAAGGTTGTTGGATTCCGGTCTACGTTCGAACGAACTCATCCGTAGTGAGTAACTTCGTCACCATGGCAATTACTCAGGACGGCAGCTCCTGCCTCGCCAATAACAGTCCTTTCTTCACTCCCGGTAACTGGGGAGGAGTGATCTCGATGCGCGTCTCGACGCACGAAGATTTAGGAACCCGCTCCACCGTGGATGTGACCGGCGATTATGCCGTGCCGGTCGCATACCGTCAGGCCGCTTCTGCTTTCCCGTTCAATCCGCTGCTCTCCTGGCCGCCGGCGGGCACGTGCACCGTCTATACCGTGAAGGGCGACCTCCTGCGCGGCGATACGCTGCCGGGCGCGCTTCCGGCCGGCGCGAAAACGCTGAGCTTCGGAGCCGCCCTCACGCTCAGCGGCGCGGCCGGCACGAAGATACTGCAGAACCTGCTGCCTGATCTTCCGATGCGATATCTCGGTGGCTCGGTGAGCAATAACTTATTCAACAACACACTCTACTTACAACCTGGGGCTTATCAGGTAAGTGGGGCGCCGGGCGGCGATGTGGGAGCCTTTACCGCTTCCGCCGCCATGCCGCAGCCACTCACCTGGACCAATCGGGATCAGCTTGTTTTTGTGGACCGGACGCAGCCGCTCACCGTGCAGTGGAGCGGTGGCTCGGGTTCACAGGTCGCGGTAGTCGGCTTCGGAGTCGACCTGCCCACCGATTCGACCACTGTATTCGGCTGCCTCGCTCCAGCGGGGGCAACCAGTCTTTCCGTTCCGGCGGCGGTGCTTGCGAATCTTCCCGCCACGCGCCCCAACCCGCTGCAATCGAAGAGCGTCATTTACCTGGGAAATGCGCCCACCGGATCCGCGCTGGCTGGCGTCAGCGGCGGCGGCTTGAATGCCGGTCTCGCTCTCTTTGAGAATGCCCTTGGCAAAACGGTTATCTGGCAATAGGAGCCGCTCATGAAAACAAGTTACGTCTTATTTGTCATGGGGCTCGTCGCCATGCTGCTGTTCGAACAAGGGTGTAACTGCGAGAAAGATCCGGTGGACCCCAACCATTACTGGGTAACCTGCATGGAAGACGCGGGGTCGGGAACCAGCGAACCGGTTCTTACAAATGGCAAGGACACCCATTATGCAGGGCAGTTATTCGACCCTTCGCAGTATTCCTGTCCGGACACCTCCAACTCACCGGTATGGACAGGCTCCGGTCAGCCAATCTATAACACCAACGGGCAACCGAAACCTTCGTCGCTGCTGCGGCCGCGAGCGGCGGCCCGTCCGCCGGTCGCTTTCTTGCCTTCTCTGCTTCTCGATCTGCCCTTTCCGGCGCTGCGCCAGGATACCGAGAACACCACCCTACAGTGCAGCGCCGCGCAGCCGGACATCCTCGCCATTAACCACGATTTCGCCAGCGTCACCCGTTTGGCGACATGCCCGTTTTTTGTGGTGGCAAAGATTCCCGTGCAGACCAGGCCGCTGCAAATCGCCATTACACCGGACGGCTCGACCGCCCTGGTCACGAGCTTCGATTCCGCCGTCAACTTTATCGACCTCACATCGAATCGCGTGACTTTCACCCTGGCCACCCCCGGCATTAACCCCAACGGAATCGCAATTAGTCCGGACGGAGCCTTCGCCTATATCACAAACTTTGTGCCGGGCAGCGGCAGCATTTCCAAGATCGACTTAACGGCTAAAAAGATCGTGGCGACCATTCCCACTTACTCCTATCCTCAGAATGCGGTAATGAGTCCCGATGGCGAGCAGTTGTATGTTACTGCGCCGTATGTAAACACCGTCGCGATTATCGATACCCAGACGTTTACGCAAGCCTACGCGTTCTCCGTCCCGGCCCCGCGCGGAATCGCGTTCAACAGCAAGGGCACGAAAGTGTTCGTCGCGAGTGCGGGAAATCCGGATTTTGCTACCACGGGAGCTGTGCTGGAGTTCAACACCAATAACTTCCAGATCGCCAACACTTACAAGGTTGGCTTGGGGCCGAACGATGTTCAGGTGTTATACGGCGATCAGTTTGTAGTCACCACTAACTACGAGGGTAAGTCGGTGTCTAAGATCGATACCGTTTCAGGCACAGTGCAAACTGTCAACGTCACGGGCTTTCCAGCCGGCCTTTCGATCGTGAACTGAGCATGATTCCCTACTATCCCGAACCGCTTCTGCACTTAGGTCCCGTCACGATCTCTGCGTTTCGGGTAACTCTCGTGGCCGCAGTGCTGCTCGGCGGCTACATCATGGTGACGCGCGCCGTGCGGCTGAAAGTGGGTGGCCAGTTGATGTTCGACGCGAGCCGCTGGGCTGTGGTGGTGGGCTTCATCGGAGCCCACGCCGCCAAAGTCGCCATGGATTATCACGCGGACTTCGTCGCCAATCCCATGATGATGTTCAGCACCGAAGGAGGCATCCGCTCCATCGGCGGTTTGGCCGGAGGCCTTATCGGAATGCTGATGTTCTGTTTGTTGTGGAAGCGGCTTTCGTTCCTCGCCACATTCCGGCTGCTGGACGTGATGGCATATTCCATGCCGTTTGCCTTCGCGGTGGGCCGGCTCGGCTGCTTTCTGGTGCACGACCACCGCGGCATTGCCTCCACGTCCTGGTTCGCCGTCCGCTTCCCCGAAGGTTCGCGCTACGATCTCGGCCTCATCGAGTGCCTTTTCCTGGTTGCACTGAGTATGGTGTTCTGGAGCCTCGCGCGGCGTCCGCGCCCGGCGGGCTTTTTCCTGGCGGGTTACGGCCTGGTGTACGGAGTGTTTCGCATCTGGCTGGACACTCTCCACATTCAGCCGATGCGTTTCTGGGAAGGCGGCGCGCTGACCGTCATGGGCGCGGCCGCAATTCTCATCAGCGCTTTCTACTCCGCGCCTGCGCGCCTCCCGGCTACTGAAACGTCACAGGCAGCATGTATGTAATGCCGGCGGAAATCACCGCGGCGTCGAGCAATGGCGCGGTGAACGGCTTGCCGATCAATGCCTGCGTGAGCTGTATGGAATTCGCGGCCGACTGGCCATTTCCTGCTGCGGGCATCGAGAGCAGAACCGGCGCCGGAATCGTGAACGTGCCCGCGTCCGCCGGCGCTGTGCAGAGGAATTGCGCGCCCACGGCCGGAAACTGCGACGAGATCGAAAGGCCGCTGATCATCACCACACTGCCCGCCGCCGCACCCGACCAGGTAACCGTCAGGCCATTCGCGCGATTCACTTTCGAGATACTCGCCTGATTCGTCCATTGGAAATTCGCCGCGGGACCCATCGTCACGCTGGCGGAAAACGGCCCCACGCTCGACGTTCCGCTGCCGTTGCTGAAAGTGAAAGTGCCGCCCGACGCCGGAATAAAAGCAGGGGAGACGGCCCCGCCCAAAGTGGAAATACCGCCGAGAGGTTTCTGCTGAGCTTTGTATACGGTGTTGACGATCGGCACCGCGCCCGTTCCCAACGGGCCGCTCACGCTCAGCGATGGTCCGGCGTTCAAGCCGAAAATACTGGCGTTCCCTGCCAGACCCACAGGCAGTCCGCCGGCATACACCGTGCAGCCGCCGAGCGACGCGAACGGCATGGGCAGCGCATTGAATTGCGCCGCGGTGGTATTGAAGAATTGCGCGCCCGCGATGTCCAAGCTGACCGCGGCGCCTGCGACCGTTGCGAAGGTCTTATCGATACCGATGATTCCGCCTGCAAATGTTCCCTTGGCTGCGATGGCGTCGAACTGATCGGAGGAAAGGCTGAGCAGCGGTTCGCTGCAAGTGCGGCCGCTGGCGGCTACCGGAATGGTGGCGAAGTTAGTAACCATCGTTCCGCTCTGCCCTACCACCGAAACGTAACAGCCCGGAGTAACATTAGGCGGCACGATCAGAATCACCTGATCGAGCCCTGGATATTGCGAACGCCCGTGATAATAGACCGTAGCCGGCTGGCCGCCGATCCACGCCTGGAACGGCACGCTCCCCAGATCCGCCGGCGTTTGCTGAATGGACTCGTCGGTTCCGGGCGGAACCGGTCCCATGCCCGTGCCCCACAACACCACATACTCGCCCGGATTCAGCGCGTTTGTGAAGCCCAGGTAGCGATTGCTAACATCGAACGCAGCCGCTTGTCCCGTTCCCAAGCCATTGAGCGTGAGGATGCCGAACCCGCTTTGCACCACCTTGATGGGCGTTGTGCCGACGGTTTGGCCGCCGTTGCTCACCGTCAGAGTGCCGGTTCCCACGGGCGTATTCGACGGCAGAATGCCTGCGATCTGGTTCGGCGTAACATAGTACAGCAGCACATTGGTAGTGGTGTTATTGACCGTCGCCGTAACAGTTACTCCGGCGAGCGACGTCTTCAGCGGCGCTGATTGCAGCGGCGTGGAAGTGGACGCAAGGTTCGCACCGAAGATATCGAAGATGGCTCCCTGGGCGATCCCGTAATTCGGAAGACCATCGAGCGTGTAACTGTAGTTATTCGCGAGCGACTTGACAGGCGCGTCGCCCACCGGAATGAACACAGTCTGCCGATTCGCCGCGCCGCCGATCAGAACCGAAATTCGCGCCGAGCCTCCGGACAAGTTACCAGGGAGAGCCAGATCGATCTGATAAATGCCGACTTGACCCACTGCCAGAAATGCAAGCACATTGGTGGCGGGAACCGTGAAGGACGTTCCCACCGAGATAGAAGGCGTAGTCGTGGTAACTGCGTTGCGGTCCGCCGCCGCCGTGCCCGTGGGCACCACCGGCTTAGTCGGCCCCATGCCGATCGCGAAGAGGCTGATCGTTTCTCCCGGCAGCGCCGGATTGGCGGCAGTTACTGCCGCTCCCGTCGATTTGTGAACTGCCTTTGCGGTGGTTTGTCCCACCGCCGTTGGAACGAACTCCGGAGCGTAATCGGAGAGCGTGAAACTTTCCGACGTGGAACTGTTCGTTCCTTTGATTTCGAGAATAGCGTTCCCCGGCGTCGCCTCGACGGGAATCTGCACCAGTAACTGAGTCTGTCCGGTAGCCGAGAGTATCTTCATCGGCGAGCCGTTGAACGTAACGTTAGCTGCCGTGCCCCCTAAGTTCGTCCCCTCGATAGAGGCCAGGCTTCCAGGAGCCAGGTGAAGCAAACCCCAATATGGATCGCCCACCGAAGTGATACTTTGCCCGCTGACCAGTGTCGCGGAAAGCAATACGGCAGATGTTACAGTGGCGCAGAGATTCATAAAAATTGTGCGAAAAGTCTCTCAAACGCGGTCCGCCGTGTCAAGGGGGACTCCCCTAAGTGCGCGGAGCGCGACTAAGGCGATCTCCGGCCCGGTCCACTATATCGAAGGTTTCACAGCCCCTACCGGCCCGCCGGCAGGCCGCTGGTGACCGGTCCGAACTTCTTCAGCAGCTCTCCGATCTTCGCTCCGTCGCCGACCGCCACAATCTGCACGTTGTCATACGGCACATATTTGCGCGCGACGCGCTGCACATCCGCCGCCGTGATCGCCGCGATTTTTTCCGTGTAGGTGTCCCAGTAATCGTCTGGAAGGCCGAATTCACGCTGCTGCATCCAGCGCGCCAGCACATTCGCCGGATTTTCGAGCCCAACCGCAAAGCTTGCGGCCATAGCTCGCTTGGCGCCCTCGAGCTCCTCCTTCGGGACCGTCACTTCCCGAATCTCGCGGAATTCCTTCAGCAGATCGGCGAGCGCCGGCTCGGTTACCTCCGTGCGCACACTCATCGACGATGTGAACTGAGCCATGTACTTCGTAGCGGTGAAGCCCGAGCTCACTCCGTAGGTGTAGCCCTTCTCTTCGCGGATGATGCGGAACAGGCGCGCCGCCGGACCGTTGCCCAGCACTTGATTCATCACCATGCAGGCGATGTAGTCCGGACTGTTGCGATCGATGGCGCGATTGGCCAGCGTAATTTCCGTCTGCACGGAACCCGGCCGCGAAACCAGATACACCCTCTTCTCCGCTATGGGCGCTTCGATCGGCAGCGATAGACGCGCCACCGGTCCGCCCTTCCACGCGCCGAGCGCCTTATCGAGCCTCGCGACGGCATCGCGTGGTGAAATTGCGCCGACGATTCCCGCCCATTGCCCCGAAGGCACGTAATACTTCTTGTAGAAATCGATCAGGCCGTCGCGCGTGATCTTTTCGAGGCTCGCGCCGGTGATGCGGGTGAACTGGCGCGCATCGTTTGGATACAGCACCTTCATGAGCACTTCGCTCGAAAGCGCCGCGGGCTGTGTGCTCGCCTGTTCAATCGCTCCCTGCTGGCGTGCTTTCCACTTCGCGAACTCATCCGCCGGGAACGCGGGATGCAGCAACACGTCCGTCAGGATGGCGAGCGATTGATCGAAATACTCGGGCAGGCTGCTCAGCGTAATTGTGCTGGTTCCGCCACCACCGGCTCCGCCGCGGCCGCCGCCTCCGCCGATGCTCAACTGAGCGCCGATCCCGGCCAGGTCCTCGGCGAGCTTGCGCGCGCTCCGCGTGGTGGTGCCCATCATCATCATGGACGCGGTCGCATCCGCGACGCCGGGCATCCCTTCGGGATCGCGCAGCGGCGAAGCGGGAATCTGAATCGTCAGCGTGATGCTCGGCGTGCGATTGCTCTCCAGCACCAGCAGCTTGATTCCGTTCGAGAGCTGACGCTCCGTGGGTCGCGGCAGCTTCACCTTCAGCACTTCATTCGATACAGGCGCGCGATTCAGCCGCACCATGCCGCGAAATGTCGTGGACTCGCCGCCCTCCTGCGCAAGCAGGCAGCCGGCGCACATCAATCCAATCGCTAGCATTTTCATTGCTGACCTCCCCGCCGCCCGCCGTGGCCGCCGCCCGACGGCATGGTCACCACCACCACACGATTCTGTTTCACCAGCAGCGCCTTGGCAGCGCGTTGAATATCGCCGGGCGTGACCGCAAGTTCGTTGTCGATTTCCGTGTTCACGCGATTCGGATCGTTATACACCGCCGCCGAATCGGCCAGCGCCTGCGCGCGGCTCAGCGCCGTGATGCGAGATTCCGCGCCGCGCCGTAGAGCGATGCGAACGCGCTGCAGTTCCTGGTCGGAAACCGGCTGCGAGTACAGCTTCGCGATCTCCTCTTCGATCAATCCTTCCGCCTCCTGCGGCGTATGCCCGGGACGCAGAGTCACCGTAATGCGGAAAATTCCCGGACCGCCGCGGCGATCCACACCCGCGCCCACATTGAGCGCAATCTGCTTCTCATCCACCAGCAGGTTATAGAGGCGCGATGTGCCGCCGCCGCCCCCGCGCCCTCCACGTCCGCCTCCTCCGCCGCCGGCCAGAATCGAAGCGGCGACGCCGAGCGCCCGCGTATCCGGCGAGTTGGCGTCGGGCACCCGGAATGCGATCTCGAGCTGCGGCAGGCGCGCCAGCGGATCCTGCAGCGTGGCTCGACGCTCACCCTCCGCCGGCTTCTCGCTCGTATCCACCGGCTTGGGAGGAGCCTGCCGCGGAATGCCCCCGAAGTACTTCTTCACCTTCGCCAGGGTCTCCGCCGTATTCAGGTCGCCGACCAGGGCGAGCACGGCGTTATTCGGCGCGTAATACGTTTTGAAGAAAGCCTTCACGTCATCCACGCTCGCCGCATCCAGGTCCGCCATGCTGCCGATCACCGGGTGATGGTACGCGAAGTTGTCATAGATCAACTCTTCCACCTTTTCGCCGGTCTGTCCGTACGCCACGTTGTCCACGCGAAGGCGGCGCTCTTCCTTCACGGCCTGCCGCTGATTCTCCAGGTTTTCCGCCGTGATCACAAGACCCTTCATGCGATCGGCTTCCAGAAACAGGCCGAGGTCCACCTGATTCTTCGGCAGGACCTCGTAATAGGAAGTGCGGTCGGTATTCGTGGTGCCGTTGGAGTTGCCGCCGTTGTTGTAGATGAGAAAATCCAGCTCGCCGACGCCGACGTTCTCGCTGCCTTTGAACATCATGTGCTCGAAGAGGTGCGCGAAACCGGTGCGTCCGGGACGCTCATCGCGCGACCCGACTTTGTACGACACACAAATCGCGTACACCGGCGCGTAATGATCCTCGGCGATCAACACACGGAGCCCGTTATCGAGCGTGGTATCGCTGAATTTGATCTTGGGAATCGGCGAAGGCTTCTGCTGCGCAAGCGACGCCGCAACCATCGACAAAATGAGGAATAACCGTTTCAAAACGACCTCCACTACTCGCTCGCGTTAAAACCCTGCCGGGCGCTCATGCATCGCATTCGTGGCCCGTTCTAACGCCATACCGGCTCGCCCGAGAGTACCTTCTTCGAACAGCCGCCCAATCAAGGTAACACCATGAGGAACCCTCCGCGGCGGGGAGAACTTGGGAAGCGGATGCGCCGGGTCGGGCGCCCAATCGCTGCGCGCCTCGCTGATTTCCACGAAGCCGGTCCGCAGCGTGAGCGACGGGTGGCCGGTAAAGTTGGAAATCACCAGCATCTCATCACGCAAGGAGGGCACCAGCAGCAGATCCACTTGCGACATCACACGCGCCATCTCCTGAGCCACCGCGCGGCGCATGCGGTCTGCCTGCACGAAATCCACCGCGGAAAGGAAGCGGGCCTGCCGGAATGAGTTCGGCCAGGCATCGGACACCTGCGCCTTCATCTGCCGCAGGCCGCCCGAGAGCGTCAGTTCTTCGAACGCCGCCGCGGCTTCCGCGAAGAGGATCAACTGCAGCGAATCGTACGGCCAATCCGGCAACGTCACCTCCACCGGCTGTAGGCCGAGTCCGCGCAGGGTTTCGAGTGCGGCCCGGTCGACATCCGTCGCCGGCGGCTCTTTCATCCACGCAGGGAAATAGCCGACGCGCAAGCCCTTCACCTGCGCATTCGCATCGAAATCCAGATGACTCGGAACGCTCGCCATGTCACCCGAGTCCGGGCCGGAGATCGCTTGCAAAACCAGCAGCGTATCCTCCACGGCGCGCGCCATCGGGCCCAGTTTATCGAGCGACCAGCACAGCGTCATCGCGCCGGAACGCGGCACGCGGCCATATGTGGGCCGCAATCCAGTGACGCCGCACCGCATCGAAGGACTGACGATACTGCCGCCCGTCTCGCTGCCGATCGCAAATCCCACCAACCCCGCGGCAGTGGCAGCGCCCGGGCCCGCGCTCGACCCCGACGCGCCTTCTTCCAGCACCCACGGATTCATCGTCTGCCCGCCGAACCAGATATCGTTCAACGCCAGAGCGCCCAAACTCAATTTCGCGACGAGCACGGCGCCCGCCGCGTCCAGGCGCTTCACGATTGCGGCATCCTCGGCAGGCACGCGGTTGCGATACGGCTCGGCGCCGTAGGTGGTGGCGATGCCGGCCGTATCGACCAGATCCTTGGCGCCCCACGGTATCCCGTGCAGCGGCCCGCGATATCTTCCCGCTGCAATTTCGCGATCGGCCGCGCGAGCGTGAGCCATGGCACGATCGGCCGTGAGCGTGATTACGCATCGCAGTTTCGGATCGAACTGGCGCAGGCGGTCGAGATATAGAGAGGTGAGCCGTTCACTCGTCAACGCGCGCGATTCGATCCACCGCGAGAGCAGGCTCACCGGCGCGTAGGCGATATCGGCATCGTTCGCGGGCAGCGGAACCGGTTCCTTGCCGCTGCGCACGAAACGATCCTGCGGCGGACCCACGGCACTCATTCCGGGCAGCGCCGGATTCCAGACGGTTGCCGGAACGAGCCGCTCGCCGGGAGCGAACTTCTTCGGACCCACGCGCCGCTCGTAAAGAGCAGCCATGCTTCGCCGCCAATTACCGGCAGCCTGCGCGCGCTCATCCGCCGCGAGCGGAAACTGCACCAGCTTTTCAGCTTCGGCGAAGGTGGCCGGGGAAACCGGCGGACCCACTTCCGGACTTGTGCCGAAAGCCGGAGGAGTGCCCGGCGTGGCAGGGGTGCCTGCAACCGGCGCGCCCGGCTGCGTTTCGCGTTTACAAGCCGCGGTGACTGCCGCCAGCGCACTCAGAAACATACGTCGAGTCCGAAACATAATCATCGAAATTGTACCCCCTCACGGCACGCTATACTCCGGAATACCCCTAATGCGTCGTTTTGTTGCTTTTCTCGCTTTCCTGGTTTCCGCCCACGCCGACATCCTCTTGCTCAGGGGAAAGGTGGTTATGGCGGACGGCTCGGTGCCGCCCGCGACGGTCGCGATTGAACGAATTTGTGCCGGCGGAAAACCGCAGCGGCAAGCTCTCACGGATCGCAAGGGCGAGTTCGTGTGGCGGACGCTGGATGACCGGATCACCGCAAACCAGGCGATCGCCACCGACCTGGCCAATTCGAATGGCGTCTCCAGTTGGTTGGAGGGCGCGAAGAGTGCATCGAACGCGTGCATTCTGCGCGCCAGCCTGGCGGGCTACGAATCCAATTCCTTCGACCTTGGCCAGCTCGGATGGACGTCGAACCCGGACCTGCCGCCACTCACGCTTTACCGCAAAGGCGAAGCGCCGGTGTTCGACTTTGCTTCCGTCTTCGTTCCTCCCTCCGCGGCGCCGGCGTGGGAGCGCGCCGCGCACGCCATTCAGGCAAAGAACTGGACGGAAGCCGAACGCCAGCTCCACTTCGTGCAGCAAAACGCGCCCAAGTTTTCGGCTGTCTGGAGCGCGCTGGCGCTCGTGGCTCACGAGCGCAAGGATACGGCGGCGGAGCGGGAAGCGTGCCGCCACGCGATTGCCGCCAATCCGAAAGCGCTCCCCCCGATGCTCGAGCTCCTGCGCCTGGAGATCGCGGAAAAGCAGTGGCAGGCCGCTGCCAACGCCGCCACCGGCCTGATCAAAGCGGATACCAACCACGAACATCCCGACGCGCATGCTCTGTACGCGATTGCGCGCTTCAACCTGCAAGACCGCGAAGGCGCCGTCGCGTCCGCGGCACAAGCGCTTACGCTGGACCCCAACCGCGAGTATCCGCTTTCCGAGTACATCTATGGCGTTTTGCTGGAGGCGAAGGGCGACATCCCGGCCGCCGGCGAGCATCTGCGCCGCTACCTGGAACTGGACCCCAAAGCCGCCAATGCAGCCGAGGTCCGCAAGCGCATCGACAACCTGGGAAAGAATTCCGAGCCCGCGTTAATGGCCTTGCCCGAACCCACCATGACGCTCGCCGGCGAAGCCACCGTGCCGGGCGGCTATCAGGCGCTCGCGCGCATCGCGCGCCTGCCGAAGGTTCCCACCTACGCCAACTTCTTCCAGGAATATTGCCGCGCCATTGTTCACGAGACTTCGACTTTCAATGGCACGCCGCTGCCGGAATATCCTGGGACCCTGCAGACGTACATGGCCGTTATCGACGAGTTCACGCGCCTTGGCCGGACGCGCGACAACCGTACGGTAGTGACGATCACCAGCGCGAATGCCGGCCGGATTCTTCCGCTCTTCGGCTGGCGCACGGTGCAGCAGGAAGGCTCGTTGACGGTTGAGCCCGCGGACCGTCCGGCCGATGCCCTGCGGCAGCCGATTCCTTCCGCGCTCGGCATCGACGAAATCGCCCTGCGCGCAGCTCTGGAGGCGGGTCGCGATTTCGAATTTTCTTTTCCGAACGAAAAAGCGCGCCTGATCGGCGGAGCAGCCTGGACCGCGCTCATTAAGAACACGACGATTCCGCTGCCGGGCGGAATCGCGGACGCTTTCGCGCGTGATTTTCGGATGGCCAAAGCGTACCTCGGATTGAGCTCGATGAACCCCGAAGCGGCGCTCGCCGCCGCCGCGGGCCTCGGCATCCGCAGCGCCGTGACCATGCATGCCGACGTGCTGGCGCAATTCGGCGGCGCGTTCGATCGTCTGCCCGGAGGTCCCGCGGCGGAGCCCGCATGGGCGGAACTGGCCGGGGTCAGCCCGAAGAATGCGCCGGCGTTTTATCGCGCCGTCTTTACCAGGGATCACGGAACGCTCGCCGCGTTTTATGCCGCGCTGGCGGCCGCGGACAATGCTCATCAGCACTTTTTTACAGCTACTCCGGAGCGCGCTCAGCACTTTTACACGTGGTACCGCGCGTCCGGCGAAGTGCATCTCGGCGTGGATCGCCAGGTGGGCACATGGCGGCCTGCGTTCTTTCACGATCTGCCGCTCGACGCCGAAGGCCACGTCCACTACCCCGGCGGCCAGGCTGCGTGGACCTCATCGCAAGCCGCGCCTGACGACGCTCTGGCAACGGTAGCCCATCTGGACGCGCTGGTGCCCGTCGCACGCATCGAACAGCATCGCAAGACCGCGCTCGATGGCGGTTCGGCCGCGCTTCTGGCTCGCCGTTATGCCGATTGGAGCTCGCTGTTTCCATACCTGGAGCGAATGCCGGGTTTGACGGTGGCCGATTTCGAAGCACTCGAATCCTTCACTACCAAAGCCGCGGCGCTGAAGTCGTCTGCGCGCAATACGGCGGTGGGTGAGTGGCACGCTGTAGTCGAATTGATCGTGCTCGCAAACGGCGCCGGGTCGCTCGATGCCGCGCGGGCTGCTGCCGCATTCCGCCAGGCGTGCACTCAGTTGGCTGTCAGCAATCCCTCGCCGGCGGCGGTTGGCATCGTGAAATCGATCGCGGGTTCCGCGGGGTCGCTCGACGACGCCGTCCCCACAAATCTGCTCCGCTTATCGCAAGGGCGCCGCGCCGCCTTCGATCGGATCAAGGAGCTTCAGAATGTGCCCTCGCTCCATTCGAACGAAACTCTGGCTGCTCTGGCGGGCAACGTCTATGCGGCGCTGCTCAGCCCGGAAGACCTGCTGGCCGTTGCCGACCCCGCACTGTTGCGCAAGCACCGCTTCGTGAAGGACACGGTGGACCCGCATCAGGCGGTGTTCTTCGAACCGGAGTTGAAGTCTTCCGCCGTTGCGCCCGGATCGTACTTTCTGGGCGGCTTCGCGCAGTTCCCGCCATCGATGCCGGACGCGCCGCTGCCGAAAATGAAGCCGGAAACGGAAACCGCGGTGGTCAGCGAGGCGGCTGCGCCCGCGGCTCCGGCATCCGGCCCCAATGAAGATGTTCCGGTGGAAGCTGTTTTCCGCGCGGAGGCGCGCCTCGTGGAAGTCAACACGCTCGTGACGGACGACAGGGGACGGTATATCGACGACCTTCCGGCCAGCGCGTTCACGATTCTGGAGAACGGCAAAGCAGTGCCTTCCGTGGGGTTTGAGAATCGCACCGCCGGCGTTTCGGTGGCGCTGCTGTTCGATACTACGGGCAGCATGCAGAGGTCGCTGCCTGCGTTAAAGAGCGCGGCGCTGAAGCTCATCTCCGAACTCCGTCCCATCGATTCGGTCGCGGTGTACAGCTTCGCGGACAAGGTGACCGAGCTTCAGCCATTCACCACGGATAAAGCCGCCGCGCAGCGCGCCGTACTGCGGACGAGGGCGGCCGGAGCCACCGCGCTCTACGATTCGCTGGTGCGCGTGTATCAGGAGCTGGCGTCGCGAAGCGGAAAGAAAGCCCTGGTGGTCTTCACCGATGGCGCGGACAACTTAAGCGTGCTGACAACGGATATCGCCACACGAAGGGCGAAGAACACGGGATTGCCCGTGTACACGATCGCGCAAGGCGATGCGGTGAAGGATCCGGCTCTTCTCAAGCAGCTTGCGAGCCTCTCGAAATCGACGGGCGGCGTGGCGTTCACGATCGCGGGTCCGGGCGAGATTCGGAAGGTGTTTGAGGCGGTGTCCCAGGATCTGGCGCACGGATACCTGCTGGCGTTCCAGCCTCCTTCGAATGAGAGCCACGCCTGGCGGACGATTGAGGTGCGGCTGACTGAGAGCCGCAATCGCAAAGTGCGCGCGCGCGAGGGCTGGCAGTAGCTGGCTGTTGTTCTCATCGCGCTCGATTCGCCTTTTCGATTCCGTTTACCGCTCCCTCACGGGCTTGTGAAAAAATCCGGCCGCTGTTCTCGTCGCGCTCCGATGCACCTTTCACCGCTCCCTTACGGGATTGTGAAACAATCCGGCTGTCGCTCTCGTCGCACTTCATCCGCCTTTTCGATACCTTTTACCGCTCCCTCACGGTCGCGGCTCCGTTAGCAGAATTGACTGAGAACCCAAAATTCTCAAACCCTATCGACGTCACCCATGTCCTCGGATAGAAGTGTCACCAATGTCCCCGGTTTGGACCCATACGGAGCCGTGACCGTAAGGGAGCGGTAAAAGGTGCCGGGGATTCGAGTGCGTTTCGAAGTCGGCGCAAAAGCAACTCAATATTTTTCCCAACCCCTAGAGCAACAGGTTTTCCCGCAGCGCTCGGGAGACGGCTTCGCTTTTGGAGTGCACCTGTAGCTTGGTGTAGATGCTCTGGATGTGGAATGCCACGGTGTGGATGCTCACCTGCAATTCCTGCGCCGCCGTTTTATAGCTGTGGCCTTCCACCAGCATCTTGAGCAGGCGGCGTTCGTGCGGCGTCAGGTTATACTGCGCCCGAGCCGGCGGCCGAAAGAGGCGAAAGAGCTCGACCACCATGCGTGCGATGCCGGGCGACATGGGCGCGCCGCCGTTCATGGCCTCGCGCAAACTCTCCAGCAGTTGCGGGGGAGCCGTATTCTTCAGCAGATACCCGATCGCGCCTGCGCAGAGCGCCTGGAACACGCGGTCGTTATCCTCATACACCGTGAGCACCACGATCCTCGCCGCCGGATATTTTTCGCGGAGCTTGGGAATGCCTTCGATGCCGGACATTCCGGGCAGCCCGAGGTCTGTGAGAATCACGTCCGGCTCTACTTCCGGCGCGGCCGACAAGGCCTCTTCCATGGAGGCCCACGCGCCCACGGACTGGAAGCTCTCGTTTCCATTCACCAGCGCTTGCAGCGCGTCGCGCATGCGCCGCTGGTCTTCGACGATTCCTACGCGAATTGTTTCCGGCATGGCGGTCCGCTTCCCAATGATAAAACCGGAAGGAGCGGCAGAACCCCGTTAGTTCAGGTAGTGACGAGGGTGCCGCAGCGGCAGAAGGACGAACAGGCGCGTTCCCTTGCCGGGCGCGGTATTCCATTCCGCCGACCCGCCCACTTCGCGCATGCGCCGGCCGATATTCGTCACACCTTCGCCCTCACGCGGCGCCGAAAGATCGAACCCGCGGCCATCATCTTCAATCGACATGTGGAGGCGGCCGTGCTGCACTTCCAGCCGCACCGTCACCTGACCGGCGTGCGAGTGGCGCGCGGCGTTATTCACCGCCTCTTTGAAAACAAGGTACAGCGGACGGCGCAGTTCAATGGGCGTGGTGAGATCGGCGGGCAGATGTCCGGCAAGGAATTTCAGCTCAATGCCTGCCCCGCCGAGTGTGTCGCTGGCGTAACGCCGCATGCGGTGAAGCAGCGCCTCAAAGGAGTCGTGCCGCGGATTCACGGCCCAGACGATGTCGCTCATCTGCTCCACCGTCTCTCTGGCGATCGAGGAGACCAACTCCAGCGGCCCGCGCGCGGGATCTTGGCGCGCCATTTCACTGAGCAGCGCGATCTGCGAGAGATTGGAGCCGATATCGTCATGCAGGTCCGTCGCGATGCGCATGCGCAGTCGCTCCAGCTTCAACAACTGCTCGATGCGGTAGCGATACGCGGCCGCGCCCATCGCCGTCAGCGAAGCGGCGAGGAGCAGCAGGAACCATCCTCGTTTCCACAGCGGCGCCGCCACATCGAGGTCCAACACGGCAGGCGTGCTGCTGTACTGACCTTCCGCGTTCACGGCTCTTACTTCGAATCGCAAACGGCCGGCGGGCAGCACCGGATAATTGACCCGCTGCAGATTCACCGGCTCACTCCACTGGCGGTCATGGCCCACGAGACGGTATTCATAGCGGAGCGCGGCGGCTCGCGCGTCGCTGCCCGCGAACTCGATCTGGATCTGGTTGCGATCCGGGGAAAGGGCCAGGGAAGCATGCGCCGCGCCGTCCCACGCGAGCGGCGCCTCTTCGCCGCGAACCAGCAAGCGGGTGAAGTAAACTCCCGGCGCGGCTCGCCGCGGTACGCGCGCCGGGTCGAATTCCGCAACTCCGCGCAGAGTTCCGAACCACAGGTGGCCGTCGCGACCGGTCATGGCGACGTTGTGTTCGTTGTCGGGAAGACCATCCGCCGCAGTGAAGTGCAGGACGCGTTCGGCGTCCATGGGCGCGCGCGGATCGATACGGTCCACGCCGCGTACCGAGCCGACGTAGATATAGCCGTCGCGATCCTGCGTGATGGCTCGCAGGTACGCGGAGGCAAGGCCCTGCGCGGTGGAATAGTTGACGAACACGGGATCGGCTGCGTCCGGATGGTCGCAGCGGAACAACCCTTCGCCGCCGGTGGCGACCCACACCCGGCCTTCGCGATCGACAATCATGTCGCGCACCCACGGCTTGCCGGGCGGCCAGTGGCGGCTGACATGGTCGAAGTGCCCGTCGCGGTATCGGAACACGCCGCTAAAGGTGCCGATCCACAACGTCCCCGGCTCGGGCTCCTTGAAGATGGTCGGCGATTCACCGGCGGGCCAGCCATCGGCGGCCATGATCGCGCGAAACCGGGTGTCCCCGGGCTTCAATCGCTCGACGTGCGGTTCCGGCTTACCGGCCGCGATCCAAATGGCGCCGGCGGAATCTTCGAAGACGATGGAAACATCGTCGCCCGTCAAACCTGCGCCTGTCCGGTACCACCGCTTCAAAGGCGCATGGGGTAGATTATCGACGGTTGCCGCTGCAAATCGCAGGACCCCTTGCCGGGTGGCGACCCACCAATCGCCATCGCGAGCCTGTAGCGCGATTTCGTTCCACCATTCCGAGTGGGAATGGATTTCGCGGGGATACGGAATCGGCACGCCGACAAACTGCCGGTTGCGCAGAACGTGGAGATCGTGCTGCCCGTCCCATGACGTCATCGCGCAGACGCTGCCGCTGCGATCCTCGAAGATGGCTGCCATGCGCGCCGTGTGCAGGCCCTCCGAAGTGTCGTAGAGCGAGAAGCCGCGATCGTCAATGCGCGCGACGCCTGCCCCTTCAGTCGCCACCCACATCACGCCGGCGGCATCTTCAGCCATGTCTTCCAGAACAACGGCCGGCAGACCGTCATCCCTTCCTATACGCCGCGCGACAGACATGTCGCCGGCCGGATCGAACGCCAGTTGCAGTACCGACTCGGTGCTGTTCGCCCAAATGGTGCCGTCGCGCCGCCGCATCAGGTGCCTGGGATAATCCGGATACGCGATCCATCCGCCGCGAAACTCCGGCGTGCCGTGATTGGCGCGGGTCCGCCGCATGCGGAAGAGACCTTGGCTTGTGGCCAGCCAGGTATCGGTCGCGGAAACTTTTATCAAGTCGGAGATGCCGACCTTCCCCAGCTTCGCGGTGAGCACACGCACTTCGCCCGAGGGACTGCGCTCGAACAGGCCTCCTTCGGTGCAAACCAGCAGGCTGCCCTGCTCACCTTCGGCGATTTTCAGGATTGAATCAGCGAACCATAAGGGGAAACCCGCGTCGAGCAGCGCGCCATCGCTTTGCCGCAGCGAATAGACGTGCTTTGTGGACGCCAGCCAGACTTCGCCATCGGCTGCTTCCAGCACCATACCACCGAGGTTCCACTCACCGGACGGTGTGTTGCTCAGGACCTTGCAGGGGTCGCCAATTCTGGCTCCGGCCGGGAGCCTGCAAACGCCGCGATCGGTGATGACCCAATAGCCGCCGGCGCGCGCCGGCTGAAAGCCCATCACGGTCTGCGAGGGAAGCCCCTGGTCGCGGCCGAACACCCGGAAGGTCAGGCCGTCAAAGCGCACCAGCCCTTCGGTGGTGCAAAACCACATGGCTCCGTTGGCTCCGGGCGCCATGCAGATGACCGAATTGCGAGGCAGACCGTCGCTGGTGCGGTAGACGCGAACCGGAAGCCGCCCGGCGTGAGCGGAAACGGCGATGGCGAGCGCAACCGCGATTCGGACAGCGAGCATGTACGTTATGGTACAGCGGAGGAACGTGACGACAGGAATCCTTCCTGTCGTGCCGCGCGAAGCGCGGCTTGGGCAAGCTCTTCTCGCCTGCAATTACCAGCGGTGGTGGATCAGTGGCTTGATCCGGGTGTCGTAAATGCTGCGCACCGCGGCCATGGTTGCTTCGCTGAGGGCCGGCGCATCGGAGGCGCCGCAATTCTCGCGGACCTGCTCCACTCGTTTGCCCCCGGGAATCGCGCACGTCACTTGCGGGAATTCCAGAATCCATCGCAAGGCGAACTGGGCCATGGTCATGCCGGACGGCACGAGGGCGCGCAACTCGTCGACGGCTGCGAGGGCCGTCTCGTAATCGACTCCGGAGAATGTCTCGCCGACGTCAAACGCTTCGCCGTGGCGGTTGAAATTGCGGTGATCGTCGGGCGCGAACTGCGATTGGCGATTCAGTTTGCCGGTGAGCAGCCCGCTGGCCAGCGGGACGCGCGCGAGAATTCCGACGTGCCGCCGCCCGGCTTCCTTGAAAAACAGTTCGGCGGGGCGCTGGCGGAAGCAGTTGAAGATGATCTGGACGGTTTGAACGCCGGGATAGTCGATGGCTTTGAGCGCTTCCTCAACGCGCTCCACGCTGACTCCGTAGTGCCGGATCTTGCCTTCCTGCACGAGGCGATCCAGCACGCCGAAAACGTCCGGCCGGTAAAAGACATCGGTGGGCGGACAGTGCAACTGCACAAGGTCCAGGGTGTCCGTTTCCAGGTTGCGGAGAGAGTCTTCGATGAAGCCGCGGAGGTTGGCTTCGTTGTAGCCATCGGCCGTGTGCGGATTCAGGCGGCGGCCGGCTTTGGTGGCAACTACGATCGGCTCACTGCGGTCCCGCCGGAGTTGCGCGATCAGGCGCTCGCTGCGGCCCATGCCGTAGACGTCGGCGGTGTCTATGAAATTGACTCCGCAGTCGATGGCCGCATGGAGGGCGGCCATGGAGTCCTTATCGTCGACCGCTCCCCAGGAGCCGCCGATGGCCCAGGCGCCAAAACTGATGCCGGAAACTTTCCACGGAGTGCGGCCTAACTGGCGATATTGCATATTTTCCAGTATGCCCTGTTCGCGGCGGCTTCCGGCGACGCACGATATAATATTGACTTAATCCAAATGAGGCTGACCCAATGAGCGCGTCTCCCGCCACTCGTCCGTCCAAACGCAAAAAGCCAGCGGCGAACGCGCCCAAGTACGCGAACATCACGCCGGAACTTGCCAAACGCGCGCACTATCTGATGGTGCTGATGCGCGAAGTGGAAGACCGCATCGAGCGCAAATTGTACCGGCAGGGCAAGATTGTGGGAGGCGTCTACGTCGGCCGCGGCCAGGAGGCGATTCCGGTGGGCAGCGCGCTGGTGGCGCAACCGCAGGATATTTTATTCCCGTCGCATCGCGATATGGCGGTTTTCTTTGTGCGCGACGTGCCGCTGGGCCGCATCTTTGCACAGTATATGGGGCGCCGGGACGGGCTGACGCGCGGCCGCGACGGCAACATGCACATGGGCGATCTTTCGGCGGGGATCGTGTCGATTATCAGCGCGCTGGCTGCCACGGTTCCCGTAGCCGCGGGCGCCGCGATGGCTCTGCGCTACAAGGGCATCGACGGCGTGGCGTTTTCGTACTTCGGCGACGGATCCACGAGTCGCGGCGACTGGCACGAAGGCGTCAACTTCGCGGCTGTGCAGAAGCTGCCGGTGGTGTTCATCTGCAACAACAATCAGTATGCGTATTCAACGCCGCTGAATCTGCAGATGGCGGTGGCGAATGTGGCGGATCGCGGACCGGCGTACGGGATTCCGGCCGAGATCGTGGACGGCAATGACGTGCTCGCGGTGTATGACGCGACGTTGCGCGCAACCGAACACGCGCGGAGCGGCAAAGGACCGTACCTGCTGGAGTGCAAGACGTTCCGCATGACGGGCCACTCGGCACACGACGCGGCGCACTATGTCCCGCAAGGCCTGTTCGACGAGTGGGGCAAGGTCGACCCGATCACGCGCGTCGAGAAAACGATGATCGACGAAGAGTGGGAGACGAAGTCAGGCATCGAAGCCACCCACGCGCGAGTGAAGTCGGAAGTGGACGAGGCGGTCGATTGGGCAGAAAAAAGCCCGTTTCCCGACGCGTCCACGCTGACCGAAGGAGTCTACGAGTAATGCCCACAACCTACCTGGAAGCAATCCGTGAGGGGTTGTGGGAAGAGATGGAGCGCGACGCGAACGTGTTCCTGCTGGGCGAGGACATCGGCGTCTACGGCGGCGCGTTCAAGGTGACCGCGGGGTTTTTCGAACATTTCGGAGAGAAGCGCGTGGTGGATACGCCGATTTCCGAAGCGGCGATCGCAGGCGCGGCGATCGGCGCCGGACTCATGGGACTGCGGCCGGTGGCGGAGATGCAGTTCGCGGATTTTATCACCTGCGGGTTCGATCAACTGGTGAACTTCGCGGCCAAGTGCCGGTACCGATGGAATGCTCCGGTGCCCATGGTGGTGCGCGCACCTTCGGGCGGAGGCATTCACGGCGGCCCGTTTCACTCGCAGAATCCGGAGATGTGGTTCGTGAGGACGCCGGGGTTGAAGGTGGTTTGCCCGGCAACGGCGTATGACGCGAAGGGCCTCATCAAGGCGGCGATCCGCGACAACGATCCGGTGATCTTCTTCGAGCACAAAGGACTCTACCGCAAGATCAAAGAAGAGCTCCCGAAAGAAGATTACACGGTGCCGATCGGCAAGGCCAGGATTGCGCGCGAGGGCAAAGACCTTACGATCGTCACTTATGGAGCGATGCTTTGGACGGCGCTCGAGGCGGCGGACAAGCTGGATGCATCGGTGGAAGTGATCGATCTGCGGACGCTGGCTCCGCTGGATCGCGAGACGGTCACCGAGAGCGTGAAGAAGACGTCGCGCGTGCTGCTGCTGCACGAGGACACACAGACGGGCGGGCTCGCCGGCGAACTTGCGGCGACGATTACCGAGACGGTGTTCGATTATCTGGATGCGCCGGTTTTGCGTGTGACCGCGCCCGATACTCCGGTTCCGTATAGTCCGCCGCTGGAAGAGGCTTTTCTTCCGAACGTCGATAAGGTTCTCGAAAAAGCGCGATATTTGCTGGCCTGGTAGAGGGCCTCAGGCGGAGCACAGACTGCCCCGTCGCTTTTGTCCAATCCGGCTATTTTTTCCCGGGCAGCCCGGCGGGATTTTCGTGGGTCTTCTCGCGAAAACGGCCGCGCAGGCCGGCGGCGAGGGAGACGGCGCTTTCGCCGAAACGGTCCCGCAAGCGGTCGGCAGCGGCGAGCGTCTGCTGCCACTTCTCGTGCCGGCCGTCATCAAGCAGCCCCATCTGCCCTCCATCGTCAGCCCAGCCGGATACGTGGACGCCGAGGAGCCGCACTGCGGAACCGACGTCCCAGTTTGCGCGGAAGAGTTCGAGAGCGGTTTCGTAGAGCTCGGTATCCACATTGGTGGCGCGCGGCAGCGTCCTGGCGCGTGTGATGGTCTCAAAGGCGGTATTCCGCAGCTTCAGTTGCACGGTGCGGGCGTGCAGGCCGTGCTCGCGCAGGCGGCGGCCTACCATCTCGCTGAGGCGCGCGAGAGTGCTTTCGATTCGTACGGCGTCGCGCGTGTCCTCGCCGAAGGTGTGCTCGTGGCTGATGGATTTCGGACCGGCGTCTTCGCCGATTTCGGCGTCGAACCAGCCGCCGGCATCGAGACCTTTGGCTTTGCCGGCGAGGGCGAGTCCCCACTTCCCGAAGCGTTTTTCGAGGAAGGCATCGTCAAGACGCGTGAGATCGCCGACCTTTTTGATTCCGACGGCGGCCAGATTTTTTTCGGTTACCTTGCCGACTCCGGGAACCTTGCGCACGTCGAGCGGCGCGAGAAAGGCAGCCTCGCGACCGGGGAGAATCCAGACGATGCCATTGGGTTTCGCCTGGTCCGACGTGATCTTCGCGACGAGGCGTGAGGCGGCGATGCCTATGGAGCAGTTCAGACGGGTGACGGCCTTCATCCTCTCGTGCAGCAGGTGGGCGGCTTTGAGAGGCGGGCCATAGAGTCGCTCGGTGCCTGTCATGTCCAGGTATGCTTCGTCGATAGACGCCATTTCCACGAGCGGCGAGAAGCTTCCGAGGACCTCATAGACCTGTTGGGAGCACTCGCGATAGCGCTCGGGATGGCCGTCGACGAAGATGGCTTGCGGGCAGAGCTTGTAGGCGGTGCGCAGGGGCATCGCCGAATGGACGCCGAATTTGCGGGCGGCGTAGGAGGCTGCGGAGACGACGCCTCGCTCGTTCGGACGTCCGCCGACTACGACCGGTTTGCCTGCAAGGCTGGGGTCGAAGAGCTCTTCCACGGATACGAAGAAGGCATCCATATCGACGTGAAAGTAGGTTTTCACTCAATTCCCAGTTTACGCAGAATGTGTTTATACCAATCGTGCCTGCCGCCGTGCCGGATCAACAGCAAGCTCAGCGATGCTGCGGATACCGGGTATTTCACCGCTGTGCAGATCCCGGTACAAATCACGAAGATTCTCTTCGAGTTCGCTCAGCGTCTCGCCTTGCGTGAGGTAGTCCGGGAACTGCTCGAAGTATCCGAGCCACATGTCGCCATCTTGCCAGCGGACGTGACGGGCCGTGATGCTCATAACCGTATTTTACGAAGGCGACCACTCATAACGAAACGGCAGTCGCGCTTCGCGCGACCCGACAGGAAGGATTCCTGTAGGCACGTGGTCTGGTACTAACTCACGGCCTTCTTTTGGAATTTCGACAGGCCTACTACGATCAGGGCCAGATCGATGATCGCCAGCGCTCCCATTACGATCAATAGATCGATGTGCGGCACTTGCGGCGCTAACGCTCCTCGCAGACCTTCGCTTGCGTATACCAGCGGATTGATCAGAACGGCATATTGCAAAACCGGAAACGCCGACAGGAAGCTCCACGGATAGTAGGCGCAGCCGAACATCATCATGGGCGCGAGCACGAGGCTGAACATCAGCCCGATCTGCGTCTGGCCCACGCTACAGCCCAGGGCCAGGCCCCCGGCGGACGCGAAGAGCGCTACCAGCAGACACACGAGCGCAAACTCCAGCGGCTGGGCGAAACTGATGTGCACGCCCGGCCCGAGCGTGAGCCATGCCGCCGGAATAACCACAAGGCCGGCGATCAACGCCTGAATCATGCCCGCGACGATCTTCTCCACGGCGAGCCAGCCGTTCGCAATGGGCGCGAGTAGCCGGTCCTCGATTTCCTTGGTGAATTGAAACTCGGTGATCAGCGGCATGGCCACTCCCTGCACGCCCGAGAGTGTCATGCTGATGGCCATCACGCCGGGCAGCAGCACATCCTTGAAACTGCCTTTCATCATGCCGCCCGCCGTCAGCACGCGCCCGAAGACGAAGGTGAGGAGCAGCGGCTGCAGGAGGTTTTGCAGCAGCATCGGCAGCAGGTTTCGCCGCGCTACGTGCCCATCGCGCGCAAGTAGCGCGTAGAACGTTCGCCAGTTCAATCCCGTAAGCTCCTTCCGGTGTGATGCAGGAACAGATTTTCGAGGCTCGGCTCGGCGATGTGGACGTCGCGCAACTCCACGCCCGCTGCCTGCGCGGCTGAGACGATGGCGGCAATGAGCGCACCGCCGCGATCCGCATACAGGTCCACGGCGCCGGCTTCTTTGAGGCGAGCCTCGCTGACGCCCGGCAACTGCTTGAGCGCGGCGACCAGATCATCGGGCGCGCGGTCGAAGCGCAGTTTCAGCAGGTAACCGCCGGGGATGGATGCCTTCAGCTCCTCCGGGGTCCCCTGCGCAATCACTTTGCCGTGATCGACAATGGCGAGGCGGTGGCAGAGGGCGTCGGCTTCGTCCATGTAATGGGTGGTCAGCACGATGGTTTTGCCGAGCGCATTGTACTCGCGGATGATCTCCCACAGCAGCAGGCGTGTTTGCGGATCCAGGCCGGCAGACGGCTCGTCCAGGAACAGCACTTCGGGATCGTGCATCATGGCGCGGGCGATGGAAATGCGCTGCATCATGCCGCCTGAAAAGCCGCGGACCATGTGGTCGGCGCGATCGGTCAGTTTGAAGTGCTCCAGCAGCTTCTGCGCCTTTTCCTCACGCTCTTTGCGCCCCTGCCCGAAGTACGCGCCGTGAAAAAGAAGGATCTCGCGCGCGGTCAGGGCGAAATCCAGGTTCGGCCGCTGCGGCACCACGCCGATCAGACGCTTGGCCTTCACCTGCTGCTGCCACACGTCGTACTCGCCGACGAAAGCGCGGCCGCTGGTGGGTGCGGTGCGCGTGGTGAGAATGCCGATGGTGGTCGATTTACCTGCGCCGTTGGGGCCGAGAAGTCCAAAGATTTCGCCGGCGCGCATTTCCATGGAAATACCGTCCAGCGCGACCACTTCGAACTTCTTCTTCTTTTGCTTGGGACCCGCGGAGCGCTGCGCCACGAACGAAAAGCCGCCGCCGCGAGCGGCCGAAGGTGGAGGCGAATCGTAAACCTTCCGCAGGTTTTCTATCCGGATGCCGATCCCCATGTCCTATCGATTATGCCGTACACAGCGGCCCGAAATCACGCGAGGGATTCCGGCGAGATCGGGCGTGAAACGGACGTCCATCCAATCGTGCATCATGGCCTGAACCCGATCCGCGCTGCCGAAGCCCAATTCCATCACGAGCCAGCCATCGGGGCGAAGCACACGAGGAGCGTCCGCGAGAATGCGCTCGTAGAGCTCGAAGCCCGATTCGCCGCCGAACAGGGCCACTTCCGGTTCCCAATCGCGAACCTCACGCTGCATGCCTGCGCGCTGAGCCAAGGGCACGTACGGCGGATTGGAGACGAGCAACTCGATGGACTCGGACGCGACGGCATTCATGAGATCGCACACCAAGACGCGGGTCCGCGCGCCCCATGACGCGGCATTTTGCGCCGCGACGAGTGCGGCTGCCGGGGAAATATCGGTGGCTACCGCGTCCGCGCCCAGTTCCAAAGCCAAGGTGACTGCCAGAGCGCCCGAGCCCGTCCCCACATCCAGCACGCGCCTGGCGCCGCGCGCCACTTCGAGAGCTACCTCGACTACATGTTCGGTTTCCGGCCGCGGAATCAGAACATCGGCGGTCACGCGGAACTCGCGGCCGTAGAATTCCTGTTTCTTGGTGATGTACTGCGTCGGCTTGCCTTGGATACGCTCGTGGAGATAGCGCCCGAAGTGAATCCAGCCGATTTCCGGCAGCTCATCCTCGGAATGCGCTACCAGGTAGACGCGATCGCGTTGCAGAGCATGCGCGAGGAGCACCTCCGCGGTGAGCCGCGGCACAGGGACGGCTGCATCTTCCAGGAGCCTGGTGCCCTGAAGCAGCGCCGTCCGCAGCGTCATGCGGCCGGCCGCGATCCGTTCGAGCCGGGGCCGCCGTTCTCGCCTTGCTTCTTTAACTTTTCGGTCTGGTAATGGGCGGTGAGGGCGTCGAGGATCTGGTCGAGTTTGCCGTCCATGACGAAGTCGAGCTGGTGCAGAGTGAGGCCGATGCGATGATCGGTGACGCGATTCTGCGGGAAGTTGTATGTCCGGATTTTTTCACTTCGGTCGCCGCTGCCGACCATGGTTTTCCGCTCAGCGCCGAGAGCCGCCTGCTGCTTTTCGAGCTCCATCTCATACAGGCGGGAACGCAGCACGCGCTCGGCTTTGGCGCGGTTTTTGATCTGGCTCTTTTCGTCCTGGCAGGAGACCACCAAACCGGTAGGCAAGTGGGTGAGCCGGACGGCGGAGTACGTCGTGTTCACGCTCTGGCCGCCGGGGCCCGACGAGCAGAACGTGTCTGTGCGGACGTCCTTGGCTTCGAGCTTGATTTCGACCTCGTCGGCTTCGGGAAGCACGGCGACGGTGATGGCGGAGGTGTGTACGCGGCCCTGCTGCTCTGTGACCGGCACGCGCTGCACGCGGTGCACTCCGCTTTCATACTTCATCTTGCTGAAGACCTTGTTGCCGCTGATGAGAGCGATGACTTCCTTCAGTCCGCCGACGCTCGATTCGCTGCTGGATGTGATTTCCATTTTCCAGCCCTGCGTTTCGGCGTAGCGGCTGTACATGCGAAAGACTTCCGCCGCGAAAAGCGTGGCTTCGTCGCCGCCCGTACCGGCGCGGATTTCGAGCACGATGTTCTTATCGTCGTTAGGATCCCGCGGCAGCAGCAGGAGCTTGATTTGCTCTTCGAGCTGCGTCAGTTCAGGCTCCAGGCGCGCAACCTCTTCCTCGGCCATAGCGCGCAGGTCGGGGTCTTTCTCTTCCAGCATGCCGCGCGCCTGCGAAAGGCTGCTTTCCGCCTGCTTCCACTCGCGAAACCGGGCGACAACTTCGCTGAGCTCGCTGTGAGTCTTGGTGACCTTGCGATACTGATCGGAGTCGGAAATCACGGCCGGATCGGCCATCTGGGAATTGAGCTCGTCAAAGCGCTTTTCGAGCTGATCGAGCTTCTCAACGAATTGCATGGGTGTAGTGGGCGCTCAGGCGATGACCAGCTCGCCGCCCTGCGATTTTTCGAGCGCCATGGCGCCTTCGAGGGCGTGAATGGCGACTTCGGCCTGGGCGTCGGTCGGCTGCTTGGTGGTGATGCGCTGCAGCCACATACCCGGGGCGGTCAGCATCGTCAGGATGGAGCCCGGCCGGCGCGCGGCGAAGCGGATCATTTCGTAACAGACGCCGGTGATTACAGGGAGCAGCGCGATGCGGAGCAGAAACTTCGCCAGGAAGCCCTGGACCGGAATGAACATGTAGACCACGAAGGAAACCAGCATCAGCAGCATCATGAAACTGGTGCCGCAGCGCGGGTGCCACGTCTGAAAGCTCTGCGCCGTGGGCACGTTCACCGGCTTGCCGGATTCGAAATTGAAGACGACTTTGTGTTCGGCGCCGTGATATTCGAAGACGCGGCGGATGTCCTTCATCCGGGAGATGCCGGCCATGAACACGAGGAAAATCAGAATGCGGATGGTGCCATCGGTGATGTTCACGCCTAGGGTGCTGGAGAGGGCCGGAACCACGGAGCCGAGCTTGGTCGCCAGATACAGCGGCAGAAATTTATAGAGGAACAGGAAGGAACCGAGCATGGCGACCAGATTGGCGATCATGACCCACTTCGGCAGTTCCTTGGGAGGCGCCTGACCTTCGGGAACGAGATCTTCCATGGCGGCGCGGGCGGAGAACTGCAGGCTCTTGATGCCCAGCTTCATGGCTTGGAAGAGGGTTCCGCAGCCGCGCAAGATCGGGTATTTGAAGATTTTGTATTGGTCGGAGATGCGGTCGAGCGGCATCTCTTCGGTGACCAGAACGCCGCTCTGCTTGCGGACGGCCACGCAGTAGCTGTGGGGGGCCCGCATCATCACGCCTTCCAGAACGGCCTGACCGCCGACCAGGGTTTCCTCGCCGCTCTCTAAGACCGGCAGCAGCATGCTATGGGTGAATAGACGGAAATACGTACGAAGGGACACACAACCTCACAGTGGAACTTTCCTTATTATACGATGCCGGCGGGCTCCACGGAGGTTCAGCTTCCGCCCTCCGCGCTTTGCGCGGATTGGGGACCGGGCAGGAGCCCTGCGAATACTGCCTCCCCTGCTGACGGGTTCTCATATCCCCTGCCGGTGGTAGTCACCTTTTCCGGACTGCTGCGCCTTTCTCTATGCAAGCCAAAAGCGCTTGCAAATCAAAAACTTAGAAAAAAGAGAGAACCCACGAAAATGACCACCAAGAACTTTGTCGCCATCGCCGCCCTGGCCCTCAGCACCCTTTCGATCGCCAGTGCGAAGTCTTATGAGATCCTGCTTCCGACCGCCACCCAGGTGGGCGCCGTTCAGCTCGCCGCCGGGCAGTACCGCGTGAAGGTGGAAGGCTCCAACGCCGTGTTCACGAACGTGCGCAGCGAGAAGAGCTACACAGCTCCCGCGAAGATCGAGACCACCCAGAAGCACGAAGATACCGCCGTGCAGACCAAGAAAGATGCAGCCGGCGAGCGCATGGAATCCATCGACCTCGGCGGATCCAACCAGACGCTCGGCTTCGAGTTCTAAATTCCCGCGGGTTCCCTCCAGCCTTAAAAATCATTTCGGACGCAGATGAACGCAGATAAACGCCGATAACACATTGATGCTTGGCTTATCGGCGTTCATCTGCGTTTATCTGCGTCCAATAATCGTTTCCCTCAGCGCTTCGGGCAAGTCCGGGTAGCGAAAGCGATACCCTGATGATTCCGCCACCTTCGGCAGCACCCGCTGACTCGCGAGAACAGCTTCGGACATCTCGCCGAGCATCAGGCGCAGGCCGAATTGCGGCACCGGAAACAGGGCGGGGCGGTGAAGAGTGCCGGCCAACGCTTGCGTGAAGACGGAGTTGCGGACGGGATTCGGCGCGACCCCGTTGACGGCGCCGCTCACCGGATTTTCGAGAGCGTGGACGACGATTCCGGCCAGATCGTCGATGTGAATCCAACTCATCCACTGGCGTCCGCTGCCGAGCCTACCTCCCAGACCGAAGCGGAACGGCGTCAGCATTTTTGCCAGCGCTCCGCCGTGCGCGTCCAGCACGATTCCGGTGCGCAGCCGGACTACGCGGATTCCCAACTCCTCCGCCGCCTTCGCTTCTTTCTCCCACGCGGCGCAGACCGTCGCCAGAAAATCGCTGCCGGGGCCGGATTCTTCGGTCAGAGTCTCGTCGCCGCGCGACCCGTAGTAGCCGATGGCCGAGCTGGAGACGAGCACCCGGGGCTTTTGCGGCAACGCGGCAATGCCTGCCACCAGCCGGCGCGTCCCCTCCACGCGGCTATCGCGAATTTCCTGCTTCGCCCTGGCGCTCCATCGCTGCGCGACCGGTTCTCCAGCGAGGTGCACGACGGCGTCGCACGGCCCGATGGTGTCGCGGCGGCCGAGCGGAATCACTTCGTGATCCATCGCCCGCAGAGCGCCTGTCAGCCGAGTCCCGATGAGACCGCTCGCGCCCGTGACGGCAACCTTCATGCCCAATACAATGACACGCGCCCGCCGGTGGATACAATGAAAAAGAATGGGGGCATGGAACCGGTCCAAACTGCTGTGGGGGTATCTGGCGCGCCGGTCCAAGCTGCGGGCGCTGCCGGTGGAGTATATCGTCGAGACCACCGCGAAGTGCAATCTCTACTGCCCCATGTGCCCGCGCGAGACGCATAAGCAGCCGAAGGCCGATATGGACGGCGAGGTTTTCCGCAAACTCGTCAGCCAGTCCAAGGGGTCGGCGGAGCACATGATGCTGATCGGCCTGGGCGAGCCGTTCATGGACCCCGCGATTTTCGACCGCATTGAATTCTGTCACGAGCATAGCGTTTCGAGCCTGCTATCGACGAACGGCACGTTCCTCGACGAGAAGCTCGCGGCGCGCATTCTGGATTCGCCGCTCGAACAGATCACGCTCAGCTTCGATGGCGCGAAAAAAGAGACTTTCGAGTTTTACCGCAAGGGCGCGAAGTTCGAAAAGGTGCGGGACAACTTCGTACGCTTCGCACGCATGAAGCATGAGCGGCACTCCAAGCTACAGGTGGTCGTGCAGATGGTCAAAATGGAGGGCAATGCAGACGAAGTGCCGGATTTTCTGGCCTTCTGGAACGCGGTGCCGGGAATCGACCAGATCCGCATCAAAGAAGATGAGACCAACCTCATGCGGCCGGATGCCGGCCACGCGGCGGGCGAATGGAGCCATCCCTGCCATTACCTGTGGCGCGGACCCATGTACGTCAAGCAGAACGGCGACGTGTATCCGTGCTGCCAGAGCTACATGCTGGACGGCGCGCCGGTCGGCAACATCGCCGATGCGCCGCTCGAGGAGATCTGGAACTCCGGCGGCATGCAGAAGCTGCGCGTGCTGCACAGCACGGGGCGCGCGGGCGAGATCGATATGTGCGCGCGGTGCTGCACCACGATTCCTCATCCGGTGCTGGTGACCGGGAGCCTCATGCTGCACGGCAAGACGGTGCGGCGCCTGCTGCCGGTGGTGGAACGGCTCGCGTATCTTTCAAAGCTTCCGGGGAAGCTGCTGCGCCCGCCCGCGCGAAACTAGAACAACGACATTTGTTCGTCGTATTCCCTGGCGCGCCGCTGTTCGAGACGCGAGGCTTCCGCACCGCGGCCCCAGGCTTCGAGAATCCAGACCATTTCGCGAGCGGCTTCATCGAGCACGGCGCGGTCCTTGCGTGTTTCCGCGGCGTCGTGCCACTGGCTCATGAGCTCAAAGCATTCCGCCATGCGCCCTTGCTCATGTGTGATGCGCCGGCCGATGCGCGCCTGAGTGCAGATTTCTTCCCAGGGCGCGGAAAGCTCCATGAGGACGCGCTGGGCAGTGCGCAGCGCGTCCGGCGAAGAGGGTCCGGATTCACCGATGAGGAGCGAGGAGGAGCGGCCTCCGAAAATGAACTCGTCGGCGCCTTCCTCCAGCAAGAGCAGGAAACGGTGAGCGGAACAGAAGGCGGCGAGCCGTTCCAGGTTACTTTCAACGTCGCCTTCCAGGCGCAGGCTCAGTTGCGACGCCAAGTCTCCGGCCAGGGCCGCGACACTGCGGCCGGCGCACTCCAGGCGAAACACCTCGTCGAAATCTCCGCGATAGGCGCGGACAAACTCGTACGCCAGGGCGACGCTCTCGACATACTCGGAGCCGGGCCGGTCCGCCACCGCGATTCCGGTGATCTCGAGCTCCGATTCGTCGGGCACCGCCCCGGCGATTGCGGGCGGCTGGAACGTCGCCTCGCGCTCGCGCACCCAGCGCTTCAGGCGCCGCAATCCGCGCAGCGCGGGGGCTTCGCAGACGAACATGGGCGCAAGCACTTTGGGCGCATTGCAATCGTCCCACTTCGCAAAACCGATGCGGACCCCATCGGCGGCGGGCTCATGGATAAACGCATCTTCCCACTGCGCGCGCGGCCACCGCGAGGGCAGGGAGTTTCGCGAAAAGAGCACCAGCACGATATCGGCGGTGCGGCCCTCGCGCGCTTTCATGGCGAGGTCCTCTCCTTCGCGCAACTGGCCGTCTTCGAGGAGCACGCGAACATCCGCGCCCCGCTCCAGAAATTCGGCGATGCGCGCTGCCATGGCGCGATCGGCCGCGGCATAGCAGGGAAAAACGGTGGGAGTTAGAGCTTGCACGCGAGGGTCAAGCCGTCTCCCAGCGGCACGAGGCTGAGCGCGATGCGCGGATCGTCGTGCAGCTTGCGGTTGAAGGCGCGAATGGCTTCCGTATCGGTGTCGCGATCTTCGGGATCGGCGACACGGCCGTGCCACAGCACGTTATCGACGGCAATCACGCCACCGGTCCGCACCAAATTCATGGCGCGATCGTAATACGCGGCGTAGTTCGATTTGTCGGCATCGATGAAGGCGAGGTCGAAGGCTCCCGCGTTTCCTTCGGCGGCGAGAGCGTCCAACGTGGGCAGCGCGGGGCCGAGGCGCAGCTCGATGCGGTCTTCCACGCCGGCCTCGCGCCAGGTCTGGCGGGCGCGGCGCGTGTACTCTTCGCTGAGGTCGCATGCGGTCAGGCGCCCTCCGGGCGGCAGCGCCAGGGCCATCCACGTGGAACTGTATCCCATGAATGTGCCCACCTCGAGAATCCGCTTCGCCCCGGTGATGCGCACCAGGAAATTGAGGAACTGCCCCTGCTCCGGCGATGTCTGCATCGACGCGTGCGGGTGGCCTTCGCTCTCTTCACGCACGTGCCGTAGTGCCGGGGGTTCATGCAGTGTGATCTGGCGAAGGTATTCGGCCAGACCATCGACGATTGGGGTGTGGACGCGCGACATGGAACTTCGATTTTACCCCGCGATGAACATCGCTACCGCAGCCAGGGTCATCACCGCGGCGCAGATCCAGCCGGCGACGCGCAGCCAGGTGGGGTTGACGTCGCGCCCCATCACCTTGGGGTCGCTCGTGAGCAGGAGAATCAGCACGATCAGCGGCGGCGCGAGCACGCCATTGAGCACGGCAGCCCAGAAGAGCATCTTTACGGAATCCAGGTGGGCGTAATTCAGACCCATGCCGACCAGCATGGCGACGGTGAGCACCGCGTAAAACTTGGGCACGAGCTTCGGCTTGCGGTCGAGCGACGCGCCCCAAGCCTTGGCTTCCGAAATGGCATACGCGCTGGAACCGGCGAGCACCGGGACTCCGAGCATCCCCGTGCCGATGAGCCCGGCGGTGAAGAGCCAGTACGCGCCCGGGCCGGCGAGCGGGCGAAGCGCTTCAGCGGCGTCGCGCGCAGTGGCGATGTGACTGTTGCCATGAGCGTGCAAGGTGGCGGCCGTGGTCAGGATGATGAAGAACATCACGAAGTTCGAAAAGAACATGCCGGCGACCACGTCATTGCGGGCGTGCGTCAGTTCGGCCCTGGTCGCGCCTTTGCGCTGCGCAAGCGTCGAACGGCCTTGCGACCGCTCCTCCTCGACTTCCTGCGCGGCCTGCCAGAAGAACAGATAAGGCGAAATGCTGGTGCCCAGAATACCCACCAGCACGGAGAGATACGCGCTGTCCCATCGCAGGTCCGGCACGAGGGTGGCGTGGAGTACCGCGTGCCAATCGGGGTGCACGACGAAGGCGGTAAACACATAGGCAAACAGGACCAGCGTCAGCCACTTGAGGACTCGCACCATCAGGCTGTAAGAAGTAAAACTGAGGAGCACAACCAGCAGCACGGCGAAAAAGGGATTCCAGAAATACCACGGAAGTCCCGTTACCATTTGCGCCGCGGCGGACATGCCGCCGAGGTCGGCGCCGATATTCACGGTGTTGGCGACCACCAGCAGCAGACATGCACCCCACACCACCCAGCGCGGGTAGCGCTGCCGCACCACAGCCGCCAACCCGCGCCCGGTGATCAGCCCGAGCCGCGCGCACATGAGCTGCACGGCGACCATCAGCGGGAAGGAGAACAACGCGGTCCATAGCGGCGCGTAGCCGAACTGCGCGCCCGTGACGGAGTATGTCGCGATGCCGGAAGGGTCGTCATCCGCCGCGCCGGTAATCAGCCCGGGACCCAGTTGCGCGAAGAACCGGCGGTAGGAGGTGGACGGCTTTTCAGGATTCACTAAGCTGCCTTTGCGAGCTTCTGCTGATATTCGGCGACGATCACCATAACAGAGTACTCCTCCGGGCGCAGTCCAAGGCCGGAGTAGGCTTGGTTTTGTTGCTCACCCGCCTGCATCGCGGGAAACAGCGAGCCATTGGAGTAAGCGTCGATGATCGCCGGGTGAATGTAGTATTTGCGGCAGGTGGACGGCCGGTTTCCCAGACGCTTGGCGACCGTTTTGATCGCGGTAACCAGCGTTTTTTTCCCGCTGCTCGGGTTTTTGCACGGACCGGCGGCGTAGAGTTCGCCCGCGGCGAGCACGGTGCCGGCCCAGGTGCGGAAATCTTTCGCCGTGAAATCGTGGCCGCAAGCCTCGCGGATGTAGCGGTTGACCTCACCGGAATCGATGGGGTGCGGCTTGCCGTCTTCGCCTTCGAATTGGAAAAGTTCGTAGCCGGGAAGGTCCTGACACTGCTTGACGATTCGCGCCAGCCGGTGGTCGGTCAGCTCGACGGCATGGTTCTGGCCGCTCTTTCCACGGAACTGGAAGAAGAGCCGCGCACCGGCGATGCGCACGTGACGGTCTCGCATGGTGGTGAGGCCGAAGGAGTCATTCTCCTTGGCGTACTCGTCATTGCCGACGCGGATGTACGTGGTCTCGAGCAGCCGCACGACGGCGGCGAGCACCTTTTCGCGCGGCAGACCGCGGAGGCTGAGATCCGCTTCCACCTTTTTGCGAATCAGCGCCAGCACGGTGCCGAACGCGATCATTTTGCTGAATTTCGCCTGGTCGCGGACGGCGCGATACAAGGGATGATAGCGATACTGCTTGCGGCCCTTGACGTCCCATCCGACTGCCTGCAGATGACCGTTGGGCGAAGGACAGATCCAAACGTCGCGCCAGGCCGGCGGGATCACCAGGCTCTTGATGCGCGCCAGATGCCTGGGATCGCGCAGCGGCTTGCCATCCGGACCGAGGTAACGAAATCCCGTTCCGGAACGGATGCGCTGAATGCACGGGCCGGACCCGCTCACGTAGCGGAGTCCGGCTTCGGCTGCGGATTCCAGCGGATCGACCGAAAACATCCAGAATCCGAATTTGCAATTCTTCTGCCAACCTGCCGGATAATGTAAGTTTCATCCCGAATGGAAAATTCCCGCACCCGCACGGCGGCGGTCGTGTTCGCCGGCTTCTGCGCGTTTCTGACGCTGTACGCGCCGCAGCCGCTGCTACCGATGCTTCGAGAGGCATTTCACGCTTCTGCAACCGCGGTCAGCCGCCTCATCACGGTTTCCACGCTTGCCGTGGCGATGGCCGCGCCGTTCGCCGGCGCTGTTGCGGACCGGATTGGCCGAAAGCGCGTGATCGTGCCATCGGCACTGCTGCTGGCGATTCCTACACTGCTTTCGGCGACGGCGGGCGGACTGGGGTCGCTGCTCTTCTGGCGATTCTGGCAAGGCGTGTTCACGCCGGGCATTTTCGCCGTTACGATTGCGTACATCAACGAAGAGTGGGACACGGGCGCGGGGTCGGCGATGTCCGCTTATGTAGGTGGCACGGTGCTCGGCGGTTTCAGCGGACGCATGGTGTCGGCATTCGTCGCGGGGCATTCTTCCTGGCGCGGGGCCTTCGTGGCTCTCGCTTTGCTGGACGTGCTCGGCGGCATCGCGATGTGGGCGTGGCTTCCGGCGGACCGCATGGCCGCGACGCGGACTCGCCAGCGAGTCTCGACCGTGCGTGCGATGCTGCGGCACATGCGAAACACGCGGCTGGTGGCAACGTATTGTGTCGGCTTCTGCGTGCTGTTCACGCTGGTGGCGGCATTCACGTACGTCAATTTTTATTTAGCCGATCCGCCATTCCGGCTCAGCACGGCGGCGCTCGGGCTGCTCTTTGTGGTGTATCTGGTGGGCGCGGTGGTGACGCCGATTGCCGGACGATCCATCGATCGTGTGGGCCATCGCTTCGCACTTGCCGCTGCGTTCGCGGTGGGCGCGGCGGGCATTGTGCTCACACTGATTCCGCATCTGGCGATCGTTATGGCCGGGCTGGCGCTGTGCTGCACGGGCGTGTTCATCGGACAATCGGCGGCGTCCAGCTACATCGGGACGGTAGCGGAAGAGGCGCGCGCGGCGGCGGTGGGGTTGTACGTGATGTTCTATTACATCGGAGGCAGTTTCGGAGCGGAGCTGCCGGGGCATTTGTGGTCGCGCGGCGGATGGCCGGCGTGTGTGGCGTTAATCGGCGGCGTGCAGTTGGCGACGATCGGGATCGGGCTGGCGTTCTGGCGCCAGTACCGACCGGTCTCCTGACCGGTCCCACATTTCTAAGAGTGCAACAGGTCTGGAGACCTGTCGCTACTACACCCACGCTCCCAGCAGGCGGCGGACCAGCACCAATTGACCGATGTGATAGGCTGCGTGGTCGCCGATCAGGATTGCTTCCCGCAGCAGTGTCTGGCCCTCTCCCCACGCGAATGGCTTTGAGAGATCCTGCCGGGGGTCTGCCAGCAGTTTCAAAAACTCGCTCTGATCCGCGCGATACTGCTCGACGGAATGGATCCACTGCTCCGGCTTTTCCGGGCGCGGCGATGCGGGCCAGTAGCCCTCGGGCCATTTCGGCGACTCCCAATCGGCCGACCGGCTGAACTCCAGGATGTCGTGCTGCGCGATGCGCAAATGCTCGAGCAGCTCCCACGCGGAATGCGGACAGCCCGGCGGACGCGTGCCCACCTGACCCAGCGGCATGTCTTTCACCGCGGCATCAAACGTGGCATGCGCGTGGCCCCCTTCGATCAATTGGGCAAGCTGCTTGCGTAGAGCGGAATCCGGCGTCATGCGCTAGGGATGCACAACCCAGCGCTTGCGGTTCAGGTGGGCCATCGCCAACAGTACAACAAATCCCAGAAAAAGGCCGGCGGAGGCGCCCACGCCGATCCAAACCGGCTGCCGCGATTGCAGCCACAGGGTGATGGTGACATTCACCGCGAGCGGAACTCCGGCGGCGATCACCGGCAGCCAGGGACGCTCCATGGCGAACAGCGAGCGCGCCGTGATCTCCAGCAGGCTCCATCCAAGCAGGCTGGGTCCGAAGCCCAGGAATACGGCCGACACCATTTGCGTGGATTGTTGCGTGAAGCTGCCGTGCTGGAACAGCAGGCGCACGGCGGGTTCGCGGAACAGCAGCGCAAATCCGCAACCCGCGGCGGCCACGGCTGCCGCCAGCGCGATGGTTTTGTCGATGAGCCGCAGCGCTTCGCGGATGCGGAGCAGAGCGCGCAATCTGGCGAGCTCCGGCAGCAGGGAATTGGAGAGCGGACTGACCAGCAGCGCCATCGGCACGCCGACGCCGCGCATGCAGTAATCCAGCGCTGCCGCCATGCCGGCCCCCGCATGCGTCGCATACGCGCGGGTGAAGATGATGTTCAAGCCGATCCCCGCGGCATAAATTACGAAGAAGCCCGGCCTGGTGACGAGTTCCCGCCACGGAATTTCGCATTCGCGCCGGTCCTGCCGGTCGAGGCTGGAGCGAGATGCCGTATATACGATCGCCAGTTGCACCCAGGCTCCGGCAGTGAAGCCGATGGCGAAGGCATATACGCCAAACCACTTCCAGAGAGCCACCGCGCACACCACGGTCAGCAGGTTGATGGCGGCCTGATAGAAGGCGGTGGGCGCGAAACGGCGATCGGTATACAGCAGCGCGCAATAGAGGGCGCCCGCGCCGGCGGCGACGGTGGAAAGCGACAGGATCCGCAGATTGTTGACCGCTTGCCCGAAGTATTGCGGATCCAGACCCGGGGCCAGCAAGCGCATCAGCCACGGCGCGGCAACGATCAACAGCACGCTGAGTGCCGCGAAGATCCGCAGAAAGACGCGATTCAGCTTGCGGAGCAGCGCCGCCCGATCCTCCCGCGAGCACGCCGTCAGCATCGGCACAAATGCGAATAGCATGCTGTTGATCAGCACTGCATTCACGGTGTCGATGGGACCTTGCGCGACGGCGAGCGAATCGGCGGCGGAGTGCGTGCCCAGCAAATACGCGATTACGCCTACGCGCGCGAAACCCAGCAGGTTTCCGGTGAGCACACCGAGAACTAGCGTCAGGCCTCCGCGCACTAGCGGGCTATCCGCGGCGCGGGTTAGAACCCTGTCACCTGCGAGCGCCGTGGATGATTCGGAAAACCCCAGTCAAGCCTCACATGAAGGGCCGGGGGTTGCCCGGCCCTCGCTTACTTACGCCGAAGCGGCTCCCGCGCTACGCGCCGCGGAAAGCGCCGTATCGTAGTTCGGAAAATCGGCCACTTCCTTCACGTACTCGGCGTGGCGGATTTTGTTGTCTTTGTCCACTACGAAAATGGCCCTGCTTTCAATTCGCAGTTCCTTGATCAAAGTTCCGTAATGAGAGCCGAAGGAACCGTCTTTGTGGTCCGACAGCATTTTCACCTTGTCCACGCCGAAGGCGCCGCACCAGCGCTTCTGTGCAAACGGCAGATCCATACTCACCGTGATGATATCGACGCCCGGAAGGCCGCTGGCCTCCTCATTGAACCGCTTCGTCTGGGCATCGCAAACCGGCGTATCGAGCGACGGCACAACGCTGATAATGCGGACGTTGTGGCCGGTGTCCTGCAGCGTGACGGGCTTGAGGCTGCCGTCCACCAATGTGAAGTCGGGAGCGGGGTCGCCGGGCTTCAGTTCGGGGCCGATCAGGGTAAGGGGATTGCCTTTGAGAGTCGTTGCTCCTGCTCTTTCCATACTCCTCCTCGAATGTTTGGGTGAATGCTCTTTATTGTAGCAATTTGGCCAGTTCGGACGGCTCGGAGACGGGCAGTTGGCACGTATAGTCGCGGCACACGTACGCGCTCGCACGGCCATTCACCGGCTGCATTCCGCCGATGGCGGCGATGCCCTGCTCCAGCACCGGACGCGACGCTTCGTCGGCGAGCAGCGTCACCTGGTTCGGCGAGAAATGCCGGAACAGCTCACGCAACAGCGCACCGGTATCGGGCGCATCCTTCCCTCCGGCGATCACCACCTGCCGCGGCTGGCCGAGGTAAAACTCGCAAGCTCCCAGCAGTTGCGGCAGCGCGGCGGGCTGGCCGTCGAGATTCGGACCAAATGCCGCGATGGTGCGCTCCGCAGACCGGCGGAACTCGCCCCGATTGGTGATCTGCGCGAGGCGCAGCAGGTTCGAAACCGCGACCGAGTTTCCCGAGGGCTCAGCGCCGTCATACGCTTCTTTGACGCGAAGCACGAGATCCGTCTGGCCGCCGGCGGAGCTGAAGAAACCGCCGGATTTGCTGTCTTCAAAGAGCGCCTGCTGCTTTTCGGTGAGGCGCACGGCGGCTTCCAGGTAGCGCAAATCGAACTGCGTTTCGTAGAGGTCGAGGAGGCCTTGCGCGAAGAGGGCGTAGTCGTCGAGAAAGCCGGGAATGGCGGCATCGCCCGCGCGATAGCGGCGCAGCAGCACTCCGGTTTCGGGCGAGTACATGCGGCTGAGAATGAAATCCGCGGCGTTGCGCGCGGCAGCGGCATAGCGCGGCTCGTCGAGAACCGCGCCGGCGAGTGCGAGCGCCGAGATCGCGAGTCCGTTCCAGCTTGTCAGCACCTTATCGTCCAGGTGCGGACGCACGCGCTGCTCGCGGGCGCGCAACAGAATGCGCGAGGCTTCGTCGATACCCGCGCTCACCTCTTCCAAGGTGCGTCCGAACTGCTGCGCCGTCTCCTCTAACGTCATCGCCTGATACAGAATGTTCTTGCCCGTGAATTCGCCGTGCGGATCGTTCACAACATTGCCGCCGTCGGCCACACCATAGCGATAGATGAACCAGTCGGACTGCGGCGCCGGCACAGCCTCGCGGATCTCATCCTCGGACCAGATATAGAACGCACCTTCGCCTTTGAGATCGGGTTCATCCGGAGTGATCACGCTGTCGGCGTCTTCGGCGGAGTAGAAAGCGCCACCTGCATCGTGCATGTCGCGGAGCAGGTAGTCGAGCGTGCGGCGAGCCACTCCGGCATACTGCGCGTCTCCGGTGATCTGGTACGCGTTCACATAGGAGGTTGCAAGCTGCGCCTGATCGTAGAGCATCTTCTCGAAGTGCGGCACGAACCAGCGCTCGTCCACGGAGTAGCGATGGAAACCGCCGCCGAGCTGATCGTTCATGCCGCCCTTGGCCATCTCGCGCAGCGTGAGCAGCGTCATCTCCAGAGCTTCCTGGTTGCCGGCACGCGCGTAGTAGCGCAGCAGGAAATAGAAGACACTCGGACGCGGAAATTTAGGAGCGCCGCCGAAGCCGCCGTTCTGCGAATCGAAGGTGCGGCGGAAGACGTAGAAGCCGCTATCGAGAGTTTTGGTATCGATGGTGGGGCCGCCGGAGTGAGCAGCCTCGACGGCGACCTGTTTTTCGAGCTGCGACACCACGTCGCGCGCGGAATCCCGAATGCGGTCGCGATCGCTGTGCCACGCTTCGGCGATCTGCGTCAATATGGAGGCGAAACCCGGATGGCCGAAGCGATTCTCCGGCGGGAAATATGTGCCGCCGAAGAACGGCTGCAGTTCCGGGGTCAGCCACACGCTCATGGGCCAGCCGCCGCTCCCTGTGGTAGCCTGCACGAACGTCATGTAAATGCGGTCGACATCCGGCCGCTCCTCGCGATCTACTTTGATGGAGACATACTCGCGATTCAGAATCTCCGCGATGCCGTCGTTTTCGAACGACTCGCGCTCCATCACGTGGCACCAGTGGCATGTGGAGTACCCGATCGAAAGAAAAATCGGCTTGTTTTCGGTGCGCGCTTTTTCGAACGCTTCCGGCCCCCACGCATACCAATTCACGGGATTGTGCGCGTGTTGCAGCAGATAGGGACTCTTCTCATTGGCCAGGCTGTTTGTATGCATTTGAAAAGTTGTCAGACGGTTGCTGTCGATTGATTTTCCGGAAGCAATCCCTCTGCCTCCAGGCGCCGCAGGACGGCGGCGATGGTGAGCCGTGCCGGCCCGGGAACCGGCCCGACGGGCGTGCGGCAAGGGCCGGCAGGCATCCCCGCCATGCGCATCGCTTCTTTGATCGTCGACGGGAACGTGTGTAACCCGACGGTTGCGCCCAGGTCGCTGGCGAGTGCTTGCAGGCGCGCTGCCTCGTCGAGCCGGCCCTCTTCAAAGGCGCGAAAGAGCTGAGTAAATAGTTTGGGTGCGATGTTGGCGCAGCCGCTAACCACACCGGCGCAGCCGTGCGTCAGAGCGGGCAAAAGCAGCCGCTCGGGTCCGATGAACACGGCGAACTCGCGGCCCCGCGGCACTGCGTCGCGATAGGCGATGGCCTGCTCCAGGCGTCCGCTGGAATCCTTGATGCCGGCGAAATTTTCACAGCGTTCGGCGATGTCCCGAACTGTTTCCGGCGCGATCTCCACGCCGCCATGCTGCGGAAAGTTGTAGGCCAGAACCGGCAACCGCACTGCGCGGCAGATTTCGATGTAATGCGCGGCGAGCTCGGCGGCCGAGGGCCTGATGTAGTAGGGCGTAACTACGGCCAGCACGTCCGCGCCTTCTGCCTGCGCGTGATGCGCCAGGCGCACGGTTTCGCGCGTGGTGATGCCGCCGACGTTGCAATAGACGGGCACGCGGCCATGTCCCGCCTGTATACAGAAGCGCAGCGCGACCTGCCGTTCTTCGGCGTCCAGCGCGTAGAATTCGCCCGTGGACCCGTTCACGAAAATGGCGTCAACGCCCGCCGTAATTGCGGTGTCCACCACCTTCTGCCAGGCGCCGAAATCGATGCGCTCAGCGTTCTCCCCTTCGCGGAACGGGGTCGCAAGCGCTACGACAATTCCTTTCAGCGGACGCTCCGGCACGTTTCCATGGTAGCGCGGCGGCGCAGAATAGAGACATGAACGAAGACTTCCGGATGGAGCACGACACCATGGGCGAAATGCGCGTTCCTTCAGGCGCACTCTATGGCGCACAGACCGCGCGCGCCGTCCAGAACTTCCCCATCAGCGGTAAACGAATGCCGCGAGCGTTTCTGCGCGCGCTCGCCATGGTGAAGCTCGCTGCCGCCAGAGTGAACGGCCGCATGGGACAGTTGCCCGCCGATCTCGCCAAACGCATCGAAGGCGCAGCCGCTCAACTGCTCGGCCCGCAGCACGACGGCGACCTCCCCGTCGACGTCTTTCAGACGGGCAGCGGCACGTCGACAAACATGAACGTCAATGAGGTGATCGGCCGCATAGCCGGCGCGCATCCCAACGACCACGTCAACCGCGGCATGTCCAGCAACGACGCGATCCCCACCGCGATGCACATCGCCGCCGCGGAGACTTTGCACCAGATGCTGCTGCCTGCGATGTGGCAGCTCGCCTCCTCGCTCCGCCGCAAGGAAACCGAGTTCCACGACATTGTGAAGATCGGCCGCACGCATCTGCAGGACGCCGTGCCGGTGCGCATGGGGCAGGAGTTCGGCGGATACGCGAAACAGGTGGAGGCTGCGATGCGCCGTATCCATGCGGCGCTGGACGGCATTTACGAACTCCCGCTGGGCGGCACGGCGGTGGGCACGGGGCTCAATGCGCCGCCCGATTTCGCGCGCCAGACCATCGCCGAAATCGCTCTGCTGATGACTCTGCCATTCGTCGAGGCGCCGAACCACTTCGAAGCGCAGGGCGCACGCGATGCCGTCTGCTTCCTGAGCGCCGCTCTCCGCACGTACGCGTGCGCACTTACGAAGATCGCCAACGATATTCGCGTGCTGGGGTCCGGACCGCGCTGCGGCCTTGGCGAATTGAAGCTGCCCGAAGTGCAGCCGGGGTCCAGCATCATGCCCGGGAAAGTGAATCCGGTGATCGCCGAAAGCCTGCTGATGGTGTGCGCGCAAGTGATCGGCTATGATGCGACGATCGCATGGTGCGCCGCGGCGGGCACGCTGGAACTGAACGTCATGATGCCCGTCATGGCGTACGATCTGCTCGACGCCATCGAACTGCTCGCCAACGGCAGCCGCAACTTCGCCGAACGCCTGGTCGATGGTTTGCAGGTGGATCGCGAGCGCGCCGAAGGGTACGTGGAGCAATCGCTTTCCATGGTGACGGTGCTGGCGCCGGAGATCGGCTACGAAAAGGCCGCGGCGATCGCCAAGGACGCTTACAAGACGGGGCGCACAATCCGTGAGGTCGCGCGGGAGCAATCGGGGCTGCCGGAGGATCGCCTGAATCGCCTGCTGGATCCGGAGAGTCAAGTCTGAAAGCCTGTTATAAGTAAGACAGCAATGAACTACTTTGAGCAGCACCAGTCCGAATTCCTGGAAGGCCTCAAGACCTTCCTGCGCATCCCGAGCATCAGCACGCTCAGCGAGCACAAGCCCGATATACGGCGAGCCGCCGAGTTCGCCCGCGATGAGTTGAAGCGCGCCGGCATGACGTCCGCCGAACTGATCGAGGGCGAAGGCAATCCGCTTGTTTATGCGGAGTGGCTGAACGCGCCGGGCAAGCCGACCATCCTGTTCTATGGCCACTACGACGTGCAGCCTGCCGATCCGCTGGACGAGTGGCTGACGCCACCGTTCGAGCCCACCATCCGCGGCAACGACATTTTCGCTCGTGGAGCGGTAGACGATAAAGGTCAGGTATACCTGCAAATCAAGGCTGTCGAAAGCCTGCTCAAAACCACCGGCAAGCTACCGGTCAACGTAAAGTTCCTGTTGGAAGGCGAAGAGGAAACCGGCGGCGAGCATATCGAAGCTTACGTAAAGACGCGACCGCCGCGCCTCAAGGCCGATGCCGCGGTGGTCTGCGACACGGAGATGTTCGCGCCCGAAATGCCGACCATCTGCGTGGGGCTGCGCGGCATGGTGTACGGCGAGTTGTTCGTGCAGGGCGCGCGCACAGACCTGCACTCCGGCGTCTATGGCGGCGCGGCGCCGAACCCGATTTTCGCGATCGCGGAGATTCTCTGCGCGTTGAAGAACCGCGACGGGCACATTCTGATCCCCGGCTTTTACGATCGCGTCGTGCCGCCCAGCGCGAAGGAGCGGGAAGCGTGGGCACGACTGCCGTTCGATGAGAAGGAGTATCTGGATAAGGAGATCGGCGCGAAAGAACTGGTCGGCGAGCCCGGCATTCCGGTCTTCGAACGCACCTGGGCGCGACCCACGCTGGAAGTGCACGGAATCCGCGGCGGATTCACCGGCGAAGGCGCGAAGACGGTGATCCCGGCGCGCGCGACGGCGAAGGTCAGCATGCGGCTGGTGGCGGATCAGACTCCGGACGAGGCCACGAGCCAGCTACGCGCGGCGGTCGCGGCGGCGACTCCGAAAGGCGTCACGGCTGAGTTCAAAGTGCTGCATACCGGCGCGCCTTCGCTGACGAATCCCGATAACAAATTCATCCGCGCATCCGCGGAAGCGATGAAGCAGATTTTCGGAAAGGAAACGGTCTACATTCGATCGGGCGGGAGCATCCCGATTGTCGGCGTGTTCGACCGGTATTTGGGAATTCCGAGTGTCATGATGGGCTTCGGTTTGCCTGATGACAATTTGCACGCACCGAATGAGAAGTTCCACCTGCCGAATTTTTACCGGGGGATCGAAGCGGTGGCGAGGTATTTGGAGATCCTCGGGTAAGGAATACGAAACGCACTCGAATCCCCGGCACCGTTTACCGCTCCCTGCACGGGGTTGTGAAAAAATATCGAATTGCTTTTATGCCGCATTCAAACGCGCTCGCATCCCCGGCACCTTTACCGCTCCCTCACGGTCACGGCTCCGTATGTAGTTGATACTGCGAACGGAGCAGTGACCGTGAGGGAGCGGTAAAAGGTATATCGAAAGGCGAACGAAGCGCGACGAGCGGTAAACCCTACCGTCCGACGGCCGTTTGGCAGGCGGCCACGGACGCTTCCAGATCCGCGAGTGCGGATTGCAAGTCCGTGGGCAGACCTGCCGCCGGCTTTTGCGAAGCCGCGACCCCGAGCAGATCCGAAAGCAGTACCTCGACCCGGCGGGAAGCGCGGAATACGTCCTCAGCCGAGCCCTGCCAGTTGCCGCTCGCCGCTGCATGCTGCGCGGGAGTAGCGGCTCCCACGCTCTTCAGCACCGGCCCCAGCACTCGCTCCATGCTTCCCGACTGGCTGGCCAGTGCGCTCACATGTTCGCGCGCCATGGCGTGCAGCGTTTCCCTATCGGCCGCACTCATCGAAGCTTCGCTGCCTGCCGGGAACCTCTGTGCCAGGCTGCGCAGAGCGTAGGCCCGCGACATCAATGCTTCGTTCAGGTCCAGAACGCGCGACCCGAACCGTTCCATCTCCGCGCGTCCACCGAGTTGTTCCTCAAGGCGCGCCTGGAGCTTGGTTTCGCCGGTAGCGCCGCGCGTGGGCGGAGGCGCCGGGCTATCCTGCTGCGGAGGCGCCACCGCAGCCTGTTGCTCCGGTACGCCGAACTGGACTTCGACATGAGGCAGTCCATTCACCGCGCTCTGAATTTGCCGCTGCCGCGCGGGCGGAATCCCCACTCCGCTGACGAGTACGTGCTCGCCGGAAAGTTTCACTTCGACTGGATCGCCCAGGTCGGCCCCGATCTGATGCAGCGCAGACAGCACCTGCAATTCGTCGGTGACCGAGGCCAACGGCCTGGGCGCCTCGGCGGCCGGCCGGCTTGGTTCGGCAGGCCGCAACGGAGTCTCCATTCTGGTCGCAACGGGAGAATCGTCCGATCCAACGGGAGAGTCCGCCATCTCGCTGAATTCCACCCAATCCGCATCGCGGAATTGGAACTTGCTCTCGACCGGCGAAAAATCGCGTGCCCGCAGCAGGATCGCCGCGCTCGCAATATCTCCGGCATCGGCTACCGTCTCGATGCGGTAGCAGTTCTCGGCGGGACGCTCGGGGTCCGCAACCGTGCTTACTTCGTCGCGCTTTCCACTGAGGCCGCCGCGCCAACGGTCGAAGCTGCGCGGACTCAGCGGGTCGCTCACGTCATACCGGTCAGCCTCAAAACGAGCGGCCAGCGCCACAGGGAGTGCGGGCTCCCCGTGACGCCGGTCCACTGTTCGGAGAAGTACCTGGCCTTTGGTACGAACGCGAATCCTGTGCGGCGTTTGCGGCTGCCGCTCTACCGTGGCTTCGGCCTGTTTCAGCAGCGTCGCCGCGCGCACGCTGGGCGCATACTGAAGCTCATACACGGCCGCGCACACCACCGCTGCCGCCGCAGCCGCGGCCACGCCATATTTCAACCACGCGAAAGAAAACCCGGGCGCCGCCTGCCGGGCATCGATCTCCGCGAAGCCGCGGGAAAGATCGCGCCACGCGAAAGGCGGTTCCGGCAGCAGCGGTTCCAGCACATTCTTGCGATACCGCATGCATTCCGCTACCGTCGCCTGCAACTCTTCCAATTCCGTACGGCACTGCCAGCACGCTTCGATATGCTTCTGCACCTCGCGCGCATCGCGCCCGCCGAGTTCGCCATCCAAGTAGCGCAGCAGAGCGCCGCCTTCGGGATGTTGCGCCGGGTTACTCACCGCGCACCTTCCTCAACCGCACCATCGCGCGCCGCAAAAACTCGCCGACCGCCGACGGGCTGATCCCCAGCGCGGCTCCGATTTCCGGATACCGCATGCCTTCCATGCGCAAAAAGAGACACCGCTTCTGCTGTTCGCTCAAGCCTTCGACGGCTTTGTGAAATTGCAGCATCCGCTCGCGCTCCAGCAACGCGTGCTCCGCCGACTCGGTGGAACCGCATATCCGGTCCTCCAGCGACGGGTCGAACGGCTCTTCGCTAGCCTGGCGCGCCCGCACTTTCAACCCGTGATTGTGCGCTACCCGAAATACCCAGGCCCGCGGATTCTGGATGTCTTCGCCCTTCTTCAGGGCCGCATACAAACGTAAAAAAACTTCCTGCGCCGCCTCCTGCGCCTGGGGCGGATGCAGCCCGAGCGTCAGCAGGTACCGGTACACATCCTCACGCGATTCTGTAAACAGTTGAGACACAAGCTCTTGCAGAGGAGAGCTGGCGCGATCCTGCTTGAGAATCCCCACGAGTTGTTCACCGATCGAGTACGCCGACATGGCTACATGTCTAAGACCCCGCCCCCGGGAATCCAACTACACCCCGGAAGGAGAATTTTTCGACAGTTTTTTTGAGGGCGAATCATTAGTGTAGTTGAATAGGCTCTCCTACGGGTCTTAGCAGCGTAGGGACTCTGAACCAAGTGCTATCTGCCCAAATTTGCGTCACTATCGTCACCCACAACAGTGGGCGCTACATTCGCCGCTGTCTGGAAACCCTCCTGGGTCAGGAACTCCCCCTAGAGGTGATCGTCTTCGATAATGCGTCTTCGGACGACACGCGCGAACTTCTGGCGCAGTTCGCCGGCCGCATCCTGGTGATCGAAAGCGACCGGAACATCGGCTTCGCCGAAGCGCAAAACCGCGCCATTGCCGCCGGCGCGGCTCCCTGGGTGCTCACCCTGAATCCCGATGTGCTGGTTCAGCCCGGCTTTCTCTCCACTCTCCTGGAGGCGGGCGAAGCGGACGCGCGGACTGGCGCCGTTTGCGGCAAGCTCCTCTCCATCGGGCCGGGATTCGAGCCCCTCCCGGAGCGGCAGATCGATTCCACGGGCATGTATTTCACGCCGGCCATGCGTCACTTCGACCGTGGATGGCACGAGCCGGATGGCCGCCGCTTCGACCGCATGGAATACGTCTTCGGAGCCAGCGCCGCAGCGGCGCTGTATCGCCGCGAGATGATCGAGGACGTCGCTATTGACGGTCACTTCTTCGACCCCGACTTCTTCGTTTATCGCGAGGATGCCGATGTCGCATGGCGCGCCCTGCTGTTGGGTTGGCGCTGCCTGTACGTTCCGCACGCCACGGCGTATCACGTCCGCACGGTCACGCCGGGCAACCGCCGCACGCTGCCGGCGCATATCAACATGCACTCGGTGAAGAATCGCTTTCTGATGCGCATCAAGAACGCGACTCCCGGGTTGTACCGCGCGTTCTGGCTGCCCATGACCGCCCGCGACCTGCTGGTTCTGGGCGCATCGGTGGTTTGGGAGCCTACTTCGCTCGCCGCGTTTTACCACGTGTTCCGCTGCCTGCCCAGAGCGCTGCGCAACCGGCGGAACATCATGGCCCGGCGCCGCATAGACGATGCCGCGCTGGTCAAGTGGTTCGACGCGGAACCCGCCACGCTGCCGGTTCCGGCGCGTCAGGCCGTGGACGCGGCCTAAACCGCGTTCGCTACCTCTCTCCGGGTGAATCCATGCCACAATCGTCACGATGCCTACGCCCGGCGAATCCATAGGCCCGTATCGAATCGAATCGCCACTTGGCGCCGGAGGCATGGGCGAGGTCTATCGCGCGCTCGATACGCGCGTCGGCCGGCAGGTCGCCCTCAAGATCCTGCCCGAATCGCTGGCCCGCGATGAAGAGCGGCGCCGCCGCTTCGAGCAGGAAGCACGCCTTGCCGCCAGCCTCAACCATCCGAATCTCATGGCCATATACGACGTAGGCTTGGATTCGCATCCGCCCTATATCGTCTCCGAATTAGTTCCGGGCGAATCTCTCCGCGCCATTGTTGCCAAAGGCCCTCTACCGCCGCGCCGCGCTCTCGACATCGCCGCTCAGATGGCCGCGGGACTGGCCGCCGCGCACGCGGCGGGAATCGTGCATCGCGATCTGAAGCCCGAGAACATCATCGTCACGCCCGAAGGCACGGCCAAAATTCTCGATTTCGGAGTCGCGCGGCTCAATTCCAAAGTCACCGCGACGAACGCGACGCAAACCGCGACCATGAGCCAGACCGCGGCGGGTTCGGTGGTCGGCACGGCAGCCTACATGAGTCCCGAACAAGCGCGCGCGGAGGATGTGGATTGGCGTAGCGATCAGTTTTCCCTCGGCCTGGTTCTCTACGAGATGCTCTCCGGAAAGCAGCCGTTCGCACGAGCGAGCGCCGTGCAAACCATGTCCGCTATTGTGGAAGACGAACCTCCGCCGCTGGAGCGGCCGGTTCCCCCACAAGTGCGCTGGGTGTTGGAGCGCTGCCTGGCGAAAGAGCGCAGCGGCCGTTACGATTCCACGAGCGACCTCGCGCGCGAGCTCGGCCATCTGCGCGACCGCTACTCCGAGCTCACCTCCGCAACCGGTCAGGTCACGGCTGTAGCTCCCGCGCGAAGCCGCCGCACGCTGGCAATCACGCTGGGCACGTTAGTGCTCGGAGCACTCGCCGCCACGCTCTTTTTCACGTTGACGCGCGACCGCACTCTGGTCCAACTCTCCGATTACCGGTTGACGCCGTTCGCCACCGCACTGGCTGTGCAGACCGGTCCTTCCTGGTCGCCCGATGGCAAGAGCATCGCATTTCGCGGCCAAAGCGACACCGGAAAATGGCAGCTCCTCGTGCAAACACTGACTGCTCCCACGGCCGTCTCGCTCACTGCTCCGGACGTGGTGGTCATCCCTCGCGCGCCGCCATTCTGGTCTTCGGATTCACGCTTCGTCTACTTCAACTGCGCGACCGGCGGACGCGAGGGAATCTGCCGGGTTCCGGCCGGCGGCGGGGAGACCACGATGGTCCAGGCGGACGTCTATTGCGCAACCATCTCCCCCGACGGGCGCACTCTGGCGATGCTCGACCGCGACGAGCCCGTCGTCTACACGGCTACACCTCCCGAAGCGCAGCGCCGCAAATATGAACCGGCTCCCATCCCAAAGGGAACGTTCTACAACAGTCCGCTCATTGCCTTCGCTCCCGACGGCAAGCAGATTCTTCTCACGATTGCCCTCACCGGCTCTGGTGAGACAGCCTGGCTTCTCCCCTGGCCTGCCGGTCCCGCCCGCCGCATCGTCTCCGAATTTGGACGGCTCCGCTTCACGCCGCAATTCTCCTGGCTGCCGGACTCGCGGCATATCGTTTTCTCCGGCTCATTCAACGGCGCTTCGGCGGAACTTCTACTGGCGGACACACGGTCGGGGAAGATGTGGCCGGTATTGACGCAAGACCGGCCCGTCAGCAACCCGACCGTCTCTCCGGACGGCCGGCGCATCGCCTACCAATCCGGCCTTTCGCAGACCGACGTGATCTCCGTGCCGCTCGCCGATGGTCCCGTCGAAACGCTGCTCGGCAGTTTTCGCGATGAGGACATGGCCGACGCTTCGCCGGCAACTTCCCAGATCGCCTATATTACGGACCGCCGCGGCCCGAACGAGCTCTGGATCGCCAGCACTTCCGAGGGCACGCAGCGCCCGTTGCTCACCGCGCAGGATCTCGGCGGGCAAAACGAATCGGCCGAGTTTTTCATGTCGCCGGCGTTCTCGCGCGATGGCCGCCGCATCGCGACCTGTGGGAGCGTCCACGGCAGCACGTACGTCTATACGCTTTTCGCCGCGGGCGGCTCTCCAGTACGCGCGACGAATGAAACGGGAGTGCTGGAATTCGCCCCGACGTGGTCTCCCGATGGCAACTGGCTCGCCTACGTACGGTTCCAGTCTGGCGCCGACGACTTGATGAAAGTTCGACCCGGGAGCGGAGATCCGCCGGTCCGCATCGGTGCTCACAACACGTCGAGCGTACCCGTCTGGTCGCCCACGGACGAGTGGATCGCCGATTATGACGAGCACGATCACCCCCTCCTCATCAGCCCCGATGGCGCGAAAACGAAGGCGCTTCCCGGCGATCAAGGTCCGGTGGTCTGGTCGCGCGACGGCAAGACGCTGTATCAGGTTCGCGCACAGCCCACCGCGCTTTATGCGATCGACATCGCCGCCGGCAAGGACCGAAAAATTCGGGACCTTCCCGGCCTCGTTCCCACGGCCCGCCTGAATCCCGGAACCAGAGCCAGCCTCAGTCAGGACGGCAAGAGCATCATTTATACCGTCAATCGCGCCCGTCAGGAGATTTGGCTGCTGGACGGAGTGAAAGCCCCATGACATTCCAATGGCTGCAGATGAGAATCAGTGAAGAGAATGATCGCCGCCGCCGCGAGAAGAGCACTTTGGAGCGCCTGCCCAAAGCACTGGAGGAAGTCCGTACGAACGTCGAGAATTGCGTAACCGCGTATTGCGACGCGTTCGGACGCGATACGGCGCGCGTCACCGGCGACAGCAAGGTCTTCCGGGTCTCGACGGCGGATCAACGAGTCGAAGTCACGCTGGATCCTTTAATCCCGGGTTTTCAAGTGCACCGCGCCGGCGCCGATCCGCTCATCGTCGAAGTAGGGCTGCTGCCGGGAGAGAAGCTGTATTTCCGGGACAAGACTCGCGACCAATACGTCACGATGGAAGAACTGACGCGCCGCGTGCTCGACCGGATTTTCTTTCCCAAGCTCGCGGAGTAACGACCGGTCTCCTGACCGGTCGCTAACTAGCTTTCCGCACACCGCACGTGGCCTCACTCCCGAACGCCGCCGGAACATCGTCTGCGCAACTCATTGCGTTCTAACTAAGCCCATGTGCCGACCGGAATCCTTCCTGTCGGGTCGCGCGGAGCGCGACTGCGCGCCGCACATTATCGCCGTGCGTCCCAGCGGATTCCGACGCGCCAGAGCCTCGGCTCTCCCGTGTTGGGCGTGGGCGTGAATGCCGTGTAGAACACTCGATTGAGCGCATTCTCCAAGCCCAATTCCGCGGAGAAGGCGCCCGTCAGCCGCTGCCGCAGCATCAACTGAACCGTGGCGAAACCGGGCAGGCGAAACTGGTTCAGATCGTCGTCGAACTGGTAATCGAAACTGCGGACCTCGGCCGACGCCAGCGTTCCGCCGTGGCGATAAGCCAACTCCGCGCTGCCCTGATGCTTGGGTACCTGCGAGATTCGCGGACCGCTCAAAAAACGCGAGTCGGCGAACAGGTATTTCGCTTCGCCCGACCAGTCTTTCCACTGTTTCCGAAACTCGGCCTCGACTCCGCGACTCAGTGCCGCCGCCGCGTTCGCCCGCTGCCTCACGATGGAGGAGGGCGAGCTGGAGAGCGTCACGTTGGTGATCAGGTTGTCCATGGAATTGCGGAACATGGTCACGCGCACGCTGCTGCCTTCGCCGACCCAGTCGATTCCCGCTTCGCTGCCGAACACGGTCTCCGGGCGCAAAGCCGCGTTTGCCTCCGTGAAGGTGTTGCCGACGCTGAAGTTGCGGTATAGCTCATTCAGGGTAGGCGCGCGAAACGCCCGGTACACGCTGCCGCGCAGCCGCAACCGCTTGCGTCCCCACGCCAGCCCGGCGCTCGGGCTGAAGAACCGCTCCCCCGTCGCGACGAAGTTTTCCCGCGCCCCGGCGAACAGCTTGAGGGACCGGTAAGTCACGTCGCCCTGTCCGAAGATTCCCTTTTGAAATTGCGACCCGCTGCCGATGCGGAAGCCGGAAGGCACCAGGCGATCGGTATCCGTGCCGGAGACGCGGTCGCCATCGCCGCCGCCGGTGAAGTTCCAGGCGAGCTCATGATGCTGCCAAAGCAAGGCGCCGCCCGAGGTTTGCGAGGGAACCGTCTGCTGATACGTCAACCGCTCCGTTCGCCTGCCCGCGCCAACGCTCGAAAACGTGCTGTGAAAGCCCTCGCGCACGTGATACGCCAGCAGCGAGAAGGAATCGTGCCGCCAGGAACGCACGTAGTGCAAGGCTGCCGTGCCGAGCGCAGTGGAATTGTGCGTCAGCATGGTGCCGTTGGCCCGGTCTTCGGCCAACAGGTTCACCTTGAAGAAGAGATTGCCGAGCGAGCTGAACGAATCCACATGCACATCGCCGGTGACGAAGCGAACTCCCGCGCGCCAGTCGACCGGTCCGCGAATGGACGCGGGCACAACGTAGTATCCGTCGGTATCGAAGGCGCGCGCCGTTCCCGAAATCGCCCAGCGGCTCCAGAGTTGAGAGGCGCCTACGGTGACGTCGTGCGTGTTCTCATTGCCGGTTTCGTAATCGAAGAGCGCGTGAAATGCCTTGGGCGGCTCCGTGAAGACGCCGATTTCGCCGCTCATCGCGAGATTGCCGAACAGGCTGGTCGCGGCGCCGCGCGAAATTTCGACCCGCTCGATTTCGTCGGGAATGAACTGCGTCCAGTAGACCCAGCCGCCGAAGGGATCGTTCACGGGCACGCCGTCCCACAACACCAGCGTGCGGCTCGCACCGGAGCTACCGATGCCGCGCAGCGAAACACCCTGCGTCGTAGGGTTGGCAACCACACTCGAAGAGCGCTTGAAGAGCGTGAAGCCGGGGACGTCGCGCAGGCGGTCGTCCAGATTGATCCCTGGCTGCTGCTCGATTTGCTGCTTGCTCTCCACGGTGATGTTGGCAGGCGTCTCCGTGGTGATTTTCTCGACCACCGTGATGCTGGTCTTTAGCGGCTGGGGCGGCGTAGTGTCAGGCGGAGGCTCCTGGGCCGCGAGCAGGCACGGCCAGATTGTCAGGAGACAGAATGCGGGCGCCCATCCAGCCGGCGTCGAGAAAGCGCTCGGATGATGGCGTGAAGACAATCTTGTAGCTCGTTTCATCGTGCGGCGCTTCCGCTCCATTTCCTCTTTGTGGGTACGTCAAAGCGAGGTACTTGAGAATAGTATATATGTCACCCTCTTCGGGCTGGCGCACAGCGAAGCCGCCGGAACGTAAATAAATCGAAGCGCCCTGGTTGCTCAAGCGCCACGCCAGAAAGGCGCAGCAATCGATTGCGTGCTCGAACCAGTCGTCCAACTCGGGGCCGACATCGCGGTCCAGAAAGATCTCGACGGTCTGTTCCTGCTCTCGCGCGAATTCGCGCACCTGCAGCGCGCCGACATGCGCCGAAGCCTTCCAATCCACATGGCGCGCGCTTTCCAGCACTTCATACGGCCGTATGCGGTAGAAGTCGCGGCCGAGTCCGCGATAGTGGGTTTCAATCTCTCCAGCGATGCCGGCCAGCAGGTCGTCGAACCCCGGCTGCGGATCGATGGAAGGGTACACCACCATATCGCGTAGCAAGGTAACGCGCGCGGCGCGTTCCAGAAAGCCGAAAGGAAAGGAGGTCGAGAACGCGAAGCTGTTCTTCTTGTACGTGCCGCGCCTGGGAAAAAGGGCTTCGACGGTCTGCTCCACAGTGGCGCCCCCCGCGATCAGCGGAAAATAGACGGCGGAGCGCAGCGATGGACTCTCGGGGTTGCGAATGCCTTCCACTCGAATGGAGAAGGAAGGCATCAGCCATTTGTTGTTGCGGATGCAAAGCTGGCCGGGAGAGGGACGCCGGGCGGCGACGTGCTCCGGAATCAGAAAATCCAACTCCAGCCCGGCCACGCACATGCTGCTGATGAAGCCGGAGACCAACAAAGTAGCGATCATCGCCGAAAGGATCAGGAAGAGCAGGTTGTTTCCGGAGACGATCGCGCCAAGCCCGACGATGAAGACGGCGAAGCAATAGAGCAATCCGCCGCGCGTGATCTTATAGCGGATCCGCCGCGCCAGAGCAGCCCGCAACTGTTCCCAACCCGGCACCCACCTCTTAGAGTACGCCAGGTAGCGACCGGTCTCCTGACCGGTTGCAGGCGAGCAGAGCTCGCCCAAGGTCGCCCTTTCCTGTGACCTTACAAAGCCTTCCCCGAGCCCACGCTTACCGGACCGTTGTGGGTCGAAACGCGGATGGTGTCGCTCGCTCCGTTCATCCGCATCACGCGATTGCCATCGCCGTCATTCTCCGTCGAGCACATTCTGCAACTCACGGGCGAATGGCGGCTGCTTTCGATCCGTACCCCGGTGCGGAACGTCGACGGGACGTTCAGGCTCACCGGACCATTCTCGGTGGCCGCTTCCAGGGCCGTACCGTTCCAGGCATCCTTTGCCACCTTCACGGAAATCGGGCCGTTGTTCGCATGCAGATGCACATCCCCCGATTCACCTTCGAAGGAGATCGGGCCGTTCTGCGTCTGCGCATCGACATTACCGGTCGTGTTCTTGATTGCCAGAGGACCGTTGCCCGCCCGCAGTTTGATGTTGCCGTTCACGCCGGAAACCGAGACGGGACCGTTCCTCGTTTCCAGATCCAGCCGCGCGTTGGCTGGCGTGTGGATGATGAAGTAAACCTGCCAGTTGCTGTCGGATTTCTCAGGCCCGGTGTACGAGAAGCGGCCGCCGCTGTGCGTCACCGCGATCGAAGACAGCACCTGGTCCGCCGTGCCGCGATCGGCCGCGACCGCGATCTTGCAGGTCTCCACCTCATACGAGCTCTGGTTCCACCCGCGAACCTGGATGGAGGCATGATCCGCGGCATTCAGCTCAATCCCCGACGCCTCGTTCGACCCCAGCGTGACCTTGTCGGACGAACGGGCGATTTCGCCATCTCTGCTGGTGACCTGCAGGTCGGCACAAGTTTCTCCGTGACCCTGCGTGTTGAGATTGAAGCTGCGGCCGCGGTCGCGCGTTTGTGCACCAAGTGTAAACGCGACGCATGCCGCGATGGCGGTGGTCTGAACCAGGTACTTCATGGCGGGAATCCTCCGCGGGGTTGGACGCTGCCCGCGAGCAAACGTTAGGGCGTACCGTGTGCTACTTCACTTTAATGGTGACGTGCTCCTGGTCGCGGTCGCCATCGGCGCCAATCGCGGTGACCGTATAGGTAGTGGCGGTCTTGGGCGTAACCAGCGTACAGCCGTCCGGTTTAGGGCCGCCGCGAAAATGCGCGGGCTCGATCTCCACCTGGCTGGCGTGCTGCACCTTGTAACAGATGCTGACCGGCGTTCTGCCGTCGAATGTCAGGGAGCTGACGTCCACGTTCACAATATGAGCGCGCGCCGCTCCGAGAGTGACGGTCAACTCCTGCGTGGCGGGCGGACCGCCGGAGCCTTCCGCGATCAGTTTATACGTGGTGGTCTCGGCCGGATGCACCTCGACGCACCGCGAAAGCGCGGTGGAAAGTTCCTGGCGCGGCGGCTCGAGGTGCACGCTCGTGGCGCCCTCCACCCCGTAGCAGAGCAGTTCCTTCTCGCCGGCGGCAAGCCGCGGAGCGGTTGCATAGAACTGCGTGATCTTCGGAGCCGGCCTGGCGGGAAGGGCAGCACCGCCCGAGGGTTGCGGCTTGGAACAGCCGCTCAGCATGCAGCCCGCAACCGCGAACGGCACGCACAAATAGCGTGGCGTCAACGCACGACCTGCGGGTCTTTGGCGATGGTCCCCAGGCCCGCGTACTCCTCTTTCACCTTGATGACCTTGTCGCCTTTGAAGGTGATGAATGTAATTTTGCCGGGAGGCGTCCCGAAGACCCAGTCTTCCGTCTCGATTCCGTCATTCGTCTCCCGCGACTTGTGCTCCGGGCGGCCCATCGCCATCATCACCTGCTCGTGATTCATGCCGACCACGGCGCGCTTTGCTTTGATGGCTTCCTGCGTGGCGGGCGGCAGGGTTTCCGAATAGATCTCGGTGACGCTGTGCGGATCGAAATCCAGCACCGTCGAGAGGATCTTTTTCAGCTCGGCGGATTTGATGGGCTCCAGCGGTTTGTGGAACAGAATCGCCAGTGACGTGCCGCCGGGAGCGTTGGAATCGTTATTGGAGACCGGCACGGACGTTCCACTCATGGGACCCTGCACCTGCATGCCGTCATACCAGTGGCGGCCGCCTTTGAACCCATGATTCAGTTGCAGCACGAGGCGATCGGCTTCGATATCGATTTTCGTGATCTGGATCATATCGCCGGTGCGCGCCGCCGGGCCGCTTTCCTTGGCAATGTCAGACCATTCCCGCTTGTCGTACGTGCCGTCGGAATTGATCTCGAGCGGTTTCTTGGAGCGCGGCACCAGCACTTTGGCTTTGGCGTATTCCGCCATGAGGCCGCGGGTGATCTCGACGCGGTCTTCGAACGACAGTTTCTCCGCGGCCCGGCTGAACGCCGGAAAGGATGCTATGACGAGAACGGCGGCGATGGCTCGCATACAACTGGCTCCGGGGACGAGTCTACCATCGGCGATACCTGCCGGCGGATGGGCGCTTTCCAGAGGTATACAAAAAGCACTGCCAGCACCGCGGTAGTCAGTATGCTGGCTTCGGGGCCGTACTCGCCACCGCTCCACAACCGTCCGGCGGACCACACCATGTCATAGCCCGTCTCCTTAATTCTAAGCCCGCTCACGTTGGCGCCGAAGAGCGGCAGTGTAAAGTTCCAACCGAAGTGCAGCCCGATGGGCAGCCAAAGTTCACGGCTTCGCAGCCACGCATACCCGAACAGAATGCCAAAGCCCGCGGTGTTGACGAGCCCGACCACGGTGGCGTTCGGATTCAGCATGTGCAGCGCGGCGAACACGATGCCGACCGGGATCACGGTGGCGAGGGCGCCATAGTTCTTCAGCAGCAGTTGAAAAGCATACCCGCGAAAGAAGATCTCCTCGCCGGCCGATCCGGCGGCCAGTGCGATGGTAACGAACACGACAGTATCGATGGAGGGGCGATCGGCAGGCGTCCCGGCGATGTGCGCCGCGCCGAACAACAAAGGCGGCGCAAGCACCAGGCAGGCCGCGCCGATTCCACCGCAGATTCCGAATACCAGGTTGTCCGCCGACGCGCGATTCCACCAAAGCCCGATCGCGGGCAGTTGCAGCTCGGTGAAAACGCGGAGCGCCAGCCAGTTGACAGCCAGTGCCGCAAGCAGATCGCCGCCTCCGACGCCCACCAGTTCGCCGCCAACCCAAGTCAGCAAGCCGCCGATGAAGATGATGGCGCAGTACCCGGCGAGCACATAGCCGCCCACCTGCAGGGCATTCCGCAAGTGGTCGCGCTGGGGAGTTGGCGCCGAATCGTCCACGGTGACTACTATAGCGAGGTGAGGCGTCCAAATGGCAGTTCCTCAACCGTCATAGGAGTGGAGGCAGTTAACGATGCAATACCTTCTGATGATTTACGCCGATGAAACGGCCTGGACGAAGATGTCGCAGGCAGACCAGGAACGCGGAATGGCCGCGTACCGCGCCTATATCGAGGCGCTCAATACCGCCGGGGTTCTGAAGGGCTACAACCGGCTTCAGCCCACCACCGCCGCGACCACGGTTCACGTGGCCGACGGCAAAACCCAGGTGCTCGACGGCCCTTACGCGGATTCCAAGGAGCAGCTGGGGGGGTACTTTTTGATCGACGTGGCGGATCTGGATGCCGCCTTGTCCTGGGCGGCGCGTTGCCCGGGAGCCGGCCATGGCACGATGGAGGTCCGGCCGGTCTGGGCGGCTGCGACCAATGCCAGCGCCTAGCAGCAACGAAACCGCGGAAGAGGTGGCGCGGCGCAGCTACGGAAAGCTGGTCGCGTACCTCGCCGCGCGTACTCGCGATGTGGCGGCGGCGGAGGACGCGCTTTCCGAGGCGTTCGCCGCCGCGCTGCGGGACTGGTCGCGCAACGGCTGCCCGTCGAATCCCGAAGCGTGGCTGCTGACCGTTGCGCGCCGCAAAGCAATCGATGCCGCGAGGCGGGATCGGAGCGCTCCGTTAGAAGAAGTCGGGTACCGCCTGGCGGGGCTGCCCGAAACTGCCGGCATTCCGGATCGCCGGCTGGGGCTGCTGTTCGCGTGCGCTCACCCGGCCATCGAGCAGGCCGTGCGCGCTCCGCTGATGCTGCAAGTGGTGCTTGGGCTGGACGCGGCTGCAATCGCGTCGGCATTTCTGGTGGCTCCCGCGGCGATGGGCAAGCGGCTGGTACGAGCGAAATCGAAAATCCGTCTGGCGGGGATCCCATTTGAAATTCCGGAGCCGGTTGAACTGCCGCCGCGGCTGGATGCGGTGCTCGACGCGATTTATGTATGCTTCGCCGAAGGCTGGAGTGACGCGACCGGCGCGGACGTGGAGCGGCGGGACTTGCGCAACGAAGCGATTTTTCTGGCGCGCATGGTAGTGGACCTGATGCCACAGGAACCGGAAGCGCTCGGGCTGCTGGCGCTGATGCTCCATGCCGAGGCAAGGCGTCCGGCGCGGCGGAATTCTCTGGGGGAGTACGTGCCTCTCGATTCCCAGGACACGGGCTTGTGGAACGAACCCAATTTGGCGGAAGCTGAACGGCTGCTACAGCTTGCGGGCGGGATGGGACGCCTGGGACGATTTCAGCTGGAGGCTGCGATCCAGTCCGCGCACGCCACTCGAAGGCAGTCCGGTCGTGACAATTGGGCGGAAATTCTACAGTTGTACGATGGCCTGCTGACGCTCACTTCGTCCCCGGTGGTGGCGCTGAATCGGACGCTCGCCGCCGCGGAAGTGCTGGGCCCTGAGGCAGCGCTGGCCGGACTGCCCGGCGGTTTGGAGCAATATCAGCCGTATTGGGCTGTGCGCGCCGAGTTGCTGGCGCGCGCCGGACGCGTGAATGAAGCCTCGGAAGCTTATGAAATCGCTATCGGTTTGGCGCGGGACGAACCGGTGCGCGCGTTTCTCGAAGGGAAGCGGTCGGCGCTCGGAGCAACCGCGGGTCCGCGAGGCGCATCAAACTGGTAGATGGTCCCACATTCGCCTTCGATCCCTCACCCGCAGAGTTGGAGCGGTCGCGGTTTGCACGCCGCGTGGCTGGGTCACAGCACCGTGCTGCTGAACATCGACGGCGCTACCGTGCTGACGGATCCTGTATTCAGCGCGCGCGCCGGCGTTCATCTGGGTCCTTTGGCGATCGGTATACGGCGGCTGGTGCGGCCCGCGCTGCGGCTCATCGACCTGCCGAAGATCGACCTCATCCTGCTCTCGCACGCGCATTTCGACCACTTCGACATTCCGAGTCTGCGGCGGCTGGAATCGCGCGGCACGGCGGTGGTGACGGCCGGCCGCACGGCGGATCTTCTGCGAACGCGGCGGTACGGTTTTGTCCGCGAGCTCGGGTGGGGTGAGAGCGTGCGCGTGGGGCCGCTGGAGGTGAAGGCGTTCCAGGTGGCGCATTGGGGCGCGCGCATGCGCGGCGACACGTATCGCGGCTACAACGGCTACACGATTTCCGGCGGCCGCTATCGCGTGTTGTTCGGCGGAGACACGGCGGCGACCACCGCGTTCCGGCGGCTGCGCATGGCCCGGCCGTACGATCTGGCGATCATGCCGGTGGGCGCGTACAACCCGTGGATCCGCAATCACTGCACTCCGGAGCAGGCGTGGCGCATGGCCGAAGATGCCGGGTGCGAGTTCTTCCTGCCCGTCCATCATCAGACCTTTCCACTCAGCCGCGAACCCTACTTCGAGCCCCTGGAGCGCACACAATCGGCGGCCGGAGCGCGTCAGGAGCGAGTCGCGGTGCGGCGAATCGGAGACGAATTCCGGATGAATTAGGAGAGCTTTGGCTCGCCTGAAAACCGCCTCGCATCCCGGCACCTTTTACCGCTCGCTAACGAGGCTGCGAAAAAATATCGAATTGCTTCTTTCCCGCGTTCGAAACGCACTCAAATCCCGGGCACCTTTTACCGCTCCCTAACTAACCGGATTGTGAAAGAATATCGCCTTGCTTTTTTGCCGCACTCAAACGCACTCGAATGCCCGGCACCTTTTACCGCTCCCTAACCGGATTGTGAAAGAATATCGACTTGCTTTTTTGCCGCACTCAAACGCACTCGAATGCCCGGCACCTTTTACCGCTCCCTCACGGTCACGGCTCCGTATGTACTTGATGCTGCTAACGGAGCCGCGACCGTGAGGAAGCGGTAAAAGGTCTATCGAAAGGCCAATGGAGTACAACAACAACACCAGCCGCATTTGTTCTGCCCGCATGCCACGCCCGGGAAGGGCTCGCAGTTGGAGCTATCCTGGAACTTATGCGTTTCCTTGCGTTCCTGGCGTGCGCCACAATTGTGTTCGCCCAGCCGGCGACTCTGATCCTGAAGAGCGGGAAAGTAGTGACGATGAATCCCGCTCAACCGGCGGCTCAAGCGATCGCGGTTCGCGGCGACAAGATCGTCGCGATCGGCACCGATGCGCAGATGGCCAGGCTGCAGGGCCCACAAACCAAAATCATCGACCTGCACGGACAGCTCGCCATTCCCGGTTTTATCGAAGGGCACGGTCACTTCACGGGAATTGGCGAATACCGCCTCGGCCTTGACCTTCGGGAAGCGCGCACGTGGGACGACATCGTGGCGCAAGTAGCTCGCGCGGCAAAACAGGCCAAGCCCGGCGAATGGATCGTCGGACGCGGCTGGCATCAATCCAAGTGGGACCATGCGCCGGAGCCGAATGTGGAAGGGTTCCCGCTGCACGCTTCCCTCGATGCCGTCTCGCCGAACAATCCCGTGCTGCTGACGCATGCGTCGGGTCACGCGGCGTTCGCCAACGGCAAAGCGCTGGAACTTGCGGGAGTGACCGGGAAAACGCCAAACCCGCCGGGCGGCGAAATCCTGAAGGACAAAAGCGGCAACCCGACCGGCCTGCTGCGCGAGCGCGCTTCGGGATTGGTGGGCAGCCTGTACAGCAAGTGGCAGGCGACGCATCAGGATCTGCGGAAGATCATCGATCTCGCCGGGACGGAGTGCGTCAGTAAGGGAATCACGACGTTCGAAGATGCGGGCTCGCCGCTGCCGGTGGCGGATGTGTTTCGCGCCATGGCGAACGAAGGCAAGCTGAAGCTGCACATGTGGGTCATGCTGCGGACCAGCAACCAGATTCTCGAGCCTGCTCTCGACAAGTACCGCACCATCGGGATGGGCAACGGCATGCTGACGATGCGCGCCATCAAGCGGCAGATCGATGGCGCTCTCGGCTCCCGTGGCGCGTGGCTGCTGGAGCCTTACACGGACAAGCCGGATTCCACCGGCCTTGCCACCGAAGATCCCGCCGACATCAGGCGCACGGCGGAGCTCGCCATTGCGCACAACTATCAGCTTTGCGTGCACGCCATCGGCGACCGCGCCAACCGCGAGGTGTTGAACATGTACGAGCAGGTGTTCAAAGAGCATGGCAATCCGAAGAACCTGCGATGGCGCGTCGAGCATGCGCAGCATCTCAATCCGGCGGACATTCCGCGCTTCGCGCAACTCGGGGTGATTGCCGCGATGCAGGGAATCCACTGCACGAGCGATGGTCCGTATGTGCTGCTGCGTCTCGGGGCGAAGCGCGCGGAAGAAGGCGCGTACGTCTGGCAGAAGCTCATGAAGACCGGAGCCGTCGTGGGCAACGGAACTGACGCGCCGGTCGAAGATGTGAGTCCGCTGGCGTCGTTTTACGCGTCGGTGAGCAGGAAGCTGAAAGATGGATCGCGGTTTTATCCGGACCAGCGCATGAGCCGGGAAGAGGCGCTGAAAAGCTACACCTGGAACAATGCGTACGCCGCCTTCGAAGAGGATGTGAAGGGGTCGCTCGTGCCGGGAAAGCTGGCCGACATCACGGTTCTGTCGAAGGACATCATGACGATTCCGGAAGACGACATTCTTTCGACGGATGTCGTGTATACCATCGTGGGCGGCAAAGTGGCATTTCAGGCCCATTAGGGGCCGTTTCGGTTGCCTAGGTCCGTTTATCCTGATACTCTTTAAGTTAGACCCCACCAAAGAGAAAACAGGAGAAAAAATGGCAGTCAAAGTAGGTATCAATGGCTTCGGCCGTATTGGGCGGAATGTCGTCCGCGCGGGCATGCACCGCAACGATGTGGAATTCGTTGCAGTGAATGACCTCACCGATACGAAGACGCTGGCGCACCTCTTGAAATACGACTCCGTGCTTGGGCCGTTGCATGAGGAGGTCAAGGCGACCGAGGACACGATTACGGTCGGCGGGAAGACCATCAAGGTGTTCGCGCAAAAGGATCCCGCGGCGCTCGATTGGGAAAGCGTCGGCGCGCAGGTGGTGATCGAGAGCACGGGCCGCTTCACGGATGCAAACGATGCCAAGAAGCATCTACGGGGTTCGGTGAAGAAGGTCATTATTTCGGCGCCCGCAAAGAACGAAGACGTCACGCTGGTGCTCGGCGTCAACGACGGCGCGTACGATCCGGCCAAACACAACGTGATTTCGAACGCATCCTGCACCACCAACTGTCTGGCTCCGTTGGTGAAAGTGCTGCACGAGAAGTTCGGCATTCAGAAAGGATCGATGACAACGATCCACAGCTACACGAATGACCAGAACGTGCTGGACTTCCCGCACAAGGATCTGCGCCGCGCCCGCGCCGCCGCGCTGAACATGATCCCGACCACGACGGGCGCCGCTAAGGCGATCGGCCTCGTCATGCCGGCTTTGAAGGGCAAACTGGACGGCTACTCGATGCGCGTTCCGACGCCGGATGTTTCCGTTGTGGACTTCGTCGGCATTCTCGACAAGAACACCACCACGGAAGAAGTGAATGCCGCGTTGAAGGCTGCGGCGGAAGGTCCGCTGAAGGGCATTCTAGGCTATACCGAAGATCCGGTGGTCTCGTCCGATATGCTGCACAACCCGAACAGCAGCATCATCGACTCACAGATGACGAAGGTGCTGGACGGCAACCTGGCGAAAGTCGTGAGCTGGTACGACAACGAGTGGGGTTATTCCTGCCGCGTCGTGGATCTGGTCGCGTTCCTCGTCAAAAAAGGGCTGTAATTAGCAAAGGATCTCCGGAGGACTGCCCTCCGGAGATCACATGTACTTTGAACACAGCCTTCCGCGAACCGATCACCTAACCGCATTCTTAAATTCCGCAGCAGTCGTCTTCGAGAGCTCGCCAATCCACGTGGAGACCACGCGGGCATCCCGATCGAGAAGTACGAAAGTCGGGGTGGCGTGAATCCCCAAATCGTCAAAGGATAGCCTCCGCTCGATAGGCACATCCACGTGCGCTTCCCGCAAGAACTCCTCAGCGTGGGAGTCATTAGGCGGAAAAATGGCAATGACCTTCGAAGACGGCGAGTTGTGAGCGGCCGAAACGACTTCAGTCAGAAGGGGCAAACTTCTTGCGCAATAATGGCACCGTGAACTCAGGACGGCGATTAGAATATGCTCTCTGTCAGCAATGGACTTAGCCGCTGGGATTATCATGCCTTTCCGGGGGCCATTCGGAGCGCGCCGGGTGACCGCCGGAGACGGCTCGGCGTGGCGAGGCAGGATAAACTGGATCAACACAACAGCGGCCAATACCACTGCTGCACAGTTCGCTGCTGTCTCAAGTGCCCGGTGAATGGGGGGCATCTTCATGGCGTGCTATTGAGCTCCCTTCGCAAGCAAAGGCCGCACTGAGTAAAAATGCGTATAAACTACGCTCAAAGCTGCCTCATCGCCGCTGGTGTCGCGCACACTCAAAATCTCCCGGGCCGTAAGCTGGCAGTAATAGCGATACCACTCAGATGGCGGACTGTCCATTCCTGGTGGTTGGAGTTGGTCTGACCCCGCCATCTCCTTAACGGTACCGAAGACCTCCTCCACGCTTGCACGCCTCGCCCGCGCACGGTGTACGGCCAGCTTCACGTCGTGTTCCGCAGAGATCTGGGCCTGAAAAACGTCTACGAAGTGCGACTTGTTCTCCCCTACCCATGTGCCGTCCTCAAAGATAACGCTGTCAAGTGCCACATTGATCGCTGTAGCCGCCGCGTATCTCTGAAGTTCGGGGAGCCATGCTTGCAGCAGTGCATTTGGCGGAAGTTTGCCTCCAGCCTGAACGCGAAAGGCTGGCGCAACCAATTGCACTTCATTCGGGGCGGGGCTCGCTTTCGATACGCCGTCATTCGGATTGCGTCTTGGCAGCTTCAGCGAGGCAGGAACGGACGAAAAGAAGGTGGTTGACTTGGACTTGCCGGATGGGGATGTAACCGTCCACCTAATGGCATAGCCGACGACACCGCTCTCACCAGCGTTTCGAATCAAAACCGAATACGGTTTGAATCCATCGAGCACCGGGGCCGTGCTAAAACCCAGCTTGTTAAAAAAAGCACTGTACTGGTTGTCTGATGGGCCAATGAGAAGAACACCAGATTTCGGTAAGTCTGTGACTGAGACCATCGCCGTCCACCCAGGAGTTTGGCCGATAACCATCATAAGAAAAAGCGTTAAGTATCTCATCTTTCAGTACTCCGGACAGTAAGGCGAGGACCAATCGCGATTACAGGCGGGATCTTCCCACGCCATCTGCGAGCAGTAGGAACAGCCTTCATCTCCTCTGTCATCCTTGCAGCAATCAAGTTGTCCGAAACAGGGATCATTCGGGTCAGTGCATAGCTGTGGGCCTGGCGGCGGTGGCGGGTTGCATCCGTCCGGACTAACCCACGACCCTGTGTATCCGCCTTGATCGTCGCTACACCTGGTAGAAACAGCGGTCACATTCGCAACGATCCGGCCGAATGACAAGTTCGTGGCTGTCCCAGTGACCGCGACTTGCTGTCCGCCTGTAGCTCCTGAAGCCGAGACGAAGTTTCCCACGATAATGCCATCAGGGCAGGTCTCGTCAAGATAAGCCGCCGCAAAAACAGCGTCCGCTGTGTCTCCAAAGTCGCAAACACCGCCGGCGATGCACGCAGCAACGGCGTTGATCTCGTAATCCGTGCAACCCCACGTGCCACCGACGAGCGCTGCTCGGCCGGAGCTACTCATAAAGATCCAAAATGCGGCGGTCGACACGATCAGATTACGAATCGGTCTGGACTGCCTGAATTTGAAGCCGTTTCCCATATTGCGATGATGCGCCGAATGCCCTAAAGCTGCAAAGGGAAACAGTTACCATTTCCTGCAAGAGGAAGAGTCGCTGTGGGGATCCTATACACGGCAAGGAATCGCGCCGATTAGAGAAACCTAATCATCTCTGGCGCCATGCTGGGGAACCCGAGGCACGGATGGCAAAGACCAGTTTTCGTTAGTTGAACTACTGGTGCTTACCTAGTCCACGGCTATTTCGTACTGTCCGGCTCCCCCCCCCGGCCTCCGTAGGATAGATCCTTGCCGCTCGGACGCCGCTCGGAGATGTGCCAAAAGCTCGCTGCACCGCCCTAACAAAATGCGTGTGATACTTGAAGCCGTGAAGGTCGGCAATTGCCTTGACCTGAAGGTTGGATTCGCGGAGAGCTTGTGCCGCCGCGGAGATACGCAACTGCGCCCAGAACTTTTTCGGAGTACGGCCTGTCTGCTTCTTGAATAAATGAAAAAGTTGAGAAGTAGACATCGCGAATCGCTTTGCCGTACAGTTCAACGGTTCAGGGGGTGCACTCCGCATCCAGGCTACTACTTGGCAAATCCGTAAGTCTTTGGACTGACATTCGGGCATTGGACAATTGTGGCAATCCATAAAGCACTCACGTCACTGCTTCGTCTTCCACCGTGTGAGAGTTAGTCTGCTTCATAATGGACCTTCGCACAGCCTTTCCTACAGCCACTAACCTGCCATCGTTGTCCAGATAACCGGGCTCCGTATGAGAGGTCATGCTCCCTCGCGCCGTCCGAGCACTGACGGCGTTCGGCGGCGCAGGCACCAGATTATAATCCAGCGAGTACCGTGGTCAAGCGCCTAAGTAACTCCTTACTGCTCTTGTTGGTCGCCTGCTAGGACTTTACCTACGGGGTTCGGTGAAGAAGGTCATCATTTCGGCTCCGGCGAAGAACGAAGACGTCACCCTTGTTCTCGGCGTCAATGACGATGCGTATGACGCCTCGAAGCACAACATCATCTCCAACGCGTCCTGCACCACCAACTGCCTCGCGCCGCTGGTGAAAGTGCTGCACGAGAAGTTCGGCATTCAGAAGGGATCCATGACAACGATCCACAGCTACACGAATGACCAGAACGTGCTGGACTTCCCGCACAAGGATCTGCGCCGCGCCCGCGCCGCCGCGCTGAACATGATCCCGACCACGACGGGCGCCGCCAAGGCGATCGGCCTCGTCATGCCGGCTTTGAAGGGCAAACTGGACGGCTACTCGATGCGCGTGCCGACACCCGATGTCTCGGTGGTGGACTTCGTCGGCATTCTCGAGAAGAGCGCGACCACCGAAGAAGTGAATGCCGCGTTGAAGGCTGCGGCGGAAGGTCCGTTGAAGGGCATTCTGGGCTATACCGAAGATCCGGTAGTCTCCTCCGATATGCTGCACAACCCGAACAGCAGCATTATCGATTCGCAAATGACGAAGGTGCTGGACGGCAACCTGGCGAAAGTCGTGAGCTGGTACGACAACGAGTGGGGTTACTCCTGCCGCGTCGTGGATCTGGTCGCGTTCCTCGTGAAAAAGGGCCTGTAGGGTTTAGCAAGGGAAATTGATAGCCGGTGGGACTTCGGTCCTACCGGCTTTTTTTGCAAGTGGCAACAGCAATCTTCCCCGTGGCAACAGGAATCTTTCCTATTGCGACCCAACGGAGTTCGCCTGGAAACCTGCTACTTTGGAACCATTCCCGGGTTTTCAGGAAGTACCATTTAAGGACGTCCGTGTTGCGCCATTTTGCTATCTCCCTCCTCTTGTTTTGTCCAGCGGTCCTCTCCGCCGTTGAGCATACCGGCTCGGTCCGGGCGGCCGACCATTTCATCCCGGGCGCCACGGTGACGGCGCGCCAGGGCGGCGCCAAAGTGGTCGGGTACACCGACGAAAACGGCCAGTATTCTCTGGATCTTACGCCCGGAGTCTGGGATATCGAGATCTCGATGCTCGGCTTCAACCCGTTCCACTCCCAGGTCACTCAGGGCATGCAGGCCAGCCACAACGATTGGACCCTGGAGATGCCGAAGTTCGGCGCGGCAACTCCCGATGCGGCCAAAGCGCCGATGCCTGCCGCCACAGCGCGCGATGGGCAGGGACGCCGGGGCTTCGGCGGACGGGGCGGGTTCGGCGACCGCGGCGGTTTCGGCGGGCGTGGCGGTACCGGACAAAACGGCCCGAACAGTCAGAACACCCAGCAGGCGGCCAACGCCGGTCGCGGCGGCAATGGCAACGGCCCCAACGGTGGGCGCGGCGCGAACGGGCAACCGCAGCCGCAGAACGGCCAGCAGCAAGGTCAACCGGGTCCCGGTTTTCAGAGCGTGAACGTCACGGCCACAACCGAGGGCCAATTGGCGCTCGCCGCGGCCGCGCCCGAGCAGATGGCGGACTCCGCTGCGGCGGGCGGCGACGATTTCATGGTCAGCGGCAGCGTGAGCGGCGGCTTGCAGCAGGCTTCCGACGATCAGGTGCGCTTGAACCGGCTGGCAGGTCGCGGCGGACCCGGTGGCCCGGGCGGTCCCGGCGGTCCAGCGGGCATGAGCGATGTAGCCGGCGCCAGCCTGGCGGGCCTGGGCTTCTCGATTCCCGGCGGACCCGGCGGCGTGGACGGCCTCGGTATGGGCGGGTTCGGGGCGGCAGGCATCAATGCCGGTTTCGGCGCCGATAACGGCGGCGGATTCGGACCTCCCGGCGGAGGCGGGTTCGGCGGAGGTCGCGGCGGAGGGGGAGGTGGCGGTGGACGCGGCGGCGGTGGCGGCGGCGGGCGCGGAGGCCGGAATGCGAACGCCAATGGACGCGGCGGTCGCGGACGGGGTCCGTTCAACGGGCAGTTCGCGGCTTTTGGAAACAGGCGGCGCGTGCAGCCTGCGTACACGGGAAGCCTCGCGGTGACGCTGACCAATTCGGCGCTGAATGCATCGCCATTCTCGCTGAATGGCCAAGTCGTGGCGAAACCTCCGGCGGCGCGCGAGACGGTGGCGTTTACCGTTGGCGGCCCTGTGCGCATTCCGAAACTCGTCAGCAACGATAAATGGATGGTCACGTTGAGCGTCAACGGAGCGCGGGGACGAACCGGCCGCTCGATTGTGGCGTCAGTGCCGACAGCCGCGGAGCGCGGCGGCGATTTTTCACTAGCTACCGTGCGCAACGTTCCGATCACGATTTACGATCCGTCAACCAATGCTCCGTTTCCCGGGAACATCATTCCCGAGAACCGGTTTAATCCCGCGTCGGTGGGGCTGTTGAAATACATTCCCCTGCCGATGTACGGCAACCTGGTGCAAAATTATCAGATCGCGCCTTCCACGCCGAGCAGCAGCAACAGCGTGGGCGTGCGCTTAACGGGATCGGTGACGACGAAGGACCGTCTCAATTTCAACGAACAGTACAGCAACAACAATTCGATTAACGAGCAGACGTTCGGGTTCAAGGACACCAGCAGCGGTTACGGCTTGAGCGCCGGCGCGGGTTGGACCCACAGCTTCAAGCCGCGCTTCAACAACGCGGCGAATCTCACCTTCAGCCGGAACATTTCAAAAGGCACGCCGTTCTTCGCGTACGGCGCGAACATCGCGGGCGACCTGGGTATCGTGGGCCCGGACCAGGAGCCTATCGATTTCGGTCCGCCGAACCTTTCCTTCACGAATTTCGGAAGCCTCTCGGACAGCTCGGCCTCCGTGAATCGCTCTCAGACCACAAACTTCACCGACACCATCACGTACGTGATCCGGCGCAAACACAATGTGCAGATCGGGTTCGGCTATCGGCGCATGCAGCAGAACGCGCTGAGCTTCGCGAACTCGCGCGGGCAGTTTTCTTTCAGCGGCCTGCTGACGAGCGGCATTGATGCCAACGGCAATCCGCTGCCCGATACGGGCTTCGATTTCGCGGATTTCCTGCTGGGGTATCCGCAATCGAGCTCCCTGCGCATCGGAAATTCGAACAACTACTTCCGCGGGTGGGCGGCGAACGCGTACGTGCAGGACGATTGGCGCATCAGTCCGGGGCTGACACTGAATCTCGGCCTGCGCTACGAGTACTTCGCGCCCTACACGGAGCTCTTCGGACACTTGGCGAATCTGGATTTAAACCCGGCGATGACGTCGGTCGCTCTGGTGACGAGCGGCGGCCGCGGACCGTATTCAGGCGGCTATCCGGCCAGCCTGGTCAATGGCGATCCGAACAACTTCTCGCCGCGCCTCGGCTTTGCGTGGCGTCCCTCGCAGAAGAACAGCCGTGTGATCCGCGGCGGCTACAGCATCTTCTTCAGCGGCGCGAACTACGCCGGCATGGCGGCGCGCATGGCGGCGCAGCCCCCGTTCGCAACTACGGCGTCGCTGGCGACCACGGTGGACGCTCCGCTGACCCTGCAGAACGGCTTTCCGACGCTGCCTTCCAGCACGCTCACGAATACGTTTGCCATCGACAAGAATTACAAGCTGGCGTACGCGCAGACGTGGAGTCTCGCCGTGCAACAGCGGCTTCCGCACAACCTGCTGATGGAAGTGGAATACATCGGCACGAAAGGCACGGGGCTCGATGTGCAGTATCAGCCCAATCGAACGCTCACGACCAGCGTGGGCGGAGCGCAGACGCTGCGCATCGCCAACGCCAACCAGTTCACCTATGAGACGAGCGTAGGCAATTCGATCTTTCATGCAGGTCAGGTGCGGCTGACGCGCAACTTCACGCGCGGCATGTCCGCGGTGGCGCTGTACACGTTTTCCAAGAGCATCGACGATGCGTTCGGCAACAGCTTGGTGCAGAATCCATTGGACCTGCGAGCGGAGCGCGCAATCTCGACATTCGACCAGCGGCACAAGTTCTCGCTGACGTACGTAGCATCATCGCCGGTTGGGATCCACGGATTGTGGCGCAATGGCGGATGGAAAACGAAGGCCTTCACCGGCTGGACGCTGAACGGCACCTTCACCGCGAACTCGGGGCAGCCGCTGACGGCATTCGTCTCGGGCAATTTGTCCAACATCGGCGGCACGTCGGCGTTGGGAAACAGCCGCGCGGAAGCTACCGGTCTGCCGATTGAGGATGGCGATGGATATTTCAATCTCGCCGCGTTTACCACGCCGCCGCCGGGTCAGTACGGCAACGCCGGACGCGACACCATTCCCGGGCCGCTTCTGATTGGGCTCAACAGCTCGCTCAACCGGGCATTCCGGTTCGGCGACAGCCGGCGCGGATTGCAACTGCGCATCAATGCCGGGAACGTGCTCAATCACGTCCAGATCACGCGCTGGGGCACCACCGTGAACTCTTCGACGTACGGCCTGGCCACGGCGGCGAGCGGCACCCGCACGGTGAGCATGAATCTGAGGTTTAACTTCTGATGCGGACCTGGGGAATTCTCGCGCTGGTCGCGCTCACCGCCACCGGACAGCAGCAACAGCCCGCCCAGACGGCGCCCAAGACAAGCGTCACGTTTACAGCGGAATCGAAGCTGGTGATTGTGGACGTGACGGTGAAGGATCCGAAGACCGGACTGGCGATCGAGAACCTGTCGCAGAACGACTTCACCGTGCTGGAGGACGGCAAGCCGCAGAAGGTCGCAGTGTTCGAGCGGCAGAAGCTCGCGCTGGAGGCTGCGCCGCCGAAAGAAGCTCCCACCCTGGAGATGCAGAACGACCTTCCGGAATCGCCCAAAAAACAGATTTCCTTCGAGGCCGCCGGCAAGGTGCAATATCACGACAAACGGCTGCTGGTGCTGTTCTTCGATTTTTCGAACATGCAGATGCCGGAAGAACTGCGCGCGCAGGAAGCCGCCCAGAAGTTCATCGATGAGCAGATGACGGAAAGCGACCTGATGGCGATCATGCTCAACACATCGACCGTTCAGGTGCTCACCGATTTCACGGACAACCGGCTTCAGTTGAAGGACGTGATCCAGGGCTTGCCGATCGGCGAAATGGCCGATATGGCGGGCCTTGCGGACGATGGCAGCGACGATAACGAGGACACCGGGGCGGCGTTTGTAGCCGACGAAACCGAGTTCAACATTTTCAACACAGACCGCAAGCTGGCGGCGATTGAAGATGCCGTGAAGAAGCTGAGCGCCTTGCCTGAGAAGAAAGTTCTGATCTACGTCACGGCCGGAATTCAGAAAACCGGCGTCGAGAATCAGGCGCAGCTCGAGGCTTCGGTGAACGCGGCGGTAAAGGCGAACGTGGCGATCTACCCGATCGATGCGCGCGGCCTGATGGCCGACCCTCCGGGCGGCGGAGCAAGTGTGGGAGCCTCGCGCGGCAACGGCTTGTACACGGGTTCGTCATACAACACGCAGAGGGCGCGCATCAATAGCTCACAGGAGACGCTCTCCACCCTGGCGGCCGACACGGGCGGCAAGGCGTTTCTGGACAGCAACGATCTTTCGCTCGGCATCAAGCAGGCACAGCAGGAATATCGCAGTTATTACATTCTGGGTTACTACACGACGAATTCGGCGCCGGACGGCAAGTATCGCAAGATCACGGTGAAGCTCAACAATTCGCTGAGCGCCAAGCTCGAGTTCCGGCAGGGATATTACGCCGATAAGATTTGGGGTAAGTTCACCGCGCAGGATAAGGAGCAGAAGCTGCAGGAGGCGCTCTCGGCGAGCGATCCGCAGACGGATCTGCCGCTCGCCCTAGAGATCGACTACTTCCGGATTTCGCCGACCGCTTATTTCGTGCCCGTGACGGTAAAGGTGCCGGGCAGCGTCATTCCGGTCGCGGAGAAAGGCAAGCTCGAAGAGACGGAGTTCGATTTTATTGGCAACGTGCTGGACGAGAGGAAGAGCGTGGTCGGCGTGGTGCGCGATTACATCAAAGTGAAACTGCCTTCGACGGAGAGCGAAAAGCTGGCGCAGCGCAATTTCAATTACGATGCCGGCTTCACACTGGCGCCCGGCAAGTATCGCATGCGATTCTTAGTGCGGGAAAACCAATCGGGGAAGATGGGGACCTTCGACGCTCGCTTTGTTGTGCCGGACCTTGCGGCCGATTCGACGCTGCTGAAGACGAGCAGCGTGATCTGGAGCAATCAACGGCAGCCGATCAAAGCGGCGGTGGGCGCGGCGGAACATGTGCAGCGGCGGGCGGTGGCGGCGAATCCGCTGATCGTCGGCGATGAGAAGATCGTCCCCAACATCACGAAGCTGTTCCGGCGCAGCCAGAATATGTACATCTCCTTCGACGTGTATGACGCTGCTCCGGACCCGGCGGATCAATCCAAGCGCCACGTTGAAGTCAGCATGAGCCTGTTCAACGAAAAGGGAGCGAAAGCGTTCGAAGCGGCTCCCATCGAGGCATCGCAAACCGTGAATACGCGCCCCAATGCCGTGCCGGTGCAATTGGCCGTGCCGCTGAAGGGACTGGCTCCCGGCCGCTACGTGTGCCAGTTGAACGTGGTGGATCAGGTCGGGAGAAAGTTCGCGTTTCCGCGCGCGAATCTGGTGGTTCGATAGGACGCGGTACGCTCCAAGCGCACTCCGATCCCCGGCGCCTTTTACCGCTCCCTGACGCGTTTGTGAAAAAATATCGAATTGCTTTTTTGCCCCATTCAAACCCGCTCACGTTCCCGGCACCGTTTACCGCTCCCTTACGGGATTGTGAAAAAATATCGAATTGCTTGTTGCCGCATTCAAACGCGCTCACGTTCCCGGCACCGTTTACCGCTCCCTTACGGTCACGGCTCCGTATGTAGTTGATTCTGCTAACGGAGCCGCGACCGTGAGGAAGCGGTAAAAGGTGCATCGAAAGGCGGACGGAGTGCCACGAGAACACCAGCCGGCCCGCACTACAGACGCCCCACTCCCATGCCGCGTCGCCGCATTTTGCTACCTGAGCATTTCTCTTGCGCAATTGTGGCCCGGCGCGCCCATGACTCCCCCGCCCGGATGCGCTCCCGAACCGCACAAATACAGATTCCGAATCGGCGTCTTGTAACGCGCGTATCCCGCGACCGGCCGCATGACGAACATCTGGTCGATGCTCATTTCGCCGTGGAAAATGTTGCCCCCGGTAATCGCGAAGCGGCGCTCCAGATCCAGCGGCGAAAGCACCTGCCGGTGTTCCACAATCTCTCGGATGTTCGGCGCGTACTCCGCGACCAGGTCCATCACGCGATCGCCGAACGGTTCCCGCAACTCATCCCATGTCGCGCCCCGCAGAGTGTACGGCGCGTATTGCAGGAAGATTCCCATGATGTGTTTGCCCGGCGGCGCGAGCGACGGATCGTACATGGTGGGAATCGTCAACTCCAGCAGCGGACGCGCCGACGGGCGCCCGTACTTCGCGTCATCCCACGCTCGCTCGACGTACTCGATGCTCGGGCAGATGTGCATCGTCGCCTTGTGATGCGGGCCGGGCGCGCCCGGGTAGGCGGTAAACTCAGGCAGACCGTTGAGCGCGAGATTGATCTTGCAACTGGTGCCTTCGATGCGGAACTTCTCGATGGCTGCGCGAAAGTCGCTGGGAAGATCGGCGGCATCGAGCAGGCTGAGAAAGGTGAGCTTGGGGTCCAAGTTCGAAGCGACTGCTTCGGCCTGAATCTCTTCTCCCGATTCCAGAACCACACCGTGCGCGCGGCCGTTGCGCACCAGGATCTTCGCTACTGGCGCATTCACCCGAATCACGGCGCCACGCGCCCTGGCCGACGCGGCGATCGCCTCGCTCACCGCGCCCATTCCCCCGCGCACGAAACCCCATAGCCCGCGATGGCCCGCCACCCCGCCCATGCAGTGGTGCAACAAAATGTAGGCCGTCCCGGGCGAGCGCGGACCGCCGTTGGCTCCGATGACCCCATCGGTGGCGAGCGTTACCTTTACCTGCTCCGATTCGAACCACTCGTCGAGGAATTCCGCCGCACTCTGGGTGAAGATCTTAACCAGCGCCACCGTATCTTTCGCGCCAAGCCCACGCAGCCGCGCCGCCAGCTTCAGGTACTCGATCAGATCCAGCGGACCGTTAGGCGGGAATTGCGGGGGAGTCGTGAGCAGTAGCCCCTCGACAACCTGCGAGATGCGCTCGAGCTGATCCTCGTATGCTGGGTAGACGTCCGCATCGTGCTTCGAAAACTTGGCGATCTCGGCGAGCGTTTTGGCCCGGTCCTGCCACATGAAGAAGTGGCGGCCATCGGGAAATGCCGAGAAAAACGCCGGGTCCTTCGCATCCACCTTGTACCCATACTTCGGAAGTTCCAACTCGTCGATGACTTTTTGCTGCAGCAGGCTGGTGAGGTAGGACGCGCTCGAAACTTTGTATCCCGGCCAGAGTTCTTCGGTGACAGCGCAGCCGCCGACGAGTTCACGGCGCTCCACTACCAGGACCTTCTTCCCGGCCTTGGCAAGATACGCGGCGGTGACGAGGCCGTTGTGGCCCGCGCCGATGATGACGACGTCGAAGTTGTTGCCGGGCATTTATCTCTTGCGGAAGATTACCACGGCGAGGGGCGGCAGCGTAACGGAGATGCTATTCGGGCGCTCGTGTTTCGGCACGGGCTGCGATGAGACCACTCCTCCATTGCCCATGTTCGATCCGCCGTATAGTTCCGAATCCGTGTTCAGGATTTCCTGGTAGAAACCCTCTTCGGGAACTCCGAATTCGTACTTCGACCTGGGCACCGGAGTGAAATTGCAGGCCACCAGCAGCCAGTCCTTGGGGTCTTCAGCGCGGCGCGCGAAGGCGATGATGGAGTTCTCCCAATCGCGGAAATCCACCCATTCGAAGCCGCTGTAATGAAAATCCACCTCATATAGCGCGGGGTTCTCCCGGTAGATGCGATTGAGGTCGCGCACGAGCGCCTGCAGCTTGCGATGGTAGTCGAACTGCAGCAGGTCCCAGCGAATTCCGGCGTTGTGGTTCCACTCTTCGCGCTGCCCTATATCCTGGCCCATAAAGAGCAGCTTCTTGCCGGGATGCGCCCACATGTAGGCGAGGAAGGCGCGCACGTTCGCGAACTGGCGCCACTCGTCGCCCGGCATTTTATCGAGCAGCGAGCCCTTGCCGTGTACCACTTCGTCATGCGAGATGGGCAGCACGAAATTCTCCGTGAACGCGTAGAGCAGGCTGAAGGTGATGTGGTTGTGATTGTGCTTGCGATAGATGGGGTCTTTGCTGAAGTAATCCAGCATGTCGTGCATCCACCCCATGTTCCACTTCATGGTGAAGCCCAGGCCGTTGAGATACACGGGCTTGGATACGCCGGGAAACGCCGTGGATTCTTCTGCCACCGTGAAACAGCCCGGAATCGTGTGAGCGACTTCATTGAAGCGGCGGATAAAGTCGATGGCCTCCAGGTTTTCGTTGCCGCCGTACTGGTTCGGAATCCATTCGCCCGGCTGCCGGGAGTAGTCCAGGTAGAGCATGGACGCGACGGCATCCACGCGCAAGCCATCGATGTGGTACTCCTTCAGCCAGAACAGCGCGTTCGACACCAGGAAGGTCTTCACCTCGTTGCGGCCGTAATTGAAAATGAGCGTGCCCCAATCGCGATGTTCGCCCTTGCGAGGGTCGGCATGCTCGTAGAGCGCGGTGCCATCAAAGAACACCAGGCCGTGAGCGTCTTTCGGGAAATGCGCGGGCACCCAATCGACGATCACGCCGATTCCGTTCTGGTGGCAGATGTCGACGAAGTGCTTGAAATCGTCCGGCGTGCCGAAGCGGGACGTAGGCGCGAAGTAGCCGATCACCTGGTAGCCCCACGAGCCTGAGAACGGATGCTCCATAATGGGCAGCAGCTCGATGTGCGTGTAGCCCATCTGCTTCACGTATTGCACCAGCTTGACGGCCATCTCGCAGTACGTGAGAGGCTGGCCTAGCGGCCCGCGCATCCAGCTTTCCAGGTGAACTTCGTAAGCCGCGATCGGGCTCTTGAGCCAATCGGTGGCGCCGCGCTGCTCCAGCCAGGCGGCATCGTTCCACTGGTAGCGGTTGATGTCCCAGACCACGGACGCGGATTTCGGCGGCATCTCGCAGTAGAACGCGTACGGATCGGCCTTGAGCTGCTGGTAGGCGTTGAATTGGGAGCGGACGTTGTATTTATATTTCGCGCCGGAATCCAGGCCGGGAATGAAGAGCTCCCAGACGCCTCCACTGCGCCGCCGCATGGGGTGGCGGCGAATGTCCCAATCGTTGAACTCGCCGGCAACCGTGACGTTTTCGGCGTTCGGCGCCCAAACGGCGAAACGTACGCCGCGCACACCGTCGGCCTCCCCGAGGTGCGCGCCGAGTGTGCGATACGCCTCGTGCAGTGTGCCCTCGGTATGCAGGTAGAGGTCGGAATCGGTGATGAGCAGGCCGAAGCGGTAGGGGTCGTCAAAGTCGACGGTGCGGCCGTCCCACAGTTGCGCTCGCAGACGATACGCGCGTGCATCGCCTTGCAGGACTCCGCAGAACAGCCCTTCGGGATGCTCCTTGGTCATCGGAACAACCTCGTCGCCGAGCAGGACGGACGCAGCTTCAGCTTGCGGCAGGAAGGCGCGGACTTCCCACCGGCCCGCGCCGTTCTTCTTGCGAATGCCGTGCGGCCCCAGGACGCGGAAAGCGTCGCCGTGATATCCGCCGACGATGGATTCCATCTCTTGCGAAGTCATGAGAGTCTAAAGAAATAAGTATGGCGGATTTCCTGCTCGATTTGCCGAAAGCGGAGCTGCATCTGCATCTGGAAGGTTCGGTGGAACCCGAAACCCTTCACGAACTGGACCCCACCGTAAGTGTCGATGAGTACCGGGCCACATATTCCTACGACAGCTTCGATGCCTTCCTGCGCGCCTTCGGAGTGATAGGCAAACGTCTGCGCACACCCGATGACTACGCCCTCATCACCCGTCGGCTGCTGCAGCGCCTCATTACCCAAAATGTCCAGTACGCCGAAATTATCGTCGCCGCCGGCGTGGTGTTATGGAAGGAGCAGGACTTCGCCCCGATCTTCGACGCCATAGCCGCCCAAGCCGAAAAGTCGCCCGTCGAAGTGCGCTGGATTCTCGATGGCGTGCGGCAGTTCGGCGTGGAGCACGTGCGCCGCGTCGCCGAGCTTGCGGCGGAACGGCAGGGTCGCGGCGTGGTGGCGCTCGGGATCGGCGGCAGCGAGGAGCGCGGTCCGGCGGAACTCTTCGGCGACGTCTTTCTCTGGGCGGAAAGCGAAGGGCTGCATCTGACCGCCCACGCCGGCGAGAGTATGGGGCCGGAGAGCATCTGGGCGGCGCTCGGGATCGGCGCCGAGCGCATCGGTCACGGCATCCGCGCGATCGACGATGAGCGCTTGCTGCGCGAGTTGCGTGCGCGCGACATCCCCCTCGAAGTCTGCCCCACCAGCAACGTCGTCACCGGCGTTGTCGCCCGTCTCGAAGACCATCCGCTGCGCCGCCTCTACGACGCCGGAGTGCCCATCATCCTCAATTCCGACGACCCCGCCATGTTCCGCTGTTCGCTGCTGGACGAGTATCGGCTGGCGGCGCAGGTCTTCGGCTTCACGGAAGAGGAACTGCGCGGAATCGCGGCGAACGGGTTTCGCTATGCGTTTACGCGCCCTGCCTGCGTAAAATAGAAGTTTCCATGCAAAAACAGATTGTTCCGGCGAGTTCGGTGGAGGGCAGTATCTCACTGCCCGGGGATAAGAGCATCTCGCATCGCTATGCCATGCTGGCGTCGATCGCAGACGGACCTACAAGGATTCATAACTACTCAACAGGCGCGGATTGCCACTCGACTCTCGGGTGCGTGCGCGCATTGGGCATTGAAGTGGAAGGCGGCGGCACCGAGTTCACGGTACACGGGCGCGGACTCGATGGCCTGCGCGAACCCGCCGCGGACCTCGACGCGGGCAATTCGGGCTCCACCATACGCATGCTCTCCGGCATCCTCGCGGCGCAGCCGTTCCGGTCCCGCATCTTTGGCGACGAGTCGCTGTCGCGCCGCCCCATGCAGCGCATCATGACTCCGCTGGCGCAAATGGGCGCACGCATCCAAGCTCGCGACGGCAAGTTTCCTCCCCTGGAAATCCACGGCGGGCGCTTGCGGCCCATTCATTACGATCTGCCCGTGCCCAGCGCGCAAGTCAAAACGTGTGTGCTGTTCGCCGGACTGTTCGCAGAGGGCGAAACCAGTGTCGGCGAGCCCGTGCGGTCGCGCGACCACTCCGAAATTGCGCTGCGCGAGTTCGGCGCGGAAGTCACAGCGGCCGGCGGGCGCATCGCGATTACGGGCCGGCCGAAATTGCAGGCGCGCGAACTATTTGTGCCGTCAGATCTTTCTTCCGCTGCGTTCTTCCTCGTCGCGGCGTTGATGCTTCCGGGCTCGCGCCTGACCATCTCGGGCGTCGGACTGAATCCCACACGATCGGCGCTGCTCGATTTTCTCGTAGGCATGGGAGCGCGCATTCGCATCGCCGGAATTGAGAGCCGCAATGGCGAGTTGGTGGGCGAAATCCTGGTGGAGCATTCCGAATTGCGCGGCGGGAAGATCTCGGGCGGCCTCACCGCGGCGCTGATCGATGAGATTCCCGTCCTTGCCGTGCTGGGCGCAGCCAGCGAACAGGGGCTCGAAATCCGCGACGCACAGGAATTGCGCATCAAGGAGACGGACCGCATTCGCACCGTGGTGGACAACCTGAAGCTGATGGGAGTGGCTGCGGAGGAACTGCCCGATGGGATGATCATTCCCGGACGCCAGAAGTTTCGCGCTGCCCAAGTGGATTCGCACGGCGACCACAGGATCGCCATGGCGTTCGCGGTCGCGGGCCTGCGCGCCGCCGGCACGACGACCATTGAAGGCGCCGAAGCCGCTTCCGTCTCCTTCCCCGAATTCTGGGATACGCTCGCGGGAATCGTGCGCTGACCCGTACCCCTACGCTTCGTGCACGTCTTCGAGGTACGTGTAGCCGTGCAGCCCATCCTCGTAAAAATGCAGCAGCGAGCCGCTTTCTTCGTAGGTCATGCGACCCTCGCGGAGCGCTGCTTCGACGTCCCGGCGCAACTTGGCCACCAGGTTGTCCGATGAGAACTGAACGTAGTTCAGAACCTCGCGGACCGTGTCGCCCTTGATGACGGAGTCCAGCATCACCTCGCCGCTTTCGTTGAGGCGCACGTGCACGGCATTGGTATCGCCGAACAGGTTGTGCAGGTCGCCGAGGATCTCCTGGTAGGCGCCCAGCAGGAAGGTGCCGAGGTAATAATCGCCGCCATCGAACGAGTGGAGCAGCAACGTGCGCTTGACGTCCCGCCGATCGATGAACGCGTCCACCTTGCCGTCGGAATCGCACGTGATGTCGCCGAGCACAGCCGGATGCGACGGCTCCTCGCCCAGCCGGTGGATCGGCATCACCGGGAACAATTGCTTGATGGCCCAGCTATCCGGCATGCTCTGGAAGAGCGAGAAGTTGCAGAAGTAGGTATCGGAAAGCATCGCGTCGATGCCTTCGAGTTCCTCGGGGAAGTAATCGAGATCGCGCGCCTGTTTTTGAATCTTGCGCAGAATGCCCCAGTAGAGGTTTTCCGCGATGCAGCGCTGTTCCAGCGAAAGGTAGCCTAGGCTGAAGAGGTTCAACGCCTGATCGAGCGCCTGCTGCGCGTCGTGATAGCTCTCGAGCAGGTTTTTTGCGGTCAGGCCGCGATAGGTCTCCTGCAAATCGATGAGCGGCTGCTCGGCATCGGCCGGCGGCTCCGGCGGCAGCTCCGCTTCGCCCATGCCGGAAACGCCCAGAACGTTGAAGACAAGCACGCTGTGATACGCGGCGATGGCGCGCCCGCTTTCCGTGACGATGGTCGGGTGGGGGACATTCACTTCATCGCAAACATTCTGCACGTGGTAGATGACGTCGTTGGCGTACTCCTGCAGCGTGTAATTGACGCTGGATTCGAAGTCCGTCTGCGAGCCGTCGTAGTCGATGCCGAGACCGCCGCCGACGTCCAGATATTTCAGGCCGGCGCCTGCGCGCGCCAAATCCACATAAACGCGCACGGCCTCATTCACCGCGCCCTTGATCTGGCGGATGTTGGTGATCTGGCTGCCGAGATGGAAGTGCAACAGGTTGAGGCAATCGGCCATGCCGAGGTCCCTCAACTCCTGTAAAGCGCGCATCGCTTCCGTTGCGGAGAGGCCGAACTTGGAACGGTAGCCGCCCGAACTCTTCCAACGTCCCGACCCGCGGCTGGCGAGTTTCACGCGCAGCCCGATATTCGGACGCACGCCGACACGCGCGCTGTACTTGAGGATGAGATGCAGCTCGGTATACTTCTCGACAACCGGGATGATCTTGCGGCCCATTTTCTGGGCCAGCATGGCCATCTCGATGTACTCGTCGTCTTTGAAGCCGTTGCAGATGATCGGCGTATCGTTGTCGGCCAGCGCCATAACCGCCATCAGTTCGGGCTTCGACCCGGCCTCCAGTCCGAAGCCGAAGGGCTTACCGAATTCGAGAACTTCCTCCACTACCTGCCGCTGCTGATTGACCTTGATGGGGTACACACAGCAGTAGCCGCCGTGATAGTGGTGCTCGCCGATGGCGGTGGCGAACGCGCCGTGCAGCTCCCCGAGGCGGTGCTTCAGGATGTCGGCGAAACGGATCAGGATCGGCAGATTGATGCCGCGCAGCACGAGCGTATCGACAAGTTCCTTGAGGTCTATGGAGCGGCTGGGGTCTTTTTCGGGATGAACGCGGACATGGCCATTGTCGCCAACCGAGAAGTAGCCCTTACCCCAGCTCGCGACGTCATAGAAGTCGCTGGCTACCTGGGGGGTCCAGCGCTCGGTGGGTTCCGCCACCAGCGTGCTTTTACGGCCATTTGCCAATTTCCGTCGTTCTCCTTGAACTTCCAGTTTCCTTCGAAAACCGCGGATCAGGCAAGAAGAATTCCGTTACGGGGAGCCGAGGGTATGATGAAGGTATGAAGTTGACGCTGAATCTCGACCCGGAGTTGGTGGAAAAGGTGTCCGAGATCGCCGCCGACCGGCAGATTACAATCAACGATCTGTTCAACCAGGAACTCGCAAAAATCATACGGGAGGACGAAGCCGCAGCCGAGGAACGGAAGCGCGAAGCGATAGAAGCTCTGAAGAGGAGTTTCGATGAGTCTAGCTTCCCGGTGGGCAAGCGAACCTGGACTCGTGCGGACCTTCATGAGCGGCGTTGAGTTTTTGGACTCGAACGTACTGATTTACGCCTACGATCCCGTTGACGGAAAGAAGCAGAGAATCGCCCGAGAGCTCATCGGCAGCGAACCGCCCCGTCTATTTGTAATTTCGACGCAGGTGCTCGCTGCACTGGCTTCGATTCCGCTTCACAAGTCGCGAGTCAAAGAGGAGGCCACCGGTGTTCTGTAAAACAAACCTGTAGAACGTTGCCGAAGAAGCAAGTTTCTGGCGGGAAATCTATATCTTTGTGGCCTCTCAGCGTCCTCTGTGTCTCTGCGGTGAATTGCGATGCCTCAAAGTTTACGAGACCCACTCCAACCCGTTCGCCTGACTTTGAGCCGCCCAACCCCCGTCTGAAGCCATTCGGTCCCTCCCCGCATCCATTAAAAGCGTAATCTTGACTAAGAAGTACAGATTAGCTACCCTTAGGTCAGATCAACAGTTCCAACAGTTTAGGAGCGCATGCCGGTGAGCGAATCCACCAACACCATAGAAACTTTTGCGAATCAGGAATATAAGTGGGGCTTCGTCACCGATATCGAAGCCGATTCCATCCCGCGCGGCCTGAACGAAGACGTCGTCCGCCTGATCTCCGCCAAGAAGAAGGAGCCCGAATGGCTCCTGGAGTGGCGCCTGAAGGCCTACCGCCACTGGCTGGGTATGGAAGAGCCCACCTGGGCCAACGTCCACTACCCCAAGATCGACTACAACGACATCATCTATTACGCAGCTCCCAAGACCAAAATCGACGCCCCCAAAAGCCTCGACGAAGTCGATCCTGAGCTCCTCAAAACCTACGAAAAGCTCGGCATTCCGCTGAAAGAGCGCGAGTTGCTCGCCGGAGTCGCGGTGGATGCCGTGTTCGATTCCGTTTCCGTCGCCACCACGTTCAAGGAAAAGCTGAAAGCTCAGGGCATCATCTTTTGCTCCTTCTCCGAAGCCGTACAGGAGCACCCCGATCTGGTCCGCCAGTATCTCGGCTCCGTGGTTCCGACCAGCGATAACTTCTTCGCCGCGCTGAACTCCGCCGTGTTCAGCGACGGCAGCTTCTGCTACGTGCCCAAGGGCGTTCGCTGCCCGATGGAGCTCTCCACCTACTTCCGCATCAACGCCAAGGACACCGGCCAGTTCGAGCGCACCCTGATCATTGCCGACGAGGGCGCTTTCGTCAGTTACCTGGAAGGCTGCACGGCGCCCATGCGCGACACCAACCAGTTGCACGCCGCCGTCGTCGAACTCGTGGCGCTCGATAACGCGCAGATCAAATATTCAACCGTCCAGAACTGGTATCCCGGCGATAAGGACGGCAAAGGCGGCATCTACAATTTCGTCACCAAGCGCGGCGCCTGCCGCGGCGTCAACTCGAAGATTTCCTGGACCCAGGTGGAGACCGGCTCCGCCATCACCTGGAAATATCCCAGTTGTTTGCTGATCGGCGACAACTCGGTGGGTGAGTTCTACTCGGTCGCGCTGACCAACAACTGGCAGCAGGCCGACACCGGCACCAAGATGATTCACATCGGGAAGAACACCACTTCCACGATCGTCTCGAAGGGCATCTCCGCCGGCCATGGCCAGAACACGTATCGCGGCGGCGTCAAGATCCTCAAGTCCGCTACCGGCGCCCGCAATTATTCGCAGTGCGATTCGCTGCTGCTGGGCGACCAGTGCGGCGCGCACACCTTCCCGTATCTCGAAGTGAAGAACACGTCCTCGCAGGTTGAGCACGAAGCCTCCACCAGCAAGATCGGCGAAGACCAGATTTTCTATTGCCGCCAGCGCGGCATTTCCACCGAAGACGCGGTCAGCATGATCGTGCACGGCTTCTGCAAGGAAGTGTTCCGCGAGCTCCCGATGGAGTTCGCCGTGGAAGCCCAGAAACTCCTCGGAGTCAGCCTCGAAGGCAGCGTCGGCTAAGCACAAGCACAACAACATGGCACTACTCGAAATCAAAGATCTGCACGCCCGCGTGGGCGATCGTGAAATTCTGAAGGGCATTGACCTCACCGTGAATTCCGGTGAAGTGCACGCCATCATGGGGCCGAATGGCTCGGGCAAAAGCACGCTCGCTCAAGTGCTCGCCGGCCGCGAGTTGTACGCCGTTACCGGCGGCCAGGTGATTTACCAGGGACACGACCTGCTGGAGCTTTCGCCGGAAGACCGCGCGCGCGCCGGCATTTTTCTCGCATTCCAATATCCAGTGGAAATTCCGGGCGTCAGCAACATGTACTTCCTGAAAGCCGCCCTCAACCAGGTGCGCAAGAGCCAGGGACAGGAAGAACTGGACGCGATGGACTTCCTCAACCTGGTGCGCGAAAAGATGAAGCTCATGGAGATGGATCAGGCGCTCTTGAATCGCCCTGTGAACACCGGCTTCTCCGGCGGCGAGAAAAAACGCAACGAGATTTTTCAAATGGCCGTGCTGGAACCGAAGCTCGCCATTCTCGATGAGACCGATTCCGGCCTGGATATCGACGCGCTCCGCACCGTCGCCGGCGGCGTGAATGCGCTCCGCGGCCCCGAGCGCAGCATGATCGTGGTCACGCACTATCAGCGCCTGCTGAACTACATCGTCCCGGATTACGTGCACGTGCTTTCCCAAGGCCGGATCGTCAAAAGCGGCGGCAAGGAACTCGCGCTGCAACTCGAAGAGAGCGGCTACGCGGGACTCGGAATCGAAGATGAAGAGGAGGCTGTCGCTCGATGACGGCTGCGATTGCCGAACAGACCGGCGCATGGCTGGCGGACTTCACGTCTCAGCCCGCCGCCGAGGGGTGGCTGCGCGAACTGCGCAATGAAGCCTTCGAACGCTTCAGCCGGCTGGGTTTCCCCACCACGCGCGATGAAGAGTGGCGATTCACGAATGTCGCCCCCATCGCTCGCGCCCGGTTTAGCCGCGCCCGCGCCGAACGCATCGTGCGCGTTCCCGAAGGCGTCACCCGGCTCACCTTGGGCGATGCGCAAACCGAAGCGCATCTCGGCAAGTACGCAAGCACGGAAGCCAATGCGTTCGTGGCATTGAATACCGCGTTTCTGAATGACGTCATCGCGCTGGAGATTCCGCGCGGCGCGGTCATTGCCGAGCCCATCGAAATCGATATTCAGATCGCGCAAGCCGGAGCGGCGCATCCGCGGCTGCTCGTAATCGCCGGGGCGAACTCGCAAGCTGCAATTGTCGAAAGCTACAGCGGCGCGGGTAAGTACTTCACCAACGCGGTCACGGAGATCGTCGCCGGGGAAGGCGCGGTGATCGACCACTACAAGGTGCAGCGCGAATCGGGCGAGGCGTTCCACATCGCTACCCTGCAGGCGCAGCTTGGCCGCAGCGCGACGTTTTCCACGCACAACATCTCCCTCGGGGGCGCGCTGGTGCGCAACGATGTCAACGCGGTGCTCAGCGAAGGCACGGAGGCCACGGTGAACGGCCTGTACATCGCCAACGGCTCCCAACACGTGGACAATCACACCGTCATCGACCACGCCAAGCCGCACGGCGCCAGTCACGAGCTTTACAAGGGAATTCTCGACGACCGCGCGCACGCCGTTTTTAACGGCCGCATCATCGTGCGCAAAGACGCGCAGAAGACCGACTCGAAACAGACCAACAAAAACCTGGTGCTGAGCGACGATGCCGTTATCGACACCAAGCCTGAGCTGCAGATCCATGCCGACGACGTGCGCTGCACTCATGGCGCCACCATCGGGCAGCTCGATGCGGAGGCTATGTTCTACCTGCGTTCCCGCGGCATCGGCCGGAGCGAAGCGCGCAGCCTGCTGACGTACGCGTTTGCCCAGGATGTCGTGGACCGCATTAAAATTCCGGCGCTGAAGGAATCGCTGGAGAAGTATCTCTTCGAGAAATTCCATGAGCACCATCACCAGTAAGGTCGCAACCGGCTTCGACGTGGAAAAGGTCCGGGCGGATTTCCCGGTTCTCAAGCAATCCGTCCATGGCAAGCCGCTTGTGTATCTGGACAGCGCGGCCACGGCCCAAAAACCGATCCAGGTCATCGATGCCATTCGCAAGTTTCACGAAGTGGATTGCGCCAATATCCACCGCGGCGTTCACGAGTTGAGCCAGCGCTCCACCGCGGCGTACGAAGAAACGCGCGCCAAGACGAAGAAATTCCTGAACTCGCGGCACACAAGCGAGCTCATCTTCACGCGCGGCACCACGGAAGGAATCAATCTGGTCGCCTCCTCATGGGGGCGCAAGAACATCAAAGAGGGCGACGAGATTGTCATCTCCGCCATGGAGCACCATTCGAACATTGTGCCCTGGCAGATGCTCTGCGAAGAGACCGGCGCGGTGCTGCGCGTCATTCCCATGAACGACCGCGGCGAGCTGATCATGGAGGAGTACGCCAGGCTCCTGACGCCGCGAACCAAGATGGTTGCGGTGGCGCACGTTTCCAATGCGCTCGGCACCATCAATCCGGTGCGCCAGATCATCGAGATGGCCCACGCCAACGGATCGCTGACCCTGATTGACGGAGCGCAGGCCGCGCCGCACATTGCGGTGGACGTGCAGGCTCTGGACGCCGATTTCTACGCGTTTTCCGGACACAAGGTCTGCGGACCCACAGGCATCGGCATTCTATATGGCAAGACCAAACTGCTGAACGCAATGCCTCCGTACCAGGGCGGCGGCGACATGATCCGCACGGTCACCTTTGAGAAGACGACGTACAACGACCTGCCGTACAAGTTCGAAGCGGGCACGCCCAACATCGCCGGCGGCATCGGACTCGGAGCCGCCCTCGACTACCTCACGCACATCGGTCTGGAAACCATCGCCGCGTACGAGCATGAACTGCTCGTGTATGCCACCGAACGGCTCTCGGCCATCCCCGGGCTGCGCATTATCGGCACCGCGCGCGAAAAGGCCGCGGTGGTCAGCTTCGTGATCGAAGGCATTCACCCGCACGACATAGGAACCGTGCTGGACCGGCAGGGCATCGCCGTCCGCACCGGCCATCACTGCGCGCAGCCGCTGATGGATTGGTTCCATGTGCCCGCGACTACAAGGGCATCGCTGGCGTTCTACAACACGTTCGGCGAGATCGACGCGCTGGCGTCGGGCATCCAAAAAGTAAAGGAGATTTTCTCCTGATGGTCCACGATCTTTACCAGGAAATCATCCTCGACCACAGCAAGCGTCCCCGAAATTGCCACTCGATGGACGACGCGACGCGCAAGGCCGAGGGCTACAACCCGCTCTGCGGCGACAAGCTCAAGCTTTTTCTGAAGATGGAAAGCGATGTCGTCAAGGACGTCAGCTTCGTGGGCTCCGGCTGCGCCATTTCGACCGCCTCGGCTTCTCTGATGACGGAAGCGCTCAAGGGCAAAACGCGCGACGAAGCGCTCAAGCTGCTCGACAGGTTTCATGACCTGCTCACCACCGATACGCCGGTGAGCAATGAGCTTGGCAAGCTGGTGGTTTTTTGCGGCGTGCGCGATTACCCCGCGCGCGTGAAATGTGCCACGCTCGCCTGGCACACTCTGAAATCCGCGCTGATGGCCGCCGAGCCGGAAGCCGAACCGGTGGTCAGCACGGAATGATTCAGCGCGAACAGATTGTGGCGGCGCTCAAGAAGGTCTACGACCCCGAGATGCCGGTCAATATTTACGAGCTCGGCTTGATCTACGGCATCGACATCGCCGAAGACTGCAAGGTGGATGTGCGCATGACGCTGACCGCGCCCAACTGCCCCGTCGCGGGAACCCTGCCCGGCGAGGTGGAGCGCGCCGTCCGCGCCGTCCCGGGAGTTACGGACGTCAAACTCGAACTGACCTTCGATCCCCCGTGGACCAAGGACCGCATGTCCGAAGCCGCCAAACTGGCGCTCGGCATCGAGGACATCATTCCGATCGGGAGACTCAACCGCCGATGAAGCTGAGCGCGAACGAAGAATACGGACTGCGCTGCCTGGTGCGCATCGGTTATGCCGATGGAGGCGGTCTCACCATCCCCGAGATCAGCGGCGCGGAAGGCGTATCGGCGCCGTACGCCGCCAAGATTCTTCGCGTGCTGCGAAAGGGCGGCTTCGTCAAGGCCGCCCGCGGAAAAGACGGCGGCTACACGCTCGCGCGGCGTCCCGAGGAAATCGTCATCGGCGACGTCATGGACGCGCTCGGCGGCAAGCTCTTCGAAAGCGACTTCTGCGACAGCCACTCGGGCCAGCACGCCATCTGCACGCGCAGTGTGGATTGTTCGGTGCGCTCCCTCTGGCGGGCCGTGCAGGTGTCCGTGGATCAGGTGCTGAGTAAGGTCACTCTCCGCGATCTGATGCAGAACGAGGAAGAGATGAACTCGTGGGTGAAGACCATCCCGGGACCTAACCCCCTCGAGACGATTCGATTCTCTTAAGAATCGAAACCGTCGTGTCGCCGTGCTAACAATAGAACGAGGATCAATGTCCCGTCCGGCTGCCGTTCTCGTCTCACTCCATTCGCCTTTCGATGCCGTTCTTGTCGCGCTCCGTTCGCCTTTCGATGCACCTTTTACCGCTCCCTTACGGTCACGGCTCCGCTAGCAGAATCAACCACATACGGAGCCGTGACCGTAAGGGAGCGGTAAAAGGCGCCGGGAATGCGAGTGCGTTTGAAAGGCGGCAATAAGCTGGACCCGCTTCGCCGACAACGCCTCTCCCAAAAACACATTTTTGCCGAACGAACCCAACTAACCCGAATCGAATCAACAAACTCCCCGAAAAACGAACCCATTCCCCGCAGCCGCAAACCCAGGCCCCGCCAAGCCACAGCCCCAATCCCAACCCTGATATAATGGTTTCTGGATGGCCCTCTTCTGCCCGCCCCAGTGGGTTGTCGAAGATTCGAGTTCTTCCCATCGAAACGAAAAGCCCTGTCCCTGCGTTAACCCTGCTTGGAGGTATCCAGCTCCCACTCAATGAAAGCTAGCGTCCGCATTTCCCGTGGTGTCGAAAGCCTGTTTGGCACGCGCGATGAAAACATCCGGCTCATCGAATCCGGATTGGGCGTTCACACACAACTGGTGGACAACAATCTGGAAATCGAAGGCGATGAATCCAACGTCAATCGCGTCGAAAATATCCTCGAAGACTACAACACCCTGACCAAAGAAGGTCACGTCTTCAACAACGGCGACCTCAACAGCTACCTTCGTGTCGTCACCAACGATCCTGAAGTGTCCCTGCGCGCCCTCGTTCAATCCGGCAAGCAGCGGAATTTCGGCAAGAAGGTGCTCGCGCCGAAATCCGTCAACCAGCGCCGTTACCTGGAAGCCATCGAGCGCAATGACATGGTCTTCGGTATAGGCCCGGCCGGCACGGGAAAAACCTATCTCGCCGTCGCCATGGCCGTCTCCGCCCTGCTCGCCAAACAGGTCGCACGCATCATCCTCACGCGACCAGCCGTCGAAGCCGGCGAACGCCTCGGCTTCCTGCCCGGCACCTTGCAGGACAAGATCGATCCCTACCTGCGGCCTCTCTACGACGCTCTTTACGACATGCTCGACAACGAGCGCGTCGAAAAACTGCTGGAGCGCAACGTCATCGAAGTCGCGCCCATCGCCTTCATGCGCGGACGCACCCTCAACGACAGTTTCATTATTCTCGACGAAGCCCAGAACTCCACGCCGGAGCAAATGAAGATGGTGCTCACGCGGCAGGGCTTCAACTCCAAAATGGTGATCAACGGCGACGTCACCCAGATCGACCTGCCGAATGCCCGCCGCAGCGGCCTGCTGGACGCCATGGAAGTGTTGAAAGGCGTGCAGGGCATCAGCTTCGTGCGCTTCGACGAAAAAGACGTTGTGCGCCATAGTCTGGTGCAGCGGATCGTCAAGGCATACGAGCAGTACAACGACACCATTGGCGCCAATCGCCAGCTCGCCTTGAGTCTCGGCGGACTCCCGCAGGATGACGGCGCCGCCACCCCGGCCGCGCCGCCCCAAGCCGCGCCCGCTCTGCCGGTCACCGAAACCGCGCCGCAGGCCTGAGCGCCGCCATGAATTCGCCCGACGGCAGTACTGTGATATTCCGGCGCGTCCCTGAGACGCTGCGCAAGCGGAGCCTCGCCCTTTTCGCCCGAAAACTCCAGACGGAAGTTGCCCGCGGCCGCCGCTTCGACGTGCTCATCACCGGCGATGCCGAACTGCGCCGCCTGAATCGCGAGTTCCGCAACAAAGACTATCCTACCGACGTCCTGTCCTTTCCCGGCGCCACTCCCGATTCGCTCGGCGATCTCGCGATCTCCCTCGGCCACGCCCGCGCGCAGGCTCGGGAATTCGGACACACGATCGAAGACGAAATTCGCATCCTGATGCTGCACGGTGTATTGCACCTCCTCGGCATGGACCATGAGACCGATTCCGGCGCCATGGCCCGCACGGAGAAACGCTGGCGCACGCGCCTCCGCCTGCCCAACAGCCTCATCGAAAGAGTGCGCGCATGATGATCGCGGTCGTCATTGCGTCCTGCCTTGCAGTGCCTCTGCTGGGACTCGTCACGTTCGTGCAGATCCTGTATCTGGAAAGCCTGCGCCTGCGCACGCGCGACCTGCCGAGCCTCAGGTTTTTCAAAGAAACACTGGAAGACCGCCTCGGCCTGGACACGGACGATGGCGCCGGCGCGTTCTCGCTCATCAAGCACACCGTGCTGGTGGTCATCGGCGTCCTTTTCTTTGCGTGGTTTCAGGATGGGCAGCATTGGACCGCGGCCATCTTCTGGGAGACCATGGTCGCCGTTTGGCTCACCATGGTCGTAGCCTCGTACGTGGTGCCGCAGTTTCTCTACCGGCGCACGCGCGGCGCCTGGCTGCTGCCGTTCGTTCCGCTGCTCCGCGGACTCGCCGCGCTGGCCCGCCCCTTTTCCACCGCGCTCGAGTTCTTCCAATCGCTGATGGATCTGGCCGACGATACGCCGCAATCGAAGGAGGAGCCGACCTCCGCCGAAAACATCGAAGCCCTGATCTCCGCCGGCACTGAAGAAGGCCTCATCGAAGAGAACGATCGCGAGTTGATTCAGGGCGTCGTGGAGTTCGGCGATAAGACGGTCCGCGAGGTGATGACCGCGCGGCCCAATATGGTCGCCATCCCGGTGAGCGCCACGCTCGAAGAACTGCGGCAGCTCGTCATCAACGAACAGTATTCGCGCATTCCCGTGTACGAAAACAGCATCGATGAAGTGCTCGGCTTTGTGCACGTGCGCGACATGTTTGAGCTGGAGGCGGGCGAGCGCCTGACCCGGACCGTGCGCGAACTCATCCGTCCCATCCTCTTTGTCCCGGAAACCAAGCCCGTCGCCGACCTGATGCGCCAGATGCAGCAGGAAAACACCCACATGGTCATAGTTGTGGACGAGTACGGCAACACTGCCGGGCTGGCCACCATGGAAGACCTGCTGGAAGTGATCATCGGCGAAATTCGAGACGAGCATGAGCCCGATTCGGACATCAAAGAAGATGGCAACGGAGGCGTCATCGTCTCCGGCAATTTCGATCTCGACCGCGTGTCCGATCTCTTCGAGACCTTCCGCCCCGAAGAGGAAATCGAATCCACCACGGTCGGCGGGCTGCTCAGCGAATGGCTCGGCCGCGTTCCCAAAGCCGGCGAAGCGGTGGACCGCGACGGCATCCGCGTAGAAGTCCTCGCCAGCGACGAGCTCCGCGTAGAACAAGTGCACATCTCCAAATCGCAAACGGTTGCTCAATGAGTGAAACTCACCGCTCCGGGTTCGTCTCCCTAATCGGACGGCCGAACGCCGGCAAATCCACGCTTCTGAACGCGCTCGTCGGGCAAAAAGTTGCCATCGTCGCGGACAAGCCCCAGACCACAAGAACGTCGATTCAAGGCGTGGTCACGCTGCCTGACGCGCAGATCGTCTTTCTCGACACGCCCGGAATTCACAAAGCCGATACCCCGCTGAATAAACGCCTCATGGACACGGTGCGCGGCGCACTGGAAGAGCGCGACCTGCTCCTCTTCGTGGTGGACGCGGCGCGCAAGTTCACGGAAGACGATCGCCGCGCTGTCGATCTCGCCAAAAAGACCGGCGCTCCCGTCGTGGTGGTGCTGAATAAGATCGATCTGGTGAGGGAGAAGGCGCAGCTTCTTCCTCTCATTGAGGAGTACAAGCGGCTCTACGATTTCGCCGACTTCGTGCCCGTTTCCGCCCAGCGGGGCCGGCACCTCGATGACTTGCGCAAGGTGATCGTTTCGTTTCTTCCCGAAGGTCCGCCGTATTTTCCGCCGGACCACGTAACGGATCAACCGTGGCGTTTCCTCGCCGCTGAGCTCATCCGCGAGAAGGTGCTGCAGGCGACTCATCAGGAAGTGCCGCACGCCATCAACGTGATGGTCGATAAATGGGAAGAAACGCCGCGTCTGACGCGCATCTTCGCTACCATTCGCGTGGAGCGCGATGGACAAAAAGCCATCATCATCGGCAGCAAGGGCTCCATGCTGAAGCAGATCGGCACTCTGGCGCGCCAGGAGATCGAGCGGCTCTCCGGCACGAAGGTCTATCTGGACCTGCATGTGCGCGTGCAGCCCGGCTGGCGCGAAGACGCGGCCTTTCTGAACACAATCGACTGGCGTACAATGGCGGGTAAAGACGATGTCTAAGTTTTTCGCTTCACTACTCGCCATTTTCCTGCTCGCCGGGCCCACTCTGACGGCCGCCGACAAGAAGCCCGTGACCGACGATGCCATTCACGACACCGTGATGAATAAGCTGGCCAGCGACCCGGTAGTGAAAGGCGGCGCCCTGAACGTAGAGGTCAAAGGCGGCGTGGTCACGCTGAGCGGTCCAGTGGCCAACGAACGTCAGAAGGACAAGGCCACCAAGGTGGTCAAGAAGGTGAAGGGCGTCAAGGACGTGGTCAACAATTTGACCATTCAGGACAGGCCAGCCGGCAAATGAAGCGGCCGGCGCTCCTGGCATTCGCTGCCGCAATTGCGGCGCTGGCGCAGCAGGAGCAGCCATTCCACATACAGCTTTTGGCGAAGGACTTCACCTTCACCGAAGGACCGGCCTGGAGCAAAGACGGCTTTCTCGTGTTCAGCGATACGCCCAGCGACCGGATCATCCGCTGGTATCCCGGCCGCGAAGTCGAAGTGATGCGGGAACACGCGGGCGGTCCGCGCGGCAACGCCTTCGATTCGCAGGGCCGCCTGTACACCTGCGAAACACGAACGCGCCGCGTCACTCGCACCGATCGCGCCGGAAAAACGGACGTGGTGGCCGCAGATTGGGAGGGCAAGCGCTTCAACGCGCCGAGCCACATCGCAATTTCGAAAACGGACCACGTCTACTTCACCGATCCCGCGTTCGGCAGCGAGCAGGACAAGCGCGAGCTCGATTTCTACGGCATTTACCATCTGCCGCCGCGAGGACCGTTGAAGCTGCTTGCGAAGTCTGCCACCCGCGTAAACGGAATCGCCCTCGCGCCCAACGGCAGGACGCTGTACGTCGGGGATGCCGATGCGCGTACGATTCGCGCTTATGAGCTGGATAAGAACGGCGATGCCACCGCGAATCGCGTGCTGATTGCGGCGACTCCGGGAATTCCGGGCGGCCTTGCCGCGGACGACAAGGGAAACCTGTACGTGACCGCTGGCAAGGCGGTCATCTCCTACACTCCCGAAGGCAAGGAGCGGTACGTGCTGAACATCCACGGAGCGCCGGCGGACTGCGCGTTCGCCGAGGCCGACCAGAAGACGCTCGTGGTCACCAGCCGGGGAGAAGTCTTCCGCGCGCGGGAAGAAAAGTGATGGAAGACGATCGCCGCTACCCCAAGCGGCCAATGGTGGGGGTGGGCGCCCTGATCTTTCGCCGCGATCGGATTCTGATGGCGCAGCGCGGCAAAGAGCCGCTGAAGGGCTGGTGGTCGCTGCCGGGAGGCGCGCTGGAAATCGGAGAAAGCCTCGCCGGCGCCGTCTGCCGTGAAGTGCGCGAAGAAACCGGACTGATCGTCGAACCAGTCCGCATGTTCGAAATCTTCGAGCGGATCATCCGGGATGCCGCCGGAGCCCCCGAATACCACTACGTCCTGATCGACTACGTATGCAAAGTCACCGGAGGAAAACTCTTTCCGGGAGACGATGTCTGCGCAGTCGAATGGGTCCGCCGAAGAGATCTGCCAGCCCTGCAAATCACTGAAGGAACTCTGGGCGTGATTGAAAAAGCGTTCGTTCAGAGAGGACAATGGAATAGGACGCAGATGAACGCAGATAAACGCGGATAATCTTAGGTTCTTATCGGCGTTTATCTGCGTTCATCTGCGTCCCTTAATTCTTCTTGTGAAATTTAACCAACAGGCACTCGAGTTCGAATCGCTGAGAGAATTGCTCGGCCGCTACGTTTATACAGACCAGGGGCGTCGTGAACTTACGAAGCTCCAGCCTTCGCACGATGCTGCTCTTCTCACGGATGCTCTGGCCGAAGCCGGAGAAGCTATCGAGTATCTCCGCACTGCCGCTCGTCCGCAGGCGGCCGCCCGCGGAGCAGCGATCCGCGTCGACTTCTCCGGCCTTGCCGACGTCGAACCCGCCGTCCACAAACTGCGGATCGAAGGCGCAAGCCTGGAACCGCGGGAGATCTTCGATGTGTTCGCGCTCCTGGATCGCGCTGCCGATGCCAAGAGCGTCCTCAGCGCCGCCGCCGAACGGTTCCCGAGACTCGGCCGCCGCGCGCAGACCATCGGCGACTTCCGCGCGCTTTTGCAAGATCTGGATGGCAAGATTCTTCCCGACGGTAGCATCGCCGATAACGCCAGCGTCGCCCTGAACCGCCTCCGCCGCGACATCGAAAGGCAGAAGCGATCCATTCAGGAATCGCTCGAGCGCTTTCTCAAGGCGCATCGCGAAGAAGGGCTCCTGCAGGAGGAATTCGTCACGATTCGCAATGAGCGCTTCGTGGTGCCGGTGATCGCCGGACAGCGGCGGCGCATGGACGGAGTGATTCACGGCGCCAGCTCCAGCGGCCACACGCTGTTCGTCGAGCCGCTCGAAACCATTGACCTGAATAACGAGCTGGTTCGCCTCTCGGAAGAAGAGGCGCGGGAAGTCCATCGCATCCTGGTGGAAATGACGGCGCGGCTGCGCGGGTACGCCGATTCCATTCGCCAGACCCTCGCGACGATGGCGGAGTTGGAGCTGGTCTTCGCCAAAGGCCGCTTCGCCATTGAATTCGACTGCGCGGTGCCGCGCTTCGGCTCGCGTGTTTTGCTCAAGGACGCGCGTCATCCACTGCTGGACGACGTGCTGCGGCGGCGTCACAAGAAGCCCGTGCCCATCAGCCTGGAGCTTACGCCGGAGAACCGCACGCTGCTCATCAGCGGCCCGAACACCGGCGGCAAAACAGTTACCCTCAAAACCGTTGGACTGCTCGGCGTGATGGCGCAATGCGGATTGCCGGTACCCGCGGCCGAAGCCGAATTCCCCGTCTTTGAGCAGGTGCTCGCCGACATCGGAGACCAGCAGTCGATTCAGGAGAACCTCAGCACTTTCTCGGCGCACGTCTCCAACATTCGCGAGATGGCGCTGGACGTAACGCCGGATTCGCTCGTGCTGCTGGACGAACTCGGCGCGGCGACAGACCCGGAAGAAGGCGGCGCTCTCGGTGTCGCGATCGTCGAGCATTTCCGCGCGGCCGGAGCCTACACGCTCGTCTCCACACACCTGATGGCGATGAAGATTTACGGAGCTTCCACGCCCGGCGTGGTGAACGGCTCGATGGGCTTCGACGAGAACACATTTGAGCCCACCTATCAGCTCCGCCTCGGACTGCCGGGCAAGTCCGCGGGCCTGGAGATCGCCACGCGACTGGGCATCCCGGAGGACATCATGATTCGCGCGCGCCGCAACATGAGCGATCGCGAGCGCGACGTTACGCGGTTTCTCAGCGAACTCCATCGCCGCCTGGAAGAGACGCAGTCGCTCGAAAACGAGCTGCGCACGAAAATCGCGCATTACGAACAGCGGCAAAAAGAGCTCGCGCACGAATGGGAAAAGCGTGAGGGCGCGAAGCTGAAGGAACTGGAAAGGCGCACGGATCAGGCGCTCGCCAAATTCGAAGAGCAGGCGCAGGAAACGCTCGGCCGGATTTCGACCGATGCCGGCCGCAAAGCGCAGCAGGACGCGCAGCGCCGCGTCGCCAAAGCGAAACGCGAGCTGAAAGAGGACTTCCACACCACGGTGCTGGCGACGCAGGACGATTCGCGACAGGACCGCATTCAGCCGCTCAAAATCGAAGAAGGCGCGCGCGTCCGTCTGCGCGATGTGCGCGAGCCGGCGCGCGTTCGCCGCAAGCTGGGCGATGGAAAAATCGAGGTGGAAGCCGGCTTCATGAAGATGCAGGTCTCGACGGACGACGTGATCGAGGTGCTTCCCGAGACCGGAGCACCGCCCGGCCGCTTGCCGAAAAACGTCACCTATAAGCCCGCGCCGGAACTCGCCCCGGTGCACCAGGAAATCAATGTGATCGGGCAGCGCGCCGAAGAAGCGCGGGATGCTGTAGACGCGTTCCTGGACAGGGCTGTGATGGCCACAGCCAGCCGCGTCCGCATCGTCCACGGCTTTGGAATGGGAGTGCTGCGCAAGACGATCAACGAACTGCTCGCACGTCATCCGCACGTCGCCCGCTTTTATGCGGCCCCGCAGCAGGAAGGCGGAGGCGGCGCAACCATCGTCGAGATCAGAGAATAGCAAGGCGCTATTTCTTCTTCGTGCGATCGACCTGCCGCCCGGCTTTCCATACCGACACGATGTCCCGCGTAGCTCGAATGTCTTTTGACGGGTCGCCATTCACAAGAACGAGATCGGCGCGCCTCCCCACCTCAATCCTTCCGCGATCCACCAGAAAGAACGCTTGCGCGGGAGCCGATGTTGCAGCCTGAAGCGCTTGCAGCGGAGTCAACCCGCATTGCGTCAGTAGTTCCATCTCGCGATGTAAACTCACGCCCCACGCCGTATCGGGATTGGGAGCGTCGGTGCCCGCCAGAATCGTGACGCCGGCCTCATGCTCGGCGCGCATTGCCGCCAGCGCGTATGCGAACTTGACGCCCAGCGAGACGCGAGGCGGCAGCTTGATGCGCAGGATGTCCAGCGCGGCAGGTGTAAGGTAAGGAGCGAAGTGCGGATCAACGGCGAAGCGTTCGCCCTGCGGATTCCCGGAAAACGCCTCGAGCACGGAGAGCGTGCCGATTTGAAAAATGTGGTGCGACGCCGCAACTGCTGCGAAATCGGCGCGCGGAGCTGAATCCATGAAGATGTGTGCGAGCCCATCGACGCCCGCCTCGATCGCATCGTAAGCCTCCGCCTGCGTGCCGATGTGCGAGATCGCCAGTTTGCCCCGCCGGTGCGCCGCTCGCACGACGGCGGCGAGTTGCTCCTTCGTGAGCGTCGGGAACTTGTGCTCGTACATGATCTTGATGTAGTCGGAGCCCTCGGCGATGCGCGCATCCACGAATGCCTGCGCATCGTCGTGCGGGCCGAGAGTCGGCAGGGTCATGCCGGGCGGCAGCATCTCGGTCGGGTGGCCTTTCGGAACTGTGACGCCATATCCGGCCGTGCGAAAATCGGCGGCGTTCGGATCGTTTGCCGCGCGGAGTTTCATCAGCAGCTTCATGTCGCTCGCGTACATGTCGAGCTCCGTTGTGACGCCCAAGGCCGCGGCCTGCCGCAGGGAATCGGCATCTCCGATATGGACGTGCGCATCGATCAATCCGGGCAGCAGGGTTTTGCCGCTGGCGGGGCCCTGCGCGGGCTCGATCGCGACAATCATGCCGTCGCGAACCGTCACGGTTTGCGCGCGCAACATCCGATAGCCATCGAAGACATCGACGTTTCGAATGGCAAATTCGGATTGAGCGGCGAGCGCTGTTACCGCGCAAAAGAGGGACACAAGCAACGGCATACTTCCATGCTCGCGCGTTAGTACACTAGGCAGAGATGCGCCTCCTGAAAGATCTGTTCGAGAACAACCGCTCATGGGCGAAGCGCGAAGTAGATGCCGACCCGCAGTTCTTCGCGCGGCTGGTGGCGCAGCAGGCTCCGGAATTCCTCTGGATCGGCTGCTCGGATTCGCGCGTGCCCGCAAACCAGATCACGGGATTGATGCCGGGGGAAGTTTTCGTGCATCGCAACATTGCGAACATGGTGAAGCGCGATGACCCGAACTGTCACACAGTGATGCAATACGCCATTGAGGTGCTCCATGTGAAGCATGTCCTTGTGGTGGGACATTACCGCTGCGGAGGCGTCGCCGCGGCCATGGAGCCACAAACCGGCGGTCTTGTCGGCGAATGGCTGGCGCCACTGCGGGAAGTATACGTGCGCAACCGGGCGGAACTCGAAGCGCTCGGGCCGGAGCAGCGCTGGGACCGCCTGAGCGAGCTCAATGTGATCTCTCAGGCGTGCGCAGTGTGCGAATCGCTTGAGGTTCGCCAGGCGTGGTCGCGGGGGCAGGAACTGGCGGTCCACGGCTGGATTTACGGCGTGCAGGACGGACTGTTGCGCGACCTCAATGTGACGGTCGCGAACGCGGCGGAAGCTGTCGCGATGTTTGCTTAGATGCGAAAAAATCCGGCTGCTGTTCTCGTCGCGATTCATTCGCCTTTCGATGCACCTTTTACCGCTCCCTCACGGTCACGGCTCCGTTATCGGAATCAACTACATACGGAGCCGTGACCGTGAGGGAGCGGTAAAAGGTGCCGGCGATCGGAGTGTGTTTGAGGGCGTCAAGAAAGCAATTCGATATTTTTTCACGCGCGTTAGGGAGCGGTAAAAGGTGCCGGCGATCGGAGTGTGTTTGAATGCGGCAAAAACACCGCGTTTTATAGCGCCGCCAGCACCGCTCCGGCGTGACCCTCCACCTTCACTTTCCCATAGATCTTCTCGATCTTCCCGTCGGGCCCGATCACGAACGTGGTTCGTTCCACGCCCATGCTTTTCTTGCCGTACATGTTCTTCTCTTTCCAAACACCGTACGCCTGCGCGATTCGCTTATCGTCGTCGGCGAGCAGCGTGAACGGCAGATCGTATTTTTGTTTAAACTTCGCCTGTGCGTCCGTCGTGTCGGGCGAGACGCCGACGATCACGGCGTTCTTTCCGGCGAACGCGCGCGCATCGTCGCGAAACTCGCACGCCTCTTTGGTGCAGCCCGGCGTGTCGGCCTTCGGATAGAAGTACAGTACGACGCGCTTGCCTTTGAGATCCGAGAGGCGGAAGTCCGCGCCCGTATCCGTCTTTGCCTGAATGTCAGGAGCCTGATCACCTTCGTTCAACATCGTCTTCACCCCAGTTTCTGCTTCAACAAATCCGTCACCACCGAGACGTTCGCCTGCCCGCGCGTCGCCTTCATCGCCTGACCGACCAGGAAGTTGATCACTGTCGGTTTTCCGCCGCGATATTGCTCCACCTGTTTCGGGTTTGCGGCGATCACCTCGTCGATTATCTTCTCGATCGCGCCGGTATCGCTGATCTGCTGTAAGCCTTCGCGCGCGGCAATGGCCGATGGCGCTTCTCCGCCGGCGAACATTTTCGGAAATATTTCCTTGGCCAGTTTTCCCGAGAGCTTCCCCGACCCGATCATGCGGATCAATTCCGCGAGATGCTCAGGCGAGACCGGAGATGCCGAAATTTCGCGCCCTTCCGCTTTGAGCAGCGCCGCGAGGTCGCCCATTACCCAGTTGGCAGCCGCTTTTGGATCGCCCGCCGACCTGGCCGCGGCATCGAAGTACTCGCTCAGCGCCCGCGATTGCGTCAGCACATCGGCATCGTACTCGCGCAAGCCATATTCGGTGATGAAACGAGCGCGCTTCGCCGCGGGCAGTTCCGGCATCTCCGCGCGCAGGCTGTCGAGCCACTCGGCGCCGATCTCCAGCGGCGTCAGATCGGGCTCCGGGAAGTAGCGGTAATCGTGCGCGTCTTCCTTGCTGCGCATGCTGAATGTCTCGCCGAGGTCGGGATTATAGAGGCGCGTTTCCTGCACCACGCGGCCACCGCGTTCGAGCAGCGCCACCTGCCGCTCGATTTCGTAATCCAGCGCCTCTTTGAGGAAGCGGAATGAGTTCAGATTTTTGACCTCGGCCTTGGTGCCGAACTTCTCAGCTCCGCGGAGCCGCACGCTCACATTGGCATCGCACCGCAGATGCCCCTTTTCCATATCGCAGGTGGAGACATCCACGAATTGCAGCACCTGCTTCAGTTCGGTGAGATACGCATACGCCTCATCGGAGCTGCGCATATCGGGCTCGCTGACAATTTCCACCAGCGGCGTGCCGCTGCGATTGAGATCGACATACGAAAACTTATCGGAATCGCGAAAACCCTCGTGCATGCTCTTTCCCGCATCGTCTTCCATGTGGATGCGAGTGATGCCGATGCGCTTCACCTCGCCATTCACCGTGATATCGACGTGCCCGTGTTCGGAGAAGGGCTGGTCGTATTGCGAGATCTGATAGCCCTTGGGCAGGTCGGGATAAAAATAATTCTTGCGGGCGAAGCGCGAGAACGGCCGGACGTCGCAATTCAGAGCCAGCGCCGATTTGATCGCGAGTTCCACCGCGCGCCGGTTCAACACGGGGAGCGCGCCGGGAAGCCCGAGGCACACCGGGCAGACATTGGTGTTCGGCGGCGCGCCGAAGCTGGTGGGACATCCGCAGAAAATCTTGGTCGCGGTGGAAAGCTGCACGTGCACTTCGAGCCCGATCACCGGCTCATAACGAGCGATTGCGTCCATTGGTCTTCTCTTTTATTTTACGGGAGCCGCGGGGCCCAGCGTCTTCTGAAGCTGCGCGAGAAACGCCTGCAGCGCGGCACGATCCGCCTGCTCCCACTTCACCACGCAGAAGAAGCTCCGGCGATTGAAGAATACCGTATCCGCGGACGGCCGCCAACGGCCGGCCAGCGCCGCGCCCACTTCCGTCGACGTCAGGCGGTACACGCGGGCCTCCAGCTTTCCCGGGCCTTGATATCGCGCCACGCGCAACTGCGCGATGGAGTTGCGCGGCACCGGGTCGGGAGCCTCCGATGCATTGACATCGCCAACGGAAATGCGCCGCCAGCCGCCGGCCGCATTCTCCGGAAACAGGTCAGTGGGCATCGGCTCCTCTTTGCTGCAAGCGGTCAGGCTTATCATCGTTCCCATCAGCGCACGGCGTTTCACACTCTCGATTTTCACATGCCGGATGTTACCATCGCTATTTATGGCGAAGTTCCGGCCGGTCCGGGCAAAAAAGAGAAGCACGCCCGCGCCGCAAGGCGGCATGGCTTGCGTGGTTCTCATCATTCTCGGAATGCTCTTCGTAATTGCCTTCTTATTTTGGGTGCTCAGTGCGCACTGATCGACGACAGAACAATCAAATGCGGCCGGTGGAAATCATCCCCGGCGCGCTCCTGACCGCGGAAGGCTCCGCGCTCATCAAAGCCGGCAACACGCACGTGCTCTGCGCCGCGACAGTGGAGGAGACGGTCCCGCCGTTTCTTCGCGGCGGCGGGAAGGGCTGGGTGACCGCGGAATATTCTATGCTGCCGCGCGCCACCGCCAAGCGAACGCCGCGCGAAGTCACCAAGGGCCGCCCGTCCGGGCGCACGCATGAAATTCAGCGGCTGATCGGACGCGCACTGCGCAGTGTTGTGGACACGGCTGCGCTCGGCGAGCGCACGGTGATCGTGGACTGCGACGTTCTGCAGGCCGATGGCGGCACGCGGACGGCATCCGTCACCGGAGCGTTCGTGGCGCTCTCGCTGGCGCTCAAGCAAATGATGCAGTTCGGCGCGCTGAAACGCATGCCCGTACGCGACTACCTCGCCGCCACAAGCGTGGGAATTGTCGGCGGCGCACCCATGCTGGACCTGTGCTACGAAGAAGACTCGCAGGCGGATGTCGATATGAACGTCGTCATGACCGGGGCCGGAAAGTTCATCGAGCTGCAAGCCACAGCCGAGCACAACCCCTTCGACGATGCCGAAATGGGAAACATGATCGCGCTGGCGCGCAGCGGCATCGGCCAGCTCATCGAGCTTCAGAAAGCGCTCGTCCAGTTGTGATCCGGCTGTATTGCGCGACCGGCAACCCGGGCAAGCTCGCCGAATTCCAAATGGCGGCCCGCATTTTCGATATCGCCATCGAGCACGTGCCCAACTTCGGCGCGCTGCCCGCGTGCGAAGAGACTGGAAGCACCTTCGAAGAGAACGCGATTCTGAAGGCGCGTCACTATGCGGCAACCGTGGACGGTCTGGTCTTCGCAGACGATTCCGGCCTCGCCGTGAACGCGCTCGGCGGGGCGCCCGGTGTTTACTCGGCCCGCTATTCCGGCCCGAACGCCACTGACGAAGCGAACAATCGCCTGCTGCTGGAGAATCTGCGCGGCGAGGCCGACCGTACGGCGAGCTTCGTTTGCGCAATCGCGCTGCTAGCGGGCGCGGAAGTGCGAGGGGTGTTTCACGGGTCGGTAGAAGGGACCATCCTGGACGCTCCGCGCGGAAGCGCCGGCTTCGGTTACGACCCGCTGTTCTACTATGCGCCATTCGGCTGCACCTTCGGCGAGGCTAGCGAGGAACGCAAATTCGAGGTGAGCCACCGAGGGGAGGCCTTCCGGGCGATGCTCGCCTACCTGCGGACGGCGTAGCGGTTTCAGCCCGGGGCTGACAGCCGGGCGAACTTCGTTCGCCTGTGACCGGTCTGGAGGTCGCTACTGATTACCGGACCTGTCGGATGGTGCGAGTTCCGAATCTCAAAGCGGTGTCGGGCGGAGCATCCGGGAAATCAAGTAGCGACCGGTCTCCAGACCGGTTGCAGCCGCGCGGAGTGCGGCCCGACAGGAAGGATTCCTGTCGGCACTTGGGGTTCACAGGTTATCTGCGTCGCGGCGCGCATCCAGCTTCATCTTCCAGGGCAGCAGCACCTTTAGGGTGAACAGATTCAGCAGGGAGAGCATGATCGCCAGGATCCAGCGGTCCTGCGCCACGGCCGCTCCGAGCACTCCGGTATTCCAAATGCTTGCCGCTGTCGCCGTGCCGTGCACGCTGCCGTTGGCGCGCATGATGGCTCCGCCGCCGATGAAGCCGATTCCCGCCACCATCCCCTGTATGACGCGGCTTTGCGCTTCGATGCTGTTGTGATAGCCGGTGCTGGCGAGCATCACGTAGCCGCAGCTCGCCATGGCAACCAGCGGGAAGGTGCGTATGCCGATGGAGTGCTCCTGCATCTCACGGTGCCAGCCGACAGGCATGGCCAAAAGGTAGGCAACCACCAGCCGCACCACGCTAAACCAATCGCTCAGCCAATCCGCGGGAATGTGCATAAGCTACATTTTGCCCTTTTCAGTCTAGAACATTTCCGTTAAATTATGTTATATGCAGCCAACCCGCGATTCGTCCGTTTGGCGAAGCCTCGCCGTAGCTTTCGGCGACGGAGTCGCTTTCGGCGTCGGCATGAAGCTGATCCAGCCACCAACACGCCCCGCTGCGCCCGCGCTGGCCGCGATGGACGTCGACGCTGTCGCAGGCCGGGTCGAGTTCCTGGAGCGTCGTCTCGCGGAGATCGAGCGCACGCCCGCACAGCCGCCGGCCATCGGCGCGCCCGCGCCCGCGGGGACGTTCGACCAGAAGGTGCTGGAAGCCGTTGTCAACGCGCTGGACGCGCGCTTGCATGAACACGCCGGGCAGGTGGAACGCCGCCTGACCGAACTGGAAGCCAAGATCGCGATTGAGTTGCAGACGCTGCATAAGCAGGATCAAGCGGTAGCGAACGGGTTGCAGAGCATGATCGGCCAGGTGCAGGAGCATTTCGAAGCACGTCTCGCCGAGGCGCACGAAACGGCCGCGATTCCCCGGCTGCTGGAGCAGCGGACGGCCGAGCTGTACGGACAGTTGGAGAAACTTCGCGGGGAAGCCGCTGCCGTTCCGGGCATGGTGAAACAGCACACCGCGGAACTGCGGCAGCGGATGGAAGCCGACCTTGCCGAACTCCGCCGGTCCGAGGAGGAGTTCCGCGGCCAGCTCAAACCCGAGCTGGAATCCATCATCCGCGAGGCTTCGGCAATCCCGCTCCTGCTGGAGGAGCGGGCGGCCGAACTCAAGAACGAGATTGCCACTGTTCGCGCCGAAGCCGCTGCCGCCCCCGCTTCGGCTGAGCAGCGCACCGCGGAACTGCGGCAGCAGATGGAAGGCGAGCTTTCTGAATTCCGCCGGTCCGAGGAGGAGTTCCGCGAGCAGCTCAGGCCGGAACTGGAGTCCGTCATCCGCGAAGCTTCCGCCATCCCGCGCCTGCTGGAGCAGCGTGCCACTGAATTACAGGAGCACATGGAAGGCACCCGTCAGGAGCTGCTCGGCGAGATCCACGGTGTGAGGTCGGACGCGGCCTCCATCGCGCAATTGGTGGAACAGCGGACCGAGGAACTGCGAGCGGAGTTCGACGCAGTCCGCGCCGAAGCCGCCACTCCTTCGCTCGTGGAACAGCGCAGCGCGGAGTTGCAGCAGCGCATCGAACGCAATCGACAGGAGCTACACAGCGAGATCCAGGCTGCGCGTTCCGAGGCGGCCGGTCTGATTCGGCCGCTCGAAGACCGGCTGAAAGCTGAAGTGCGCGACGGAATCGGCCGCGCAGCCAGCCTCATCGCCTCCTCATCCGATGCCGCCGTGCAGGAGAAGCTCGCGCCCATACAGCAGCGGACCATGCAGAGTGAGCGGGCGCTCATCGACCTGCTCAAGGGCATCGGCGCGGTGTGCCGCGAGGCTGCCCAGAACATGAAGCTTCCGGATGACAACGGGCCCGGCGGTTCGGCGCCTCCTCCGGAAGACGAAAAGCCGCCGGAGAGCGTGCAAACAGTCGAATCGCAGCCTGAGCCCGAGCCGCCGCCAATCGAAGCGCCAGCGGATCCGGCGATGCCGCTGCCGTCCTTCGCTCAACCTCCGCAGAAGCCGAGCAAGCTCTGGCGCATTCCGCTGGTGTCGTCGCTCGCCGCGATCGGCGGCTTTGCCGGAAGCTATTTATCCATGCGCTAGCATCGCCGCTTCCCAGCGCTCGGACACCTGCTGGATACGCCGCACGGCCTCCATCAGGTTATCCATCGAGTTCGCGTAGCTGAAGCGGATGTAGCCCTTGCCGTACTCGCCGAAACAGCCGCCGTCCAGACAGGAAACGCCGGCTTCATACAGCAGGAAATCGGCAAGTTCCTTGGAGCTCATGCCGGTTCCTTCGACATTGGGGAAAGCGTAGAAGGCGCCGCCGGGAATGGCGCAGCGGAAGCCCGGAATTTCGTTTAGACCTTGGCAAACGGCGTCGCGGCGGCGGCGGAATTCGGCGACCATCGCGGTGACGCAGTCTTGGGGACCGGTGAGCGCCGCGATGCCGGCGCGCTGCGTGAAGCTCGCGGTGCATGAATTCGAGTTCACCATCAGCTTGTTCACCGCTTCCACCAGCCATTCGGGCATCACGCCGTAGCCCATGCGCCAACCGGTCATCGCGTATGTCTTCGAAAAACCGTCCAGGATGATGGTCTTCTCCGGCATCCCCGGAAACTGCGTAATGGAGGCGGGCGCTTCCGTGCCGTACGAGATCCGCGAGTAAATCTCATCGCTGAGCACGATGACATCCCGCTCGCGCAGCATGTTCGCCACTTCCGCGAGATCCTCGCGCGGAATGGCTCCGCCGGTGGGATTCTGCGGCGAATTCAGGATGACCATTTTGGTGCGCGGGCTCAGCCGGTCGCGGAACAGGTTCAGGTCAAAGGAGAAGCCGCGCTTCTCTTCGAGCGGCATCGGCACGGGCGTCGCGCCCAGAAACCGGATCATCGACTCGTAAATCGGGAAGCCCGGATTGGGGTATATGACTTCGTCGCCGGGCTCCAGCAGGGCGAGCATAGGGAAGAAGATGATGGGCTTGCCGCCCGGCACCACGGACACGTTCTTCGCGCTTACGGAAATGCCGCGCGTTTCGGAAACATGCGCGGCGATCGCCTCGCGCAGCTCCGGCAGTCCCTGCGTGGGACCGTAATGCGTCCAGCCTTCGTCCAGCGCCTGCTTGGCCGCTTCCACGACGTGGGAGGGAGTCGGAAAATCCGGTTCCCCGATCTCCAGGTGAATCACGCTGCGGCCCTGCGCCTCCAGAGCGCGAGCCCGCACCAAAACGTCAAAAGCCGATTCGACGCCGATGCGCTGCATTCGTTCCGCTAACTTCATAGTTCAGGCTTTCCGGAAGAACGGAACGCCGTCGCGTTCTTCAACTTCGACCACACGGTCATCGATTTGAACCCGGTCGCCGAGGATGCGTCCGGTCACTTTTCCGCCGCCCTCCAGCGTCACGATGCCCGTCTGATACGGCACGTCGTTGACGAAGGCTTCCGGCGCGGAGTAAATCACGGTCTCAGTATAAACGGTGCCGCTTCTCATGCCGCCCCCAGGATGGTGACCACGCAGGTGCCGCCCGAGCCGCCGAGATTCTCCGCCAGGCCGACGGAGTGCCTGGGAACCTGACGGTCGCCCGCCTCGCAGCGGATCTGCTGCACCAGGTCAAAAATCTGCGCGACGCCCGTGGCGCCGACCGGGTGACCTTTCGCCTTGAGGCCGCCGCTCGCGTTCACGGGCCGCTCGCCGGCGCGTGTGGTGTGGCCGTCGAAAACGTAGGGTCCGCCTTCTCCGCGAGGCACGAACCCCAAATCTTCCATGGCGATGATCTCGGCTATGGTGAAGCAATCGTGGAGCTCGGCGAATTGGATGTCATTGGCCGTCACGCCTGCCATCTTGTAGGCCTTTTCGCCGGCGCGGCGGACGGCGGGAAAAGTAGTGATGTCGTCCTTTTGATCGAGGGCGACCCAATCGCTCGCCTGTGCGATTCCGAGAATGCGCACAGGCTTTTCACTGAACTCGCGGGCGCGCTCCAGCGGCGCAAGAATCACGGCCGCCGCACCATCGCTGATGAGCGAACAATCGTAAATATTCAGAGGGTCCGCGATCGGCTTGCCGTTCATGGCCTGTTCGAGCGTGATGACCTTGCGCATGTGCGCATCGGGGTTCAGAGCGCCGTTGGCGTGGTTCTTGACCGCGACGCTGGCCAGGTGTTCTTTCTTCGTGCCGAAATCGTGCATGTGGCGGCGGGCGATCATGGCGAATAGCGATGCGAAGGTGTTCCCGGCGCGCATCTCGCCCGAGCAATCGCCCGCTTCGGCGAGGATCTCGCTGACTTTCGCGGTAGGCTGCGACGTCATTTTTTCGACGCCAACCACCATCACGATGTCATTGACGCCGGAGGCCACCTCGCTCCACGCATGGTAGAACGCCGATCCGCTGGAGGCGCAGGCGGCTTCGATGCGAGTGGCGGGCACGCCCTGAATGCCCAGAGCGGTCGAGACATAAGGGGCCAGATGGTTCTGTCCGACGAAAGACGGGCCGGCGAAATTGCCCAGGTAAAAGGACTCGATTTGGCCGGGCGCTACGTGCGCGTTTTTGAGCGCTTTTTCGCCCGCCTCGACGGCCAGCGAACGGAGGTCACGATCGGGAAACACGCCGAACGCAGTTTTACCCACGCCGATTACGGCAACATCTCTCATAGCTTCAGCTTAACGTAGAACCACCAAAAAGTGGGGCGTATTTCAATCCAGGGGTGCAAACAGGTCGGAAATGCTGATTGAGAATTCGGCCACCGTCAGTACGTCGGTCACTTCATGCGGGCGCCCGCCGGTCTGGCACTCCCACGCCTGCCGCGTTTGAAGGTCGATGATCCAGGCTCCCTCGGCGCCCCAAGCCAGGTAATCTTCGCATTTCACCACTACTTCGCTGAAGCGGTCGTCCGGGGAAAGGATTTCGACACACAGCAGGACAGGGTCTGTCGGGTAAGGGCGTTGAATTCTGTCGGACCGCTGCGCCACAACATTAGGAACCAGGTACTTGCCATCCCGAATGCGGGCCGTGATCTCTGACGCCGCCTTGATGCCGTGCCGGGAGTTGAGCAACTCCGTGAGCCGGCCTTGAACATATCCGTGATCCCAAGTGGGCATTGCTTTTGGGCGCAGAACGCCGTCGATGTAATCACACGCAGGCTTGTAGGTAGTCCGCAGGTATTCTTCGACCGGCACGAGAGTAGACTCGACTGCCACGAATTCATCATACCGCCGCGAGGGAGACATGCAAAAGGCGCTTCCCTATTGCGGCGGAGGCGCGTCGCTTCACGAATGGTTAGATGTTCGTTGTGGAATGGGACCGTTCACTGCGGCGTTTCTTGAAAAACCAATAGAGTCCGTAAGCCGCCGCGGCACCCGCCACCGCGCCCGCTCCGATCACCAGACCGGCCGAAGCCGCCGTGGCAACGCCTTTGGCCGCCAACTCCAAAACTCCGGCGGTTGCGCCGCCCGCGCCGCCGACTCCCGCGCCGACGCCGGCTACGGCCGCTGCTTTCGCTTTATCTTTTTCGTCTTCCATACCGACCCCGTTTCCCTGCGTATCACCAGTCTAACGCGTACGGGAAACAGGCACTAGCGCCCTCGCACGAGCCCCAACGCCCGAATCCGCTTATGCAGATTGGTCCGCTCCATCCCCAGCGCCCGCGCCGCCCCCGAGACGTTCCAGCCGGATTCCTCCAGGGCTCGCAGAATGTGCTCCCGCTCGGCCGATTCCCGTGCTTCCTGAATGGTCGATTTCGGACCCGCTTCGCGTTGTACTCGAATCTCTACCGGAATCGAATCCCTGGTCAAGCGCTCGCCCGGACTGAGAATCGCCATCCGTTCGATGACGTTGCGCAGCTCGCGCGCGTTGCCCGGCCACGCGTAGCTTTCGAGCATGGAAAAGACAGTCTCATCCAGCATTTTGCGGCGGAAATTGTTGCGCGCGCAGAACTCCTCCAGAAAATATTCGGCCAGCAGGCGTATGTCGCTGGGCCGCTCGCGCAGCGCGGGCACGCGGACGGGCACCACGCTCAGGCGATAGTACAGGTCCTCACGGAATTTTTCCTGCTGCACCATGGCGCCCAGGTCGCGATTCGTCGCCGACACCACACGCACATTCACACGGATGATCTGCTCGCCGCCCACGCGATGAAACTCGCCCTCCTGCAGGACGCGCAGCAACTTGGCCTGGGACGCTCCGTGCAAATCGCCGACCTCGTCGAGGAAAATCGTGCCGCCGTCCGCGAGTTCGAACTTGCCGCGCCGCGTTGCCGTGGCTCCGGTGAAAGAACCCTTCTCGTGTCCGAACAGCTCGGTCTCCAGCAGTTCCGTGGGAATGGCCGCGCAGTTCACCTTAACGAACGGACCGCCCGCGAAGGGACTGGAATTGTGGATATGCGCGGCGAGCAACTCCTTGCCCGTCCCCGATTCGCCGATCAGCAGCACGCGCGCATCGCTCCGCGCCGCCATGCTGGCCTGTTCCACGGCTCGCAGCCACGCCGCCGAGGCGCCAATCATCTTGGGCGCATTCCCCACCAGTTCGCGCAGCCGTTCATTCTCCTGGCGGAGCTTGACCTGCTCCATGGCGTTCTTCAGCGCCAGCAGCACGCGGTCCCGGCTCAGCGGCTTTTCGAGAAAATCGAACGCACCCGCGCGCGTCGCTTCAACGGCGTCGGCGATGGTGCCATGCCCTGAAATCATGATGGCGGGCGACGCGGGACCGTTTTGCCGCACTGTCTTCAACAGGTCGATGCCATTGCCGTCCGGCAATTTCATATCGAACAGGTAGGCGTCGGCGCGCTGCGAATCGGGGTGCTTGCCGAACTCCGCCACGGTGCGGCAGACGTTGACGGCATAGCCCTCCCGCTCCAGAATCATGCGCAGGGAGCGGCCTATATTCTCTTCGTCATCCACGATCAGAACGCGCTTGGAAGCCATTGGTTGCAACGGGCAGCATCACGCGGAAGGCAGCGCCGCCCAGTTCTCCTTTCACCACTGTGAGGTCCCCGCCAGACAACAGTGCGCTCTTGCGCGCAATCGACAGCCCCAGCCCCATGCCCCGCTTCTTGAACGAAATCGTGGGCTGAAACAGGCTACTCCGCGCCTGCTCGCTCAGCCCCGGCCCCGAGTCGTGCACCTCGATGGCAACCCGCCCCCCGGCCGCCTTGGTAACGCCTAGAATCCGGCCGCCCTGCCCCGCCGCTTCCGCGGCATTTTCCAGAAGATTGGTGAGAATTCCTTTGATCAGATCCTGATCAGCCACTACACTCGGCACGGCGTCCAAACGGCAGTCATAGGCCACCTCGGGATGCGCCGTTTTCAAGAAGGCGATGCGTTCCTGCAGCAGCGAATTGACATCCATGGGCGCCGGCATCACCGGAGGCTCCGCCGCGAAGCGCGAAAAAGCCCGGACCCGCCGCTCCAGCGTCTCGATCTCATCCACCACAATCTGCGTAGCCTGGGCCATGAAGGCGCGATCGGCGTCGTCATGCCGCGCCAGCATCTCTTCCACGGTGAGACGAATGGGGGTCAGCGAGTTCTTCACTTCATGCGCCATTTTGCGGCCCAGCGATTGCCAGCTTGCCACCTGGCGCAGATACACCAGACGCTCCGTGCTCTCCTGGAGCTTGTCGGCCATGTTATTGAACGCCTGGATGGCGCGCCCGATTTCGTCATCGCGGCGTTCTTCGACGCGCGCATTCAAATCGCCGCCCGCCAGCTTCGTCAAGCCGTCCGTCAGTTGGTGAATGGGCCGGCTGATGCGGTGCGCCATGTACACCAGCGTGCCCAGCGCGGCCAGCCAGAACACGGTCGCCAGCAGCACGTACGCCAACTTCAGGCCGCGGCGGACGTCCAGTTCACTGGCGGTCTCGACGGTCGCGCGTGCGTCGCGGATCTGGCGCTCCAGGGGATCCATTTGCATGCCGAGAGCGGCCCGGTAGACGTGCACGCCATCGCCCTCGCGCACGAGGTATTCCACCTGGTCGCCGCCCGGACCATCGAGCCTGAACTGCTCCGCGTCACCGCCGGCGGCGAACGCGGCGACCTCCGCGGGCCACGATTTCCGTTGATCCACGGTGAAGGTCTGCGCCTGTGCCAAGCCCGCTTGCGCGCGCCGGCGCAGTTCGTCGCAAGCATGCTGATAGTAGGCACGACCGGTCTGCTGCAAGCTGCGGGAGAGTACGTCCACCTTTCCGGTGGGCGCGAAATCCTGGCTGTGCTCCAGCAGGCTGGTGGTCATCCACACGGTGGCCGCCAGCGGGACCAGTGTGGCCGCCAGAAACAAGAGGATCAGCCTGTTGCGGAGCCGGTTCACCCGCGCCCCCGGCCCGGCGTGCGGACCAGGTCGGCCAGGCGCAGCGGACCGGCATCGAGAGTCCAGGAAGAGCCGGCCGCGGGCCTGCGCCCGAGAAGCATCACCAGATTGGTGACGTTGAGGCCGTGATCTCCCACCAGGTCAAGATCGTGCTGCGTGGCGGTGTGAAGATCGAAGCGCAGCCAGAACTGCGTGTCCGGCGCGAGTCCGGAGGCGGTAACCGCCAGTGAATCCAGGCACCACGCTTCGGTAGCCTTCTGCGAGAGATTCTGCACGGTGGCTTTGCCGGGAACACTGACTGTGAATTTGTCGTCCGCCCAGATGTTATAGCTGATGACAAAGCGCTCGATGTTGTTGCGGCGGATAGGAGTTACGAAGGCGTCGCGAAAAATGGTGAGCTGGGAGAGGTAGGTTACCGTGTCGCCATTTTTCAAGCGTTCCAGTGGTTTGCCGGCCAGGAAATGGAGAGAGGGAGCGGAGACGCGCAGGTTATCGCCATCGAACGTCACGGTGAGTGGGTCCGCTGCCCGCGCAGTGAGTACACTGAGCCCCGCCCCGGCCATTTTCAGCCAGGTCCTGCGGCTCATGCGTGCTGTGCGCGCGGCTTCCGCCATCAATACAATATGCCCATGATCAACACCGGCTCGACGTGGCCGCCGCGCACGGGAAACGCCACGGCCAGGGAGAGGATCGATTCTTTCAAGCCAACTCCCACGGAATGCCGGAATGTCGCCGGCTGCCCTTCATCCCAGATCGCTCCGGCATCGTAAAACGCCTGGAAATGTCCGTACCGATATTCGACGGTGTTGGCTACTACCCGGTTTCCCCCAATGGGGTCAACCTCGTACTTGTTCCAGCCGCGCAGGGCGGTGGAGTTGCCCAGTACGAAACGATCGTCCAGGGGGGCGCGCCCTGAAATGCTGCCGCCCCAGGCGATCTCAGTGATCGAGCTTTTCCCGCGGCTGGCGTTATAGCGAGCGTCCCAGAGCTGGCGGGTGTAGGCGAAATCGCTGCCGAGCGGACGAGCCGCGGTACGGAGCCCGTAACTAGCGTTAAATTCCTGTTGGAGCTCGCTCGATTCGAGTGCGCGGTGATATCGGATAGTGCCCATGAGCGCATTGGCCGATTGCGACGGCACACCGGCACGCTCATCGTCGAATCTCTCGAAACTGGCGCCGACTTCGACGGTGATGGGTTTCGACACGCGGATCACGGCACTCGGTTCGACGTTCATCCGCGAACGGTAGACGTCACCGGTGATGCGCTGGTTCGCCACCGCGGCTTGCTCAGTCGCCATATTCCACTGATCGTGATAGCTTTCCACCTTAAACCCGAACTTCACCCGATCGGTTCCCGGGAACCGGTTCTCATAGCGTCCGCTGATACCGGCGTAGCGCTCGTTCAGGGTATCTCCGTCGCTGACCAGGCCGAAGAGGAAGTAGTTGTTGTGGGTGTCGAAGCCGACCTCGCCCGCTCCGTTCCAGCCCTCGCGCGAGTTGTACATGAACTCGCTCACGTTGAGATCCAGCGAGGCCCGTGCGGGCTTCACATCGAATTCGACGCGGACGTGCTCGGGCACATCGCTGCGCAGCAGGCGGTGCTCGACCTGGCGCGCGTTCAATTCGCGGCGGATGCGGACAGCGAGGGTATCGAGAATGCTGGGATTGAGCTTTTCGTTGATCAGCGCCATGAGGTCATGGCGAAGCCGGGCGCTCAGCTTGGGGGCGTTTTCGGACTGATCCGACCGTGCAGCGAGGCTGGTTTGCCAACCTTTGCCGACCAGGCTTACGGCATCCACCGTATAGCGGGTATTTACGTTGAGGTCGGAATCCTGCGTTCCCCCGAAGAGCACGCTGCCGCAGAGGAGGCAGCCGAGCCAGGCGTATTTCATGGCGTGCCGGAAAGCACGCGCGGTACCAAGTGTAAGTATTAGAAAAAGGGGGGGATTAATGTGTGCCTGATGTGATTCGGGTTCACAGGTGTGTGGAGGAGTTGAATGGAAACGGTTCCCGAACGAACCGGCGAGGTCCCGATTAGAGGACTTTTGCCAGTTCGGTCGCGAAGGCGCTGCGAGGCTGCGAATCCCGGTCTCTGCCACCGCGCTTTTTGCGGTCCGGGCGCTGCTGCGTGCGAAGTCCATTGGGTGCTGGCGATGTTGCCTGCTGCGGTCCTCGGGCATCTTTCCCCTTCGGGGGCTGAGCCGGATTGGCGCGCAGTAAACGGTCTTCCAGAGGGGCGCGATCGAAGCGGCGGATGATGGACTGCATCTCATCTGCTGTGGGTGCTTCTACGAAAGCGAAGCCCTTGGATTCCTGAGTTTCGTGGTTGCGGATCACTTTCACTGCGTCGGCTACCAGATCTTCAGCGGCTAGCCATTGCTTGATATCGTCAGCGGTGACCCAGGTGGGGAGATTGCCAAGAAATACGGTAAAGCTCATTCAGTTGATTAATTTACTCCGTCGGTTGGATTTGCGGCACTTCAAGGGGAGGATTCCGATCTGCCACCTAAATACTATCAGAGAGCCTGCGGGGTTTGCAAATAATTGAATCGGAGTGCCTATGTCCTATTTGATGCGGCCGGAGGAAATAAGCTTCAAACCCCAACGGAGCCCCCAAAAAAGGCTTCCGGCAAGGGCAAAATCCAGCCCTGAGCCGGGTTCAGGGACGACCGTGCTCTGCAGACTCAGCGGCTGAATTGCGGGTTGCAGCGCGAATCCCGTCCGTGTAGCGCCGACGGAGAAGTTGGCGGCCGCAAACGTCACCGAAAGCTCCTGCTGCAGCGAATAACCGGAAAGCCCGATGTCGACTGCCGGACCATCGTTGCGGAGCACCAAAACCGCTGAATTTGCGGCAAAAATGCCCTGCGACGTGGTTTCGGGGAGCCGCAAACTTCCGGAGAGCGCCCAGGAGGGCCCATTGTAGAGCGCGCCCGCAAAACTGGCCGGCGCGAAACTCAATTCGGGGGCAAACGCGCACGCCAGGGTTCCATCCGAAGATTCCAAGTCGGCCGAAAATGCGGTGGTGCCTCCGATGGGCTCGGTCGAAAACTGAAAGGACACGAGGGTGGGCGCCGCCGGACCGCCGAGCCGGAGGCTATTCAGGGCAAATCCACGGTCGGAAATCGAAAAACGGAGTTCGTCGCCGGTGTGCAGGATCGTGCCCGCGTGAGCACACCCGGTGACCGCCAGTAGAACCGCCGCCCATCTCATCACCACTTCATGCTACGCCGCAAAAATCGGGCGGCAAAGAGTCCGATGTACTGGTACGGGAATTCTCAACGGGCATTGGGGGTTAAGATTGTCGGACGCAGATGAACGCAGATTAACGCCGATAAAACATTGCGGCTTTTACTTTGCGGCTGTGTACTTCGTCCAGGCGGCTGCGATATCGGCGGTTTTGACGTCTCCCGGATGGATGATCACTCGATAGCGGTAGCGCACTTTCTGCCCGGCATCCAGCGTGATGTCTGTCTTGGGAGCATTTTTTGCGCTCTCAAAGACGCCTTGGCCGAACGCATTCGCTCCGAACAAGCCGTACGCTCGCACATGCCACCGCACTGGATGTCCCGGATTTGCCGGATTGTCCAGAATCGCGATTCCCACCTTCTCTCCGTTGATCTCTCCGGAGTAGTCGCACCAATTCGACGGCTTGCCCCAGACTTCTTTTTCGGTGGTCTTTCCGTCGGCGTTGGTAATGTGTCCGGTACCGTGGTCCTCCTGCAGCACGGGCCGCAACCGGATGGCGAAACCGCTGTCCTTGCTGTCCTCGATCTTCACCGTTTCGACCGGGTCGAGCGTGATGTCAACGTCGACCGTGCGGCGATCCGGCTCATCGTAGAAGGTCATGGTGCGCGTCTCGGTCAGCACCTTGTGCCCTTCCAGATTGGTCCAATCGAACGTGGCGGTGATCGAGCCCTGCCGGGCGCCGCTCTTTGTGCCGACGAGTTTGTCCAGCACGATCTTGCCGCGATTCGGCGTCTTGTACGACGCTTCGTTGTTCCAGAAGTCGAGACCGTTCAGCTTCTCGATGGCGAACCACATGCCGCGCTGATGCTGGTGGTCCTTTTTCACGATCGACTTCTCTTCGTCGACATCCTCCATCGGCCACGCCCGCGTGACGTAAGTGCCGGTTGCCGCCCGCAGCGGCCAGAGGTACGGCTTGGTCACGTCCTTGCCCGCGACATAAAAATCGCCGAAGGGCCGGCCATGGATCTCGATGGCGATCTTGTCCGGACCGGGCGTGATCTTTACCTGGGCGAAGGCCGCCCCGGCCAGCAGAAACAGAATTGCGGACTTCATTGGCTCCATTCTATTACGCGGCGACGCCGCAGAATTTCAGGAATCCGCGCAACCCGGCGTCCAGATACTTGTGCCGGTGCACCAGCACTGTGATGGGCCGCCGCAAATCCAGCCATGGCGTATACACCCTTCGCAGTTGCCCGCTCTTCAACTCCGGCTCGATGGCCGATTCGCTGATACAGGCCAGTCCTGCGCCCGCCATCACGGCCCGCTTGATCGCTCCCACGCCGCCGAGCTCGATGGGCACGCGCAGCAATCCGAACTTGCCGCGGATTGCCTCTTCGAACACCTCGCGCGTGCCCGAGCCCTTCTCTCGCAATACCCAGCGCTCACCTTCCAGAGCCGCCGGGAGCGCGCGCTTGCCCGCCAGCCGGTGCCCCGGCTTGGCGATAACAGCCAGGCGATCGTCGCGCCACGGGAAGCGCGCCAGCAGCGGATGGTCGGCCAGCCCTTCGATCCACCCGGCGTCGCTCTCAAACCTGAGGAGACTTTCCACCACGTGTTCGGTGTTGCCGATTTTCACCCGGAACTCGGCCGCCGGATGCCGGCGCGCAAATGCCGCGATGCGCGCAGGCAGCATGTAATTCCCCACCGTCAAACTGGCAAACAGATTCAAGCGCGCGGGCTGCCGGCCCTCGCCCGTCTCAATATCACGGACTTGATCCAGCACGCGCTTGGCCGCGGGCAGCAGATCGCGACCCGCGGCATTGCCCACCAGCCGGCGCCCGTGCCGGTCGAAGAGCCTGCGCTGCAACTGATTCTCCAGCTCAGCCAGCGCCTGGCTTGCCGCCGCCTGAGACAGGCCGATGCGCCGCGCTGCCGCGGTGATGCTCCCCTCCTGGCTGATCGCGGCGAAGATCTCGAGCTGGCGCAAAGTGACCATATCGGTTTTCTCAAAGAGGAATATCCATATTATCCGTTTTACTTATAAGGCCGCTGCCGGTTAGTCTGTCATCGGACCGCTATGCCGCGAATCGACAGACCGCTCGTTGTGGGAGTATTGCTATGCGTGGCCGCCGGCCTCGCCGCCTGGGAATCGGCTACGCTTTCCTGGAACGGAAAACTCCAGCTCAGCGCGCTGACGCTCGCCATCGTCGCCGGAATCGCGCTCGGCAACACGGTTCCGCAATCTGCGCTGGCGCGCGTCCACCCGGGGCTCAAGTTTTCGCAGCAGAAACTGCTGCGGCTCGGCATTATCCTCTACGGACTACGCCTCACTCTCGGCGACATCGTCAAGCTCGGCCCGCGCGCCCTCCTTCTGGACGCTACCGTGATCACCACCGTCCTGCTGGGAGGCTACTGGCTGGGCACTCGAATCCTCGGCATGGATCGCGACACCGCCCTTCTCGTCAGCGCCGGGAGCGGAATTTGCGGAGCCGCCGCAGTGCTCGCCACGGATCGAGTGATCGAAACCGAATCGCACAAGGTCAGCGTGGCGGTTGCGACGGTGGTGGTCTTTGGGACCGTGGCGATGTTCCTTTACCCCGTGCTGTATCCGCTCACCGGGTTTAGCGAGCGGCACTTCGGGATCTACACCGGAGCCACCGTCCACGAGGTTGCGCAAGCGCTGGCGGCCGGCCGCGCCGTCAGTCAGACGGCCAGCGACACGGCCGTGCTCACGAAGATGCTGCGCGTGCTGCTGCTCGCTCCGGTGCTGCTGATCGTCGGTCGCGTGCGAGCGCGAGGGGCATCGCGAAAGATTGCGTTTCCGTGGTTCGTGGTTGGGTTTGGAGCGGTGATCGTTGTCCAATCGCTGATTGCAATTCCGGGAAGCGCTCGCTCGGCGCTCATCAACGTGGACACTGTCCTGCTCTCCGCCGCGATGTTCGCGCTCGGTCTGGCGACGCGGGCGCAACAGCTCAAGCAGGCCGGAACCAAGCCTCTGCTGCTCGCGCTGATTATCTTTCTTGCCCTGGTCACGGGTGGGTACGCTCTGGTCCGCGCGTTCGTTTAGACGCTCGGGCGCGCCTTGCGCGCCTGGTACCGGTCAGGAGACCGGTACCTACCGCGGAACGAAGCAGCGGAGGAATCGCGAGGGGACGTCCGCGCGCACGGTCCCGGATCCTTGAATCCACCAGACCTCGCCCGCCACGAATTGCTGGCCGTCAATCTCGCCACGGCCTTCAATGCAAATCCATAGATGGCACGTCCGCGCCTCCACCGCGCGAGATTCGCCTGCCTCCAGAGTTACCAGATCGGTCTCAAAGAACCGGCACCGCACCAACTCCTCGACTCCAGGCGCGATTTCGCGACCCGTGACCGCTCCACCGTGCACACCCAAATCGCTCACCCGCAGCGCCTGCTCCACATGCAGTTCGCGCGGCCGGCCGTAGTCCCACAGCCGGTAAGTGACGTCGGAATTCTGCTGAATCTCGCAGAGCACGATTCCCGCGCCGATGGCGTGCACGGTATGGGCGGGCGTGAAGAATGTCTGGCCTGCGCGCACCGGCACCCAATTCAGCAATTCTTCGACTTCGCCGGTGCGAACCGCTTCGCCCAAACGCTCGCGCGAAATCCGCTCCCGGAAGCCGAGCGCAATTGTGGCGTCCGGCGCGGCTTCGAGAATGTGCCACATCTCGGTCTTGCCGCGCGGACCGTCTTCGCCATCGTCGGGATGCACCTGCACGCTCAGCCGGTCGCTGGTGAACAGCAGTTTGACGAGCAGCGGCAGTTCCTCGCCGTCGGCCAGAAACCACGCCTCGCCGACCGGCTCCGCCGCATCGGGAAACCATGGGGACAGCTTGCGCCGCCCCCACACTTTGTCGCGCAACGACGCGCGCAACCGGACCACCGCCATTTAGCTGTACTTCACGACAAACTGATGAATGCGCTCCAGACCGCGCTCCAGCTCGTGCATGCTCGTGGCGTATGAAATCCGCACATGGTGATTCGTCCCGAACGCCTCGCCCGGAACCACTGCGACATGGCCTTCGGCCAGAAGCCGTTCGCTGAGCACCACCGAATCGCGGATCCCGTCTTTGCCGATCACCACGCCGAGGTTGGGATATGCGTAGAACGCGCCGCGGGGCTCCTGGCACGTGACGCCGGGAATGGCCCGCAGCCGCTGCACCACGAAATCGCGGCGCTTGCGATACTCCGCCAGCATCACTCCCACGCTTTCCTGCGGACCGCGCAGCGCTTCCACCGCGGCCTTTTGCGCAATGGACGTCGGGTTCGACGTGGAGTGGCTCTGCAGCTTGCCCATCGCCGCTATGATCGCCGCGGGCGCCAGCCCGAAACCGATTCGCCATCCCGTCATGGCATACGTCTTCGATAACGACCCGGCCACCACCGCGCTTTCCTTAGCGCCCTTCATGGACGCAATGGAAAACGGCTCGCTGTCGTACAGGAACTTGCAGTAGCACTCGTCGGTCAGCAGGTAAATGCCGCGCTCGCTCGTCAACCGGAAGATCTTCTCGAACTCGCCGTTGTCCAGCACCGCGCCGCTCGGGTTGGACGGCGAATTGATGATCACCATCCGCGTCCGCGCGGTCAGGTGCGGCTCGATCATGGCGGCCGTCAACGTGAAGCCCTTGCTTTCGTCGGTGTCGACGAAGACGCACTTGCCGCCGGCGAAGTTCACCACGTCCTTATACGTCACCCAGTACGGGACGGGAATCACCACCTCGTCGCCCGGGTTCACGAGCGCTTCCATGAGGTTGAAGATGATGTGTTTGCCGCCCACGCCGATCAGGCATTCCGAAGGCTTGTAATCGGTTCCGAAATCCTTGGCGTGCCGCTCGCAAACGGCCTGTTTCAGTTCGGCCGTGCCACTCGCCGCCGTGTACTTGGTGAAGTTCGTTTCGATGGCACGGATGCCCGCCTGCTTGATGTTGTCCGGAGTCGGAAAATCGGGTTCCCCGGCGCCGAAATCGACTACGTCGACACCTTCGGCCTTCAACTTCATAGCGTCAGCCGCCACCTTCATGGTGGACGATTCGCTGATGGAGGAAATCCTCTCCGCGATCCGGTTCGTCGTTGCTGCTTCTATTGCGCTCACTTATGCCCCTCTATCTGTAAACTTGTCCAACCGCCGGTGCAGCCGCGCTTCTACCGAAGGCGGCACCAGCCCGCCGATATTGCCGCCCAGCCCGAATACTTCTTTAATCAGGCGGGAGCTGATAAACGAATAAGCCTCGTTGGCCATCATGAACAGCGTTTCGATCCCCGGTTGGAGCCGCCGGTTCATGAGCGCCATCTGCAACTCGTACTCGTAATCCGATATGGCGCGAATGCCGCGCAACAGCACGGTAGCCGATTGCGCAGCCGCGTAATCCACCAGTAATCCGTCGAAGGAATCCACCTCGACGTTGGGATAGACGCGAACCACTTCCTGCAGCATCTCCACGCGCTCTTCGACGGTGAAGAGCGGCTGCTTGCCCTCGTTACTCAGTATGGCAACGATGAGCTTATCGAACAGCTTGGCGCCGCGCTGGATCAGATCGAGATGACCGTTGGTAATCGGGTCGAACGATCCCGGATAGATGGCGATGACACTCGGCGGCTTCGGCTGCAAATGCTCAGTATCGCTTTCCTGGTGATTGCTTCCAGTTTAGCGAAAAGCAGCCGGTCCCGTGGCTTGGTCTGCGCGTGCGTGCGCCAAGCGCGCGTGGCTATAGCAACCGTGCGGGGACCGGTAGACTTCGGCGCGCGGTTCGGTCGTGCGCAGTCAGCGCAATGGAGCCTAGCGACGTTTCCGCAGGAATGCGAGGAGACCCAATCCCGCCGCAGCAGGATCCCCCGGCAGGGAACCTTGGCCTTACTCCACAGTTCAGTCACGGCCCGATCGGCTTTATATCTGCTTTCTTTCCACCAAGAGCACGCTGAATTCCCGAAATCGGACACTTTCGGTGAGTACCGTTGTGCTTGGGAGGCCCAATCGCAGAAGTCATGCAAAACCTGAGGAATTTCTTCGCCGCAACGCTGTTCGCAGCCTTGACCGCGGCAGCCGTATGTACCTGCGTTCTGATCCGAACCGCGACGCACGCAGTACGCCAAGTACCCATCGAAATGGAAGCCGCGCGCGCGGACCTGAATCGTCAGCTCACCGCCACGCGCCGGGATCTGCTCGTCCGTGCCGACCGCCAGGCCTCCGCGATCCGCACCGATACGCTTGCCGAAGTTGACCGCATCCGCGAGACTGCCGACCGCCGGATCGGCGACACGCTGGCACGCGCCGATCTCGCCCTCCAAACCGTCACCACTTTACAAACCGATCTCAAACCTACACTGGACCGTTCCGCCGCCATCGCGGCGCAGGTGGATGACGCCCTTCCGCTCTTCCTCGATTGCGACCACAATCCCGATTGTGTCTTCAATCGCTACGTTGGGGCGAGCAAAAGCTTCGAAAAAGCGAGTCAGAACTTTGCGCAAACGTCGGTGGACTTTCGCGGCGCGGTGCCCGCGATGCTGAGCACCTGGCAATCGATCGGAACCAACGTAGCGGGCACGGCGGCCAACATCAACCGTCTCACGAAACCGCACTGGTACGACCGTCTGATCGGCTACGGCCTCAACGGAGCCCTGGTTTATCGCAACTTCCGCCCTTAGGCGAGCTGCCGATCAAGCGCGGATGAACGCGCCGGCGGCTCGACAAAGAACTCAAAGGAGCACAATGCCACTACTAACGAATCTCATCCGGAAGATCGTCCAATTCTTCCATTCGGGCCAGGCCGAAGCGGCGCTCAACCGCGCGGCCGAGCTCGTACCCAAAGCCCTGCCTATCGTGCGCGAGCTGGCCATTCTGGCGCCCAACCGCACCGACCAGGAAATCGCCGCGGCTTATGAAAAATATGCCGTGCCGATGGCCGGCAGCATTCTAGCGACGCCCACCAGCGAGCGAGGCTACGTCCTGCTGCAGCTCGCCACCCAGATTCTGGCGGCGGAAGTTCCCGGCACCGCGACGTACATCCTCAACGCAGCCGTGCAACTCGCTGTCACGGGGAGCAAGGCCTGATGCGCGCCACCGTCCTCAACCTGCTCACCGGAAGCGCCGGCGCCCTCGTCATTTCGGCGGCGGCCCGCGCGCTTCCCGACCCCGAGGCCGGAGGCTCTTCTATGTACCTGTGGTTCTTCCGCTTCACTCACTACATCCTGGCTAACTTCGACAAAGCAAAGTAAGCGGTCTGTGAAGAAATCCGGGGGTTGTTCTCGTCGCGACTCATTCGTTTTTCGATACACCTTTTACCGCTTCCTTACGGTCGCGGCTCCGTATGTAGCTGATTCTGCTATGTATCGAAAGGCGAATGGATCGCGACGAGAACAACAGTCGGATTCTTTCACAGCCCTCGTAAGGGAGCGGTAACGGTGCCGGGGATGCGAGTGGGTTTGAATGCGGCACAAAAGCAATTCGATTTTCACAAACCCGTTCGCGAGCGCCCGCGGGTGCGCCAACAAGTTGCGCTATATCACCCAACCGGCCCTTCCCGCCGTCCGCAACTCCCTCATTTCTATAGACAATCCTTTGGTGCGCCGCGTGCAACTAGAAACCTTCCAGAGGATTCACCCCTATGTTTCGCTTCGATCAGTTGATCCGCCGTGACATGATCATCCGCGATGTCAAGCAGCGCCACCCCGAGACCGTCCCCGTCTTCGACGACCTGCACGTCCGCGCCAGTTGCGACGATTGCGACATAGAAACGGTGGTCCGCAAGAACGGACTCAAACTTTCCGACGTGGTGGATGCACTCAACCTCGCCGCGTTCGGACCAAAGGCGGACAGCGAACATGCAAGTAATCAGCAGTAAACCCTCACGCAAGAAGATGCATTCCCCAAGGAATCAACCGCTCGACGTTTTCTTCTCCCCGAAGACGGTAGCGGTCATAGGAGCCACCGAAAACCCCGGCAGTGTGGGGCGCACGGTTCTGTGGAACCTGGTGACCAGTCCCTTCGGCGGCACCGTCTACCCGGTGAACCCGAAGCGTCCCAGCGTGCTGGGCGTGAAGGCATATAAGAGCATTTCCGATATCCCGGAACAGGTGGATTTAGCCGTTATCGTTACGCCGCCGCCGTCGATTCCCGGTCTCATCCGCGAGTGCGGTGAGAATGGCGTACGGGGGGCCATCGTGATTTCCGCGGGGTTCAAGGAAGTCGGCGAAGAGGGCGCCCGGCTCGAAAAGCAGCTCCTCGAAGAAGCGCGCGCGGCCAAGATCCGCGTGATCGGGCCGAACTGCCTCGGCGTCATGAGCCCGCTGTCGGGCATGAACGCCACGTTCGCCACCACCATCGCACGTCCCGGCTCGGTCGGTTTCATCAGCCAGAGCGGTGCCTTGTGCACGGCGGTCCTCGACTGGAGCCTCAAAGAGATGGTCGGCTTCAGCGCCTTCGTCTCCGTCGGCTCGATGGTGGATGTTGGATGGGGCGACCTGATCAATCACCTGGGCAACGACCCGCGAACCAAGTCGATCGTCATCTATATGGAGAGCATCGGCGATGCGCGCAGCTTCATTTCCGCGGCGCGCGAAGTGGCGCTCAACAAACCGATCATCGTGATCAAGCCGGGCCGTTCGGCCGCAGCCGCGAAAGCCGCCGCATCGCACACCGGATCGCTGACCGGCAGCGATGAAGTTCTGGAAGCGGCCTTCCGGCGCAGCGGCGTGCTGCGTGTCAACAACATCTCCGACCTGTTCTATATGGCGGAAGTGCTCTCCAAGCAGCCGAGCCCCAAAGGCAACCGGCTGACCATCGTAACGAACGCAGGCGGACCGGGTGTGCTCGCGACCGATTCGCTGATTATGGGCGGCGGCGAACTCGCCGAGCTTTCGCCCGAAGCCATGGCCGCGTACAACGAAGTGCTGCCCACCACCTGGAGCCACAATAACCCGGTGGACATCATCGGCGATGCTTCTCCGGAACGCTACGCCAAAGCTCTGGAGATCGCCGCTAAAGATCCGAACAGCGATGGCATGCTCGTGATCCTCACGCCGCAGGCAATGACGGACCCGACGTTAATAGCCGAGCAGTTGAAGCCGCTCGCGAAGCAGGAAGGCAAGCCGGTAATCGCAAGCTGGATGGGCGGGGTGGACGTCGCGGCGGGCGAAGAGATTCTCAATCGCGCGAACATTCCCACCTTCCCTTATCCCGACACCGCTGCCCGCGCCTTCAACTACATGTGGCGCTACAGCTACAACCTCAAGGGGCTGTACGAAACGCCTTCCATGCCCGAGGATTCCGCCGATTGGACACCCGATCGCAAGCTGGTGAAAGACATCGTGCAGCGGTCGCGCGGCGAAAAGCGCACCATTCTCACGGAGTTCGAATCTAAGCAGCTACTCGCCGCTTACGGCATCCCCGTCGCGCAGACGATTGTCGCGACGGACGCCGCCGCGGCGGTGAAAGCTGCGAACCAGATCGGCTACCCGGTGGTGCTGAAACTGTATTCCGAGACCATCACGCATAAAACCGATGTCGGCGGCGTGCAGTTGAATCTCGGCAATGCGGACGCCGTCGACCGCGCATATCGCGCTATTGAAGCATCGGTGGCGGAAAAGGCCGGGGCGCAGCACTTCCAGGGCGTCACCGTGCAGCCGATGGTGAAGCTGAAGGACGCCTATGAGCTGATCATCGGCAGCAGCCTCGATCCGCAATTCGGACCTGTGCTCCTCTTCGGCACGGGCGGCCAACTGGTGGAGGTTTTCAAGGACCGTGCGCTCGGGCTGCCGCCGCTGAACTCCACGCTCGCCCGTCGCATGATGGAGCAGACCAGGATCTACAAGGCGCTGAAGGGTGTGCGCGGCCGCAAGCCGGTGGATCTGCAGGCGCTCGAACTGCTGATGGTGCGCTTCAGCGCTCTGGTCGCCGAACAGCGTTGGATCAAGGAAATCGATATCAATCCACTGCTGGCCTCGCCCGACGGGCTGATCGCGCTCGACGCGCGCGTCGTGCTTCACGGACCCGAAGTGGCTTCGCTGGACCAGGTTCCGAAGACGGCAATCCGCGCTTATCCGGCCAAATACGTCGCGCCGTGGACGATGAAGGACGGCAGCACGGTAACCATCCGGCCGATCCGTCCCGAAGACGAACCCGCGCTGGTCCGCTTCCACGAAACGCTCAGCGAGCGGACCGTGTACCTGCGCTACTTCCACCTGATGAACCTGGAGCAGCGCACGGCGCACGAACGCCTGACCCGCATCTGCTTCATCGACTACGATCGCGAAATGGCGCTTGTCGCCGAGCGGCGCAATCCCCAGACCGGCGAACCGGAGATTCTGGCGGTCGGCCGCATGAATAAGGTGCTGGGCACGACGGAAGGCGAGATCGCGGTGCTGGTGAGCGATCAGTGGCAGGGTCGCGGGCTGGGGAAGGAACTGCTGGCGCGCCTGATGATCGTGGGCGCTGACGAGAAGCTGACGAAGCTTACCGCCGATATTCTTCCGGACAACCGCGACATCATGCGGATCTGTGAGAAGCTCGGGTTCGCATTGAAGCACTCACTGGACGACGAAGTGGTCCGCGCCGAATTTCAGTTGTAGGGTTGGGCGCGGAGGGAAAAATCCGGCTGCTGTGCTCGTCGCACTCCATTCGCCTTTCGATGCACCTTTTACCGGCTCCCTTACGGTCGCGGCTCCGTTAGCGGCATCAACTATATACGGAGCCGTGACCGTGAGGGAGCGGCAAAAGGTGCCGGGAATGCGAGTGCGTTTGAGTGCGGCAAAAAAGCAATTCCATATTTTTTCACACGCCCGTGAGGGAGCGGCAAAAGGTGCCGGGAATGCCGGTTCCCTCCTACAACGACAAGAACGCGCCAGCTTTTCTAGTCCTGCTCGCGCCCGGCGTACAGCTCGTCGATGTGCTGCTTGAAATTCTGCATCGCACGCGTGCGCCGCACCTTCATGGTCGCGGTCAGCTCACCGTGCTCGATCGAAAAATCGCGCTCCAGAACGCGGTATTTCCGTACCTGCTCAAAGGGCGCAAGCTGCTTATTGACGCGCGCCACGATGCGTTGGACCTCCTTGAGCAGGGGAGGCGCCTGCACGATGCTCGCATGCGGCCGCCCTTTGAATTCCTCCATGCCCGCGAGCGTTTCGGCGGCAGCGTGATTGATGGTGAACAGCGCGGTCAAGAACGGCAGCCGGTCGCCGACCAGCAGCACCTGGCTGATGAGCGGCTCCATTTTGAACAGGTTTTCGACGCGTGACGGGTAGATCTTCTTACCCGTGGAGGAGACGATCAGTTCTTTCTTGCGCCCGGTGATGAAGAGGTACCCATCGCCATCCTCATGCGCGATATCGCCGGTATGCAGCCAACCGCCGCGCAACACTTCAGACGTGGTGGCGGGGTCGTTCAGGTAGCCGGAAAACAAGCACGGACTCTTGACCAGCAACTCGCCATCTTCGCTGATGCGCGTCTCCAGTCCGGGTAGCGGACGCCCGATGCTGCCGGGCTTCGGACGCTCGATGGGGTTGAAGCTGACGACTCCGCCTTCGGTGAGCCCGTACCCTTCGATGAGCGGCATGCCGATGGCTTCATAGAACTCGGCCAGATCCTTGGAAAGCGGCGCAGCGCCCGACGCGGCTACACGAATGCGCCCCCCGAAGCGGGCGCGGACCTTGGCGAACAGCACCCGGTCGGCGATCGCGAGCGGCGCGCGCAGGTGCAGAGGCACGCGCTTTCCCTCGCGTCTATAGCGGGCGGCGGCCAAGGACATTCCGAGGCCGCCGTAAAACAGCTTTCGCGCGCCGGCGGGGCGCTTGCGGAGTTCCGTGCAGATGGTGGAGTAGATACGCTCCCACATACGGGGAGGCGCGAGCAGGATTGTGGGGCGCACTTTGCGTATGTCCTGCGGAAGCTTCATCAGGCTCTCGAAGAACGTCACCGGCATGCCGGTGCGCAGCGGCAGAAACTCGATCACTACGCGTTGCGCGATGTGCGCGGACGGCAGGAACGCTACCGTGGAATCTTCCGGCCCTATCGGCAGGACAGCCGGACCCATGTCAATATTGGCGACGATGGCCGCATGGGTGACCAGCGCCGTCTTCGGCTCGCCGGTGGCTCCGCTCGTCAGGTAGAGGACCGCATAGTCGGATGGCGCCACTTCACTTCGAATACGCGCGAGCAGGCCGGGGTCGCCGGCCAGCGCCTGCCGGCCGCTTGCACGCAACGCATCCAGACTCAGAGCGCCTTCGGCCTCGCCGGTGAGCAGAATCCAGTGAGCGACGTTAGCTCCTGCGAGCATCCGGAAGGTCTTGGCATCTTCTACGAAAACAGCGCGCGCCCCGGCGGATTCGATGGTGCGGACAAGGTCGGGCGCCGGATAGCTGGGGTAAAGCGCGGCGGCGATGGCGCCGGCGGTCAGGATGCCGAGATCGGCGAGATAGAATTCGAGGCGAGTTTCGGAGTCGAGCGCCACCACGTCGCCTTTGGCGATACCGAGCACTCGCAAGCCGGCGGCGATCTCTTCGGCAGCCTGCCGGTACTGATTCCAGGAATAGACCAGATAACCGCCGCGGCCGTCGGGCTGCCGAAGCGCGGGGACGTCGCCGTAGGTCGCGGCGGACTGTTCAAGAACCTGATAGAGGGTCCGGGGGGCCACAGATGCATTGTGGCATAGGGGACCGGCTCAGACGCTGACTACCGGACACGGCGACTGGCGGATGATCGCATAAGCATTCGTGCGCAGCCGGCCGAAGACGCCGGATGCCGATCCGCGGCCGATCATTACCACATCCGCCGCGTACGTTTTCGCCGCTTTGCAGATGGCGTGCGCCGGGTCGCCGTGCTCGAGCAGTGTGCGAGTAGACGAAACGTTGGCGGCGCGCTGCAACGCTTCGAGCTCCTCGCGGCCGGCTTCTTCGAGATGGCGGCGCCAGTCGGAGTTGAGAGCATCCGGCGAATCGGGTACGGCGTGGGCGACGTGAAGGACGGTCAGCCCGGCGCCGAATTCGCTCTGCAGCCAGGCGGCCCACTGCAGAACCTGAGCGCTGTGGCTGCCCAGATCGACCGCACAAACGATGCTGCGGAAGGGAAGTTCGGGCGTTGACGGCGGCGACTCCAGGTGCACGCCGGTCCACACCGGGCAGTCGGCGTCATGCAGAACCTTGGCGGTGTTCGACCCGAGAATGAAGCGGCGGAATGGCCCATGGCCGTGGGTCGGCATGACAATCAAGTCGGCGAGCTCGGCGTGGGCGAACTTGACGATCGACGAAGCGGGATCGCCCTCTTGCACGACCCGGCGCACATTGAGGCCGGCCAGCTCTTCGGCGAGAAAAGCGGCGAGCTCGGCGGTTAGCCGGGAGCCGCGATCGCGATAAAGCTCGTCGAGCATCACACCGCCGAAATCGGCAGGAGCCAGCGCCGGCTGCGGAAGCGGGTGAACGTGCAGGAGAATGAGTTCGGAGCCGAAGTGTGCCGCGATCGGCTTGGCATACCGCGCGGCGGAAATGGACCGCTCGGAAAAATCGACGGGCAGCAGAATTTTCGAAAGGGACGGCATCGGGCGCCTCCTCATAAAGGATAGCGCTGTACGAAATGGGCGATCTGTTACCGGGGATGGTCGAGATTCAGAAGCGCTTCCGCCATGTGATTGACGGCGTGCTCCTCGTCGCGGCGGTTGGCATCGTTGCGGGCCAGCGGCGCCAGAACCGGTGAGAGCTCCAGGTGGATAAGCTCATGCACCACGGTGAATTCCATATCGGCCAGCATGTCCTTGAAGGGCAGGCGATAATCGGCCGGATCCATCACGTGGATGATTGCGGTTTTCTTGTCGAGGTCCCAGTGGATGTTTCCCAGAGTCTTCGGTTTGAGCGCGCTCGAGCGGCTCATTTCGAGACTGATCTTCCACTCGTCGAGATTCAGGCGATGCTGCCACACCCAGAGCTTTTCGGTAGCGAAACTCTCGCACAGCACGGTTCGTTCATGGGGGGAGACGTCTGCCTGGATCTGCTGGGCGGGAGCGGAGGCGGCGAGGAGAGCCAACAGAAAAGGAAAAAGGGCAACCCGGGGACCGAAGAAAAACCACCCGAACATGTGGCCCATGATACCAGAGTTCTGCATTAATAGTGTCAATCTTCACGAAATTTTTTTTAATGTTGCGTTTTTCATGCCGGAGGCTCGAGCGCGGCGGCGGCGCCGGAGGGGTGTTTGGCCGCCGAATCCGCAAGGTACCTGAGTGCATGGCGGGCCAGTTCGCCCACGGTGGGGTCCGGGTGACGCAGGAGGGCGATCAGAGCCCGCACCCACGGGAGCTCGTCGCGATCGATTCCGATCATGGCCAAAGGCGCTGTCAAGTGAAGACCTCTATTCTCCATTTCGGCAGCGTCGCAAAAACTTTGAGTTTTGCTGATATCGGCCGATAAGGGAATGAGGAGGAGACTATGGATATCAGCGCAGTCAGTCGGACAGTTCCGGCGGCGGGAATCGCCGAGCCGGCCCCCGTGGATAAAGGTGCGGAACGGCGCGACGTAGTTCAGGCGGTGAAGGCCGTGAACGCGACGGAAATGTTTGGGCTTGAAAACGAGCTTCGGTTCCAGGTGGATCCGCACTCGCAGCGGATCGTGGTTCGTGTGGTGAACAAGAAGACGCACGAGGAAGTTTCGCAGGTGCCGGCGGAATATGTCCTCAATCTGGCGGCGGACCTGCCGATAAGTAAAACCGGGAGATGACTATGTGGCACAACGCGCAGGACGCCTATCTGGAGAGTAAGGTGTATGCAGCCGATGGCATCGAGTTGATCCGGCTGTTGTACCAGGGATGCATGTCGCGGGTGCGCGATGCGCGGACTCACCTGGAATCGGGCGATATCGCGGGGCGCGCGCGTTCTATTTCGAAAGCTTGTGCGATTATCTCGGAGTTAATGGCCTCGGTGGACCGGGAGCGCGGTGGCGAGCTCGGCGTGCGTCTGGTGGCTCTTTACGATTACATCCAGCGAAAACTGGTGCAGGCGAATTTCGAGCAGGCCGACGAACCGCTCGCGGAAGTGCTCGGGTTACTGGCAACGCTCGCCGAGGCTTGGGACGGCATTCAGACGCAGAGACCGGAAGCGCCCGTGAGTCCGGGTCCGTGGACCCAGGCCGCGGCGGAGCCTGCGTACGCATCGAGCGGGTGGAGCTTCTGATCTTGCGTGGAATCAATCGATCGACGGCATGCGGGTGATTACTCGGTCTTGAGACCGCGGGAGATCAGCGACGCCAGACCGATGCCGCCGCTCTTGGCCATCGCGGTCGCAAGTTGCTGCTGGGCCAAGCCGCCGGCGCAGGCGCTCGACGAATCCTCGCCCGAACCGAGCCAGCCATTTTCACTCGACGATTGCAGCACTTGATTGAGGAGTAGAGCTTCGAATTGTTGTGCGGCGTCGCGGATCTTTGCCGGATCGTTCGTCTTGGGAACGGCGGGCAGTCCAGCCGGTCCGGCAAGCGCGGGCGACAAGGTCAAGGCGTCCATCAGATGACCTCGATTTCCGCTTCCAGCGCTCCAGCGCTGCGAAGGCTCTGTAGGATGGCAATCACATCCCGCGGCGTTGAACCGATTGCAGCCAGTGCGCGCACCAACTCCTCGACCGTCGCACCTTCGCGCAGCACAACATTGCGAGCTTTATCTTCGTTGGCAGTCGTGGTGGTTTGCGGGACCACTTGGGTAGTTCCGCCGGAAGACAGCGCCGCGGGCTGCGAGACCGCGTAGGTGGTCTGAATCTCAACGCTCAGCGCGCCGTGTAGAATCGCCACCGGCCGGATGCGTACATCCTTGCCAAGCACGATTGTGCCGGTGCGCTCGTTGACGATCACCCTGGCCCGCTGGTCGGCCTCAACAGTCAGGTTTTCGAGCTCGGCTACAAACTCGGTGGCGCGCGACGTGAATTCGGCGGGGATGGCCACAGCGATCAGTCCCGCGTTCTCCGCGCGGGCGGGCGGCGCTCCCGCAGGCTGAAAGTGCTTGTTGATGGCTTCGACGATGCGCGTCGAAGTCGTGAAGTCGGACTGTTGTAACTGCAATCGCACCGTCCCCTTCGGTACAGCCGAAGGCGCGGCACGTTCGACGATCGCGGACCCTGGAGAGCGCCCGACGGTTGGGTGGTTCACCGTCTTGGTGGCGCCGCCCCGGCCTGCGGAAAATCCGCCCGTCACCACCGGACCCTGCGCAACCGCATAAACCTGCCCATCGGCGCCGCGCAGCGACGTGAAGATCAACAGGCCGCCCTGCAGATTCGGAGCATCGCCGATCGCGGCGACTGTGCTATCGATGCGCATCCCCGGCTGCGCGAAGGAGGGAAGTGTCGCCGTTACCATCACCGCGGCGGTGTTCTTCACGCGAATCGCGCCCGGTGCGACTACAACGCCCATGCGTTCGAGCACATTGGTGAGGCTCTGATTGGAGAACCCGGTCTGCTGGCTATCCCCGGTTCCGGCAAGTCCCACGACGATCCCGTAACCCACGAGCTGATTCTCGCGGACCCCTTCGATGGACACGAGGTCTTTCAAACGCGCCGCTTGACTGAGCACGCAAAGCATCAGGAGTGCGAATAGGCGTTTCATAATCAGAACGGAAGCAGGCCCAGAATCAAGCGGTAAAGGAAAAACGGCCGTTTGATGGCGTCACCCACTACGCCCTTGCCGTTGACCCGTACCTCCAATTGCGCCAGACGATTCGACTGGACGCTGTTGGTGAAATCGATATCGCTCGGCCGGACCACGCCGCGCACCGTGATCGTCTGGCGCTCGGAATTAATCTGCACATCCTTGGTAGCCTCCACCACCAGGCCGCCATTCGGCAGCACATGCGTGACGCGCGCCGTGAGCGTAGTGCTCAAGGTTGTGCTGCGGCTGGTAGTGCCTTCGCCATTCAGTTGCGTGTTGCCGCTCAGGTTCGCGAGGTTTGCCCACGGTCCGGCCGCCTTGGTGATGCCGGCCAGGCCCGCGATGGAGTTGGCGGTGCTCGATTGCCGCTGCGTTTTGGTGGTTCCGCTGCTGACCGCCGACGCCTGTTCCGCCACTACGATCGTGATCACGTCGTCGAGTTGACTGGCGCGTACGTCGCGCGCGGCGTCGGCCAGCCGCGAGTTGGGAATCCAGATCGACCCCGGGGTCGGCGGCGCAACCTCCGCCTGGCGCGCCTTGGATTCCTCGACATATCTGTCGAGGGGCGTTGCCAGAGGAGGAGGCGGCTCCTTCTTTTTCGCGGCGAACGCGGCAGTTGTGACGATAAGGATTGTGAGGATGGCTTTCATTGCGAGACCCGGACCTTGTTCCTGCCTTCGACCACCGCGCGAAACTGTTTTTGGGAGAGCGGATTGCGCACGAGCACAGTCTGCCCGGCCGCGCCGGAGGTCTCCGCGACAGCATCGAGCTCCAGTTGCGCGCCTCCGCTTTCGACGATTACCCGCACGGTGTCGCCACGCCACACCTCCTTGGCGGGCTCCAGCAGCGCGGTAGGGATGTCGGAACCGGCTCGAATCGCCACACGTGCGCATTTCCCGGCGACATCCTCTACACGCACGGCATAGGTATTCAGTTGTGGAAACGCGTCGCGCGTATCTGCCCGAAGCTGCGCGGCTTCGATCGGTTGCCCCGGCTTCAACTCGGATACAGCGACCACGCGAGTCACCGTCTGCCGGATCTTCACGCGCGCCCAGATGGAGAAATGCAGGTTGCCGGCGTAGCGGATGCTGCCGGTCCATAGCGAAAGAGGCTCGGAGTAGTGCAGGCCGGTCAGAGCGAATTCCACTTCGCCCTCCGGCGCAGGCTGACGGCTGAAATCGGCAATTTCAATGCGCGCCTCGGGGAAGAGTTTCTGCATCGACGGGAGCAGACGCTCGGGCGTGAGCACCGCCACTGGCCGTGTCACGCAGATTTCCGATTTCGGCTCCGCGGCGATGGCGAATTTAGTAAAGATGCTGCGCAGGTCAGGAACACGGAACGTGCGTACGACACCCGGAACGGGAGCGAGCGCGAGCGGCGTATCGCCGGGCAGGGAAGCGAATTCGGGAATCGCGGGAGCCAGGTCGGCGGCGACCACGTGAGTTGCGCCTGAGCTTATGGCGAGACATCCGGCGACTGCGAGAGAGGCAAGCATATTATCGACTCAGGTTATTGACCTGCTGGTACATGTTGTCGGCTGCGGTGACCACTTTGGAGTTCGCTTCATAACCGCGTTGCGCCTGGATCATATTGACGAACTCGTCGACGATCGAAACGTTCGATTGCTCGACGTATCCTTGCAGCAGCGAGCCCAAACCCTCCGCGCCTCCGGGGTTGCCCAGCGTCGCGTCGCCCGAAGCCTCGGTGGGAGTGAACAGCCCGTTCCCCAGACTGTTGAGACCGGCTGGATTCTGAAAATTGGCGAGCTGGATCTGCCCTGCCTGCTGGGCGGCGGTCTGGTTCGGCAGACTGTAGCTCACCGTTCCATCCGCGGCGATGGTAACCTTCTGCGCGGTAGGCGGAATGGTGATCTGCGGCTGGACGGGGTTGCCGGCAGCGGTTACCAGATTGCCGTTCCGGTCCAACTGGAACTGGCCCGCTCTGGTGTAGGCGAGCTCGCCGTTAGGCTGTTGGATCTGAAAAAACCCGGAGCCCTGAATTACGACGTCGAGCGGATTTTCCGTCTGCGAGAACGCGCCCTGCGTGAACACGACCTCATTGGAAACCGGTCGCGTGCCGAGCCCGAGCTGCAGGCCCGCCGGAATCACGGTCTGCTGTCCGGCCGCGGCGCCGGGCTGTAACACCGTCTGGTACATGAGGTCCTGAAACTGCGCGCGGCGTGTCTTGTACCCGACCGTGTTGGCGTTCGCCAGGTTATTGGCGATGTTGTCAACGTTCATCTCCTGCGCGCGCATTCCGCTGGCGGCGCTGTACATGGCTCGAATCATGGTTCCTCGCTAACCTACTTTGGCCACCTGCTCGATGGCTTGCTTATTCATGTCGGCGCCGAGCGCGGCTGCTTTCTGGAGCATTTCGAACTGGCGCATGATACTGACGAGCCGGACGGCGGATTCGGCGGTGCCCGAATTCGACGCCTCCAGGCGGCCCTGTTGAACGGTGGCGCCGGGCGCGGCGACGGGACCCTGCGCGGGGTCGGCGCGGAAGTAAGTGCTCCCGTGCTTCACCAGGCCGGTCGGGTCGGTGAAGTCCACGATCTCCAGGCTGCCGATCGCGGTTCCGTTTTGCGTGATCGCCCCGTCGGGCGATATGTCGATTGCGCCGGCGCCCTGGACCGTAAGCACCGCACCGCCCGTTCCGCGCACCGGGTACCCTTCCGTATTGACCAGGCGGCCGTCGGGCGCCGCGCGAAAACTGCCGTTGCGCGTATATAGAGGACCGGCCGGAGTCTGCACGGCGAAGAAGCCCTTTCCGCTGAGCGCGACATCCAACGGGTTGCCGGTCGGCTGAACGATGCCCTGTGAGAGATCCGTCCACGGACGTTCGACGACAGGCATGGTCGAGCCGTCGGCCGTGGCTGCGGCTTCCGGCGCAATGTAGAGTGAGTAGAATTCGCGATCCGCTTTGTAGCCGCCCGTGGATGCGTTGGCCACGTTGTTGGCCAGCAGGTCGAGTGATTCCATTCGGGAGCGCATGCCGCTCGCCGCGATTGCGGTCATCGGGTCCATTGCGCTTTGAAGATTGCACGCCTGGAGCCATTCGGGCGAACTGGAGGTAAATCTCTCAAATATCAGAGCGCTCTGCCGATGAGAGTAGAGGAGGGAGAGAGTTCGCAAGACAAGTTTTTGTCACTGCCGCGCCGAGCGACAAATTCTTGACGGCTGCTACCGCCGTAAACTCTTGAAAATCGTGAGCGGCGCGTTTGGCTTCGGATCTGCAATAGCCGTTGCGTGCACGCCGCGTTATCACTTGCGAACGCTCTTCCCGGAATCGATCCGGTCTCGTTGTTGAGCGCTGGATCGCCCGCGCCTGCACCTGCTTCGGAGAGCGGCGGGCCGTTTTCAGGTGTCTTGAATGTGTTGCTGGGTGATGGCGCGCGGCGAGTGTCCACAGGCAATGCCGGCGACACTGGCGCGCACAAGCAACCTGCTGCGTCTGAGAGCCGCCAGCCGGGTACCGACAGCGAACTGCTGCGAGTCGCGCCGCAGCAACTGAGGATTCTAAACCCGGGACAGAGGGTGGCGCCCGAACCCGAGCCAATCTTAGAACGCCCGGCTCTGCCGGCCGGGCCGCAGGTTGCCGCCACTGGCTTCACGAGCGAACCGCTGCTGGCCGGGCCGCGGAATCAACCCGCCGCGCCCGAGTCGCCTGCTGCCCGCGATTCACGGGTCACCGCTGCACCTGCGTCGAAGGAAGCCGATGCGCCCACGCCTGCGATAGCTTCACCACCCGCCGTTCCTGGCCGGAATCGAACTGCGGCTGCGCCCAAATCGCAGCCCGTCACCGCTGCGGCGAGCAAACCGGAGCGGCATCCGGTACAGAGACAAGCCGCTGTGCCCGAATCCCGCGTGACTGCTGCACCTGTGTTGAAGGAAGCCGATGCACCCACACGTGCGATAGCGCCACCGTCCGCCGTTCCTGGCGACGCCGGCGCACCTGAAAGACCTGTTCGCACGACTCGCCAGAAGGAGGCCGCCGTTCCTGCACCGGAGGCGAGCGGACGGGCTCCCGTTGCCCCGCCGCAGCAAGCCGCTGCTCCCGAGCTTCGCGCCCTCGAACCTTCCGGCGAGCCCGAACGCCTTGGCTCGATGCACACCAGGATCCTTTCGCGCCCGGCCGTCCGCCCGCGCAAAGAATCGGCGCCGCCCGCCGATCTGCCGGTTGCCGCCCCGCCGGTGCAACACCCGGCGGCAGCAACGCCGGTCAATGAATTAGCCGCGCAACCGCCGCGTGAGGGCTCGCCGCAATTGAAAGAGTGCGCCGATGGAACGAGCAGCCCGACCGCCGCGAGCACCTCGATTGCGGCTGATCCAACCGCTTCCGCCGGCGAGCCGCAAGCACCTCAGACTCCAGTCGCCTATACCAGGATTGCGCCGGCGGAACGGCAGCAAGGCGCGGCCACACCTGCCGCCGAAGCCGCATTCCACGCGAAAATTGTCGAGGTCCCGCGAGCGGACGAACAACAGAAGTCCGCTATCGCGCCGCCCTCTCCCCATCGTCCGCTCACCGCCGCGGGGGAACATCCGCGCGAACGCGCGACGGCGACGACGCACCCCGAAACCGACGCCCTCAAGCCGGAAGCGCCTGCGCCGGAAAGAGTGCCCACGCCTGTAATCGACGCCACTCCGACTGCGCGAACGGAAACGGCCGCAGCTCCGAAAGAAGTAGCCGATGCGCGTCCGGCGACCCCGGTGCAGCACGAACCGGCGGCCGCCGCCCCTCGAAAACCAAACAACATCCAAGTAGAATTGACGACCCTGGGGCAGCGCGTTCAACTCCGTGTGGAAGAGCGCGGCGGCGAAATGCGGGTAGCCGTTCACACGCAGGATTCGCGGCTTGCCGGAGCGCTGCGGGAAGACTTGCCGGCGCTCACCGCAAAACTCGAGCAGGGCGGTTTTCACGCGGAGGTTTGGCACGGCGGGCCGGCGGCGCCGCTCCGCGAAATTGCGGCGGATTCGACAGCCTCCGCGGGCGAACACCAGTCACAGGAGCGGTCTGGCGACCAAAGCCGCGAGCGGGAACAGCAGGACCCCCGGCCCAAACACGACATCGACGAACAGACGAAATCCAAATCGGAACGAAAGGACTTTTCATGGCTATTCACATCAATCACGTAACGGCTGGGCGGAATGTGCCCCTGCCGGTCACACCGATCCTACGGCGCACGGCGACCCCTGCGGGTTCGACCAGCAAGACACCTTCGCCGGCCGCCGGCACCAACTCGGCGCCATCGTTTTCCGCGCTGTTTCCCATATCGCCGAACACCACGAATGTGCCCTCACCGGCGCCGAAAGGTCCGCCTACTGCCCAGGACGTTTTCGGCGCGAACCCGTGGATGACGAATCCCACCGGCACCGCTCCCAACGGGACTACCTATGGCTTCAATCCTTTCTACTTCGCGACGCAGCAGACCGCGACCGAGGTGGCCCAGATGGTAGGCGGCAAGGTGGTGGCCGACAACGAAATGGTGAGCGGCGGACCGTTTAGCCAGAACCAGCAGAACTACATGGTGCAGTTGCCCAATGGCGGGCTGATCAATCCGGGCCTGGTAGCGTCGTTCTACACGCACGGATATCCGCAGGCGATGGTGGACCAGATGGTCGCCAACGAAGTTGCTGGAGCAAAAGGCTAGGAGGCTGATATGGCGCCAATCGGTAGTACCACAAACACTCAGGGCACGGCCAGCGGGCAGAACACTTCCTCCACGGCGCCCACCAAAGACGTGGATAAGAACATGTTCCTGCAGCTCCTGGTGGCGCAGCTCAAGAATCAGAACCCGTTGAACCCAACCGACGGCACGCAGTTCGTGTCGCAGCTCGCGCAGTTCCAACAGCTCGAACAAAGCGTCAACACCGGCCAGGACGTCTCGGCGATCCGGCAGGATGTGGATCAATTCATGGCAGCCTACGCCGCCGGCCAAACCGCAACGCAATCGTAACGGAGACATCATGTTCACTTCTTTTTCAACGGCACTGTCGGCATTGAGCGCCGATTCCACCGCCATCGACGTGGTGGGCAACAATCTGGCGAACCTCAACACGCCGGGTTTCAAAACCAGCGAGGTGTGCTTCCGCGATCTCGTTACCGAATCGCTGGGCGCCGGACTGGGCGAAACGCAGGTCGGGTTCGGTACGGGTCAGCCGCTCACCGTGCGCGAGTTCACGCAAGGCGCCATACAAACCAGTTCAGGCCTGCTCGATGCCGCCATTCAGGGGGACGGCTTTTTTGTATTGAAGGACGGGGCCGGCAACACACTGTACACGCGGGCCGGCAATTTCCAGACGGACAGCTCCGGCAACCTGCTTACGGACACCGGCGACAAGGTGCAAGGCTGGACGACGATCGACCCCTCTACCGGCCAGGTCGACACGAACGGCCCGATCGGGAACATCGTGGTTCCGGTGGGCTCGCTGAAGCCGCCGGTCACAACCACCGCCGTAACCGCGGACCTCAACCTGAATTCCGGAGCGGCCGCCGACACCTCCAGCGCATTCACCACTCCCATTACGGTCTACGACAGTCTCGGCACCTCTCACGTGTTGACGCTCGGTTTCCAGAAGACGGCGGCCAACCAGTGGAGCTACCAGGTGTCGATTCCGGGCGATGACGTCAGCGGCGGCACTGCGGGAACTCCGTTCCCAATCTCAGGCGCCAGCGGCACTCTGACGTTCAACACCGCGGGACAGTTGACGGATCCGGCGCCCGGCGCGCCTATCGCGCTCAGTATTAGCGGGCTCAGCGATGGCGCGGCGGACATGACCCTGGCGTGGAACCCGTACAACAGCGCGGGCACGGGCCGCATCACGCAGTTCGGCCAGCCTTCGGCGTCGTCGGCGAGTTCCCAAAACGGTTCGGGCGCCTCGCAACTCGATCACGTGGGTCTCGCCAACGGTGGCCAGATTCTGGCCGAGTACACGGATGGCACCCAGGTGGTGGTGGGCCAGATCGCTCTGGCTTCGATTCGCAATCCCGCCAGCCTGATCGCCGCCGGCGATAACAATTTCCACCTCAGTGCGCTAACGGCGAATCCGTCCATCGGCGTGCCGGGTACGGGAGGCCGCGGAACGGTGCAGGGCGGCGCGACCGAAGCCTCCACGGTGGACATCGCCAGCGAGTTCACCAACCTCATCGTGTATCAGCGGGCGTACGAGGCCAATGCGCACGTGGTGACCACCGCGGACCAATTGAGCCAGGACACTATAAACCTTATCCACTAAACAGCCGATGAATCCTCAGGAAGAAATTGCGCCGCTGGGCGAGGTCCCGGTGGAGATCGAAGTGGAACTGGACCGGTGCATCATGAGCACGCGCGAGATCCTGCGCCTGCAAGAGGGCAGCGTCATCGGCACCATGCGCTCGGCCGGAGAAAACATCGATTTTTACATCGGAGGCGTGTTATTCGGCTCCGGTGAAATCGTGATCATCGAAAACAAGCTGGGCGTACGAATCACGGACTTCCGGGACGACTGAGGATGAAACGGCATGGAAGTGTTGCAACAGATATCGGCGGTAGCAGGGGTCCTGCTGCTGCTCGGAGCCACACTGTGGTGGCTGCGCCGCCGAGGCGTGGCGACGGTCGGGTTGCGGCGCGGAGGTAGCACGCGCCGGATGGAGTGTCTGGAACGGGTCGCGCTAGGGCCGCAACAGACGCTTCACCTGGTGCGCGTAGGCGACCGGACGTTGCTGGTGGCTTCATCCGCGGCCGGGTGTTCGCTGTTGCACAGTGTTCCTTGCGATGAACTCGATCGCAAGCCGCGGGAGGCCCAGGCATGAGGCGGCTGGCTATGCTCGCGGCAGCCGCCGCGCCCGTCCACGGCGCCGGCATCGAGCCTCTGTCGCTGCTCGGCATTTCGCCCGGAAAAAGCGGCGCCGGCCTGAGCGCTCCGATGCAGGTGATAATCCTGCTGACCCTCATGACGCTGCTTCCGGCGGCGGTCATGTGCATCACTCCGTTTCTGCGGATTACGATCGTGCTGCATTTCCTCCGGCAAGCCCTGGGAACGCAAACCGCTCCTTCCAACCAGGTACTGCTCGGGCTGGCGCTCTTTCTGACGATCGTCATCATGCAGCCTGTCGCGGGAGAGATTTACCACCAGGGCTGGGAACCCATGGAGGCCGGGCATCTGACGCCGCAACAGGCATGGGACGCGGGGTCGAAGCCGCTGCGAGGCTTTCTGGTGCGATTCGCGAGAGAGAAAGACATCCGCCTGTTTGTGGAGCTTTCGCATCAGCCGCCGCCGCGCACGCCCGCGGATCTGGACCTCAACATTCTCATCCCGGCGTACATTCTGTCGGAGCTTAAGACCGGGTTTCAGATCGGGGCGGTACTGTTTCTGCCGTTTCTGGTAATTGACATGGTAGTGGCCTCCGTTACGCTCTCCGTCGGCATGATGCAACTGCCTCCCGTAATGGTCTCAGCACCCTTCAAGGTGCTGCTCTTTGTGCTGGTGGACGGCTGGAATCTCGTGATCGGCTCGCTCATGAAGAGTTTTTACCAATGACGCCCGAGACCGTAGTCGAACTCATGCGGCAGATGCTGATGGAGTCGTTCTGGCTGGCCGCTCCGCTGCTGGCGATCGGTTTTGCCGCGGGAATCGTCGTGAGTCTCGTGCAGATCGCGACGTCGATGCAGGACAACGCATTCAGCACCATTCCGCGCTTGCTCGCCTTCCTCACGGGCCTCATGTTTCTAATGCCGTGGATGCTGCAGAAGATGATGGCGTACACCGTCCTGCTCATCGGCAACCTGGGGCGGTATGCCCGCTAACGTCGTCATCTCACTGGGGACCCTGTACGGCTTTCTGCTGGTGCTGGCGCGCGTTTCAGGCGCTTTCATTTTCGTTCCACTGCCCGGATTCACGTCCAACGCCGGACCCGCGCGTGTGGCGCTGTCGCTGGGGTTCACGCTGGCGCTGCGGAGTTACTGGCCTGCCGTGACCGACGGCTTTATCGGCGCTGGACAACTCGCCGCGTGGGCTATTGCCGAGGCGGCGGTTGGCATCGCAATCGGCGTCGCGGTCGCGATCGTGCTCGAAGCGTTCGGCCTGGCCGCACAGATTTTGGGGATGCAGGCCGGGTACGGATATGCTTCGACCGTCGACCCCAACTCGCAAGCCGATTCCGGCATTCTGCTGGTGGTTGCACAGCTTGTTTCGGGGCTGCTGTTTTTCGCCATGGGCCTCGATCGCGAAGTTCTGCGGCTGTTTGCGCGCAGCCTCGAGAAAGTGCCGCCGGGGTCGGTCTCGTTCTCACCCGCAGCCGCGAGCGGATTGATCGCGCTCGGGTCTGAATTGTTCAGTGTCGGTGTGCGCATCGCTCTCCCGGTGATCACGCTGCTGCTGCTGGTCGATATCGCGCTGGCGCTGTTGGGCCGATTGAACTCACAACTGCAACTGATCTCGCTGGCCTTTCCCGCAAAGATGCTGGCTGCGCTGGTCCTGCTCAGCTGCATCGCGCCGCTGCTGCCGAAGATTCTGCGCGATTTCAGCGTGCACGCCTGGTCCGTGGCAGGCAGGGTTCTGGGGTTATGACCCGCCATGGCAGATCAAAGCAAGAGCGAGCAACCGACACAACGGAGACTGGACAAAGCACGCGAGGAGGGGCAGTTCGCCTCGGCTCGCGACTTCGTCGCGGCCCTGCAGTTCATGATCTTTCTGGCGATTCTGGGGGCGGGCGGCGCAGTGTGGTTCACGGGTCTTCAGCGAACTGCGCGATCTCTGCTCGAAATGGCGTTCGCCGGCCGGCTGACCGTAGAGGATCTGGCGGCAGCCGGCTGGCGCGTATATCAACAGCAATTTCTGCCGCTGTTTCTGGGGGGCGCGGCAGTTGCGCTCGCCACACTATTCATACGGCTAATGACGACGCGCTTCGGCTTCAGCTTGAAGAAACTGTCGCCCGATCCATCGCGGCTCAATCCGATGTCCAGGCTGAAGGAACTGCCGCGGCAGAACCTCTCATCGGTAGTGCAAGCCGCTGTTCTACTCCCTGTCTTTCTATGGGCCGTGTACGCCGTGGTACGCGACAAGCTCGATGCGCTGATCGCGCTCCCGCTGTCGAGCGCGACAGCCGGCTGCTCTTTTCTGGCGGTTTCCGTCATGCAGGTCTTCTGGAAAGCGGCGGCGGTGTTCCTGGTTTTCGGCGCGGTGGACCTGTTCCGCCAAATGCGCAAGCACAAGAACGACCTGCGCATGAGCAAGCAGGAAATCCGCGAGGAAATGAAGGAAGTGGAAGGGAATCCGCAGATGAAGGCGCAGATTCGCCGCATTCAACGCGACAATGCCCGCCGCAACATGATGAAAGAGGTGCCCAGTGCGACCGCGGTGATTGTGAATCCGACGCACTTCGCGGTCGCCATCAAGTACCAGATCGATGGCGCGGGCGCGCCCAAAGTGGTCGCCAAGGGCAAGAACTACCTCGCGCTCCGCATACGCGCCAAGGCCACCGAGCACCAGGTGCCCATCATCGAAAATCCACCATTGGCGCAGGCGTTGTACAAGTCCGTCGATGTCGGCCAGGAGATCCCGCCGCACCTTTACCGTGCTGTCGCCGAAATACTCGCATACATCTTCAAGCTGATGAACGGGAGGCTCCCAGGATAGCCCAATGACCCCTACACTCGCCGCACCCTCCACTCCGAAATGGATGCAGGCCTTACCGCTGAACCTGCTGCGTGAGATGGCCGTCCCTATCGCCGTACTGGCTATCGTGATGGCGCTGATCACACCGCTGCCGAGCTTCGTGCTGGACCTGCTGATTGTCGGCGACATCCTGCTGTCGGTAACCGTGCTGATGGTCTCGCTGTACCTGGTGAGGCCAGTGGAGTTCACGTCGTTTCCGACCACTCTGCTGCTCCTCACGCTGTTCCGCCTGGCACTCAACGTATCGTCCTCGCGGCTCATCCTGCTGAACGGAAATACCGGCACGACCGCCGCCGGCGAGGTGATCGGCGCCTTCGGCAGCTTCGTGGTGGGTGGCAATTACGTAATCGGCGCGGTAATTTTCCTGGTGCTGATCGCGATTCAGTATGTGGTGATCAATCACGGCGCGGTCCGCATTTCCGAAGTCACCGCGCGTTTTACCTTAGATGCGTTGCCGGGCAAGCAGATGTCGATCGATTCGGACCTGAATGCAGGTCTGATCGACGAAGCCGAAGCCAAACGGCGCCGCAAGAATCTCGCTACCGAAGCGGAATTCTACGGCGCGATGGATGGCGCGTCGCGTTTCACGCAGCGCGACGCAGTGGCGAGCATTCTGATCACGAGCATCAACATCGTGGCCGGCTTCCTGATCGGCGTACTGCAGCACGGGATGGACTTCCGCAAGGCGCTCGAAACCTATACGGTGCTGACCATCGGCGACGGTCTGGTCACCGTGATTCCGGCGCTCATGATCTCCATTTCGGGCGGCCTGATTGTCACGCGGGCCGGCAGCGACGCGCGGCTGGGCGCCGAGTTCGCAAAGCAGATCTTCGGCAAAAGCCAGCCCCTCATGCTGGCCAGCGGCGTCCTGGTGGCGTTGAGTCTTCTCCCGGGCATGCCGATGCTGCCGTTCCTGCTGCTGGGCGGCGGCGCCGGGACGGCAGCGTGGCGCATGCGGAAGCGGGAAACCACCCCCGCCGCCGCTCCCGCATCCGACGCGAAGGCCCCCGCGAAGGAGAATCTGGAAGCCATGTTGCGCGTCGAGCCACTCGCCATCGAGGTGGGACTCGGACTTGTCGGCCTGGTGGAAGGCGGTCAGGATTCGCCCCTGCTGCGCCGCATCTCCGCGATTCGCAAGCAACTTGCGACCGATCTCGGTTATATCCTGCCGCCCGTGCGCGTCACCGATAATCTGACGCTGCGCAGCCGCGAGTACATCATCTCATTAAAGGGCGCGGAGATTTCCCGCTACGAGTTGCCGCAAGGCTGCGAGTTGGCGATCCCGATGGGCGAGCCTACGGCGCGAATCGAAGGGCAGACAACCCGCGACCCGGCGTTCGGCATCGCCGCGCAATGGATTCCCGCCGATCGCGCCGCGCACGCGCGGAACTCCGGCTATACCGTGGTTGACAGCATCAGCGTCCTGGGGACGCACCTCGCCGAGACCATCAGGCGGTACGCGCACGAGTTGCTTTCGCGCCAGGACGCCAAGCGGATTCTGGACCGCGTCGCGGTGGAGCATCCAAAGGTGGTGGAGGATCTGGTGCCGAAGCTTCTCCCGCTCGCGGCTGTGCAGCGCGTCCTGCAAAACCTGCTGCGCGAGCGCGTATCCATCCGCGATGCCGTTTCCATTTTCGAGGCGCTCGGCGAGGCCGCGGTGGTGACACGCAACCCCGTGCTGCTGACCGAGTACGTGCGCCAGACCATTCGCCGCAGTGTGGTAAAGCCATACTTGAACCGCTCCGGCGAGCTCACAGCCTGGTTTATGGAGCCTTCCATCGAACAGTCCATCGAAGGCGCGGTGGAGCACGGCGAGCAGAACAGCCACCTGTCCTTGCCCCCGCAGGCGATCCGGGACATTCTCAACCGCATCTCCGCGCGCATTAGCTCGCCGGAAGCTGGCGTGGCCGTGATCACCACCACCGGAGCTCGCTACTTCCTGCGCCAGATCGCCGAGCCGTCGCTGCCGAACCTCTTCTTTATCGCGCACAACGAAGTGCCGCCCGGCCTGCGGGTGCAGTCGCTCGGCACCATCCAATAATTTTCGCGATCAGCCCTACTGTTCCTCGGGAATTCCGCCGATAGATTCCCAGGAACACAGGCATGACCATCAAATCGTATTTCGCCGGATCGGTCGAGGACGCCATGGCGGCGGCACGCACCGAATTGGGGCCCGACGCCATGCTGATGAACAGCCGCAGGACGGCGCCCGAAGCGCGCCACCTCGGCGAATACGAGGTGGTGTTTGCGGCCGATCAGCTATTCGCCGAGCCGCGCACGGGCACGCCCGCACCGCCGCCCGGCGTTTCGGGCGACCGGCTATCGGCGGAAGTCGCCGAGCTCAAGAAGGAGCTCGAAGGCATGCGGCGCGTGCTGACACGATCGGCCTTCGCGACGCCGCAATGGGCCGGTGCGTCGCCCACCGCCGCGGACGCGTACGCCACGTTGGCGGCGGCGGAAGTAAATAGCGAGCTGGCGCGCGAGATCGTGCAGGCTGCCGAGGCGCGTACGTCACCCGGCCGCCCCGCATTTCTGCGCACGCCTTTCACGCATCGATAGCGCGTCTTTTCAGCGCGCCCTCATTGAGGAATTCGAGTCGCGCATCCATGTGAACCCGGGCCTTGGCGCGACAGACGCTTCGCCGCGAATCGCCGCTCTGGTCGGTCCCGGCGGCAGCGGCAAAACGACCACGCTCGTGAAGCTTGCGGTTAATTATGGAATCGCCGCGCGGCGCCCCGTGCTGCTGCTGTCGATGGATACGTACCGCGTGGCCGCGGCCGAGCAACTGCGGTCCTACGCCGCGATCCTGGGCGTCGGATTCCAACTGCTGGAAACGGTGGCGTCGCTGGCTCAGGCGCTCGAAGAGAATCGCGGCAAGGAACTCATTCTCATCGATACGCCAGGGCTCGGGTTCGGCGACCTGGAGGATTTCGAGCCTCTGGCGCGCTTCCTCGCTTCCCGCAAGGACATCGACAAGCAACTGGTGCTTCCGGCCTCGCTGAAACCGGCCGATCTGACGCGAGTGGTAGACGCATTCGAGCCGTTCTCTCCGGGGCGTCTGCTGTTTTCCAAGCTCGATGAGACATCCAGCTTCGGGCCGATTCTGAACGAGACGGCCCGCACGGGCAAGCCGCTTTCCTTCTTGACCACAGGGCAGCGCATTCCCGAGGACCTGGAGGAAGCCACCCCAGCGCGCCTCGCCGAGATGGTGCTCACCGCGCCGGCGGGGAGAGTCCGTTCGGCCGCCTGACGCCCGGGAGAAACATTATGTATTCGTACGCGGTTTCCGACGAGCTCGATACTAACGCACGCGAACGGCTGATCCTGGAGCATCTGCCGCAGGTCCGGCTGATCGCGCGGCGCATTCAGGAACGGCTGCCGGAGAACATCAGCCTGGAGGACCTCATCTCCACGGGCGTCATTGGTTTAATTTCGGCCATCGACAATTTCGACTCTTCGCTGAACGTCAAGCTGAAAACGTATGCCGAATATAAGATCCGCGGCGCCATTCTCGACAGCTTGCGCGGCTTGGATTGGGCTCCGCGCCAAAAGCGCCGCAAAGCGAAGCAGATTGAATCCGCAATAGCCCATGCCGAGCAGCGATTGCAGCGCGTGCCCGGCGAAGATGAAATCGCGGCGGAGCTGGGCATCTCCACAGCCGAGTATCACGAGTGGCTGGTGGAAGTGCGCGGGCTCAACATCGGCAGCCTGGAGTACACGGCCGGAGAATCCAGCAAAGACCTGCTGCAATTCATTCCAGACGTCAATGAGAAACTGCCCTCCACGCTGCTGGAGAGATCCGAGTTGGAGCGCCTGCTCGCGGAAGGAATCGATGGCATTCCGGAGATTGAGCGCACGGTATTGAGCCTGTACTATCACGAGGAGCTCACCTTGCGCGAGATCGCGCAAGTGGTGGACCTGCACGAATCCCGCATCTCCCAATTGAAGTCGCAGGCGATTCTCCGGCTGCGCGGGATGTTGGCCGAACGATGGCCAGCGTCGCGCGGAATGGTGGTGGCATGAGCCCGGAACCGGTACGCCTGGAGAGCGTGAACGCGGCGCGTTCGGTGCTGTCGCAATGGACGCAAGGTCTCGTGCAGGTGCTGGAATCCATGACGGACCAGAAGCCGTCGGCAGACTGGCAGTTCCAGAACGATGGCCCCGCGGCGGGCGATGCCGAGATCCTATGGTGGCAGCAGCCGTTTCCTACGGTCGCCGGCGGGACCGTGTGGATCGGAGCTCCGCACGATGTCTGGGAGACCTGCGGCGCCCTCACGCTGAAAGCGGCGGGCCTCGAAATCGTGGATCCGGCCGAGGCGCGGAATACCTGGTTTGAGATCCTGGGGCAGTCGCTCGGTGTGATGGCACGATCCATCACAGCGTTGTGCGGAGCGGAAGTGACTTGCGGAGCGGGCTCCGAAGCCGCGCCGCCGGCGGGGGTCGCCGGTTATGCTGCCATATCGCTGTCGTTTCCGGGGCAGGCGCTCCCGCCAATGGTGGCCGCGTTCAGTCCCGGCCTGATCGAGTTTCTCGCCGCGCCACCGCCGGAAGCCGCGAAGGAAGTGATGCGGCCGGCCGCAGAGGGCCGCGGCGACGCGCAGCCGTCCCGCACGATGGAGTTGCTGCTGGACGTCGACCTGCCGATCACCATCTCTTTTGGTAAAGCGCAACTGCCCGTAAAGGACGTGCTGAAGCTGACCACCGGGAGTATCGTCGAGCTGAATCGCGGCGTCAACGAACCGGTCGAAGTGCTGGTGAATCACTGCCTCATCGCGCGCGGTGAAGTTGTGGTGGTGGAAGGCAACTACGGCGTCCGCATACAGGAAATCGCCAGCCGGCAGGACCGGCTCAGGAGCATTCGATGAATCCCATCCTTTTAGCGGCAGGGTGCGCCGCGGCGGTGGCTCTGGCCGCGGTAACTCTCTCCCTATTCGCAATCTTCCAGACGCGAAGCGGCGCGTCGGCCTCGCGAAGTGCAGCAGCGCGGGTGCGCGCCGGCCTGGAAGAACAAATCTCGGCGTTGCGGACGGCGCTCGAGGCCTGTTCCGCCGAAGTGCGGCGCGTGGAGCAGCAATCCGCCGCGCAACCGGCTGGGCAGGCGAAACCGGCATTCAATGTCGGCAAGCGGTCGCAAGCACTCCGCATGCACCGCCGCGGCGATTCGCCGGAGGCGATCGCAACAGCGCTGGAACTGCCGCGGGGCGAAGTAGAACTCCTTCTGAAGGTGCACCGGATCGTGATCGATAGTATTGCAAGTTAATCCGGCCGTCCTGCCCGATAATGGTACATAGCTATGACGGTCGAAATCGAAGGCGTCACTCTTCACCTGGCGCATCCCGACGAACTCACGATCCAGTGGGTCGGGCAGGATGAGCTCATGCGCCAGCTTCTGGCCGCCTGGATGGTTGTTAACGAGCAGGACTTGCCCATGAATCCGCGGCTGCTTGGCAAGCCCGGGGTCGGCAAGACGACTTTGGCGTATGCCGCCGGCCGGCGTATGGGCCGCGACGTCTACATTCTGCAGGCGACCATGGATACGCGCCCGGAAGACCTTTTGGTAACACCCGTCATCGAAGGCGCCGGAAGCCTGCGGTACGTGGCCTCGCCGCTGGTGACTGCAATGATCCGCGGCGGGATCGCGATTCTCGACGAGGGAAATCGCATGAGCGAGAAGAGCTGGGCCAGCCTCGCTCCGCTGCTCGACAATCGCCGCTACGTGGAATCGATCGTCGCGGGAATTAAAATCAAGGCGCACCCGCAATTCCGGCTGGTGGCGACGATGAACGACGACGCTTCCACTTTTGAGCTGCCCGAGTACATCCACTCGCGGCTGCAGCCGCAGATCTTTATCGATTTTCCGGAGCGCGACGAGGAGTATCAGATTCTCAAGGAAAACCTGCCGTTTGCCGAGGAGCGCATCCTCGCCTACGTCACGGATTTTCTTCAGATGGCGCACGCTGCCGATGAACGCTACACGGCGCGCGACGGCATCAACGTGGCGCGCTTCGCACTCAAGCTGAAGAGCCTGGCGACGCAGCGAACCCACGAGACACATGCCCTGGAGATTGCGATTGTCCAGGTTTTGGGAGAAGAAGCCCTGCGCTATGTCCGGGGAAATCGATCTAGCGCTTCCTGATTTCGGTAATCTCCAGCGCGGCCGGTTCACTTATCTGCCTGTGGTCCCCGGGCGCATGGAGTTTGCGCGCGAGGTGCGTCAGGCGATTCTGCGCGACCGTCCCGAAGTGGTCGCCGTGGAACTGCCGGTCACGCTGCAAGAGGCATGGGAGCGCGGCGTAAAACGGCTTCCCGCGATCTCGATGATCTTCTATCCGGATGAGAGTACGGCGGGCGACCTGGCCGTTTACATCCCGATCGAGCCTGCCGATCCGTTTACCGAAGCCGTGCGAACGGCACTCGAAATCGGCGCCGAAGTGACGTTCGCCGATCCGGACGCCGGCGAACGGCCGCATCTCAAGGATTCGTACCCCGATCCGTATGCCATCCAGCACATCGGGCTGCAGCGCTACGTCGAGGCCTACCGCCTTCACCCGCAGCCGCGCAATGACGAACTCGCGCGCCATGCGGCGGGCATCGCGTGGAAGCTGCAGGGTGCGAATCCGCTCGCACGCGTGCTGGTGGTGATTTCGTTGAACCTGCTGGACCCGGTCCTCGACGCCATGGAAGAGCCGCAGGCACAACCCATGACCAAGGTGAGACGCGAGGGCATCGAGTTGCTCAATCCGCATCCCGATTCGCTTGCCGAAATCACCATCGAGTATCCGTTTCTGCAATGGCGGTACGAACAATTCCGCGACCTTCTGACGGACGCGAACCTGATCGACCGCCGCCGCGCGCAGCTCGCTGTTTTCCGCGACGCCGAGAAGGAGTACGAGGCCAACACCGGCGAGCATATTGCGCACTGGCAGCGGCGATTGCTGGCACGGTATTCGCGAAATCTCGCGCTCGCAGGCAATGAACTCTCCGCCGGGATTTTCGATCTGGCCGTCGCCGGTCGCGGCGTCGCCGACGACAACTTTGCGTGGGAGGTGTGGGAATCGGCGAACCGGTACCCGCCGCAAAGCGACGGTTCGGACCTGCTGACCGTACGCATTTCCGGCGAGGAAATGTGGCGCGATACCCGGCGCATTCGCTTGCGGCGCCGTCTGCCGAGCACCAAGCGCCGTCTGCGCCCGTACGGCCTCAAGCCGCGCAAGAAGGAGAAGTTCCCCGGAGAGTGGGCCAGCCAGATCAATGGCGCCGGAATCTGTTCCTATCCTCCCGAGGACCTGGTCGTCGAGGATTACGGGCGCTTTCTGAAGCAGAAGGGCAAGAGCATCCTGTCGGAAGAGCGTGTGCGCGTTGAGCCGTTCACCACGTCGCTGCTGGACGGCATCGATATCCGCGAAACCATTCGCAAATGGTACGAGAAGCGGATCTACGTTCGCAGCTTTCAGAAGGTGTACGGCGAGGCCGGCTCGGTAGTGCTGATTTTCGATCAGGACCGCGACGACCGCTATCCTTACAGGACCACATGGCTCGGCGAGAACCAGAACGAGTCCGACATGGCCTTCTACTCAACATTTCCCTTCGACCATCTCGTTGGTCCCGGGATCGGAAGGGCGGAGTACGGGGGTTTTCTCATGAGTCTGCCGCCCCGCCGCATGTATGACGTCTGGCAGGATGCCGATTACGAGTTGGCGGAATCGAATGCCGAGCGCCTGCTGCTTGCGGCCCTGGATTATTCGATTCATCGATATGTGGTGTATGTGGCTGCGCGGCCTCCCCGGAGCATCTTCCGGGCGATCGCTTCGCGAGTGGGCCGCACCATCGTCTACATCCCGATTGGTCAGTTGTCGCCGGTGTCGCTCAAGAAGATTCGCGTGGTGCATGTGCTGGACGGGCATGATAAGCGCGACATCGCCAAAGATTACCTCTGGTAGAGGCCGGCATTCGCATCAACAGACTGCCTGGCCTTCCAGAACGCGCATCTTGGCCGCGAGCGTTGTGCGTTTGAGCCGCAACATGTCGGCGGCGGCTTTTTTATTGCCGTGCGTCCTTTCGAGCGCCTGCCGCAGGATGGAGCGTTCGATGATCGCGATGGTCTGTTCGTAGTCCAGGCCGTGATCCGGCACTGCGACCACCGGCGCGGCGGGCCGCGTAGTCTTCTGCGGCCGGGCGGCCGGCAAAGGAAAATCGGCGGCACTCAGGAATTCCCGTTGGCCGCTCAGCGCGACAGCCATTTCGATCGCATTTTCGAGCTGACGGACATTTCCGGGCCACGGATATGCGCTCAGACGGTCGACGGCATCGTCATCGAGTTGCTTCAGGGACAGTTGCTCTGCGCGGCAGACTTTGGCCACGAAGTGCCGGGCCAGAAGAGCCACGTCGGCCGGCCGCTCGCGCAGGCTCGGCATCTGTACAGGAACCACGTTTAAACGGTAGTAAAGATCTTCGCGGAAGCGGCCCGATTCAATAGCTTCCAGCAGGTCGCAGTTCGTCGCCGCCACCACGCGGACATCGGCATGGATGGTCTCGGAACTGCCGAGCCGCTGAAACTCGCGCTCCTGCAGAACGCGGAGCAGCTTGACCTGCAATTGCGCGGGAAGTTCGCCGATTTCGTCCAGAAAGATGGTGCCGCCGCGCGCCTGCTCAAAGCGTCCGACGCGATTGCCCACCGCCCCCGTGAATGCCCCCTTCACATGTCCGAAAAGCTCGTCTTCCAACAGGTTCTCAGGCAATGCGCCGCAGTTTACCGCAACCAGCGGACCCTGCCGGCCGCTGGCAAGGTGCAGGCAGCGGGCCGCCATTTCCTTTCCGGTGCCGGTTTCGCCGGTGATGAGCACGGTGCACCGCCGGCGCGCCACCAGGCGGACGATGCTGACCACCTGCCTCAGTTCGCGACTGTCTCCCACCAGCAGATCCTCCCATGGCTCGCGGGGATCTTGAACCGGGGCTGCCGCAGGCAAGGGCTGGAGCATCGCGGCGAGTTCGGTCCACGCCTCGGCGCCGGCTGACAGTGTGGCCGCGCCGAAGTGAGCCCACTCCTCCGCTTCGCCCGCGCTCGCGCCGCGAAGCAGGATAGGGATGCCGGCCGCGCCACTTTCTGCCGGCCGGAGAACCCGTTCGAGGGTCCATCTCGAGAGCGGCATCTGTAGAACGATGGCGTCGTAGGCAGAGATGGCCAGAGCCGCACCGATTTCCTCCGGCTGCCGCCGGTGGACGGTCCAGCCGGTGGGAACGCAGTCCGCTTCGGAAACGCGGCCTGTAGGCGCGGCACTAATCCACAGAATGCGAGGAGTTTGCATATTGGCTCAGTGAGGTAATCGGCAGGCAGGAGCGCAGGCTCTAGAGCCGGATCGAAAATTCTTTGCCGGGCGACCTAAAGGAATTCAGCGTTCCGCCGATAAATGTGTAGAGCGAAGGAAGCGCTCGGCTAATGAAAGTTTTCGATCGAAATCTGACGCCCGCATCGGCGGCCGAATCGGGCAGAACGCAGGAAACCGGGCGGAGTGAACGGGGTGACGGCGTGGCTCGCAGCGGATCTTCGGGCGCCGGAGGGTCCGGCGATCGCGTGGAGTTAAGCGGCACGTTGAGCAGCCTCGCGCGGGCGCTCACCGGCTTTAGCGCCGGCCGGGCGGAGCGCGTTGCTCAACTGGCGAGCGCGTATCGCGCAGGCACGTACCGTCCCGATTCGGTGGCCACCAGCCGTGGAATGATCGCCGACGCTCTCAGCGCCAGTGTGCCGGAAGGAGCTTAGGATGGAGGACGCTGGAGAGCGGCTTCGGATCGCGAAAGCGCACGTCGAAACGGCGGTGGCGGCTCTGCTGACACCCAATCCCGACGCATTAACAAGGTCGGCGGAAGCTCTGGCTGCTGCGATCGCGGAAATGGCCCAGCCCACCGGTGACATCGGCGCATCTGCGCTTCCCGGCGTGCTCGATCTGCGGCGCGAGGTTCAAAAGGCCGCCTTTCTCCTGGAACGCGCCAGGCGGTTTTACGAGGGTTGGGGCAGAATTTTGGGCGCGCAGACTGCGGGATACACGCCCTTCGGTGGAGCTGCCGTGCCGGCGGGCACTCACCGGATTTGCCTGCAAGGTTGAGGAAGAAATGGCGAATCTACTGGCGGCACTGACGAACTCGGCGCGGGCTTTGGACGCCTATAGCCAAGTGCTCCAGGTTACGCAGAATAACGTGGCGAACGCGTCGACTCCCGGTTATGTGCAGCAAACCCAAACGCTGATTGCGCTCCCGTTCGACCCCTCCACAGGCGATAGCGGCGGCGTAAAAGCCGGAGAAGTGCTCAGTTCACGCGATGAGTATGCGGAAGAAGCCGTCCGGCAGCAAACTACCATGCTCGGCGCGGCGAGCCAGCAGGTGAGCAGCCTCACCGCACTGCAAACTCGTTTCGATATATCGGGCGATACCGGAATTCCGCTGGCGTTAAACAACCTCTTGCAGGCCTTTTCGGCGTGGGGCCAGACACCGAACGACAGCATCGCCCGGCAAGGAGTTCTGAATCAGGCGACGGATCTGGCGAATGCCTTCCGCGACACCGCCGCCGGGTTGACCACGGTCGCGCAGGACACGAACCGCCAGTTGCAACAGACCGTAGCCACCGTGAACGGCATCGTCGCGCAATTGCGGCAATACAACCAGGACGTGATGCAGGGCGACCGCCACGATGCCGGCCTCGATGCCGAAGTGCACTCCGCCCTGGAGCAACTGTCCACATACGTGAGTTTCACGGCTAATCCCCAAGCCGATGGCACGGTAACGGTGATGTTGAACGGCCAGACGCCGCTCCTCATCGAGGGACAGCAGTATGCGATCAGCTTCGGTCTGGTGCAGCCGCAGAATCCGCCGCCCACCAACATGTCAGCGCCTCCGCTCGCGCAAATCAAAGCCAGCGACGGAACCGATATCACTTCCGCGACCACCTCCGGACAACTTGGCGCTCTGGTGACGATGCGGAACACGACGCTGCCCGGGCTGATGGGCGATGCCTGGCAACCGGGCGCGATCAACCAATTGGCGGCGCAGTTCGCCGACCGCGTCAACCAGTTGCTCACCGGCGGCAATATCTCTGGCGGGCCGTCTCCGCAACCCGGCGTCGCGCTGTTCACCTACGACGCTTCCGACGCGACGCATGCGGCCGCGTCGCTGCGGGTCAATCCCGCGATTACCGCGGGGCAACTCGCCGCGATCGACCCGGGGCCGCCTGAATCGGCGAACGGGATCCCACTCGCTCTTTCGGCATTATCAAACCCGCAAGACAGCGCCGGCCAGATCGACGGCCAAAGTTTTACGGCATATTACGGCGGCATCGCCTCCCGTATCGGCAGTCAACTCATTAGCGCCACCGATGAGCAACAAGTGCAGCAATCGGCCGTCGCGCAGGCGCAGAACCTTCGCAAGCAATCATCCGGCGTGGATCTGGACCAGGAAGCCATCACGCTCGTTCAGTTTCAGCAGGCATATGAAGCCAACTCGAAGCTGGTGAGCGTTCTGAACCAGCTCACGCAGGATGTCCTCAATATTCTGACCGGCAGCTAAGGAGGCAAATGAGCACGAATCTCTCACCGGGCAATACGCTGTTTCTGGCAGCCGTGGATCGCATTCAGCGGCAGCTCGCGCTGGTGAACGCGCAAGTGTCGTCGGGCAAGCGGCTGCAATCGGCGTCGGACGACCCGAGCAAACTCCCCGCCCTGCTGCAGCTTCGCACGGACATGGCCCACAACAAACAGATCGAGAGCAACCTGAGCCTCGCGAAAACGGATGCCGAAACAGCCGATTCGGCGATCAGTTCGGCCATCGATATCATGGACCGTGTGACGCAGTTGGCCACCGAAGGCGCGAGCGGCACAGCCACCGCGGATGGCCGCCAGAGCCTCGCGCAGGAAGTGCAATCGCTGATGGAGCAGATGGTCTCGATCAGCCAGACACAAGTGCAGGGGCGCTACATTTTCAGCGGCGACCTGGACGGAAGCACGTCGTACCAACTGGACCTCGCTGCGCCCACGGGCGTCGATCAACTGACGGCTGCAAGCGCCACGCGGGTGGTGGAAGACCCCTCCGGCGGGACGTTTGCCGCGTCGGAAACAGCCGCCGGGATCTTCGACGACACCACGCCGGCCTCGACGGACGATAGCGGCAACACCACTCCAGCGGCCCCCGCTGAGGATAACGTATTCGCGGCCGTGAACACGCTCCGCCTTGCGCTGCTGAACAACGATGAATCGGGAATCCAGGGCTCCCTCACGTCGATAAAAGCCGCGTCTCAACACCTCAACAACGCACAAGCGTTCTACGGAACCGTGGAGGACCGAATCCAATCCGCCGCCACCTTCGCGACGAAGTACGATTCCCAGCTCACCGGCGAAGTCAGCGACATTGAAGATGCCGACCCCACTGCCGCGGCGCTCGCTCTCACGCAGACCTCGACGCAGTTGCAGGCCGCCTTCGCCATGCAGGCCAAAATGCCCTCGCAGACCCTGTTTAACTTCCTGGGCTAGTGCGGCGTAAATGTGGACTGCGCTCCGAATCGCTTATAGTCGCTGTATTCGATGCGCAGCCGTTCCCGCAACGGACCGCTGCGGAACTGCAGGGTATCGTCGGCGTAGGTGTAGACGGGAAACCAGTGCTTGCCATCCACCGGCTTGCGAATCGTGGTGAACCGCGGGAACAGATTCTCACTCTTCAGCGTGCGGATCTGTGGAACGGCCGACCCGTACATGCGCACAATGTTGTACTCAGTCTTATCCACCCACAGCATGCCGTCGAAGAATCGCTGCCCCTCCAGAATCTGCCGCGGCCGCACCTGAAGCACCCAGCAGTCCACGTTGTCCACCGTCTCCTCGCCCTTGAACTTCGTTTCGTAATTCCAGAGCAGTTCCTCAGTGAGGACCAGCGGCTGAATTTCGCGAATATCGTGAAAATCCTCCGGCGTCAGAATGAGCGACTGCAGCGCATTCCGCACTTTCCCGATCGTCTGCTCGGTGCGCTCATGCTGCGGCGAAAAAATGACGTCCCGAACCTCGTGGTACGTCCCGCGAATCGCGCCGTGTTCGTCCAATTCATCCAGAGTTACCGTCTGCCGGTAGGTGTATTCATTGCGCTCAGCCTGCGTCTCGGTTTCCCGGTGCGCCACCAGCTTCGCGAGATTGTCGGGTGGCTCCGTCTGCGCCCGCAGGGGCGCGACCGCCGCCAGTGCTAGAATGAGCGCGATGGCCAAATCGCTCGGCGGCTTCCGGGCGGCTCTGTTGACCGGCTGGATCCTGCTGAGTGCGTTCGGGGTGCTATACGCGCGAGCCAAAGGCATACCGCTTCCGGCGGCACTGCCTGTGCTTGCCGCCTTTTGTGTTCAGTTCCCATTCTATCTGGCCGCCGGTTTTCCAGCGGTCCGCGAACGCCTCGCCGGCCGCATGCTTCCCATTTGGCTGATCGCCGCGACCCTTTTGCCGTATCTGATCTGCTGCTGTGGCGCAATTCCCTTCGACTTCACGGCGTTCCTCCGGCTCGCCGCCGTGGCCGCCGCCTGGAGCCTCTGGTACATCGTACTGCCCGCCGGGCGGCTCACCGACCTCGCCTTTCTAGCGCTCACCGGCGCTGTTTCCCTCGGCCGTTACTTCGATTTCGTCTACCCGATCTTCCACCGCGAACATCTCGCCACCATCGGCCGCATCTCGCTGTTTATCGTCTCGATTCTGGTGCTGATGCTGCAGCGGCGCGTCGCCGAAACCGGGTTCGGCTTCTGGCCGCGCGTTCGCGACTGGCGCATCGGCGCTCTCCATTTCCTCTATTTCCTGCCGATCGGCGCGGCCCTGGCCTTTCTCCTGAAAGCGACCCATTTCGTTGCGCCCCGACCCATTTGGGTGCCCGTCGCGATGTTCTTTGCGTTCCTCTGGGTGGTCGGACTTTGGGAAGAGTTTCTGGTGCGCGGCGTTTTTCAGCAGTGGCTGGAAGACTGGACCGCGAGCCCGCAAATCGCGCTGCTGCTCGCCTCCGCCGTGTTCGGCCTGGTGCACTACTTCTATCGAGGCTGGTCGTGGGTGCCGCTCGCCGGAGCGCTCGGCTGGTTCTGCGGCCGCGCCCGCAACCAGGCCGGCGACATCCGGGCGGGCCTGGTGACCCACGCCCTCACGGTCGCTCTCTGGCGCGCCTTCCTCTGGTAAAAAAGTGCGCAATGCCGCGCCGTAACATATAATCGGATCTTAGAGACCTAAATTATGGCGCTGTTCAGAACCCGCAGCGCCGCCGTTTATGGCATCGATGCTCACCTGATCGATGTCGAAGTTGACATGTTTTCGTCAGGCTCGGCGCGCGACTCCGTAATGGTCGGAATGCCCGATACCGCCGTGCGCGAGAGCCGCGAGCGCATCAAGAGTGCGCTCATGAACTCCGGCTTCGGCTATCCCAACAAGCAGATCACCATCAACCTCGCGCCTGCCAACGTGCGGAAAGAAGGCGCGGGCTTTGATCTTCCCGTGGCGCTCGGCATCCTGGGCGCGATGGGCACGATTGCCCCCCTTGACCGGCACATCGCCATGGGCGAATTGTCGCTCGATGGCGCGATCCGCCCGGTCCGCGGCGCTCTTTCCGTGGCTGTGTGCGCGCGCCAATTGGGAATCGACACGCTGATCCTCCCGGCCGAGAACGCAGCCGAAGCGGCGGTCGTCGACGGCGTCCGCGTCTACGGAGTTCGATACCTCGCCGAAGTGGTCGCGCTCCTCGCCCGGCCCGAAGAATTCACTCCCGCTACCCCAAGCGCGAACGGCAAGCCTGCCGACGCCTCGGCCGTCCCCGATTTCCGCGATGTCCGCGGCCAAACCATGGCGAAGCGCGCTCTCGAAGTTGCCGCCGCCGGCGGTCACAACGTCCTACTCATCGGGCCGCCGGGATCCGGCAAGACGATGCTGGCCAAGCGCCTCGCCGGCATCCTCCCGCCGCTCACCTTTGACGAAGCCATTGAGACCACACGCGTCCACAGCGTCGCCGGAGTGCTGGCCCGCGGCCAGGGACTGCTGCACGAGCGGCCCTTCCGGTCCCCTCACCACACGATTTCCGATGCCGGGATGATCGGCGGCGGCGCCGGCGTTCCCCGCCCGGGCGAAGTCAGTCTGGCGCACAACGGTGTGCTTTTCCTCGACGAATTCCCGGAATTCCCGCGCGACGTACTCGAAATTCTGCGACAGCCGCTCGAAGACGGCTCCGTTACCATCGCGCGTTCCAGTATGACGCTGCGTTTCCCCTCGCACTTCATGCTGGTGGCCGCCATGAACCCCTGCGCCTGCGGCTTTTTCGGCGATTCCACCCGCGAGTGCCGCTGCACACCCGCGATGGTGCAGCGGTATCTCGGCAAAATCAGCGGCCCCCTGCTGGACCGCATCGATATTCACGTGGAAGTGCCGGCGGTCCCGTTCAAAGAACTGCGCGGCGGTGAAGGGGCCGAATCGTCGGCCGATATCCGGGTGCGCGTCGACCGCGCCCGTGCCGTGCAACACACGCGCGGGCATTACAATTCGCGCATGCCGGCCCCGCTCATCCGCAAACAATGCGCGCTCGATGACTCCGGCGAGCGCACCCTGGAACTTGCCGTCCGCCGTATGGGCCTCTCGGCGCGCGCGCACGACCGCGTGCTGAAAGTCGCCAGAACGGTCGCCGACCTCGCCGAATCCCCCACCGTCTCCGCCAAGCACGTCGCCGAAGCCGTGCAATATCGTAGCCTCGATCGCAACTACTGGAACTAAGACGTGCCCGGCGCGGAAAGTCAGTTTTCGCCGGGGCTAATGTTCACGCTGTCGATAACGATCACCTCGACAGCCGATTTGTGGGCCACCAGGCGCAACCCGAGTTGCTGCCGCAGTGCCGTGAAAATCGATGGCAGACGATTCGGACCGTCCTCGTTCTCGGGGCTCCATTGAAGGTCGAAATCGAACGGACGTTCCAGCCCCGTTACATCCTTGACCGGATGGCCAATCTGACCCGATAACACCTTCGCCAGCATTTCAGCCGTGACTCTTGTGCCCACCAGATGACCAAGTCCCGGCATGTGGAACGGATTCTGACCGGGGCCGTCGCCGAGCTCGACAAAGTGGAGCCTGGGACCATCCTTATCGACGGCCAGCGTATAGGCGGGTAAGTCGCGCGTCTCCTTGCGGACACGAAGATGGAAGCGCTCCGCCAGCAGATTCTGCATCCTCGCTTTCAGCTCCCCGGGACGCAGCTCGCCCGCCGGTATTTTCACGACGATGTCGAAATGGGTCGAGTCCAGCGCGCCGGTCGCGCCTAACAGGCGAGCTTCATCGAGATCATAAGCCCAGCGGATCAAAAACGCGATGGAAGTATCCGACGTGATGAGTTCGCCCGGCGTGTGTTTGATGCCCAGCGGGCCGCTGCTGGCGGTGCTCGGCTTGATCGCCGCCACCTCGAATGCCGGCGGCGCCTGCGCAGTGCGGCCCAAGGTGGCCATCAGCAAGACCGCCGTCGACGTGATGAGGCATCGTCTCATTTCGCTCCCCTACACAGATGCTAGTACGGCACGGAACAGCGCTCAAGCGCCGTCTGCCTGCCCATTCGGGCGGCCTCTTGGATCGACTTCCCCGGTAAGCTGCCGCCGCGGCGCTCACCAATCCGGCCGGCCTCCGTCCAAAGCCCCAAGGAGTTAAACATGCGGTTACAACGCAGGGGTATGTCTGTGCTCAGTTTTTTCATCGCAGCGGGGACCTTCCAGGCCGCGGCGCAAACGCTGCTGAAGCTTCCGGAAGTGAGCCAGCGCGCTTCCATTTCGCAGCGCATCGGCCTCACCGACATCACGCTCGTCTACCACCGCCCACTGGTAAACGGTCGCAAGGTCTGGGGCGGACTCGTGCCGTACAACCAGGTATGGCGCGCGGGCGCGAATGAGAACACCACCATCGCTTTCAACACGCCGGTCTCGGTGCAAGGCCAAGCGCTCGCGGCCGGAACCTATGGTTTGCACATGATTCCCGGCACGGACGAATGGACCATCATCTTCTCCAGGAACCACTCGTCCTGGGGCAGCTTCACCTATAAGCAGGACGAAGACGCCCTCCGCGTCACGGTCAAGCCGCAGCCCGCCGAAATGCAGGAAGCGCTGGCGTATTCGTTCGAAGACTTGAAGCCGGATTCCACGGCCGTCAGCATGCGCTGGGAACGCCTCGCCGTGCCTTTCGAGGTGTCCGTGAATGAAAAGGAAATTACCATGAACAGCCTGCGCGACCAACTCCGCGGCGGTATGCAATACACCTGGGAAGGTTGGGCGGAAGCTGCCAACTATTCGCTCGCCAACAAAGTGGATCTCGACGAGGGACTCCGCTGGGCCGGCGAGGCGATCAAACAGGAAGAGCGCTACGACACTCTGATGCTGAAGGCGCGGATTCTGGACGCGCAGGGGAAGGGCGGCGAATCAGGCCCGCTCAAGACGCGCGCGCTGGCGATCGCCAATCCGCTCCAGTTCTACATGTTCGGGCGGCAAATGCAGCTCAATCACGAAAACCCCGAACAGGTCATGTCCATCTTCCGGCAGACCGCGCAAAAGTACCCGGACAATTGGATCGGCCATCTGGCCGCGGCCCGCGTCAGTTCCGCGGCAGGCGATTACACGAAAGCGGCAGCGGAGTTGAAAGCCGCCTCGGCAGCCGCACCGGACACCCAGAAACCCGGCCTCGCTAACTACCTCAAAAAAGTGGAAGCGGGTCAGGACATGAACCAGTAGCCGGGGCGCGGACTGCAAAATTAAACCTCGCCGCAGAGACGCAAAGAACGCAGAGGCCCACAGAGAAACCTTGGTTTTCTCTGCGAATCTCTGCGTCCTCTGTGTCTCAGTGGTGAACTGCAATGCCGCTACCTTTACGACATCCGCTTAAATCCGGCGTAGTAAACAAAACCTTACCGCAGAGACGCAAAGGCCCACAGAGAAACCTTGGTTTTCTTTGCGAATCTCTGCGTCCTCTGTGTCTCAGTGGTGAACTTCAATGCCGCTACCTTTACGAGACCCACCGCAGCCCCTAAGCCGCCCGGGGCGAAATCTCGATTTCCGCGTGGCGGTACAGGCTGGGAACTCCGCGGCGGGCGCATTCCTCGCGGCAGCATTCCCGGCGGCGGAAAAATTCGGCATTGCGATCGGCGTACTCGAACTCTAGTCCCGACAGCCAGACGTAGTCTTCAGTCACCGATTCCAAAAGATCGTAGGGCAGGGCCTGCAGGTATTCCCGAAATGCAGTGAGGTCGCCGGCCATGTGCGTGCCAACCCGGGACTTCCGCCAAAGTTTCGATCTGTACATACCTACTTACCGGCAATTTTCGTTTTTTGCAAAATAGAGGCCCACCGCGCGATCGATATTGGCTTTCGTCAGGCGCACCGGACGCCCTTCGTACTCGCTGATGGCCTTGACTAACTTGTAAATATCGTTTGGATAGCAGGCGCGCAGGATGTCCGCTCCGGCAGCCAGGCAGCGCTCGCGAAGATACTCGCCGCACCCTGGTTCGCTCGCCACCTGGTGATTCTGCACCACGCGCTGGAAGATCTGTTCGAATACCTCGGCGTCCACGTTCTCCACCAGCACCTTGGTTTGGATGCGGCGCAGAAACGCTTCGTCCGCCAGATCGCGCGGGTTCAGGTTGGTCGAGAACACCACCATCAACTCGAACGGAACCTGGAATTTCATGCCCGACGCCAGAGTCAAATAGTCTACGCGCCGGTCCAGCGGCACGATCCAGCGATTGAGCAGCTCGCGAGGCGAAAGCACCTGCCGCCCGAAGTCGTCGACGATCATAATGCCGTTGTTCGCCTTCATCTGGCATGGCGCGATGAACACATTCGTGGCTTCGTCGAGTTGCAACTCCAGCATCGGCTTGGATAGTTCGCCGCCTACCGTGATGCAGGGCCGGTGGCAAATCACCCAGCGCGGGTCCAGCATTTCGTCGGTTTCCGACGCTACGCGATGCACCACCGGGTCATACATGGTGATGATGTGGCCGTCCACCTCAACGGCATACGGCACCAGGATAGTGTCTTGATAAATCCGCAGAATGCGCTCGGCGATGCTGGTTTTGCCGTTACCGGTGCCGCCGTAGAGAAACAGCGATTGGTGCCCGATGAGCGAAGGGCCAAGCTGGTCCAGGAGCCCGTCCGGTAAGACCAGATCGCTGAATGCTCGCCGCAGGCTTTCGCGGCTGAGTTTCACGTGCGCCGCCTGCGCGCTCACCACCTGGTGATACTGCTGAATCGAAACCGGCGCAGGGCCGGAATACTGGCAAACTTCATTGCGCGCGCTGGCCAGCGAGCGTCCCGCTGCGGTGAGGCTGAAGGAATAATCGTTTCCGATCATTCCCTTTACGTCCAAAAGCTGCTGCTGCCGGAACTGATGAAACATCGTCTCCAGCACTGGAAACGAAAGTTTCAGGCTATCGTGCAGCGTCGCCAGCGTCGCCGACCCGTGCAGCCACAAGTAGCGCAGAATCAGATCGTTGACCAGGGAACGATGGATGCCGAGGTCTTCCAGGCGATCCGGAGTGTGCGGACGGCGCTCTTCGCCGGTGATAGGGCTGAGATTCGGGGCGGCCATCGACTTCGAACTATACGCCCGGTTCCTCCCCGGGTACCAGTACCCAGATGGTTAACGTAAATGCCTATCTTTCAGTAAGCACTTGCTTTTGGCGTTGCTATAAGAGCTTAAAGAGCCTATAGTTAAGTGATTTCCGGTACTCTGAGGGCCCGTCCGCCAATGCGTCGTTTCCTTCCGTTTCTGATCTCGCTGCAAGCCTTCGCTCAAATTCCAGGCGCCAACGTCAATATGGTGTCCGGAACCTCGTGGCCAGGTGGCGACCCCTTTTTACAGCGGCAGAACGAGCCCTCCATCGCCGTCTCTTCGCGCAACCCGCAGCACATCCTCGCGGCTGCCAACGACTATCGGACTGTTGACCTTCCCGGCCTGCCGAACGGCGAAACCGGCGACGCGTGGCTCGGCATCTTCAAATCCTTCGATGGCGGCGCTACCTGGAGCAGCACGCTGCATCCCGGCTGTCCGCAAAACGTCGACGTCTGCAATAGCGGCGCCAAGGTTCTCAAAGGCTACGCCGCGGGCGCGGACCCGGTTGTTCGCGCAGGCAGCAATGGACTCTTCTATTACTCCGGCATCGCCTTCACACGCACCAGTCCGGCCAGGAGCGTCGTGTTCGTGTCGCGTTTTATCGACAACAACAATCAGGAGAACGGCGATTCCATTCAGTATCTCGATACCTCAGCGGTAGGCCAGGGCTCGGCCACGGTGTTCGTCGATAAGCCGTGGCTGGCGGTGGATATTCCGCGCACCGGCGCGGGCAAGTGCACGGTCAATGGCCAATCGTTCCCCGCGGGCAACGTTTATATCGCTTACGCGTCGCTGGTCACCGATGGCCAGCCGCCGTCGCAGATTCAATTTCAACGTTCCACCGATTGCGGCGCAACGTGGAGCAAGGCCGTCGCGCTCTCCGATGCCACCGTAAACCAGGGCGCATCGCTCGCCATAGACCCCGCAACCGGAACTCTGTACATCGCGTGGCGCCGCTTCGCTACCAAGGATCAGTTAGACGCCATCATGGTGGTGAAGTCCACGGACGGCGGGCAGACCTTCTCACAGCCCGTGGTGGTGGGCACCATCAACGCCTTCGATCAAGGCACCACATCATTCAGCTTCCGCACGAATGCCTACCCCACCATCGCGGTGGACGGCAGCGGGCGCGTATACATTGCGTGGGCCGAGCGCGGCGCGGGACTGCCCATCAGCGGCGGCGATGCGCGCATCGTCATGACCACCTCGCGCGATGCCATCGGCTGGCGTCAGCGCTTCACGATCGACGATTTTCCAGGCCGCGGCCACCAGTTCATGCCTGCCATGGCTTTCGGGGGCGGCAAGCTCAACGTGATCTTCTACGATCTGCGGGACGATACCACCGTGGCCGGATATGTCGCCGTCGGCCAAGGAAAGTATTACGAATCGCGCGTACCGCAGGGCGACCTCGCCACCAGCCCGGCGCATCCCGAAAAGGTATTCACGCAGTACATCCTGGACGCCGCACCCGCGGATTTGAACGAAGGCGGCCTGTTGTGGCGCCACACCGTGGATGTTTGGAGCGCCCAGGCCGACCCCGGCGACCAGCCCTATTTCAACGCGGCGCGCGTGTCGCAATATGAGTTCGGCAGCCTGCCGGGTTCGCAAACCATTCAGCAGTTGCAGGTGAATCCGCCGAATTTCCCGCTCTTTTCGCAGGGAACGCAGCCGTTCGTCGGCGATTATCTCGATATCGCGGCAGCGCCGGGGATGGTGCAGGGCAATCAGCCGGGCACCTGGAAGTTCGCCAGCGATCCCTCGCCTTCCGTCACCTTCCACGCCGTCTGGGCGGACAATCGGGACGTGCGGCCGCCCGCCAACGGCGATTGGACGGACTACACGCCACCGGTATCCGCGGCAACCGCCGGCATTAGCGTATACGACCCCAAGCAGCCGCAGCCTTCGTGCATCACCGGTCAGACGGGGATGCGCAACGAGAACATCTACACGGCTTTGATTTCGCAAGGTCTGGTGGTGGCTTCCCCTTCGAACGCCAAGAGATTGGGCAGCATTCAGCGATCGTTCCCCGTGGTGGTCACCAACGCCACGGACCTGACGCGCGTCTATCGCCTCACCATCGTCAACCAGCCCACCGGCGGGAAGGCGTCATTCCTGCAAGTGCCCTCGGCCGGGTTCCCCGATCCACTCACCACGTTGGACATCACGGTTGCGCCGCAATCCACCGCATCGCGCATGGTGTTCGTGACGGCGTCGGACCCCGCGGCACAGATTCGCGTCAACATTGACGAGATCGCCGCGCCCGGCGCTCCGCGGCTCACCATCGGCGGCTTGAACGGCACGCTGCTGCTCAATCCCGACCCATCGAACCCCGACGATCCGGCGATCGCGAAATCCGAGTTGTTTAACCCGGCCATCGCCAACCCGGCGATTGCCAATCCGGCCATTGCGAACCCCGCGATTGCGAACCCCGCGATTGCCAATCCTGCGATCGCGAACCCGGCCATCGCGAACCCGGCCATTGCCAACCTGGGGATCGCGAATCCGGCGATTGCCAACGCGGATATCGCCAACCCGGCCATTGCGAATCCGGCAATCGCGAATCCGGCGATTGCCAATCCAGCCATCGCCAACACTGCCATTACGGACGCGAACTGGGCCGTGACGAACAACGGCAACAGCACCGGCACATACTCGGTCCATTTCCTGACGGACAGCAACATTCCGGCGCGCGTCATTCCGCAGCTCATCGTAAACAAGACGTACAACACGCCGGTGGCGAACGGCTGCACACTGACTACTCAGCCGCAGACCATCGTGGTCGCAAACGTTGCCAATCCCGTTCTGGTGCAACAGCAGAGCTTCGCCCAATCGTCAGTCGGACGGCAGCTGCATACGGTTCTGCGGCGTCAATCCGAGATCGCGCACGGCAAACGCCCCGCGGCGCTGGGCGGCGATGGCGCGGACAGCGATATCACGGATTCGTCGCTCGATGACATCACCGTCACGGTAGGCCCCGGCGAAACCGTCTACGTGACGCTCCGCTTCTTCAATACGGATGCCACCCAGCCGCTCGGTTTCGACCCCGCGCAGGACATCACCACCATCACAATTTCCCACTCCATCAACACGGGCGATACTGCGCCCCCGATTGCGGCGTCGCACCTGCTGACGGTGACGGGCAGCCTGCCGGCCGCGGTCGCGGGCGCGGGATACGACGAAAGCCTGCTGGCGGCGGGCGGACAGGGTCCGTACACGTGGAGCCTCGGGCCCGGGTCCAGCTTGCCGGCGGGCCTTACCCTCTCGACCAACGGTGAAATCACCGGCAAGCCCACTGCGGCCAGCGGCACGTACACCTTCACCGTGCAGGTGATTGACAGTTCGAATCCGCCGCAGACTGCTACCGAGACAGTGACGCTACAGATCAGCAGCGTGGCTCTCGCCATCACTAACATTGCGGCATCGGTGAGCAACGGAACCAACAGCGCCAAAGCCGGCGACACTATCACGGTAACCGCCGACGTCACCAACAGCGGCGGCGTTGCGGATGCGGTGACGCCCGCGCTGACGGTGACTTCGTCAGGAACAGCGGCAACCGGTTGCAGCGCGCCTCAACCCGCATCGGTGACGCTCGGCTCCGGCGGATCGCAGACGTTCTCGTTTACCTGCACAGGCATTTCGGGATCGGGATCTCTTGCCTTCGGTGTCTCGCTCTCGGCGCGCGACGATGCGAGCGGCGCATCCATCGGCGTGACGCCGCCCGCCGGGTACGTCATGCCGGTGATCACCGTTCTCGGCGCGCCGCCGACGGTATCCGTGGCCGCCACGGCGGGCGGAAACCCGTATACTCCGGGTGCCTGGACCAATCAGAACGTGGTGGTTGCGTTCACCTGCACGCCCTCTTCGGGCAACCCGAGCACGCAGCTTGTGACTGTGGCCAGCGAAGGCGCAAACCAGTCCGTGAGTACATCATGCACGGACCTGGCGGGGAATAGCACGCCCGCGCAGTTCAGCGGAATCTATATCGATAAGACCCCGCCGGTGCTGACAGCCACGGCGACTGTCAATGGCCAGCCCTATTATGGAGAGCCGACGAATCAGCCTGTGGCCGTGACGTTCATCTGCACCGATGCACTGTCGGGCGTGGCGCAAGCGCCGTTCAGCCAGAGCGTGACGGGGTCCAACCCGGATGGTCTTTCGGGAACGTGCACGGACCGCGCGGGCAACAGCGCAAACACAACTTCACCCGGCATTGTCATTGTGACTGCTCCGCCGGTGCTGACCGCGAGTTACGGCGCTTACACGCCGGGCGCCTGGACGAATCAGGCGGTGACGGTAAGCTTCACCTGTACTCCAGCCGGCGGCATTGGATATCAATCGCTAAGCCCCGCCGTTACCGTGTCCAATCAGGGCGCCAATCAGTTCGTGACGGCCAAGTGCACGGACCTCGCGGGGAATACCACGCAGAGCAGCTTCGGACCCATCAATATCGAGACCTCGTCGCCCGTGCTGACGCCCCAGGCTGCGCCGTTCACGAGCACGGGCTGGTATACCGGACCGGTTACTTTGTCCTGGACGTGTTCGGACTCGATCTCCGGCACGTCCGTGAAGTCTGCCACCGTCACCACCGAGGGCGCGAATCAGACGGCGACTGTCACTTGCAGTAATGTTGCCGGCACAAGCGTGACCGCATCACGGACGGTGAATGTGGACCTGACGCCGCCTTCCATCACCGCTTCCATTCTTCCGGCCGCGGGGGCTAACGGATGGTCCACGCCACCGGTGACAGTGAGCTTCCAGTGCACCGATGGGCTCAGCGGAGTTCGCCAGGGGTATCCGACGGGCGGAACGACTCTGACAGCCGATACGGGCGCCGCCGGCGCGATGATCACCGGAACGTGCACCGACGTCGCGGGCAACACCGTTTCGAAAACCGTGGGACCTGTGCTGATCGATCGCACTGCGCCTTCGATCTCACTACAGAGCATCAGCCCGGTGAATGGGGCCGGATGGTCGAATCAATCGCCGGTCACAGTTATCTGGAATTGCGCGGACGCCGGATCCGGCGCGGCATCGCCGACGGTGAGCCAGTTGGTGACCGGCAACGGAACCGGGCTCTCGGCAACCGGAACGTGTGTGGACAACGCAGGCAACCTGACGTCGGCAACCCAGAGCGGGATCAAAATCGACACGGCGCCGCCGGTAATTACCTTCCGGTCGCCGGTCAACGGAGCGCAATTCACGCAGGGGAGTAGCGTGGTGGTGAATTTCTCCTGCGGAGACGCGCTATCGGGTATCGCCAGTTGCACAGCGCCGTCGCCCAGCGGGTCGGTGCTGCAATTCAATACACCGGGGACCATTACTTTCACGGTCACGGCAATCGACAACGCCGGCAACCAAACGCAAGTAACCCACACCGTCACAGTAACGGGAAAGTAGCGACCGGTCTCCAGACCGGTTGCAGGCGAACGCCAGTTCGTCCGGTCACAAGCTCCGAAGCTTTTTCTTGCCTTCCTCCCCAACCACTTACAACCGTGCGCGCCGAAATCCGGCACGCACGCATGCCATCATAAAACCAGGGACATCCAGGCTAATTTCTGGACCCGCCTCGGTGACGGATACGAAAAACCGAAAGATCTTTCGGTTTTCAGTTTGACTACTGAGTGAAACCAACGGCTTAAGAACCAAGACCGAAAGATCTATCGGTTTTCTTCCTGGCGCGCTTCGCACGTCTGCAACCGGTCTGGAGACCGGTCGCTACCGTACGTGCGTGGTATCCTGATTCGCGTCGATGCATATCGCCAGCGTACGCCCGTATCTGCTGTCGTATCCCTTCCCCGAACCCATTAAACTCCCCTTCTGGGGCGGCGAGCGCACCATTATGAAGCGCGATGCCATGTTCATCCGCATTGAGACGAACAACGGCCTGGTCGGCTACGCTCCGGGACCCGGCAGCGAGCGAGCGCGGCGCCACATCGAAGAGACCATCGCACCCTTCCTCACCGGCCGCGTGCTCGCCGACCCCGATGCCCTGCGCGTCCAGTTTCTCAACGGACCGGGAGCCAACCCCGACATCTTCAAAACCTATTGCAGCGTCGAGATCGGGCTGTACGATGTCATCGGAAAAGATCGCGGGCTGCCCGTTTCCGAACTCGTCGGCGGTCGCGTGCGCGACACCATCCGGCTGTACGGCAGCGCGGGCATGTACATGCCGCCCGAAGCCTATGCCGCCGAGGCCAAAGCGATTGCCGAACTCGGTTTCCGCGCCTACAAAATGCGCCCGGCCGCCGGACCCGACAAGGACATGGAGACCGTCGACTTGATGCGCAAAGCCGTGGGTCCGGATTTCGACCTCATGGTGGACGCGCACACCTGGTGGCGCATGGGCGATCGCAATTACAGCCTCGACACCGTGGAGCAGTTGGCGCGCTACATGGCGGACCGCAATGTCGCTTGGCTGGAAGAGCCTCTTCCGCCGGACGACCACGCCGCGTATCTCCAGTTGAAAGAAAAAGACATTATTCCGCTGGCATCGGGTGAACACGAGCCCGACGAAGCGCGGTATCTGGACCTGATCCTGACGCACGCGGTGGAGTATGTGCAGATGGACGTATGCTGCCAGGGCGGTTATGCGCTCGGCCGCCGGTTGCTCGCCGAGATCGCGCGGCAGGGGCTGACTTTCGCGTTCCATAGCTGGGGCACCGCGCTCGAAGTCATCGCCGCCGCGCACCTGGGCATCTGCTGGCCGCCGTACGTTGCCGAGTGGCTCGAATATCCGTGCTACTCGACGCCGGATCGCGCGGGCATGTACCCGTTCCCTCTAGCCGCGGAGATTCTGGCCGATCCGCTGGAGCTCGATCGCGGCGACCTGATTGTGCCGCGCGCTCCCGGACTCGGCGTAGTTGTCGACGAGCGCGTGGTGGAGCGTTATCCGTGGATTCCGGGGCCGTGGAGTTACTTTCACACCGATTCGCCGCGGCAGACGCGCCCGGTTTCGAGCGATCACAGCCGGACCACCGATAGCTGACAGCTACAATAGGGGCATGGCCTCATTAACCATCGCCGGACGCGAGTTCACGTCGCGGCTGATTGTCGGCACGGGTAAGTACCGCACCTTTCAGGAGATGAAGCGCTGTCACGAGGAGTCCGGCGCGGACATGGTGACGGTGGCTGTCCGGCGCGTAAACCTCACGGACCGCACCAAGGAATCCCTCATCGATTACATCGACCGCGGCAAGATCTTTATTCTGCCGAATACCGCGGGGTGCTACACGGCCGACGATGCCGTGCGCACGGCGATGTTGGCGCGCGAGGTCGGGCTCTCCAATTGGATCAAGCTGGAAGTCATCGGCGACGAAAAGACGCTATTCCCCGATAATGCCGGCCTGTTGGAAGCGACCAAGATTCTGGTGAAGGAAGGCTTCGTGGTGCTGCCGTACACCAATGACGACGTGGTGAACGCGCGCCGCCTGATGGACGCGGGCGCCGCCGCCGTCATGCCCCTGGCAGCGCCCATCGGGTCCGGCCTGGGCGTGCAGAATGCGACCAACTTAAAGATTCTGCGTGAGGTGATTACGGACGTCCCGATGATTGTGGATGCAGGCGTCGGCACGGCGAGCGACGCCACCATCGCCATGGAGCTCGGAGCGGACGGCGTGCTCATGAATACGGCCATCGCCGCCGCAGAGGATTCCGTGAAGATGGCGCGGGCCATGAAACTGGCCGTCGAATCCGGGCGCTTAGCGTATGAATCCGGCCGCATGCCCAGGAAACTGTACGCTACGGCGAGCAGTCCTCTGGCCGGCGTAGTCGGGACGTAAAGCTTTTCACCGCGACGCCCCGGCTGTGTGCTCAAATTCTTAACGCCTCTCGCTTCCCGCTTGTTGTGATGAAAGAGAGATGGCGAAAAATGCGGAAGTAGTCGTAATCACAGGCGGGTCGGCGGGTGTGGGGCGCGCGACGGTTCAGCGGTTCGGCCGCGAGGGCGCCCACATCGGACTCCTCGCCCGCGGCGTGGATGGGTTGCAGGCTGCTCGCGCCGAAGTGGAGGCGTCGGGCGGAAAAGCGCTCGTGCTGCCCACCGACGTTGCCGATGCCGATCAGGTAGAGGCAGCGGCTCGTCAAGTGGAAGAGGCCTTCGGGCCGATCGACATCTGGGTCAACGACGCGATGACCACCATCTTCTCGCCGTTCCTGGAAATCACTCCCGCCGAGTTCAAGCGCGCCACCGAAGTCACGTATCTTGGCTTTGTTTGGGGCACGATGTCCGCGCTGCGGCGCATGATTCCGCGGAACTACGGGACCATCGTGCAGGTGGGTTCGGCGCTGGCGTACCGCTCGATTCCTTTACAGTCGCCGTACTGCGGGGCCAAGGCGGCGATCCGCGGATTCACCGATTCCATCCGCACGGAACTCGACCACAACAACAGCAAAGTGCACATCACCATGGTGCAGATGCCGGCGCTCAATACGCCGCAGTTTAACTGGTGCAAGACGAACCTGCCGCGGCATCCGCAGCCCGTGCCGCCGATCTTTCAACCCGAGGTAGCGGCAGAGGCTATCTACTACGCGGCTCACCACCGGCGGCGCGAAATCTACGTGGGTGCGTCCACGAATGTGGCGATCTACGGAAACACACTCGCGCCCTGGCTCGCGGACAGGTATCTCGGAAAGACGGGATACGATTCGCAGCAGACAGACGAGCCGGTGGCGCCGGACCGCCCCAGCAATCTGTGGGAGCCACTGCCCGGCGACCATGGAGCGCACGGCATCTTCGGGGCGCGCGCGAGCAACTGCAGCAAGCAACTGTGGGCGGACACCCATAGAGGGTTGCTTGCGGGAATAGCGGTCGGCGTGGGCGTGCTGGCCGGCGTCGCCTGCCGGCGCCGCTAGCCCGGAACCCAGATGCTTCCCGCCGCTACGACCTCCGCGTTCGCCGGCAAGCGCAGAGGCTCGGAGGATTTCGTGAAAAACGCGAGGCCCTTGTAGCTCATCAGATATTGATAATTCTTGGTGAAGACGCCGCCGGTCGCGGTGACGATCAGCGGCTCCGGAACGCGGCCCGCCAGCTTCAGAAACTCGGACGGCGCTACGCGCACCAGTACGCCGCTTGCTTTAATGGCCTGAATGATCGCGGCTGCTGCCGCGCCTCCCGCTGCCATAGATGTACCTCCGGTTCATTGTAATGCGGTATCTTCGGGGGTAAGATGCCGTCAACGCGAAGGGACCTGTTGAAGAGTGCGCCCGCGCTCGCCGCGGCCAGTCAGGCGACCGCGCAACCCGCCGCGGCAAAGCCCAACATCATTCTCATTATCTCGGACCAGTTTCGCGCGGACCTGGTGGGCGCAATGGGGATGAATCCCATGAACCTCACGCCGAACCTGGATGCGATGGCCCGGCGCGGCGTGCTGTTCCGGTCGGCGTATTGCAGTCAGCCTGTGTGCGCGCCGGCGCGCGGCAGTATCTTCACTGGGCAATATCCGGCGCGTCACGGCGTTTGGCGCAACGGCTTGGGGTTGGCGGAGGGGGCGAATACGCTCGCAGGATCGCTGCGCAACGCCGGCTATTCGACGAACTATATCGGCAAGTGGCATCTTTCGCCTGCGAGCGTGCAGCAACATCAGCAGCCCGAGGCAGGTCCGGTGCCGCGGCCGCAGCGCGGCGGTTTCTTGGATCTGTGGGAAGGAGCCAACGCGCTGGAGCATACATCCCACGCGTACGAGGGCGACCTGTGGGATTCCGATGGCAAGCCGATCCACTTCTCCGGCATTTATCGCGCGGACTTCCTGACCCAACGCGCACAGCGGTTCCTGCGCGCGGCCAAGGCGCCGTTCTTCTTGACGATCTCCCATTTGGAAGTGCATCACCAGAACGACTCGGATACGTTCGACCCTCCCAAGGAGTTCAAGGGCCGCTATCCCAATCCGTTCGTGCCGCAGGACCTCCGGGCGCTGCCCGGTTCGTGGCCCAGCCAGCTTTCCGATTACCTGGCGTGCGTCGCGAAAGTCGATGAAACCGTCGGCACGCTGCGCCGCACGCTGGCGGAGACGGGTCTCGATCGAAACACCATCCTGGTGTTTATGTCCGACCACGGCAATCACTTCAAAACACGCAACACCGAGTACAAGCGGAGTCCGCATGAAAGCTCCATCCATGTGCCGCTGATCGCGGAAGGGCCGGGGTTCAACCGCGCCGCTCAGGTGAGGGATTTGGTGAGCCAGGTGGATCTGATGCCGACTCTGCTGGACGCGGCAGGAGTCGCGGCGCCTGCGAGCGTGCAGGGACACAGCGCGATGCCGCTGCTGGACAGTCGCGGGACTGCCTGGCGCAATGAGATCTACTTCGAGATGGCGGAGTTCGTCACCGGGCGCGGCTTGCGGACGCCGCAGTACACGTACGCCGTGATGGCTCCCAAAGAGCGAGGATAGAAGCCGGTAGCGCGCGCCGCGAACTACGTAGAGTATGTGCTGTACGACAACTACGCCGATCCGTTCCAGCTTGTGAATCTGTCCGGCAGGCACGAGTACCAGAAGATCGCCGAAGAGCTTCGCGCGCGGCTGCTGGAGCGCATGCGCGAAGCGGGCGATCCGCCGGCCACGATAGAACCTTGCTGGTTCCCTTATTCGTAAGTCCTGGAGGCACTCATGAATCGACGCGATCTTCTGAAAGCTTGCGCTGCCGCTCCGCTGGCAATGGCCGCGCGGTCCGCGGCGGCGGAGGGGCGATATCAACCGGCATGGCAATCCATCGACAGCCGTGCGTGTCCGCAGTGGTATACGGATGCGAAGTTCGGCATCTTCATTCATTGGGGCGTCTACTCGGTTCCGGCGTATGCGGCGGTGGGAGTGAAAAATCAGAATCCGTACGCCGAGTGGTATTGGAATTCGCTGACAGCGGGCATGAAAGCGAAAGCGCCCACTGACGCCGGCGGGATGACCTGGGAGTATCACAAGCGCGTCTACGGCGAGAAGTTTCCGTATTTCGATTTCGCGCCGATGTTTCGCGCAGAGAACTACGACCCCGACCATTGGGCCGATGTCTTCGTGCGATCGGGCGCGAAGTATGTGGCGCTTACGAGCAAGCATCACGAGGGCTTCACCTTGTGGCGGAGCGCGGAGGCGAATCGGGCGTGGGGCCGCGCGTGGAACGCCGTGGATACCGGGCCCAAACGGGACGTGCTGCTGGATCTGATGGAGGCCGGCCGGCGCAAGGGCCTGCACATGGGCATCTATTATTCGCTCTACGAGTGGTACAACCCTCTGTACCTTTCCGACAAGAAGCGCTACGTGGCGGAGCACATGATGCCGCAGTTCAAGGATGTAGTGACGCATGCGAAGCCGAGCATCATTTTCTCGGACGGCGAATGGGAGCTGCCGAGCGACGAGTGGCGGAGCACGGAGCTTCTGGCGTGGCTGTTCAACGACTCGCCGGTGAAGGACGAAGTAGCGATCGACGACCGCTGGGGAAAAGATACGCGGCACAAGCACGGCGGCTATTACACCACCGAGTACACGAGCGGAATGAACAGCGGCACGCATCCCTGGGAAGAGAGTCGCGGGATGGGCGAATCCTACGGATACAACCGCATGGAGACGCTGAAGGATTACCACACCGGGCGCGATCTTCTGCTGATGCTGATCGACATCGTCAGCCGCGGCGGCAATCTGCTGCTGGACATCGGACCGACGGGCGACGGGCGGATTCCGGTGATCATGGAAGAGCGGTTGACTGAGATCGGCGAGTGGCTGGGTCACAACGGCGAAGCGATTTACGGCACGCACGCGTGGAAATCGCCGCGGCAATGGAGCGCGGGCAACGTGCCGAAGATGGAAGAGAAGGAATTCCGCGCGGCCTACGATATTCACCATATGGTGGATGCGCCACCCGCGGGCAATGCGCGGGTGGAGGCGTTCCTGACGGCGAAAGGGGATTCGCTGTACGCGGTTGTTCCGCACCGTCCGCTGGGCGAAGTGACAATCGATGGGGTACAGGGCTTCGGCCGTGTCACGCTGCTCGGCCGCAGCGAACCACTAAGTGCGCAGCTTCGCGGCGGCAAACTGGCGATCGCCGTTCCGGAGGGGTTGGCGGTGTCACTGCCGGATGCCGAGGCTTATACGTTCCACGTCGCGGGGGTTCGTTGAAACGCACATTGCGGGCAGCCGCGCTCACCGCCGTAACGGCCATAGCGGCAGGAAACTCTCTTGAGTATCTCAACGGCAACCGGCCGGTGCTGGATGCGCACAACTGCTACCCATACAAAGGGCAGTACAAGGACCGGATCGACCGCGCGCTCTCGACGGGATTTCCGGTGGCCATCGAGCAGGACCTGGCGTGGTACGTGGGTCCGGACGGCGGTCGCGTGGTGGTGTCGCACGATGCCCACCCGGCCGGGACAGAGCCCTTGCTGCGCGATTACTTCTTTGAACGTGTGCGGCCGATGGTGGAAGATGCGTTGAAGAAGAACGAGCGCGGCAAGTGGCCCATCATTGTGCTGCATTTCGATTTCAAGGACGTGCAGGCGCCGCTGCTGCATGCCGTGTGGGACTTGCTGGGCAAATACCAGGATTGGATCACGACGGCTGTGAAGACGGCCGATCCGCACGAGCTTTCTCCGTTCGACCCGAAGCCTCTGCTGGTGCTGACCGAAGAGGCGGATGAGCAGGAGAAGGTCTTCTTCGACGAAGTGCCGGTTGGCGCGAAACTGCGGGTCTTCGGCAGTGCGCATTCCATCGTCATACCAGGTAGCAGCGCGGAGCGGAATCATCTGCAGGCGACACTGCCGCCGGAGAAGCTGCTGACGCAGCCTCCGACGAATTACAGGCGGTGGTGGAACAACTCGTGGTTCGTAGTGGAGGAAGGCGGGCAGCATCAGGCCGGCGAATGGACCGCCGCGGATGACGCGCGGCTGCGGGCCATCGTGGATCATGCGCACCGTATGGGGTACTGGATTCGCTTCTACACGCTGGACGGGTTCGCGCCGGGCGGCGATACAGGCGGCTGGGGCAACGGGTACAACTTCGGGTCGCGCGCGGCGGTGGAGGTCCGGTGGAAGGCAGCGGTCGCGGCGGGTGTGAATCTGATTGCCACAGATCAGTACGAGGATCTGCGGAAGTTTGTGCCCCGACAATAAAATCGGCGGCGCCGCAATCGCTGCGAACGCCGCGGTATTTCAATCCACGCGCCCACGCGGGGCGCGACATTCAGGAGTGCAATAATGGCCAGACGTGCGACATTTCAATCCACGCGCCCGCGCGGGGCGCGACAAACGATGAACGTCTATCTCCGCGAGGATGTGGATTTCAATCCACGCGCCCGCGTGGGGCGCGACGAGTGCGCCTCGCTCATCCACGCATACGAGTATCTATTTCAATCCACGCGCCCACGCGGGCGCGACGGTGAAGCCCACCTATCTGCTCGACATTCGAAAATTTCAATCCACGCGCCCACGCGGGGCGCGACGGTTGCCTGTTGCTGTCGTGGCGCTTTCCGCATTATTTCAATCCACGCGCCCACGCGGGGCGCGACGAGATACCGTGTCGTTGTGACGCTGGATGCGAAATTTCAATCCACGCGCCCACGCGGGGCGCGACAGCAGCACATCCTCATCAGACCGCCCGTAATCGCATTTCAATCCACGCGCCCACGCGGGGCGCGACGCACTCTTGACGAGCCGCGCCATGATCTCCGGCATTTCAATCCACGCGCCCACGCGGGGCGCGACGAAAGAGGCATCTTCCCACGCCACTCTTTAATCATTTCAATCCACGCGCCCACGCGGGGCGCGACCAGTTTCCCAAGGACTTCGAGCGCAGTGTAAAAATTTCAATCCACGCGCCCACGCGGGGCGCGACGCTTTCGCCCGCTGGCGAACCCGAAGTGTGTTGTATTTCAATCCACGCGCCCACGCGGGGCGCGACCCATGCCCCCGTCTCACACCGTCTCCGTCAATATTTCAATCCACGCGCCCACGCGGGGCGCGACAGCCATTGTTCGGATGTAGGCGTATGGCTCACCAAATTTCAATCCACGCGCCCACGCGGGGCGCGACCGTGGTGACCGTTTCTCCGACCTGAATTACCCCATTTCAATCCACGCGCCCACGCGGGGCGCGACTTCCGTGTCACCGCTCGCGCGTTACCCCCTGTTATTTCAATCCACGCGCCCACGCGGGGCGCGACACGGAACGGGAGCGCAGTGAAGGCGTCGAATACATTTCAATCCACGCGCCCACGCGGGGCGCGACTTTTCCGGGGCAGGCCGCGTACGCCGAATGGTGAATTTCAATCCACGCGCCCACGCGGGGCGCGACGTCGAGCGTCTGGTACCGATACGCGCAGCGCGTATTTCAATCCACGCGCCCACGCGGGGCGCGACACGGCATTGCAGTGCCACCAGTAGCGGCATTCGAATTTCAATCCACGCGCCCACGCGGGGCGCGACCGGCGGCAGCCGGGGGGCGGCGGGGCATGAATATTTCAATCCACGCGCCCACGCGGGGCGCGACTGGATCTGCTGGCCGATGGCACGGCGATCACATTTCAATCCACGCGCCCACGCGGGGCGCGACAAGCGCGGCGTGCGCAAGCCGTCGTCGCGGTTTCTGATTTCAATCCACGCGCCCACGCGGGGCGCGACGGGCTCTTCGATGTGAAGGACGGCGGCTCGTACATATTTCAATCCACGCGCCCACGCGGGGCGCGACGGGCACGGCCACATGGTTCCGCGTCTACGAGTCTATTTCAATCCACGCGCCCACGCGGGGCGCGACCGGAAATCTCCTTGGGTCGGACGAGAGTCGGACGATTTCAATCCACGCGCCCACGCGGGGCGCGACCTGTTCGCCTTCCCCGTAAAGTGGCTCTGGAACATTTCAATCCACGCGCCCACGCGGGGCGCGACCTACACGCCGAAGACTCGGCAGGCGGTGAGCGCGTATTTCAATCCACGCGCCCACGCGGGGCGCGACTCCCGAAGGCCGAAGATGCCATCGTAGCGGGTTTATTTCAATCCACGCGCCCACGCGGGGCGCGACCGGCTGCCGCAAGACGATCCGCCCGAGTGCAACATTTCAATCCACGCGCCCACGCGGGGCGCGACCGAAGTACGACGGTTCGGACGGCAAGAGTTACGAGATTTCAATCCACGCGCCCACGCGGGGCGCGACTTTCGCAGCCCCACTCATGCTCAGCTCCACAGGATTTCAATCCACGCGCCCACGCGGGGCGCGACCTAGCGACCGTCGAGAGACAGGCGCTTGGGGTGATTTCAATCCACGCGCCCACGCGGGGCGCGACTCGCCACCACTTGCCCCGCGCGAATATCGTTTGCATTTCAATCCACGCGCCCACGCGGGGCGCGACAGGGCCAGGGCAAGAGCCAGGCGCAGGGCATTATATTTCAATCCACGCGCCCACGCGGGGCGCGACCGGGGAGCTATAGACGGAAAGGAAGCGATGACGATATTTCAATCCACGCGCCCACGCGGGGCGCGACACGGATCTGGATGTGGCCAGCCTCGAACTGGCGCTATTTCAATCCACGCGCCCACGCGGGGCGCGACCGAATAAGCTGCGGCTTCGTTCCAGGGACTGGTGATTTCAATCCACGCGCCCACGCGGGGCGCGACCTTCTTCTTCCACGTCCTCGACGATAAGCGCGAATTTCAATCCACGCGCCCACGCGGGGCGCGACCCCCGCTGCTGAAAACGTAAGATCTCGTTAGCCATTATTTCAATCCACGCGCCCACGCGGGGCGCGACGCGGCGGCCGGCGAAATCTTGTGCCATTGGGACGATATTTCAATCCACGCGCCCACGCGGGGCGCGACACGCGCACGCCTCGATTATGATTCAGTTGGGCGTATTTCAATCCACGCGCCCACGCGGGGCGCGACGATCGACGTGGAGCTGGAAGTTGAAGTAGGTACATTTCAATCCACGCGCCCACGCGGGGCGCGACAAAGCCGCAAGACTGCGGTTGCAACGTCGTGATATTTCAATCCACGCGCCCACGCGGGGCGCGACAGCTGAGGCAGTCCTGATCAAAGCGGTAGGCGATATTTCAATCCACGCGCCCACGCGGGGCGCGACGATAGCGAAGTTCGGCTCTGCGGCCGGATGCGTGATTTCAATCCACGCGCCCACGCGGGGCGCGACAAGTACGTATGAGCGCACAGCCAGTCGCCATTATTTCAATCCACGCGCCCACGCGGGGCGCGACGGCCTGTCGAGCAAGTGGTGTTGCCGTCTGTGATATTTCAATCCACGCGCCCACGCGGGGCGCGACATAGCGCCGCACGCGCGTTGACTGGTTGGATGTATTTCAATCCACGCGCCCACGCGGGGCGCGACCGTTCCGGCAGCGATGCCAGCGCCGGTGACAAGCTATTTCAATCCACGCGCCCACGCGGGGCGCGACCAAAGGATGCAGAGATAAGCCACTGATTTTCAAAATTTCAATCCACGCGCCCACGCGGGGCGCGACTGCGATTCGCTAAATCGCTGAAAAAATAAGCCGCTACAAACAGTATCCGCGAACCGGGGAAAACGACTCTCAGGACACCGCTGCTTTTCTTTACCGAAATGCCTTAACCGTCCCCAAACAGGAACTTACAGTGCGCGCGAACCTTCTAATGGATTCATGAGTACTGAGGGTCCGCGCGGCCACTTTATACGATCAGTGGACCCTGCGGATCATAGCCGGCTTGAGCTCCGACGTGTTCTACTCGCCCATGCCATTTGTCTCCCAGAAAGTAGAATCGGAGGCTGTCCTGCACGCTGTCGATCTCCGCCAATAATTTCGAGCGAAAACCCACCCACTGTGCCAGATCGATCCAGCATTCGAAAACGCTTTTCTGTACCCGCTGTCCGTAGTTCTGGCACACTTTCGCCACTCGCCGCAGTCGTTTCTTGCCCTGCGCATCCAGCGTCGACACATCGTAGGTCACCAGAACCAGCATCATCGCGACAAGCCCTCACCCTGCAATCAGCGCCAGATTAAGGGCGGGTAGCCGTTCAAATCGCCCCTTAAATGCCGCGCCAGCAGCAACGCTTGTACATACGGAAATTGCCCAAGCGGCACTCGCTCGCGCAGGAAGGGATGCATAACCTCTTCCTGCTTTTTCTTTTGCCACGCCAGCAAGATCTCTTTTCGCGTGGAGTCCTCCATCGCAACTCCGCCTGTTTCCGTCTTGTGGAACCCCGCTCCGGCTATTTGATTACGGTTAATCAGCGTCAGTGCCAGCCGGTCCGCCAGCACGGGCCTCAGTTCTTCCACCAGATCCAGCGCCAAACTCGGCCGGCCCGGGCGGTCGCGGTGAAGGTACCCCACCGCCGGATCGAGACCGCACGATTCCAGCGCGCCCACCGTATCGTGTGTCAAGAGTGTATAGATGAACGACAGAAGGGCGTTGACATTGTCGAGGGGCGGCCGCCGCGATCGGCCTGCGAACTGAAAATCCGGCTTGTTGGCGACAATTAGTTCGTCGAATACCGAAAAGTACACGCGCGCTGCGTCGCCCTCGAACCCCCGCAGGCTATCCACCGAACTGGCACCCTCGGCATCCGTGAGTGTCCGCTCCAAACGCAGCGCTACTCGCTCCAGTTCCACCCTGGAATCGCCGGCCTCTCGTTCCCGCGCCGCCCGCAGAATCACCGTACGGCAATTCGCGATTTTCCCCAGCACCACCGCGCGCGCAATCGGCAGCGACTCGCTATCCCGGTCGCTGCGACGGTATTGCTCCTTCCGCAGCAGCACATTGCCCGATACAGGCCCGTTCACGCGCGCCAGGAATCGCCCGTTCGCCGTGAGGAACGAGATTCCCACGCCGAATTCGGCGCACAGGCTCATCAAAAACGCGCTACAGGTCACTTGCCCGAAACATACGACCCCCTGCAGAGTGCGCACTGGAATCCGCAGCTTCACTTCATCTTCGTGGCGCACCGTCACGGCTTCGCCTTCGCGATGAACGTAAGCTCCCTGTAGCGTGACAAACAACGTGTTGAGCAGCGGCTTCACTCCTCATCCCCCTCGGTGCGATTGGCCGCCAGCGCCCGCCTTAGATACTGATCGACCGAATGCCTCTCGTGTAGCGCTTCAGGCTGGCACACCTCTCTCAAGGAACACTTCTCGCACGCAGGCCGAAATTCGGGCGCCGGTGTCTTCCGCGTCCGGAACAACTCGTGCATTCGCATCGCGGCGGTCTCCACCGTAGCCCTTAGTTCCCGGGTGAGCGCCACTGCAGTGCGCCGGCGGGTCGTCCCATCGTAGATCATGCCCTGCGGAACCGGAACCCCCAACATCTCCTCTAGGCACAGTCCTTGCGCGCACAGTTGCACTGCGTATGCGGTGGCGCCCGCGCGTCCCTTTCGCCGCTTATACTCCACCGGCTGGGGTTGCCAGAAGCCCCGTCTCTCTTCCAGCCTCACCCCAAGCGCCGCCTCGTTGACCGGTAGGAACTCGACGATATCAGCCTGTCCCGCCAGTCCCAACCGGTAGGAGCGCAGCGGCAGAGTCCGTCGCGTGAGCACGCTTGGCCGTGACTCCACCTCGGCCGAATGGACGCGCTCGTGCAGAACGCGCCCCTCGGCCGTGAACGAGTTTTCCTCCCATTGCGATTCCAGGTGGATCAGCGCCCAACGCCGTTCGCAATACGTGAAATGCTGCAACCCCGAAAGCGGCAGCAAATCGTCTTCCCCGTACATCGCCCTAAACCGCGGTCGCCTGTACCGTCCCGTTGAGGAACTCGACCCCGGCAGGCGTGGCCGCCGGTAGCGTAATCGCGTAATCCGAGAACGCCCGCGGGCTGGCCACTCCTTCTTTCCGCGTCACCGAAACCGATTCGAATAGCGTCTGGGCCTGCGCATTTCCCAGCTTCGACTCGTGTTTGAAAATGTAGAGCCCGCGGGTCGACATCAGACCCCGCGCCGCCGAGCGGTCCACATCGAACATGCACCGCAGCGCGTTCCAAAAGGTCGCGAGATCCTCTTCCGAAAACCCCGTCCGCTCCGCGAACATCGGATTGATAAACCCATGCGCGACGTACAAGCCGTACGCGATCGTGTGTTTGCGGCCGAACGTCCCCGTGCTGTTCTTAATGTCTTTCTCGCCGGTGAACGCCTGTCGGGAAATCGTATGCTCGGTGGCCAGAACGCGGTCAATGGAGCGGGCGAACGTCAATTGAATCGGCCCGCGCACCTGCCCGCAGTTGAACTCTGTCGTGCTCATGACAGCCCCGAACGCCCGGATATCGAAGAACCGCCGGCTCATCCACGCTCGCGCCTTCTCAATATCTGCCGCCTTGGTCTTCGATCCCTCGGGTTTGATCTCCTCCTTTAACTCCTGGTACGGCATCTTCTGCCTGCTCTCCAGCGTGTTTCCTGCGATCACAAAAATGTCGTACCCGTTCCGCACCGTTCCACTTTCGCTGTTCGCATAAAGCACGTAATCGCGGACCTTGCGTTTCAGGCAAACATCCGAAACCAGACCCTGAAATGTCTCCGGATCGAACCGCGGAGAATTGTCGGAATCCGGGTCGCCGTTCGGATTGCCATCCTGGCAATCGAATAAGAAAACGAAATCATACCGGTTCTTTACAACGCTCATTCTGCTGTCTCCTTTTCTGTGTCGCTGCTGGAATCGTTCTGCCGCGTGAATTCGGCAATCCGTGCGTTTCTTTCCGCTTTATGGTGATAAAACCCGAGTGCAAAGCGTCCTTGGCCGTCGAGATCGAGAACGGCCGGAAACTCCGCTCCAATTCGCTGGTGCAGGTCTGCCACCGTGCGCTCGATAGCGATCATCGCCTGCACCCTGTCGCGTCGCAGTTTCTGAAAGTGGTTTCTCGCCAGCGCTTCGACCTTCGGAAATGCGGCTTTCGGGTTCGTGGAAGCCAGCGAATAGTAGCGGTCGGCAATCGTTACGTTCACTTTCGCCTCGCCCGCCCAGCGATAAACTGTCTCCTGCAGATTCTCGTATTCCGCCAGCAGGCGTCCGCACAAATACGCGGGATGGTCCTGTCCGACGTCCAGCTTTTCCGTCATGGCTCTTCCTCCTTTGATGACATCGTTCACGCACAGCCGAAGCAGCGCCATGCGCGGCACGGTAAAGCGCAATTCCTGTTTCTTTGTTTCTCCGCCTCCTTTGCTCTCGGGCGGATGCCGCAGATATCGCAGGACGGTGGACAACATGTCGTATCCCAGTGGTTTGGCTCGACCTTCGACCGCGCGCCGTATCAGAGGAAGCATCCGCCGTGCGCCCCATTTCTCGTCCGGGTCGATCGCCCGGTAGAGTTGCCAGCGCTCCGGCGTCTTCGCACCCTGGCCATTCAGGCCGACGATCCGCAGCCCCTCGATCCACTCCTTCAGATTCGCTTTCACCTTGCGTAATGGCTCCGCCATCCAGTAGCGCATCATAACGCGCGCTCCGTTTGCCGACAGGCCGGCCAGATAAAACTCGTTCGGGTCGGGATCGGCCTCGGGATCGAAGCGCAGTAGCGCCTCCACTGACTTCACGTCCGGCGCGGACAGGAAGTGCATCGGATCGAAGTCTGCCGGCTGCTTCGTCCAGTACACGAAAGCGACCCCACCGATAATGGTTCGCCTGCGGCTGTCGCTCTTTAAGAGGTCATTAAGCGCCAAAACGTATGCCGCGGCGCGGTCCATAGAAACCGGACTGTTGCCGCATTGGTCCCAGCCATACGACCGAAACGCGGCTTTATCGAAGGACATCAGCGCCACCCCCGCGGGCTGTCCCCCCACATTGCCTAGTCCTTTGATTGGGTCATGTGTTGGAGCGACTGGACCGACGCGCCCGGAAATGAGACACTCCGCCACCAATGCGCCTGATGCGATGCGTTCCTTTGCGTCGCGATAGTGTTGCTCCCAATACCGTCTAGGCGCAAGCCGCGAAATCACCGGACCGCCCACCGAAAGCACTACAAAACTCCCCGCCTTAGCCACGTTCAATTCCTCGCGCGCTCGTTGCACTTGCTCATCGCGCTCGTAGAATCGGACGCAGGAGATCAGCGCCTCATCGGCCGTCGCCTTTGCCGCCGTCCCGATGAAGTCCACAAATGCCCGGTGGCGCTCCGACGCGTTTTCCCTGTCGCTGTCTTTCGCCGAAGTCCAGCGGCCAGGCCCTAGCACATACTTAATGTCATCCGCCGCCAGCAGCGGGTGCAGGCCACTGTTTCGTTTCAGTGGGGTTTTGGGTACGGTCAATGGCTCGGCAATAGTAACCGTCGCCTTGCCGCGGGCCTCCTGCCGGGAGCGCGACACAACTCCCAGGAACGTTCCATCAAAACCGATCTCAATAAAGTACGGAACCGGCTTCTGCTCCCAGGCTTCGCTGCCCATCTCCTCCGAAAGATATTCGTCCGCGTACGCCGCTAATGCCTGTACGAACATTGAAGGACCTCCATTCGCATCGCTTCGTCCTGTACCACGACCTCCGGTCTGGTATCCATGACGCCGTCCACGAGTTTCGCATCGAAGAAGATCGCGCGATTTCCGCTCGGGCGGAAAACAATGTCGTAGAGCATTCTTCCAAAATCCTCGGTGATGGGCGCGGGCGTTTCGGATTCGTCCGCGAGTGAGAAGTGAGCCACGAACTCGCGGCACCCCAATGACGGACGCTGGAAGCATTGTCCTTTTTCAGCGCGGCGTTCCATCATTGCCCGGTACTTCATGGGCGTGTTGTCGCCCGTTTCGTTGAAAACCAGCGGGTATGCTTCGATTACATACTCGACATCGCGCAGTACAACCGAATTGCGTTGCGTGCCATCCCTCCCCGCACCCGCGCCCGCCGCCAGTGGCTCGTACTTCTCCGGATCCGCCATCCAACTCTTTACCGCCGCTGGCGAGATCTTGCTCTGCACCTCGTTTCGTCGGAGCGAAACATAACGAATCGGCTTCATAACCGAAATGCAGGTCACCACCCATCGCATCTCTTTACGCCAGCAGATAGAATCGAGCATGTTTCTCGCGGCCGAAGGCGTAAGAACCGGATAGGACACGCGTTCAACTTTTTCGGTCGGCGCCGTAAAACAGGCGAACTCTCCGGACACCTTGATGCGCACTTTAGATGTCATAATGCTTTACCTTCGAACAAACATGACATTCAAACATGTATGGTAGATTAGGCCTGATGTACCGCTGTGTCAAGGGTTTTGTTCTGCTCTGGACGGCTGAGCAGCGTGGATTGAAAAATGTTGGCTCGTAGGTAGTTCAAAGACCATGTTTCGGGGGCGAAACGCCCCCGAAACCTTCTTGCCTATATCATCGTCTGGCTGGCGTCGAGCGCTACCTTGAGTCCTTTGTTTGAATCGTATGCGGCCTCAAAGGCCACCCATATGCCAGTGTCCGGCCGGACCTCTTCCAGCACCCGCCGCGCTCGCTGGAATTCATTCGGCTGAACGCCGACAACATACCTCTGTAATCTGCGCCGCAGTTCCAGGGTCATTTCACCAATTCCGAGCAGCCTCTTGATATCTCGGCATGACTCCGCATCGTACGGAACATACACGTCAAGGGTGCGCGTGCTGATCATTTCGAACTCCTTTGCCAGTGTGGCGAACTTCCACTCACGTCGGTAGTCTTGAAATTTTTCACCCTGCTCCGCTCCTTCTCCGTAGAACCTGTTCCAGTAATGCTCCATCGTTTCCAGTGATTCGGGCTGAATCGAAGTACCCCGATTGAGCGCTTCTTTGGCCATAGTGGAGGTTCGACTGGTTGCCTCGGAGTATTCACTCGGAGGCATTCCCTCATCTTCGGGGCGGAATACCACCAGCCGGCCTGCGGCTTGGCCCGCCGCCGCCGTGAGCCGCCCGTTTCGGTCCACCCGTCCCGCCACCTGGAACACCGAATCCAGGGGCCCCAGAGCGCGAAATCCAACGTCGAAATCCAGGTCCACCCCGGCTTCCACCAACTGCGTCGACACCACCCTGCACGGCAGATGCTGTTCCATCCGCGCGCGGATGGCCGCGAAAGTGTCCAGCCGATGACGGGCGCACATCCTGGTGGAGAGATGAAACAGAGAATCCCGTTCCGTCGGCTCGCATTGGTCCCATACTTCGTCGAAAAGCGTCCCTGCATGGTCCCGGAAGTTCACTACGCACAGAACGCTCTGTTCCGTCAAAATCCGGCGCGCGAGTTCGGCCCATCTAATCGGGCGGTCGAGTTCCCACTCAATCACTACCCGCTTCAGCAACTCGTGAAGCCGCTTAGGGTCCCGGGCGATCTCGCGAACCGCGCCCGGCTGCCATCAGAAGCCTTTCCTGCCTGCTCCTGCCGGCTTTTCAAATGCCGGCTTGGTTGCTGTGCTGGAGACGAAGGTGCATCCCCACTGCTCCGTAAGCTCGCGAATCATGCTCAGCAACGGTGCTAACAAGCTTCGGGGCAGCGTTTGCACCTCGTCCAGAATGACTATGGAGCGCGCGACGTTGTGCGCGCGCCGCAGGTCCGAAGGGCGATTCGAAAACAGCGACTCAAAAAAACGCACCGATGTAGTCACGATAATTGGAGCGTCCCAGTTTTCCGTCCCTGGCCGTCTATCCGGCGGCACGTACTCCTCCTCCGGTTTATCTTCTGGCACGAACTTGTCGCCCTCTTTCCTAACAATCGTGCGAAGCCGGTCCGCCGTGCCCGAGTGATGCTCCAGAATGGCGTCTCGCCCGAAGACATTCGCATAGACGTCGGTGTTCTGCTCGATAATCGACAGGTATGGGATCACGACGATCACGCGGCGATATCGGTCGGGATAAAGTGCGGCGCGCCGTAACGCGAACGCCATCGTCGCCAGAGTTTTCCCCGACCCGGTCGGCACCGCGAGCGATAGTAGTTGCTGGTCCAGAGAGGCGGCCGCCAGACAATCGTCGAGCACTTCACGGCGAGCCTGCTTCACCGGCCCGTCAGGCGCGCTGTCGGCCAGGGTCTCGATGTGACGCAGCACCTGCCTCAGCCTCCTGCCTGCGTCCAATGCAGCCAACTCCGGTACGCGCCCGGCGCTGTCTAGCCGGTCGGCATCTACTAGGCAACTGAACAGCATTCTTGTTCGTAAGTCGAACTCTTCACGGGAAATCTTTGCAGACCCCAAAGTAGGAACAAACTCAATCAGTGGGGCATCTGCTGTGGCACGTGGCAGCAGTGCAATCGCCTCTCGCTCAGAATCTCGAATTCGGGCTTCTAACGTCCCAGTTCCGCCCTTCCCGTCCGGTATTCCGGAATGATGGCCGGCAATAGCGAAAGCGACGTCGGGGTATTTGGCATTCTGAGCAAGGACCGCCCCGTGGGCTGCGTGCGGGCAGCGGCCAAAACCCGTTCGAATCCTCTTCTGAAAGCAATCTGTGTATTTGCCGAAATCGTGCAGATACCCGCACAATTTCGCGGCAAGTTCCAGGGCTTCGTCTCCTGGCCTGGCCCGCCGTGCCAGTTCAGCGGCGATTCGGCCTACATTTTCAAGATGTGCGGCAAGCTGTTGCCAATGCGCCTGAGGATCCTCCGGTGGCAACCCTCGCGAATCAGAGTGAGCCCAATAAGCCATCGTACCCGCAATCAGTGTTCCTCATTCAGAATACTGGTTTCGCTCGTGAGCGAACTTACTGCAAGCTTGCGTCCTGCAATAGACGACGTGACTTGGCAGATATTGAGTATCCCTCGAAAGCTCAGCGAAGTCGCGCAAGGCGGTGGAGGCCCGGTGGAAGGCAGCGGTCGCGGCGGGAGTGAATCTGATTGCCACAGATCAGTACGAGGATCTGCGGAAGTTTGTGCCCCGCCAATAAAATCGGCGGCGCCGCAATCGCTTGCGAACGCCGCCGTCAGAGGGTCAAGGATGAGGGTTAGAACTCGATATTGGCTCTGATTTCGATTCGGCGGGCCACCGTCAGGACATTGGTGGATTGGCCGAAGCTCAAGCTCTGGGCAGCGACGCTGCCGAGTCCGAACGCCGGGTGATTGAAGACGTTCAGGAACTCGAACTGCAGCGTGCCGCGAAGCCGTTCCGTGATGGGCAGGCTCTTGTTCAACGAGGCGTCCTCATTGAACCAGTGCGGGCCATAGATATACGGACTGGCGCCGAGGACACCGGGAGTGGTGTTCGGGACGTAGTACGCGGAGCTGATTCCGCCGTTGGCCGCGAGCAGGCTCGGGCTGACGGTCTGCACCCACGGATTGCCGGTGCGGTTCACGCCGACGGCTTCCTGAATGGTGTGCGCGGTGACGCCGGGGGCGAAGTTCACGCCGCCGTCGTTCTGATTGAAGGTAGCGTAGCCACCCGTGATCTGGCTCGGCGGTCCGCTCTGGAATACCACGATGGTGCCGATGGTCCAGCCGCCTAGGATTTCATTGCCGATCTTGCTGTTGCGCAGATAGGCATGGCCTTTGCCGAACGGCAGGTCATACGTTCCGCTGAGGTGGAAGACGTGGCGGATATCGTAGTTGCTCGGGCGGTAGCTGAGCTGGAAGTTGCGGTCTGTGATGAAGGAACCGCCGGCGTTTGCCTGATAGCCATTGACCGGTCCGAGAACCAGCGAATGCGCCAAGGTATAGTTGCCGTTGAATTCGATGCCGTGGCTCAAGCGCTGCCGGATTTCCACCTGCAGCGAATGGTAATTGGAGTGGCCCATGGCATCCAGGTAATTGAGAGAGAGACCGGCGGTATACGGGTTCACTTCCCAAAAGTTGATGGGGTAGGCTGTTCCGGCTCCGCCGAGGCCCCGAGCGGCGCAGGGCGAGAACTTCGCGCCGAACATGTTGCACATATCGCTCTGGTTGCGGGCCAGCGTGTTGGCGACGCTTCCGGCCTGGCCGGTCTGAAGCTGAGTGAGGAACTGGTTATAGAGCGAGCCGGTGGTGGTTCCGAAATTCGCGGCGAAGATGGGCAGCGGCGACTGGCCCGGCAGTCCGTTGTTCTGGAAACTGTTGCCTCTGCCGTTTGCCTGGTTGACCGCCAGGTTCACCTGCGCATTCTTGAACTCGTTCAGGAAGCCGTTTTCGAAGATGTTCACTTCGTTCAGGTTTTCGCTGAACCAGATGTGGTTGGCCATGTTGCCGACATAGCGGACTTCGATAGCCGTGCTCTTGCTGAGCTCGCGCTGAATGCCGAAGTTCCACTGCTCGGTATAGGGCTGGCGGATATTCGGATTCATGGCGAAGAAGGAGTTGCCGAACGTCAGCGTGGACGCGGGCAGTGACGGCGCCCAGGACGTCGGGAACAAGCCGAATTGCGGAAGGGGTTGGCCCAAGGTCAGGGAGCCAGGCTGGTAAGTGCCGACTGCGCCGGACGTATCGGCAGTCAGGTTGCCCGACTGGAAGAAGAAGGAGCCCTGGTTGGACGCGTAGGCCCAGAAGTTCTGTGCACCTTCCTGATAATTGCGCAGCGACCATCCGGTACGGATGACGGTCTTCCCTTCGGGGAAGATGCCGCCGAGGAAACCCTTGAACGCCGGCGCCCAGGCGAGGGCGATGGCGGGCTGCGGGTTCACCCACGATGTTTTGTAGGCGTGCACCTTAGCCGTAAACTGCGGGTTGGCAACACCGCCGAGAGTGCCGGGCTGGAAGATGGCACCGACGGGCGTGGGGCCCCAGAAGTCCGCGACCGACGCAGGGCTGGAATAGCCGCCATTGACGTCATGATCATCGCCGACGATGTCCCAGCGCAAGCCGTAGTTCAACGTCAGGCTGTTGGAGATGCGCCAGCGGTCCTGCACAAACATGTTGCCGGCCCACATGGATTCATCGAGGTTGTAGGAGCCGAAGGGCCGGTAGGTGCCGGTCGCCGGATCAAGCGGGCGTCCGCCGCCGCCGATGAACACTCCGGATACGCGGCCGGTGAGGGTGGCGTAGAGGCCTTCCGCACTGGACTGCTGCGAGGTGTTCAGCCCCGAACTGCCGAGAGCGGACGTAAACGCGGGCAGAATGGGATCGTTGCTGGTAATGCCGAGATCGGTGACGGGGTAGCCGCCGGGGCCGTTCCAGTAGTGATCCTGCTCATGATACGCTCCGCCGCCAAACACGATGTTGTGGCTGCCCTTTTGCCAGTTCAGATTGTCGCTGAAGCTGAACAACGGGTAATAGGACGAAATCGGCTGGCGGGGGTAAGCGCCGCCGAAGACGCTGGTGCCGTACGCCCATCCCTGAGGGAAGATCTTCGTCAGATCGATGTTTTCGTTTTCTGGATCGAAAACGCTGTACTGGTACATGAATCCGGCGTGGAACTGGTTGATGAGCGTGGGGCGAAGAGTCCAATCCATGCCGAAGCCGGCGATCTTATTGTTGCTGTTGCTGCTGGTGAGATCGACGGTATCGATGCCGCCCGGGAACACCGGGGCGTTCGCGCCGGGGTAAACCGTCTTGGTCTGGTTATAGGAGAGGCTGAAGCGAATCGAGTCGGTGAGGTTATAGTCGAAGCGCACGGCCGGGTAGTAGACGGTGCGGCGGGCTCCATATTGCCAGCTCAAAGTGGAAATGTTCGGGTCGGAAGTCTGAGTGAGGACCCCCTGACCGAGGACGCCGTTGATGGCAGTGAGCTGGGACTGGATATTCGCGTTCACCGCCGCGGCGCCACCATTCGCGCCCCCGATCTGAAGCACGTTGACGCTTTGGATGCTGCCGTTGCTGGCCTTGAACTGGAAGATGCCGGCCTGAGCGCTCGGGCTAAGGACGGAGGCGCTGCCTCCGTTGCTCACGGGCTGGATCGATTCGGCATAGGTGCCGAAGAAGAACAGCTTGTTTTTAATAATGGAGCCGCCCAGACTGCCGCCGAAATCATTGAGCTTGACCACGGCGCGGGGCAGTCCGCGGGCGTTGTTCAGCCAGGAATTCGCGTTGAGAGCGTTATTCTGGAAATCTTCGAAGAGGCGTCCGTGGAACGCGTTGGTTCCGCGGCGGGTGACAAGCGCGATGCGCATGGCGGAAACGCCGTTACCGCTGAGATCGAGCTGCGCGGTCTGGACGGTCATTTCGGCGACATCTTCGATGCGGGGTTGCACGACGCTGGTGCCGTAGGTGAAGCCTCCGCTGCGGAAGCGGTTGCTGACGGCTTGGGTGCCGTCAAATTCCGCGCCGCCCATGGCGCCGCCGGGCAGATTGTCAAACGTTCCGGCGGTGCTGATGCCGGCGGTGGTGATTCCGGTGGAAGCCCAACCGGGACTCAGCAAGGCTAACGAGAACATGTTGCGGCCCTGCAGCGGCAAGTTCACAACCTGCTTGGTATCGATGGTGGAGGCGATGGTGCTGGTATCGGTTTCGATGATCGGCGATTCGGCACTAACAGTTACGGTCTGTTGAGTGGTGCCAACTTTCAGGGTGGTTTTAACGTCCGTGGTACGGCCGGTTTCGACGGTCAGATTGCCGAAGACCTGACTCTGAAAGCCGGTCTTCGAAACGGTGAGCTGGTAGTGACCGAAGGCGACGTACGGGAAACTGAAGGCACCGTTTCCCTGTGTGGCGCCGCGTTGTATCACGTTGGTATCGAGGTCTTTGAGTTCGAGCGTCGCGTCCGGGATGACGGCGCCGGCCGGATCCGTGACGGTGACATTGACAGTTCCCACGCTGCCGGCCTGACCAAAGACGGCAGGTGCTATGGCGAGGAGAAAAACAGCGAATCCGCAAAGCAAGACAGTTTTCAGTGTGAATGGAAATAACCGAATAGACATGAAGTCTCCCTTCCCTGAGCAATGGTTTCTGGGGGAAAGTGTAAGCGATTACAGATTGGTTTGTCAACATCCGGTTACACGGTTAACCTGTGCTGGGAGACGAGCGCGCATTTAGCGGGCAAGTGGTTGTAAAAATTGTGTGTTGCGGCTAACACCCGCATCGCTTTTGAGGGTACTTTACGGACGTTTAGTGATGGTGTTCACCAGGGTACATTTTGCGACCGGTCTGGAGACCGGTCGTTACTTCAGAACCCGCACGTTTTTATCGGCGTTAATCGGCGTTAATCGGCGTTAATCGGCGGCCGGGTACCCGAATAAGTTGGCCTTCAGTGATGTTGCTCTTCGGCCGTACATTTGCGACCGGTCTGGAGACCGGTCGCTACTTTGGATTCGTGGTCATGTGGGCTCGGTGGTTGGTTACTGTTTCGAAGTAATCCATCCAGCGTTCGCGGATTCCGTTGGTTCTTTCGATGAGTTCCCTGGAGGGCTTTTTGCCGTGCTCCACCACGAGCACCATACCGGTGTTGAAGTTTCGCTGCGAGTGGTCGATGTCGGGCTTGCGCGGACCTTCGGCGGCGATGACGTCCTGGATCGTCAGCTTGGTGCGGTCGGCTTTGAAGATGGAATGACCATTGGGATCGCGGCCGGCGGGCGTGAGGTTCTCCAGGATGAAGAAGTCGGGCACTTCCTCAGGTGCGAGGAGGCCCATGTTGTACAGGTCCAGATACGAGTAGCCGGTCGCGGGGACGTAGTAATCGTCATCGAGTTGGGTGTAAGTGCCGTCGAAGTTGTCCTGCCAGACGCCTCCGCCCATCATCGATGCTTCCGTGGGACGTTGGTACGGGAAGGGGACGACGGCCTGAAGTCCGCGGACCCAGTGCGACCCTGCGCCGAGAGGAATGGTACGGCCATTGACCTTCGCGGATTCGAACGCGCTCCAGCGATGGCCCATTTCGTGGCCGATCTGGCTGACGGCATAATCGTACGGCGGGACCTTTCCGTTTTGCGTGCGCTGGCTAAGCTCGTGCAGATACCCGCCGATATCGTGGTTGTTGGTATCTTTCAAATCCGCGGGCGGGTACTCCTGCATCTGGTTGGCATTGACCCACACGGGCTGAATGTACTGCCATTGAAAGCGGCCTTCGGTGCAAAAGCTGGCGAGATTGCGCTGCGGCGCTCCGATACCGGTGACTTCGCCGCCCACGGTTCCACCGCCATTTGGGCCGGTACTGGAAGTGCCGGCTTCCGGGTTATCGATGCGGAAGTCGGAATAGTATGCCAGCATGTCGTACTTATCGCCGAGGGATTTGATGACCGAGCAGGTCAGATCCATGGCGCGCGGCGGCTTCAGATAGTGGAACGCCTCGAAGACGACGGGGAACGGCCCATCGGTTTTTTTGACATTCGCCAGGTGCACTTCGGGACTGCTGATGCCGGCGAGTTTCACGGCTTGCGGCGCGACGCCGGGCGCCGAGACATAGATCTGGTCGCCGGATTTATAGCCTTCGGGAAGAGAACCTTGCATCGAAATGCTGTCGCCGTTGACAGTCACGGCAGGCATCGCGCCCGGGCCAGTCGCGATGTAACGCGGAGGCTGGCCGCCGCCGCGTCCACCTCGACCGCCGCGTCCACCTTGAATGGTCCACACAGCGTCGGCGGTGGAATCGGCGGTGCAGTCTCCGGTTGGCTTCTTCGCGTTGAGGCAAAGCCGCCAGGGTCCGGCAGATTGCCCGTCCGGTTCGGCGGGAAGCGGGGCCGCGGTCTGGATGGTTGCTTTGAGGAACAAGCCACCGGCAGCGCTTAGCTTGATGCTTTTGATTGCGGCTGCGCCGTTCAGCGTGGCGATTTCGGTTTCGGAGTCCGCGTTTACCATCGGGTAAATGCCGACGATGCCGTCGTCAGCGTGCACGGCGTCATACGAGAGATCGATTGTGCCGTCTTTGTGCAGCACGCACTGGAAGCGATTGACGGTGGGCGCCCAGTACATATCCTGAACGCCGCCGTGAGGTTCGGTGAGGCTCCAGCTAATCACCGCGCGGTCTTCGGTTTCCTTCATGTAACGCGTGCCGCTCATGCGCGGCTTGAAGAAAACGCTGATGGCAGGCACGGTGTTGATGATGGTGCGCCCGGCGATCGCCAACTCGTCGAAGCGCGCCACGGAAATGCCGCCGCCGCGTCCACCGAAACCCCCTCTGCCGCCTGCGCCACCTCGGCCGCCAGCCGGAGCGGCGGCGGGCGCTTCGCCAAAGGTCATCGAGCCCGTCATGCCCACACCGAAGGTGTTCCAGGTCTTGCCCGAAAACGGGAACGAAAAATTCTTGAGCGTCGCCTGGCTGCCTTGCATTTCCGGTCCGAAATCGTTGTCCCACTGCAAGGCAACGTTTTCCGCGCGATACCGTGAGCCATCGGGGGTGAAGCGGAGGGTTCGATGGTTCAGGTCGAAGATATTGGCTTTGCCGAGGGCTCCTTCGTTGAGTTCCAGCACGATGAGGTTGCCCTGGACGGTGGCCTTCCCGATGGGGTGTCCGGCTTGGCGGAAGGGCTGCGCTTGCGCCGCCAACGCGGCGAAAACGATTAGGGACGCAGATACACGCAGATGAACGCGGATGGAACGCGAGGTCATGCGAAAACTCCTTCTACTTCGAAGTGCGTAGCCATACCCGTGGGGACGACTACGGTTTCGTTTTCAATGCGGGCTTGCCTGCCGTTGACGGTTGCCGATTGCAGCTTGAATTGCGTGGGCATTCGGAGTTTGACGTGCAGTTCTTTGGGCGATCCGGCTTTGGCCAGGGTTACTGTCGAACGCACTCGCTTGGCCGACGAGTCGCCTTGCAGATGGAAATCGACCCGCCCCCAGCGCGTAGGCGCCTCATGGATGGAGATTTCCTTGCCGGAAGCGACCCATTGCCGCGGAAGCGCCCGGCCCAGATACAGCCGATCTTCATCGCTGTCCTCCAGAACAAGCATCCAACGGACGAGAACGGGCACGGTCTGCTGCGCGGGAATGCAGAAGATGGCGGTGCCGCCGGTGATCCCGGAGACTTCGCCGGCGGTCCAGGTGCCGGGTGTGTAGTCGTGGTAGCGATGCGCGTACATGAAGAGGAGATACTCTTCGATGCGGTCCAGGCGGATGAGCATTTGCGCGTAGCCGTAGGAAATGAACCCGAGTATGGCGCGGCCATTGGGATTCGCGCGGCCCACGTTGGCGACGACTCCCATGGTGGTTGCGCCGTAGGCGCGCATGGTGTCGAGCGTCATATTAGCGAGATTCGCGGGGAGCACGTCCGCGTGCACCAGCTCCGTGTACGGTCGATGCGGCCACTGCTGGGGGCTGGGGCGTTCGGTGGACATGGATTCGCGGAAGGTCAGCTTCGACCCGGGAAGGAGGGGAACGTATGGCGGCTTGAGGTCATGCCGCGTGTTCTTTTCCATGCTCGCGACGAGCGTGGATTTCATGCGATCGGCGCGGCGTTTCCATTCGTCGACGCGCGCTCCGGGCGCGATTGCGGGCCAGACGCGGGCGAGATCCACGAAACCGCGTACGGTGAACGCAGTGTTGGCGTAGTAGGGCTGCCACCACGTGGCGGGTTCGGCGTTAAGGCATGCGTCCGATTCGCTCCAGCCGGCGATGAGACCATGCCCGGGATTGTCTTCGGGCAGCTTGAGGCTGATATCGTGCATGGCGATGAGCATCGCGGCGGTAGCTTCGATTTTGGCGCGGTGCTTTTGCAGGAGCGCGGCGTCGCGCGTGTAGTTGTAATAGCGCGCCAGGTAGGAAAGCGTCATGCCGAATTGCGCGGTTTCGGGTCCGCGCATGTTGATCATGCCTTTTGAATCGGTAAAGTCTGTGAGGTAGTTGTCGATGATCTTGCGCGCTTCATCGAAGCGGCCCCATTCGAGGTTGGTGATCATCGCCATGGTGAAGATGTCCTGGAAGCCGTCGTATTCAGAACCGTAGTAGTCGCGATCCACTGCGCCGTACTTGGGATAAACGCCGCCGGGGCGAACGACGAGCTCTTTGGCGAAGGCGTGCTTGGTGAAATCGGTCCACTGCTCATCGGGGAGCTTGGTTTTGGCGCAGGAGGCGAGGTGACGGTCCCAGTAGTCGGCGAAGGCGAGGAGCGCGCGGTAGAAAGCCTCGGGTTTGGGATCTTCGCGGGCGGGCGGATAGGCCGGATAGCTATAGCCGTAGACGACCTTGGTGACTTTGCCGTTTTCGATCTTGGCAGTGCGATGCCAGGTCTGAACGATGAAACGGTCATGCGCGTTGACATCGCCGAAGACGATCATTTCGATGTGCGCGTCGCCTTCCAGCGGGAAAACCTTGCGGACAGCGGGCATCCAGCCGCCCAGCATTCCCTCATAGCGGTGCTGGAGCATGTTGGGGGCGCGGAGTTCCGGGAAATACTGCGTCGGGTGATAGGTGCGCGTGTTGCCGCCCGGGAACACGGGCATGGTGTCCGCGCATTCGACGGTGCCGACGATGGCGTTCCAGGCGGGACGCTGATTGGCTCCGCCGCCGGTGCGCGAGCCAAGGGGAGGGGCGGCATCGCGGACCTGTTCGGGGTCGGGGTCGCCATGCTCGAGCAGCTTATCGGCGAGAAGGTCGCGGGCCGCGGTGCCGATATCGGCGATGGGGATGCCGAGGAACTGGGGATCGGGGTGCGCGAAGGCAGCTTCGTTGGACTTGGCGAGAACACGGCGGGTGCCTTTGGAGGAAACGAAGGTGATGGCGGCGTCTTTCAGGCCGTGAGTTTCGTAGACTTTCCAGGTCTCATTGGCGTGGGTGAATTCGGCGATGGGATTTTCGTCGGCGGCAACGGCGTCGAGGGTGGTAGCGGCGCTGAGCAGGGCTGCGGATTGCAGGAACTGGCGGCGGTCCATTGGCTTTCCTCCTGAAAGCGCTATCATGTCACAAATTGCAGCAGGCCGGGGACGAAAAACAATACAGAAAAGGCAGGATGAAGGTGGTCAAGGCATCACCGAACAGCACCGCCGCGCCGGGATGGCGGACGTATAATGGCAGTGGTTATGAAAGCGATTGCAGCACTCTTTCTTATGGCGGCGGCCGCACTGGCACAGAGCGGGCCCGACTATCCGGTGAAACCGGTTCCGTTTACGGCTGTCCATGTAGACGACGGCTTTTGGGCGCCGAAGATCGAGACCAATCGCGCGGTCACGATTCCGTTCGCGTTTCAGAAGGACGAGGAGACCGGCCGTGTGCACAATTTCGAGAGGGCCGCGCTGGCGCTGAAGGGGCAACTCGAAGATAAGAAAGCGCCTGGGTATCCGTTCGACGATACGGATGTCTACAAGGTAATCGAAGGCGCCAGTTATACGCTGAGCGTGCATCCGGACCCGAAGCTCGACGCATACGTCGATACGCTGATTCAGAAGATCGGAGCGGCGCAGGAGGCTGACGGATACCTGTACACCGCACGCACCATCAATCCGCTGAATCCGCACCCGTGGAGCGGCAACGAGCGCTGGATTCTGGAGGGTGTGGACAGCCACGAGTTGTACGATCTCGGTCATCTGTACGAGGCCGCGGTGGCGCATTACCAGGCCACAGGCAAGCGCACACTGTTGAACATCGCGATCAAGAGTGCGAATCTGCTGTGCGACACGTTCGGTCCTGAGAAGCGCGAGATCTGGCCGGGTCATCAGATCGCGGAAATGGGGCTGGCGAAGTTATATCGCGCGACCGGCGACGTGCGCTATCTGAATCTGGCGAAGTTCATGCTGGATGTGCGCGGGCCGCAGAGCAAGGAGCGCGGAGCGGGCAACCCGTACGTGGAGGCCAACAAGCGGCCGGTGGATCAGACCGAAGCGCCTGCCGGCGGCCATGCAGTCCGCGCAGAGTACATGTTCTCCGGAATGGCGGATGTAGCGGCGCTGACGGGCGACACATCTTATCTGAACGCGCTCGACAAGATCTGGGACAACGTATCCGGAAAGAAACTGCACATCACCGGCGGCGTGGGCGCGCGCGGAGCGGGGGAGAGCTTCGGAGCGGACTATGAACTGCCGAACCTGACCGCTTACAACGAGACATGCGCGGCGGTGGGCAACGACTTTTGGAACGAGCGGATGTTTCTGCTGCACGCCGATGCGAAGTATGTCGACGTGATGGAGCGGACGCTGTACAACGGTTTGATTTCCGGTGTGTCGCTCGATGGCAAGACCTTCTTCTACCAGAATCCCCTGGAAGCGACGGGGTACGCGGGCAAGGACCAGCGCAGCCCGTGGTTCGGCGTGGCGTGCTGCCCGGGCAACATCACGCGCTTCATGGCGAGCGTGCCGGGATATGTGTACGGCCAGCGCGGCGACGCGATCTGGGTGAACCTGTTTGTGGCGAGCGCTGCGGACGTCAAGCTGGACAGCGGCAAGACGGTGAAGCTGGTGCAGGAGACGCGCTACCCGTGGGAAGGCGCGGTGAAGATGACGGTAGACCCGGGCGCGCAGGCGATGCCCCTGACGATCCACGTGCGCATTCCGGGATGGGCGCGCAACGAGCCGGTGCCGACGGATCTGTATCGCTTCACGGATAAGTCGAATGCCGCTCCGGTGTTGAAGGTGAACGGCAAGCCTGTGGCGATTGCTCTCGACAAGGGCTATGTGGATTTGAATCGCACGTGGAAGAGGGGCGATTCGATCGAATTGAATCTGCCCATGCCGGTGCGTCGCGTGGTGGCGAACGAAGCGGTGGCGAGCGACCGCGGGCGCGTGGCTTTGCAACGGGGACCGATCGTGTACACGGCCGAATGGGTGGACAATCCCAACGGAAAGGTGCGGAACCTGGTTTTGCCGGCTTCGACGAAGCTGACAGCGGAATACCGGCCGGCGATGCTGAATGGCGTCGAGGTGGTGACGGGCCGCGCGCAGGCTCTGGCGTACGATGCTCAGGGCAAGGTGACGAAGACGGATCAGCAGTTCACGGCGATTCCGTATTATGCGTGGGCGAATCGGGGTCGCGGGCAGATGATGGTGTGGCTGCCGGAGACGGAGGGTGTCGCGCGGCCGGAGCCGTTCCCGACGCTGGCGTCGACGGCGAAGGTCGCGGCGAGCGGGACTCCGCACGGGAGTCCGGAAACGATTCACGACGGCGAGACGCCGCGGGCGAGCAACGATGGAAGCTCGTATTTCGACTGGTGGCCGAAACAGGGCGAAACAGAGTGGGTGAGTTACGCGTTCGCCAAACCGGTGACGGTGAGCGAGTGCGAGCTGTACTGGTTCGACGATACGGGCCGCGGCGGCGTGCGCGTGCCGGCAGACTGGCGAGTGCTGTATTTCGACGGCGGCGAGTGGAAACCGGTGGAAGCGGCGGCGGCTTACGGGGTAGAGAAGGACAAGTTCAACAAAGTGACGTTTAAGCCGGTAGCTACGACGCAACTGAGGGTAGAGTTGACGGCGCAGCCGAAGTTTAGCGCCGGGATTCACGAATGGGTAGTGAGGTGAATATGAACCGAAGAAAGTTCGCGATGGGCATAATGGCAGGCGCCGCGGCTCCGCTGGTGGCGCAGCAGACCACGACTCAGACACATACGACGGAGCAGAGTCCGCGGCAACCGGGTCAGCCGGTGCCGGCCGGTCCGCCGGATCCCAACACGGCACGGCGCAGGCCCGGTCCGCCGCCCGAGGTGCCACCGTTCGAAGGGAAGATCGAATTCGCGCGGAAGGATGTAGCGCCCAAGACGCGGCCTTTCGAGATGGGTGAGGTGAAGCTGCTGCCGAGCATGTACACGGAAGTGGCGGAATGGAATAGCGGGTATATGGACCGCCTCCCGGCGGATCGCCTGCTGTACAACTTCCGCCAGAATGCCGGATTGAGCGTGGGCGATGCCAAGCCCCTGGGCGGCTGGGAGGCTCCGGCGGACGGAAAGCGCGGCACGGAATTGCGCGGCCATTTCACCGGGGGTCATTTTCTTTCCGCGACGGCGCAGCGCGCGGCGAATGGCGATAAGGACGCGAAGAGCAAGGGCGACTACATGGTCGCCGAGCTCGCGAAGTGCCAAGAGAAGTTGGGCGGCGGTTATCTGAGCGCGTTCCCGACGGAGCTGTTCGACCGGCTGGATGCGCTCTCAGGCAAGCCGCGATCGACGGAACCCGGCGCTCCGCAATTGCCGTGGGCTCCGTTCTACACGATCCACAAAATCATGGCGGGATTGCTCGACATGAACCAGATCGCCGGCAACAAGCAGGCGCTGGACGTAGTCGAGAAGATGGCCGACTGGACCGATAAGTGGACGGGATCGAAGAGCGAAGAGCACATGCAGGAGATACTCGGCGACGAGTACGGCGGAATGGCCGAGGTGCTCTACAACTTATCGGCGGCGACGAATAACGACCAGTGGGCGCGCGTCGGCGACCGGTTCACGAAGAAGCGGTTCGTGAATCCGCTGGCGTCGCGTCGCGACGAGCTGCGCGGGCTGCACGTCAACACACACATTCCGCAGGTGATCGCGGCGGCCCGGCGGTACGAGATCTCGGACGATACGCGCTTCCACGATGTGGCGGACTTCTTCTGGTATGAAGTGACGACGGCGCGCGCTTACGTGACGGGCGGCACGAGCAATGGGGAATCGTGGCAAGGTCAGCCGCGCGAGCTCGCGCACGAGCTGAAGATGAGCGTGGCGACGGCGGAGTGCTGCTGCGCGTACAACATGTTGAAGCTGACGCGCCACCTCCATAGCTGGACGGCGGATCCGCGGTACTTCGATTATTACGAGAAGGTGCTGCTGAATCACCGGATCGGCACGATTCAGCCGAAGTCCGGCTACACGCAGTATTACCTGTCGCTGACGCCGGGCGCGTGGAAGACGTTCAACACAGAGGATCAGAGCTTCTGGTGCTGCACGGGAACGGGCGTGGAAGAGTATTCCAAGCTCAACAACAGTATCTACTGGCATGACGGCGACGGCTTGTACGTGAATCTGTTCGTGCCGAGCGAGCTGGACTGGAACAGCAAGGGTTTCAAGCTGCGGCAGGAGACCAAGTTCCCCGAGACTCCTTCGACCACACTGACGGTCACGGCGGCTCGCGGCTCTGCGATGCCGATCCGGTTGCGCATCCCCGGCTGGCTGCGGACGGCTCCCACGGTAAAGGTGAATGGCCGTGTGCTGGAAGCTTCGGCGGCTCCGGGCAGCTATCTGACGATCCATCGGGCCTGGAAAGCCGGCGATAAGGTGGAAATGGAAATGCCGATGCATCTGGGAGTGGTCGAGATGCCGGATGATCATTCGATGCAGGCGTTCGTGTACGGTCCGATTGTGCTGGCGGGCGACTTGGGGAGCGAGGGACTGACGGAGCGAATGATCGTGGGGCCGAATGCTCCGCGGATTCCGCGGCCGGGGTTCAACGGGCGGCCACGGAATCCGGATGCGCCGCCTCAGGTGCCGGCGATCGAGATTCCTACGTTCAAGGCTCGCGGAGATGTGAGCTCGTGGATCAAGCCGGCGGATGGTCCGCTGCGTTTCCGTACGACGGGGCAGAGCAAGGATGTCGCGCTGGTGCCGATTAATAGCATCTTCGGTAAGCGGTATTCGGTTTACTGGACGGTGTCGTAAAGATAGCGGCAGCGCTGGTTCACCACAGAGACACAGAGAAAAAACAAAGAGGACACAGAGAAAACAGTTTTGTTTCTCTGTGTCCTCTTTGTTTTTTCTCTGTGTCTCTGTGGTAGCTTGACCAATGCTACAGGCGGATCGATAGCGGGCGGCCTTCGAAGATTTCTTGTTTTTGTTTATCGCCTACTTTGATCAGCAGCTTTTGTTTCGACAGGAGTTTTGAGTTGGGGGCTAGTCGGAGGGATAGCGTTTGGCGGGCGTCGTTCCAGTCCATTTGGATTCCCGTCCATTCTCCCTGGCGGTAGCGGAAGGATTCTCCGTCGTCCTGGTAGAGGAGGAAGCTTCCGTTTGCTCCCGGGTGGATCGCCAGCGTCAGCGGCTCGTCCAGTTTTTCTCCGGTGTATTGCTTGACAGGACCCAGCGGAAGAATTGCTCCGGCGCGCACATAGACGGGCATGATCTCGAGATCGACCTTCTTTGTGATCTCGCGGCCTCCTTCGATTTTCTCGCTGGTCCAGTAGTCGTACCAGGTTCCTTTCGGCAAGTAGAGCTTGCGCTCCGTGGCTCCTTGTTCGAATACCGGCGCGACTAAAATATCGCGACCCCACAGGAACTCATCGCCTCTGGCGACAGCGACCGGGTCATCGGGGTAATGCAGCCAGAGCGCGCGGATGATGGGCATTCCCGTGACGGTGCCTTCGCGGACGGCGCTGTAGAGATAGGGCAGCATGCGATAGCGCAGGTCGAGATACTTTCGGCAGATGGGCTCGACTTGCGCGTTGTGTAGCTCGCTCTCGGGAGGCGTCGTGCCTTGTCTGTAGCCTTGGATCTCGACCGGTCCGGGGTCGCCCGTGTTCCAGCCCCATGGCAGGCGGAGTTTCCAGGAGCGTCCGTGCGAGCGGAAGAGCGGATTGAACGCTCCGAACTGAAACCAGCGGACGTACAGTTCGCCGGTGAGCTCTTTGGTCGGCACGAAGCCGCCGATATCGGTGCCCCAATAAGGGATGCCGCTGAGGGACGTGTTGACGGCGTTCGGGACGTGCTGCTTCAGCGTTTCCCAGAGAGACGAAACATCACCGGACCACAGAAACGAAGCATAGCGCTGCATGCCGGGATAGGCGTTGCGATGGAGCGCGAAGGGACGCTCATTGGGGCGATCGAGCTGCGGCCCTTCCCAATACATCCGGTTGCGCACCAGGCGCGAGGGACCATCGAGCGCATCGCCTTCGTCGGGCCACCAGCCATCCACTCCCAGGGCGAAGTCCGGCTCGTGCATCTTCCAGTAGCAGCTCGGCTGGCGTTCGGCGCGCACCGCGGGGTCGCAGGGATCTTTGACGGTGCCGCGCATTTCGCGAATGCCGGTGGGGTAGGCGACGTGCAGGACCACTTTGAAATGCTCGCTGTGAAGCTGATCGAACATCGCCTTGGGATCGGGAAAGACTTTCTGGTTGAAGTCGAACTTACCGTTGTCCGTGTTCCAGCCGGACGGGCAGAAGCCGGTGCCGAGATAGATGAGCGTGTCGCAGGGCAGCTTCTTTTCGCGGAACGTTTTGGCTTCGTCGAGGACTTCTTCTCGGCTGGCGAGTGTGCGGTGCGATTGCTGATACCCGAAGGTCCAGAGCGCGGGGAGTTCGGGGAGGCCGGTGATTCGCGTGTATTCGCGGATGAGAGTGGCGGGCTCTTTCGCTACGGATAGGAAAATGTCGAGGGCTGCCGGTTCGGCGCGCGGCGGTGGGGCGGTGGATCCGCGCGGAGCAACGGGAACGGCGCGAGTGAACTTGGCTTCGGGACCGGAGAGGTCCCATGCACCGGCGGGCTGGTGAATGAAGATCGCCCAGCCGGAGGTTCCGATCAGCCAGGGAATCGGGACACGGCCGCCGTTGGTGCCGAGGCGGTAGCCACCTTGGCCGCTGCGCATCGGGTCGTTATCGCCGCGACGATCGAACTGCGGACCGCCTTCGCCGAAGCCGAGCAGCGGAGCATCGCCGGTGAGGAAGGTGAGGCCGCCGGTCGCGGGATCGATCTTGAGCTGCTGGACTCCTTCGACCGCGAAGGTGAGCGGATCGGGCTTGAATTGCAGGCGCAGGTCGCCGGATTTGATGGTTCGGGCGGCCGATTTGGGGCCTAGTTTGGCGATGGGCTGACCCCAGCTTTGGCGCACGAGCGAGCCATCGTCGAGGACGGGCACGGGCTGACCATCTTTGAAGGGATGGAACGTGATGCGGACAGTCTTCGGGCTGACGGTGGAAACTTCTATCGCGAATTCATCAGCGGCCGCTTTGAGATTCGGGATCAAGGCGGCCGCGGACGCTGTTTTCAGGAGGTCTCGGCGATTGAGGGGCATGAGTTGGAGGTTTGCGACCGGGCCGGAGCCCGGTCGTTACCGCTAGTTGCCGGTGGTCGGCTCAGGCGCCGGGAGCGACACGCGGTTCCAATCCGGCGGCTCGACTCCGAGCAGGTAATGGACGAAGTAGTCATCGCGGAAGTGATCGCCCGCGATGCTGCCGACGCCGTGATCCTGGCCGGGCACGTAGAGCATCTCGAAGTGCTTGTGCGCTTTGAGAAGCGCATTCACCACCTGGAGCGAAGAGGCGGGATCGACGTTGGTATCGAGCTCGCCGATGATGATGAGCGCGCGGCCCTGTAGGCGGAAAGCGTTATCGACGTTGGAAGACGCGGAGTACTGCGGACCGAGCGGCCAGCCCATCCACTGCTCATTCCACCAGAGCTTGTCCATGCGGTTATCGTGACAGCCGCTGTTGGTCACCACCACCTTGTAGAACTCGGGGTGGAAGAGCAGAGCGCCGAGCGAATTCTGGCCGCCGGCGGACGTCCCGAAGATGCCGACGCGGCTGATGTCATACCACGGGTACTTCGCGGCCACGGCTTTGTGCCAGAGGATGCGATCCGGGAAACCGGCATCGGCGATGTTCTTCCAGGCGACATCGTGGAAGGCTTTGGAGCGATTGCTGGTGCCCATGCCATCGATGTGGACGACGATGAAACCAAGTTCGGCGAGCGCCTGATCGCCGGAGACGGCGGAAAACGTCTTGGGGACGAAGGAGCCCTGCGGACCGGCGTAGATGTTCTCGATCACCGGATACTTCTTCGAGGGATCGAAGTTCATCGGCTTGGTGATGACGCCCCAGATATCGGTCTTGCCGTCGCGGCCTTTGGCGACGAAGACTTCGGGGAAGTGGAAGCCGGCGGCGAGAAGCGCGGAAGCGTCGCCCTTATCGAGGTCGGCGACGACTTTCTGATCTTCGGTGCGGCGGAGCTGCGCGACCGGCGGCAGATCGACGCGCTGCCAGGTGTCGATGTAATACTTGCGGTCGGGCGAGAAGGTGACGGTGTGGGTGCCATCGGCGTCCGTGAGCTTGGTGAGGCCGGTGCCATCGAAGTTGATGCGGCAGAGCTGGGTGAAGTACGGATCCTGGCCGGGGATGAGGCCGCCGGCTTCGAAATAGATCTGGCGCTTGTCCTCATCGACATACTCGACGTTGCGGACGAGCCACTGGCCCTTGGTGATCTGGTTCTTCACCTTGCCGGTGAGGCCGTCGTAGAGATAGAGGTGCTCCCAGCCATCGCGCTCGCTGGCCCAGATGATGTCCTTACCGTCATTGAGGTCGCGGCGGAAGCGGCGGCCGGCGGAGAGACCGGGTCCGAGCTGGTTGTAATAGATGAACGTTTTGCTCTGCTCATCGATGATCGGGCGCACGGCGCCGGTCTGCGCGTTCACTTCGAGGACGCGATAGACCTGATGGCCGCGCTGGTTGTATTCGAAGGTGAAGCCGCGACCGTCTTTCCACCATACCGGCACGGTGATGTCGTACGGGTTGGGGAAGAGCGCGCGGTCAATTTCGATTTCCTTTTTGGTTGCTACATCGAAGAGCGCCGGGTAGGCGATATCGACGGCATCGCCGGGCTTGCGGTACATCGCGCCCATGGCGGAGTTCGGCATGGTTTCAGTGGTGAAGTGCTTGGGCTGAATCTGGTCCGTGGGCGACGACTGAATGTAGTGGACCTGGCGATCGTAACCGGGGCGCGTATGGTAGCCGACGATGTGCTTGGAGTCTGGCGACCAGGCGACGGAACGCAGCGTATAGTAGTTGCCTTCGGAGCCGTCGAAGCTGAGCGGCGTAGCGGGCTCGGTGGAACCGACCGGCTTCAGGAAGATGTTGTAGTTCTCGATGACAGCGTCCCACTTGCCGTCGAAGGAGCGGCAGGCTTCAGTAGGCGTCGCGGCTGCGGCTCCGCGGCCTCCGCGTCCGGCGCCACGGCCTCCGCCTTGAGGGGGCGCAGCAGTTGGCGTCCGCGGGGCGCATGCGAGTTGGCCGCGGGCGGCAAAACCACCGGCTCCGCCTTGCTGCGGGTAGGGCTGGAACTCGAGACCGTCCACGGGGTCGCCGCCGTTTTCTTCGGTGACGTAGGGCGCGGGCTGCTCATCGTCATAGGGCGCTCCGCCGCGAGCTCCCCGGCCGCCAAAACCGGCAGGTATGGCTCCGTTCTTGGCGCAGGTGTAATCGGAGAGGCTGCACTTGTACATGCTGCCGGCCGTTCCGAACGTGAGCGATTGCTCATCGTCGGCGATGGTCAGCGGCGCGGTTTGCGGCGCGGCTCCCGCGGCGGCGCGTCCGCCGCCACCCCGCCCGGTTTGCGGCGCGAAGGGGAGGTTGTGCGCGGTGTAGGTGTGGCCGGTAGCAGTGGAGATCGCCGAGGCGAGCTTCTCGTGGTCGAAGGCTGGTTTCTTGTTTCCCGACGCGGCATCCACCAGAATGAAATCGGTTCCGCCTTTGACGGAGCGCGAATACCAGAAATGGCCGGTCTTGCCGATCCACGTGGGGGCGCCGGGGGCGTTCACTACCAGTCCTCGGGCTTTGGCTTGCAGCCCTTGGGCTCTTTGATAGTCGGCGAGTGTGCCTTGTGCCAGGAGCGCGGGCGCGACGGCCAGGGCCAGGGCGAGAAGTTTGTTTTTCATGGGACCTCCTGCTTCAATTACTGCTGCGTCAGAAGCGGCGCCCCGCATGGAGGCGCCGCTTACCGCTACTTTTATTCGTTGCCGCCCCGGCCGGTTCTCGCCGGCGCCGGGGGTGCTCCCGTCGTTTTCAGCGGCTCAACACCATTGGACGTGACGGATTGGTTGTAAGCCGGCACATCCTTATCCATGACCGAGGCGTACTGCGTTTTTACGGCCTGGAGCTGCCGTTCGAGATCGAGGACAAGGGCCGTATCGGTCTCGGTCGGGCCGTAATCGCCCGTTCCGGCGACGTCGCCAGCTCCAGTGCCGACCTCGCCGTTCAGCCAAATGAAGTTCAAGTAGAGCTGATACTGCTCAGGGTAATACTTATCGTCGCTGAGCATGTCGGACTCGGTGATGAGTTTCAGCTCGACGTCCTTCAGCTTACGATCGATTTGCGTCATGGCGCGGAGGATGGCATCCTTGCCCTGCTCCGTCTTTTTCTGATCTTCGAGCTGCTTGCGCATCCATTCGAGCTGGTTGCCCATGTCCGAAACGGTGCTGATATCGTCGCGGACTTTGAGCTGAAGCTGCACGGCGGCCTTCTGATCGGCTTCGGTGCCGTGCGAGCCTGTGGGCACGGTGATGTGCAGCGGCTTGGTGAAGCTCTGGCCGTCCACGGTCATCTTGAGGGTGTAGTCCCCGGGTCCGGCAATGGGCCCGACTTCGGCCTGGGCGATGCCCCAGTGAGTCACGGGCCGCGTGGTCTGGCCTTGGAAGCGCGGTTCCTCCCAAATGTGCGGATTCTCGGGCGGCGTAGTGCGGAGAGCGACGAGCCGCGGCGGGGCGTAGCGGATATCGGCGGCGATGCGGTTGAGGCCGGCGTGCCCGGTGACATTGGCGAGCTTAGTGACTTCCGCGCCCTTGGCATCCAGGACTTCGAATTGGACCGGACCCTTGGGGACCGACGCGAGCTTGAAGCTGATCTCGGCGTTGGCGCCGCGCGGCTCGCGGAAGACAGGCCGGGGCGCGATGAGCGCGGTGGGTTCGCTGAAGCTCGGTTCCATCACTCCCTGCTCCAGCGGAGTGATGTCATGCATGATGTAGAAACCGCGGCCGTAGGTGGAGATGACGAGATCGTGCGCCTGCTTCTGCACCACGATCCAGCTCACGGGCGCATGCGGAAGGCCTTGCTGCAGCGGTTTCCAGTTCTGCCCGTCGTCCATGGAATAGAACAGAGCGTTGCCGCTACCGGCGAACAGCATGCCTTTGCGATTCGGATTTTCGGCGATGGCGCGGACGTAATCGAGCGGGTGCCCCGTCGGCAGATTGCCGGTGATTTTCGTCCAGGTCTTGCCGAAGTCCGTGGTTTTGTAGATCCACGGATCGCGGTTGTCCATAAGGTGGAAATCGGCCGCGACGTAAGCGGTGCCGGCATCGAAATGTCCGGGCTCGATCTTGGAAATAACGGCGAGCGGCGGCAGGCCCTTGATGTTGGCCGTAACGTCCGTCCAGTGCGGCGAGGAGGAGAGGGAATCGCGCGTGTACCAGACTTTGCCGTCGTTGGTGCCGGCCCAGAGGAGGCCGCGCTGAATTTCGCTCGGCGCGATGGCGAAGACCACTTCGCCGTAGAATTGCCCGAGGTTATCGCGCACGATGCCGCCGGAGGACACGACGTACTTGGGGTCGCGCGTGGAGAGATCTTCGCTGATAGTATTCCAGCTTTGGCCGCCGTTGGTGGTGCGGAAGATGACCTGGCAGCCGTAGTAGACCGCGTTATGGTCGAACGGATCGACGGCCAGCGGCGGGGTCCAGTGGCAGCGGTACTTGGCTTTGTTCGGTTCGGAATCGAGGGTGTGCAGCCACGGGCTGATGGAGCGCGAGATCTTGGTTTTCGCGTCGTAGCGCGTGACCTCGTTGCCGTAGCAGGAAGCCCAGATGATGTCGGTGTTGGTGAGATCGGGGAGCGTGAAGCCGGATTCGCAACCGCCCAGATTGTGTTCCCACTGGCCGACTTGAACGCCGCCGGCGCCGCCGCCGAAGCCGCCACGTCCGCCGCCGCGTCCACCGCGTCCGCCACCCGCGGCCGGAGCTTGACCGGGCACATTGGCGCCCTGCTCCTGCACGGTGCTGAGTCCGCGCATGGTGCTGTTGTCCTGCATGTTGCCGTAGATGTGATAGGGGACATCATTGTCCACCGCGACGTGATAGATCTGGCCGATGGGCAGGGTGACGCGCTGCGACGTCTGACCGTGATCGAAGGTCATGAACATGCCGCCGTCGTGCGTCATCATGATGCGATTGGGGTCCGTGGGATCGATCCAGATGTCGTGCGTATCGCCGCCCCAGCCGAGCGTGCGGAAGGTTTTCCCGCCGTCCGTGGATTGCCAGAAGCTGCTGTTGGCGACGAGCACTTCATCGGGATTCTTAGGATTTACCGCGAGCTTGATGTAGTACCCGGCGCGGCCGATGAGCTCGCGCTGCCAGCTTCCGGCGGTCCAGTTCGCGCCACCATCGTCGGAACGCCAGATGGAGCCCTGGTCGGCAGTCTGTATGAGGGCGTAAACGCGCTTGGAATTGGAGGGCGCGGGGGCGACATCGATTTTACCGAGGGGCGCGTGCGGCAGACCGTGGCCTTCAATGTGCGTCCAGTGCGCGCCGCCATCGTGGGTGACATAGACGCCGCTGGAGGGACCGCCGCTGAACATCGCGTAGGTGTGCATCTCCACCTGCCACATGCCGGCGAAGAGCGTGTTGGGATCGTTCTCATCGATGTTGAGGCCGGAGCAGCCGGTATTGCCATCGACGAAGAGCATGCGGTTCCAGGTTTTGCCGCCGTCCGTGGTTTTGAAAACGCCGCGCTCTGGTTGCGGCCCGGTGGTGCGGCCGAGAGCGCAGACGTAGACGATATTGGCGTCGGTGGGGTGAACGATGATGCGCCCGATACGGCCGGTCTCATCGAGCCCCATGTGCTGCCACGTGGCTCCGGCATCGCTGGATTTATAGATGCCGTTGCCCATCATGTCGGAATCGCGAATGGCCCACGCTTCTCCCGTGCCGGCCCAAACCTGCTTGGGATCGGTCCGCGAGACGGCGAGAGCGCCGATCGCGGCGACGGGCATGGCATCGGAAACAGGCGTCCAGGTGGCGCCTTTATCCGTGGTCTTCCAGACACCGCCGGACGCGGCTCCCGCGTAATTCGTGTTGGGATCGCCGACTACGCCGGCGGCCGCTGCGATGCGGTTGCCGTTAGCCGGACCCATAAATCGGAAGGAGAGATCCTGCGGGAGGGATGCGCCGCCGAAGCCGCGGCCGCCGCGCTGGGCTCCGGCGGGCACTGCAAGAAGCAGTGCCGCCGGGACCAACGCATAAAGAGAGAAGCGTAGGTTCATTTTAATTACCAGCTTAGGAAGGCGCGGAGCAGGACGGTGCGGTTACCGCTGGCCGAACTGATCTGGCCGAAACTGTTCGCCGTAACCGAGTTGCTGCCGAGCCCGAAGAACGGATGATTCAGGAAGTTGATCGCCTCCACGCGGAATCCCACGTTCAGGCGCTCCTTGATCCGAACCGCTTTGTTGAGGCTCATATTGAGCGTGAAGCCGCTGTTCGCATACATGTAGACGAACTGGCTGAACTGGCCGGGGGTGGACGCCGGAGCATAGGAGGTCGGGTTGGCGGTGCCGTTCGATTGGACGATGCTCGCGACGTTTGATATGAGGTTGCCGCCCACCACGACATTCTTGTTAGGAATAGTGGCGAGGTCATGTTGCAGTTGGCTCGGGGTGAGCCCGTTGCCGAAAACGACACCGCTCTGCGACAGGTTGTTGACCGTGTCCCGGCCGCTGCTGATGATGCTCGGAGCGCCGGTGGAGATCTGTTCCACGCCGCCGATGGTCCAGCCGCCGGCGATGCGATCGAGAATCGCGTTGTTCAGGTTCAGGGCGCGACCCTTGCCCATCGGAAGATCCCACGTCCAGAACGAGTTCCACGCGAGGCGATGGTCGAACGGCGAGGGACCGTAGTTGAGGCGGGCATTGCGCTGCGTGAACCACTGGTAGGTGGCGGTCTGGTCGTTAGAGTTCAACAAATCGCCCATGGAGTGGCTCCAGGTGAAGTTACCCGTGAAGCTCAAACCGTGGCTGAAGGCCTTACGGGCTTCGAGTTGCAGACCATTGTAGTTGTTGTCGCCGTTGGAATCCTGGTATTGCAGGCGGCTGGCGAAGGGATTGGGCGTCCAGAAGTTCAACGGGTACGCTGTCTTGGTAGTGAAGCCCGCGGAGGCGCAGGGCGCGAAATTTGCGCCAACCAGGCGGCAGTAGTAACCGGGGCTCGTGCTGGTGGTGCTGGCCAGAGATCCAGCCAACGTTCCCGCAAGTCCCTGCTGCAGGTCAGTAATGAATGTGCTGTTGGTGTAGCCGGAACTGGCCGCGAGAGGACCGAAGCTGCCGTTGGCGCCGAAAGCGGTGTCGAAGATGGGCAACGCAGCCTGACCCGGAAGGCCGTTGTTGGCGAACGTCGCGCCCTTGCCGTTAGCAAAATTGATGTTGTAGTTGTTCTGCGCCTGGATGAACTGCGGCAGGAAGCCGTTCTCGAAGATGTTCACCTCGTTCATGTTCTGGTAATGCCACATGTGGGTAGACTTGTTGGCGATATAGCGCGCTTCGAAGACCACCTTACCAGGCAAGGCTCGCTGTATGCCGATATTCCAATTCTCGGTATACGGGGAGCGAAGGTTCGGATTGACGTAGCCGAGCGTCTGTCCGCCGTTGAGCGCGAACTGCGATTCGGGGAACGGGAAGCCGAACGAGGAGGGGAATGTGTTGTAGGGCGGCGCCGGAGAGCTGAGGTTGAGACCGCCCAACGGGAAGCCGGGGCCGCCGGGCGTCGCCGAGATGGACTGCGTCGCGCCGGGGTTGTTGGAGATCGTGTTGGAGATGGTGTTCATTCCCTCGTTGTAGTAAGCAAGGGAAAAGCCGCCGCGAATTACTGTCTTGCTGTCGCCCAGCAACTTGCCGAGGAGGCCGGACTTGCCGGCGGGATTCCACGCGAAGCCGAAATTCGGCGCGGGATTGACTAAGTCGCTCTTGTACGGCGCCGAGACAGCCACGTACATCGGGTTGAGGTTGCCGTTCAAGACGCCAGGCTGAAAGAGCCCATTGGACGGCCCGTAGAAGGAACCCGGGCCCGGCTCGGCGTTGATGCCGTTGTAGCTATTCACAGCGCCGTCGAACTCCCAACGGAATCCGTAGTTGATGGTGAGGCGCGAGGATATGCGGAAGTTGTCCTGAGCGTAGAGGCCGCCGGTGCGATAGGCCCAGCGTTGCGTGTTGGGCTGACCCGGCGTGTACTGGTGCGACTTTTCGTCTACGTTCACATTACCGCTGATATTGCTCACGCGGCCGGTAAGCAGGGCATACAGGTTCTCGGCGTTCGTGAGGTCGCCGTTACTATTGTTGATGCCCGGAAGTGCGGCGGTCAGCGCGGTGACAACCGGGTCGCCCGAGGCGATGCCGAGGGTGTAAGTCGGCGTGCCGGCCGTGCCGTAAGAAGTTTCCCAGAAATGGGTGGCCTTGTAGATACCGCCGAGCAGAATGGTATGGCGGCCCTTGACCCAGTTCACGTCGTCACGAACCTGGTAGACGGGATTGTTGCGAATGAACGGCAATACGTTGGCGCTCACCGGGTTCGGAATGGTGGTATTGATCAGCGGAGAGTAGAGCGCGCGGTTGCCGTAAGGCGCCCACTGCGACGGATCGGCGCCGTGATAGAAATACTCGCCATTGCTCTGAACGCCGAAGTTCACCGTGTTGATCATGTGCGGAGTGACTGTCCAATCCACACCCATGGTTGCGACATACGTGGTGATCTTGTAGCCGTTGGTAAAGGCATACTGATTTTCGCCGGGGTACGGCGGCGCGCTGCCATCGATGTTCTGATAGCGCAGGTTCCAGGAACCGTGCCATGCGATCTTCGGGGTGATCTGATAATCCAGGCGGGCCGACGGGAAGAGCTGCAACGTGTTGGTCGCCTGCCTCCACTGCATGGTGTTCCAGTAAGGCTGGCCAGTGATCGAAAGATAACCCGTACTTTGCGACTGAGAAGCCGCGATGTCGGACATCATCTTGCCAACCGTCGGGTCGATGGTGCTCTTGAAACCGGCGGCGCCGGCGGCGGTGAGCAGGTTGACGGTGTGCTGCTGGCCATCGATGCCGTTGTAGGTGAAGACGCCCTGGGCGGCGTCATTCGTCAGAACCTTAGTGGTTAAGATCGACGATCCGGGCTGCGGCTGCGCTTCGAGGTAGGCGTAAAAGAACAGCTTGTGGCGCCACTTGTCGCTGAAGGGGATCAGTGGACCGCCAATCCCGCCGTAAGGGTTGTTCTGCCTGCTCTTGGAAATCCTCTGTCCGCGGAGATTGTTGAACCAGGTATTTGCGTTGAGATCTTCGTTAACGAGTTGCTCACCCACGCTGAAGTGGTACTGTTCGGTGCCGCGCTTGGTGGTGAACCGGATGCTCATTGCGCCCATTGCGGAGGCGTCCGCGCCCAAGCCCGTCGTCGAGACGGTGACTTCTTCCGTGGAGCCGATGCGCTCTGGCGCAAATGCATAGAAGCTGGTGCCGCCGCTCTTGAAGCGCTCGGAGTTGTTGTCCATGCCGTCAATCGTGATAGCCATGGAGGCGTTCGGCAGGTTATTGAAGGTGCTGCCGCCGTTGCCGCCCTGCGCTCCGGCCATCAGCAGCGCGAAGTTGAGTGAATCCAAACTGGAGTACGGCAAATTGGCGATGTTCTTGTTGTTGATGGTGGTGCCGACTTCGTTGGAAGTGGTCTCGAGTTGAGCCGCGGCTGCAGAAACCTCGATTCGATCGGTGGCCGCACCGATATCCAATTTGATGGCGACGTCGGTTACGCGGCCGGTATCGACGACGACTGAGCTGAGTACCGCGGTTTGAAAGCCGCTGGCGGTAGCGGAAACGCGGTACGTGCCGGCGAGCAGGTTCTGGAAGACGAACCCGCCGTCTTCGGCAGCAGTCGTCTTTCGCTCAAGGCCGGTTCCGGTATCGACAGCCGAAACGGTGGCGCCCGGGACGACCGCACCGGATGGGTCGCGGACAACGCCGTGAATTCCTGTTGTTGTAAGTTGTGCGCTCGCGACGGCAGTTAAGCATAACGCAGCGAGTGCGCAAGAAGTAGCACGCAAGAACCTCTGAAGCATTCAACCTCCTAAACGCCCGGGTATTTGGATCACACGACAACCCCGGTGAACAAAATTAACTCCCGAGAGAAGTGTCTGGAAGTATATGTCACAGGCATGAAGCTGTCAAGCGCTTGCATTTATTTGTTTAAACGTTTAACCGAGCCTTGACAGCAGCGGGCAATTCTGGCAACCTGTTCATGGCCAAAATCCGGAATGGCAACCATCAAGGACGTCGCCGAAAAGGCAGGTGTATCCGCCGCCACCGTATCCTACGTGCTCAACGACGTGCGCAAAGTGCGCCCCGAAACTGAGCAGCGGGTCTTGTGGGCGGCGCGCGAGCTCGGGTATCAGCCCAATACGGCGGCACGCAGCCTCGCACTCGGGCACAGCTCCATTCTCGGGCTGATCGTCCCCGACATGTTGAACCCGTTCTTTCCGGAAATCACTAAGAGCTTCCAGGCTGAAGCGGCTTTATACAGCATGGAAACGGTGGCAATGGACGGCAATAACGATCCGCACCGGACGCGCTCACTGGTGGAGCGGCTGCTGGGGCTACGCGCTCCGGGGATCGCGTTTCTGACGTCGCAGGTAGATGCTCCCTTGAAGGAATTCATCACAAAAAAGGGCATCGCGGCGGCATATCTCGGGTTTGGCGGTCCGGGCGAGAACCTATCGAACATCGCTATTGAGCAGCGGCACGGGATTCAGGAAGCCGTCAACCACCTGGCGGCGCTGGGCCATAAGAAGGTCGGGTTCATCTCGGGTCCGGCGGACGGCATGTTCGCGCAGCGGCGCAAGAAGTTGTTCCAGGAGTGCGCGGCCGCGTGCGGCATGGAGACGCGGCTGTTCGATTCCGATTTCACCGTGCAGGGCGGCTATTTTGGAGCCTCGCGCGTGCTCGGCGGCTTTGCTGCCACGGCGATCATGACGGCCAATGACCTGATGGCGATTGGCGCGCTCCACTATGCTTTCGACCGTCAGATTGCAGTGCCGGGAGACCTATCGGTCATCGGCTTCGACAATATCAACTTCGCGCAGTTTACCCAGCCGGCACTTACTACTATCGCAGTGCCGCGCGAAGAGATCGGCCGCCTGGCGTTTCAGTCGCTGTGGAGCCTGATCCACGAATCGCCGGGTGGCGATTACGAAGTTCAGACGGACTTAGTAATTCGACAAAGCACGGGACCGGCGCCGGTTTGATTGACGCCCTAGTTTAGGGAGGGGACAAATGCAACGACGTACTCTGGCGGCTTCGGCCGTCGGGTTTGGGGCGGCGGCTTACGCCTGCCTGTTGACGGCTGGGCCTGCGAAGCCAAAAGTGCCGGCCGTGCATGGCGCGATTTCGCGAATGGCGGTGGCGTTCGATGCGTCGCCGGCGCTGGTCGACATCCCTCAGTTCATTCCGAACAAAAAGGTCGTCATCCATCCGGCGGTGGTCAGTAAGGATGATACGGCCGGAAGTGTGAAAGGGCCCGGAACAGGTTTGAGCGCCACTCCGCCGAATCTTCCGCCGCCGCGGCCCGCCGGCGCAGGTAGAGGCGGCCGGGGAGCGCGCGCGGGTGGGCCGCCGCCGGTTCCGCCGCCTCCGCCGACACCGGATATTCCGCCGGCCGCCGCAGCAATCGAGCAGAAAGCTGAAGGTAAGCGCGCCGCGATTGCGCCGGCCGTTGCCTTCGATGGATTGGGCGAAGGCTTTACGGGCCGCATTTTTCCCGGCGCGGAGAACGCGGCCGACGACGCGCCCGCGGGGCGTGGCGGACGCCGCGGCGGTATCGATATCAGCCTTGCCGTGGGTCCGCAGCATGTTTTTGAAGTGTTGGACGGCAGTTTCGCCATCTTCGACAAGAAGGGCAAGCTGCTGTACGGCCCGGTCCCTAATAACACGATCTTCACCGCTTTCGGCAATCGCTGCGGGACCACCAATACGAGCGACACTGTTGTGCGATATGACCAGCTTGCCGACCGCTGGCTGTTCGTTCTTCCGATCTTTACCCGTCCGCAGGGTAACCCGGAGGGCGGGTACGCCATGTGTTATGCGGTGAGTGCGACGAACGACCCGTTGGGTTCGTATTATCGCTACGAGTATCAGCGTCCACTGTTTCCGGATTATCCGCGTCCCGCGGTTTGGCCGGACGGTTACTATAATCCGACGAGCACGAGCGACAACTTACTGCCGGAAGTAATTACTCAGAAGCATGACTGCATTGCGGATCGGGAGAAGATGCTGAAGGGACTCCCGGCTACCGAGCAATGCGTGATCATCGATGGCGGTGTGTTCATGTTGAACAGCGACGTGGACGGCAAGCGCGTTCCGCCGAAGGGTGCGCCGAACATCATGATGTCCACGGGCGGAACTCAGCTTATGAAAATCTTCGAGGATGACGGCATTTACTACTATAAGGTGCACGTGGATTGGAACGATCCATCGAAGACAACGATATCGGAACCGCAGAAGATCCCGGTGGCTCCGTATCATTACCTGTGCGACGGACAATTGAGTAACTGCGTGTCGCAGCCCGGAACGGAGCGGCGCCTGGATTCGCAGGGCGATAAGTTGATTCAGCGGCTGGTATACCGCAACTTCGGCGACCATGAGGCGCTGCTGGCGGAGCATTCCATCGATACTTCCGCGCACGGCGGCGGCGTGCGGTGGTATGAGTTCCGGTTGGATAAGCAGCGCAATCCGGTGCTGTATCAGCAGAGCACTTACGCGCCGAGCGACGGCTTATACCGCTGGCTGGGCAGCATGGCGTTCGACAAAAAGGGGAATATCGGGATGGGCTACTCATTTGGCGGTGTGCCGAACTATCCGGGTCAGCGATTCGCCGCACGGGCGGTTAAAGATCCCAAGGGCGAGTTCGGATTTCATCAGTCGGTATTAGCTGAGGGCCAGGCGTCGCAGCAGGGAAGCTTGCGGTGGGAGGATTACACGAACATCGCCGTGGATCCCGCGGATGATTGCACGTTCTGGTTCGTGGGGAATTACCTGGCAAGCGGTGCAACTACTTCACGGACGAGGATCGGATCGTTCGCTGTGCCGGGGTGTAAGTAAGGGGCGAACTTCGTTCGGAGCAACAGGAAAGATTGCTGTTGCCACGTGCGCAAAGCGCGACCGTGGGCGAATTTCGTTCGCCTCCGGTCGCCCGGTAATTAGTTTGCGACCGGTCTGGAGACCGGTCGTTACTTGTACAGCGCTAAGTGTTGGTCGGCGAACATGGTCAGGCGTTCCTGGGTAACTCGCCTGGCTGTGGACTTATCGCGCGTCAGAATCGCATCCACCATATCGACGTGCGCCTGGGCGGATTCCATCATGTCGATATCCAGGTTGCGCCTCAGATTCCGGATGAAGAGGAAGGCGAGCAGCGGCGCAAGCACTTGTTCGAGCAGGCGCGGCAGCATGGTGTTGTGCGACAAGCTCCAAAGAACCTGGTGGAAGGCGAGATCGTGCTGAAAAAACTGCTGGGGGTCGCCGGAAGCAGCCGCTTCTTTCATCCGATCGGTCACCAGGAGTAAGCCGGCGACCTCCTCATCCGACGCGCTTTCGACGGCCAGTTCCACGGCGAGTGTTTCCAGCTCCGCGCGGATGCGAATCAGCTGGCAAATTTCCGTACGGGTCAGGGCAGTTACTACGCACCCCTGGTTCGGGTTGCGCACCACCAACCCCTGATGCTCCAGGGCAACCAGCGCCTCCCGAACGGTAGGCTGACCGACTCCAATCTCGCGCGCAATTCGCGATTCTACGATACGCTCACCGGGATTGAGGTCGCCGGCGACGATCATGTTGCGAATGAAGCCGGCGATCTGTTCGGCGACCGGTGCGCGCTTTCCCAACTGCTGGGAAAGCGCTTCGAGTTTGTTATCGGTCTTGGGGACGAATAAGCTCACTGTACGGCTGCCGTGGTGAGCGAAGGCCGTGTAGCGATCGCGTGACGAATGATGCCGAGGATCTCCTCGCGTTCCGCTCCGACGATGGGGAGGCGCGGCGCACGAGTCAATTCCGAACCCAAGCCGGTTTCCTGCATCGCCAGCTTGATGTACTGCACAAGCTTGATTTTGGTATCGAGGTGGAGAAGCGGCGTGTACCAGCGGTACAGCTCGAGCGCCTTCTGCCATTGACCGGTGGTGGCGAGGTCCCACAATTCGCGGTTCTCCGCCGGGAAGGCGTTTACCAGGCCGGAGATCCAGCCTTCGGCGCCGAGCGCGATGCTTTCCAGGATGAGATCGTCTACGCCGCCGAAGAGGATGAAGCGGTTGCCGACCGTGTTACGCAGATCCGTGAGCCGCCGGACGTCCTCGGACGATTCTTTGATGGCCACGATGTTGGGCTGGCCGGCGAGTTCGACGAAAGCTTTGGGCTGCAGGTCAACGCCGTAAGATACGGGGTTGTTGTAGATCATGATCGGCAGCCCGGTGGATTGCGCGATCGTGCGGAAATGCGTGAGCGTCTCGCGCTCGTCCGATTTGTACACCATTCCGGGGAGCGCCATCAGACCCTCCGCACCGGCCTTTTCAGCGTCACGCGCGAACTTGCAGGCGAGGGCCGTGGTGTACTCGGCGACTCCGGTCAGAACGGGAATCCGGCCGCGAGCGGTTTGTTTCAGCTCGCGGATGACCTCAAGCTTCTCCTGATAATCCAGACCGGTATTCTCGCCGACGGTGCCGAGCGCGACAACGCCGTGGATTCCGGCTTCGATCATGTGGTTGAGGTGTTTCGAGGTTGCGGCGAGATCGAGAGACTGATCGTGCCGGAATTGGGTGGTGATGGCGGGGAAGACGCCTTGCCAAGTGACTTTCATATAATCTATAATTTATAATCTGCCGCAAAGCCCGCCAGAAGTCAACAGCTACTTGGGACCCCGGAGTGAATTCTTGGCCCAAGCTCCTGATGCGCAAGGATTTCCGCTTCCGAGGCGAGCATTTCCTGCCAGCGCGTTGCCAGGTGCCGGGGCGGCGTGAATTTGCCCGCCAAGTTGAGGAACAGCTTGTAATGACCGAGTTCGGAAGCATGGAGCGCCCCGTAAAACGCGGCGAGTTCCGCGTCTTCGGTGGCGGCGGCAAGCACCGAAAACCGTTCGCAGGAGCGGACCTCAATGAGCGCGGCGACCAGCAGGCGGTCCAGCAATTCCGTGCGCTCGCCCTTGCGCACAAGCTGCCGCAAGGCGCCGGCGTACGGATTCTTGTGAAACCGGTCAAGCCGTCCCCCGCGCGCCAGCAGGATACGGATCACCTGAGCGAGGTGCGCGACCTCATCCCGCGCCACAGCGGTCATAGCTTCCACCCACCCGTCCAGCCAATCGTCAGGCCAGCGAGTCAGTAGCTCCAGCGCATTCGTGGCGGCTTTCTTCTCCAGAAATGCGTGGTCGATCAGCAGGCTGATGGGGTCGGCCAGCACCGCCTTTCCCCATGCGATGGGAGTTTGGGAGTGGAGCGGAGTCACACTCTCAAACTAGCTCACTTGGGGCTGACGACGTAGTCTTTGAAGTAGCTGGTGCTGTCCGTCTTGGACCAGAGTCCGATGCGGCCGGAAACGGGCGGCCGCAACACCGGATTATTGGCCGGGTATAGATCGGCGTTCGGCGGCCCTTTCTTTCCAGCAACCGGTTCGCTGCCGAGCGTGTATTCGAGCGCGGGCGCGCCGTCCAGGGTCGCCTTAATGTTCGCGCCATCGACGGTCAGCTTGAGTTCGTGCCAGGCGGCGCGATCCAGCATGAAGGGCTTGGTGCGATCGCTGAACCGCACATTGCGGCGGATGCCGTTGTGAAATTCCCAAAGGCCGACATTGTTTTCCGTGTCGTTATAGCGAATCGCGAGCCACTCGCCGTTGGGCTTCACGTTGAAGAGAATGCCGGAGCAGCGGTCGGCGTCGCCGGCAATGGTCTTGAACTTCAAGCTGATGCTGCCGTTCGAGAAATTATCGACACCCTTGAGCAGCGCCACCGGATAGTAGCTGAACTGTTTGGCGCCATCCATCAATTCTTCGTTATTCGTGCCGTAGAGTTTACGCGCGGATTCCACCAGCAGTTTCGTGGGGGTATCTTTGCTGGCGACCCAGGGGCGGCCGTCCACCATGATGACCTTTTGGCCACCATCCTGAGCCACGATCCACGTGCCGACGATCGGCTCAAACGTGGTGGGCGGCTTGCCCGGCTGTTCTTTGCTGAGATCCACCTTACGGTCGGCAGCCCAGAGCGCCACAGCCAATACACAAGCAAACAGCAATGTTCTCTTCATCATGGTCTCCAAAAAATCAAAACACGAAGCGCACTTGCAATTGGAACATACGCGGCGGATCCACATTGGCGAACGCCGGCGCCGCGACGGAGCCTGTACCCACGGCCGCAAGCTGGCCGAAGGTTGGGTTTGGGACGCCAGTATCGCCATAAACGGTCTGTCCGCGGCCCAGATAATTTCCATGGTTGAACAGGTTGAACCCTTCGGCGCGAACGACGAAGGCGGCGTGCTCGGTAACGCGGATACGCTCCTCGGCGAAGAGGGAGACATCGGAGGTCGCCGTGCTTCGAAAGGCGGACCTTGCGACCACGGCGCCATTGATCACGGGACGATCGTTGTTGATGCCGTCGCCATTGTTATCGATGCCAGTGGTGGCGTTGAACGGGCGCCCCGACGCCACTTGCGTAACGGTACCGAGCGTGAGCCCATGCGGCAAGCTGTAGCTGTAGAAGAAGACCGCGCGATGCCGCTGGTCCAGAATGCTGGGTCCGCGCTCGATTTCGCCGAGGCGCGCGATGTTGCTGTCATTCGGGCCCACACCGTTGCCGTCCGGCTCGGTGGTGTTCGTCGCCTTGCTCAGCGTGTAGCTGACGGAGGCGAACATGCGCTTATTGCCGCGATAGTTCAGTTGCGTCTGCAGCCCATCGTAATCGGCGACCCCTAAATTCATGAGGACGTTCACCTGCCGCACGCCGCCGTTGACCGGCAGAATCGGGCGAGTCGCGTTGGCTGCCGCGACGGTGCGAACCTGCCCGGGCGCGGTACGGTCGAAGGGCGCCGGCGCATTGAGGTCGACGGTACGGTCGAGGTCCTTCCAGTGTTGATGCACATAGTCGGCGCTGGCGAAAAGGCCTTTGGCGATTTCGCGCTCGCCGCCGATAGAGACCACCTGGCTTTGCGGACTGATGAGCTTATCCGGATAGTTCGGAAGCAGATCGAAGTTCAGGCCGTATTTCGCAAACTGCTGTTCGTAGAACGCGCGGCGGCCGGCCTGTATGGTGATGTCGCGCGCCGGCAACTGGGAAGGCAGCAGCGAATGCGGGTCAAAGTTCAGCGGCAGGCAGGAGCCGGTGAGGCAGGCCGGAAAACCAATCTGTCCGGGGACCGCGGTGTAGGTGGTGAGACCATCGAGGCCGCCGGTCAGGTACCCGGCCACCAGGTTCGATTGGATTTGTGAGTAGTAGATGCCATAGCCGCCGCGAATCGCCCAGCGCGAACTGCCGCCGGGATGCCAGCCGAAGCCAACGCGCGGGGCGAAATTCCTGGTGGCATCGGTGAGGGTTTGACGATCGTAGCGGAGGCCGAGATCGAGCGTGAGGTCGCGGCTGACGCGAAAGGTATCCTGCACGAAGAAAGCATAGAGCCACTGCTGCAGATTGTAAGTGCTGACGCCGAAATTGATGGGCTGCGAATACTGCTGCACATCGTTCAGGGTGAGCTGATCCAGCGGCGCGGTGGTGGTGCTCTTGAAGGTGAAAGTGCCGAGCAGCGCCTGGCCTGGCTCGCTGCCGAAACCGCCGGAGGTGTGCCGGACGACGCTCGCGCCGAAGCGGACGTAGTGCTTGCCCCTGGTCCAGGAAAGGGTATCGGAGAACTGCGCCTGGTGGCCGTAGAGATTGGAAACTCGCGACTGGCCGATGGTGAACGGAACCGAACCGGTACGCGTGTAGGTAGTGGACAGCGTCTGTGCGTCCCATTCGGTCACAGGGTCGCCATTCAGCCACGCGAAGCGCGCCTCGTTGAACAGCGTGGGACTGAGGGCGGCGGAGTGATTCAACTGCACCGTCCACGAGCGGCGCGCGTAGAGGCGGGCGACACTCGGCGCGTTGGTGCCGCCGACCGCGTCCTGCGGATTATCGTCAAAGAAGCGGTCCACGTTGAAACGAAGCATCAGGTTTTGCGAATCGGTGAGGCGGTGGTCGACGCGCCCATCGAAGAGTTCCTGGTGATAGTGGCCCACGTAGCTGAGATTTCCATTGGCGGGGAGAACGAAGGAAGGCAGTGTCGAGGAAAGGACGGCTGTGCGACTCTGCTGCGTGTAGTCGTTGGCGAGAAAGAAGAAGGTTTTGTCTTTGATGATGCGGCCGCCAAGCGCGCCCGAGCCCTGCTTGAGCGAGTCCGGGATATCGACTGGCGCGATGGATGCGAGCGTCGAGGGTGTTACGCAGGACGCGACGGACGGCGCGCAGAAATTTTTGGTTGTGAACCCACGCGCCTGCCAATCGCCGGGGCGGCCGAGATAGAGCGCTTCGCCGTGGAAATCATTGGTGCCGGATTTGGTGACAATGTTCAACGCGGGGCCGGACGTCCAACCGTACTCGGAGGAGAACGCGTTGGTGAGCACGGTCATCTCCTGCACGGAGGCCATGGGAAGGGTGGACATCGCGATCTGGCGGCCCCAGGCCTCGTCATTATTTGCGCCGTCGAGCGTCGTGGTAATAGTGCGGCGCGAGCCTGCGCCGGTGGCAACGTAGGTCTGGTTCACGAACAGGTCGCCTGTGCCCTTGGCGGAGCGGAAGGCGGAATTCAACAGGGTGATGGAGGAGAGCTTCCGCCCGAGCACGGGAGTTTCGTCGAGTTGCGCGGCCTCATAGCTGACACCGATTTCGGGATCGGACCGCACGCCTTCAGTGGATCCGAAAACGGTCACTTCGGACTTGGCGCCGCTCACCGCAAGCTTGACGCGAACGGTGGCGGTTTCCCCCGATCGAAGCGCGATGCCCGTGGCTGCCTGATCGGTGAAGCCACTCTTCGACACCTTGACGACGTACGTTCCGGTTAGCGGCAACGCCGGAATTGTGGCGCTTCCGTCGGCTCCTGAAACCGTTTCGCGAACTGCATCCGTCGCCGAATTTACGACCGAGATTTTTGCGCCGTTCAACACGGCGCCGCTCTCATCGACCACGACCACGGTCATGGATGCCGAGTTCGGAGATTGTGCCGCCAGCGGCGCGATGACGGCACTCATGATGAGGAAAGACAGTACTTTCATCGTATGCCGGGCATTGTAGCGAAGGCTCGAAGTTACTACCATTGATCGGAATTCGCTCTGGTCCGGTTATCCTCGTAAGTTGATGCTTTTCGAAATTAGCGGTTTGTCGAAACGCTTCGGCGAACTCGCCGCACTGACGGATGTCAGCTTTGAGGTTCGCGCCGGCGAAGTGCTGGGCCTGATCGGGCCGAATGGCGCGGGCAAGACAACGCTGTTCGAATGCCTGGCGGGCGTGCTGCCGAGTGATTCCGGCGTGGTGCGCGCCGGCGGCCGCGAAGTGCGGGGTGGAGAACGCTCCCAGCTCCTCTTTTATATGCCGGATACGATTGCGCCTTGGGGGTCGCAATCGGTACGCTGGGCGCTCGATTACACGGTCGGCTTCTTCGGCGGCAAAGCGGAACTGCGGAATGGGGTGGTGGCGGAACTCGACCTGGAGCGGTTACTGGACCGGCCCATCGGCGCGCTTTCGAAAGGCCAGCGGAAGCGTGCGCTGCTGGCCGTGGGACTATTGACATCGCCGCCTGCACTACTGATCGATGAACCTTTCGATGGTCTGGATCTTCGCCAGACGCGCGACGTGGCAGCGGCGCTGCGAAGTCATGCCTCGCGCGGCCGGACGCTGTTCCTCTCGATCCATCAGATCGCCGACGCGGCGCGAATGTGCGACCGTTTCGTGCTCTTGAGCAACGGCCGGATTCGCGGCGAGGGCACGGTGCAGGAGCTGGCCGCGCACGCCGCGTCGCGCAACCCGGCGGGCGCGTTCACGAATCTGGAAGAGGTGTTTCTTGCGCTCACGTAGCCGGGCGTTTTTGTGGCTGCTGGACAAAGAACGCCGGGAGTTGGTGGCGTCGCGGTCCTGGTGGGTGTTGTTGCTCGCCCTTGGTCCGCTGGTCGGCATCTCGTTCATCAGCGCAGTGCGAACGTATGCGGAAGTGAGCGGACTCGGCGGCACGGCGGGTGGCGTCGGCGAGGCCATGGCTCCGCTGATCGGAGTATGGGCGCCGACATTTAGCGCTTGCGAGCTGGCGGCAGTGTTTCTGTTGCCGTTCGTTGCCATCCGGCTGGTGGGCGGGGACCGGCAGAGCGGCGCGCTCAAGCTGGAATTGCAGCAGGGAATGCCGGCCGCGGGGCTGGTGGCGGCAAAGACGATCGTGCTGCTGATCGGCTGGCTGATTGCCATGCTGCCGCCATTCCTCGCGATGGCGCTTTGGAAGAGCTACGGCGGCACACTTTATCCGCCGGAACTGGGCTCTGTGATCGCGGGGCATGTGATCAACGCCGGGTTGACCATCGCTCTCGGCGCTGCCATGGCTGCGGTTGCGGAACATCCATCGACGGCCGCTATCCTGACACTGGGAGTGACCGTGGGAACGTGGATCCTGAACTTCTTTGCCGCGATTCAGGGCGGATGGTGGGAACGGGCCGCGGAATATACGCCCACGGCGGTGGTGTCCGAGTTTCAGCACGGCTTGGTGCGGCTGGACGTGGTGTTGATCGCGGCGTTGCTGGTTGTGGCGGGCTTGGGCTACTCGGCGATCTGGATGCGGCTCGGCGTGGCGACGCGGCGGCGGGCGGTGGAATCGGTGGGGCTGGCGGCGGCGATCGCTGTTGCGATTCTGGCTTGTACGTTTGTGCGCGGCAGTTGGGATCTCTCCGAAGCGCGCGCCAACTCTTTCCCCGAAGCCGACGAGCGCGCGCTCAGCGGAATTCACGGCCTGAGAATCGAAGTGCATCTGGCGCCCGAGGATCCGCGCCGGGTGGAATTGGAGAATCGGGCGCTCGCGAAATTGCGGCGCCTGATGCCGGATCTGCGCGTGGACTACAAGTCCGCCACTTCGATCGGTATCTTCGAACAGGCGAACGCCGGGTACGGGGAAATCTGGTATTTCCTAAACGGGAAGAAGGAGATGAGCCGCACGACAACAGCAGAGGGAGTGCTGGAGGCGATCTACGCGGTCTCCGGCGTTTCGCCGCCGAAGGACGAGGACGTGGAGTTTCGCGGTCATCCGCTTTCGGCTCAGCCGAGGGGGGCGGCGTTGGTGTTCTTCGGCATCTGGCCGGGGCTGGTGCTGCTGGCGGCGTTCGTAACGCGACGCAGGCGCCTGTGAAATCGCGGGATCGTTATCGGTTGCACGCCGCAAGAATTTCGTCGATTCGCTCTGCGACGCATCCGCGGGCGTGCGGGCGATGATTCGTGGGCCGCAAGAAACGCGGCAGGTAAGTAGTGGTCTAAAATGGAGGCAGCCCGAAGCGGTTGACGCGGAGGAATGGGTGAGTGGTTGAAACCGGCGGTCTTGAAAACCGTTTGCGGCGTAAGTCGCACGGGGGTTCGAATCCCTCTTCCTCCGCCAGAATCTCACAGTGGTTTCAAGAACTTCGGAGCGCTGAAATTTCACGAGCCCAAATCGTGCCCGCTAGACAATGGCGTGGCGGGGTTTCATGCACCCAAGCCCGACCGGTTTTCTGCATGGGCAAGCTCTCGCGGAGGTCCTTCACTCGGGCGCAGAGCGTCAGTTGGCCGGAGTGCAGGCGATCAAGGCGTTGCGCCAGTTGGTCCATGCGATCTGCGATCACGCGGAGGACGTGCTCGAAGGCGGGACGCCTCCAGCAATCGCGTAAGTACCTGATTTTAGGCGAATAAGCGAAAATGTGGTTACATCGCGGTGCATCGCCAATTTTGCCTCTGATGTTAAGATTGGATGATTTCCGTCAGACTTCCATTGACGACAACCTGTTAAGACGCCATACTGTTATTGGAATTGCCCGTTTGACCGAACTGTGGCCTTTATGGTCTGCGTTCCCGAAAGGGATAGGTCGGCGGGCTTTGTTATTTTGGCCAGAGCTGTACACGCCTTTCTCGTCTCCTGAGATGTTGCCGGAATTTATCTTTTTTCGCTTCATCAGCACTGTTGAATGAACGGGCCACTGCGCCGCAGATCATATCAGCGAGTTGCACAAGGTTATTCGAGTGCGACGATTCCATTGCCACCTTGCGAATCAAGCAGGTTCCATCCGTATCGACCATTTGCTTTCGCAGGTGTTTTTCCAGTTCTTGCCTGAAGCTGCGATCTCCGTTCTTGTCGATTACGATTTTGGCGTCCCGGAGAAGGCTGCGGGCGTTCTCGCAAATGATGGAGACGGCGAATTGATAAAGACTCTTCCCGTCCTGGAACGTCGGCGCTCCTCGGTATAGCCGCTGCTTGTCTATGACAAAGGCGTGGTAAAGAAACTCCTCAGTCGATACACACCGAAGGAACTCCTCGCGAATCCTATCAGGGCATTCGCTGAAGTGGAATTCCCGCTGCGCTGGAAACCCGAGTTTCCGCCTGAGACCCTCTATCGCCCGATCGCATGCATCGGCTGCAAAGTTTCCATCAAAGATGACGGCAGTGATGATAAAAAACTTCGATGATCCGTGGTCAAATTTGAAGCCGGAATCGCCTGACTCATCGATGAAGACAAGCACAAGCAGGTATTATCGCAGTGTTCTAAAGGGTTACTCGCGGCACTATCGCCTGAGCGCCGGACTTACTTCTTCCCGGCCGGCCGGCGATAGATGGTCTCGAAATCCGGTTTCCCCTGGACGCTGAAGGATGTCGACGTTGACGAGCCGACACCCTCTTGCCGGGCGTTCATCCCCGCCGGAGGCTCCTTCGCCTTCGTAGGGTCCTCCTCGGTCGTTTTCGTTTCCTTCGTCACGCGCCCGCCGGGTTTCGGGGGGCGGTAATCGATGCGGTCGATTTCGCCTTTGGGCACGGCCACTTCGGCGTTCTTCACCACGATCAGCAGCGAGTCCTCGCGCGCGTCTGCGAACTTCGCCAAAACGGGCTGCGTGGAGCTCTTTTTGTAAACGCGGATTTCGGTGCCGGTTTTGAGCGCCTGAACCTTCGCCCACGCGTCGTCGGCAGCATGAACGGCAAGGGCAAGCATTGCCAGGGAAAGCAGCTTCACCATGACGGAGCCTCCGTCCATCAGGGTAACAGGGCTAGCTAGCCTACGCGGTAGCCGCAAGCAGAACCGGAAATGGCGTTGAAACCAGAGGAACAATGGGCAGGCCGAGTAACCGTTGCGTACGCTGCCCTTTGAGCTCCCCTTGCAACAGGCACCGTTCCCAGCCGTTCCAGCCTTCCACCCGCACCCGCGACCCGCGCCGTTCCACCTTGTAAACCGCTTCAGCACCGAATTCCGCCGCGATCGCCGGCAGCGACCATCCTTCCGGCTGCACCATTCGCATTCCGCCCTGGCGGTCCAGCACCACCACGGTATCTCCCAAACCGCTCTTTCCCGCTGTGGCGATGCTCAAAATGTCTTCGGCCCGGCTGACGAATACGCTCACAGAGAGCATATCGGGCCGGGCCGAAGTTTCTTTAAGCGGAAGCGCTTAGTAGGGCATGCCGGGCAGCGGAGGCAGCACCGGGGTCATTTTGCCCCAACCCTGCTCCTGCACGGTCTTCATGTCCTTCGTCAATTGCTCGGGCAGCTTTGCATTCAGCTTCGGACGCGTGGGTGAATTCGCGAGCTCCCAGCCCGTCGCCGCGACCGTCTTGGCAATCTGCTGCATGATCACGTAGTCGATTTTATCCGGCGTGTCCGTTGGACGGTGATAGTCGACGTGCAGCCCGGTGGTGAAGAACGCGATGGGCACTCCCACCTTGGCGAAGTTGTAATGATCGCTGCGGTAGAAGATGCGCTGGCCGTTCGGCTCCGGCCCGAGGTTGTCGTGCGTGGCGTCCGGCGCGGTGGCATCGTAGAAATGATTCATCGCCAGCTTCTGGTATCCGCCGTTCACCTTATCGATCACGCTGCCGAGCTCATCGCTGCTGATGTTCGGCCCGATGAGCAGGCATTCGCCGCTCTTGACGAGAACGTGCTGCTTGTTGTTGTCGACGCTCGCCGGATTCTGCGAACGGCCAATCATATCCATATTCAGATCGGCGACTACCTTGGTCAGATCGACCGGCGGAAACTCCGCGAAATACTGTGAGCCCAGGAGTCCCTTCTCTTCGCCGCCGTTCCAGAGGAATATGATGCTGCGCTTGGGCCGTATGCCCTTCGCGGCGCCCTCGGCAAAGGCGTGGGCGATGGCGAGCAGACCGGTTGATCCGGAGCCGTCATCGTCGGCGCCATTGTTGACGTTATGGCCGTCCGGCAGCGGCGCACTGAGACCGATGTGGTCCAGGTGCGCGCTCATGACGACGTATTCGTTCTTCAGCACGGGGTCGCTGCCTTCCAGAATGCCGACCACATTTTCACCGTGACCCGGAGTGCCCTTGACCGCGAGCTTGAGGGACACCTTCTTGGCCGCTTCCAGCTCGAAGGAGTCCACTTTGGTCTTCGAATCGGTAGCGTAAAACACTTGCGCGCCGGAGAGCTTTTCGCCCTGGAACAGCGCGTTCGTCAATTCCATGCCGGCGGTGATCGAAGGAGCCGCCGGGCACGCCGCCGCCTGCTTAAATTTCACCACCTGGAAATTCGGACCGTTCAGGTTGGCGCCGCCGCGTCCACCGCCCCCACCGAAGCCGCCCGCGTTCGGGTTCGCCAGCGCAGCAGCCTGTTGGAAATTAGCGATTGTGATTACGCCGAGCGCGCCATTTTTGGCGGCGTACTCTTCCGGCGTGAGGTAATCTGTGCAATTCTCACCTAGCGGATTCTGTGCCGCTCCGCGACCGCCGCCGCCCGCGCCTCGTCCGCGACCACCGGCATTCTGCAGCGCCGCGAGTTCGGCGGGTAGTCCTGCGACAACGATAATCTTGCCCTTGACGTCGATGCCCTGGTACGGGTTGACGTTCGTTTTGTTGAGCAGATATCCGTTGCCCGCGAAGACCAGGTTGCCGGAGAAATCGAATGCTTCCGGAGATGCGCCGCGACCGCCGCCCGCACCTGCCGTCCAATCCTTGCCATATTCGAAGGCGGTGGTGCGGGGTTCATTGTTTGCTCTGCCGCCGCCCTGCCGTCCGCCGCCGCCGCCGCCGAAACCGCGGCCACCACCGCCGCCCGGCGCGGTCACCGACACTTTACTCTCATCGGGGACAATGGCGCGAGAGACCATTTCGATCGGCATCAGGTAGGGCTGCAGCGGACCCATGGTCTTTTCGGTGCTGCCGCCCGGCTTCAGGCCCCATTCGGCCAAATGGCTGGCGACGTAGAGCGCCGCAGTGTCGTACCCGCGCGACGGAAAGTTCCGCCCCTCGAGCTGATCGGACGCCAGAAAGTAATCGTAGACTTTCAGCTCATCCTGGGTGATGGCGTCCGAGTTTCCATAAGCGGGAACCGCCGGACCTTTCTTGGGAGTGCCTTTGCCGTCGGCGGCAACACCGTTGCCGGAGAACGCAAAGAACACCGTACCCGCGAACACGGCCGCTGCGAAGCAGCCGGTCATTTGACGACGCATAGAACCTCTCTTGGGGTGGATTTCCCTATTGTACCTTGATGTACGACGAACGTGGCAACGTCAAGGTAACACCACCGTTCCGTGCGGTTGACCCGGCTTTCCGCCAGATGATATCCTGTTGTGCTTAGCGGGCCTTCTCCTCCTTACATCATGGATGCAATTTTCCAGCAATTGGGTGAACTACTGCGTCGGGCGATCCCGACCGTCCTGATTGTTATTCTGATTCACTTCTACCTGAAGTACATTTTCTTCAAGCCGCTCGGAAGCGTGCTTCATAAGCGGTTTGAGGCAACTGAAGGCGCCAAACAGCTTTCGGAAGAAAGTCTCAAGCGCGCCGCCGCCAAAGCCGCCGAGTACGAAGCCGCCATCCGGCAGGCTCGCGGCGATGTGTACCAGTCGCAGGATCAGGTTCACCGTCAGCTTCAGGAGCAGGAAGCACGAGCGCTCGCCGATTCCCGTGCGCGCGTGGAAGCACGAATCAAAGAAGCCAAGCAAGCGCTTCACGCCGACGTGGAAGCCGCCAAAGTGCAACTCGCCGCCGAGACGGGTCTGCTGGCCGACCAGATTGCCGATTCGATTCTGGGGCGGAGCGCGGCATGAAACGCCTGTTGCCGATTTTTTTAGCCGCCGCGATGACGGTGGCCGTGCCGGTCTGCCGCGCGCAGGACGCTGCCCATCCGGATGCCGTGGAACGAGCCGCCGAGTCTCCCAGCGAGGGTGAACATGGCAGCCTGGAGATCTGGAAATGGGCCAACTTCCTGCTGCTCGCCGGAGCGCTCGGTTTCCTGATTCGTAAGACAGCCGGTCCCTACTTCGCTACGCGCAACCGTCAGATCAAGCAGGACATTGTAGACGCTGAAGACGCGCGCCGCGCCGCCGAACAGCGCACCGCGGAAGTCGAGCGCCGGCTGGCCAATCTGGAAGCGGAGATCGCCGCACTGCGCAACGAAGCCCAAGGCGAAGCCGAAGCCGAACGGGGCCGCAGCGCCGCGCATCTCGAAGGCGAGATCGCCAAAATTCAGGCTCATGCCGAGCAGGAGATCGTCTCTGCCGGCAAGGCCGCCCGCATGGAATTGAAGCAGTATTCAGCGGAGCTGGCGGTAGGCCTGGCGGAACAGAAGATTCGCCAGCGCATGACGCCGCAGGCGCAGGAAGCGCTGGTCCAGGGATTTGTGCGCCACCTGGACGGCGATAACCGCGCGCAAACCACGTAGAGACTGTTCATGCCCATTTCTGCTGTATCTGTACGATATGCCAACGCCCTTGCCGACGTTGTGACGGGGCCCGCCTCTCCGCTGAAGCCTCAGGACGCTACGGCCGAGTTGCGCTCCTTCGTCGCCACCCTGCAGGGATCGCCGGAATTGCACAACGCGCTCATTACGCCGGCAGTGCCGAGCGCGCGCAAGAAGGCCGTGATCACGCGGATCACGGACCGGCTCGGCATGTCCAAAATTACCCGCAACTTCCTGTACGTGCTCATCGATCATCGGCGCATAGGGTCTGTGCCGGAGATTGTGGAGAGCTTCGAACAGGTTCTGGACCGGCGCCTGGGCATCGAGCAGGCGGAAGTGATCTCCGCCAACGAATTGACTGAACAGCAGCGCACAGCGCTACAGGCGCAACTCGCGCGATTGACCGGCAAACAGATTCGGATGCGCTTCGCCATTGATGGGTCTCTCATCGGCGGGGTGATGGCGCGCATCGGATCGACGGTCTACGACGGCTCTGTGCGCGGACAACTCGAAGCGCTGGGGCGGCGCCTCGGAAGCGAAATCTAAAGCGTAACGGGAAGGGATTTATGGCTCAAATTCGAGCGGACGAAATCACCAGTATTCTCCGCCAGGAGATTGAAAACTACGAAAGCGCGATCGATGTTTCCGAGGTCGGAAGCGTCATCAGCCTGGGCGACGGGATTGCGCGCATCCACGGCCTGGAAAAGGTGATGGCCGGCGAGCTCATACAGTTTCCCCACAACGTCGCGGGCCTTGCGATGAACCTGGAAGAAGACCAGGTGGGCGCGGTGCTGCTCGGCGACTTCGCGGAGATCAAGGAAGGCGACGAGGTCAAGCGTACCGGCCGCATCATGAGCGTGCCCGTGGGCGAAGCGCTCATCGGCCGTGTGGTGAACGCGCTTGGTCAGCCGATCGACGGCAAGGGACCCGTCCAGACAACGCAGTTCTCTCCCATCGAGCGCCTCGCTCCCGGCGTGGTCGCGCGCCAGCCGGTAAAGGAACCGATGCAGACCGGCATCAAGGCGATCGACGCCATGATTCCGGTAGGCCGCGGCCAGCGCGAGCTGATTATCGGCGATCGCCAGACCGGCAAGACAGCCATCGCGATCGACACCATCATCAACCAGAAGGGCGGCGACATGATTTGCATCTATGTCGCCATCGGCCAGAAACGCTCGACGGTTGCGCAGGTGGTGAAGACGCTGGAACAGTACGGCGCGATGGAATACACCATCGTGGTTTCCGCGTCCGCATCGGACCCCGCGCCCATGCAGTACCTGGCGCCGTTCGCCGGATGCGCCATGGGCGAGTATTTCCGCGACAGCAAGCGCCACGCTCTCTGCGTGTACGACGATCTTTCCAAGCACGCCGCCGCATATCGCGAGATTTCACTGCTGCTCCGCCGTCCTCCGGGGCGCGAAGCGTACCCCGGCGACGTGTTCTATCTTCACAGCCGCCTGCTGGAGCGCGCCGCGAAGCTCAATGCCGAACTCGGCGGCGGCTCGCTCACCGCTCTGCCGTTCATCGAGACTCAAGCAGGCGACGTTTCGGCGTACATTCCGACCAACGTCATCTCTATTACAGACGGGCAGATCTTCCTCGAAGCCGACCTGTTCAATTCCAATGTGCGCCCGGCCATCAACGTCGGCATCTCGGTGAGCCGCGTCGGCGGGAACGCGCAGACGAAAGCCATGAAGTCGATTGCGGGCGGCTTGCGTCTCGATTTGGCGCAATACCGCGCGCTGGCCGCCTTCGCGCAGTTCGGCAGCGATCTCGACAAGGCGTCGATGGATCAGCTCAATCGCGGCAAACACCTGGTCGAGATTCTGAAACAGGGTCAGTATCAACCGCTGCCGCTGGAAAAACAGATTGTGATCATCTTCGCCGGAACCAAGGGCTATCTGGACGATCTCCCGGTGGAAGAGTGCCGCCGCTTTGAAGAGGAGCTGTACCGCTTCATCGACAATGCCCATCGCGGCATTTGGGAAGAGATCCGCACGAAGAAAGCGCTGGACGATAACCTCCGCGGCCAGATCACCAAAGCGATCGAGGAGTTCAAGGCGCGGTTCGTGGCGGAGTTGCCGGCGGCACACGCACATGCCTAGTTTGATCGACATCCGGCGGCGCATCCGCTCGGTGAAGAACACGCAGCAGATTACCAAGGCCATGAAAATGGTCTCGGCCGCAAAACTGCGCCGCGCGCAGGATCGCGTGGTGGCTTCGCGCCCGTACGGCGCGCTGCTGCGCAAGGTTCTCGCGAACGTAGCTGCGGCCGCCGCAACGGATGAGAAGGCGGGCGAAAATCCGCTGCTCGCGCGCCGTCCCGAGCAGCGCATCCTGCTGGTGCTCATCACCGGAGACAAGGGCTTGGCGGGCGCTTTCAGCTCCAATCTGATTAAAGGCGCGCTGCAGTTCATAAACGACCATCGCGGCGCGCAGATCACCCTGGAGCTTATCGGCCGCAAGGGTCGCGACTTCTTCAGAAAGCGCGACTCGCAGATCTCCGGCGAGCACGTCGGGCTGGCCGCGAAGGTGGCCTATGCGGATACCAGTGCCATCGCCCGCAAAGCGATGGACCTGTACCGCGACGAGCAGATCGATGCGGTGTATCTGCTGTTCAACGAGTTCAAAAGCGTAATCGCGCAGAAGTTGACGCTCACCCGCGTGCTGCCGGTCGAAATGCCGGAACAGTCCGCGCCGATGGATTACATCTTCGAGCAGCCGCCCATCGAAATGCTGGAGGCGCTGCTGCCGCGATACGTCGAAATGGAGTTTTACCGCTCGCTGCTGGAATCCGCCGCGGCCGAACACGCCGCGCGCATGACGGCTATGGAAGCAGCCACCAGCAACGCGGGCGAGATGATCGATAAGCTCACGCTCTACATGAATCGCGTGCGCCAGGCGAGCATCACCAAGGAAATCATCGAAGTGGTCAGCGGCGCCGCTGCGGCCGAGCCGTAGGAAGAGCGCCCCAAAGGAAGCAATCATGGCAGAAACAAACGGAGTGGTAGTCGGAAAAGTAGTCCAGGTGGCCGGACCGGCCGTCGACTGCGAATTCCCGGAAGGTCACATTCCCCTGGTCTACACCGCGATTCGCGTGACCAGCGAAGGGTATGACGTTCCGCAGCCCATCGATATCATTTGCGAAGCGCAGCAGCACATCGGCGAAGGCCGCGTGCGCACCATCGCGCTGCAGCCCACCGAGGGCCTGGTGCGCGGAATGAAGGCGATTAGTCTCGGACGCCCGGTGGAAGTGCCGGTCGGACCGGAAACTCTCGGCCGCGTGCTCAACGTGATCGGCCAACCCGTAGATGAAATGGGTCCGGTAAACGCCAAGACCTACTTTCCCATCCACCGCCCGTCACCCTCTTTCGAAGATCAGTCCACCCGCCTGGAGATGTTCGAAACCGGCATCAAGGTGATCGACCTTCTGGAGCCTTATCTTCGCGGCGGCAAGATCGGCCTGTTCGGCGGCGCCGGCGTCGGCAAGACCGTCATCATCATGGAGCTCATCAACAACATCGCCATGAAGCATGGCGGTGTGTCGGTGTTTGCCGGCGTGGGCGAGCGCACGCGTGAAGGCAACGATCTTTGGCTCGAAATGCAGGAATCCGGCGTCATCGATCCCAAGGACTACACGAAATCGAAGGTGGCCCTCATTTATGGCCAGATGACGGAGCCGCCCGGAGCCCGTCTGCGCGTCGGACTGACCGGACTAACCGTCGCCGAGTACTTCCGCGACCAGGAAGGGCAGGACGTACTGCTCTTTATTGACAACATCTTCCGATTCACGCAGGCCGGGTCGGAAGTATCCGCGCTGCTGGGGCGCATGCCCTCCGCCGTGGGTTATCAGCCGAACCTCGCCACCGAAATGGGCGAACTGCAGGAGCGCATCACTTCGACAAAGAAAGGGTCCATCACGTCGGTGCAGGCGATCTACGTGCCCGCCGACGACTACACGGATCCCGCGCCTGCCACCGCCTTCGCGCACCTGGATGCGACGACAAACCTTTCGCGCGACATCGCCGCGTTAGGCATCTACCCCGCGGTCGATCCGCTGGCATCCACATCGCGCATTCTCGATCCGCTGATCATCGGACACGATCATTACGATACGGCCCAATTGGTCAAGGGAATTCTGCAGCGCTACAAGGATCTGCAGGACATCATCGCGATTCTGGGCATCGACGAACTTTCCGATGAGGACAAGCTGACGGTGTCGCGAGCCCGCAAGATCCAGCGCTTCCTTTCGCAGCCGTTCCACGTGGCGGAGCAGTTCACCGGCTTCGCGGGCAAATACGTGAAGCTCGCCGATACCATTAAGGGCTTCCGCGAAATCGCCGAAGGCAAGCACGACGAGATCCCCGAGCAGGCTTTCTATATGCAGGGGACGATCGAAGAAGTGCTCGAGCGCGCCGAAGCTCTGAAGCGAGGCTGAGCATGCCCGAACTCATTGAACTTGAAATCGCCACTCCGGAGCGCCAGATTGTGCGTGAACGAGTGGCGGAAGTGCAGATCCCCGCAAAGAACGGCTACATCGGCGTTCTGCCGGGGCACGCGCCGCTCCTCAGTCTTTTGGGAACGGGATTTCTCAGCTACATGGCGGGCGGCAAGACACGGTATTTATCCGTACAGGGCGGCTTTATCGAAGTGCTTCCGGACCATGTGCGCATTCTGGCGAATGTCGCCGAACACGCCGAGGAGATCAATGTGGAACGGGCGAGGCAGGATCTTCAGCGTGCGCAGGAGCAGGTGATGAACCCCGCGGTGGGGGTCGACCCGGCGGTAGCACTCGAGCAGATGGAACTGGCGCAGGCTCGAATCACGGCGGCGGAACGGAAGTAGCGGCCGGCCTGACGGCCGGATGCGACCTAAGCTCGTCTACATTGCGACCGACCGGGTACTCAGGCCTTCGTCCCGCGTAACTCCTGTTCCGCGCGGAACCAATCCTCTTCCGGCGACCCGTCAGGGCAGCCGCGCTGCATCCAGTGTTCATACGCAAGCTGACAGATTTTGTCGTGTTCAGGTGTGCGCGCGTCCAGTTCGGCATCATCTTTGATGGAGGCTACGGGCGGCGCTTCCGGATCTTCGCTCTGGCGTTCCAGCCGCTCTTCCTCTTCCATTTCCAGCGTTGTGGTCTTCATGGCGGTGTTAGATATGCAACCTTTGTACCAGTGTTCGAGCGTACACCGCGTGCTGTTCTGTGCCGCTAGGATGGTACATAGTTTGCACTTTCCGCGCTTGGAATAACGATGCCAAGAAGCATACTGCCGGGTAAGCCCTACCCGCAAGGCGCCACATGGGATGGGACTGGCGTAAACTTTTCCCTCTACTCTGAAAAAGCGACCGCAATGGAGTTGTGTCTGTTCGACAACCCCGAAGCGGGCGATTGCGAGACGATTGCGGTCCGGGAATCCACCGGATACGTTTGGCACTGCTATCTTCCCGGCGTCAAGCTGGGGCAACTCTATGGCTATCGCGTCCACGGGCCATACAATCCGGAAGCAGGGGAGCGATTCAATCCCGCCAAGCTGCTGATGGATCCGTACGCGCGCGCCCTGGCCGGCCGCCTTAACTGGGACGCCCCGGTGTTCGCCTATCGAATGGGCGACCCCGCGCAAGACCTCTCCTGCGACTCCGCCGACGATGCCTGGGGAGTACCGAAAAGCGTAGTCACGACATCGCACTTCGATTGGGAGAACGACCGGCCGCCGCTCACACCGTTGCATGACAGCGTGCTGTATGAATTGCACGTCAAAGGCTTCACCGCCCAGCATCCCGAGATTCCGCCGGAAATGCGAGGCACGTACGCCGGTCTGGGGCATCCGGTCGCCATCGATTACCTGAAGAAGCTCGGCATCACCGCGGTGGAGCTGATGCCGGTTCACGAATTCGTCGACGACAAGCATCTGCTCGACAAAGGCCTGCACAACTACTGGGGCTACAACTCGATCAATTTCTTTGCCCCGGACTCTCGCTACTCCGCCGCCGGCGATAGCGGCGACCAGATTGGCGAGTTCAAAGCCATGGTGCGCGCGCTGCATCGCGCCGGCATCGAAGTCATTCTGGATGTGGTTTACAACCACACCGCCGAAGGCAACCAGATGGGCCCGACGCTGAGTTTCCGCGGCATCGATAACGGCACGTACTACCGTCTCATGCCGGACAATGCGCGTTATTACATGGATTACACGGGCACCGGAAACACACTGAACGTGCGCCACCCGCAAGTGCTCAAGCTGATCATGGACAGTCTCCGCTACTGGGTGCAGGAGATGCACGTCGATGGCTTCCGTTTCGATCTCGCCGCCACACTCGCGCGCGAACTGCACGCGGTGGATCGCCTGAGCGCCTTCTTCGACATCATCAACCAGGACCCGGTGATCTCCCAGGCGAAGCTGATCGCCGAGCCTTGGGATGTCGGCGAGGGCGGCTATCAGGTGGGAAAATTTCCGCCGTTGTGGGCCGAGTGGAACGGGCGCTACCGTGACGTGGTCCGCCGCTATTGGAAGGGCGACGACGGCCAACTCGCCGAACTCGGTTACCGGCTCACCGGCAGTAGCGATCTGTATCAGCGTGACGGCCGCCATCCCACGGCGAGCATCAACTTCATCACCGCGCACGACGGGTTCACGCTCAACGATCTGGTCAGCTACAACGATAAGCACAACGAAGCCAACGGCGAAGGCAATGCCGACGGGGCCAATGACAACAACTCGTACAACTATGGCGCCGAGGGTTTGACGGAAGATCCGGAAATCGTGGCCACTCGCGAGCGTCAGAAGCGCAACCTGCTTGCAACGCTATTGCTCTCGCAAGGCGTTCCGATGATCTGCGGCGGCGACGAAATCGGCCGCTCGCAAGCGGGCAACAACAACGCCTATGCGCAGGACAACCCAACCAGTTGGTATCGGTGGGACCTTGATAAGAATGCCGAGACTTTGCTCGGCTTCACGCGCAAGCTCGTCGAAACGCGGAGGAGCCATCCGAACCTTCATCGCCGCAAATTCTTCCAGGACCGCACCATCGACCCAGGCAAGGGACAACGCGAGGTGGATGGCCGCTGCGAGAAAGATATCACGTGGCTTCGTCCGGACGGTTTGGAGATGACGCCGGAGGAATGGGACGCCGGATGGGTCCGCTGCATCGGCCTGCAATTGAACGGACAGACGCTCGACGATGTGAATGGCGTCGGGGAAGCGATTCGCGACGAGACGTTCCTCATCGCCTTGAATCCGCACACCGGGCCGATCAAGTTCTACATGCCGCCGCAGCAGGGCACGGCCTGGCGGACCCTTCTGGATTCGGCGTACCCCGACCGTGGCGAGGGCCCGGTGGTTCCGGCGGGCGAGCCCTATGAGCTCATTCCGCGGACGATCGCTCTCTTCAAGCAGCTTACCGACTGAACATGAACCCTTCGCGACGTTTTCCGGCAGGCGCGGAAGCGCACGGTGACACCACAGCCTTTCGTGTATGGGCGCCTAAACGCAAGCGCGTGGAGGTGCTGCTGTCCTCCGGCGAAGCATTCGAGCTGACGCGCGAAAACGACGGCTACTTCTCCGGAACACCGCGTGTTTCCGCGGGTGCGCTGTACAAATACCGGCTCGACGGCGGCGATGCTTTCCCTGACCCGGCATCGCGCTTTCAGCCGGAGGGGCCGCACGGCTGGTCCCAAGTCGTCGACCCGGCCGCGTATTCGTGGACCGGTTCGGATTGGCGCGGCGCTTCCATACACGGTCAGGTGATCTATGAAATGCACTGCGGCACCTTCACACGGGAAGGAACTTGGGCGGCGGCCGCGCGCGAACTCCCGGAACTTGCCAGTGTTGGAATCACGTGCGTCGAACTGATGCCGGTCGCCGATTTCCCCGGCCGTTTCGGCTGGGGCTACGACGGCGTCGGCTGGTATTCGCCGGTCGCTATTTACGGCAAGCCCGATGAGCTGCGCGCGTTCGTCAACGAAGCGCATCGGCACAAGATCGCGGTGATTCTGGATGTGGTCTACAACCACGTCGGCCCCGACGGCAATTACCTGAAGCAATACTCCGACGATTACTTTACGGATCGTTATGCCAACGAGTGGGGCGAGGCCATCAATTACGATGGCGAGAACTCCGGACCCGTGCGCGAATTCGTGGCAGCGAACGCCGCCTACTGGGCCGCCGAATATCACATGGACGGTCTCCGTCTGGACGCAACACAGCAGATTTTCGATTCCTCGCCCGAGAACATCATGACCGCTTTGGCGCGCGAGATGCGTGCCGCGGCGAAGGGCGGCGAGATTTTCATCGTCGCGGAAAACGAATCGCAGCACAGCAAGCTCGTGCGGCCCGCCGCCAAGGGCGGTTACGGTCTCGACGGACTTTGGAACGACGACATTCACCATAGCGCTTTCGTGGCCGCGACCGGCCGCAACGAAGCGTATTACACCGATTACCTCGGCGGCGCGCAGGAATTCGTCTCCGCCGCCAAGTACGGCTACCTGTTCCAAGGCCAGCGCTATAAATGGCAGGCGAAGCGTCGCGGCACTCCGGCGTGGGGCCTCAAGCCGGAGCAGTTCGTCGCCTACCTGGATAATCATGATCAGATCGCGAATTCCGGTTTCGGGCATCGCCTGCACCGGCTGACCAGTCCCGCCAAGCTGAAGGCGCTGACCGCGTACCTGCTATTGGCGCCCGCAACTCCCATGCTGTTTCAGGGTCAGGAATTCGCTTCGACTTCGCCGTTCCTGTTTTTTGCCGACCACGGTCCGGACCTGCGCCCGCTGGTGAAGGAAGGGCGCATTCAGTTCCTCTCTCAGTTCCGCAGCCTGGCGACGCCGGAGATGTATGGCTGCTTTACGGATCCGGGCGACCCGTCTACGTTCGAGCGGTGCAAATTGAATTTTCAGGAACGAACCCAATTTGCATCTATCTACAATCTTCACAAAGATTTGCTGAGGCTTCGACGGGACGATCCGGTATTCCGCTCGCAGAGCTCCAGCCTGGATGGCGCGGTGCTCTCGTCCGATGCTTTTGTGCTTCGCTTTTTTGGCGGCGAGCATGGCGATCGTCTTCTGATCGTCAATCTCGGCCGCGATCTGCAGCTCGACCCGGCGCCCGAACCGCTCCTCGCGCCGCCGGAAGATACGCTCTGGCAAACGGCTTGGTCGAGCGAGGACCCGGCGTACGGCGGATGCGGAACCGCGCCGCCTGAATCGGCCGATAACTGGCGCATCGCGGGGCAGTCGGCCATCGTGATGCGCCCTACACACCCGAACGAGACATGGCAGATCTGATTCGAGTTCTCCCACAACGCGAGCTCCGCGACCCGCAAAGCGATCCACACCTCAATGAGGAGTGGCTGGTCACCAACGGGCTCGGGGGCTACGCCTCCGGCACGGTGAATGGCGCCATCACCCGCCGCTACCACGGATTGTTGATTGCCGCCCTTCCCAATCCTCTAGGGCGCATGATGATGCTCAACGGCCTTTCCGAGCGCATGCGGCTTCCTGGCGGGGAGGTCGTCTACACCGGAGCTGAAGAACTCTCAGCGGTTCCTCCTGAGAGGACGCTGCGCTGCTGCGAATTCCGCCTGGAAGCCGGGCTCCCCATCTGGCGCTATGAGACGCATGGTTTCGCTCTCGAAAAACGCCTGCTGATGCCGTACCGGCAGAACACGGTGCACATTTCTTACCGGTTGTTATCGGGGACCGGTAAGCTGCGGCTCGGATTGCGGCCCGCGATCCACTTCCGCTCGCACGATGCACCGGTCAGCCAGAATAACAACGAGAAATACAAGCTGATGGTGTGCGACGACGAGTTCGAAATTTTGTCGAGCGATGAAACCATGCCCACACTGCGGCTGCTGGTGCGCGGGCCCGCTGCGGCATTCACGTTCGATCGCAAGGAGACCAGCAGCATTCCCTATCCGACAGAGAAAAGTCGCGGCTACGAGTGGCAGGGCTCGCTGTGGAGCCCGGGGTACTTCCGGACGGATTTGAGCGCGGGCGACCAGACCACGCTGATCGCGTCCACCGAGCCGTGGGAGACGGTGAAGGCCCTCACGCCCGATACGGCGCTGAACGCCGACACGGACCGGCGGAAACTGCTGCTGGCAGCCGCTTCGCCGAAGGCGCGCAGAGGCCCGGCGGCCGAGCTTGTTTTCGCCGCCGACCAGTTCGTCATCACACCTGTCGGCCGCACCGAAGATGCGGCACGCGCCCGTGCAACGGGCGACGAGATCCGCACTGTGATCGCGGGCTATCACTGGTTTACCGATTGGGGACGCGACACGATGATCTCGCTGGAAGGCCTCGCGCTGACCACCGGCCGGTTCCACGAGGCCGCGTGGATTCTGCGCACTTTCGCGTATTACGTCAAGGATGGCCTCATTCCGAACATGTTTCCTGAGGGCCAAAAGGACGGCCTGTACCATACGGCAGACGCGAGCCTTTGGTTTTTCCATGCCGTGCATCGCTATACGGAACTCGCTGGCGAGCGGACCACGCTGCGGATGATTCTGCCAAAGCTCATCGACATTCTGGAGCATCACATCGCCGGCACACGCTTCGGCATCTGCGTGGATGAGAAGGACGGCTTGCTGCACCAGGGAGCCGAAGGGTATCAGCTCACCTGGATGGACGCGAAGGTGGACGGCTGGGTGGTAACGCCGCGGCGCGGCAAAGCAGTGGAGATCAACGCGCTCTGGTATAACGCTCTGCGGCTCGCCGAGGCGTGGCTGCGCGAAGACGGCGACGAGCAGCGAGCCACCCGTTACGGCGAGCATGCGACGCGCGCGCAGACATCCTTCAACGAGCGCTTCTGGTACGCCGAGGGCGGGTATCTTTACGATGTGGTGGATGCCGAAGGCGGCGGCAACGATCCATCGTGCCGTCCGAACCAGGTGATGGCGATCTCGCTGGATCATCCGGTACTCGACGAAGCGCGGTGGGAGCCGGTGATGAAGGTGGTTACCGATCGCCTGTTAACACCGCTTGGCTTACGCTCGCTGGCGCCCGGCAGTCCTGACTACAAGCCAAAATATTATGGCGACCTGCGGTCGCGCGACGCGGCATATCATCAGGGCACGGTGTGGGCGTGGTTGATCGGCTTGTATGTCGATGCGTGGATCAAGCTGCATCCCGAGAACCCCACCGGCGCACGCGAGTTTTTGTTGGGGCTGCTCCCGCACCTGGATGAACAGTGCGTCGGCTCGATCAGCGAAATCTTCGATGCCGAAGCGCCATATACGCCGCGCGGGTGCATCGCGCAGGCTTGGAGTGTCGCCGAAGTGCTGAGGTGCTGGGTGAAAACGGCGTAACCGTTACTCGCCGGCCTCGCGCGCCAAGCCGTCGCGGTCCTCAATTTCCACGCGGTGCCCCTGCATCGTGACCAGACCTTGCGCCTTGAAGCGAGCCAGATTGCGCGAAACCACTTCCCGCACAGTGCCCAGGCGCGAGGCGAGCTCCTGATGAGTCATTTTCAGATCGAAAGCGTCCGCTCCCGCGGATTCGTCCAAGAGCAGGCGGGCCAGACGCTGAGTGACGCTGCCGAACGTCATCGCCTCGACGAGCATGACCAGGTGGCGCAAGCGCTTTCCGACCACTGCCAGCACCTTGAGAGCGACATCGGGATATTGCCGGCAGACCTGCTGAAAATCGTTCTTGTTGATGAACAGCGCTGTTACGGGCTGCACCGCGCGCACACTTGCGGGATACGGTCCGCCATCGAACAGGGGTAGTTCCGCCACAGTCGAGGGCGCCGTTTCGAGCGACAGCATCATCTCGCGTCCGGCCGGTGACGTTTTGAAGATCTTTGCGCTGCCCTGCACCAGGACGAAAATGCCGGCGCACTCTTCACCTTCCCAGAAGAGCATCTCGCCAGCGTCGAAGCGGCGTTCGACGGCGCGCTGCGCCAGGGCTTGAGCTTCGGCCGGGGTCAACCCGGCGAATAACCCGATTTGAGTGAATGCGGCTGCTTTAGGTTCCAAACCCTAATGTTACAGCGAGTTCAGATAGGCGATGAGGTCACTCATCTGCTGAGCGTTGAAGCGCGGCCAGGCGATCTTCCGCTGCTTCATCCTGTCCAGCATGTTCGGACCGTGTTGCCACAATACCGAGACCATGGTGATGTCCGAGTAGGCATCCTTGCCTTTGGCCAGTTTAGGCGCGCCGCTCGAGGGATCGTTGTGACACGAGCCGCAGCTCTTGTCCGCGAAGACCTTCTTCCCATGCTCCGCATTACCTTGGCCGCGGAAATACTGCCGCGCCCAGATATAGCCGAGAATCTGGTGCATTTCGTCGGGCGTCAGTTGCGGGGCGGGCTGTTTCATGGAGGGCGAATGGTTCCACATGTCCGCCGCGATGTCGGTCAGCGTCTGATTGCGCAGCGCCCAATTGCCGCTGTGGCACCCATTACAGCCTTTGTCGGCGACCAGTTTCTCGCCGGGCTGGGACGGCGTGAATGCAAAAGTGCCTGTGAGGGCTTTGGTCTCCGGCAGATTCTGCAGGTAGACCAGAAGATCCGTCAGCTCCTGACCGCTCAATTGCGACCACGCCAGCTTTTTCGCTGCGAATGCCTGTCGCATGGCGCTCGAGTGGTTCCACATTTGCTGCGCCAGGATAACGGGATCGGCCAGCGATTCCCACTTGGCGACTGGCGGAGCTCCCGGGAATTTGGAGTCCGTGATGCCATGGCACTCGGCGCAATGCTTTGCCGTGAAAACGGCCTTGCCGCGGCCGGCGTCGCCAGGCTTCTCGAAATATCGCGCCGAAACAAAGTAGGCGAACAGGTCCGCCGCCGCATTGGCATCGAGGGATGGCCGCGTGATGTTCTGCTTCTCCATCGCTTGCCACATCGCCGGGGCGTGATTCCACATCAGGCTCGTCATCACGGCCGGCGTGTAATCGCGGTCGATGCGCCTGGTGAGGTCCGGCGCGCTGCCGCCGCCGTGTCCGCCAACGCTGTGGCACTGTACACACTGCTCGGTTCGAAAGAGTTGTTCGCCGCGCTTGGCATCGCCGGTGACGCCGCCAGCCCACACCCAACCTGCCGCGACGGCGCAGAGGGCGACGATCCGAAAGGTCTGCATGCTGGATCTCCTATTTGATGAGACGGAGCCCCGTCGTGATGACTCGCGCCCGGAATCCTTCGTACGAGTAGAGGGACTCACCATAACCGAAGTATTGCCATTCCGTGTTCCAATAAATGTGCTTCGTCAACGGCAAGGACAGTTGCACGAGCGGTTCATACAAGCGCGTCGGCCGGCTGCCGGCGGATACAAAAAGCGATCCGCCGAACGTCAGCTTTCCATTATGCGGCAGAACGACGTTGGCCGCCGAAGTGGCGATATGCCCGTTCTCCCGGTAGAGCGATGTACCTGGCGCGAGGAAAAGGCCGAGGTACGCGATGCTGCTGCGCAGCGTTTCGCGGTCGTATTCGCCGGTGAAACTGATGCGTTTGGAGCTCTTGGGCGTCCAGAAGACGGCGACGGAATTGTCGCGGCTCTGGAAATCGTATCTGATGCTGGGATCGGGATTCTGGTTATTCAGAACAGTGAAGTTCGCCTGGAATCCCAGCGCAGAATTGAGCTGGTAGCGCGCCCGTGCGCGGGCGCGGTGGTAATCGTTCAGGCTCGTCCGGAAGTAGACGCGGTCGCTGGATGCGCCTTCGTAATCCAGGTTGAGGCTGAGCTTTTCGCTCGCGCGGTAGGTCAGGCCGGCGATACCGACGTTCCGGCGAAGTTCGCCATTCACAAGGGGGCCGGTCTGGCTGAGTTGCCCGGCGAGCACGGTGGCGTCGCCCCAAACAAAGCGATAGCCGCCGCGGACAGTGAGCTTATTGGTAAGGTCGTAAAATACGTCAACCTGCTGCTGGTTGTAATTGACGATCTGCGAGTAGTTCAGGGCGTTGGCGGCAGTTTGCGGCGCCGAGGCAGTCAGGAGAAGCGTCGTGGTGACGAACGGCGACGCGGCGTCGTGATATCGATCTGTCATCACCGATTCAACGATGCGGAGACGGCGCATGGGCCGGAGTTCGAAGCCGAAATTACCGGTGGTGTGCGGCTGATTCGCGTTGCCGGTGCCGACGGTCGTACTGCCGGTGTAGAAGAGGAGGGAGCTGATTTCGACGAAGTTGCCGTTGGCCGCTTCGTTGAAGTGGACTGTGGTCTTGGGTTCGCTGAAAAGGAACTGACCGTAGACGTTGAGCCATGACGTCGGGCTAGCGGTCAGCAGCGCCTGTGAGTACGTGGACGTCCCGCGGATACCGTACGCCTGGGCGAGACCGTTGAGGGCCAGGGTCTGGCCGAGAAGCGGCGCGGTGCGATCGCCTGGCTGCGGCTGGGTTTCGTATGTCGCGTCGTCGTCCTTGTAAGTTGTCCCACCTTCCGCGAGGGTGAGGTGAAACCGGCTGTACTCGACGCGCACGCCGCCGCGATAGTTATTGGTGCCGTCGCGCAGCGTGTACGGGACGGGATACTCGTTGCTGGCCTCATTCACCCAGGTCTCGATGCCGGTGCCGTTGCCGGAATTGTGATTGAAGCCGAGGAAGGGGACGAAGTGACCGCCCGGGAACAGGTCGAGGCTGATGTCCATCATGCGCCGCCGGATGTCCAGGGACTGCTCGTTGAGGCCGGCCGGCTGGCGGGGATTCGCGAAGCTCGGGCTCTCGCTGAAGTAGGCGATGTTGCGGTAATCGAAGTTGAAATCGTACTTGCCGAGCTTGCGCGCGTCGAGATGAGCGGTGTTGTATTGCTCGCCGCCCCAGCCACTCGCATTGACGTGGAGCGTATCGAAGAACCGCTTGCTGGCGTCCACGAGGCTGAGGTCGAATCCGAGCAGCGTGGGCCGCTCCAGCAGGTCGACGACGCTGCGATATTGCTGGTTGTTCCCGCCAACGTCGACAAACCGGTACCCAAGATCGATGCTGCCGGTGAACCACTCTCCGCGCGGTGGCGCCGGATTGGTGGGCGATTCCGGCTTAGCGGCCTCTGCCGGTTTCTGATCCGCCGCGGCCGCCGGCTTCTGGTCGGCAGCGGGAGTCTGGGTCGCAGCGGGGGTCTGAGCCGCCGTCGCAGGCGGTGGGGAAGTCTGTTGCGCGTACGCCGCCGCGCCGATGAGTAGCGCCAGTAGGAATCTCATTTCAGGAAATCCCGGCTCACGTAAGAGCCATGCACCTTCTGGTGGCAGACGTTGCAGTTCTGGAAGCGGGGATCGCGAAGATCGTGGAAGGCCGGAGGAGTTGTGCCGAGCGTACCGTTAGCGGGAACGGTGGGCCCTGGTAGATTGCTGTGACACTCCAGGCAGACAAAGCGGACCTCCGCGCGCGTCAGCATTTTCGGATTCTGAGAGCCGTGTGGCATGTGGCAGGCGGTGCAGCCCTCCACCTTCACGGGCGCGTGTTCGAACGTGAAGGGCCCGCGCAGATTGCCGTGGCAGCGGAAGCAGCCCGGCTCGTTGGCATTCACGGTCTGGATCATCCGCGGTGAGGCCGACCCATGCGGGTTGTGGCAATCCACGCAGTTCATGGCCCCTTCCGGCAGGCGGTGACGATAGGTCCTCTGGAAGCTGGCCCAAACCGCCTGATGGCAGCTCGCGCATTGCTCATTGATGGCGGTGTTCGTGCGCGCCACGAGGCCGTGAGGGCCGTTCTTGTGGATGGAGTGGCAGGAAACGCAACTCACCTGGTTTCTGGCGTGACTGCTGTTGATGCGGCCGACGTGCGTAGGCGCGTTCAGGTGACAGGTGAGGCAGAGCTTATCCGTTTCGGCGGGGCGAAGCTTGGCCGGATTGCGGATGTCCGCCGCGTTCATGCTCTCGGCATGTTTACTGCCGGGGCCGTGGCAGGATTCGCAGGCCTGAGTCGTGCGCTTGTATTTTTTGGCGGTTTCCACCAGGTGGTGCGGATTCTGCGCGAATGCCTTCGAAATATCCTCGTGGCATCCTGCGCAGGTGTCGCTGCCGACGTACTCAGCCGGTTTATTTTCTGGCGGCTTTGCGTCCGCCGGCTTGGCATCTTGCGCAGCCGCCGGGAAAACGCTCAGCAGCAGCACGGCCGCCGCGAGACCCAGGCGCTGCGCCTGCCCCAGGCGCAACCACCGGCTCCGCGATCGCATAATGGCTCTCATAATCGCTGAATTCAAACTGAATAGCACCCACTCGTCCAAACCCTTCACGGGCACCCGGGAAACGCGAAGCTACTGTTTCCACGTTACTTACGAACTCGGACTGGATAGTGTGAATTACGGATGTGATGGGTTAAATCGCCCAAAGGGGTCCGATAAACGCAAAATCGCGCACCAGCGGGGGATTTCCCCACACTGGTGCGCGATCTGAACTGCTACTGGCGCGGACCTACTTGCCGGCGTGCATCTTCTGCACGTCGAATTCTGCGCCGGCGGCATGGCAGACGTCGCAGCTTTCACCGTACTTGGGATCGGTGTTGGCCGCGGCGTGCGCGGTGGCCGACATCTTCATGTGGCACGCCGTGCAAGCGGAAGTGGTCGCCGGAGCCGGGTTCATGAGACCCTGCGGATCGGTGACCGGATTCTTCCCGATGGGGAAGACGGCTTCGGAATTATTGGCGTGGCACATATAGCACTGTGCCGTATCGCCAGTGGAACCCGTGGGGCTCATCGCCGGATAGCGCACATCGCTGAAGTCATTGTGGCTTCCGCCGTAACCAACGATGGTGTAGGTCTGGCCGAATTCGGTCATGTTCTCTCCCGTATGGATCTTGTGGACCATCAGGGCGAAATTTATGGCTTGGTTCGGAAGGGCCTTATCGGCGGCGGTCTTCGAGTTGGGGCGCATGGTGAAGTCCGTGTTGGACGGATTATGGCAGATCACGCAGTACTCCACCTGATTGCGGAGACCGCCGTGAACTTCCAGGTAGCTATGACAGTTGTTGCAGTTGGCCGTGGCGACCACCTGTCGGCGGGCGGCGACTTTGCTGCCGTCGACCGAGAAGTAGGTCACCGGATTCTTGGCGGCATACTGAACGGTCTGGGCGGTCGTGGTGCCGGGATTCAGGGTCGCGCTCAGACGGGCTTCGCCGCCGATGATGAAGGTTCCCGTGCTGCCGGCCGGAACGGCGTGCTTGAACGTGTAGGTGCAGGTGCCGTCGCCGCCGCAGTTCGCGCCCGCGGCGATCGATTCGGTGACGTAACCGGGGGTGCTCGTGGTGTCGGAACCGAAATTCGTGGTGCCGAAGTCCGTCGTGGGACCGGACATGCTCAACGAAAGACTGCCGCCGCTGGCGAACTTGCTCATCGGGATCGGCGTGCCGCTATTGTCCTTCGTGGTGAAGGTTACCGTGGGAGCGGTTCCAGCCGTTCCACCGGTCACCTTCAGAATGGCGAAGTTGATGCCCCCGATCTGGGTGGACTGGTCGGGAATGGTGTGCGCGCCGCGGATGGACGCGTCGAACTCCAGTTCGCCCTGCGGAATGTGGCACTGGGTGCACTGCTTGTCGTCCACCTGCGGCAGATTGACGTGGTTCAAGCCGCTGGCGAAGTTGACGTTATCGTGGCAGGAGCCGCAAGCCGCACGGTTCGGGTTGGAGATCCAGGCAGTGGTTTGAGCCGCACCGTTCTTCGGGTTGTGGCAGACCTCGCAGCGGCGGACGTCGGCAGGAAAATTGACCGTCGACCAATCGCTCACCGCATTGCCGAAACCGATGATCTGGTACGGCGTCCCAGCCTGTACGGAAGGCAGCACGGAACCGGCGTGCAATTTGTGGATGAACACCTTGAAATCGACAGTGTTGCCGGTGTCGGGATCGGTGGTCTGCGGCGTGTGGCACATAATGCAAAGCTCGACGCTGCGCCGGGATCCGCCGTGCGCGGCCAAGCCGTTGGCGCCCGTCGAGGTGGCCAAACTGCCGTGACACTTGTTGCAATCCGCGGTGCGAACGACATCGCGCGGCGACGGTTTACCGCCCGCCGGTACGAAGTCGAATGTGGTATCCGCGTAGTTCGTTCCCAGGCTCCACTGGGTCAGGTTGCGCGACCCGTAGATGCCAATGCGGTGCGACGCCGAGGAGTCGAAGCCGCTGGGGAGTTTGGTGTTGAATTTATAGATATATTCGCCCGTAGACACGACGGTGTAGGTGCCGCCGGAATCTCCGGTTGCCTGAACGGCGGTCGCGCCTCCGACGGCTGCGGTCACCGTCCTGGAAATGTAGGAGGTAAACTGCGACTGCCCCTTGGGCACGTAAGCGATCAGAAAGCTCGTCGAGACAGCGCCCGGCGTGACGATGCCGGAACGGTCCAGACCGGCGCCGTTCGGATCCGTCAGTTTGTAGTCCACCGTAACCGTGCCGTCGGTCGCCACGTTGGCGGACACTACGGAAATGCTCAGACCCGGTTGCACATATTGCACCAGGTTCGGGTCGGCATAAGCGGCTAATTCATGCTTCGAAAACGGGGTCTTCCTCGCCCCGTTCACCAGCACGACGGAGCCGGCGGCGAGTGCCACCAGGGCGGCCGTCCGGATTACCGTTTTGCCCGAAAAAGGAAATCGCATACTATTCTCCAAAATAAGAAACCTGAACTGCTATATCATCCGGCTGGTTTGGGAAGCGACCCACCCCAATCCAAGATGTACTGCCGAAAAGACCGAGCATTCCCGTCAAAGCATTCTCCAGGCCAAACGGTTACCGGAATTTAGGAATTGAAAATCCTTTAGTATCATTATGTTGAGGAATTCTACGGCGGGAGTAGCTTCGAAGAGGGAGGCGGATTGGGTGAAAAAGCGGCGATTCGGTGGGTCAAAACCCCCGCAAACGGCCATGCTATATGCCTTTTTTAAGCCAGTGACTGGCCCCACCAAGGTGTTTCCCGCCAGTATAATGTCCGTTCAGTGCACTCCGCTGGAATTTTCGCTTCCTTAGTGTTGGCTGCCGCCACACTGGCCGGTCAGGAACTACCCACGTTCCGCAGCGGTGTCCACCTGGTCAAAATCGATGCCCGCGTAACCGCGTCCGACGGCCGGTCTATCCAAGGCCTTGAAAAGCAGGATTTCAACATCCTGGACGACGGTCAGCAGCAGACTGTTGTGGCTTGCACTATCGACGAGAATGCCCTGGACGTCGTTCTGTTATTCGATATCAGCCGTAGTATGGGACCGGTGATGAGGCGAATCGCCGCTTCCGCCACAGCGGCGCTCTCTCAACTGCGTGCCGGGGACCGGCTTGCCGTAATGTCCTTCGACACCGGGGCGCATCTGGAGGCTCCGCTCACGTCCGATCTTGCTTTCGCTGCCGGTGCAATTGCGGCCAGACTGCCGCGAACGGCCTTCACGAGAAGCACCTGGCTGCAGGAGTCGCTCGACGGTGCGGCGCATTATCTTCTGCGGCAGGGGGTTGCCGACCCGCAGCGCAATCGCGCCGTCATCATCTTCACCGATAACGATGGCTACGGGCGCGAGTTGACAAAGGCCGTGATCCGCCGGTTCTGGGAAGCCGATGCGGTGCTGGACACTGTACTTCTCGGCAGCGCGGAGAGCTTCGCCATGCATGCTCGCCGGCTCTACACACCGGACGACGTCCTCCCGGTGGTGGACAACACGGGCGGCCGCGTTATCTATGGCGGAGACAATCCGGGGAGCGCCTTTGCCGAAAGCATCGCCGCCTTACGCTCGCGATACACGCTCTTTTATGCGATGCCGCCGGGCAAACCCGGGCGGCGGCGGCAGGTTCAGGTGAAGCTCAGCGCCGCAACGAGCGCGCAATTTCCGGATTCGACAGTAGTCGCGCGAAAAGGCTATGTAGTGCCGAAGGAGGAGTAGCAGGCGTTAGGTTTCGAAAGCGCTATTTTCCTCGCGGATCCAGCACCGTTACCTTCTGCTGTTCTGCCGAGCGGTTAAACGCCGGAACATCCCGGCTCAGCACCTGGTCCCACGCGTTCAATTGATCCTGCAGTTTGGCGCTGAGTTCCGCGAAAAGCTGCTGCTGACCATCGGTCGGCGCGGAATCGGTCGCGTCCACACTCCAGTTCAGATAGATCAACTGCTCATCGATCATTGTCGGATACCGCAGATCGCCTTCCGTGCTTTTCATCCGGGCCTGAATGATATGGTCTTCGATGGCCGAGATCTTCTTTAGCAGCTCGTCAGCCTGTGGTTGCAGGCGCTGCCAGACGGGCGTGGTCTTATAGCGCTGCTCCACGTGCTGGATCTGCGCGCGGACATCGCGCACGCCGTTCACGGCGTTGTGCAGCGCAGTCAGGCGGCGCGCGATCTGCCGCTCCAGGTCAAACTGCTTTTCCATTTCGGCGGGTGAGATTTCGATGCGTGGATCTTTGCGAAGCTCCAGCGGCGCAGTCTGGGTTTGGCCGCCCACTGTCAGGCGAACCTGATACGTGGCGGGCAGAGCCATAGGACCCTTGGGAGGAATATCCGCTTCATAGAACGTGCCCGGTACTTTCACAGGGTCCTCATAACGAAGGTTCCAGTTGAAGCGGTTCAGCCCTTCTTCGGCCGGAAGAGTCTCACTGAGATGTTGGACGTCCGGCCATTCGGACGGACCGGCATCCTGTTCCTTTTTTACGCTGGAGTATGTCTTGACAGTGGCGCCGTCGCTGTCGAGGATTTCGAGCTTCACTTCATCCTTCGGCGCCGCACCGAGATAGTAGTACACCATCGCGCCGGGCGCCGGATTATCGCCCGCGGGTACGCGGCGGTCGACCGCATCGGGCATGCGGAGCCGGTACGCAGGGTGGGGCGGGAACAGTTTCATCGCGCTGTCCGGCGCAACTGAAGCGAGTTGCCGTATGGGCGTCACATCGTCCAGAATCCAGAACGCCCGGCCATGCGTCGCAACCACAAGATCGTCGTCTTTGATTACCAGGTCGTGCACCGGAACCACGGGCAAATTCAGTTGCAGCCTCTGCCAGTGGGCGCCGTCGTCGATCGAGAAGAAGACACCGGTCTCGGTGCCCGCATACAACAGCCCCTTGCCCTTGGGATCCTGCCGGACGGCGTGCACATACGAGCCCTCTGGAATTCCCGCAGCAATGCTGCTCCACGTCTTGCCGTAATCCGTGGTCTTGAAGATGTACGGCTTGAAATCGTCGAGCCTGTGCCGGTCCACCGCGACGTACGCCGTCCCCGCAGTCAGCGGCGAAGCTTCGATGATGCTGACCGTAGCCCATTCCGGCATCGCAGGCGGCGTCACATTCTGCCACGACGCGCCGGCGTTTCGCGAGACATGGATCAGGCCGTCGTCGCTGCCGGCCCAGAGCACTCCTTTTTCGACGGGCGATTCGGCCAGCGCGAAGACCGTATCGTAATACTCCGCGCTGGTGTTGTCCTCCGTGATCGGGCCGCCGGATGCTTTCTGCTTCGCTTTGTCGTTGCGCGTGAGGTCCGGACTGATCACGGTCCAACTCTTGCCTTGATTGGTGCTCTTGAAGACCACCTCTCCCGCCGTGTAGATCAGGTTCGGATCGTGCGGCGAAAGAAAAATCGGCGAGGTCCACTGAAAGCGATGCGGGAAATCGCCGTCGCCGTGACCGGCAAAATCGATCGGCCATGGCGAGATGTCGTAGGCCTGCTCGGTGCGCTTGTCGAAGCGCGCCACGCCCTGACCGGCGGCGTAGACGATGTTTCCATCGCGAGGGTCCGGGGCCATGGTGGCGCTTTCGCCGCCCGCCGTTTCGTACCAATTGCGCGCGCCGATCAGGCCGTAGTCGCTCCAGGATGCGGTGGCGAGCGCGGTGTTATCCTGCTGCGCCCCAAAGAGGTAATACGGGAAGCGGTTATCTGTCGCGACATGATAAAACTGCGCGGTGGGCTGGTTCAACTGCGGTGTCCAGTTCTTGCCGCCATCGATGGAGATCGTGGCGCCGCCGTCGTCGCCGTTGATCATTCGCGCGGGATTGGCCGGGTCGATCCACAAGCCGTGATGGTCGCCATGCGGCGCCGGGAGAAGGCCGAAGGTCTTGCCGCCGTCGGTGGAGCGAAACATGCCGGTGTTAAGCGCGTATACCGTGTCTGCGTTCTTCGGATCCGCAAAGATGTGGCTGAAGTACCAGGCGCGCTGGCGATAGCGCTCGTCGTCGTTGATTCGCTCCCACTTGTCGCCGCCATCGTCGGAGCGGAAAAGACCGCCTTTTTCGGCTTCGATCAGGGCATAGACGCGCTCCGGATCGGCGCCCGAGACGGAGACTCCGATTTTGCCGATCAGCCCCTCGGGCAGTCCGTGGCCCGAGAGCCTGGTCCAGGTCACGCCGGCATCGGTCGATCGATAGAGCCCGCTGCCGGGTCCGCCGCTAATGAACGTCCAGGGCTGACGCTGCACTTGATACATCGCGGCGAACATGATGTTCGGATTGGAGGGCGCTACGGCGAGATCGGTAGCGCCGGTCCGATCATCCACGAAGAGCACCTTGGTCCAGGTCTTGCCGCCGTCGGCCGTGCGAAAGATGCCGCGCTCTGCGTTCGGCCCGAACGCGTGGCCGAGCGCCGCGACCACAACCACGTCTGGGTTGCGAGGATCCACGATCACTTTCGGGATGTGCTGCGTGTCGCGCAGTCCGAGATTTTTCCAGGTTTTGCCGCCGTCGTTGGAGCGATAGACGCCATTGCCGTAGGAGACATTGCCGCGCAGACAGCCTTCTCCGGAGCCCACATAGACAATATTTGGATCGGACGGCGCGACCGCGATGCTGCCGATGGACGCGGTGTCCTGCTTATCGAAAACAGGCGACCAGTGCGCGCCTCCATCGGCAGTCTTCCAAACGCCGCCGCTGGCCGCGCCGAAGTAGTAGGTCTGCGGATCGCCGGCGATTCCCGCGACGGCAAGCACGCGGCCGCCCCGAAACGGTCCGACGAGCCGGTACTGCATACCCTTGAGGAGCTTGTCGCTGACTTGGCCGGTGCTGATACCGGCGCAGAGGAGGGCGATACCGAAGAGGCGCATGATCCTTGGATTATACGAAAGAAGGACTCGGGCCACGAACGAATCAGTCCCGCGGCCGCGCAAGCGCGGCACGACAGGAAGGATTCCTGTCGTCAAGTCTGCATTTCTTTAGGAGCGGTCCTGGGGGAAGGCCGGGTGGGCTTTCACCTCCAGCGCCTGAGCAGTGTGTCTCTGCATGTGGCCGGCTGCGGCGAGCACCCACTGATAACCGTCCATCAGCTCATACTGGCCGCCGCTGATCGCTTTCAGAGGCGGGGAGGGTATGGCATGATCGCGCGCGTCCGGAGTTGCTTCCAGATATTCAATCAGACCTCGGGCGGCCTTCCTGAGACGCGCCAGCGCGTCGGCCGGATTGGCCGAACCCGTCGGAATCGCTGTCGGCGGGGCAGAGAAGCGTTGTTCGCGCGCCGGAATCCTCTCGAGAATCACCTCATCCGGCGCCGGGTTCGTGGAAGGCGGGGCTTGCGAGAGCGCCACGCGGACCGGGCCGGTCACGAGCTCGTTGAAGATCGTCATGTGCTCGACACATTGGGCAATGCTCCAGCGGCCGGGCGATTCCTTGAAGTGCCATTGCGCGTCCGTAAGTCCGGCGATGGCGGCGGCAACGGCCTCTTCGGCAGCAGTGACATTCTGTTTAGCTCGATCCATTTCGGCAGTGGTCATAAGATCTTCTCCGCGATTAAACCCATCAACGCGATTGTGGCGCACAGGAAGGGAAACCAATCGCCAAAGCGCGTATAGATGGTCTTGGTTTTAATGTACTCGAAGCCGGTGTAGGAAGTGCCCTCCGTGTACGTGGGCAGAGTGCCGCGCAGCCGGCCGGCCGCGTCGATGGTCGCCGTGATGCCGTCATTGGTGGAGCGCAGAATCCAACGGCGATTTTCGGCGGCGCGCATGCGCACGATTTCAAGATGCTGCTCGCGCGCGGCGCTCTTGCCGAACCATCCGTCGTTGGAAATGTTGAAGAGGACCTCCGCGCCGTTAGCGGCGAACTTGCGTACGAAATTCGGAAACACGCTTTCGTAGCAGATGAATGTGCCGATCCGGTGATTATCCACGGGTGAGACGACAACGCGTTTACCGGCCTCGAAGTCGCCCACCTCTGTCGAGACTTTGTTGGCGATACTGTCGAAGGGCCACGGCACGAATTCGCCGAAGGGCACCAGGTTGACCTTATCGTAGCGAGTGGTGGCGATCCCGTTCGAATTTACCAGTACCGCGGAATTCAGCGGCGCGCCCCCGGGAGCATGCGCGACGATACCCACCAGCAGGTACGAGTGGATCTCGCGCGCGAGGGTATCGAGGTACTGGCGGAAGCGCGGGTCCTCGTAATAGTAGAGGGGCGCGGGCACTTCCGGCCAGACGATAATGCTGGGTGGTTTTCCAACCTGGCTGAGGACCCCGCGAAGAGAAAGCTCGACCAGCCGCTGCTGTAGTTCGTTTACACCAGCGGGCGTCCAGTCCTCAGTTTCGGAGATGTTGGGCTGCAGGAGAACCGCGGTATCGGTGCCTCGATTCGGCCCGGGGAGCGCGGGCAGAACGGCAAGGAGCAGAACTGGCGCGAGCCAGGCGAGTTCGCGGCTTGGCCGCCGCAGTGCGGCGATGGCCAGCGCGCCGGACATCAGCATGAAGAGGAATGAGATGCCGTAAACGCCCGTGATGGGCGCCAGGCGCATCGGCAGGCTCATGCCGACTCCCGCATTGCCGAGCGTGAGCCACGCGAAGCCGAGCGCCCCGTGCGTCGCTTCGATAGCCACCCACAGCGCCGCGACACATGGCACCGCCCACCAGCGGCGCATCAGAATGCCGGCGAGCAGCGCGAAGACTGCCATGTGAAGGCCCTTGGCGAGACAAAATAGAGAGAATAGCGCCCAAGCTTCGAAATCGCCCATATTGCCGTGGACGGCGAGTACGATCTGGATCCAATAGCAGACGCCAAACCAGTAAACAATACCCGCGCTCCAGCCCATGAGAAAACGGCGAAAGGGACGGGGCTCGCGTGCAACTGCGACGAGCATGGGGCACATCGCGGCGGGCGCCAGCCACCACACGTTCCAGTTCGGAAATGTCAGGATGAGCAGGAGCGCGGAAGTGAGCGCGAATAGCCAGTTCAGCACGAAACCCGCCGCGCTTCGTCATTGACGGCGTCGGCCATATATGAGCTGCGGACGAGCGCGCCGGAGAACACGTATTTGAAGCCGAGCGTAAGGCCGTAGTCGCGGTATGAATCGAATTGCTCCGGCGTGACGAATTCGGCCACGGGCAGATTGCGGCGTGTGGGCTGGAGGTATTGACCGATGGTCGCCACTTCGGTGCCGGAGGCGTGCAGGTCGCGCAGCAAAGCGTGCACTTCATCGGCGGTCTCTCCCAGTCCGACCATAAAGCCGCTCTTGGTTAACACGTCCGGAGCATGGCGGCGGGCAAACGCGAGCACGTCCAACGATTGCTGGTAATTCGCCTGCGGACGAACGCGCCGGTACAGCCGCGGCACGGTTTCCATATTGTGGTTGAACACGTGCGGTCCGGCATCGAGCACTCGGGCGACGGCATCGAGATCGCCGCAAAAATCGGGAGTGAGCACTTCGACGCGAGCGGCGGGGAGTGCGCTTCGAACTTCCCGGACTGTTTCGGCAAAGTGGGTGGAACCGCCATCGTCGAGGTCGTCGCGATTGACGCTGGTGATCACCACGTAGCGTAGATTCATGCCGGCTGCCATGCGCGCGACGTTGGCTGGCTCACTGGGGTCCAGGCGCATGTCCTGTTTCGCGGGGTTCGCCTTGGGAACCGAGCAAAAACCGCAGCCGCGCGTGCACCAGTTGCCGAGAATCATGAAGGTGGCCGCGCCGCGATGGAAACATTCGTGGATGTTCGGGCAGCGCGCGGATTCACAAACGGTGTGTAGATTGAGCTGACGCAATCCACTCTTCAGCTTATTGAGCGATTCGAAATGGGTGCGGCCGCGACGGGCCCACTCGGGCAGGCGCGGGCGCTTGGGTGCGATCTGGACGAGAGGTTCGGTCACTACTTGCCCACTTCGACGCGGTAAGGTGAGGGCACACCGGCGGCCTGTAGATCGGTTTTGGCTTTGCTGAGCGCCGCCCGGTCGGCGTACGGACCCACAAGGACGCGCGTCAGCCCTTTGGTGCCGGGACTGAGGACTGCGGGAAAGCCCGAACGGCGCAGCGTGCTCGCCACTTTGTCGGCGTCGCCGCGAGCAACGGCCATGACCTGCCAATAAGTGCCAGGCGCTGCTTCCGGAACATCGGCAGGCGCGGCGGCTGGCTCCTCAACCGGCTTCTCGGCAGGCTTCTCGGCGCTCGCGGGCGCGGCATCCCGCGCGGGCTGCGTTTCGACGGGCGCCGGAGCTGCTGCTTGCGGCGCGTTTTCGGCCGGCGCGGGGACCTGCTCTACCGGGGGCGAGGAGGGTTGCGGGCGCGCTTGCGAGGGCACGGCGGGAATTGTGCTGGACGCGTCCGCCACCTTGAGAGACTTTTCGGAATTCTGGCCCAGAATGTAGCCGAGGGCCACGCCGACAGCAAACAGCAGCACCACGATAAAGAAGCCGCTGAGCAGTTGGCGGTTGCCCACCACGAGTTCGAATTCGCCGGTTTCGTTATTTCTCATGCGACTACGGATTCTCCCCGGGGCTGCTGCCCGGCCGCGCGACGCGATCCAGGGCTCGCTCCAAAGAAGTAATTATATCGAGAGGGAGGGGGAAGACGATGGTGGTGTTCTTCTCGGCGCCGATCTCCACCAGGGTTTGCAGGTAGCGGAGTTGTATCGCAGCGGGCTGCTTTTGAATGAGTGCCGCGGCTTGTGCGAGTTTGTCGGCCGCGGTGAACTCGCCCTCCGCATGAATGATCTTGGCGCGCCGCTCGCGTTCGGCTTCGGCCTGCCGGGCGATGGCGCGGATCATCTGCTCGGCGATATCCACCTGCTTGACTTCGACGGCGGTGACTTTGACTCCCCACGTGGAGGTGTGCTGATCCAGAATCGATTGCAGCCGCACATTGAGTTTTTCGCGCTGGCTCAACAACTCGTCGAGCTCGACTTCGCCGAGGACGCTGCGCAGGGTAGTCTGGGCGAGTTGGCTGGTGGCGTAGAGGAAGTTGGATACCTCCAGAACGGCAAGCCGCGGATCGATGACCCGGAAGTAAATCACCGCGTTCACCTTTACACTGATGTTGTCTCGCGTGATGACGTCCTGGCCGGGCACTTCGAGCGTATCGATGCGAAGGCTAACGCGCACAATGCGGTCGAGTGGCGCGAACACCAGGATGACACCGGGCCCCTTGGGCTGCGAAAGCACGCGGCCCAGGCGAAATATGACGCCGCGTTCATACTCTCGCAGGATTTTAATGGAGCTGATCAGATAGAGCACGACGATAGCGAGAACGATGGCGGTTACGTCGGTCATGAGTGGGACTCCTTCGCTGGTTCGACTGTGAGTTGGAGTTGGTCGATCGCGGTAACTTTGACGCGGGCCCCGGGTTCGACGGGCGCGGCCGCCCGTGCATTCCAGTATTCTCCGTGAATGAAAACCTTGCCGTCCGGCGCGAGCGGAGTTACCGCGGCGCCAATTTCGCCGATCATGCCCTCCCGGCCGGTTTCCACTTTTGCGTGGCGAGCGCGCATGGCGAGGGACAGCAGGAAAATGGTGATGAGCGAGAAGGGCAGGGCGAGGGCGATCGCAGTGCTGAGGTGAATGCGCATCTCAGGAGCCGGAGTGTCGATGAGCATGAGCGCGCCGAGCACCATGGCCACAGCGCCTCCGATCCCGAGCACCCCGTGAGCTGTGAATTTCGCTTCCAGCGCGAACAGCACGAAGGCGAGTACCATCAGCGCCGCTCCGAGCCAACTGATCGGCAGCACGCTGAGGGCGGAGAGGCCAAGCAAGAGGAGGATAGCGCCGATTACCCCGGGCGCGATCATGCCGGGAGTCGTAAATTCGACATAGATCGCCAGTGCACCGATGACCAGCAGGACGAGGGCGATATTGGGATCGGCAATCGCCGAGACGATCCGCTGCCGCAATGACCGGTGGTAGACCTCAATGGCGGCGCCTGCTGTGTGCAGCGTTTGCTTCGTGCCGTTGAAGCGGGTGACGGTGCGGCCGTCGATGGCCGCAAGCAGCTCCTTTTCGTTACCGGCAGTAAGATCGATAAGGTGCTGCTGCAGAGCTTCCGTCTCGGTGAACGACTTACTCTGGCGGACGGCGGTTTCGGCCACCTCGGAGTTGCGGCCCCGGCGGGAACAAATGCTGCGCATGTAAGCCGCGGCATCGTTCTCCACTTTCTCTTTCATGGTGGCGTCCATCTCGCCACCCATGGCGACAGGATGGGCGGCGCCCGTCGCAGTACCCGGCGCCATCGCGGCGAGATCGCCCGCTTCCAGGATGAAGAACCCGGCGGAGGCGGATCGCGCGCCGCTGGGGCCGACATACGTAATCACTGGAATCGGCGAGGAGAGGATCTGCTGAATGGTGTCGCGCATGGCGTCCATCAGTCCTCCCGGCGTGTTCAGGCGAATGATCAGGAGCTCGGCATGTTCGCCGGCAGCTTGGGCAATAGCACCGGAGACAATTTCGGTTGTGATGGGATGAATCATGCCGTCCACGTCAACGAGCACGGCACGCGGCGCGGCTAGAGCACAGGCGGCAGACAGAAGGAGCGCGAACGACAGTCTCATAAGTCCCTCGCTCACCTCAAATATACACTACCCGGATAAACTGGTCTGAAAACACACGCTCGCAGATGCCGGTCAATCGCGTAGATAGAAAGAATTAATCGTGGTTTATAGTCCCTTCGGGTAAAATATAGAGAGTTACAACGACCGGGAGAACCGATACAAACATGGCAAGAAAGCAAACATCCGACAAAGAGGTAGTGGTGTCTACCGGAGCGGCCGCCGCACCGGTTCGACGCAAGGCAGTGAGTCCCGTTCGCAAGAAGCACACCGCCTCGGCTGTAGAAAACGCAGTCGCATCGCCCTTGAACGCGGACGTCGCTGAAACCGTAGGAGCGGCAGCAATTGCCGGCCGCACGGAACCCGTTTACGAAGAGATCGCACGATTGGCCTATTCTTATTGGGAAGGTCGCGGCTGCCAGGGCGGTTCGCCTGAAGAGGACTGGGTCCGCGCCGAGCAGGAACTCCGTACCCGATAGTCCCTTCGTTCTCTGTAACTTCAGATCGCCTACTTATATTTGCGCATCACCGCCAGGAGGCGGCCTTGTATCTGCACGTCTTGCGCAGGTACGAGAATGGGCTGTAGCGCTGCGTTGGCAGGCTGCAGTCTAACGGTGCTGTCGCTCTCGCGGTAGAAGCGTTTCAGCGTGGTATCCGACCCCGACACTAGCGCGACTACGATATCGCCGTCGCGTGCTTCGGTGACTCGTTCGAGCAGAATCATGTCGCCATCGCAGATGTGGTCTTCGATCATGGAATCGCCGCGCACTTGCAAGGCGAACGTGTCGCCGTTGCCGGTAAAATCGGAGAAGCTGAGGGTTTCGCGTTGTTCGACGGTCTCGACGGGGGCGCCGGCGGCGATGCGGCCGAGCAGCGGAACCTCTTGGGGTCCCGGTTTGGCCCGGCGATGCTCTTGCAGAAACTTCGGCGCCAGTTCGAGAGATCGGCTCTGGTTGAAGCCGCGCTTCAGGTAGTTCTTGGTTTCCAGCACCGAAATGTGTTTGTGGACTGTCGCGAGCGATGCGAGTTGCAGACCTCGCGCGATCTCTTCATAGCTGGGGCAATATCCGTTTTCGTCCACGAAATTCGCGATGAAATCCAAAACCTGCTTCTGCCGTTTTGTGAGCGCCATAAAAACCCCTTTCCATTTTGAGGCGAATAAAAAGGGAATGCAAGCGGAATGTGACGCAAGTATGATTAAAAGCGTCAATGGGAGGGGCTTCTACGTGCGTTCCGCGCTAGCGCTTTTCTTCTTTATGTACGCCGCGGCAGCTCAGGGCACGGACGATTCCGTCGCGTTCGAGGTGGCTTCGGTGCGTCCGCATGTGCCCGTGCCCGGGGAGAAGGGCGGCTTTACGCAGAAGGGCGGGCCCGGCACAGACGACCCCGGCCATATCGCGATCGGGAACAAAACGCTACGCAACCTCATTATCGATGCCTACGGAATTCGAAACTTTCAGATCGAGCACCCCGGCTGGATGGGTGATCTACGTTACGACATCATGGCAAAGGTGCCGGCCGGGACGACGCGTCAGCAGGCGAATGCGATGATGCGCAACCTGCTCACCGAGCGGTTTCAGTTGAAGGTGAGCAAGGAGAAGCGTGACCTTCCCGTTTACGGTTTGACCGTGGCGAAGAGTGGTGTAAAGATGAAATCCGCCGACCCCGGAAGCACTCCGCAACTGCGTACGGAGTTCGTCAACGGACGCGCCACTGTCAAAGCCGAGCACCAGTCTATGAGTAAGCTCGTTACGTGGCTGACTGGCGAAATGACGCATCCCGTTATCAATCTCACCAAGGTCGCGGGCGACTTCGATTTCTCACTGACATGGTCGGGTGAGCCGGAGGATCTTGTCGCAGCCGTGAAGCAGCTTGGGCTTCAGATGGACAGGCGGAAGATGCCGTTCGACTATCTGATCATCGAGTCGGCACTCAAAGTTCCGACCGAGAACTGAGGCGAAGGCCGCTTTCCCGCACATCGGCGAGGAGACGCTCCATATCGCCTCTCGTCGTCCGGTAATTGAGCACGCAGCCCCGCAGCGCAAATTTGCCTCTCAACTTGGCGTTCGATACATAGCTGCTGCCGGAGTGCTGCAGATCCACGAGAATCTTCTCGTTGAGAACGTCGAGATCTCCCGCGAAATTTCTTGGCACATAGCGGAAGCAGAAGACGGAGAGTCCCACCGGCGCGAGCATCTCGAAATCGTCCGTACCCGCCACGAGTTCCGCGAAATAGCGCGCGCATTGAATGTTCTCTTCCACCGCCTCCGCAAGCCGGTCGACGCCGATGAATTTGATCGCGAGCCACAGATCCAGCGCGCGAAAGGGCCGTGTCAGTTCCGGGCCGTAATCCCAGAAGGCGAAGGCCTCGTCACGCTCAAGACCGATGGTGCGCGTGTACTCGGCGGAATGACTGAAGGCCGCCCGCGCCGCAGCGGCATCTTTATAGAGGATGCAGCCGCAGCCAATGGGCTGATACAGCCACTTGTGGGGATCGAGCGCGACCGAATCGGCAAGCGCGATGTCGCGGAAGAGGTGCTTCGACGACGGCGCGAGCGCGGCGAAGCCTCCGTAGGCCGCGTCGACATGCAGCCATAGGTTGTGTTCGCGGGCCACGGCGGCTACGCCGGAGATGGAATCGAAGGCTCCTGTCGCGGTTGCTCCCGCATTCGCGACCACGCAAATCGGTAGGTATCCGGCCGCGATATCTTCCGCGATGGCATGGCGCAGTTCGGCGACGTTCATGGCGAACGCCTCGTCAGTGGCGATCTGACGCACGTTCGCCTCGCCGATGCCCATCATGCCCGCAGCCTTCGCCACAGAGAAGTGCGACTCTTCGGAAACGTACACACGTAGCCGGGGTCCGCCGATCAGGCCGTCGCGCAGCACGTTGCCGGGCGCTTTCGCGGCAACGGCAGCCGCGAGTCCCGAGAAATTCGCCATCGATCCGCCGCTGACCAGCAGGCCCATGGCGGACGCCGGGTACCCGAGCATTTCCTTCAGCCACCCGACCGTCACATGCTCCAGTTCCGTCGCGACGGGAGCCGACCGCCAGGCTGTCACATTCACTGCCATCGCAGCCCCCAGTAGCGACCCCAGTGACGCTATCGGGGTGCCCGGTGAAGCTACATATCCGAAAAAGCGGGGATGGCCGTTGTGGCGGCTGTAACGAATCACGACGTCGCGGAGGGTGGTTAACAGATCGTCAAAAGCAGCTCCTTCGCGAGGCAGCGGCTCGGCGACCGTGGCGCGAAGCAGCTCGGAACTGGCCGGCTCGAGCACCGGGCGGGTATTTAGACTACCGTAATATTCGGCGACCAGTTCGAGCACCCGCCCTCCGAGGGCGCGGATTTCGTCGGCCGATAGAAGAAGCGCGTCTGCCATGGACGTTACAGGGTAACAGGATGCAAATTGGCATACACGTTTTCGCCGTCCGGCGAGTTTATCAGGTAGAGGATGAAGCCACTGGAACTTACGGCGGCGGCGATACCGGTGCTAGCGGCGACCGAAGGCACTGGCGCGAACGATACGGCGGCTTTCGAGCTGCTGATGCGCCAGCATGAGCGCCTGGTGCTCGCAACCGCTTTGCGCTTTACCGGCAACCTGGAGGACGCGAAGGATGTGTCCCAGGAAGTCTTCCTCAAACTGTATCGCAACGTCGGGAAGGTGGAGCCGCGGAACATCGCGGGGTGGCTGTATCGCGTGACTGTGAATGAGTGTCACAACCTGCGGAGGCGATCGCCGGCGTCAGAGCCTCTGGAATCGGCGCCCGAAGCAGGCGCTGAAGACCCGGCGCTCGATCCCGTGGAGCGAGAGCGGCGGCTGGCGCTCGATGTGAGCCTCCGGCGATTGAGCGAGCGGGAAAGGGCGGCGCTGACGATGCGGGATCTGGAGGGGCAATCGACCGCGGAGGTGGCGCGCACGCTCGGAGTGACTGAGGCCACGGTGCGGAGTCAGAGTTCGAAAGCCCGGATCAAAATGAAGGCGTTTGTGGAACGGTATTTCAGGAGGGTCCGATGAGTTGCGCAGAGTGGGAAGCAAGGGTCGCGGCATATTGCAGCGGTCCGGTGGATGCAGCCGAGGCTGCTGCCGTGGATGCCCATCTGAGCACGTGTGCTGTGTGCCGGCGTGCTGCCGAAGAGATGCGCGCCTGCCTCGCTGTGCTGCGGGATTCGGATTATGCGGCGGTGCGCGCGCGGGTCCTGGGGAGTGTAGCACCCTCGCGGCGCAGGCTTTGGCAATGGGCGGCGACAGCGGCACTCGCTGCAGCAGCGGCGCTACTGTTCGCTTTTGAGGCTCCATCGCGGCCGGAGCAGCTTCCGGTACGCGCCATCGCGCTGCCGCCTGCGCCTTCGATATCCCTTCCTGTTGCTGCTCCGGTGCCGCTACGGGTTCACCGTGTCGCGATGCACCGCGCGCTCCGGCCGAAACTCATTCCGGTGGCCCCATCGGCACCGGAAGTGAAACCGCTGGTGGTCAAGCTGGTAACGGATGACCCCAATGTAGTTATTTATTGGATCACTGCTAAATCAGGAGAATAGACATGAAACGTGCAGTACTCGCCATCTTCTCTCTCACGCTGCCGCTGCTGGCGCAAACAACGAGCTCACAGACGGAGCCGCCGCACCGTGTGACCAAACTCTTCGTACTGAAATACGCCGACCCGGAGCGGCTCTTCAATTCGGTTCGCATCTTCCCGGACACGCAAATGATTCCCAATAAGGAGATGCACACGCTCTCGGTATCCGGGAATTCGACTCAGATGCCCGCGATCGAAGACGCCATCAATCGGCTTGATGTTCCCGCGTCGGCTCCAAAGAACATTGACCTGACCGTATATCTGATCGTCGGAGGCGAAGCTGAGGGAACCATACCGAAGGACCTAGACCCCGTGGTGTCGCAGCTAAAGAACGCGTTCCCGTTCAAGGGGTACCGTTTGATGGACCTGCTCACGCTGCGCACCCGTACCGGTCAACGAGCCAGCACACAGAGCTCCGGTGGCGCGATAGACATTAATGGGCGCCCGGTCCCCGTAGAGACTTCCTTTCGAATCAATTCGGCCAGTACCACCCCAGACGGGAACACCGTGCGCTTGGACGGCATGAGTGCCAACAGCAAGGTCCCATATGATACCGGCGGTGGAGTGAGTTTTCGGAACTTAGGCCTCGATACGGATATCGACATCAAGGAAGGGCAGAAGGTGGTGGTGGGACGGCTCGGAATCGAACGCAACCAGGCGCTGTTCCTGGTACTCACGGCTCACATCGTTCAGTAGCGCTACTTGATCTTCTCGTCGCGCTCCACTTTGCCGTCGCGGATGCTGATGACCCGATGAGCGTGGAGCGCGATGTCGTGTTCGTGGGTGACGAGCACGATGGTATTCCCTTCCGAGTGAAGCCTCTCGAAAAGACCCATAATCTCGTTTCCAGTCGCCGTGTCCAAATTGCCGGTGGGTTCGTCGGCCAGCAAAATCGAAGGGTTGTTCACCAGGGCGCGGGCAATAGCGACACGCTGACGCTGTCCGCCGGAAAGCTCATTGGGTTTGTGATCCATGCGCTTTTCAAGATCCACCTGGCGCATCGCGAGCTTGGCCTTCTCGATGCGCTCGGCCGCGGAAATGCCGGCGTAAATCAGCGGCAGTTCCACATTGTGCAGGGAAGACGCGCGCGGCAGCAGGTTAAACGTCTGGAACACGAACCCGATTTCCTTGTTCCGGATGCGCGCCAGTTCATCGTCCGTCATGTCACTGACCAGACTGCCGTTGATGTAATATTGCCCCTTCGTCGGGGTGTCGAGGCAGCCGATCAGGTTCATGAGCGTGCTCTTTCCCGAACCTGAAGGACCCATAATCGCCACGTACTCGCCGCGCTTGATCTCGATGTCGACTCCCGAGACGGCGTGAATCTCCTGGTCGCCCATGATGTAGGTCTTCCAGAGATCGTAGGTTCGAATGACGATGCCGTCACGCTTGAGCTGCGCGCCGCGCTCGAGGAGTGTCTTTTCTGCGATAGCTGCCATGATGATCGCTCGGGCTACGTTTTAGACGCCGTATCGGGTACTTTGTTATCTACTTTCACTGGCGTTTCGTTGCGGATGGTGCGAATCACCTGATATGTGCCAGTGATGATTTCGTCGCCTTCCTTCAACCCGTTCAGCACTTCGATATCAGTATCGCCGGTGATTCCCGTGTCCACCTTGCGGAACTGGGCTTTACCGCCGGAAATTACGAAAACGCCCTGGAGCTCTTCTTTTTTCAGCTTCTCGGCGGCCGGATCGAGTTTGGGGGCCGCCTCGGCGGTGCCGCCGTTGGCCGGCTTAGCCTCCAGATCGCCTCGCTGCCGGACGGTAAGCGCCTGAATCGGGATCGTTAGGGTGCTCGGTCGCGTGGCGGTTACGATCTTCGCGGTACAGGAAAGACCCGGGCGCACCTCATCGGGCGGGTTGTCCATTGCGATCACCACTTTGAAATCCTTGGCTTCCTGGCTCGAAATCGCGCTCTGGGACGCGGCTTGGCCGGTAGAACGCAGAATCGCGGTATTGCCGATTTCGGTCACGTGGCCTTTGAAGGTCTTGTTTGGAATGGCGTCGATGGTGATGTCGGCGGGCTGATTCAGCCGCACGTTGACGATATCCGTCTCGTCGACTTTCACTTCCGCGGTAATCACGCTCATGTCGGCGATCGTCATGATGATGCTGCCTGCGGAGTTCTGGATTCCCTGCACGACGGTTTCGCCCACGCGCACGGGCAGATTGGTGACGATGCCGTCGAGAGGGGCGATGGCATCATGCTTATGCAGAATGTCTTCCACGCGGACCAGCCCGGCCCGGCTCTGAGCGATACGCTTCTGTGTGCCGGCCAGTTGCGCCGCCTGTTGCTGGCGCTGGCCTTGCGCTTGAACGAGCCGGGTTTGGTCGGCGCGGATAGCGGCAACCTGGGCCTCGTAGGTGTATTTCTTCAGGTCGAAGTCCTGCTTCGCCAGGAGCTTTTCATTGAACAGCTCGGTGCTGCGATCGAGTTCGGCCTTCATACGGGCGAGATCGGCTTTGTCTTTATCCACCTGCGCCTGCATGGTCTTAATATTCTCGTCGGCGACCTGCACTGCGGCCTCGGCGCTGGCGGAATCGGCTTCTGAGGATGCGAGAGCGGCTTGCTGGGCCTTTACGTCCGCCTCGGGTTGGACATTTTCGATTCTGGCTAGAAGCTGGCCTTTGCGAACGTGGTCGCCTTCCTTCACCAGAATCTCGGTGATGTCCCCCATGGCGTTGGCGCCGATATTAATGTAGTTCTTGGGTTTGATTTCTCCCGAAGCCGTGACACGGGAAACAAGGTCCTGCTTCACCACGCGGCCGGTCTGTACGGTCACGATGCCGCGCTTCGAATAGACCGTGCTGGCATAAACGCCGGCAGCAGCGACGAAAACGCCCACCAAAGACAAAAGAATCTTCCATTTACGCTTCACGGCGACGATCTCCCGTAGATTTCCCTATCACTTGATTAGACGCAATATGAATGGCTGGAGTTCAGGATTTATTTTACACCCGCAGGTCTTTTTGCTTTGCAGTGAGGACCTTAGGGTATGTGACGCGGCAGAAGGCCGATTCTTAGCAGGCGCCGGCCGCCTCTACTGCCAGTCGGTGGAATCCGGCGGTGTGTTCTCACACTGGCTGCTTTCGATAACGCCGCCGGCGAGTTGTGCGCACGCGTTTGTAGCCGCGGTACGGAGAGCATCCTGCCTAGTATCCGCCGACGCGGTGCGGCAGTCGCGATTTCCTTTGAAGGTGATGCAGACTCGCACCCGGTACGCCTTCGGCTTAAAGCTGGAATAAACGATAAAGCCGAAGACAACGACGGCAAACAGCACGCCGAGAAGAACAGTCTTTTTCATGCGAAGGCATTGCCCATCTTGCGGAATTTCGCGTAGCGGTGCGCCACCAATTGCTCGCCGGTCATGCCAAGCAACGGCTGCAGGTGCGTGCGGACCGCGTCGCGCAGGGACTCCGCCGCGGCGTCGTGGTCTTCCTGGGCGCCGCCCGCCGGTTCAGGCACAATTCCGTCGATCAGACCGAAGGAATCCAGATCTTCGGCGGTGAGGCGGAGTGCCGCCGCAGCCTGTTCAGCCTTTCCGGAATCGCGATAAATAATGCTGGCACAGCTTTCCGGTGAAATGACGCTGTAGACAGAGTTTTCCATCATCAGTACGACATTTCCAACTCCCAGCGCCAGAGCGCCGCCGCTACCGCCCTCCCCGATGACAATGACCAGGACCGGAACGGGCAGTCTCGCCATTTCCCGTAGATTACGCGCGATCGCCTCCGCCTGACCGCGCTCCTCGGCGTCGATGCCAGGGTAAGCGCCGGGCGTATCCAGGAACGTTATCACCGGACGGCCGAACTTCGCGGCCATTTGCATGGCGCGCAGGGCTTTGCGATAACCCTCGGGCTTGGGCATGCCGAAATTGCGGTGCAGGCGCTGCTTGGTGTCGCGGCCTTTTTGCTCGGCGACGAGCATGACGGGTTGTTCATCGAATTCGGCGAAGCCGGTGATAATGGATGGGTCGTCGCCGAACAGGCGGTCGCCGTGAATCTCATGAAAGCCGGTGCACAGGCGCTCAATGTAATCGAGCGCATATGGCCGCTTGGGATGCCGCGCAAGGAGCACGCGACGCCATGCGGGGTTCTTTGTCTCCAGCGGCTGCTCAGTCGCGGCGCTTTCCGGCGGTTCGGGTTCCACTCGCAACATTTTAGCAGTAGCGGAGCGGGTGGCTACCCTGCGACCCTCTCCAGGCACTCCGGGCCGCAGATCTGTTCGAGCTCCGCTTTGAACTGCCGGTCAGGCCGCACCTTCGCCGCGACATCCAGGAGCAGCGAAAAGTCCCGCGGAGCCTCCAATCGGAGTCGTACCTGCGTGTCCCCCGGCTTCTTCCGGAACAGGTCGTTTAGCGCCGCGGCCCGGTCATTACCGCCGTTGCGCCCCAGCCACACGCGGATCGCGATGACGCTGGGCATATCGACGCGGACATTATCAAGCGCGATGATGTCCTGGATCGAAATCTTGGGGGCCGCATTTTCTTCCGGCAACACCAAACCACGCACGAGCACAGCCGTGTCTTCCTCGATGAACTTGGCAAGCCGCTCATAGTTGGTAGCGAAGCACATCGCTTCCACCGACCCGGTGCGGTCCTCGATGGCCATAGCAGCCCACGGTTTGCTTTCCTTATTGCGCTTGCGAGCAATTCCAGTCAGCACTCCGCAGAGGGAAACCTCGGCATTTTTGGCGAGACCTTCGAGGCTCGAGCTGTCGTGCGAGGCGAGCTCCGCAACCTTATCGGAATACCGGTCGAGCGGATGTCCGGTGACCCAGAAGCCGAGCAGCTCCTTCTCTCCAGCCAACTTTTCCTTGTCCGTCCAATCGGGCACATTCGGCAGCGGCGCCGTATGCGGCTCATCGGGGAGCGCTTCGCCGAACAGACCCACCTGGCCGCTTTCGCGGTCGCGCCACGCCCGCTGGCCGGCTTCCATTGCGCCTTCCACCGCAGCCATCTTCTGGGAACGGGTGCCCACCTGGGAATCCATGGCGCCCGCTTTGATCAGACTTTCGATCATGCGGCGATTGATGGCGCTCAGGTCTACCTTCTCGCAGAACTGATGGAGCGATTCGAACCGGCCCACTTCCTCCCGCGCCTTGGTAATCGCTTCCACAGCCCCCTGGCCAAGATTCTTCACAGCGCCCAGACCGAAGCGGATCGCCTGCCCGTCCGGCGTGAAGCTCCACTCGGAATGGTTGACATCAGGCGGCAAAATCGTGATGCCCATCTCGCGGCATTCGTTGATGTACTTCACTACCTTGGCGGTGTTCCCCGTTTCCGACGTGAGCAGCGCGGCCATAAAGTCGATCGGGTAGTGCGCTTTGAGATAGGCGGTGACGAATGCCAGATAGGCGTAAGCCGCGGAGTGGCTCTTATTGAAACCATAGCCGGCAAACTGCTCCATCAGATCGAAAATCTTCTCGACCTTCTTCTGATTGAAGCCGCGCTCCACCGCGCCTTTGACGAAGCGTTCGCGCTGCTTCGCCATTTCCTCGGCCTTTTTCTTACCCATCGCGCGGCGCAGTAAGTCGGCGTCGCCCAGGGAGTAACCGGCGATGCGATTGGAAATCTGCATCACCTGTTCCTGATACACAATTACGCCGTAAGTTTCCTCGAGCAGTTCCTTGAGCTCGGGGAGATCGTACTGCACGGCGCGCCGTCCCCACTTGCGCTCGATAAAATCGTCCACCATGCCGCCCTGAATAGGGCCCGGCCGATAGAGGGCGTTGAGGGCGGTGAGATCTTCCAGCCGGTTGGGCTGGTAGCGGCGGAGAATGTCGCGCATGCCGCTGGATTCGAACTGGAACACTCCGCTGGTGAAACCTTTGCAGAAAACTTCGTAGGTCCCCTTATCGTCGAGCGGCAGATCTTCGGGAATAAGATCAACGCCGTGGCGCTTCTTGATGAGCCGCAGCGCATCCTGAATCAGCGTCAGCGTTGTAAGCCCGAGGAAATCCATTTTGAGCAGCGATAATTTCTCCAGGCCGCTCATATCGAACTGCGTCACAATTTCGTCGCGGTTCGTCTTGTACAACGGAACAAGTTCTTTCAGCGGTTGCGGTGATATGACCACGCCCGCGGCATGCACCGAGCAGTTGCGCGACAGCCCTTCGAGGCGCAGGGCTACTTTCAGCACATCGTCCATGCGCGGATCTTTTTTGGCAGCCTCGTTGAAACCGGGCTCCTGCTGCATCGCGTCCGTGAGAGAGATGTTCAGGACGTTCGGCACCATCTTTGTCATCCGCTCGACGTCCGCGAACGGTATCTCGAGCACGCGTCCCACGTCTTTAATGGCGGCGCGCGCGCCGAGCGTGTTGAACGTAATGATCTGCGCAACCTGCTCGCGGCCGTACTTCTGGGTGACGTAGTGAATCACTTCGCCGCGGCGATTCATGCAAAAGTCCACGTCAATATCGGGGAAGCTGACTCGCTCGGGGTTGAGAAAGCGCTCAAAGAGGAGGCCGTACTGCAGCGGGTCAATATCCGTAATCGCCATGGCGTACCCGACCAGGCTGCCGGCCGCCGATCCGCGGCCCGGACCTACCGGTATACCGTTATCCTTGGCATAGCGTATGAAATCCCAGACGATCAGGAAGTAGCCCGAGAACTTCATGTTCTGAATCATCTTGATCTCGCGGTCCAGCCGCTCAGCATATTCAGCGAGATCGTGCTTCAGAATGCCCTTGGCGCGCATGGCTTCGAGGCGAACGCGCCGCTTCTCAAATCCCTGGCGCGCGACATACTCGAAGTAAGTGTCGGTGGAGTGCTCCGGCGGAACTTCGAACTTCGGGAACGGCTCTTTGACTTTCTCCAGCTTGACGTTGCAGCGCTGCGCGATCTCCCAGGTACGATCCAGCGAGTCTTCGAGCTCGCCGAATAACTCCATCATCTCTTCGCGCGATTTCAAATAGAAATCCGGCGTGCTCCAGCGCATGCGGTTGGGATCGTTGAACGATTTGCCGGTCTGTATGCAAAGCAGGATCTCGTGCGCGCGCGCATCGTCTTTGCGCAGATAGTGTGAATCGTTGGTCGCCACCAGAGGGAGTCCGGTTTCGTGGCTCATGCGCACCAACTCCGGAGTCAGCCTCCTGTCCTGTTCTAAGTGGTGGTCCTGTACCTCCAGGAAGAAGTTATTCTTTCCGAAGATATCCGAGTAAGTATGTGCGAGCCGCCGCGCATCTTCGTACTTATCGGAAAGGATGGTTTCCGGTATGTGCCCGCGCAGGCACGCCGACATCGCGATCAGCCCCTTCGAATGCTGCGCCAGCAGGTCCATATCTACGCGCGGCTTGTAATAGAAGCCGTCCAGATATGCCGTGGAGACAAGATCGATCAGATTCTTGTAACCCTCCTGGTTTTCGCACAGGAGCACCAGATGGTTGTACCGGTCCGTATCGGATCTCGTCTTGTGGCTTTGCTGCGCGACATACATCTCGCACCCGATCACCGGGTGGACGCCTGCGTTCCTGGCGGCGTTATAAAATTTCACCGCGCCGAAAAGATTGCCGTGGTCCGTCATGGCGACGGCCGGCATTTTCTGTTCGGAGACGATCTGCATCAGCTGATCGATGTCGCAAGCTCCGTCGAGCAGCGAATAGTCCGTGTGGCAGTGCAGGTGGACGAAAGACATCGCGAAATTAGGGCTCCTTGGGCCGGAATACACGTATCCCGGCTTCCGGGGGAGGGATCATTTACCATTCTACGCCGCGGCGCGCCGGTGCGTCAGTGCCCCGCCCCGGCAACGTTTCCCAGACCTTGATCGTCGCTGGTCAGGACTACGTTCGCACCCATGGATTGCTCGCCCGCGGTTCAAGGATGAAGAACAGCGGGTTAGATTGCGCCCTGCCGCCGCGTCGCGGCGTCGGCCATAAGGTCGCCGATGGATTTCAGCCATTCGGCGGGCTGGAACTCCACAGTCTTGCGCAGAACAGCATGGGCGCCGAATGTCATCGCCACCTCCATGTAGAGGTCCGGCATAACAAGACTGGTGAGTACAATTTTGATGGCGTTGGGCCGCCGCTTGATACTTCCCACCACCTCAAAACCGCTCATACCAGGAAGCAGGACGTCGATGACCGCAAGATCGATCGCGCCTTTGAGTTGCTCGACAAGGGTCAGCGCGTCCGGTCCGGAATGGCGCACCAGTACGGTGTAACCGGCGCCCTCAAGCGCCTGCTGTAGCTCCGATGCGAAGACGAGGTCGTCGTCGACTATGAGGATTGTTCCTTTGGTGGCGCCCGGATTCATCGTAAAGTGTTCTCTGCAAACGAGCGGCCAACCGGTACGTGCTGGTAGGCACGGGCAGATTCGAACTGCCGACCTGTCGCTTAGGAGGCGACCGCTCTATCCATCTGAGCTACGTGCCCGCGTTGTCGCGTCCTTCCCATTGTAACGTTCCAGGCCTTTGTGTCCAATGTCACGGCGGTAGTGCATCCCCTCAAACTTGATTCGCCGTACGCCAGCGTACGCGTGATCGATCGCGGCGGGAAGATTGCCGCCGCTCGCCGTCACCCCTAGTACGCGGCCGCCCGCCGTCTCTAAGCCGCCGATTCCCAAGCGCGTGCCGGCGTGGAATACTACTGCGCCTTCGCGTTCTGCCGCTTCGACACCTTCGATCGGCTTACCAGTTTCATAGGCGCCCGGGTACCCGTCTGTCGCCAGCACGACACAAACGCTTGGCTCCGGGCGCCAGTTGAGCTTGATATCGCCAAGGCCGCCTTGTGCCGCGGCTACGAGGGCCGGAACGAAATCCGACGCCAGCCGATGCATGAGTGGCTGCGTCTCGGGATCGCCCAGCCGCACATTGAACTCGAGCACTTTGGGACCTTCGACCGTCATCATCAACCCGGCATACAGAAATCCGGTGAAGGCCGTGCGCTCCACGGTGGGCCGAATGACCCGATTGAGTATGTCCTCGGATTGTGCCGCGCTGAGGATCGCTGAATCGCAATAGGCGCCCATGCCGCCTGTGTTCGGGCCTGTATCGCCGTCGAATGCGGCCTTGTGGTCTTGAGTGGGCGCAAGCGCAACAGCGTCGCGGCCGTCACAGAGTGCGATGAAGCTGACCTCTTCTCCGGTGAGAAACTCTTCGACTACCAACGGTCCGCTGAGTGCGCCCAAGGCCGCTTCGGCCTCCGCGCGATTGCGCACGATAGCGACGCCTTTTCCCGCGGCTAGTCCGTCAGCTTTCAATACGACCGGATAACCGAAGCTTTCGACCACAGGGAGAGCGCGGCTCACGTCCTCGACAGCTTCATAGCGCGCCGTTGGAATTGAACTCTGCACGAAAAAGTTCTTTGCAAATACTTTGCTGGATTCGAGCCGCGCCCCTTCGGCAGTGGGGCCCACGATGCGGCGGCCTTCAGCACGAAACGCGTCCACAACCCCGGCCGCGAGCGGCGCCTCGGGACCGACCACAGTGAGGTCGGCTTTGATTGCTCTCGCCGCCGCGAGGTACGACTCCGGATTGCCCGTGAGCAGCGGAACACAAGTGGCCACGCTCGCGATGCCGGGATTACCCGGCGCAGCAAACACCTCTATGCCGTCGCCGCTTGCGGCAGTCGATTGAGCTATTTTCCAAGCCAGCGCGTGCTCGCGGCCGCCGGCGCCAAGGACCAGAATTCGCATTCGATACAATAATATCAATGCACCAGAGGTTCGATGCCGTCATTATCGGAGGCGGCCACGCGGGCTGCGAGGCTGCGCGTGCGTGCGCGCGTATGGGCCTCAAAACGGCGCTGGTGACAATGAATGCCGATCTCATTGCGCAGATGTCCTGCAATCCCGCTATAGGCGGTATCGCCAAGGGTCACCTGGTTCGCGAGATCGATGCCCTCGGCGGTGTGATGGGGGAGGTCGCCGACGCCGTCGGCATTCAGTTCCGTCTTCTGAACACCAGTCGCGGGCCTGCTGTGTGGTCACCTCGGGCGCAGATGGACAAGAAAATGTATCGAGTGGGGATGCGGGAGGCGCTCGAGCGCGAGCCGAATTTGCGCATTGTCCAAGCCGAAGTCGCAGCCCTTGAGATCGCTGATGGGCAGGTAGGCGGCGTTCGATTGCGGGACGGCCGGACCCTTTCATCCGGAGCCGTTATCATCACCACCGGCACATTTCTGAACGGCTTGGCGCATGTGGGCGAGGCGCGGTATAGCTGCGGGCGCAATGGAGAAGCTCCGTCCGAATTGCTCGCCGACCAGATTCGGAATCTGCGCCTGAATTGGACTCGTCTGAAAACCGGCACGCCGCCGCGCCTGGATGGCCGCTCGATTGATTGGACGAAGTTCGAACCGCAACTCGGAGACGCTGTACCGACGCCATTCTCGTTCCTCACCGGGCACATCGACCGGCCCCAGATCCAATGCCATATCGGCTACACCACCGAAGAGACCCGCCGCGTGCTTGAGGCGGCGATTCCCAGGTCACCGCTATACAGTGGACAAATCGAGGGAGTCGGCCCGCGGTACTGTCCATCGATCGAAGACAAGATCGTCAAATTTCCGGACAAAGCCCGTCACCAGATCTTCCTCGAACCGGAAGGGCTGGACACCAATGAAGTTTACGTGAACGGAATGTCCACCAGTATGCCGATCGACGTGCAGGCGGCAATGGTCGCGTCGATTCCTGGCTTGGAGAATGCCGAAATGATCCGGCCGGGATATGCCATCGAGTACGATGCTGTCGATCCGCGGGAGCTATCTCACACGCTTGAGGTGAAGGCTCTCCCAGGACTGTTCCTTGCCGGTCAGATCAACGGAACTTCCGGGTACGAGGAGGCAGCGTGCCAGGGTTTGATGGCCGGCATCAACGCCGCTTGCAAGGTCTGCGGCGAAGAGCCTTTAGTTATCGGTCGAACGGAAGGATATATCGGCATTCTCATTGACGATCTGATCACCAAGGGCGCAGATGAGCCCTACCGAATGTTTACGTCGCGAGCGGAGTTCCGTCTGCACCTTCGCATTGACAATGCGGACGCTCGCTTGACGCCGGCAGGCCGTCGCGTCGGGCTTGTTGGCGAGGAGCGCTGGTTGCGCTATGTTCGAAAGCAGGAACAGATTGCGACGCTGAGTGGGGCGCTGGCGGCGCACCGGAACGGGCAATGGTTGAGGCGTCCGGAAGCGCGAATCGCCGCGATTGAAACCTGGGTTTGCGAAGTGCTGAAAGAGCAGCCGCAGAGCGGAGTGCTGACCACTGTCGAGGTCGAAGTGAAATATCAGGGCTATATTGCCCAGCAGGAACGCCAAATGGAGCATCTCAAGCATTCGGAGCAGCGTCCCATCCCTGCGGAGTTTGCGTTCACCGGAATTCCCGGTTTGTCGCGTGAGGTTCAAGATAAGTTGGCGCGGGTTCGACCGGCTACACTCGGTCAGGCAGCCAGGATACCGGGCGTCACACCGGCGGCAGTTGCAATTCTGGATGTCTATTTGAGCATAAATCGTGTTTGCTGAAGCACTTGCACGCTGCACAGCAGGCATTGTCGACCTTAGTCCTGCACAGGTCGAGTTACTTCGGAGCCACTTTGAGCTCCTGGTGCGTTGGAACGAATCGCTAAACCTCACTCGGGTGTCATCGGTGGAGGCGGCGGTCGAGCGGCACTATGCAGAGTCTTTGTTTTTGGCCAAGCATTTGCAGCCGGTTCCGTTGCGGATCGTGGATGTCGGTTCCGGTCCGGGGTTTCCGGGGTACCCAGTGGCTGTTCTGCGTCCAGATTGCAGCGTTACGCTGGTCGAATCCCATCAACGCAAGGCGGTTTTCTTAAAGGAAGCGGCCCGACTGTTGCCGAACGTCCGCGTGCTGGCGCAGCGCGCTGAATCGGTTTCAGAGAAGTTCGATGTGGTTATCTCCCGGGCAGTAAGTTATGAGGACTTGATAGAAGCTCTTCGGAAGCTCTCATCGTCGGCTGCGCTGCTTTCAGGCGTAGAGGTGCCGCCACCGAAAATTCGCTTCGATTGGGAGGAGCCTATTCCGTTACCGTGGGGCAAACAGAGATTCCTCAGACTGGGTACGGAAAGTGGGTCGCCTTCTCGTTTCACGTGAAACTCGCGATTCCAAGTTTCACGTGAAACGGCACTTACGGCGATGCGCTGAGTCACCGCACTGGCATTCATGCACCGGTACATTGATCGGCCTAGCCATTTCGTGAAGGCTGGCTGCGCTACATCACCAAACCAACCCACTGCCTTGAGCGAAGCGGCTCGTAACAATAGCAAAACCGAACCCAGCCGCCTCAGCGAATGACGAAACCCAACAAGCGTGTTAGTCTACCCTCTTGAGCCGAGTTTTTGCAGTAGCTAACCAAAAAGGCGGGGTCGGGAAAACCACCACCGCGATCAACCTCGCCGCATCTTTGGCCGCCAATGACCTCAAGGTGCTGATCGTTGACTCCGACCCCCAGGGCAACGCCACCAGCGGCCTCGGAATCGCAAAAGACCCCAACCGGCCGAGTCTGTATCACGTACTCCTTGGCGAAACCCCGCCGCAAGATGCAGTCATCTCCACTGAATTCGAGGGATTATACGCGATCTCGGCCGATAAGAACCTGGTCGGCGCCAACCTCGAATTGATTGGCCTTGATGACCGCGAATTCCGCCTTCGCAAAAGGCTGGAACCCATCCGTGGCGATTATCAGTACATCATCCTCGACTGCCCTCCCGCCCTTGACCTCCTCACGTTGAATGCCTTGATTGCAGCCGACTCTGTTGTAGTCCCGATCCAATGCGAGTTCTTTGCGCTGGAAGGCATTTCAGAGCTCGTAGATACTATCGACAGAATCCGCGATTCCTTCAGTCACTCCCTGACCATCGAAGGCATCCTCCTGACCATGTTTGACGACCGCACCAACCTGACCCGCCAGGTAGCGCAAGACCTGAAAGAATTCTTCGGCGATCAGGTCTTCCGCACCGTGATTCCACGTTCCATCCGACTGGCAGAAGCCCCGAGCTTTGGTAAGCCGATCCTCAGCTACGATCCGCGCTCCAAGGGCGCAGAAAGCTATATTCAACTCGCAAAAGAAATTCTCGACCATGAGCAAGCCCGACACCACACGCAGAGCACTCGGTAAGGGGCTCGGCGCGTTGTTGCCAACGCGTACGACCACCGTCGCAGCGCCAACTGCGGCTCAGCCTCCGGCCGGCAACCCAGCTACTCCAACCACGATTCCGATCGATGCAATCGATGCCAACCCTCTGCAACCGCGCCGCGTATTTCAAAACGAACGGCTGGCTGAACTAGCTCAATCCATACGCGCCAATGGGATTATTCAGCCGATAGTGGTTCGGAGAGCCGGCGACCGTTACCAGCTCGTAGCGGGCGAACGCCGGTGGCGTGCCGCGAAGTTGGCTGAGCTTTCCGAAGTACCGGTGGCGGTTCAGGACATCTCAGACGACCGCCTGCTGGAAGTAACACTCATCGAGAACATCCAGCGGGAGGATCTCAATCCTATCGAAACAGCGATTGCTTTTGACCGCCTCGGTAAAGAACTCAACCTGAGCGCGGAAGAGATCGGCAACCGGACCGGCAAAGACCGCTCGACAATCGCCAATTTGCTGCGTCTGCTCAACCTGCCGGCCGACCTTCAGCAACTTGTCGGTGAGCGCCGCCTCTCGGCCGGACACGCGCGGTGCCTCTTGTCGCTGCCGACCGCCGAGCTACAACGCGAAGTCGCAGAGAAAGCTGTCGCGCAAGGTTGGAGTGTTCGCCAGGTGGAACGCACAACACAGAAGATGATTGAGGACCGCAAACCGAAGCACGTCAATGAGGTCGATACCGATCCCAACGTCAAAGCGGCTGTGGCTGAAATGGAGCGCGTCCTCGGCACGAAGGTCCGGATCGTCGAAAAGGCGAAACAGAAGGGCAAAATTGAGATCGAATACTACTCCTCGGACGACCTTGACCGTATTTATGCAGCAATCGTTGGGGAAGAGTAACTACTTTAGAATCTGAAGGATATCGGCAAGCTCGCGGCGAATTCCCGGAAGGGGATCCGTGGAGAACAACTCCCGTTGCCGCTCAATTTTCGCGATTTTCACCTTGGGAGCTTTTACTTCCAAATGTAGCGCCTGTTGCGCTCCCTCAATCGTAAATCGTTTCTCGTACAGCAGTTGCTTGATTCGAAGGAGAAGCTCGACGTCCTTCCGCCGGTAGAGCCTGTGGCCGGTGCCGGACTTCTTTGGCGCCACGTCCGGGAATTCCTTTTCCCAGAAGCGCAACACGTATGGCTTCACGCCGAGAAGATCGCTCACCTCGCCGATTCGGAAGTACAGCTTATCGGGGATCTCTGGAGATCCCTGCTGTAACGCAACATCCGTCATGAGCCACTCGTAATCCTAGCTCACTCGGTCGTGATTGTCACGACATGTTGCCCCCGAGGCAACAAGACCGCCGCCGGGCCCGCGCGGACCGGATCCGACTCAACTCCGTCCACCTCAACTCTCCGCACGTTCCGGTCCATCACGGCGATAGCGCACGACAAGCTGGCATAGGAGATCTCAACGGATTGCGGACCGGCATATCGCGATCCCGTCAACTCGCCATTGAACCTCACCACATGACTGCGTCCGCCGACGGCTGCGACCGTCTCTACGACATGTGCTCCGATCGGAAGCCACACTATCTTCGCATCGGAAACAGGCCAGGCTTGGCCGTCCACGGAAGCTTCGCCGCGCCACGGCAGACCGACACCCGCAGTCGACTGCACCATGATTTTCGACCCGACCTTCTCCATTCGCGTCACCGCCGCCCCCGCCGAGCTGAGCAGATCCAAATCGGGAGCCAGCAGCGAATTTTCAAAGTACAACGCAACCCGCGCAAAGTTCCCGGAGGCGCTGTGCACCAATTCGAACAGCTCCGTGCCGGTCTGTTGCTTCGTCGGATAGACGTTCTGATACCGATCCACGATGTTGAGATCGATCGCCAGCCGGTCGGTGTGCGCCGTCAGCGGCCGGTACTTCTCCGCGATCACTCGATATCGCTCCGGCCCGAGATGCCATACCGTGGCGGGATCCTCTATGAGAAACGTGAAGCTATTCCGGTCAAGCATTGGCAACACGCGACCTGCGTCGGCTCCAATCGCATCCCGCATCCCCGAGTCAAACCGATCGTCGACATGGGTCAGCACCAGATCCAAATTCGGGCGCGTGGCGCGCGCCTTCTCAAGCTCAACCATCCATTCACGCTGCATCTCTCCAGCAAGCTCGCTACGAAATTCCAGAAACGTGCGCCGCGACGCTTCATCTGTGCGATTCCCGAACAGCTCGACGGGATCGAACCCATGTGCCGCGCCGAACCGGGCACGCACATCGTTATTCATGGGAGTGAAGCGCGCCGCATTGTTCATGCCTTCAAGCGATTCGAAATACAGCTCCGCTGCGTTCACGCCGTCCCAATCGAATCTGTTAATCAGGTCGTTTACTCCGGCACTCACCGCTTGAAAGCAGTCGCGGTTTTGCAAGTTCATCAGTTTTCGCCAATCCAGCTGCGCGTCCTGAAGGGTTGCGGTTTTTTCTCGCCACTGCGGATGGTCGGCCCAGAACTTCTCGCTGACGTGTGGCAACTCAAGCCAGGCGTATACCGTGATTCCCTGCCGGTGGCATGCGTCGATCAGCTTGCGCAGATACTCATCGCCCCCGGCATCGTGCTCAAAGAAGTGCCAGGCGGCCACTTGCAACGCCGAAATACCGGCCTGGCGCCACCTGGCCGCGAAATAGTCGAGATCCACACGGCTGCGGTACGCGGAATCGAAGAAAGCCCACAACCGTGAAGAGCGGAACGGCGTCTCCATGCCCAGGTCGCTCAACGCCTGCAGTAGGTACGGAAACCGCTCATAACCTCGTTCACCCGGCGGGACCGCGACCCACAGCACGGCACCCGCGCCCTGGCGCATGCCGGCCAGCATCGGAGCGCCGCCCCATCGCTCTTTGGCGAATACGACTGCGCCTGCAGGCAACGAAGTCTTCGGCAGTTCCAACCCCTTCTCCCACACGATCGGCAAGCTCGGCCGGTGAATGTCGGTCAGGCTGTTGACCTTCAGATACTCCCGCGACGGTTTGAAGCCGAAGCTTCCGGCAAGCGACGACTCGCCTTCCACAATCAGGATGGCGCCATTCTCCACCCGGCTTCGCCACTCGTTGGAAGCCGCGGCGCCGGCGCGCGCCACAAAGATGCGAGCCAAACCCGCAGGACGCTGTTGCAATCCGATGCTCGAGAGAATCGCCGGCCATGCACCCTGATCGTCGCTCAAGACGCTGAAGTACGGCAGCCTTGGGAGCACTGGCGTGTTTGGATGCTGGGCTGAACAACACATCGCGGCCAGCAGAACGCTAGAGGCTAAACGCATACCACACTCCCGCGCGAACATCATCGAAACTGGGGCGCCGCGGATTGCCGGCATTCACCAGATACGCGCCGCGCAGCACCTGAAGCGAAAACCACATGGATGCCGGCATCGACTGCTCACGCCATCGGACACCAGGACCCGTTTCACCGAACTGCGCCCAATACTGTTGCTGGGAATCCACCGTCAGATTCGCGCTCCAGTAAAACTGCGCCCGGAGTCCGCCGGACGCGGCCGTGTAGCCGGCGCGCGTCTGGCTGTACACGATGAAGTCATTTCCGAAGCGGCTCACGAAAACGCCATCCAGCGTAGAATCCGCGAACCAGCCACCGCTCTCCGAACCCAATGTCCGCCCGAAGGAACGGGCGGCCGAAACTCCGCCGCGATAATCGGGCAGCGCATGACCGCTGCGATAGCCCACGGCGTTTCCCGCCTCGAACCAGCCCGTCACGCCATTCCATGGCTTAGTGCGAGCCCCGAGGGCAAAAATCAGAGAGCTCTCCGAAAGGTACTGCGGCGAAAACACGCCGATATTGCCACGAGCATCGCCGACGATGCGCACACTCGCATACGGCTGAATTGGCCCGGCTACGCGCAAATCGGCCCTCACCTGCGCGTATGAAAACAGATCGCTCCAGCGCAGCGAATACAACGGATACAACCACACACTCACACGCACTGGCTCCAGGCCTTGCCGCAGGTGGCGCGCCGCTTCGTCCGCCTGGCTCGCAATGCGAGTGTCCTGACTCTTCTCCGCGAGACGGAACCAACGGTAGGCGAGCGAATCCTGATACAGGATGTTGTAAGTCCACCCGAGCTTCAACATGACATCGAAATCGCCCGGGTCGCTCTCCTGAGCCACCTTCAGATATCGCAGTGCGTCCTGCATGTAACCGGCTTTGATACTACGCTCAGCCATCACCTTCGCGTCGATGGATTGCGCCTTGTCCTCCGCCCCTTTGCGCAGGACCTGCGGCATGCGCAGCACCGCGCGAACTCGATTCGCCAGATCGTCGTCGCTGCCCGCGAGCACGCGCTCGAACAATGGCCGGGCCAGCGCATCCTGTCCGCGCGCATGCAGCAGGAACCCGAGTTGGGTTGCCGAGAGCAGGTCGTCCGGAGCAATCTCCGTCACCTTGCGAAACTCCGCCTCCGCCTCGTCTTGCCGCTCCATACGGAGCAGCAAGTATCCCAGTTCCCGCCGCAGTTCCGCATTGGCAGGATCCAACTCCAGTGCACTCCGAAACTCATTGACAAAGGGATACCGGTCGGGTAGAAGCTCTTTCGCCATCTCCGCGGCCCGTGGCTCGCCGCCGCGCGACGCCGCCAGGAGCGCGGCGTTCGCCCGCTCCGTCAATCCCATCGACTTCCACACCCGACCCAAGTCCACAAGGACGCTGCGCCGGTCCGGCAGCAACTTCCAGGCTTTTTGAAAATGCTCGGCCGCAAGAGCCAGCTCGTCGCGCTGTTCCGCGAGCGTCGCCAGCTCGAAATGGGCGCTGAAACTGTCGCTGCCCATTGCGATCGCCTTTTGCCAGCGGTCGATGCCGGCCGCCAGCGGGCCATCGATATTCTGGAACGCCTGCTCGGCGGTTGCGTTGCCGCTCTTGCGCACGCGGTCGAAAACGCGCCGCGCCTCCGCCTGTTTCTTCGTCTCGAAACAAAGGAACGCATACTCCATCGCCACCTGTTCATCGGCTGCGTCGACCCGCATGGCCGCCTCGAACTGATCGCGCGCGAGATCGTTCTCGCCGACCTTCAAATACGTGTAACCAAGGTCCTTACGGATGGCGACGCGGTCCGGGACCACCGCGATGCCCTGCAGAAATCCGGCGATCGCCGCGTCGTAATCGTGAGCCCGCAGTGCCGCATAAGCACGGGTCAAGGGCTCATAAGCCGGATCGGAAGCCTGTGCCAGCAGTGCCACGGAGCACAAACACGATAGTACGGCGGCTCGCATACTCGATACCAACATAGTGGCCGCCGCCCCGCGCCTTCTCGCAAAATTAAGTATGGACCTCGGCCGCTCCTGCGGAATCCTTCTCCACCCCACCTCCCTGCCCGGACCCTACGGCGTCGGGGACCTCGGCCCGGAAGCTTTCCGCTTCGTCGATTGGATGCATTCAGCCGGAGCGCGCCTTTGGCAGGTGCTGCCGCTCGGTCCGGTCGGCTACGGCGAATCGCCGTACCAACTCTTCTCCGCGTTTGCGGGAAATCCGCTGCTCATCAGTCCCGATCTCCTCGTGAAACGCGGCTACCTCTGGCCTGCCGATGTCGCCAATCCGCCGTTCCAGCACGGCGCCGTCGAATTTGAGAAGGTCCTCCCCTGGAAGCGCGCGCTCTTGCAAAAGGCATTCGCTGGTTTCCAGACCCGAGCCACCCCCGCCGACCGCGATGCGCTCGCGGCGTTTGTCGCTGAAAGCCACTGCTGGCTTCCCGCATACGCGCAATTCATGGCGCTGAAAGAGGCCCACGGCGGAACCGTTTGGTCCGAATGGGAACCGGGGGCAGTCGCCTCCGAAGAAGGGATCGCGTACCATCGATTCGTCCAGTTTGAATTTTTCCGCGAGTGGAACGCCCTCCGCGATTACTGCGCCTCCCGCGGCATCCGCATTATGGGCGACATTCCGATCTATGTGGCGCACGATTCGGCGGACGTGTGGTCGAACCGCGACCTGTTTCAGCTCGACGCTCACGGCAACCCGACAGCGGTGGCGGGCGTGCCGCCCGATTATTTCTCCGCCACCGGTCAATTGTGGGGTAATCCGGTCTATCGCTGGGACGTTGAGGCCAAGCGCGGCTTTCCCTGGTGGATCGACCGCATGCGCGAAGCTCTCCGCATGTTCGACGTGGTGCGCATGGACCACTTCCGCGGCTTCGAAGCGTACTGGGCAGTGCCCGCCCACGAGAAAACCGCCCAGCATGGCCGCTGGGTGCAGGGTCCCGGCGCAGCCCTCTTCCGCGCGCTCGAAGCCAAACTCGGAGCGCTGCCGCTGGTCGCGGAAAACCTCGGCGTGATCACCGCTGAAGTCGAAGCGGTGCGCAATGAGTTCCACTTTCCCGGTATGGCGATCCTGCAATTCGCTTTCGGCAAAGACGACCAGGCGCAGTCGTTCCGCCCACACAACTATGTGCGCAACCTGGTCGCCTATACGGGAACACATGACAACGATACCGTCGCCGGCTGGTGGAAAAGCGAGGGCAAAGACAGCACGCGCACAGCCGCCCAAATCGAACAGGAGAAGGCTTTCGCGCGAGCTTATCTGAATACCGATGGCCGCGATATGCCGTGGACTCTGATTCGGACGTTGATGATGTCGGTGGCGGAGGCCGCGCTGTTTCCCGCCCAAGACGTCCTGCGCTTGGGAAGCGAAGCTCGCATGAATACCCCGTCGGTCCCAAGCGGAAACTGGCGCTGGCGCCTACAACCTGGAGCCCTGACGGGCGAACTGGCAGCGAGCCTGAAAGAGCTGGCCAAACTGTACGGCCGTGTGTAGCGGCTTAGACGTCGAGGTTCTTTACGTCCAGCGCGTTTTCTTCAATGAACTTGCGGCGGCTCTCTACGTCCTCGCCCATTAACGTGGAGAAGATCGATTCGCTTTCCACCGCATCCTCCAACCGCACCTTCAGCAGAGTGCGCTTTTCCGGATTCATGGTCGTTTCGGCAAGCTGCTCGGAGTTCATCTCGCCGAGCCCCTTATAGCGCTGCACCGATGCATCCTTCTTGCCTTCGTTCTTGACGTATTCGAGTAGCTCGCTCCAGTTGGGCTGAGTCTCGCGACGCGTATCCTTCACAGCGACGAATGGCGGCTGATTGAATCGCGCCACCGTGCGGGCCAGCGCGCGGAAGCGCCGGTATTCCGGCTGCGCCGCCAGGGCCACCCCGATGCTGCGCTCCGCATTCGTCGAATCGTGGAACACCACGTCGTATGACGAGTGCTCCTCGTCCTTCCGCATCTCCGGCTTAAGCCCGAGTCTCGTCAAAGCATCGAAGACCGGCTTCAAATTCAGCTCTTCCTGAAATTCCGCCTTGTGATCGATTCTAAGCTCGACATTCGAGAGCACCTCGACCACACGGGCATCGCGCATCCGGCGCTCTACTTTGTGGAAGATTTGCTGATACTCATCGAGGTTGAGGAGGAAGCTGCGAAGCTCAGCGCCTTCCAGCACAGCCGATGCGCCGTTGCCGTTCGAGTGGATCTCTACCGAGAGATTCTCAGTGGCACGCCGCATAATTTCCTTCGTGAATTCCTTTTCGTCTTTGATGTACTTCTCGCTCTTGCCCTTCTTGATCCGATACAGCGGCGGTTGCGCGATATAGATGTGATCGCGCTCAATCAGCTCCTTCATGTGCCGGAAGAAGAACGTGAGCAGCAGGGTACGGATGTGAGAACCGTCCACATCGGCATCGGTCATGATTATCACCTTGCCGTAGCGGACCTTGGCCGCGTCAAAATCGTCCTTGCCGATGCCGGTGCCGAGAGCCGTGATCATGGCACGGATTTCCTCGTGGCCCAGCATTTTGTCGTACCGCGCCTTTTCGACGTTGAGGATTTTCCCCTTCAGCGGCAGAATCGCCTGGAAACGCCGGTCGCGGCCCTGCTTCGCGGTTCCGCCTGCCGATTCGCCCTCTACCAGGAACAACTCACAGCGTTCCGGATCGCGCTCCTGGCAATCCGCGAGTTTATGAGGCATGCCACCCGATTCCAGCGCGCCCTTGCGGCGCGTGAGATCGCGTGCTTTGCGCGCAGCTTCGCGAGCGCGCGACGCTTCAATCGCCTTGCTGACGATCTTGCGGCCCACCGTCGCGTTCTTGTCGAAGTACTCGGTCAACTTCTCGTTGACGAATGCCGTCATCATGCCGGAGATGTCGCTGTTCAGTTTGCCTTTGGTCTGCCCTTCGAACTGCGGCTGAGGCACCTTCACACTGACCACGGCGGTTAAGCCTTCCCGGACGTCGTCGCCCGTCAGGCTCTCTTTTTCTTTGAACATACCCTGCGCCTGGCCGAAGGAGTTGATCGTGCGGGTCAGGGCCGTGCGGAAGCCCGTGAGGTGCGTCCCGCCATCCACGGTGTTGATGTTGTTTGCAAAACTGAACTCGTTCACCGAGTAGGTGTCGTTGTATTGCAGCGCCACCTCCATCGTGATGGTCCCGTTCGGGCCGGGCTTTTCGGTGTCGAAATGGATAGGCTTTTCGTGAAGAACCTGCTTACCGCGGTTCAGGTGCTTGATGAACTCGGCGATTCCGCCCTCATACAGAAATTCCTGCGACTTCGCCTCGCCCTCTACGCGCTCATCGGTGAGCGTAATTTTCAAACCCTTATTCAGAAACGCGAGTTGCCGCAGCCGCTGCGCGAGCGTATCGAAGTTGAATACGCTGGTCGTCATGATGGACGTATCGGGTTTGAAAGTGACCCGCGTCCCCGTCTTTTTGCCGGCCTTCCCGGCTTTCGCCAGCGGAGCCTTTGGAGCGCCGCAGGAATACTCCTGGGTCCACGTGTATCCATCGCGCCAGATTTCAAGATCGAGCTTCTCACTCAGCGCGTTCACGCAACTCACGCCGACGCCGTGCAGGCCGCCAGAGACCTTGTAGCTCTTGGAATCGAACTTGCCGCCGGCGTGCAGCTTGGTCATCACTACCTGCGCTGCCGAGACGCCCTCGTCTTCGTGAAGATCGACCGGTATTCCACGGCCGTTATCGATCACCGTCACCGAGTTGTCGTCGTGGATGGTTACTTTAATTTCGTCGGCGAAGCCCGCGAGCGCTTCGTCCACGGAGTTGTCCACTACTTCATACACCAGGTGGTGAAGCCCGATTTCGCCAGTCGATCCGATATACATCGCGGGCCGCAGACGCACCGCTTCAAGGCCTTCGAGCACCTTGATACTGGAGGAATCGTAAACGTCACCGGTTCCCGGCTGCATTTCACTATTTGCCATATTTCCCTTGCTGCTACAGTCTCAATACTGAGTCATACGCGAAGGCGCGTTAAAGCCTGCTCGAGACTCAGATTCTCATTGGCATGACGACGTAGCGGTACTGGTCCGCGATCTTGTCGCCTGCCGGCCGCATTTCTCCCGCGCTCTTTTGATCCTTCAGTTCGAAAGATACGTGCTCTTGCGGAATCGCACGCAGAAAATCGAGTAGATACTGCGCATTGAATCCGATTTCGAGGTCCGGCCCGTTGTACTGGCTCGGCACGCTTTCTTCGGATTCACCCATTTCCACGCTCGAGGAAAATACCCGCACTTCCCCACTGACGAACTGCACGCGAATCGCACGCGACCGTTCATCCGCAAACTGCGCAACGCGCTCGATCGCCGCGCGGATCTCGTCTTTCTGCAACGTCGCCGAAAGCGAATGGTCCTTCGGCAGCACGCGCTCATAATCCGGAAAGTTGCCGGTAAGCTTGCGGGTCATCAACAAACGGTGCCCAACCTGAAAGAACAGGTGATTGTCGTCGCCCGCGAAAACCGCCTTACCGCCCTCGCCTGAATCGTCGGCCAGCTTCACCAACTCCGCCATTGCTTTCTTCGGAACCAATGCCCGGAACTGCTGATCCACATTGCCGCTCTCTTCGGGCTTCGCCTGCACAAACGCCAGGCGATGGCCATCGGTCGCGACCATCGTCAGACCCTCGGGCCGCATCAACAGCAGCGCCCCGTTCAACGTGAAGCGCGATTCCTCCATGGAGATCGCAAATGCAGTTCGCGCAATCATGCTCGAAAGCGTCTTTATAGGAATTTCAGCCAACGCCTCCGGCATCTGCGGCAGTTCGGGGAAACTCTCGCGGCTCATGCCGGCGATGCGCGTCCGCGACCGTCCGCACGTGATGCTCGCCCAGTGATTCTCCAAAAACTTCATGTTTACATCGCCCTCGGGCAGCAGGCGAACGAAATCCAAAAGCTTCCGCGCCGGCACCGTTCCGGAGCCTTCCTTCTTCACGCGCGCCGGACAGGAGCAGCGGATCCCCAGCTCCAGGTCCGTAGCCGTTAGATTCACGCGATCTCCGGACGCTTCCAGCAGCACGTTCGACAGAATCGGAATCGTGGTCTTCTTCTCCACCACGCCTTGCGACAGACTCAGTTCTTTTACGAGATCGGACTTGCTGACGGTGAATTCCATTTGGACCGAGCTCCTATTCTATTCAGGCTGTATAGATGAGCACTATAAGAACCGTTTTCATCGGGCCTGTGCAATTTGTTGAAGACTACCTAAATTATACTAAATTCAACTACTTTGCGCCACCGGTGAAGGAGTAAACAAGAGAGGATCTCCGGAGGGCGTCCGCCCTAAAACCGGAGCGCAGCGAAGTTTCGCACAGTTTTCCATAGCCCCAAAAAAGGGCAAATGTGGAAATCGCAGCAACTTCATTGCAATGAGTCCATTAGGCTGTGCAGGAGCCTGTTTAAATCCGGATCTTTCTCGCGCATTTGCTCGATCTTCGTGATCGAGTGAATCACGGTCGTATGGTGCTTGCCGCCAAACGCGCGCCCGATCTCCGGAAGCGATGCATCAGTCAGCTCCTTCACCAGGTACATGGCGATCTGCCGGGGGTAAACAATCTTCTTCGTGTTGCTCTTTTCCCTGAGCTGCGATTGCTTGATTCCGAACCGCTCTGCGACACCCTTCTGAATGGCATCGATGGTCACTCGCCGGTCCTGCACATGTACCAGATGTTTCAACACCTGCTGCGCCATCTGTAGATTGATGGGCGTTCCCGTGAGCGACGAATAGGCGATCAGTTTCACCAGCGCGCCTTCGAGTTCACGGACGTTGCTCTTGGTTTTCGATGCCATGAAAGAGCGCACGTCATCCGGCAGCGTGATGTTCTCGAGTTCGGCCTTCTTATCCAGAATCGCCATCTTGGTCTCGAGGTCGGGCGGCTGTAAATCCGCGAGCAGTCCCCACTCGAATCGCGAACGCAGCCGTTCCACGAGGCCGGGAATATCTTTCGGAGGGCAATCGCTCGAGATCACAATCTGCTTCTGATGCTCGTGCAGTTCGTTGAACGTGTGGAAGAACTCTTCCTGCGTGCGTTCCTTCGTGCCGAGCAATTGGATATCGTCAATCAGCAGCACGTCGACTTCCCGGTAGCGCCGCTGAAATTGCGCCATACGCTCCGTACGGATGCAAGCGATCATCTCGTTCATGAACCGCTCGCTGGAAGTGTAGATCACGCGCATGGAACCGAACTTCGCCGTCAATTCCCGTCCGATCGCATGCATCAGGTGCGTCTTTCCCATGCCTGTGCCACCGTAGAGGAACAGCGGGTTGTAGCTGCGGGAAGGATTCGTGGCTACGCTGCGCGCAGCCGCGTGAGCAAACTGATTACAGGCGCCCACCACGAACGAATCGAACGTGAATTTCGGGTTCAACGGACTCGCCACTTCCATCTCGGGAGCCACCGCTGTCCCGTCTATTGACGCCAGAGCCTGATTCCGCACACCGCGGATCGGCATAGCCTGGTAGCGCACCCGGCGCACCGGCAATGAAAGCTCCCGAATGCCGTTGAGCACGAGCGTGGAGTATTCCGTTTCCAGCCACGATTGCGTTTCCTGGTCCGGCACAGACACGCACAAGAGGTCCCCTTCAACTGCCCCGGCAGTTGTGCCCTGCAGCCAGTTCGCATACTCCTCCGAACTAACCCGTTGCCGGAGATAATTGCGGATTTGATCCCAATAATTCATCGTTTTACACACCAATCACACACGACAAGCACACGTTTTCCACAAGCTTTTCCACAGCAGTCTGGGGTCAGTCGGTGCCTACGATCCGAAGAAGAGCGGCGAGGCCGCTCCGCGGTCGCGCCAGAGCCGAGAGGAGAACGCTTCCAGCCAACCGAGACAGTAGCATAGCACAAGGAAATACGTTTCCTGCAAGTTTATAAACCGTTTAAAATCAGTTACCTAACTGGAACGTTTGACATGGTGAATGTTCTGAAGGAGAATAGGGTTTTCCGTCGAGCGGGAGTAACTCAGCTGGTAGAGTGCGACCTTGCCAAGGTCGATGTCGCGGGTTCGAATCCCGTCTCCCGCTCCAAAAGCCCACCAACGGATTTGCGTTAAGACTCCCCAAACGAGAATGAGCGGAAGTCCCGCTGACTCCTGGCATCAAGCCCCCACCCCTTCCGCCGCGGACTAACCGTAATTCCGGGATCCCCAATGCCCGGCAGAGCTCCGCCCCAGCGCCATTCGCTGCGATGCCACGCACTACCGCTGCCGGGTCGATTACCTCTTGCCCCCGCCGCAGCAAAAATTCTCCCGGATCGGCGGCAACTCCCACCCGCGTCGCATCAAAGGCCGCAGACGAAGCGCGGCATCGACCTAGAAGCGAGTTACCTCGGTGAAATTGAAGCCGCCGACCTTCATCGCCGGAACTACCATATCGAAAGTCTCTTCGCCGCTGGCGCGCACGCTCCGCCCGAGCGCCTCGACGTTCGACAGCATCTCCATCAGCCCCTGATTGAATCGGAAATTCCGCACGCCCGCGACCACCTTCCCGTCCTCTACTGCAAACGTGCCGTCCCGAGTCATGCCGGTGAAAATCTTCTCGTACGGATCCACTTCGCGGATGTACCACAAGCGCGTCACCAGAATTCCGCGCCCGGTTGACGCCACCATCTCCGCGACGCTGCTCTCCCCGCCCGCGATGACGATATTCATGGGCGCCTCGCCCAACTCGTTCGGCAGCGGAAAGCCATGACCTGTCGGCGCGGCGCTCGCAACCGCCGCGGCCTGCCTGCTGTAAGCGATCTCGCGCGGCACGCCCGCTTCCACCAGCGTGAGCTTCCGTCGCGGAACGCCTTCCCCATCGAAAGGAGCGCCCGTTTGCAACGGATGAGTGACGTCATCATCGATCGTGATATTCGAGCCGAAAATTGCCTCACCGATCCGATCGTTCAAAAAACTCCTGCCGTCGCGAATCGCCGTCGCACTGAAATCGCCGAACATCTGCCCCGCCAGATCCAGCACCGCCGCAGGCTCCAGAATGACCGTGTACCGGCCCGCCGAAAGCTCGCGCGGATTCGCTGACGCCTTTGATTTTTGAGCCGCCGAGACCGCCAGCGCCAGCGGATCGAGATCGCCGTGGTAACAAGCGCTCGCCTTAGCCCACCCGGAACTGTCCGCGGCCATCGCGGTGATCGAGAACCGTGCCAGTGTCTCGCTATGCCACGCCGCGACGCCGCGCGAATTCAGCAGCGCGAAGCCGTTCTCGCCGGTCGAATAAATGCCTGCCGCGATTTGACCGGCGTCTTCCACAATCTCGATCGCCTGCGCGACGGCTAGCGCACGCTCCTCGGGCGTAGCCCGCGCGGTCGCATCGAAATAGCGCGACACTGCGGCGTACTCCGCGGGTTCGGCCAGAGGCAGCAACTCCGGATCCGGCTCGGTCAACCGCGTGATCGCGGTTGCCTGCTCGACTGTTTCGCGAATCGCCGCCGCATCCAGCCGGTTCGTCGACGCCCGGGCGGTACGGCCCTCCACAATCACCCGCACGGAAAGATGCCGCGACTCCTCGGCCACGTTCTGATGGATCGTGTTGTTGGCGAACCGCGTCAGCGCGCCCGCTTCCGTAGCGAGTATCGCTTCAACATCCGCAACGCCCAGCGCTCGCGCCGCGGCCTGCGCCTGCTCGAATACATCGACGCACCATTGCGGGCACTTACCCGCCATACGCGCTCCCCACCTTGATCCCGCGGAAGCGCGCCGGGCTCGCGCCATGACCTGTACCCATCACTTGCTCCGGCTGCCCCTTGCCGCAATTCGGCACGCCCCACAACGTCCAATGCTCGCGCCCCGCAATAGCGGCGCACGCATTCCAGAACTCCGTCGAGATGCCGCTGTAGCTGGGGTTCTTCAACATGCGAACGCGCTTACCGCCCTTGATCTCCCAGCCGATCTCGCAGCCGAACTGGAAGTTGTACCGCTTGTCGTCGATTGACCAGCTTCGGTTCGTCTCCATGTAGATGCCGTCGCAGTCGAACACCTCGTCGAGCGACTGCTCACCCGGCAGCAGACTCACGTTCGTCATGCGGATCAGTGGAATTCGCGCCCAGCCGTCCGCGCGCATGCACCCGTTGCTTCGCGAATCGCCCACCGCCGCGGCCGTCTCGCGGCTCGTCATGTATCCGCGGAACTGCCCGCCGCGAATGATATCTGTGGACTGCGCCGGCACGCCCTCATCGTCGAACGCAAACGTTCCCAGTCCCGGACCGTGCGCCGCGCGCGCATCGCACACCACATTCACGATCTCGGACCCATAGCGCAGGGCGTTCAACTTATCCAGAGTGAGGAAGCTCATCCCCGCGTAATTAGCCTCGCTGCCCAGCACGCGATCCAACTCGATCGGATGGCCGATGGATTCGTGAATCTGCAATCCCAACTGCGCCGAATCCAGCACCAGATCGAACTCCCCCTCCGGACACTGGTCGGCAGCATGCAGCGCCACCGCCTGCTCCGCGATCAGAGGAGCGTGCGCCGGCAAATCCAATTCGTCGATCAACTCCCAGCCCTTCAACTGATACTGGCCGCCGAACGAATTGGGAAAGCTGCGCCGCTGTATTTCGTCATCCTTGTAGCAGAGTGCTGAAAACCCGGCGCCGCTCATTACGCGCGTCTGATCGATGATGCTGCCGAGCGTCGAAGCGAAGACCTGCCGCACCCGCGTGAAGTGCATCGAAGCTTCCGCCAGACTGATCTGCGGATTCCGCCGCAGCTCCGCATCTACGGCAAGCAGCACGCCCAGTTGACGGTCAACCGGAATGCTGAAAGGGTCGATCGCGCATGGTGATGACCACTCCGCCACGTACGCTGTCTCCGGGGCCAGGGCTACGTTCTCTTTTTTTGCCATGCCGCTGGAGCGGGCAATCTCCAGCGCCAGAGTGGCGCAGCGCTCCAGGCCGTGGGCGCTCAGATCGTCGGTTGCGGCAAAGCCCCAGCAGCCACCCACCAGCACACGCATGCCAACGCCCGCGGATTCCGAGCTCGAAACGTGCCCGGCTTTTCCGTTCTTTGTTGTGATCTCGCGGTCGCGCGATTCAATAGCCCGCACATCGGCATACTCCACGCCGCCGCGGCTCAATAAATCCAGCGCGCGCAGTGCCGTCGTTTTCATCGCGGGGTGATCAATCCGCCGAGTTTATCCTGCTCCCCCGGCGCCGTGCGCGGGAACCGCGTCGAATACGCTTCGGGATACTTCAACCCCGACCCTGTGTTGTACAACACGATGCGCTCGTTCCCTTTGAAGAACCCGCTCGCCAGCAGCTTCTTCAATGCCGAAACGCACGCCGCGCCTTCAGGAGCCGCATACACCCCCTGGTCGCTTGCGAGCTGAATGCCGTCCGCGAGCATCTCCTCGTCGCTCACCGACACCGCGGTGCCGCCGCTCTCTTTAACGGCTTGCAACACCAGAAAATCGCCGAGGGCCTTAGGCACCCGCAGCCCTGCCGCCACCGTATGCGCATTTTCAAAAAACCGGCTTTTAGGCTCGTGCTCTTCCCAAGCGCGCACAATCGGCGCGCACCCCTCGGCCTGCACGGCGATCATTTTCGGCCGCTTGCTGCCGATCCATCCCAACTTCTCCATCTCAGCGAAGGCCTTCCACATGCCGATCATGCCCACCCCGCCGCCGGTCGGATAGAAGATCGCGTCGGGCAGCTCCCAATCCATCTGCTCGGCCACTTCATATCCCATCGTTTTCTTGCCTTCAATGCGATACGGCTCTTTCAGCGTGCTGATGTCGAACCAGCCTTCCTGAGGGCCCCGCTCGGCCACAATTTTCCCGCAGTCGCTGATCAGCCCATCCACCAGAGTGACGTTTGCGCCGTAAGCCTTGCATTCCAGGTAATTGGCCTGGGGCACGTCCTTAGGCATGAAGATGAAGCTCTCCAGCCCCGCGGCTGCCGCGTAAGCCGCGAGCGCGCTCGCCGCGTTTCCGGCCGAGGGGATCGCCACCTTTTTAACGCCCAGCTCATAGCACATCGAAATGGCACAGGAAAGCCCGCGAGCCTTGAAGCTTCCCGTGGGGTTCAGCCCCTCGTCTTTCACCCACAGGCAATCTTCCATGCCGATGCGCGCAGCCAGCCGGCGAGCCCGGATGAGAGGCGTCCAGCCCTCTCCCAGTGTTATAATGGCTTCATCCCTAGGCGGTAGAACCGGCGCATAGCGCCACATGCTGGACGGCCCATTCGCAACATCACGCCGCCGCCAGCGTGTTCGGATGGTATCGAGGTCATATCGCACCAGCAGCGGTCCGCCACAGCTACAGAGGTTTGCTGTCTGTCCTGCGTCCACCCTCTTGTTACACACGCTGCACTCTAAATGCGTCGCTTTAGCCATTGAATTAAAAGTCTAACACCCTGGAAAACGATCGCATGAAGATTGCCCGACTGGCCCTGATTGCTGGGGCCGTAGCGATTCTCCACGGGCCCGCGCTGGAGCGGCGCGTGCTCAAACTGCACCTCCTGAAACCGGCTGTCCTGAAGCCGGAACAAACCCAGGCACTGATCAACGCAGCCGCTGAAAAACATAAAGTCCGCCCGGCCCTGGTGAAAAGCATTGTCGCAGCCGAATCGAATTTCGACCCCGCTGCCGTCTCCCGCGCCGGCGCAATCGGACTGATGCAACTGATGCCCGAAACCGCCGAGCAGTTTGGCGCGGATCCTACGGACCCGGCGCAGAACATCGACGCCGGCACTCATTATCTGCGGGTGCTGATGGAACGCTACCACGGACGCAAAGACTGGCTCAATCGGGTAATCGCTGCCTATAATGCCGGGCCTGCGGTGGTGGATCGCTACCGAGGCATCCCGCCATACCGGGAAACCCGCCACTACGTAGCGCGTGTCCGCGAGTTTCTAAAGCTGTTCGAGCGCGGATAAAGCAACATCCGAGCAAGCCGTGTTCAAATTTTAACGCTAAACATTGGGGTATACGTCAAAGCTCGTATTCCGCAGGCGGTGTCCAAGCGTTAGTGTGGTTCCAGTCAGGGGGAACCACAAATGTCGAACCATCGCCTCGCAGCGGTTTTGTTCGGTCTCGCACTTTCAGTCGTAACGTTATCCGCACAGACAGATTTCGGCCGTATTTCCGGCACCGTCATCGATGCATCCGGCGCCGCCGTTCCAAATGCCAAGGTCACCATACGCAATACCGACACGCAAGCCACCCGAGCCATCCTCACCAATAATTCCGGCTTCTATGTCGCCGAAAACCTGCCCATCGGACCCTATGCCGTTGAGGTGGAAGGGCCCGGGTTCAAGCGTTCCATCCGCCGCGGCTTTCAATTGGTAGCCGATGGCCGCGTCACTGCCGATTTTAAGTTGGAAGTCGGTCAGGCGACCCAAAGCGTAGATGTCGTCGCATCGAATGCGGAAACCTTGAACACGGTTTCCGGTGAAGTGGCCGACGTTATCGATACCAAACAGGTCGAAAACGTTCCGTTGAATGGCCGCAACTATATGGAGCTCCTGACGCTCGTGCCCGGGGCCACAGTGACAAATCCGGATACCTTCAGCATCAATACCAGCCTGAGCGCCACTAATCAGGTGGTCAATGGTCATCGCAGCAACCAGAACAATATGACCGTGGATGGTTTGGGGAACCTCGATGCCGGCGCCAACGGCAGTCTCATCAACAACGTCAGCCCGGATTTCCTGCAAGAGGTCAAAATTCAAACCTCCAACTTCTCCGCTCAATACGGACGATCGGCCGGGGTAGCCTTCAACGTGGTGACGAAGAACGGGACGAACACCATTCACGGCGCGGCCTTCGAATACTTCCGCAATGATGCGCTAGACGCCCGGAATTTCTTCTCGCCCAACAATACCGAGCTCCGTTTCAACGATTTCGGCTATAACATCGGAGGACCCATCAAGCATGACAAGCTCTTCTTCTTCGTAGGAGAAGAGTGGAAGCGCCTGCGCCAGCAAAGCGCTCCCAGCCGGACAACTTTACCCACTACGGCCGAACTCAACGGCGACTTTTCCGCGCTGCTCCCAAAGACGGTCATCTACGAACCGGGAACCAAGAATCCATTCCCGAACAACATGATTCCGCAAGCGATGATCACGCAGGAGGGCCGTGCCGTCGGGAACGTCTACCGCGCCGTGATGCCGCAAGCCGCCATTTTCACTAACACGCCGGTCGCGAACAACACTACTTTCGAGAACCCTAATCCGCTGAATTATCGCGAAGACCTGGCCCGCATCGATTACCGCATCAGCGCCAAGCACACGCTCTACGGCCGCTGGGTCGACGATTACAACGATATCTTTCTCGCCGATGGCCCCGGCGGATCGATTCCCATTACGCCTGAAACGCGCGATCGCCCCGGCAAGAGCTTGCTGCTTTCCGAAACGTGGATCGTGACGCCATCCATCGTCAATGAGGTCCATGCCGGCGCCAGCTGGAATGGCCAGCGTTACTGGAACCAAGGCGATACCTGGCTGGCCAGTGTCGAGGGTTTCACTTACCCGCACATATACGACGGCGTTGGCCGCTACCCTGGAGGCATTCCCAGCGGATCCATTACCAGCTTTGCCAGTTGGGATGGCCCCGATCACGCGCTCCTCTCCCCTACCACTGAGATCGAGACTGCCGACACAGTGTCGCTTGTGCGGGGCAATCACTCCCTGCGCGCCGGAGTCATGGTGATCCGCAACCGCAAGGACCAGAATGGCCGGTCGCCGTACGATGGCTCCGTTACGTTCAACGCCACTGGCAACCCCAACAGCACCGGTTACGCGCTCGCCGACGCGCTCCTCGGCAACTTCAACACCTACACCGAAGCCGCGTATGACCCTATGGGCCGCTTCCGCTACACGGAGCCGAGCGTTTTCGCCGAGGATAACTGGAAGGTCAGCCGCAAACTGACTTTAGACCTCGGTATCCGCTACGAGTACATGATGGCGATGTACTCCACCGTGAATAATCTGGTGGACTTCGTCCCATCGCTGTACAATCCCGCGCAGGCCGTGACCGTGAACTCCAAGGGCCAGTTAGTGCCCGGCTCCGGCAACATCCTCAATGGGCTGCAGCGCGTCGCCAACGGAATTAATCCGTCCCAGGCGTACCTCGTGCCGAACGCCAACAGCCCGCTGGTGCAATCCGTCCCGGCAGGCGCGCCGCGCGGTATGTATCCCAGTCAAGGCACCTTCTCGCCGCGCCTCGGGTTCGCATACGGCATCAACGATAAGACCGTTATTCGAGGCGGCTTCGGTCTCTATTACGACCGTATACAGGGCAACCCTACGTTCTATTCGCTCAACAATCCGCCGTACGTGGAGACCAGCGCATATCAATACAGTAACCTCTCCAACATCACGGGAGGCGCCCAGGTTCAGGCAGTCTGGGGCGCGATTCAGACCGTCAATCCATATCTCAAGATTCCCTATTCGGAGCAGTTCAGTTTCGGAATTCAGCGGCAGCTCCCTATCAATCTCTTTGCCGAAGTCGACTATGTCGGCAGCGAAGGCCATCACCTGCTCACCGAGCCCGATATCAATCAGCCCACGCTCGCGACGCTCGCCGCGGCGTCTTCGACGTCCAACGAGAACTACCTGCGGCCATACGCCGGCTATTCGCAGATCCGGCAGTTTCTCAGCGTGGCTAATTCGAATTACAACAGTTTACAGGCGCGGCTTTCGCGCCGCGCCGGAAACGTGCTCTTCACGGCCGCGTACACGTGGTCCAAGGCCTTAGGCAACGCCAGCGGAGATACGGAGAACGACCTCAACTATTACAACCTCCGGGCCTTCTACGGACCGCTTTCCTATGACGCGACGCATGTCTTCGTCGGTTCTTTCGTCTGGGAGTTGCCGCGGCTCCGCAACGCGCCGCACTATGTCAGCGCAACGGTTGGCGGCTGGCAACTCAGCGGCATCATTCACCTGCAGACCGGCTTCCCGTATACGGTGACGGGCAACACTCCGATCCTCGGCTCCCGCGTGGCCGACTACCTCGGAGGACCTGCGGTCCTTCCAAACGCGGGACCCAACGGCTGGTTCGATCCCGCAGCCTTTGTCCCTGCCGGACAATCCACTTGGGGAACAGCGGGGCCCGGCGACATTCGCGGTCCAGGCCTGCAACTCTACAACCTCTCGCTCATGAAGTTCTTCAACTTTACCGAGCGGTTCAAACTGCGCTTCGGCGTCGACTTCATCAACGCGTTTAACAACGTGAACTTCCAGGGCCCGTCGACGAGCATTTCGAGCAGCAACTTCGGAACTATCTCAGGAGCTCATCCCGCCCGCAACATCCAACTGGGAGCGAAGTTAATTTGGTAGGTGGCGACCGCTCGATTGAAGTGGTCCGGAGGCTAGCCATCCAGCGGCGGCGCCCGATAACCGCTATACCTCCAGCGCGGGAACCCTTCGCGATATCGAAGGCCATCCGCGCTTTGAGCTCGTGCAGCGCGACATGATCCGCAACGCCGCCGATCCGTCCGTCCGCCCCAGAATCGCCGCCGCCGCCGCAACGCCCTGGACGGTTTCGCCCGCGAGCTTTGCATTGCACTCCGGGAAGGCGAGTTCTATAATCCCAGGTAGGGGAACCGGAATCTCGGGACTCCGGCCCCCCTCGGATCAGCTAACGCCCTTTACGGAACGTGAGCCGCATGTGCACAAACCGCCACAAACGGACGGTCAGTTGTACCCGGGAGGGTGCGCATAACAAATCACCGTTTTCAGCCCTAAGAGTAATGGACGCGTGGGGGCATCATCCCCGCCGTTCCATCAGGGCCTCACACTGGCCCATTCGATAGAACCTCCCGAACCGTCCTTCAGGGCGGAAACTTTCCGAGCTATCCCAACTGCTCCAACTCGCCTTCCAGCAAAGCGACGTGTTCCTCTTCTTCTGCCGCGAGCTCGGAGCACACATCTTTCTCTAACCCCGCGGGCAGGTCCGCCGCCAGCTTGCGGAAATGATCCCGCGTCCGCTTCT
>DATNFO010000023.1:0-89603 GCA_035606355.1 Candidatus Limnocylindrales bacterium | reverse complement strand
CAAGCAGCCAAACGCCGTGCTCAGAAAATCGCCCGGGAACTGCGAATTCTCGGTTACACCGTCAATATCAAACCCGCTACGGACGCAGCACTCCCATTGTGACTTTCAACGGAGCGGTAAACGGTGCCGGGGATGCGAGTGGAGCGCGACGAGAACAACAGCTGGATTTTTTCACAAACCCGTGAGGGAGCGGTAAAAGGTGTATCGAAAGGCGAATGGAGCGCCACGAGAACGGCAGCCGCATTTTTTCACAAGCCCGTGAGGAAGCGGTAAAAGGTGCCGGCGATTCGAGTGCATCACGGCGCGATCGGCACTCCGATATCTTCGTTCCAAAGCGCCGGATTCTCGCGGATAAACTCCGTCATCAGCGCGACGCATTCCTCGGATTGACGTACGATCACCCTCGTCCCGCACCCGCGCAGCCAGTCGATGCCGCCCTCGAACGTTTCGGCATCACCCACAATCACGGTGCCGATGCGAAACTGACGCACCAATCCGCTGCAATACCAGCACGGCGCGAGGGTCGTTGCCAGGATCTTATCGTCGTATCGAACTTGCCGGCCGGCATTCCGGAATGCATCGGTCTCTCCGTGCGCGGAGGGGTCGCCGTGCTGCACGCGGCGGTTGCGGCCCCGGCCGAGTAGCTCGCCCGTGGCCGTGAAGAGAGCGGCGCCGATCGGAATTCCGCCCTCGGCTCGTCCGGCTTTCGCCTCGTCAATAGCAACGCGGAGTAACTTGTCGAAATCGAGTTCCGGCATGAGTATTCCGCATCAGCATACCAGAGCGTCCTCACTGCCCAATTACGAAAAGCACATTCGGTGGCGACGTCTTGCCGGCCGTGGAGACCGTAATCTGATACTCGCCGTCCGCCAGTTGCGGGACCACAAAGTTTATTTGGAACTGGCCGGGCGCTACAACCGCCGCGGCGATCACTTGCGCGTCCACGCCGCCAACGGATACCCCCACGCCGCTGATTGGAATCGGACTGGTAACTGCGGTCGAAGGTGTAGGGCCCAATCCCGCGGCGTAGAGTTGAATGACGTCGTTGGGTTTGGCTTTACGGGTCCCCGGCACAACCGCAGGGTCGCCCATCAGGGTATAGTCCAGAAACAACGCCGCCGCATAGGCCTTGGAGTTGACAACATAGTTATAAACGCTTGGCTGGATCTGCGCGACAGGCGCTATCAGCGTGTTACTGGCTAAGCCCAGGCGTACTACTTGCACACTAACAGAGCCGGAGGTGATGTTAGAAGGCGCTTGCGCATTTACCTGCCCGGGACTGATAAAGTACACAGGCACCCGCGCGCCATTCACCAGCACCTCAACTCCGTTCAGATCCGTGGGCAACGTGTTCGAGTCAGAGAAATCGCTCCCGCCCCAGATGCGCTGAACGTCTGCAAGGTCAGTTCCCTTGACATAAAACCAGCCGCCGGGCACAATCGGGCCGCCGTCGACCAGATTGTCGCTGACAGTCGTAATTACCGGCCCGTTCGAAGGCGTAGCCGTGCCCAGCAGCAGCACCAGCGCGTCCTGCGAACCCGTGCCTCCGCCGTTCGCGCCCTGGAAGGGCTTAACCACCGGGAAATCCGTCGAAGTTCCCTCGCCGGCGACGTGTATGTTGCCCAGGGAATCGACTGCAATGCCGCGGCCGGATTCACTGCCTTGGCCGCCGATGAATGTGGAAAACAAGCGCGCCGAACCGGCGGCATTGATCTCGGTCACGAACATGTCGAAGGCGAATCGCGTGCTCTGAATGGGGTTCGTCAGCGGAAAGTCGCTCGAATTCGTGCGGCCGGTAATATACACATTCCCTGCCGGATCGAGAGCGATCGCGTACGGGTCATCCGCCGAGCCGCCTCCCAAATAGGTCGAATAGACTAGCGCCGAACCGGCCGGATTCAGCTTAGACACGAATATGTCATCCACGGCGTGGCTGCCGAGTTTGTCATCCATAGGGCTCGCCAGCGGAAAATCGTCTGAAGTGACGATCCCCGTCACATAGGCGTTGCCCGAGGCATCGACGGCGATTGCTGTTCCGTAATCCGTTGCCGAGCCCCCCAAGTAAGTGGAATAGACTAACGCCGACCCTGCCGGATTGAGCTTGGTAACGAACGCATCTACATCGCCGGCATTGGAACCCCGCAGCGCAGACTGAACGGGAAAGTTAGTGGAAGCGGTGTAGCCGGTAACATAAGCATTACCCGCGGCATCCACTGCTATGCCGTTCCCCTGATCCACGTTATTGCCGCCGAGGTAAGTGACATAGAGCCACGCGGTACCGCCCGGATTCAGCTTAGCTACAAAGGCATCGGATTGCGCGCCTTTCGTGTTCTGATACGCATGTTGCACCGGGAAGTCGGTCGAGAACGTCGTCCCCGCGATATAGGCATTTCCGGCGGAGTCTATCGCAATGGCCGATCCGGAATCGTTGGCGTTGCCGCCGAGATACGTGGAGTACAACAGCGGCGCGCCCGCAGCGGCCACTTTTACCACGAACACATCGCCGGATCCTCCGGTCTTCGGCTGGATCGCGCCGTGCACTGGAAAGTCGAGCGATCCGGTGCTGCCGGTGACGTACATGTTGCCTTGAACATCCACCGCAATCCCGTGGGCCTCGTCAGCGGCAGCCCCGCCAATGAAGGTGGTGAACATTTTTGACCCGTTGGGACTCAACTTGGTCACAAACGCATCTTCCGTTCCCAGGACGCTGAGGTTGGCAGAGCCCGCGGCGCCGGCGATATATGTGTTCCCGATCGAATCGACCGCCACCGCGTACGCGTAGTCGAGCCCGTTGCCGCCGTAGTAACTCGAGAAGATCAGCGGCGGGTCGATCACCAACTCTTTCCCGTGGTCGTAAGCGCCGATTCGGAACTGGCCCTCGGCGCCATTCAAGGTCCACGCACCGTCGACGGGAATCCGCTTACCCGCGATTAGCTGATAAATCAGTGGTTTCTTATGACGGTACTCGCTCTGCCCGGCACTTACGACCAAGTCGCCGTGCCGGTCGATGGACACACGACTTGAATGATCGAACGTCATGCGAATCTGTTGCGGATCCGCGCCTGGAGCGACGATCCAGTCGTACTCCAGGTGGCCGTCCTTACCGTAGTAGACAAGATCAATCCCGGAGTAGATACTCGAGTACCGCACCCGCTCGTAGTTGGGGACCGACGTGCGCCAGTGAGTGGGATCGCTGCCAATGAGGTAGTTAGTCGTAGCGTCCGCTTGGATTTCGCCGGCTATCGCGGCCGCGTGGTTGGCGCCCGGGAATTTGGTCCGCAGCGACTGTTGTCCGCGGCCTGCTATCACAGCTTCGCCCGGCGAGAGATACAGGATGTAGGAACTACCGCGTGCCAAATAGCGGACATCGCCGGATGCTTGCCCTCTGTTAGGCTCGAAAGTCAACGGCAGGCTGCCCCATTTCGGCACGGGCGCCGCCATCGCGGTGGCCGTGAGTAGAAGCACGATAGCACGCATGCGCTGTCCTCCTCACGAATCGTGACCTCGCCACGGGTGCCCATGGATGTTGGCAAGGTTAGGCTATGATAGCCGCCAAATACCCGTCGAACTAGAGGGATGCACCGGACGATTTGTGCGCTATTTCACGGGTTTTGGAGCACCGGTAAACCGATGGAACCAGCAATCGCCGCCGCATCGGGTTTTTTCCGATTCGAGCGAGCGTCCGGCTGGTAGATGCACCGCGGATCTTCCGCCAGCAGGTCACCCGTCAAAGCGTAGGCCCGCGATCGCGATCCGCCGCACAGATTGCGATATTCGCAATCGCCGCACTTGCCGCCGAGATTATCCGCGTTGCGTAGCACGCGAAACAGGGGCGACTCCCGGTAAACGGCGGCCAGCGAGTGACGCCGCACGTTGCCCGATGCAAGCGGAAGAAAACCGCTGGGATATATTTCACCTGTGTGAGATACAAAGACAAAGCCTTTTCCGTCATTGATGCCCGCCTGCCTCTGAATCACTTCGGAAACGGACGCTCGCGGCGCCGCGCCTTCCGCCTTCCGCTGCTGCGCAACATACCGCCGGTAGTGTTGCGCCTCGGTGGTCTTGATATCGAACGATGCGGATTTCGATCGTTCGTAGAGAAACCGGAAAACCTCTTCGTATTCCTCCGCCGACAGGTCCTGCGAAACCGATGCCCGGCCGGTCGCGACCAGAAAAAACACGCTCCACAATTTCACGCCGTTTTGTTCCACTAAGTCGGCGATTTCGGCCAGCCTGCCGATGTTGTGCTGTGTGACCGTGGTGTTGACTTGCGTTGGCAGTCCGATGGCGCGTGCATGTTCCAAAGCCTGAATCGTTCGCTGGAACGAGCCTTCCACCCTGCGGAAGCCATCGTGGCTCGCCGCATCCGGTCCATCCAGACTGATCGCCATGCGCGCGACGCCGCAGCGCTGAAACTTTTCGATTGCCTCATTGGTCAGCAGGGGCGTTGCGCTCGGCGTCACCGTGGTCCGCAAGCCGAGCCGGACGCTGTGCTCCAGCAGCAGAAACAGATCAGGCCGCTTCAACGGATCGCCGCCTGTGAACACCATGAGAGGATCGCCGAAGGAGCGGACCTCATCGAGCAGGTGATACCCTTCTCCGGTTGTCAGTTCTAGCGGATTCCGGCTCTCGATAGCGCAGGCGCGGCAATGCACACAGGCCAGGTCGCAGGCTTGCGTGAGTTCCCAAATGACCAGAAAGGGCGCGTCGTCGAAGTTCTTCATGACCATTTCAGAATAGAAGCAGCACGCCGAAGACGCAGTGACGCCAGTCACGCGCAAACTACCGTGACTTGAGTCACGCCGCCACCGGGAACCAGATGTTAAACTCCAGTCCATACGCTATGGTCAATGGCCGCCACGTCGCGCTGGGCACGACATCCTTCACCGTCTGTTTCGCGGCTTGGGGTTTAATCGGCGCGTTTGCGCCGCACTTCCGTGACACCTACCATCTCACGCCATCGGAGACGGCGCTTCTGGTCGCCGTGCCGGTTCTGTTGGGCTCGCTCGCGCGCTTGCCGATGGGCATCCTGACGGATCGTTTCGGGGGACGCGCAATTTTTTCCATCCTGATGGCGGCCGTGGCGATCCCGGTGTGGTTGGTGCCTCAACAGGTCTCGTACTCCGGCTTGCTGGCCGTTGCCTTCCTCCTTGGCCTCGCTGGATCGAGCTTCGCGATCGGCGTCGGCTACGTCTCGCGATGGACGCCCGCGCAGCAGCAAGGCAGCGCGCTGGGCGTCTACGGGCTCGGCAACATCGGCCAATCCGCCGCGGTGTTTCTTGGCCCGGTGATCGCGGCCCGCATAGGGCTGGCTTCGGTTTACCACGGCGTAGCCTTACTGTTGGTCGTGTGGGCGGTCGCTTTCGGCGTGCTGGCGCGCAACGCTCCCGCACCCGCCGGCGCGCAGAATAAGGGCCTCGGCGCAATTCTCGAAGTGCTGACGCGCGAGAAGCTCTCGTGGCTGCTTTCGGCTTTCTACTTCCTCACATTTGGCGGCTTCGTCGCGTTCTCGATTTATCTGCCGACACTGCTCAAGGACGACTTCCAGTTGTCTCCGGCCAGCGCGGGCTTGCGAACTGCCGGGTTCGTGGTGCTCGCCACTTTACTTCGGCCGGTGGGCGGATGGCTGTCCGACCGCATCGGCGGCGCGCGCGTGCTCTCCGCTGTGTTCCTCGGTGTAGCTCCGTTCGCCATGCTGCTTTCGTGGAAGGCGATGGTGCCGTTCACGGCGGGCGCGCTCGGCTGCGCCGCTCTGCTGGGGCTGGGCAACGGCGCGGTCTTCAAACTGGTGCCGCAGTACTTCCCCACCCGCACCGGCACCGTTACGGGACTCGTCGGCGCGATGGGCGGACTCGGCGGCTTTTTCCCGCCGCTGCTGCTCGCGTTCTTCCGCAGTCACACGGGAGCGATCTGGCCGGGTTTCGCGCTCCTGGCGCTCACCGCGATTGTGCTCTGGTGGGCCAATCATCGGGTCTTCGTTCCGCGGCAGCAGGCACTCGATCTCGCAGTGCCCGCCGAAATGCGCCGCACCGCCGACCGTGTCCGCGCCGGCGCATGGGCGACGCTCTGGACAGCGCTGCTGATCGCCGCCATCGTCGTTGGGTCGCGCAATCTCCAGAATTTCGATCCAGCCCTGGTGATCTACACCTTCGCCGTAGTCTTCGCCATGTGGGGCGTCGTTTACCATTACAACGTCTGGCTGGAGAAACCTCCCACGCGCGTCTATTGGGATCGCGGCTGGCAGTTGTATCGCGAGCGCGGAGTTATCCGCAGTCTGTTTCGAGTCGGGAAACTCGCCGCCACTCACCTGGCTGCGCAACGGTTCATCGCCCATCGCTCGCGCCTGCGCTGGTGGATGCACCAGTGCCTCTTCTGGGGATGCATGCTGGCCGTGGCCATTACGTTTCCGCTGGTCTTCGGCTGGATTCACTTCCGTACACTCGCCGGCGACCAACTGACTTACGTGACATACCTCTTCGGTTTTCCGATGGGTTCGTTCCGCCTGCACACGCTACAGGCGTTTCTCATCTTTCACGGTCTCGACATCTCGGCGATCCTCGTGCTCACCGGCATCGCTCTCTCCCTGTGGCGCCGCATGACGGACCGCGGCGCGCGCACGCTGCAACAGTTCGGCATGGATTTTCTGCCCATCATTCTGCTCTTCGCGATTTCGGTGACCGGACTTGCGCTCACCGTATCGCAGGAGTGGCTGCGCGGATCGGCATACAGTTTTCTCGCGATTCTCCATGCCATCACGGTAATCGCCGCGCTTCTATTCCTGCCGTTCGGCAAATTCTTCCACATCTTCCAAAGGCCCGCGCAACTGGGCGTCAAGCTGTACCAGGAGGCCGGACTCACCGATGCCGGCGCGTCCTGCCCGCGCTGCGGCCAACGCTTCGCATCCAAAATGCACATAGACGACCTTCGCACCATTCTTCCGCAACTCGGCTTCGACTACGCGATGCCCGGACCCGCCGCTCACTGGCAGGCGCTGTGTCCCGCCTGCAAACGCAAGTCGCTTTCCACCGCGCAGCTTCGCATCAAAGAGGAGTCCCGTGGCTAAAGCTCCTGCCGATGTATCCGCATTGCACAGTCAATTCGGTCCTCATCTGAAATACACGCCGCCCGGCGGATGGCAATCCGAGTCGAAAGCGCAGGACGAAAAGCTGGTGAAGACGCATTGCTGCTTCTGCGGGCAGCAGTGCGGCATTCAATTGAAGGTCCGCGACAATCAGGTGACGGGCTTCGAGCCGTGGGAAGATTTCCCGTTTAACCGCGGGATGCTGTGTCCCAAGGGCGTCAAACGCTACTTGCAGGGAAGTCATCCGGACCGCCTGCTGGAACCGCTCATGCGCACGCCCACGGGATTTCGCCCAGCCACATGGGACGAAGCGCTCGACTTCACCGCACGCCGCCTGCGCGAGTTGCAGGAGAAGTACGGGCCCGATTCCGTCGCGGTCTACGGAGGCGCCTCGCTCACCACCGAGAAGGCCTACCTGATGGGAAAATTCGCGCGCGTCGCGCTGGGCACGCGTCACATCGACTACAACGGCCGCCTGTGCATGGTGTCGGCCGGCGTGGCATATAAGGGCGCGCTCGGCGTGGATCGTGCTCCCAATCCGTGGAGCGATATTCCCAAAGCCGAAGTGCTGATGGCGATCGGCGCGAACGTCGGCGAATGCGCGCCCATCACCACGGATTACATCTGGCGCGCGCGCGACAACGGCGCGAAGTTCATCGTTGCGGACCCGCGCTTCACACCCATCGCGCGCAATGCCGATCTGTACCTGCCCGTCCGCCCGGGCACCGACCTTGCCCTCCTCATGGGCATGCTGCATGTGATCATTCGCGACAATCTCACGGACCCCGCGTTCATTGAGGCGCACACCACGGGTTTTGAAATGACGGCGGAATCCGTTGCCCCGTGGGACCCGCTTCGGGCCGCGCAGGTCAGCGGTGTCGCGCCGGAAGCCATCGAGAAGGCCGCGCACCTGATCGGCGAGAGCCGCCGCGCCATGATCATGCACGCGCGCGGCCTGGAGCATCAATCCAAAGGCGTCGAGAATTGCGAGGCTGTCGTCGCTATCGCGCTCGCAACCGGCAATATCGGACGCGAGGGCGCCGGACCCATCATGATCACCGGCCAAGGCAATGGCCAGGGCGGCCGCGAACACGGCCAGAAGTGCGACCAGCTCCCCGGCCAGCGCAGCCTCACCGATCCGGCCGCCCGCGAGCATGTTGCACGCGTTTGGGGCATCTCTCCCGATGAGCTGCCCGGGCCGGGCTACAGCGCCGTCGAGATCATGAACGCTATTCATGCCGGCGAAATCAAGGGCCTGCTCAACGTCTGTTTCAACCCGATGGTGTCGCTTCCCGAAGCGAAATTCACGCGCGAGGCACTGGAAAAGTTGGAGTTCTTCGGCGTGATCGACTTCTTCCTTTCTGAAACCGCCGCGCATGCCGATGTGGTGCTCGCCGGAAGCCTGCAGGAAGAAGAGGAGGGCGTGACGGCCAGCACGGAGGCTCGTGTCATTCACATCAAAAAAGCTGTGGAGCCGCCGGCCAATGCGCGCCGCGATTCGGAAATCGTCTGCGATTTGGCGCGCCGCCTGGGCCGCGGCGAGTTCTTTCCCTTCAAGGAGCCGCGCGAAATTTTCGAAGAGCTGCGCCTCGCCTCGCGCGGTGGGCTCGCCGACTACTACGGCATCACCTACGAGAAAATCGACGAGCAGAAGGGCGTTTTCTGGCCGTGCCCCACACTCGATCATCCCGGCACGCCGCGACTGTTCGAGGGCGGCCGCTTCTACCATGCCGATGGAAAAGCCCACTTCATGAGCCTTGCCTGGCGTGACAGCGGCGATCCGGTGGATGCCGAATTCCCCGTTTATCTCACTACCGGGCGCGTGGTGAGCCAGTATCTTTCGGGGACTCAGACGCGCCGCATCGGACCGCTGGTGGATCAGTATCCGGAACCGAAACTCGAGATCCATCCGAACCTCGCGCAGCAGCATGGAATCGCGACCGGAGATTGGGTGAAGATCACATCGCGCCGCTCTGACATGACGCTACAGGCCATGGTGGTGCGCACCATCCGCCCGGACACGGTTTTCATTCCGTACCACTGGCCGGACCGCAGAAGCGCGAATCGCCTGACGCATCGGACGCTGGATCCGCGCAGCAAAATTCCGGAATTCAAAGTCTCGGCGTGCCGTATTGAAAAATCCGCGCAGCCAGGGGAGCGCTGACCGTGTTCGGAATGGAATTCTATGTCGATCCCTCGCGGTGCATCGGATGCCAGGCCTGCCTCAAGGCATGCGAGGAGTGCGACACGCATCGCGGCGTATCGATGATCAACTTCGATTTCGTGGATCGCGAGGAGACCATCGCCACCGCCGCCTATGTGTGCTGGCACTGCGATAACCCGACCTGCGCGGAGGTGTGCCCCGCCGACGCCATCAAGAAGTACGAAGACGGCATCGTAGGCTCCTCCCTGAAGCCGCGGTGCATCGCGTGCTCCAATTGCGTGCTGGCCTGCCCGTTTGGCATTCCCAAGCTCCTGCCGGAGTCCGAGCAGATGATGAAATGCGACATGTGCTACGACCGCACTTCCGTCGGCAAGCGGCCCATGTGCGCTACCGTGTGCCCCAGTCAGGCGCTCGCTTACGTCACGCCCGGGACCATCGCGGCTACGCGGCGCGAAAAGCCTGTGAATACGTTCTGGTTCGGCAGTCAGAAAATCACCACCAAAGTCTACATGATGGCTCCGGCGGACGTCGCGGAAGTGGTCATTGATGTGGCCGATTACATTTGGGAGAGTGCCAATGAGTTGGCTCCGCAAGCCTTCTAGCACACCGTTATGGCGGGACGAATTCTCCGTCCACACCGCCGACGAGCGCTATGTGAACCGCCGCCAGTTCACCAAGTTCCTCACGCTGACCAGCTTCGGAATGATGATCGGCAACGTTTGGATCCTCGCCAAGAGCTTGTTTCGGCGTCCGCTTTCTTACCCGCGCCTCGGTGTGGCTGCCATGGACGAAGTGCCCGTCGGCGGCGTGAAGATGTTCAACTATCCCACGGCTAAAGACCCATGCATTCTGGTGCGTGTCGCCGCTGACCAGTATGTTGCCTACAGTCAGAAGTGCACCCATCTCTCCTGCGCGGTCTATTACGAGAAGGAGCAGAATCGCCTGGAGTGTCCGTGCCACCAGGGGTTCTTCTCCATTACCGATGGCGCCGTGCTGCAAGGTCCGCCGCAGCGCCCGCTGCCGCGCGTCACTCTTGAACAGAATGGCGGCCGCCTGATCGCCACCGGGATGCAAGGCGAAGTCGCATGAACACGAACCCTCCACAGACTCGCGGCTTGACGGCCATCGATGGGGCGATGGCGCTCATCGTCATTCTGCTGATCGTTCAGATCTGGCTGCTCTCCGCGACGCTCGAATCGTATCTCGAAGGTCACGGCGATGCCGCGATTCCTGGCGCCATTATCTCGGCGGTTCTCTTTGCCGCCTGCTTCGCGCTCTATCGCTTCATAGACCGCATCGATAGTGACGTCCGGCGCGGCTAACGCGCGGCGGATTCGTATTCCAGCAGCCTGCGCTCGCCTTGCAGTGCGCGAATCTGGCCGGCATCCTGCGTAACTTCCAGCGTGCCCAGATACTGACCCGCTTCGCCGCGCACCGCGAAGTAGCGTATGTGCACAAATCGGCCCATGAACTGGATCCAGAACTCGGCCACGTTCTGGCGCCCCTCGCGGAAGTCGCTCAGGATCCGTTCCACTACGTCAACGCTGCGCGGCGGATGACAGTTCTGCACTTTGCGGCCGATGATCGCCCTGCTTCGCGCGAACATGCGATTCGGACCTTCGGAGAAGAACGCCACCCGGTCGTCCGCATCCACGAACGTGAGATCCACGGGCAGGGTGGAGAAGATGGCGGTGAGTTGTTCCAGCGCAAGGTTGCCGGTCGGCATCGTCACCTCGCCGTTCGAAGCCGGCTGTGCGGCGGCCTGCGCACCTTCCGGACGATACCCTTCGCGCGGTTCCACCAGGCACCAGCCGTAGCGCGGCGACGAGGCCCAGATTTCCGCCCATTCCTCCGCCGTGAAGCGCTCCAGGCAAATGGGAAACAGAATCTGTTCCTCTTTGTAGATCATCTCCTTCAGCGCGCCGGTGGCAGCGGCAGCCAGAAGCTTGCACTGCTCCGTGTCCGGCTCGCTCGCCCGCAGCGCCGCGCTGAGTCGCTTCAGCACTCCGCGAATGTCATCGTCCTTGGCCCACATCACCTTCGAAGGTCCGGAGATGCCATGCCGCTCCAGGCAGGAAAACAACAGATGCTCTTTGCGCTGATAGTGCTTGTCTACATCCTGCAGCTCATTGACGCACTGCCGCAGCGCGAGCAGTGAGGGACCAGGGTCCAGCGCCGCCGGCACACGCGCGATGCATTCGCGAAGAGCCTCGTTCTCGCGCCGAAATGTATCGATGGGGTGCCCGGCGGGCAGCGCCGCGGGAGGCAGTTGCACGAGCACTTCGCGGGTCACCTGAGAGTGCAGGTCGCACATACTCTGAATCTCGGAAACCGGCAACCCCTCCGCCATGAGTTGCTGTTCCATGGCCATGATTTCCGTGCAATCGGTCTTCGCCACCAGATCCTTCAGCGTTTGCCGCACCTGATCCTGCGGCACTCCGGCGTGCAGGCTCTTGATAATTCCCTTCAGCGTCTGTACGCGCTGGGTGCGGTTATCGATCAGTTCGCTCATCGTTCGTCCTCAATGACAGATTAAGATATGCCGGTATGAAATCTAGTGACTCAAGTCACGGCGCGCCGGAACCGGCGGCGGAAGCACCAGAGTGATCGCCAGATTCAGCGCGAATACCGTGACCGCCGTCAATTCCGCGATCGCGGATATCGGCAGCACCGTCCAGGCGGCGCGCAGGTTCGCTTCGTAAGCCGGCACTTCAGACGCAACACGAAGCACGCATCCGGCGTTCAGCACCGCCAGCGAAACGCCCATGAGCGTTTTGCTGTACAGGATCCGCATTCCGCAGAATGCCGGCAGCACTCTTTGCCCGATTCCGAAGATCATCGTCGCGATGTACCCCACCGTAAGCGCGTGCCGCGATGCCCCCCAGATGCCGCCGTGATGGTCGGCCGCCGCCGCGAAGATGCCGAGCACGGCCGCCGCCAGCAGCCACGCGTAAGAGATGCGGATGAATAACGGGAATGAAGCTGAAACGCCAATCGTCTTGGGCGGTCTCACCGGACGTCGAAAGACATGCAATCCGCTGGCGGCCCCGATGCACGCAAAGAGCAGGAGCACCGTGGCAATTCGAAATTCCCCCGCCGCTGCGGCTGCAAGCGCCGCCAGCAGCACCCACATCGCGCCAGTCAGTTTCCACCCCGACGGTTGCGGCAGCCCAAGAAACACGGGCAGCCACTTGGCGTTGAAACCCCAAATCGCGAGCACCGGAAAGCCCCAGCCCGCGAGAAATAGAAACCGCTGATCCAGCCAGTGCGGGATCTCCGGAAGCGCCACCGATGTCGCCAGTACGATCGCCTCGACTTGGTTGACGACCAGAACCAACAGGAACAGCACGGTGGATGCAATCACAAGCTTCATCCACACATCGATGGGCTTGCGAACGGCTGTGCCGGATGCAGGCTTGTGGCGGCTGACCGTCGCGAAGAAGATCGCAAACGCGATCAACTCGAGCGCAGCCGAAACCGGCAACAGCAGCCGCCACTGAAACGCGGTCACACCGACAACCCAACGCAAAGCGGCGCCGGACGTCCAGAGCACCCAACTGATCCAGCCGCGACTCACGCCAAACGGCATGAGTCCGCCCATTTTCGAAAGCGAGTAGTAACCGATCCCGATGATGAACGTCCCCACCCAACCGAAGATTTGAGCCTGTCCGTGAGCTTGCAGCCACGCCGGAGAGAGCGTCCCGGAAGTATGCTGCGCGCTGATCGCGACCAGATTCCAGACGCCCAAAAACGTGCCCGGGAGAAGCAGGAACAGCAGCCCCGTCACCACGTAGGCAGCGACGAGTTTCTGAAGCGCGATTTCCGTTCGGATCGGGTCGGAGGATGACATTACCTGATCCGATTCTGACGCGAGGGGCGGGCAAGGTCAGTGACCGTCGTCACACGCTCCCGGCGTGGGCATCATTCCCTGTTGCTTTCCAACATCAAATGTGGCAGACTCTTCCTGTTGGAAAGCAAAATGGGAAACCGTAAGGAAAAGAGCGACGTCCGGCAGGGCACTCTGGCCTTGATGGTGCTGAGGACGTTGCACGTTCTGGGGCCGCTTCACGGCTACGGCATCGCACGGCGGATCGAGCAGATCAGCGGAGACTTGCTGGCAGTCAATCAGGGCACGCTGTACCCCGTGCTGTTGAGAATGGAGCAGGAAGGGGCCATCGCCTCTGAATGGGGCCAATCGGAACACAATCGCCGGGCACGCTTTTACCGGCTCACCCGCACCGGCCAAAGGCTGCTGCAGGCGGAAACCCGCGGATGGGAGCAGACTGCGGCCATCATGGCAAGGTTTTTCAAATTGAAGGCCGAGGATCTGAGATGAGATTCCTGAAGCGCCTCCTGGCCCGGATGTCCAATTTCGCACGCCGGCGGCGCAGCGACGAACGTCTGCGAGAGGAGATCGAGGAGCATCTGGCGTTTCTGACGGATGAGAACGTTTGCGCCGGAATGTCCGCCGCGGAAGCTCGCCGGCAGGCCCTGCTGAAGCTCGGAGGAGCAACGTCCATACTCGAGGATTTTCACTCCGAAGAAAGCGTACCTTCACTCGAAAGCCTGGTATCGGACGCGGCGTATGGGTTGCGTCTACTGTCCAGGTCGCCGGGCTTTGCGGCAACCGCGATTTTGACGATGGCTGTCTGCATTGGCGCCACCACTGCGATCTATAGCGTCGTGGACGCGACGCTGCTGCATCCGCTTCCCTACGCTCACTCAGAGCAACTCGTGCGTATACAGGACGACCTTCCCGGCATCGGGTCGCGCGACGTCGGGATGTCAATGCCGGAGTGGCATGACCTGGAGCGCTCTGGTGCATTCGATGCGATTTCTCCGGTCTGGTTCGACGACCAGAATCTGACCGGATCAGCGGAGCCCGTCCGGGTCGGCCTGTTGATCGTAGGGTCGAACTATTTCTCTATGCTCGGCGTGAAGCCGCAGTTGGGAAGCACGTTTCGGCCCGACGACCCCACTCCGGGCATTGCCGAGTACGCAGTGATCAGCGACGGGATCTGGAAACGCGGCTTCGGCGGCGACCCGCATGTGCTTGGCAGAGAGGTGAGGCTGGATACGGACCTTTACCAGATCATCGGCGTCATGCCGCCCGGCTTCCGCCACCCGGGGCTCAGCACCGCGGAGCGGAATGTGGACGTGTGGGTTTCGGGTGGCTTTGCCGCTCCTCCGTTCTCCAGTGCGGAAAAGCGCAGCAGCCACTTCGGCGGAGCGATCGGTCGGGTGAAATCGGGCGTGTCGATCGCCATGGCGCAAAGCAAAGTGGACGTCCTGGTAGCTTCGCTGCGAAAACGGTTTCCTGCGGATTATCCGGCGGAGAGCGCGTGGATGGTTCGGCTGATTGCGCTACGGGACAGCGTGGCCGGCAGTGTCCGCCGGTCGCTATACCTGCTTCTCGGCTCGGTGGGACTGGTCCTACTGATCGGTTGCGTGAATATAGCGAACTTGCTGCTGGCGCGCGCTAGCGGCAGAACTCGCGAAATGGCCATTCGCCAGGCGCTCGGTGCCGGGAGAGCCAGGCTGGCCAGGCAACTGCTGATTGAGAGCCTGCTCCTCTCCGGGATCGGCGGGCTGATGGGGCTGTTCCTTCTGTACCTGACGAAAGGGTTCCTGCTTCAGCTCGTGCCAGAGAGCCTGCCACACCTGACCGATATTTCGATCACTGGCAACGTCCTGCTGTTTGCTTTGAGCGCGTCCGTGATATCGGGCGCGATTTTCGGCATGGCCCCTGCCCTGCACAGCCGGAAACTCGACATCGCCCATGGTCTCAAGCAGGAAGGACGAGGCAACAGCCGTTCCCGGAAGCAGGGCCACACGGGGCGTCTCCTGGTGGTTACGGAGTTCGCCTTATCGCTGATCCTGATGATCACCGCCGCCTTGTTGCTGCGGAGTCTCTGGGCCGTGACACACGTGCCGCTGGGTTTCGATCCACAGAATGTAATGGTGGCGCGGACAAGGCTACCGTTCCCCAATGATATCAACAATGACTCGTACCGTACGGTCGAGCAGAAGGCTACCTTCGTTCATGAACTGCTGCGGCGCGCGAAGACGCTGCCAGGAGTGAGGGAGGCTGCTATCGGCAACGCCACCTCCGTCCCTCTGGATCACGCGCGGCAGGATGAGAGTTACCTGCCGGTATTGATTGAGGGGCGCGGTACGATTGCAAGCGCGGCTCCCCTGGTGGACAGTTGCCTGGTGACGCCGGAATATTTTCAGCTACTGCGCATGCCCATACAGCGCGGCCGCTCCATCGGCGACTTTGATACCGCGGACACGTCCGAGGTTGCCGTGGTCAACGCCGCCATGGCGCAGATGTTTTGGCCGAACCAGGACGCCATTGGAAAACGCCTGAAGCTGAACCAGAAAGCATCTTCGTGGATCACGGTAGTCGGCATCGTGGCGAATGCGCGAGCCGAATCGCTGGAGAACGCCGAAATACCACAGATATATTCCAGCTTGTATCAACGGGGCTCGAAGCGGCTTGTGGTCTTCTTAAAAGGGCATCTGGATACCGCCACGATTGCCGACCGGGTTCGCGCGGAGGTGCAGGCCGTGGACCGGCGGCTTCCGGTGTTCTCAGCCCAGACGCTCAACCGGACAGTGTCCGCAGCACTCGATCAGAGGCGTTTCTCCGCAGAAATGGTCGGGGCATTCGCCCTAGTGGCGCTACTACTCGCCGCGGTGGGAATCTACGGCGTGATTGCATATCTGGTGGGGGAACGTACCCACGAAATTGGCATTCGGCTCGCGTTGGGAGCACATCGCGGCAGGATCGTGGTCATGATCCTCCGGGAGGGCACGCGCCTGACGATCGCCGGGGCGGCCATCGGTTTGACGGGAGCGTGGATCGTCTCGCACCTGATGACCGGGCTGTTATTCGACATAAGCCCGGCCGACCCTTTGACCTTTGCCGGCGTAACGGTCTTGTTCGCGGCCATCGCGTTCGCCGCCTGCTACCTGCCGGCGAGGCGTGTAATGCAGCTTGATCCGCTCATTGCACTGCGACGCGATTAAGCCAGGAACGCGGTGCTCGGGACCATGACCCCGGTGAACGTGAATGTTGGCAAGCTATTCATAATTCGCGATAACCACCATTCACGAATCAGAGGGGGTGCGCTTCGTGAGTACAGCAGGAGATCAGAATGAGATACAGTTTGTTCGGAACACTCGTTGCCGCGGCCATCGCGGCGACGCTCGTCGGGGCCCAGGATGAGCGCCCGGCGAGCCCGGCGGGAATCGCCTCCGCCGAGGTCGGGGAAAATTCGTGCCCGGGCCTGTAGGGCCCGTCTACCGCGGTGGAAAGTGGATCGAAATTCTTTACGGCCGGCCGCTCAAGCGCGGTCGCGACGTGCTTGGCGGCTCCGGATCGAACGATGGCAAAACGGCGATCACCGGCGGCCCGGGTTACGGCCAACCGCCAGTGTGGCGTGCGGGCGCCAACCAATCGACACGGCTGAAGAGCGAGGTGCCGCTTGTCATTAACAATAGGAGAGTCGCACCCGGCGAGTACACCATGTTCATCGATCTGAAGCCGGGCGCGTCGACGCTGATCGTATCGTCGTCGCCGGTGCAGTCGCAGCACGACCCAAAAAACCGGGACGCAATCTGGGGCGCTTTCGGCTACACACCCGATAAAGACATTGTGCGGGCTCCGATGACACTCACGAAGCTGTCGTTCTCCATGGAGGAATTGACATGGTCGTTCACCGACATGACCGAGAGCGGCGGCAAAATAGCGATTATGTGGGACCGCGAACTGGCGATGGTTCCATTCAAGGTCGAGAAGGGCTCGTGAAGCCGCTTAGAGCGAATGGGTGACTCGGCGCAACAATACACGTGCGGCTTCAGGTTGGCTAATGCCATTCCCACTTCTGTGCGCCATCGCGCCCGCGTCGCTTCCAAATCGCGTGATGCACGTTGATCCCCTTTCCGAACCACTCGACATCGTTCCACCGCAGAGAGAGCGCCTCAAGAATCCAGAACTCCGTGGCGTCGCCAGCGAGGGTGGTCATGCCCTCAATCGCAGACTTCGCCCTTGGTGTTGGACGGTGGCGAACTTACCACTCCGGAGATGGATTGCAGTATCCCGCTAAAGCGCAATGCCACTTGAGTTAGCTTCGGCGTTTCCGGCGGAGCAGCAGGAGGAGAGCGGCCGGCGACAGCAGCAGAGTTGCCGGCTCCGGCACCGTGTTTTCGATCGATACACTCGCGTCCTTCAGGGAGTCGATGGTGATGCCGGCAAAATTCTCATCCGACAGGCTATTCTCGTTCGCGTTCGTGCTGAGGTCGAGGGAGAACGATCCCGTCGCGGCAGTCGGCGAGACATCGTAGAGAATGCGCCCGAGCCCGACCGTCTGCCCGTTGAGAACGGTAACTCCTGTGAAGTCGTTGGTCAGATCGCTCCCCACCACGTGCTGGTTAGGGAAGGTTCCAGAGCTCAACGGGAAGCCACCGATGATATCGAAAGAGTCACCCGCAAAGATATAGGGGGCGCTGGTCGAGGTGTCCGCCGCCTGGAAACTGATATCGCTACTGGAGGTGGAAACACCGAAGGTAAAGGCGGCTACCGAAATAGTGCCTCCGCTGTTATTTGTCAGCACCACGTCGAAGCTATCGCCTATATCCCCTGGATGGGCGATCGTGGTTACGGGCGTGACCGAGAAGACCACACCCGCGGAAGCGGCCGGCGCCAGAGCGGCCGCCGCCAGAATGAGTCGAAGTAGATTGCGCTGCATATTCTCCTTAACAGCCTTTTAGGGCAGGGTCGTTCCAACTCGCGAGCGCGCGATATTCACATCCGTGGCATCCACCACGCCATCTCCGTTAAGATCGGCAAAGATGTTATACGGAGACAGGCGGGCGGCGTTTACGGCCGCCAGATCCTGCGCGTTGACTATACCGTCGCCGTTGAAGTCGCCCCATAGAATCCTTAAACTCTGACTGAATCCGGCGCCGCCTGTGAGGCCATTGCCCGCACTGTCGGTGATGGCATGGGCGCCGGAGCCCGCCAGCATGGTCGAGAGATTGCCAACCGCCACCGGCGTGATAGACCAGGTCAGCGTGTTCGTGCCAAGGCCGGAGAGGCCGGTCACATTGACGCCGCTCAGGCTGGCAGTGTCCGCCTGCGCGATGGGTTTGGAGAACACCACCCGGATACCAGTGATATCCCACGGCAGGATGCGCGACGACCCGATCACGTTGAAGCTCTGGCTGCCAAACAGGACCGAGTAAGAGACCACCACCGGGGCAGTGGTATCGATAACGATCGCCTTGTTCGATGCGAGCGACGCCGCCGCGGCTCCCACCGGAACGGTGAGGTTCGCAGGGATGCTGGTGGAATCCACGATGGTGCCGCCGTTCAGGGTCAAGGCGGAGCCTGAGGCGGCATCGAGATGGCCGCCGCTCGTGCTTTGCCCGGCGGCGACCGTGTAGTTAAACGTCAGCGTCGCCGTACCCGAGCCGGAACTGTATGCGGCGGAGCCTCCCGAATTCAGCGCTAACACCGGGGTTCCAGTCACGGTCACGGCTTTGCTGAAGGACACTACGATGGGAATCGTCGCGCCGACGCCGTATGTGCCATTGGCTGCGGTGGAGGAGACGCCGGTGACGGTAGCCGGGCTGCTCACAGTCAAATTAGCTGTCGCGGTATTCCCCGTGCCGCCGTTCGTCGAAGTGACCGCGCCGGTGACGTTCTGGTAAACGCCGGCTGAAGCCCCCGTCACCGCGACGCTGAACTGGCACTGGCTGTTGGCGGCGATCGTAGCGCCCGACAACTGGATGGTAACGGGCGATGTCACCGTAAGAGTTCCGCCACACGTTGAGCTGGTCGCGCTGGCCGCCGTGAGGCCGCTCGGCAGCGTGTCGCTGAAACCGACGCCGGTCAGCGAGACCGTGTTGCCGGAGGGATTGGTAATGGTGAACGTCAGCGGCGTCGATGTGTTCACCGCGATCGTGCCGGAGCCGAACGATTTAGCGATGGAAGGCGGCGCCACGACGGTGAGGCCGGCGGAGGCTGTGAGCCCCGTGCCGCCATTGGTCGATGTCACTGCCCCGGTAGTGTTTGTGTACGCGCCCGCCGCAACCCCGGTCACCGGAAGGCTGAACTGACACTGGCCACTGACCGCAATGGTCGCGTTCGCCAACTGAATGGTTGCGGGCGCGGTCACTGTCAGTGTTCCACCGCAAACCGTGGTGGTAGCGTTGGTGACGGTCAACCCACTCGGGAGCGTATCGGTGAAGCCGACTCCGGTAAGCGCGGTGGTATTCGCTGCCGGGTTGCCGAGCACGAACGTGAGCGCCGTCGAGCCATTCAGCGGAATGCTGTTGGACGTAAACGTTTTCGAAATGGTCGGCGGCGCCACCACAGTCAAAGTCGCACTGGCGGTATTCCCCGAACCTCCGTTCGCGGAACTCGCTTGCACCGAGTTACTCAATGTGCCGGCCGAGGTTGCCTGTACGTTTGCCGATACCACGCAGCTCGCGCCGGGCGCCAGGCTGGCGCCGGTAAGGCTCACCGTGCTACCTGCGGCTGCCGCTGTGCCGTTGCATGTCGTGGAGAGGTTATTCGACGCCGCTACGACCATGCCGGAAGGCAGAGAGTCCGTAAACGAGACACTATTCAGTGTCAGGTTCGAGTTGCTGCTGGAGACAGTGACGCTGAGCAAACTGACGCCGCCCAGCAACACACTGTTCGGTGCGAATGCCTTGGCGACGCCCGGCGGATTGATTACCGTCAGATTGGCGGAAGCGGCGATGGCATTGCCCGCGGCTGTGGAGTTGAGGGTAGCGCTGTTGCTGAACACGCCATCAGTGGTACCCACCACGTTCACCTTGATCGTGCAGGCGCCCACCGCCAGCGAAGAGTTGCTGTACGTGATGCTGGTGGCGCCGGCATTCGCCGTCACCGTTCCGCCGCAGCCGTTCGAAACCGACGGCGATGGTGCAACTTGCATCCCGGTCGGGAGAGCGTCGGTAAAGTTCGCGTCGATCCCTATCGTATTGCCGTTGGTGAGGACGAAGCTCAGCGTGGAAGCTGTGTTGGGCGTCACGGTCGTCGGACTGAACGCCTTGGTCATGGACGGCGGCTGCAGAACGAAGATGGTGGTACTCACCGTGAAATTGTCGAAGGTTGCTGAAGCCGAGCTCGTGGCTCCCGCGGATCCCGCCTGGTAAGTGGACGTGACCGAGCCGCCGGAATTCAAATCCACCGGTTGTGCAGTCGTGATGCTTCCTCCCGACCCGGCGGTGAAGGTGACCGGCAAACCGGTGAACACGCCCAGGTGTCCGCTCAGCGGCGCAGTCGAGCCGTTGCTGTCGTGAGCTACGTCGGCGGTCAGGCCGAGAGTCTGATTGATTTTGACGGTCGCTGAACTGGAGGGGGAGAGAGTCAGGACAATCCACGGATTGTAAGTCAATACTGGCGTGCCCGAAGCGGTATCCACAGCAATCGTCGGATTTACGCCGGCTTTCGGGTCGGAATTAGCCCCCCACCAGTTCTCGGTGACGGTGATACCCGCAGTGCTCGGGCCTTGGAAATCCAAATTCTTGCCCGCGACAGCGGTGTTACCGGAGACGCGGCTGTACTGCATGGTGAAGCCATTGCCTGTAGTGATGGTATTGATCTTGATGCCGCCGCCGAAACCAGTTCCACTGCCCGCTGTACCGGTGGCGCTATTCCCGGTGATGGTGACATTCGAGATACCGCCGGGATTGGTCCCGGGAATGTCGCCGCCAAACCAGATGCCGCCTCCGTCTGCTCCGGCGGTGTTGCCGCTAATAACCGAAAGCTGATCAAGAACCAGGCCGGCCGAGCAGTCGATACCTCCGCCTTCCTCGGCCGACGTATTATTCGATATTGTTACGTTGTGTAAGGTGAGTGTATTGAATTTGCCTGCGACGGCGCCGCTTTGAATGGCAAAGATTCCGCCGCCGCCTTCCGCCGACTTGTTGTTAATTACCTGCGTCGACGACATCGTGAGGTTGGCGGGATCTTCCATAGCGATACCGCCGCCGTTCCCATTCGCATTATTGGTGACGTTGTTCTGAATCAGGCTGCCGGTTACTGTAACTGTGCCCGTCCCGGCATTGGTGTTGAACATCGCGAAGCCGGCGCCTTCACCGTCGGTCAAGGTATTGTTGCTCAACGTCACATTGGTTAGAGTCACGCTGGCGTTACCGCTGCTTCCGGTATCGCAATCGAAGGCTCCGCCCCAACCGTCCGTGATGCTCTCGTTTCCGCGGTTAAAGCCATTCCTGATCGTCAGATTGTCCACGGCCACGGTGGCATCTGTAAAAGCCTGGATGTCCTGGTTAAATGAAAACACCTTGTCCACGCCGTTCGGACCACCCGGCTCGTTCACGCCTAACGTTCCAGCCTGGATGATGGTGGTGTTCTGCCCGGCGCCGGAGATGTTGACCGAGTCCGTCACGTTCAGGGTTCCAGCGCGCGCATCTTCCGGCGTCGCGGTGCCGGGAGGTTCGGACACGCGGGCGAGACTTAACGTGTAGGTTCCCGCCGGGATCGAGATCGTATCAGTGCCCGGAGTGGCGTTGGCCTTGAGTACCGCCTCCCGCAAGCTGCAATCGTTGGCGACTCCGTTGCACATGCTGCTCACCGAGGCGGGCGGCACGGGATCGTCTGTGCGGTTCACGATATACGTGGGATCGGGCAGTGGCATGAGAACTCGCGGCATGTTGTTGCCGCGTTCCATGTAGACTACGCCCGGCCTGCCATCGATGTTGACGCGGACGGCGACCGCGGCCGCGGCGTTCGCACCGAGATCGCTGCGGTCTATTTGGAGTGCTTCGTTCACGCGCGAAGTCGGATGGGTCAACAGCGACAACCGCGCCGCACCCAATACCATCACATCGTCTTGGGCGTTGCTCGATATTCGCGTGCGGAACATCAGAGGCCGCGCTCCGGCGCTGCCCGCGCCCACCGCGGAATCGGCTTCCACTTCCTTCCAGGCGACTGACTGCTGCGGCGCCGGCGGCAGTTGGACGTGCTGCTTCATGCGTGCGATCTGCGCGCGCCGCTTGGCTTGCAACTCCTGCAGAGTCCAAGGCGTCGGATCGAAACCGTCGCCGGCGAGGATGTGCAAGCTGCCGTCGTCGGCCATGAGCGCGATCTGTAGCAGCGGGTTCCGATCGTGCACGAAACGGCCCAGCGCCGCCGAGACGACCGTATATGGCACGCTCAGGGTTTCCACTGTCTGGCTGCCGCCATGCAGAATCGCAGGCTGTCCGCCCGCAATCACCAGCAGGTCGGGGACGCCATCGCTATCCAGGTTGCCCGACGCGAACGCCGTGGCGTCTCCCGCTAGCGCGAAAGCGGCGGTTTGGATTAAGCCTTCATTCGAGCCGGTGTAGATCAGGAGCTGAGAACCGCTTGAGGTCCGCACGCCTACGGCGAGCTGCGCGTACTTACCCAGCGAGAGCCGGTGGGCGTCCATGCCCGTGATGGTCCCGGACGTTGTGAGAGTCTGCAGCAGCTCGACCTTGCCGGAAGCGCCCTTCGCGAGAACATAAATGCTCGTGCCGCCGCGTGCGGCTGCTACAAGCGCACCGCCTCCCTGTCCGATGAGATCGCCTTGGGCAAGAAAATCCGGCCGGCCGGGAATCTCCACCACATCGGCCTGCGGCAGATACGGCGCGGGGAATTCACTACGCTCGATCGCATGGAAACTGGCGTCGCTTTGTGGCGCAAAGGCGTCGATGTTGCCCCGGTGGATCGCAATCAGTCCGCCGCCCGGCGCGGGAAAGCCGACCGCCAGATCGCCGACGGCGTCTCCATCCAGGTCACCTGCAGCCATCGCCAGGGCTGAGGGATTTCCCCCGATCGCCCGCAGGGCTCGCGTCGACCCGCGGTACGTGGCGGAAAGCTGTTTTGCGGTGGAAAGCCAGATGCGCGACTGTGCTTGCGCATGGACCCCTGTCGCGTGTCGCGTCAGTTGCCACCCCGCCAAGCCCAAAAGAACTAATGCCGGTATCAACGCCCAAGCGACGTGAATGTCGCGCCAGCCGCCCCTGTTGCCCTGCGACAGATTACGTTTCATAGTTTGCACTCAATTCAGCTGCTCGAACTGTGCCGGCAAAGTAGACCAACGGGCATAGTACTTCCCAAGCCCGTCTCCCTGCCTCCACGTGCCGGTCATTTTGGGCTCCGGCGCGGCCTTGCTGAAATCGAGTTATCCTCCGTAAGGTCTTGTGTACTATATCACCGTCATTTGGACGCGACCTAGAGAATCTAGTACTCGATGAATCGACGGTGCGGAGGCGTGGTGCGATTACTTACATCTGCGGTTGGGCTGCGGGGTTGGATGCGAGGAGCATTTTCACTGACCGCGTGAGTAGCTCGTCTCCGGGGTGCGTCTGCTCAAGTTCTTCGCCATGCGCCTGAGCATATTCCAATGCCAGTACGAGTGGGATGACGTAACCAGCCGCTCCCATAAAGGCCGCGGCAGTTCCCATGCTTGCGCGGGCTCCGGACAGCATCATGGGTACCGGCTCCACGGGAAGCGATAGGGGGTTGACGCAGAACTCCTTCGGAGAAGTCACGAAATATTCGCGGCAGGCAAAGGGACGCTGCTCGTAGATACTGCAAGCGTCGTCTTCGAGGAACGGACAGGTCAGGACGGAATCCAGGTACTTCCTGGCATTGGCCTGCGCTTCCTCGAGCGAAGCCGCCTTTCTGCCTTCGAGATAGAGTTCCGCCAGACCTGCGGATTGCAAGGTGCGAACGAGCGCGGAGAATCGCTCCCGAATTACGGTACGGCGCGGCTCCGGCAGCGCGTCCACCAGCAGCGAAATGGCGTAAGCTTCGGTGGGCGTAATGGGCACCGGCTGAATCCGGCAGCAGGCGGAGCAGCCTTTGGAGCAACTGACCGGCCGGCCCCTGCGGCGTACGGCGATGGCGGCTGCCTGGTCGTCCAGCACGCGCAGTGCGGGCAGCGTGGCATCCAGGCTCGCGCGCTCCGGCAGCCGCTGCACTTCGGCGGCAACCGCTTCGCCCCACAACCGGAACTCCACCCGAACCGTCTGCATGAGCCTGATTGTACCCGCACCGTTTGCCGGGCGGAAAGCAAACTGGTACGCTACTGAAAACCTACCATGCACGCAACTCCATCGGTCTCACAACGGCCCGCGGTTGGTGAGGACGAGGGCTTTCTTTTTCGACTGTATGCCGGCACGCGCGCCGGCGAAATGGCCGCCTGGGGATGGCCGCCCGCCCAGCAGGAGAGTTTCCTGCGAATGCAGTTTCGCGCCCGACAGGCGACCTATTCGGCCACTTACCCGGGCGCTTCTCACGCGGTCCTGCTCTTGGATGGAGCGCCGATAGGCGCCGCCATCGTGTGGCAGTCCGCCGGCGGCATGCGTCTGGTGGATATCGCATTTCTGCCGGACCACCGCGGCCGCGGCTGCGGCGGGCAGTGGCTCCGCGGCCTGATCGCCGCGGCCGATGCCGCGGGATTGCCGCTGCGGCTCAGCGTTTTCCGCGGGAACTCCGCCATTCGCCTCTATGAACGCCTCGGCTTTGTGTCCACCGAAACGGGCGCGATGTACATTGAAATGGAGCACCAACCGCGTGGAATTGAATAGCCGGACTTTTCTGGATTGCCTGCACAGTAATTTTGCGGTATCGGACGCGGAAGCAACAGACATAACGCTCGAACTGACGCAGGTGAACGACGCCGCGTCTTCGCCGCGGCTGGAAAACTTCTCCCTGGTCTTCCGGGGCCCAATGTCGCCTCTCTTGCCGCAACGCATCTATCATCTGAGCCACTCCAAGCTTGGCCCACTGGATATTTTCCTGGTGCCCATCGGTCCCGACCAGGCGGGCATGCAATACGAGGCGGTTTTCAACCTCCTCCGCGACGGCGTCCAGTGACTGGCGCTCCCGGAGCAGTTACTCTGCGCGCCGTCTGCCCGGCGGACGAACCATTCCTCTTCGAGCTCTATGCCAGCGCCCGCGAATTCGAAATGGCGCAGGTGCCGTGGACCCCGGCCCAGAAACAGGCATTCCTCGAAATGCAATTTGCCGCGCAGACGCGCTCCTATGCCGCCGCAAATCCGGATGCAACTCACGAAGTGATTCTGCGCGAAGGAGAGGCGGCCGGACGTCTGTATCTGGCGCGGCGGCCAGACCATCTGCACATTCTGGATATCACGATCGCGCCTTCGCTTCGCAATGCGGGCATCGGGTCGGCCGTGCTGCAACGAATTCTAGAGGAGGCGGACCGGGCGGGCAAAGCCGTCAGCATCTTCGTCGAGACCTTCAACCCGTCGATGCGGTTTTTCGAACGGCTGCGATTTCAAGCCGCGTCCATCGACGGATTCCTGGTACTTCTCGAGCACCCGCCGGCCGGTACGGTCAAAGACCCAGGGGACGCACCGGGTGATTGCGCGGGTGGCTGATAATCGCTACGTATGTGGAATGTCCCGAGGGCACGATGAATAATTGAAACTGGCCGGTAACCTGGTGGTCGAAGGAGTAAGTGCCCTGCGGCAGGTCTTCTCCCGATGCGCTGAAATTCAGCGCGAAGGTTTCAAACACGGGCGTCGCCGCCTGTATGTTGCCAACGGGTGACTGGTAGGCGGGCGCGGGCATATCCTCGACGGAGAGCAAGGTGAGCCAGTTAGTGGTCCCCGCAGCGGAGCGTACCGCGAAGGTGCTATTCAGCACATTTTGCCAATTCGTCTGCGACCACGTAAGGGCCGCGCCCGCCTTTGACGCAGTGGCGAAGAGTTTGCCGGGAACCGCGACCGCAACCAGGCATCCCTGGGCCAATCGGAAAAGCTGCCGTCTGGAAACCATCGTAAACCCTCCATGCGCGCCGGCACTCGAATGTATCTTGAATACCAACGGCGACTGCGGTATTATAAGCCGCCATAGCGGTGTTTCGTCAAGCGTATTTCGGAGGGCGAGCACGGTAGATTGCACCTATTCGATTTATTCGAGAGGTAGCAGTCTTACGGTCTCGCATGAGGAGGATTTTGTAACGTGGCGTCGACTTATGTAGGGGAGATCCGTATGTTTGCGGGAAACTTTGCGCCCAATGGCTGGATGTTCTGTCAGGGGCAACTTCTGCCGATTGCGGAGTTCGAGACTTTGTTCAACTTAATCGGAACCACATATGGCGGTGACGGACAGACTACTTTCGCGCTGCCGAACCTCCAATCGCGAGTGCCGATGCACCAGGGAGCCGGGTTCACTATCGGGGAAGCGGGCGGTCTGGAGATTGTGACACTCACCACCCAACAAATCCCGGTCCATTCCCACGTGCCCCAAGGAAACAGCAACGACGGTACGCTGATTGGGCCGGGGAACGGCCTTTGGGCTCAATCTACTCTCAACGAGTTCTCGAACCTCACACCGAACCAGCAGATGAGCCCCGCGATCGTGGCTCAGGCGGGACAATCGCAGCCGCACGACAACATGCTGCCGTTTCTCGTCATTAATTTCATTATTTCGCTCTTTGGTGTTTTTCCGACCCAAAACTAAATCTTTCGTCTGGAGCTCACGATGGCTACGCCATTTCTCGGAGAAATTAAGATCGTCAGTTTCAATTTCGCTCCCAAGGGTTGGGCTTTCTGCAACGGCCAATTAATACTGATCAACCAAAACCAGGCGCTCTTTGCCCTGTTCGGCACCACTTATGGAGGTAACGGCCAAACTACCTTTGCATTGCCTAATTTGCAGGGTGTAGTGCCCCTTCATATGGGCAACGGTTTTACGCTCGGCCAAAGGGGTGGAGAGCAGGCCCACACTCTCTCGATGCAGGAGATGCCGGCACACACCCATGTACCGAGCGGATCCACGGCGCAGCCTAGTGTTTCAGGCGCCACGGGTAATGCATGGTGCGCGAATGCTGTTGCCGCTTATGGCTCTCAACCAAACGTTACGATGAACCCTGCGGCGATGACTACTAACGGCGGCAACCAGCCCCATGAAAATATGTCGCCCTATCTGGTGCTGACCTTTGTTGTTGCTTTGCAGGGAATCTTCCCCAGCCAGACCTAACAGAGAGGAAACGATGGATCCTTTTGTCGCAGAAATTCGAATTGTAGGTTTTAACTTTGCTCCGAAGGGCTGGGCGTTTTGCGATGGGCAGATCTTGCCGCTCTCCCAAAACACGGCCCTGTTCTCTCTTTTGGGCACCACTTATGGGGGAGATGGCAGGTCTAATTTCGCCCTGCCTAACCTACAGGGCATGGCTCCCATGCAATCCGGGCAAGGGCCGGGATTGACCCTCCGCGACCTCGGCGAGACGGGGGGCGAGCAGACTGTGACACTTTTATCGTCCGAGATGCCCGCCCACAGCCATATTCCGGTGGCGGCCTCGTCAGGCGGCCAACCCGGTCCCGGTGCTAACACCTGGGGAAGCGCTTTGAAGGGCCATGGCAACCTGTACGCTCCCGCGACTTCGCTCATGCCGATGTCCCCCTCCGCCCTGAGCATCACGGGTGGAAGTCTAGCGCACAACAATATGCCGCCATTCGTGGTGATGAATTACATTATTGCTCTGCAGGGAGTCTTCCCACCGCGGTCCTGATCCACCCGCTGCGTCTTCATCGGCAGCTTTTACCGCTCTATTACGGGGCTGTAAAAAAAACGGGCTATTGTTCTCGTCGCGCTGCATTCGTTCTTGATGCACCTTTTACCGCTTCCTTAACGGTCGCGGCTCCGTTAGCAGAATCAAGTACATACGGAGCCGTGACCGTGAGGGAGCGGTAAAAGGTGCCGAGGATCGGAGTGCGTTTGAATGCCAGAAAAAGCAAGGAAGCGGTAAAAGGTGCATCGAACAAAGGAGAACGGGAATGAGTAAAATGGCCGAATGACATTTCCCGGGATGCGCGGCATCACGATGACAACGTTTGCCGTTGTGGCCCTGATGCTTGCCTCCGGGCCCAGCCGGACCGCGGAGTTTCAGGGCGTATCCACTACCGTGCGGCCGGCCAAGGCCGCGCACATCGAAACTACGCTCGCCCCGATCAAAGTGGATTTTCGCGACGTCGCCGAGGAGGCCGGACTCACGGCCATCAATGTCACCGGCGGCACGGACCGCAAGAAGTACATTCTGGAGAGTACCGGTGGCGGAGTGGCGATCTTCGATTTCGATAACGACGGCCTGCCGGACGTCTTTCTGGTGAACGGGACCACCCTCGACGGCAAAGGCGCGGGCGCCAAGGCGACCAGTCATCTCTATCGCAACCTCGGCAAACTCCGCTTCGAGGACATCACCGCGAAATCTGGCCTGGGACGCACCGGATGGGGTCAGGGCGCTTGCGTGGGCGACTATGACAACGACGGACGGCGCGATCTCTTCGTCACTTACTACGGGCACAGCGTGCTGTACCACAACGAGGGCGGCGGAGTGTTCCGCGATGTCACCAAAGAGGCGGGGCTGAGTTCCGACGCCATCCGCTACGACACCGGTTGCACGTTCGTAGACTACGATCTCGACGGCAAACTCGATCTGGCGCTCACGAGTTATCTGGAATTCGATCGCTCGCGCATTCCGGAACCCGGCGCGAACAGCAATTGCCAGTGGAAAGGAATGCCGGTGTTCTGCGGTCCGCGAGGACTGCCGCCCGGCAGAAGTTTCCTCTTTCACAACAAAGGGGGCGGGCGGTTCGAAGACGTGTCGGCGGCGAGCGGAATCGGGCAACCGGCGGGCTGTTATGGCTTCACCGTCACAGCCTCGGATTTCGACAACGACGGTTATCCCGATCTGTATGTCACCTGCGATTCGCGGCCCAGCTTGCTGTACCACAACCGGCATAACGGAACCTTCGAAGAGACCGGCATCCTCTCCGGCACGGCGCTGAACGAGGATGGGCAGGAACAGGCCGGTATGGGCGTCGCGGTCGCCGATTATGACGAGGACGGCTACGTCGATATGGTCAAGACCAATTTCAGTGAGGATACGCCGAACCTGTACCACAACTCGAAGGACGGAAGTTTTTTGGACGATGTGTATTCCGCCGGGCTTGGCGTGCGCAACCAGTTCCTCGGATGGGGAGCCCTGTTCCTGGATGTGGACCACGATGGCCGCAAGGACATTCTGCTGGTGAACGGGCACGTCTTCCCGGAGGCCGACCGCTTGCAAGGCGGGGCGAAATACCGCGAGCAGCGCCTCTTGTTCTGGAACGTAGGCGGCGGAAAATTCAAGGACCTGTCGGATTCGGCCGGTCCGGGCATCAGCGCTGCGTGGTCGTCGAGGGGCGCGGCCGCCGGCGATCTCGATAATGACGGATCGCTCGAAGTTGTGATTAACAATTCCGGCGACCGGCCGAGCCTCCTGAAGAATTTTGGAACGACGAAGGCATGGCTGCTGGTGCAACTCCGCGGCGTGAAGTGCAACCGGGATGCGTTAGGCGCACGCGCCTACGTGTTTCTCGGCGAGCGGAGGATCTCGGGCGAAGTCCAGGGCGGCTCCAGTTTTATTTCGCAGAGCGATTCGCGGCTGCACTTCGGATTGGGAGACGATACCGCCTACAGCCGGATCGAGGTGAAATGGCCGGGCGGCGAGACGGAGACATTCCCCGGCGGCCCGGCGAACCGGATCATCCTACTCGAACAGGGAAAAGGCGCAACTCGGGCGCGCTAGACGAATCTCATTTCACGACTGTATGTCCGGCAGGGGCTCCGCGAAAGAGGTTTTGCATCTCCAGGTTGGGGTCGAACGCGTCCTTCTGGTGGCGGAGTTTGACGACGCGAGTGAGCATCTCCTGAGCCCGCGCCGAGTCGCCCATTCTGCGGTACGCCTGCCCAAGCTGATACATTGCCGTGGCGTCCTCGGGATCGAGTTTGACCGCGGTTTCGAGTTGCTCTATGGCGCCCTTGATATTTCCACCGCGCAGCAGTATTTTTCCTAATTCCGCGCGGGCGCGGGAAAATTGCGGATTCAGCCGCACCGACGCTTCAAAGGCCGCCTTGGCCTCGGTGTCGCTTTCCGTGCTCGAACGATTGAGCGCGAGCCCCAGCATATAGGCCAGCACGAAATCGTTGGGGTTCGCCTTCGTCCTGGCGCGCAGAACTTCCACTGCCTTGGCTGCCTCTCCGCGCTGGATCCACGCGAGCCCGAGTGCCACGTAGGGCGCCGATTCCGACGGCGCAAGACGGCTGGCGAGCTCCAGTTCTCTTTCGGATTCGGCCGCGAGGCCTTTCTGCGCCAGTATCTGGCCGCGCTGCAGGTGTAGACGGTAGGAGTCCGGCAGGCGCTTGAGTCCTGCATCGACCACTTCCAGGCCGAGGTCGTAGTTCGCCTGGTCGAGGCAAATGCCCGCCAGGTCGCCATAGTTGTCCTCGACGTCAGGTTCCAGCGCGATCGCGGATTTCAACGCGGAATACGCCTTCTCCACCTCGCCGGTTTTCAGAAACGCCTCCGAGACCAGGTTGTACAACTCGGCGTGGCGGACGCCGGAGGTGAACAGCTCGTTCGAGAGTTCGATGGCAGCCCGATAGTCACCTCCGCGGATCAGCATCAAGGTCTGATCGTAAGCGGCTTTATATGGATCGGCGGCATGCTTGCGCGCGCGGGCGAAGTAGGGCGCGGCCTCCAGGTAATCGCCCGATGTTCCCAACAGGATGCCCGCCTGAAACTGCTTTTCGGCATCCTCTTCAGGGATGGCCTTCAGGACCGCGGACATCTCTTTCTTTCGTCCGAGCTCCGCCAGACACTCGGCGTAATGCACGAGGAAGGGGTACACCTGGGCCCGCGATTTTTCGTAATGAGCTGCCGCATCGGCAAACTGTTTCGCGCCGTAGGCGATCTCGGCCAGGTAAAGGTGAGTAACGTCATCATCGGGAGAGCTCTTGAGTATCGTTTCCAGGCCGGCTTCGGCTTGGCCCATGTGGCCCAGACGGAACTCATTGATCGATAGGTTCTTGAGAGCCGGCAGGAATGCCGGGTCCACTTTCAATGCTTCGCGCAGATGCCGATTCGCCTCTTCGAGATTGCCGGCCGCGCTGAGCGCGATGCCAAGCAGGTTCAGCGCCTTGACGTCGCGGGGGGATTCGGCGGTCAGTTTCTCCAGCACGCCGACTGCGGCCGGAAAACGTCCCTGTTGGATGAGGGTGACGGCGCAGGGGTAAAGCGGCGCGCCGTTGCATTCGTCCGCCCACATCATTATAGGGAGTCCCGCGAGAAGGAATGGCAGGAGCCCGAATCTCATCGGAGCTATTGTTTCAGAATCCGAACTGCGGCCGCAACGGAGGGCGGCTGAGTGACTACCTCGACCAACGCAATGGAGAGATTCAGATCAATTCATCCTGGTATCAACCCGATTTCCCGAAGAAATGTAACTTGCATAAGTTGAGTTGTATGCAAGCGCACCTCCATCAAGATACCTGGGTTTGAAAACCTGCGTCTCCTGCCATTCGCTGAATCCAATCTGTCAGTTGAATGTAAGATGGACTCAAGGGGTTAGTTGTCGCGTGGACATTGCTCCGCGCCGGCTCCATAGATTAATCGGGCTTCACAAATGTTAGCTGGGAAGCCTGCGACATGAAAGGGGTTAGTGTGTCCAGAATCGGAACAATACTGCTGTCGATTGCTGCCTTTTCAGCTCTCGCATTCGGCCAGGCGGACGGACGTCTGACCGGCACCGTCGTCGATCCATCCGGTGCGCCCGTTCCAAATGCCAACGTCAGCGTCTTTATGCCTGACGGCAAGACGCCCATCCTGAGCATGAAGACCACCACAGACGGAATCTTCGATTTCACGTCTGTGCGTCCCGGAGCGTACAAGGTCGAAGTTGCCGCCAAGGGTTTTAACACGGTAGATCGATCCAATGTAACCGTAGACCCCGCGCGCCAGACTTCCCTTCCGCCTGTTCAACTGGAAGTCGCGTCCACCACCCAAGCTGTGGAAGTGACTGCCGATGTAACGTCCGTTGAGACTAACAGTGTCGACGTCGCGTCCACTGTCACGCAGAAGCAGGTGGAGAACCTGCCGGTGCCCGACCGCCAGATCAACAGTCTGTTTTATATGCAGCCCGGCGTCACCTACAATGGCGCCACCGATACGCGCATCAACGGTTTGCGCTCGCAGGATACCAATGTCACGCTTGACGGCGTCAATATCCAGGACAATTTCATCCGCATCAACGGCCTCGACTATCTGCCGAACAAGCTCACGATCGGCGAAGTCTCGGCACTCACGGTTTCCATTTCCAATTCAGACCCGATCATGGGCGGCAACGCGAGCTCCATCAGCCTGGTATCGCCATCCGGCACGAATTCTCTGCACGGCAGCGCGTATTGGTACAACCGCAACTTCGACCTTTCCGCGAATGACTGGTTCAATAACAAAGATGGAGTAGCACGGCCGTTCCTCAACCTGAACCAATTCGGCGGAACTGTGGGAGGCCCGATCAAGAAGGATAAGTTGTTTTTCTTCGCCGCCTACGAAACGTATAACCTTCACCAGACCTCGCCGACCACAACCACCATCCTGACGCCCTCCGCGCGCCAGGGCATCCTCACCTATCGCACGAATGGCAATGGCGCGATCCAGACCTTCAATGTTTTACAGAACCCCGGCGCGACTCCGCCGGTAACCATCGACCCGATTGCCGCCAGCCTCTTGTCCCAGGTACCCACGGCGGGTAACACCACCAGCGTTGGCGACCAGTTGAATACCACGGGCTATCAGTTCAACGCGCGCAGCAACACGCGGCGCGACAGTATTGAAGGGCGCGTGGACTACAACTTCTCCACGCACCACGTCTTCTCCGGCACCTATCGATGGAACCGCGACAACGACGATCGCCCGGACGTCTTCACAGGCTTCAATATCGTGCCTGCGGTATTCAACCAGAATCGCGCCAATCTCTTCTCGGCGAGCTGGCGGTGGACGCCTACGGCGACGCTGACCAATCAATTGCGCGGGGGCGGCAACCTGGCCACGGCGCCGTTCGATGTATCGGGCACAATCCCGACCGCGCTGTACACGGGCACTCTGTATACGGACCCAATGAACACCTTCCTGCCGCAGGGCCGTACTACACACACTTACAATATTCAGGACGCCGCGAACTGGGTCCACGGCAAACACTCTGTATCGTTCGGCGCGCAGACGCAGCAGGTCCGCGTTACGCCGTATAACTACTCGGGAATCGCTCCCACTTACACGCTGGGCGTCTTTTCCAATAACCAGCCGTACGGATACGGGGTCGGCGATATTCCGGGAGCCAACGCCACGGACACGAACACCGCCAACGAACTCCTCGGAACGCTCACCGGGTTGCTGCAATCGGAATCGCAGAGCTACAACATCACCAGCAAGACGTCCGGCTTCGTTGCGGGAGCGCCCAACATCCAGCACCTCTCGTTCAACGATTACGGGTTTTACATTTCCGACACGTGGAAAGTGCGCCAGAATCTGACCGCAATCCTGGGGCTGCGCTACGACTACTTCCCCCCGGTGGCGGAGCAGAACGGCTTGCTGATTCAGCCGCAGCTCATTAACAACAATCCCGTACAGACGCTCCTGGGCAATGCCACCCTCACCTTCCAGGGCGATCACCTCTACAATGCGCAGAAGACCAATTTCGCTCCCAACGTCGGCTTAGCGTGGAGCCCCAAGGAAGGTTTAGTGTTCCGCGGCGGTTACAGCATCACGTATGCGCAGGAAGACATTTTGGAAGCCGTTCTGAGCACCGCGACGGTGAATAGCGGCCTAAGTTCCACTTCCAGCATCACCAGCGCGGAAGGTTATATTTCCAAGCCGGCGGCGCTTCCTGTGCCGGCGTTCCAAATCCCGATCACGACTCAGCAGAACAACCTCAATACGGGAGGTTTTGTCACGTCGGGCGGCACGGCCATCGGAAATAACGTGCAGGGGCTGATCGATCCGCATCTGAAGACGCCTTACGTCCAGCAGTGGAACGTCAGTCTCGAAAAGCAACTGAGAAGCGTGCTGCTCGACGCCAGCTACATTGGCAACCACGCGGTTGGGCTGCTGCGCCAGATCGACTACAACCAGGTGAATATCTTCCAGCAGCCGTTCTTCACCGATTTCGGGAACGCGTACCATAACGGCATTCTGTCGCTGAACGCCGGTAATGGCTTCAACCCCGCTTTCAACGCCGCTATTCCGGGCAGCGTGCAGCTGCCGTTCTTTAGCACTCTGCCGGGCGGCGGCAGCTTGACCAACGCCACAGTACGCAGCGATTTACTCTCCCAGCAGATTGGAGCCCTAGCGCAACTGTACGCGCAAAACGCTCTCCTGCCCAGCAATTCGCCGGGATTCTCGTACTTCCCGAATCCATATTCGCTTTATTCGAGCGAGCTGACCAATTTCTCGCAGTCGACCTACGACGCTCTTCAGTTGACAGCGAGCCGCCGCGCCTCGAACGGCATGCAGTTCCAGGCCAGCTATGTCTACGCGATCGGCTTCACCGATACCAGCGTGGAGAGAGGCCTGGATGCGCTACTCAACAACGCCAGCCCTTCCATCGAAAAGGCGCGGGACCCCGGAATTGTCACCCACGCGATTAAGCTGAACCACTACATTCCGATCCCGCTGGGCAGGGGTCATCGCTTAAATCCGCACGGTATGAACTGGCTCGTCGCCGACTGGGCGCTCAGTGGGTTCTGGTCGCTGCAGACAGGGGCACCGATATCCCTCCAGAGTGGTTCCCGCGGAACCTTGAACCGGCCTGCGCGATCGGGCCAGAACACGGTCAACACCACTTTGAACCAGGGGCAACTGAATAACATCAGCGGCCTGTTCATGACCGGCAACGGACCGTACTTCATCAGTCCGTCGGTGATCGGGCCGAGCGGCACGGGCGCGGCGGCGGACGGCTCCGCTCCGTTTACGGGACAAGTATTCTTCAATCCCGGCTACGGAACGGTTGGCACGCTGCAACGCCGTAACTTGAGCGGTCCGTGGTTCGACATGTATAACTTTTCGATTTTGAAAAGGTTCCACATCACCGAGCGGCATACCGTGGATCTTCGGGGCGATTTCTACAACCTGTTCAATCACCCGAATTTCTTCGCCGGCAACCAGAACATCAACTCCGTGAACTTCGGCAAGATTACGTCCATGCTGTATTCGGCGGACGGAATCGGGCCGAGGCAGGTGCAACTGAGCTTGTTCTACCGTTTCTAGCCGCGGGAACAGTTTTCGGGAGGGCAGGCGTCAGCGCAAATCTCTGATGCCTGCCCGATATCAGCACGCCGCGGGTTAATGAATCGTAAACGGCCACGGCATCTGCGCACTGGGCAGCGGCGGGTATTGCAAGCCCATGCTGCCGGCGCCGTACGATCCTCCGGCCGAGGGCAGCACCATAATATCGCTGGAGCTTTGAAACGGCTCGATGCGAATCGCGCCAACTCCCACCATATGCGGCTGCAACACGAGGAATGAAATTCCAAAGCTGATGGACGACCGGGTCGTGAACGGAATGTGAACCGCCACGGTAACACCCGCCGACCCGAGCCGGACCAAGCCGCCGAGTTGAGCCACTCCAATCGCCCTCGTTGTCGTGAACGAATTCCACGGCCCTGCCGCGCTTACGTTAACGGGCGAGCCGACACCGAGCGAGGCATGGATTTCGCGCAGGTCGTATACCGCGGCCCAGTGATTGGTGACATCCTCGATTTCGATGCTCATTCCGCCGGCGCCCACCGCCTCGAGGTCCGCGCTCACTCCGAGGATGACGCGCAGGCGAAAGCGGTTGCTGACGAGCGGATGAGTCGGGGGATGATGGATCCTGTCCTCGATTCGCGTGGACGGGGGCTGGTGTATGTTGATCGAGGTCGGCTGGAAACGGATCTCGACCGAGCGATCGACTTCGTCGTTCTCCGAAGCGCCGAACGCGCGCGTGCTGCCCGTCGCCGTGACCGAGCGAAGTGGATAGACGCGGCAGTTGGTGTCGCGGCTTTCCAGATAGAGTTGCACGGCGGCGGCGCAGCGCTCGGAAAGAGACTGATTGTGCGCCTGCGCGGACGCGCGGGTTCGTGCGCCCGTCCAGAGCCTGCTGGCGCTGCCGCGAATCCACATGGTCCCAAAGGTGTGATTCCGAAGATAGGGCAAAATGATTCGCTGATCTAGCCAGCGGGTATGCGCGTCCAGCAGACGGTCGCTATTGGTTTCGAAATCGTAGAGCAACGCGCCAATCTCGCCCGGAGAAGACGAAGGATACTCACGAACCTTTCCCGCCATCGAACCGCCCCTTTAGGAAATTAATACTCCGACCGTGCTCGCAAGGTCACAATCAGAATAGACCGCTACGCACGCGGGAGCATCCTGCCAGTTTTTGCAGGGTGACGGTGTGCCATGCGCAGCCTGCCAACCGTCATCTGGTGAAGAACCTGTCTGTTTGTATAGGCGGAGCGTTCACCGCCGCGCGCAGCGGTCCCGCGTCAAAACTCGAAGAACAGGTGTCCCGAGATCGCCGTACGCCGAAAGTTATGGAAGGCGTCCTCATAGCCCGCCGATACGACGAAGCCGAAGTGCCGCGTGAGCCACTGGCGGTAAAACGCGTCGACCGAAACGCTCGCAAAGCGCACATCCACCGGCGTCGTCGATAGCGCGCGGTATACCTGCCTCCCCGCCCCGACCGTCACTCCCGCCCAGTGCCGGCCCTCCTGGCCTCGCTGCACTGCGGCCAGGCCGGATCCCGACCAGAATCCGCCGGGCTCATTCCTGTTGGCAAACCCCTCGGCATCGATGACCCACCGCCCGGAATAATAGACGACGCCGGGATTCAGGATTTGCCCGCGGCTGCCATTGGCGAAGCGGAACTGCGTGTACCCGATACCTGCCACGAGTTTGCGCCGCGGCGGGACCTTCCACCACGCCTTCACGTCGTAGCGAAAGCGCGGAAACAGCACCGGACCGTTTCCCGTAGAACCGCCGATCGCCTGGGTGGTGAAGAAATTTGCGGTCCAGTTCGCATAGGAAAGGAACGAGTAGTACTGCGCCGACCCGGCGTCGCTGGTCCGCGAATCCACCGAGAATTCGGGCACGAACCAGCGGCTGGCGCGAATCAGCACCAGCGCGTCTTCCCCGCGCCACCATCCGCCCGCCTTCCCGAAATCCATCCCGTAGCCGCCCGCTTCAAAACGCACGGGAGGATAGGGAATCGCGGGCGGACCGCTCTTCTCCGCCGGTTGTCCGAACAGACCCGCCGCTCCGGCGAGCAGCGCCATCACAGCGAATTTCCGGGCTCGCATACCACCTCTCCTCCCGAGGCAATCTTGCCCCGCACCACCACGCCTTTGTGCATCCTAACGCGCGCGCGGCCATATGCCACGCGGGCGTCGCCCTCGCCAAGCACCCCGTTTCCCAGTCTTAGTTCTCCGCCGGCATACAGCACGCCGGCAAAGCGGCACCCTTCGCCCATGCGGATGTCGCTGTCCGAAAAGATGCTGCGGCACGAAGAACCTGCGCCCAATCGAACGTCGCCGGTCGCCGTGACGTCCGCCTCCAGGATGCTGCCCGCCGGAAGTTCCAATCTCCCCAGCACCACCAGTCGCGAACGAACCAATAGCGGCTTTGCGGGCGTCAGGTCACCTCGATACAACCACGTGTCCTCAGCCATCCGCCGCATTCTCCGGCTGTCGACACCCGCGTCGCTCACAGTCTCGCTTCCCAGCGGCACCGTTACGCGGTCTTCCACGGGCGGCGCGGGCGCCTTCGCATCCGCGCTGTCCGTCATCACCTGCTTGCCTTCGAAACTGCGCGCGCGCGATTCCTCACCGACGTGAATCGACTCCGCCGACGTCGCGCGGCCGCGCACGCTGCACCGCTTTCCCATCGTCAGATTGCCGCGGCTATCGGCGAACTGTTCCACCACAACATCATTCTTCAAGGCCAGTTCCCCCGTCGATACGATCGCGCCGACCCTTGTTCCGCATCGCAGCAGGCAATCGCCGCGTGAAAGCACCGTGCCCTGCACGCGCTGCTTGGGAAAGGTGGCAAACGCGTCGGCTTGGCGCGCCGGGGCCACGTTTCCCTCCCTCACCTCGCGCGCGTGGAAATCGCCGGTACGCACGAATCCGAGGTCGATTTCCGGCGAAGCGGAAGTCTTCAGGCGGTTCACCGCCCGCAATGCGGCGGCCAGGTGAAGCCAGAACCATAACGCGAATGCCGCAAGGAACAGCGAGAAGGCCAAGTAGTTCACCGGACTCGTGGCCCTCCATTGCCGTTCCCATTTCCCCCATGCCCGTTGCCGTTGCCGTTGCCGTGGCCGTTGCCATTACCGTTTCCATTCGTGCGATAGCGAGTGGTTCGCTGCCAGTTGAACTCGCTGCGCCCGCGCAGCCGGTTGCCGTAGTAACTGGTCAGCGCCGCCGAGATCGCCGCCGTGCTCGAGAAGAAGTTCAGAATGGTCATGGGCAGCAGCAGCGCCAGTAGACGATCGCGATCCAGCGCAGTGGCAGCCGCAAGTTCGAAAAAGCTCGCCTGATTGGCGAACAATTGGCAGCCAATGATGAGCAGCGCAGCGGCGGGTATAGTCACCGGCAGTGGTTGCTCCACGAAAAACAACAGCAGGGACGCCACCCACCCGACCAGCAGGATGGGAGCCGTCCAATAGCAGGCAAGCATCAGCAGCAGATCGGCCCGCTGCCGCCATGTCAACGCATTGGATCGCGCTACCCGCCACCAGTACCGGTGCAGGCACTCCGTGTGGCCGATCACCCACCGCCGCAGTTGCTTGCGCCGCACCTGCCACGATTGCGGCACCTGCTCGTAGCACTCCGCGCGGTTCACATAGGCGATTTTCCATCCGGCGATCGCCAGACGGCACGTCAGGTCCGTATCCTCCGTCAGCGACCGCGCGTTCCATCCGCCCACTGCCCGCAGCGCCGACGTGCGCACGCCTCCCACCGTGCCGCCGAACTGCGGCACCAGTCCCATGTTGAATCGCGCCTGCTGGCCAACCTGATATCCCGCCGCGCGCTCGAGCGCCAGCAATCCGCTCATCAGGCTCGCCGATGCATTGTGCGGCACCACGCGACCCATCACCGCGCCAATCCGCGGATCCGCGAAGGGCGCGGCCAGCATCTTCAAAATTCCGCGGCCCGGAACATAATCCGCGTCGAAGACCATAATGACGTCACCCTTCGCATCGCGGGTCGCAAAATCGAGCGCACCGGCCTTGCCGCCATTTCCTTCGGTGCGATGCAACCCCCGCACCACGCCATAACGGGTCGCGAAATCGTCGATCACCGCTCCGGTGCCGTCGGTCGAACGGTCGTCCACCGCAAGCACTTCAAGACGCTCGGCGTCGTAGTCGCTTTCCGCGAGCGCCTCCAGGATATCGCTGGCCACATCCTCCTCGTTGTGCATCGGCACGATGACGCTGATGCGCGGCAAATCGAAACCCTCCAGTTCGGAATAATCGATCGGGCGCACCAGGTTCAGCCGGTATACTCCGAACCAAAAGTGCCGCACCGCGTAGACGCCGAGCAGAAACATGCTCGCCGCAAACGCAACCCGGCAGATGATGACGAGTATCGCCATTCACCTCTCCGCCGCCCCGCGCGCCGCCGAATAGTAGACAGCGAACGAGTACAGCGTGCAGAGATAGAGCACGTCTGAGAGTAGCCCGAGGGAGAACCAAAGGAACACATCCAGCACCGGCCCGCTCACATAAAGCACACCGACGCAGACGGCCAGCCGTGCGGCGGACCAGATCACTCCGTACACCGGACCAATCACGGAACACCCCAGCCGCAGCCAGAACGATGGCACGATGAAAGCTGTCAGCATCGCAAGCACCCACGGCACGAAGAGCCACACGACGAATTCGCAGCGCAACCAGAACGACACAAAAAAGGTGGAATCCGCCGCCACCTTCGGGTACACCAGACCCGAAATCGCCGACGCCGCCAGCAATGCGAATGCGCACCCTGCGATTCCGCGCGACAACTTGACGCGCGCGAACACGATCCCAAGGCCCAGCGCGATCGCTCCGCAGCAAACCCAAGGCAGCCACGCACGGCCGGCGTAGGAAGCCATCGATGTGACGGCACTAGTGACCGGGACTCCGTGGAAAACCACTGTTTCCGACGCTCCTTCGACGGGTATGCCGCCGAGCATCAGCAGACGCAGCCGCAAGCCTTCATGAAACGCGAGCAGCTTCCCTGCGAAATGGAAGAAAGCCCACGTGATCCCTAGCGGCGCGAGCAGCGAGCTCAAAATGGCGGAGACAGGCGCTGGTGCGGCACGGAAGCTCCGGTGCACATCCCCCCAATGCGCGCGATCTCCCGAAGCCCCTCCCATGCGTCGTTCCCCAATGTTAATCCCGGTTGTGCCACGTGACATACCTTTCCGGGGTATAGAAAAAGACCGTCGCAGCCGATTAGATGTGAGGAGGCGATCTCAGAATTTTCCGAAATGCCTGCGCGGATTCCACAATTCGGCACACTGCCCGACCCCCGGCTCAGCCGCCGCGCTGCGTTCCGGTCTTTTTTTCTCGCGCCGCTCGCGGCTTCCGCGTATCCGGGCTCGGCTGCTCAGCCGTTCCCCTGCAAACGCCTGCTGGCCGAACTCGCCATTGCCAGCGGCCCGTACTCGGGAGCTTACCGTTCTATGCCGGGCGGCCCCATCAACTGGTATTTCGCGAACCTGGGGCTTTACTTCTTCGTCGATTCGGCGCCGGCATCGGTGCGCGCGTATATGGATGCCTATGTGCGGGCCAAAGATCCCCTGCGGCACAACATCGCCGACGTCGCTCCGGACCTCGCCACCCGCCAGCCTCAGGATTCCGACGACGCCTATGCCGGCACGTTCCTGCGCCTGGCAGTGCGTTATGTCCGCGCGTCCGGCGATACTGCGTGGTGGCAGTACAACCTGCCGCAACTCAAGGCAATTGCGTACAGCAACATCCTCACGCAAATCAAACCCAACGGTTTCGTCCGCGCGTTCCAGGCGCCCGCCGAGAACGGCATCGGCTACCTCATGGATCAGTGCGAGGTCTATGCCGGGCTGCGCGACTTTGCCGAACACCTCCTGGAGACCGGCGACCCCGACGGCGGCTATTATTCGCGTTTCCCCGTGTCGCTCGGAATTGCGATCCACAGCCTCTTCGACGCCACCCGAAACTGCTGGAACTGGTGTGATGTCGCGTCGCCCGATAGCTCGGCGTGGTATCCCAACCTCACGGCCCAGATCTATCCGCACCTCTGCGATGTTCATAGCGCCGATGCCCCAGGGGACTATTACCGCCTGTATCGCGGGTTCGACGTCCTGCAGCAGGGAGCAGCCGACTTCGCGGCGCGGCCGCAGGATCTTTATCCCTGGCTCGTGGTCGGCTACTACGCCGCTGCGGTCCGCAAAGATACCTCGCTCGCTCTTCAGATGCTGGCGATGGCGCGGCGCTACTATCTGCCCGGATCCGTAAACACCGGGCGGTTCACCGTCGCGGATATCGGCTATGTGGCAGGCATCCTGAGCGAAGCAGCACAGCCGGTGAGCTAAACCCCACCCGTCGCGGCACGCCGCCGATGTACCGTAGGAGGGTGAAACTCGCGTTCCTGCTGCTGGCGGCTGCAACCTCTGTGGCTCACGCCCCCGACCCCGCCATCGAGCGCATTCAATCTGAAATCGCGGCGCTGGATGGACCCAAGGGATACTACAGTACCACCTACCGCCCATCGGAAACGAAGTTCTGGGCGCTCCTGCCGGGTTGGATGCACGACGACGCCGCTACCCGCCACGCGGCCGCTGTGCTGGACATCGGCTGCGGCTATGGAACGCTGCTCGCCTTTGCCGCCGAGGTCTATCATGCCGAACCCTACTGCATGGATGTGACGCACTACATTCCGCAGTTTGGGGAACAGCGCGGCTTCCACTTCACGAAGGGCAATATTCAACTCGACCCCGTACCTTCGCCGGGCGTCTTCGACGTAATCCTCATGACCGAAGTGCTGGAGCATTTCAATTTCGCCCCGCTCCCCACTTTGAAAAAGATTCGCGCGGCTCTGGCGCCCGGAGGAGTTTTCTTCCTCACCACGCCGGATGCCGCCGAATGGGGCCGCCAGACCAAGTACTATTCCCGCCTGAGCGACCTTCCACCCGCGGACGCGGCCAAGCCGTTCATTGACGATCACATCTGGGTATATGACCGTAAAGAACTGCTCCATCTCGTCGCCGAGGCCGGCTTTCGCGTCGCAAAGTTCGGGTATTCGCCGGGTGTGGGGCACCGGCACTTCAATCTGGAACTGCGTCCGCTTCCGTAATTCAGAATTATCCGTGGCACTCAGCTTTTGACTCACTTGCGCGCGTCTTCACGCGTTTCACAGTGGGTTGCGAAATTGCTAGCGAGTCACTCGCAAACTTCAACAGCGAGGAGATTCCAAAATGCGTGCTTTCCAACGGACTGCGTATTCTCTGCTTTTCTTCTTCCTCGGAGGCGCCGCTTCATTCGCCACTCCGATCACCAGCATCTGGGCCGGGGGTTCCGGGAACTGGAGCAATTCGGCGAACTGGATTAACCCTCCCGGTCCTCCCGCCGCAGGCTACCAGGTCCTGATCGATAACTCAAATCCCGTCTCTTCTTCTGTGCTGGTCGATGTCGTCACTCCCCTGCTCAACAATGTCGCGGTCGATGCGGGCGATTCCGTTACGGTGCAGCAGAGTCTCAGCGCGGGCACCATGCGCTCCTTCGGCGGAGTCGGCGTGAATAACGGAGGCCTGGTCTCAATCGGCAGCGGCGGCTTCGTCCAGGACCAGTCCACGGCAGCCACCGCGGTGAACGCGGGCGGTCAGTTCCTTGATTCCGGGTCGTACTCGCAGGGCAACGGCAGCACGCTCGTCAATGGCACGCTCAGCACGAGTCTGCTGCACGTCACCGGAGGCAGCGTCACGGCAGGCTCCGGCGGAATGCTCTCGGTGGGCTCCGGTGGATACACGCAGGACTCCTCAGTCACCACTACCATCGACTCCACCGGCCAACTGCTCGTGACGGGCAACTACGCGCAAGGCAACGGTACCACCATCGCCGATGGCACGCTCACCGCGGCGCTCTTCCACGTCACCGGCGGCACTGTCGTGGTCGGCGCTAACGGCCAGATCTCGCTCGGGAGCGGCGGATATACGCAAGGCACGGCGGGCACAAGCACCAGCATCGCCAGCGGCGGGAAGGTGACGATCAGCGGCGGCGACTATTCCCAGGAACTCGGCACCACCACGACGGTGGATGGGTCCATCACCGCCGCGAACGTGAACAATAGCGGCACGCTCCAAGGCACCGGCGTCATCAACGCCACAGTCAAAGATCTCGGAACGCTGAGCCCCGGCGACGGCGGCGTAGGCGCCACCACCATAAACGGAGCGTATTCGCAATCCGGATTCCTCGACGCGGACATTGCGGGGCTGGGCGTCAACGACTTCGTCGATATCTCGGGCGCCGCAACGCTGGGCGGCACGCTTTTCGTCGATCTGCTCAACGGCTTTGTTCCTGCAGCCGGGAACTCATTCCATCTGATGAGCTACGCTTCGCGAACGGGAGTATTCAACACGATCGACGCTCCGGCGCTTTCGGCGGGCGAATTCTGGCAGCCTGTCTACGGCACGACTGATTTTTACCTGACCATCGCTTCCGGCGCTTCCGTACCCGAACCGGCGTCGTGGATACTCACTCTGGCCGGAGCCATCCTCGCGATTCTCATGGCGCTGCCGAGGCGCGCGAGAACGAGCGGCGGCGTCTGGCTGAGGCGAGGACGATAAGAGGGAGCCGTACTGCGCGAAGCGAGGCCGCGCAGGGTAACCTGTAAGTTGTGCGCGTGACTCAAACGCTTCGGACTTATACCTGGTTACTGCTCTTTTTGGCGCTGCGTGCTTTCGGCAATCTCGCGCTCGCCATCGGCACGCGGCGGCTTCCGGCGCAACTTGCGGCGAATCCCGTTGTCTATGTGCGCTCGATGCTGGATCCGTTCATTGCGGCCGGTATCGTGATGCTGATTGTCGCGTTGCTGGCGCGGCTCGCGCTACTGAGCGTCGCCGATCTGAGTTTCGTTCTGCCGATGACCGCGGTGGGCTACGTCGTGGCTGCGGGCATGGGCCGGATGTTTCTGAATGAAGCGGTGAGCCCGCAGCGCTGGTTTGCCGTCGCTCTGATTTTTGGCGGCGCCGCGCTCGTGAGTTCTACGCCGCAAAGCACCACGTCGAAACCGGGGAAACCGCTGTGAAGTGGATCCTGCTTTCCATCGTCGTGATCGCGACGGCGCTCAGCGACCTCTTACAGAGCTACGAAATGAAGCGCGCCGGAGTGCAATCCGTGGCGCCTCGCGGCATGGCGCGACTGCTTCGCATGCTGGCCGAACGCCGCTATCTGCTGCTCTCGATTCTCTGCCTGGCGTTCTCGTTCTTTGCCTTTATGGCGCTTGTGCAATCCGCGCCGCTCAGCTTCGCGGTGCCGGCTTCGGCTGCCAGCTTCGTCCTGGAAACGGCCGCGGCCCGGCTGCTGCTGAAAGAGCGCATCGGCGGCCGCCGCGCCGCCGGGACCGCTCTTGTTCTTTGCGGAGTGCTCTTGCTGGGCCGCTGACCGTTAGTCCGGATTCACGGGCACCAGTGCGCCGCCGCGGATATAATAATCGCTGCCGCGCCAGCGAATGCTGCGCCGCGCGAAACTCGCGCTCCAGATCGCAAACGCCATGGCATCCCACAAGGGGATCAGCGGCAGTTCACTCCAGAAGCGGCGCTGCCCCAGCCCCCAACCGGCGATGAGCGCAGCGATCGCGCAGCGAACGGCAAAGTATCCGCCCATATAAACGGCCGCCACCGCGAGGGTCGGGTGCACCGCGACAGCGGCGATGGACCATGCCAGGCCGTGGGTAAAGATCAAGCCGAAGTGGCCCCAGGGCCGCAAGTGCCGCATCACCACGATCCAGCGCAGCCGCTTGTGGAGTAGTTCGGAAAACGAGCCGTAGTCCGCCACCGTCTCCACCGGATACCGCGACAATTCCACCTCGACGCCCTGATCGGCAATTAAGCGACCGACCAGCAAGTCGTCCGCCGGACGGTTCTCGATTGCCTCGTATCCGCCGAAGCCGGCCAGCCGCGCTCGCGTGGTGGCGATCGTCGGGCCGAGTGCGAACTTTACGCCGTCCAGTTGCCAGGCCACAATGATGCCCGCGTAAAAATCCGACATCATGCCAACCGACTGCAGATGATCGACGAAAGTATGTTCTTCGATCGGAAGGTAAAAACACGTGACCGCGCCGATCTTCGGGTCTCCCAGCGGCGCCACCACTTTCCGCAAGTAGTCCGGCCGGACGCGCACATCGCTGTCGCTGATCACTACGTGCTCGTAGCGCGCTTCGTTTGTCAGCCGGGCCAATTTCGCAACTTTATCGTTTGTGGCATCGCGGCCCGAACCGAACAGCACGCGAATCTGCCGCTCGGGATACTCGGAAATCAACCGCTCAATCAGCGGCAGGGCATCGTCGTCCCGTCCGCTGACGCAGAACACGATTTCGTATTCGGGGTAGTCCAGCCGGCAAAAGCTCGCGAAGTTCTCATAAGCTTCCGGGTCAAGTCCGCGGATCGGCTTGAGAATGCTCACCGGCGGCGCGAACGCCGCGTTGTGCTCGTGGGCCGGACGCCGGAAGAACCTCCAGCAACTGAAGAGTACGATGCCGTAGTAGATGAACGGGATGGCGGCGATCCCCAGAAACAGCGTAGAAGCTAGTTGGGTCGGCATAGCGCTTTCGGACGTCTGCTATAAGACGACTGCGGAGCTCCCTTTGGGTACACGGTTTGTGTAGCTCTAATTGACTAATTAGCTGAGTCAGGTCGCTCTGTTACAGTGGATGCAACCTTGTGCGGCATTGCAGGATTCACTCATCGTAACCAACGGCCCGACCCCGGCCGTATTCGCGAGGCGATGAGCAGCATTCTGCACCGCGGTCCGGATCAGCAGGGTGTTTTCGAATCCGCCAAGGTCTCGCTCGCCGCTACCCGTTTGAAGATCATCGATCTCGCCAGCGGAGATCAGCCCATTCTTTCCGAAGACGGCGACGTGGTCATCGTCTTCAACGGAGAAATTTACAATTACGAGGAACTGCGGCGCGAACTGGAGCAGCGCGGCCGCCGCTTCCGCACGCATACGGATACCGAAGCGGTGCTCGTGGCATTCCTGGAATGGGATGTGGAATGCTTCAGCCGTCTGCGCGGCATGTTTGCCGTGGCCCTTTGGTCGGAATCGCGCGAGCGGCTGGTTCTGGCTCGCGACCGCATGGGGATCAAGCCTCTATACTTCACGCGGCAGGGTTCCGACCTCTATTTCGGCTCGGAGTTGAAGGCCATTTTTGTGCATCCGGAGGTCCCACGCTCCCTTAGCCCCGCCGCCCTCGATTGCTATCTCGCCCTGAATTATGTGCCCGGGCCGTACACGATGGTCGAAGGCATCGAGAAATTGCCGCCGGGGTGCTGGCTCGCATGGAGCAACGGCAACACGCGACAGCGCCGGTACTGGCAGTTCCCGGCCGCGGCCCCGCAACAGTGGACGCTAGAAGCGGCCAAATGGGAACTGGACCGCCTTCTGAGGCAGTCCGTTCGGGAGCATCTGATCGCCGATGTCCCGCTCGGCATTTGGCTCAGCGGCGGGCTGGACTCCTCCACGATTCTCGAGTATGCGTCGGCGGCTTCTACGCGGCAGCTTTCGACCTTTTCCATTTCCTACGCGGGGCGGTCCTGCGACGAATCGGAACAGATTCGCAGCACTGCCGCCCGTTATCAAACCGATCACCACGAATTCGACCTGAATGCCGAGTGCGATCTCGCGGGCGCGGTGGAGCAATTTGCGCATCACTTCGATGAGCCGAATGCCGATGGCGGCGCGCTGCCCGTGTGGTTCCTTTCCCGCATGACGCGCCGCAGTGTAACTGTGGCATTGAGCGGCGAAGGCGCGGACGAGTTGTTCGCCGGATACCTGACCTACCGCGCCGATGAGCTCGCCCGTCGAGCGAGGCGCATGCCTCGTTGGATGCTCCGGGCGGCGTGCGCGACAGCCCGCCGCCTGCCCGTCTCGGACGAATCGCTCGGGTTGGACTATAAGCTAAAGCGCTTCGCCGAAGGCTGCCTGATGCCGGCGGCACGGGCTCACGTCTACTGGAACGGCACGTTCTCCGGCGATGAGAAGCGAGCGCTCGCGGCGATTCCGCTCCCTGAAGCGCTGAACGCACTTCTGCAAGGCGCCACGGAAGACAGCCTGGAAACTTTCCTGCGCTTCGACCAGCGCTGTTACCTGCCTGACGACATACTCGCCAAGCTGGACCGCATGAGCATGGCCAGTTCCATCGAGGTGCGGCCGCCCTTCCTCGACCACAGGATCGTCGAATTCGCCGCCTCGCTGCCGGCTTGCTGGAAGCTTCGCGGCACAACCGGAAAGGTGGTTTTGCGCGAATTGATGCGTGGCAAGCTTCCCGAATCGACGTTGAAGCGAAAGAAAATGGGGTTCGATTTTCCGGCGCACGAATGGCTGCGCGGCCCCCTGCGCGCCCTGCTCACCGATACGCTGCTCGGCGATTCGAAGCCCGAACTGTTTCATCGCGCTATGCTGGAAAACTACGTCCGGCAGCATCTGGAACGGCGCGCCAACATGGGTTATCACCTCTGGGGCCTGATGCTGCTTTTCATGTGGATACGACGATGGAAAATTCAGACGACACCGGTCTTCGAAGCGGAGCGCCAGCCATCCGCACGCATACTTACCTCTATATAGCCGTCATCTTGTTTGCCGCCGCCATCTACTTAGGCTGCATCCTCTCACCGCCTTCCCTGATGGACGATGTGGATGCCGTGCAGGCGCAAATCGCGCGCCATATGCTCTCGTCCGGCGACTGGGTCACCGCCCGGCTGGATGGCATCCCGTACCTTGAGAAATCTCCGTTGATCTACTGGTTGATCGCCGGTGGGTTCCGCGTTTTCGGCCCATTCGACTGGGCGGCCCGCATTCCCATCGCTCTTTCATGCATCGCGCTCGCATGGCTTACGGCGGCTTTCGGAACATGGGCGTTCGGGCGCCGCGCCGGCTTCTATGCGGGCTTGGTGATCGCCACCTGCACCGGCCTGTTCCTCTTCACCCGCATCCTGATTCCCGACGTGATGCTCACCGCGAGCATCGCGCTCTCCATGTGGGCATTTCTGCGCGCGCTGGACGACAACGAGCCGCGCCCGCGGCTTTGGGCCTTTCTGCTCGCGGCGAGTATCGGAGTCGGCCTGCTGCTCAAAAGCACGATTGCGGTGCTGTTCCCCGGCGCCGCGGCGTTTCTGTTTCTACTGTTCACCCGGCAGCTATTCTCGCGAAAGGTGTGGGCTCGCCTGCGACCGTGGAGTGGGCTGTGCGTGATTCTGCTGATCGCCGCCCCCTGGCACATCATCGCGACGCTGCGCAATCCGCCCTACTTCGATCTTTCCTTCCGCAGCGTGCCCGGCGAGTATCACGGCTTCTTGTGGTTCTACTTCATGAATGAGCAGGTGCTGAGGCTGCTGAACCTGCGCTATCCGCGCGACTACGATACGGTGCCGCGGATTTACTTCTGGCTGCTGCACCTGGTGTGGCTGTTCCCGTGGAGCGTCTATTTCCCCGCGGTGGCGCGGCAGAGTTTTCGCCCGCTCGACCGCGCCGGGAAAACCCGCCTCCTGGCGCTTTGCTGGACCGGATTCCTGCTTGTGTTCTTCACCTTTTCGACGACGCAGGAATACTACTCGATGCCCTGCTATCCGGCCCTCGCCCTGCTTCTCGGCTCGGCCATGGCCGCGGGGGGCGATTGGGTCCGGCGCGGTACCCGTGTGTTGGCGGTAGTCACCGCATGTGCCGCCATCGCGGCCATTGCGATTCTTGTGGCCGTCCGAAACACACCTGCTCCGGGAGATATTTCGGCCGCGCTATCCCAGCATCCCTCCGCTTACAAACTCTCGCTGGGGCACATGCAGGATCTCACGCTGGAATCGTTCGCCTATTTGCGGCTTCCTCTTGCAATGGCAGCGGTTGCCTTCGCCATCGGCGCAATCGGAAGTGTTCGCGCGGTCGGGCGCAATGCATTCCTCGCGGCCGGCCTGATGATGGTCCTCTTTTTCCACGCAGCCCGCGTCGCGATGGTGGCGTTCGATCCTTACCTGTCTTCGCGGCCGCTTGCCGAAGCGTTACTGCGCGCTCCGGGCGGCGACTTAGTCGTGGACCATCACTATTACACGTTTTCGTCGATCTTCTTTTACACAAACCGCACAGCGTGGCTGCTCAACGGCCGCTTCAACAACCTGGTATATGGATCCTACGCGCCGGGAGCGCCGGACGTCTTCCTGAACGACGCGCAATGGCGGGATCGCTGGCTTGCCGCGCCGCGTTATTACCTGGTCTGCAAAGACGAGCAGTTGCCGCGGTTCGAAAGTCTGGTGGGCGATCGCGCTCTCGTGGTGGTGGCGCGGAGCGGCGGGAAGACGCTCCTGACCAATCATCAACTGCCGCCGGCCGATTCACGCGGCACTTAGTCGCCCTGATCGAACGGAACGGCCGTGCCATTCGCCACGCCCGCGGCTTGAAACGCCGGGCGGAAGGAGTCTCCCGCCGCCATGCTCTTAGGCCGGCGGTCGTTGTGCGTGTTCCGCCAATTCACTTTGGGTAAGAACAGCGATTGGTCAACACGATCCGAATATTGGATCGCGATATTCAGCAGGGAATCCAACAGCGATGTTGAGAGTAAGTGCGGCTGCAGTCCTAATTCGCAGAGTTTCGAGTGCCTGGCGTTGTAGTAATGCTCCTCGGCCTCGACGCGCGGATCGGGAATGTGTTCGATCTCGACGTGCAGGCCCAACGCCCTGCCCGCGATTTGCACCAATCCGGCAAGCTCCAGGACGGAAAATTGTTCGGTGAATTGATTGAAGACCCGGCATTCGCCCGGCCGCGCGGGATTCCGGCAGGCGATCTCTATGCAGCGCACCGTGTCGCGAATATCGAGATAACCGCGCGTCTGTCCGCCTTTGCCGTAAACCGTCAGCGGATGTCCGACGGCGGCCTGCGCGCAGAATCGATTCAAGACCGTGCCGAACACTTCGTCGTAATCGAAACGATTGGTGAGGGCGTCATCCAACGCCACTTCGTCCGTCATCGTGCCGTACACCACGCCTTGGTTCAGGTCCGTGGCGCGCAGGCCCCAGATTTTGCAGGCGAACATGATGTTGTGGCTGTCATGAACCTTTGACAGGTGATAAAACGAACCGGGCTGCTTGGGGTACGGCAGAACGTCGCGCCGGCCATTGTGCTCGACTGTGAGATACCCTTCTTCGATATCGATGTTCGGCGTGCCGTATTCTCCCATCGTGCCGAGTTTTACTAAGTGGCAGTCCGGGCGCAATTCGCGCAGCGCAAACAATAGGTTCAGCGTGCCTGTTACATTGTTTACTTGCGTCGCCACCGCATGTTTGCGGTCGATCATCGAGTAAGGCGCCGATCGCTGTTCGGCGAAATGAACGACGGCATCCGGCGCAAAGGACTGCACCGCGCCTGCGATGAAGTCGTAGTCCGTGACGTCGCCCGTGAAGAACTCGATCGATTTACCGGTCGCGTGCTTCCAGGCCCGCAGCCGCTGCGGCATCGGACGGATCGGCGTCAATGTTTCTACGCCGAGTTCGTAATCCCACTGCCGGCGCACAAAGTTATCGACGATAGCCACCTGATAACCCTTTGCGGATAAGTATAATGCCGTGGCCCAGCCACAATAACCGTCGCCGCCCAGAACAAGAACTTTCATCAATGGATTCACCTCGTCTAAGCCCGTGAGAGCTATGCTGCGAATCCACCCAAGCCGGCATCCCCTGGCCGACTTCCCGCGTTCATCTTAGCAGTTCACGGCCGGTCTTTAACCTAGCTCTTGCGAGCTATTGGGCCGGGCAGTTGATAAATGTGAACGGCGTCCTTCTCGCTAAGCTCACGGCTCTGTATCGGGTTCTGAAGGAATAACAATTGCTTGCTGCCGCATTCAAACGCACTCGTATTCCCGGCACCTTTCACCGCTACCGTACGGGGCTGTGAAAAAATATCGAATTGCTTTTTTTGACGCATTCAAACGAAGCGATCCCCGGCACCTTTCACCGCTCCCTTACGGTCACGGCTCCGTATGTAGTTGATTCCGCTAACGGAGCCGCGACCGTTCGGAAGCGGTAAAAGGTGTATCGAAAGGCGAATAAATCGCGACGAGAACAACAGCAGGTATCTATCTCCGAAGCGCTATTTCCGGGTATACCTGTTGGGCGCGCCCGGCGTGGGAATATCGCTGGCGACCTGCGTCCCCGCGGCATGAGATTTGGTCAACGGCGCTCTCAGGCTGATGCCGGTGCCGGAAATCTGCGCGCCGCCGCCGTGAGCGAACTTGAGCGGCTCGGAGACCGTGATTCTGGCCCCGCCCCTGCCGCCATTGGCGGAAACGACGACCGCCGTCTCCTGCTTCGCACCAGTATCGATGGCGATTTTCTCTCCGGACGCGAAGCCTCCCGCGTTGGCGACGGGGATGGTGGTGGCGCCCGCACTGGTGTCGGAGGAGAAGGAAGCTGCGCCTCCCGTTCCCACCTCCGCGACAACGCCCGTCTCCTGATTCGTACCCGTATCGACGAGAATTGTCTGGCCCGCCTCAAACTCCGCGACGCTGGCCACCTTCAGAGTCTTCGCGCCTGCTTCCGAGCCATTCGGCAGAACGGTGGCTGCCTGCAGGAAAAAATCCGTGCAGTTGCTGTCGGTATCGGCGCCATCCGGGAAACGTCCGGCACTCCGGTTCATAGCCGAAGGCGCCTCTCTGAAGCCAAACGATGAGGAGGGAGCAGCCACGCGGCAGCCGTTCTGCCCCGATCCCGACGTGCCCTGGTATCCCTCCGCCGCCCAAGGATCGATGAGGCCGCCATAATTCAGGCTATCGGCCACCATGCCGGCGGCGTCGCGGAGTACCATGTTGCCGCCTAAAGCAGTGAGCACGGGACCGCCGACCCACTGGTTGGGCGCCGGAGGTCCCTGGTAACCCGCCGAGGTCACGGCTGCATCGCGCACCACCGCGTTCACCTCGTGGTCCTTCAGCAGTGGCTTGTCCAGGGTGATGCCGGCTCCGAGCGGCTGGATAGGCTCGTTGCTGGAGTGCGCAAACGCTGTCGCGGGCTGGAAGGTGATGCCCGTTCCCCGATCGCTGAAGGGGAGGTTAGCCGCATGATGGAACTTCAACGGTGCGGCGATGTCGAGGCCTGTGCCCTGGTCCACCACCGGTTCGCCGTTGATATGCGCGCGAGCGAGGGCCGGAGTGAAGTCCAGAGTGCCGTTCGGACCAGCGCCCGCAACCGCGGTGATGGTCACCGTTTCCTGATCTCCCGGCACACCGATCGTCAGCTTGCCGCTCGTCGCAAAGCCGTTCACGCCGCGCACCCTGATGCTGGTTGCGCCGGCTGCCGCTTCGCCCACAACCGCCGTACGGCTCGTCTGCGTGCCCACGTTCGTCACCGTCACAGTTTCGATTCCATGCCCGGTGGTGTCCACGTCCAGCCGGATTTTATCGCCGGCCGAGATATTCGCGACCGATGTCACTTTGATGTTGGTGGCGCCGGCCGGCGCATCCGCACCGAGAAAGGCTTGCGTGCCCGGCTTGCCGACCGCGGTGATGGTAGCGACTTCGTACTGCTCAATTGCTTTTGCAATCGCCGGGTACGTGGCGCCGTGACCGAGCGCGACCTTCTCGCCGGCCGTGAAGCCCGCCACGCTGGTAACCGGCACGTTGGTAGAACCTTTCGCAACCGTAATGACCGGCCCCTCCGGTACCGGTTGCCAAAGTGTCGTGCTGTTGCCGGCCGCAGTCCCCACGCTGACGATCTTGCGCGTCTCCACGCCTGAGCCCGTGTCGATTTCGATGGTGTCGCCGGCGGACATGCCGGCCGTGCTCCGTACATTGACGACCGTATCGCCCTTGCGCGCGGGAGCGGCCAGTCCCGAGTTCGAAAGGCCGATGAGGTAGAAGCCGTGAGGCGCGAGTCTGGTTCCGGCCGGGATCTTCGCGGTGGAGAAGACAGGCTGCTGCGATGGGTGCGCGGTGAGTGTCCAGTTCGACAGGTCAACAGCACTCGCGCCGGCGTTGTAGAGCTCAATAAACGAGTTCGTGGCATCGCCCGAAGCGCTGATGCGGAATTCGTTGATCTTTACCGGACCCACGTTGCGCACCTTCTCGACCGCCGTTTCGGATTCGTTGCGGCCGCTCGCAGTCCACGAGGCGTGGCCTGTCAGATCGCCGTTGAACGGTGCTGTCGCTGACGTGATTTTGAAGGTCGCACTCACCGTCGCACCGGGCGCGACAGGTTCGGCGAACGTCGCAGCGCCATTGGAGACCGCGGTCCACTGCCTCGGCACGGAAACGCTCAACTTCAGCCCCGTAACGGGCGCGCCGGTAGTGTTGGTAAAGGTGACCGTGGTGTCCTGCGAAGATCCCGGCGAGAACGTCTGGAGTCCAGGGGGAGCGGTAGTTGCCGAAGCCGGGGCGACGTTGAGTCGTGCGACGTCGTATTTCGCGGCCACGACGTTCGCCTGCACCAGTTGGTCGGTGGCGTCGGTTGGGAACGTGCCCCCCGCAGTCATCGCCCCTTCGTAAAACGTGCCCTGCGAGCCGTTGCTGTTGTCGCCGCCGTTGCCCAACAGGATCGCGCCCTGCTTACGCATCGGGTCGTACGTGCGATCGACGCGCGGCCCGTCAAACATGACTGAGAGCGCGCCCTTCTGGGCGTCGCCGCCCATGCTGGTCCAGTGGTGCGGTTCTCCCTTTGCCATCGCCGTCACGAAGCGCCACGTGATGTTCGGCAGGTTCGAGCACAGTTTGGTCCGATCCTGATTGACGCAACCGACGAGGTTGTTCTCCTGATCGGTCATGATCCACGGGCCCGGAGGATTGCCGTGATACCAGGCGCCGGCGGTCCCGAAGTAGGCGGTCTCCATCGTGCCATTGCCGTCATCGCGGCTGTCGATCTCGGCGTTGCCATAGTCGAAACAGCAGCCGGAGTTGTAATGATGGCCATTGATGACCCAGTACTGTCCCTCGGCCTGATCATCGACTGCCGTGCCCTTGACGTCGTTCTGACGAAGGCCCATGCCGGGCTCGATGAAGACGCCGTAGGCTTTGTGCCCCATGATGGTAATGGGCGCCATGTCCGCGATCGGAAGATTATTGAAGCCGCCCATCGCCGGGCCGCTGAAACCTCCACGCGGCGCCTGGGTGAGGTTATTGTGCTTGGGCGACTGATCGTAGATGATGGCGATCCAGCAGTAGGTGTTGGCGCAGAAGCGATCCTGCGCCGCTGCATCGGCATATCCGCCCGCATCCGACGCGGTGGGCCGCACCACGCCGATATCCAAGGTCCTGCCGTCCGACTGCCGCAGCACCTGGTAGAGCGGGCCGTTGTACGACGCATACAGCGCGCGTGTAGTGCTGTGGGCCGCGACACACGGGTCGCCGGCCGTTGCGTAGATGTCGCAGGGACCTTTCGGCCGCGGTGGAACGGCACGTCCGGCCGCGGGCTGTTGAGCCATCGTCAAAGTTGCGCCGATCAGCGCGAGCGCCAGACCGAGCATCAGGGCAAGAAAAGGTTTCGGCTTCATGTCAGTACAAGTAAATCAAATTATCATCATCCCGTGGTGAGCCCCCTGCGAAATGGCCGGCGGCATCGACCGAAGTTTGGAACTTCACGCGCTCAGTATTTCTGAACACCAAATATCTGTTCCGGGGCGGGTAAGTTTTACCGGATTTCGATCTTGCATGCTGAACGCAAACGAGCACCACTCCACGGATTTCACCCAACTCAGGGAAAACACCTCCCTGGGCGATTTCTACACTCTCGAATGGCTGATTCGCGAGGAGCCCGCGGGTGCATACTTCGCGGCACACACACACAGAGGCGAGCGCGTGCTGATTAAGCTCGCGCCGGCGCACGAGGTTGGGTCTGAAGAACAATTTGTACGCTGGCAAAGGTCGCGGCAGTTGCGGCACCCTCATCTGCTGGAGATGCGCGACGCGGGCCGGGACCAGGCGGCCGGCAACGATTATGTCTACGCTGTCTTCGAATATCCGGACGATGTGCTGGCTTCCGCGTGCGAGCATGGGCCGCTAAGCGCCGCGGAAACGCGCGGTGTTCTGGATGCGGCGCTGGCCGCACTGCGTTATCTGCACGACCAGGGATTTGTTCATGGAGCGGTCGATCCGGACCACATCGTTGCTATCGGCGACACCGTGAAGTTGATGACCGATTCGCCGAGGGAGACCGGCGATCCCGAAGCGCGCGCCGAGGATGTGCGGCAGTTGGGAGAACTGCTGCGGACGCTGCGCGCTCCCGAGCCGCTCGACGGGGTACTGGAGAGCGTAGCCCGCCACACTACCGGCGAGGACCCGGCACAACGGTGGACGATAGCGGAGATCGCCGGAGCTCTCGAACCGCCCGCTTTCGCGGCGGCCGTCGAAGAGGCTGCTGCACCGCATGCGCCGGCATCGGCTCCTCGCAAGCCCAATCCCCGGCTCGCGGAGACGAGCCGTGCTCCGCAAGACGCCGCGGCAAGCATTCCTGCCGGCCCGCATGCAGTCGAGCGCCCCAAGCGGCCTTTTCCGAAATGGATCATCGCCGGGGTTGCGGCTTTGTTGCTGACCATCCTGCTGTTGAATTGGCGGCGTAAGCCGGAACCGCCGGCGCCCCCGCCGGTTTTCCCTGCTGCGACGCCGGTAACGCCTCCCGTTCAGCCGCGCGAAACGCCTCCTTCGGGCGTGTACGCGAGGAATCCGGCGCAGTCTTCACCGCTGACATGGCGGGTGGTCGCATTCACGTATCGCTCTCGCGATGCAGCGCTCAACAAGGCGCAACGAATCAATGACCGGTGGCCGGATTTCCATGCCAGTGTTTTTGCGCCGAAGGGAGTCCGCGGCTATTACCTCGTTGCGCTCGGCGAGCCGATGACTCGCGAGGAAGCGGTTCGTCTGCAGAAGAAGGCGCGCCGCGCGGGATTGCCGCGAGACACATTCGTCCAGAACTACGAGTAGGGTGAACGCGCTACCGTAAGAAGCGTGATCAGCCGACGCGCATTCCTTGGCACCTTGCCCGCCGCGGCTTTGGCGGCGACGCCAACACCGTACGGCGCGCTTCCTTCTCCGCGCCAACTTCACTGGCACGAACTGGAGACCAACGCATTCCTCCATTTCACCGTGAACACGTTCACCGATAAGGAGTGGGGATACGGCGACGAAGATCCAAGCGTTTTCAAGCCGACGGCATTTGACGCCGATGCGATTGTGGATGCTCTCGCCGCGGCCGGAATGCGCGGCGTGATCCTCACTTGCAAGCACCACGACGGTTTCTGCCTGTGGCCCACGAAGACCACGGATCATTCGGTCCGCAACAGTTCCTGGCGGAACGGACAGGCCGATGTGGTCCGCGATATTTCGCAGGCGTCCCGGCGGCACGGCCTGGAATTCGGCGTCTATCTTTCGCCCTGGGATCGCAATAACGCCGCTTACGGCACGCCGGCGTACATTCAGATCTACCGGCGGCAGCTCACGGAACTGCTGACCAATTACGGCGAGATTTTCGAGGTGTGGCACGACGGCGCGAACGGCGGAGACGGCTACTACGGCGGCGCGCGCCAGAAGCGAAATATCGATCGCAACACGTACTACGATTGGCCGGGCACGTGGGAGTTGACGCGGTCCCTACAACCGAAGGCGTGTATCTTCAGCGATGTGGGCCCGACATTCGGTGGGTGGGCAACGAGCGCGGCATTGCAGGCGACCCCTGCTGGGCAACTTACGACCCCGTGGGCGCCGACGGCGGACCGGCGTCTCCGGGCAACGTGCGCGAGCGGGAATCGCCCACGGGGACGCGTCATGGCTCGCACTGGCTGCCGGCGGAATGCGACGTTTCGATTCGGCCGGGCTGGTTCTGGCACGAAGCAGAGAACAGCCGCGTTAAGACGCCCGCGCAACTGATCGATCTCTACTACAAGTCGGCCGGCCGCGGCGCCAATCTGCTGCTCAACGTTCCTCCCAACCGCCAGGGATTATTGCAGAAGGAGGACATCGCCGCCCTGAAAAGCTTCGGCGACTACCGGCGCGCCACGTTCGGCGCAAACCTGGCCGCCCACGCGAAAGCGACTACTCCGGATGCGAACAGTCACGTTCTCGACTTCGCCCGTCCGGTGCAGTTCAATGTCGTTCGCCTGCGGGAAGACATACGATACGGGCAGCGGATCGACGCCGCCGCGATTGAGAGCTGGGAAGCTCAAAGTTGGGAGCCAGTGGCAACCGTCACGAGTATCGGCGCGCGGCGGCTGGTGCGACTCGAGAAGCCCGTAACGACCAAGCGGCTGCGCGTCCGTATTACGGAATCGGCAGCGCCGCCGCTGGTTGCCGAAGTGGCGCTGTTTCGTGAGCCGTAGCGCATCATGTAAGCGTTGACATGGCTCTCCGCAGTGGCTTAGACTGCGCAGCATGCGACTCCGTGTTTCCCTGCTCTGCGCCGCTGCCATCGTTGGCGTGGCGGCGTCCGCCACGGCTGCGCCTCGCATGGCGTTCACTATCTCTATGCCGCAGCGCGCTGCACACACTTTGCATGTGACGCTGCGCTGCGAGGGCCTGACGGGCGACATTCAGGATCTCAAGATGCCGGTATGGTCGCCAGGCTATTACGGGATCGGCGATTATTCGCGGAATGTTTCGAATCTGCGCATAGCCGACGGCGCGGGGCATGCGCTTCCGTTCGAGAAGGTCGCCAAGAACACATGGCGCGTGGCCACTTCGAAGGTCCCGGTGCTGGTGGCGGATTATGACGTTTACGGAGCTACATCTTTCGCGGCCAACACCTATGTCGGCGAAGACCGCGCGTACTTATCGCCTTCCGGAGTCTTCTTTTATCTCGCCGGCGAATTGCAGAACCCGGTGACGGTGAATATTCAAGTTCCAGCGGAGTGGAAGCAGATTGCGACCGGGTTGGAGCCCGTTCGCGGATCGGCGGGCAATTTCAGCGCCCCGAATTTCGATGTGCTCTACGATTGTCCGATTCTGATGGGTAACCAGGAACTTCTGCAGTTCGCGGTGAAGGGAGTGCCTCACTATGTGGCGATGGAAAATGTCGCGGCAGAGGTGAGCCGGCCGAAGATGGTGGCGGACCTGCGGAAAATGGTCGAGACGGCTACGCAGCTCATCGGCGACGTTCCCTACACGCATTACACGTTCCTGATGATGGGCCGGGGGAACGGCGGCATCGAGCACCTCAACTCAGCTTCCATCCAATTCGCAGGCGATCGCATGAATACGGATGCCGAGTATCTGCGATGGCTGAGTTACGTCTGCCATGAGTACTTTCATAACTTCAACGTGAAGCGCATTCGTCCGATCGCTCTCGGCCCTTTCGATTACGAGTTGGAGAACCTCACTCACATGCTCTGGGTTTCTGAGGGGCTTTCGGTGTATTACCAGGATCTGGTGCTGGTGCGGGCGGGGCTCATGACGAAGGAACAGTACCTGGAGAAGATGGCGGGAGCGATCGCCTCTTTCGAAAACGCCTCGGGGCATTATTACCAGTCGGCAACGGAGTCGAGCTGGAACACCTGGAATTCCGGCTCGGGAGTGGGCGGCGACCGGAATACGACGATTTCCTATTACAACAACGGCGCGATGTTGGGCGCCATGCTCGATTTGAAAATCCGCGAGGGCAGCGGGAATCGCAGGTCGTTGGACGATGTGATGCGCGGGCTGTATCGCAAGTATTACCTGGAGAAGAAGCGCGGATTCACCGACGCCGAATTCCGGCAGGAGTGCGAGAGCGCGGCGGGCGGCGATCTGACCGAGGTGTTCACGTACGCAGCGACACCGCGGCAAAACGATTACGCGAAATACTTCGCGCTGGCGGGCCTGAAGCTGGAGGATTCATCGAAGGAAGCGCCGGGCGCGTTCCTGGGGCTCTACACCGATACTGAAGAACTGCCGCCGAGTGCGATGCCCGCAGGTCGCGGCGGCAGGGGCGGGCGTGGCAGCGGGGCAGCGGCGAGACTCGTGGTGACGGATGTGGTTGGCGGGTCGCCGGCGGAAGCGGCTGGATTGCGGCGCGGGGACATCGTCGCACAGGTGGACGGCGGTCCTGCTTCGGCGATCACTTTGAGCCAGAGCCTGGCCAATCAGAAAGCGGGGGACAAGTTACATCTGCGGATTTCGCGCGCGGGGACCGAGTCCGAAGTTGAGGCGACGCTGGTGGGCAACACAGCACGGACTTACAAGCTGAGCACTGAGGCGCAGGCGACATCCGCTCAATCGGCCATTCTCGCAAACTGGCTCCGGGCCGCACAGTAGCGACACCGGGAGGCCGGTACATACCTACAATTGCGCTCCGTAGACGGGGATGGCGGCTCCCGTAACGCGCCTTGTACCGGCCGGGAGGCAACTCGGCTTCGGCCATTTTCGCAAACTGGCTCCGCGCCGCACAGTAGCGACCGGTCTCCTGACCGGTTGCAGGCGCGCGGCGCGCGCCTTGTACCGGCCGGGAGGCCGGTACATACCTACAGTTGGGCTCCGTAGACCGGGATGGCGGCTCCCGTAATATCGGCAGCGGATTCGGTGGTCGCTTACAAGCTGAGCACTGAGGCGCAGCCGACAACCGCTCAATCGGCCATTCTCGCGAACTGGCTTCGCGCCACAGTAGCGACCGGTCTCCAGACCGGTTGCAGGCGCGCGGCGCGCGCCTTGTACCGGCCGGGAGGCCGGTACATACCTACAGTTGGGCTCCGTAGACCGGAATGGCGGCTCCCGTAATATCGGCGGCGGATTCAGTGGTCAGGAAGACGCAGATTTCGGCGATTCGCGCGGCGCTTACGTTGCGCGGGTCCGGCGTGTTATTCGGCGTGTCCATGGTTGCGGGAAGAATGGCGTTCACCGTTATACCCGCGTCCTTGTTTTCGAGTGCGGCGGTTTGCACGAGCGAGAGCAGCGCTGCTTTTGACGCGCTGTAGGCGGCGATGGTGGCGGCCGGGTGTTGGCCCGCGCGGCTTCCGATCGCGACGATGCGTCCGCGGCCGGCCTGCCGCATCCGCGGGATTACGGCCTTGAACATGTGGACGGCGGCCATGAGGTTCAGGTTCAGCATCTGCGTCCACAGGGCTTCGTCCGTTTCATGAATCGGCTGACCTCCGGCGAACCCGCCTGTCACGTGGATGAGCGCATCGATGCCGCCGGCCTCATCGGCAACGCGTTGGGCATCGCCGGCTTTCGTGAGGTCGGCGGCGATTCCGGCGGAGCGCGACGAAGTAATCACCGTGTCGCCGCGGTCCTGGAACGCGCGAACGATGTGGGCGCCAAGTCCTCCATTGGCGCCCGTGACGAGGATGCGGCTCATGTTATTGCAGCGCGGTCTTCTGCGCCGCGCCGTAATAGAGGCCGTTGAAGAGCAGTTTGTAGGTGCCGTGCGGCTGGTCCCGGAAGTTGACTTCGGGTCCGAGAAGGAAGACCTTCCCTTCCCCGACGGTGGCTTCGGCCACCGCGGTGCCGCCATCCAGGTATTGCTGGCCCCAAGCCCAACCGGAGTCGAGAACCTCGGGTCCGCTGAACCAGCCGACAGGGCTGGTGTGCTGGATCTCGACGGTCGGCTGCAACCGGAAGACGGGGTCGTTGTCATAAAAAACGTCGAGCTGTTTCGGCATGCCGTAGGCAAGGGGGTTGGTGTTGTCGACGTTCATCTTCAGGAGCGAGCCGGGGATGTAGAACTTCTCCCGGACAAGCGGATGCTCTTTTTTATCCGCGCCCATCTCGACGAGGTAGTTGGACACAGGCAGATTCATGAGGCTCGCAAGTCCGGTGGATGAGCCGATGGTGACGATGGAGCCGCCCGCTTCGACGAACTGCTTCAGGTTGGGCACCGTTTTACCTTCCGTGACGCTGCCGAGCCATTCGCGGTATTCGGCCGGAACGGAATCTGCATTCGCTCCACCGCGCCCGCCGCCACCACCGCCGCGACCTCCGAAGCCTTCGCCGCGGCCACGGATTGCGCCGGGCACGAAGACCAGGACATCAAACTTCGATTTGATATTGCCGGCATCGAGCGTGGTGGGGTAGACCATCTGGAACGGCATTTCATACTGCTCAAAGAGGAGGCGCGTCCATCCCGCGGGCATTAGTCCGCCGAACTGATCGTAGAGACCGATGCGGATGGGCTTGAGCTTCAGCGCTTCGCCCGTGGGTTTGGAAGCGATGGCGTGGACTGGAATGCCGAGTTGCTTCGAGGCGGTCTCGAGAATCGTCTTCGCCTGCGGCGTAGCCGGTATCCAGAGGGTGCCGGTTCCGAGATCTTTCCCATCGGCGGGAGTCTGCGACTTGAGCCAGTAGACGTCGCAATTTGCTTTGAGCAACCGGTTGGTCAGGATAAACGAATTGTTGATCTGGTGGCTGACGAGGTAGCCGGCAGCGGTGGAAGGACCACTGACGGACTGCGCGGGAGGCGGCAGAACGTTGAAGGGCAGTCGCTGCAGCGGCAGATTATCGGGCACGGCGTCGAGGATGCGGTCATATTGCACGCCCATCTGCATGGCGAGCGTCCAGCCGGTGATATCGTAAGGCGCGATCGGGGGACCGCCGGGATAGCGGAAGTCGTTCGGGTGATCCTGCGGCTCGAACATGTCCATCACATGCGGGCGGAACGCCTGGGCGGTTTTGACCACGAAGGAACCCGCGGGATAGCTCTTGCCGTTGACGCTGAAGGGCGCGGTGGCGCGGTGAATGTAGATGCCGTTCTTCAACAGCGCGTTGATGAATTCGGTGGCGGTGGCGAAATCCGGCTGGTCGGCGGAGAGGATGTAGGCGCGCGGATCGCGTTTGGCGGGGTCGTGGAGAACCTTATTATATAGGTCCATCGGAACACCGCCGCGTCCGCCGAATCCGCCTCCCCCGGCTACGTCGGGATTGTCGCCGCCGGGCGCCCCTGTTGCCGTCGCTGCGCCGCCCCGTCCACCACGACCGCCGCGTCCGCCGCCGGCGGGAGCGCCTTCGGCTTCGGCAGCAGCTTTGAGCGCGTCAATCTTCTTCGGCGTGATGGTCCAGTTATCGCGACTGCCTTTTTCAATGGAGTTCGCGCCCATCCGGTAGATGTTATACAGGAATGTTTCCCGATAGCGCGAGGCAAGGTCGCAAATGGCGCGGTTGTTGGTAATTTCGTAATCGATGGACTGGCGCATGTGCCACGGGCCAGGCTTGACGGGCATCGGCCAATCGCCCTGCGGGAGTTGTTTATCGGGGACGACCGGAATGGTGATGGGAGTCGGGTCGCCGATGATTTCGGTGAGCAGCCCGATCATGTTGTGGAAGTAGGTGATGGTGCGAAGTCCGCCGTTCCACCACGTGGAGTAATTGGCGCCGCTGCGCATAGCGCTGCCGCCTTTGCCTTCGGCGACGAGGCGCGAATGCATCGCGGTGCCGACGAGTTCAATGCCGAGAGGCACCAGCGGATCGAAGTTGTAATTGAAGGGATCGCGAAACGGCGGCATGAAAATCACGGCGCCGGCGGGACCGGTCTGGTGATGGTTGTAGACGATTTGCGGGAACCACTCCTGGAACATCACGCGATTCATGTTGGTGGTTTCCGGAATGTTGGACATGTAGAAATCGCGGTTATCGTCATGGCCGACGTACTTGTTGTAGAGGCGGGGTAGGCCGTTGTTACGGCGTTGTTCGGGCGCGACGAGCGGAGCGTTGGGATTTTCGGAGTGGCGCATGTACCAGTTCGCGACGAGGTCCTGGCCGTCGGGGTTGGCCTGGACGCAGAGGATGATATCGTCGCGGAGGAAGCGCATGGTTTCCTCGTCGGTGCGGGAGAGCATCTGGTAGACGGTTTCCATGAGCTGCTGCGCGCCCACGGATTCGCTGGCGTGCAGACCGCCATCGATCCAGACGACGGCTTTGCCTTCGCGGGCGAGCGCGTGGGCCTGTTCTTCGGTGAGGCCTTCGGCGTGGGCGAGGCGCGCGGCGATATCGCGGTAATGGTCAAGCTGCTTGAGGTTTTCGGGCGAGGTGATGATGGCCATGTACTGGTCGCGGCCTTCGCTAGTCTTGCCGATAGAGACCAGCTTCATGCGGTTGGACTCGGCGGCCAACTTTTTCCAGTACGTTTCGAGCTGGGCATAGTTCGCGAGGACGTAATCGTCGCCGATGTTGAAGCCCAGGGCTTCTTTGGGCGTGGTGATCTTGGGTGCGGGCTGCCCGTGCAAAGACACGGCGAAGAACGCGGCCGCGGCAAACGCGGACAGAAGACGGGGCTTCATATAGGTGAGAGTGTACTACGGTGACGACCGGGGAGTGTTGGCGGCCTACAATGAATCCCAGTCCACAATACAGCCGCGCGAGCGCGGCACGACAGGAAAGATTCCTGTCGTCACGTCTGCCGAGCGTTATGCGATGTGGGCTCCGGTAGTTTCCACGTAAGCAGCGTAGAGCGACTGGCTGGCCGCCATGAAGTTCCCGATCTCCACCTGCCGCGGCACAGCCGCCGGGGCTCACAACGAGATTTTAGGAATGCGGCCGCGCCGCGTTTGCCATTGCTCACTAGTGAAGAGCCGGGGACCCATTTGGATCATCCTGGGGAGGAGTTGGAAGAGCGCGGACGGGGTCCACGGCTGGCCATCGCGAGTGCGATAGTGTTTGCGGTTCAGCTCCTCGGCGACTTGTGAGAGCGGGCAATCTTCAACAATTCGGTCCAGGGCCAGAATGACGATCTCCATTTCCGGCGGGCTTTCGACCAGCCGCGTGCAATCATCGGAGACGCGAAGTCCGTACGGGATTTCTTCGGCCCAGTTGTGAGGTTCGGGAGCAGGTTGGGCAGGTGCGGTAGCGGCGCTATCCGGACGTTCCCATTCGAGCGCGGTCAAGGTCCAGCCGGCCTGTATGCGCTCGGCGAGGTATTCCAGAGTGGGGAGGGAGGTGAGGGTTTCGCGAATGCGCTCTTTGTTCGGCATGCCGGGGGATGAGCACGCGGCATGCCGTGGACTGGTGGGGGCGAGCGCGCGGGACAGCGTCCGGCTTTGGGACACAGTGTCCGCGGACGGTCAGGAGCGGCGCAAGCGGCGAGCGGCCAGAGCGCAGAGAGCGGACAGGCCGAAGGCCCAGGTGGCGGGCTCCGGCGCCGGCGACACATTGCCGACGTTGAGGTCCAGCGAGTACTCGGGGTTGTCGGCAGCGAAACCGGGATCGATAAAAATGTACGGATCGGCAACGGCGTCGGCGTGACCGGCACCGGCGATACTGATACTGGTGGAAAGGGTCACGATATTGTCGTAGCCAACCCATGCGATGGCGTGCAGCGTGCCGGTCCACGTCGGGTTGGAACAGTCCTCGCCGCGCAGAACGTTCCCGCAGAAGACGCTTTGCTGGGCGAAACTGTTTCCGTTGGCGAAGTTCAGACTGATTGAGGCGCTGGAATCTACAACGTCTTCGTCCAGCGCGCCGATGCCGCTGGTGGAGAGAGACGCCACAATGGAAACGGGTACGGCATCGCCGGGGTTGCCGCCGTTGACGCCGACAAAGTAAGAGACAAGCCCTTGGCCGCCGTCATCGGGCGTGCCGTGATCGCCGATCCCATCAAAGGTCGCATGGACGAAAGGCGAGGGGGCGGTGCCGAGTGTGACGGAGCCGCCCAAACAGGAGTAGGTGCCGAAATCTGTAATAGTGACAGTGCCGCAGCTGCCGGATGCGACCGGCGCCTGAAGGGTACTGACAGAGCTAGCGGAAACGCCCAGTACTGCCGAAGCGAAGACGGCAGCGAAGCGGGCCGCAAAGCGGATCGAATTGCGATGCTTCATGCCTGTAAGTAGTCAACAGGGGCTCAATCGTGACACAGAATTTTCAGCGCGAGGTAATGGCGCCTTCGCTGGCGGAGTGAACCAGCTTGCAGTACTTGGCGAAGACTCCGTTGGCGTAGCGGGGCGCCGGCTGATTCCAGGCCTCGAGGCGGCGCTTGAGCTCGTCGGGGGTGATATCGAGATTGATGACGCCCTTGTCTGCGTCGACCGTGATGGGGTCGCCTTCGCGCACGACAGCGATAGGTCCGCCGTTAAAAGCTTCGGGGGCAACGTGGGCGATCATGAAGCCGTGGGTTGCGCCGGAGAAGCGGCCATCGGTAACGAGGGCGACGGAGTCGGAGAGGCCGGCGCCGACGATGGCTCCGGTGACGCCGAGCATCTCGCGCATGCCGGGTCCGCCGCGCGGACCTTCGTAGCGGATGATGACGACATCGCCAGGTTTGATGCGGCCGTGCGTGACGGCGTCCATCGCTTCTTCTTCGCGCTCGAAGACGCGCGCCGGTCCCTGATGCAGTTTTTTGTTGTGGCCCGCGAGTTTGATGACGCAGCCTTCGGGCGCGAGCGAGCCGCGCAGAATGGCGATGCCGCCGCGCGGCTTGAGCGACTTTTCGATGGGCAGAATCACTTCCTGTCCGGGCGTTTCGCGCGCCTCGGCGGCTTCTTCGGCAAGGGTGCGGCCGGTGACCGTGAGCGCGGAGCCATCGACGAGGTTGCCATCGATGAGCCGCTTCGCAATGACGGGGATGCCGCCGGCCGTATCGATATCGGCGGCAACGAAGCGTCCGCCGGGCTTGATATCGACGAATACCGGCGTGCGCGCGCTGATGGCATCGAAATCGTCGATCGAGAGCGGCACTTCGGCTTCACGCGCCATGGCCAGCAGATGCAGCACGGCGTTGGTGGACCCGGCTGTGCCCGCGACGGCGGCGATGGCATTATCGAACGCCTTGCGCGTGCAGACGTCGCGCGCCCGGATGTTCTTGCGCACGGCATTCATCACAACTTCACCGCAGCGGCGCGCCACGGCGTCCTTGCGCGTATCCACCTGCGGAATGGCAGCGGTGCCCAGCGGCGAAAGACCGATGAGCTCCATCACGGTTGCCATCGTGTTGGCGGTGTACTGTCCGCCGCAAGCTCCCGCGCCGGGGCAGGCGTGGTCTTCAATGTCGCGCAGCTCGGCATCGGAGATTTTGCCCGCGGCGTTTGCGCCCACGGCTTCGAAGACTTCCATGATGGTGATGTCGCGGCCGTTGTGATGGCCCGGCATGATGGTGCCGCCGTACAAAATGACGCCCGGAATGTTGAGCCGGAGGAGCGCCATGGCCGCGCCGGGGATGGTTTTGTCGCAGGCTACGAGGGCGACCACGCCATCGAACATGTGGCCGCGCACAAGGAGCTCGATGGAATCGGCGATGATCTCGCGGCTCACCAGCGAGGCCTTCATGCCTTCGGTGCCCATGGTGACGCCGTCGCTGATCGCGATGGTGTTGAACTCCATGGGCGTGCCGCCCGCGGCTCGGATACCCTCTTTCACCTTGACCGCGAGTTCGCGCAGGTTGAAGTTGCAGGGCATGGTTTCAATCCACGTATTCGCGATGCCGATAATTGGCTTGGCCAAGTCTTCATCCGTAAAACCGATTGCTTTGAGCATGGCGCGCGCGGGTGCCCGGTCACGACCCTGAGTAATTGTGTGGCTCTGAAGTTTCATGAGGAACATCGATTTTAGCGCGTGGCGCGCCGTACGTTATCCTGGAACCTTATGCTGAGCCAAAAATTGCGCGAATGCGGGGTAGTGGGCGCCGGCGGCGCCGGGTTCCCGACGCAAGTAAAGGCGCAATCTCAGGTGGAGTATCTCATTGCGAACGGGGCCGAGTGCGAGCCGCTCATTCACAAAGATGCGGAGCTGATGAAGCATTTTCCGGCGGAGATTCTCTCGGGAATGAGCCGGATGATGGATACCACGGGCGCGAGCAAGGGGAAGTTCGGGATCAAGACGAAGAATCAGGAATCTCTGCATGCGCTGGAGGGCGCGTTGCAGGACCCGAGGATCGAGTTCACGATGCTCGGCGATTTCTACCCTTCGGGCGACGAGTACGAGCTGGTGTATTCGGCGACGGGACGGCTGATTCCTCCCGCGGGAATTCCGCTCAACGTGGGCTGTGTGGTCAACAACGTCGAGACTTTGTATAACGTCACACTAGCCGGGCGCGGCGAGGCGGTGACACAAAAATTTCTATCGGTGTGCGGCGCGGTACGCGAAGCGAAGAGCTTCTGGGCACCGGTGGGGACGCCGTTTCGCGACCTGATCGAAGTAGCGGGCGGGGCGACGGTGAGCGATTTCGGAGTGTTCGTCAGCGGGATCATGATGGGCACGCTGACATTCGACCTGGACGACGTGGTGACGAAGACGACCGGCGGTCTGATTGTGCTGCCGCGCGACCATTACCTGATGACGCGGCGGACGCGAAGCGTCGAAGAGATGCACCACATCGGAAAATCGGCATGCGACCAGTGCAGCTACTGCACGGAATTTTGCCCGCGGTATCTGCTGGGGTATGAAGTGCAGCCGCACAAGGTGATGCGCAGCCTGGGCTTCACGATGACGGGCGGCGACATCTGGAATCAGTGGAGCGAGTTGTGCTGTGCCTGCGGCATCTGCACGCTGTATGCTTGCCCGGAGGATCTGTACCCGAAGGAAGCGTGCGATCAGGGGAAGGTGGATCGCCGCGCGGCGGGGTTGAAATTTGTGCAGCAAAAGCCGGTGCAGGTGCACCCGATGAAGGAGTACCGGCGGGTTCCGCTGTCGCAATTGCGCAAGCGGCTGCAGATTGAAGAGTACGAGCGCGAGGCCCCGTTCGAAGCGGCGGATGTGAAGCCGGCGGTTGTGCGGATCAAGTTGAAACAGCATGCGGGGCAGACGTCGGCGGCAGTGGTGGAGGCGGGCAGGAAGGTAAAGAAGGGTCAGGTTGTGGGTCGCGTGGAGGCGGGAAAGCTGGGCGCGGACGTACATGCGAGCATCGAGGGAAAGGTGCGCGCGGTGACGGCGGATTACGTCGAGATTGTGGCATAGCACATGGCAAAAGATTCGATTGGATTGATTGAACTGACGAGCATCGCGGCGGGCTTTTTGGCGTGCGATGCCATGTTGAAGGCGGCGAACGTGGACCTGCTGCTGTCGCGCTCCATCTGCTCGGGAAAGTACATGGTGATGGTCCGCGGTGACGTGAGCGCGGTGCAGGCGGCGGTGTCGGCGGGATTGTCGCAGGGGAATTTTTCGGTGATCGATTCGTTCGTGATTCCGAATCTGCACGAGGCGGTATTTCCGGCGATCGCGGGCGGCACGAAGGTGGAGGAGTTGGAAGCCCTGGGAATTCTGGAGTCGTTCTCGGTGGCGAGTCTGATCGAAGGCGCGGACGCGGCGGTGAAGGCGGCGAATGTGCAGCTCATCGAGATCCGGCTGGCGATGGCGCTGGGCGGAAAAGCGTTCGTGACGTTGACGGGGAACGTCGCGGCAGTGCAGAGCGCGATCGACAGCGGGGCGGCGGTGGTGGGTCAGAAGGGGATGCTGGTGAATAAGGTGGTGATCCCGTCGCCGCGTCCGGAACTGCTGACGGAGATGATTTGACAGTGGTCGCGGGGGTTTGTTGTAATAGAGGGACTGCCAAACACTCCTCAGTAGCTCAATGGTAGAGCATTCGGCTGTTAACCGAAGGGTTGTAGGTTCGAGTCCTACCTGAGGAGCCAAACATCTCAATTTCGAACTCTCCTCACTTCCGGTTAACAGCGGCTCCGCCGAATACCGCGTCGATTGGCAAATACGGGCACAATTCGCCTTCTCGTGCGTTTACAGTGGGCCGGAAACCCACTTAACATGCGCAAGTGCGCCGTTATTTCTTACGCTCTCAGCAAGGTCGACCTCTTCTGGTTAACTGCGCAGTCCGCCCGGCGCATGGGAAACACGGTGGGGCGGTATGCCGTATCAACTGCCTGCCATTGTTAGTGTCTCCGAATTCGATTACTCTTGTGTCAAATACCCCATCCTCCCAGTCTTTCTCCTCAAAATAGCTTGCATTGCTGTGACTCATATGCTACCCTCGCCTTCACAAATTGATGCTGACGCGGAGGATATCCGCACGGCAAGATGTGGATGAGGAGGTCATGGAATGCCAGTAAAGCGATCGATCAAGCAGAGGTCAGCAGTAGCTGCACTGATGACCGTTTCGGCGTTCTCGGTTTACCTGACGATGGGACCGACGGCCGTCCATGCACTCGACGACGGTTGTCCAGGCGATGGCGGCGACGGCAGTAGTTTCTGCCAATACGCACTGTACGGCTGTGCAGCCAATTGCGGTGATCCGAGCGATATTAAGGCGTTTGACTGCACTTGGCTGGGCGGCGACGAAAACACTGGTGTTACCTGCTGCGAATGCTATACGTAGTTGAAGGCCAAAGAAAGGGTCTAAAGATGAATAATAGGAAGCGTTCTCAGCGACTGCTGACTACAGGGGGACTGATGACGGTTTCGGCCTTTTCAGTCTACCTTGCGCTAGGGCCGACTCCCTTGAAGGCTGGCGATTTCTGTCCAGACGGCGGCGGTGACGGTAGTACCGCTTGCCAGTATGATCTTTATAATTGCGTGGAACAGTGTGGCGGCGACTCGTCAAATATCGAGTGGTACTGCTCAACTCAGGGTTCAGCCACCGGGTCGTGTTGTCACTGCTACACATAGTCCGCCCTAACGCAGGGGATAAGGTGTCTTGCTGGATGCGGGGTCAGTGCCGACTCGAGTTCCGCACCATAAGCGATATGTACGGAATGTCTTGCCGGCGAACCATGAGAGCCCATGAATAACTTAAGTGATCGGATTCAGTACTGTTTCCTGGTGCTGCTGGCGGCGTCGTTGAGCCTGAATGTGTATCTCGGTTGGGGGCTTCAGCGCAAGGCCATGCCACATTTCACTGTCGCACAGGTCGGCGCACGATTGCCGGAACTCGATGTGGAAGACCTACGGGGTAAGCGGACCAAGCTTGAATGGCATTCCGATGGAAGACCGACACTACTATATGTCTTCGCGCCCGAATGCAAATGGTGCAGGAGGAATAGCACAAATATTTTGGCATTAGAAAGCGCGCGGCGCGATACTTATCGTTTTATCGGTCTTTCATTATCCTCAGCCCACTTACAAGAGTACGTGGCAACGATGGGGATACCTTTCCGTGTTTACGCCAACCTGAACAAGGATGTTGCTCACCGAATTGGCCTAGGGGCAACACCGCAGACGCTCTTAGTGTCTGCCGCAGGAGTCATAGAGCAATCCTGGGCTGGCGCGTACGGCGGTAAAACGGGTGCCGAAATCGAAGCGTTGTTTCGGGTTCGCCTGCCCGGGTATACTAAGTAACGGCAGTTCGAGCGAGCAGAAATTCGATTGAACTGCAACTCCTGGCGGGTTTTCAGGAGCTTTGAATGTACGAGTGCGTCTTCTCCAACAAAAGCAACTCCCGGTGCTTTCCCGCAGTAATTGGTATTATGTTGGCGGTGGGTATTCCTGTCACTGGACAGGAGTCGAATGCAATAGTCCGCGGCGTGGTGCGCGACTTAGCAACCGGGCACCCTGTCGCGCAGGCTACTGTCAGGGCGAACATCTCTCCGCTGACCGAGAGTACGACCGACAGCAACGGAAACTTTGTAATTCGCCTGCGAGCCCCAGCACAGCTAAGCCTGACAGTAGTTGCTATCGCAGGGCGCGGCATCACTGCTTGTGGAAGTAGGAACACCTCCGGTATCGGAACGGGGCTTAAGATCGCCTTAAGTCCCGGAGAAGAATTGGCGGGAATTGAGTTGACTGTTCCAACGGGAGCCAGCATTTCTGGCACCATCTTGGATAATTTGCGCCGTCCGCAAAGTGGGATAAAGATAGCACTCCTTGAGGAGCGATATGCTTTAGGGAAACCTCGATATACTTTTGTTTGTAGTAGCATGACGAACGCACGGGGCGAATACTTCTTTAACGCGGTCGAGGCGGAACACCCATATATACTGTTCGCCGAAAGTGAACCGCCAGTTGTTTTGACGCAATGGAACGAGGGACCCCCGGCGATATTGCATCGTAGGCCGGCTGAAATATCTACCTTCTATCCGACTGGGGCAACTCCCGAGCTTGCCACAGTCATTTCACTCAGGAGTGGCGAACATCGTAGTCTCCCAACGATGATGATGATGCGTTCCGAGCACTTTTGCGCGGATGTGATGGTTAAGACATCATATCCATTAGGTGAATCGCGTCTAGGGGTTGGGCGAGACTTCCCAACGCACGGCTATTCTGGCAGTCTCACGCTATTTTCGGATATGATCTGGAGGAATATTTCGCCCAGTGGCGCCAGAGTTTGCGGTCTCGAACCAGGCGAGTATAGAGTGGTCGTCCGGGCGAAGGCTAACAACGCTGTGGGAGACCTCGTATATGGAGACGCTTCCGTTTGGGTTTCGGATCACGACTTGCCTGAAGTGCTTCTTTTCGCAACGCCACAGTTGAAGGTCAGTGGGACAGTGGCATGGGAGACGCGAGCCGAACTAGCTAATGAGCACGGCTCGGTGCGGCTCTCAATTTTCCCGGTTCGCCGGGCACCGCTCGCACACGATTACACAGTCGTGAACGTCACGGTCCCAGGAACATTCGCATTCTCGGCATTTCACGATGACTATCAGGTGAAACTCCTTTCGATTCCGGCTGGTGCCTACATTAAAGATATAAAGTATGGCGGACTGAGCATTGTTAATAGGAGTTTTCGTCCATCCTCCGCAAATGGGCAACTAGATATTGTACTTGGGCGCGACGGGGGGGTGATTCATGCAACCGTCGTTGATAGTACTGGGAATCCCGTTGCCAATGCGCTGCTTCTCGCCTTTCGGCGTGACACGTCGTGGGGATCGGATATTCTTGATAATGTGCTTTCCGGATTTACCGATAACTTTGGAACGTGGACTTCTCCTGTCCTACCGCCCGGCCAATATATTGTTCTTAAGGCATCATGGCCCTTCTTGAGGGGACATGAATTAGCCGAGATTCTGAAGACAACGCATGGTACCGAGCTCGATGTGCCGCCACACTCGGTTAGCGAGGTTACCATTGAACAGTGACACTCGAACGCCCCTGACTAATGCTCTTGCGGCGGTGTTTTGGTCTTGGATCAAGGTCGGATCCGAGCGCTCCCAAACGCTAGACGACCTTTACTCAAGAAGCAGTAACCATCGATATGCGTTAGCTGTAGTCTTCGGGGCGGTTGCGGGGGTTTTGTCCCTGGCAGTTTTGCGCGCCTCAATTGCTATTACTGATCCACTGCCTAGGTTTGAGGTTGCTTCTGTGAAGCTAGCCGGTGCCGAAGTGGGTAGCGGCGTAGAAACGGTTATGAAGGGCGGTCCGGAGGGCGGTGATCCAACACAGCTTACATACCTGAACGTTACTCTTCGAGCCGTAATACTTCGAGCATTTGGAATAAAGCGATTCCAGCTTGTTGGGCCAACGTGGCTATCACATCAAGGTTACAACATCATCGCCAAAGTACCGGCCGGGGCGCCCACGGCTGATATTCCACTTATGCTCCGACAATTGCTCGCAGAACGGTTTGGGCTTGCAGCGCACGAAGAGCTTCGTACCATGGCTGTATACGATCTCATCGCTCCAGATCATGGCAATGTACTGAGACATGTTTCCAGCGAAACACTAAGCCAACAACGCCACCTCAACCCTGAGATAGACTCGCCGAAGCTGGCAATGTTCTCTGCCGGGGGGCTCGTTCAGGTAACCGCCCATCGAATATCACTTAAGCGCTTTGTCGAGATGATAGCCGGTGTCGTCGATCGACCGCTTTTCGATCGGACCAACCTCGATGGAGAGTACGACTTCAGTTTCTCATTCGAGACAGAACAGTCACTCCGGCGCGAAGGAGAGGCTATCTCGCGCGGTGCGGATAATCACGCAATTGGCAATGATAGTGTGGGATCCGGGCGAGGGATTGATATCTTCACGGCCGTCGAGAAGGACCTTGGCCTTAAGTTATCATCGCGGAGAGCAGGCATAACGATCCTCGTTGTCGATTCTGTCCAGAAGACTCCAACTGAGAACTGATGAATAGGGGCGTATTTACTGGTTAACCCTAAAGCACTGGCTCCTTATTGAGTTCGGCCAGGCAGCACACTTCCCTTTCGCCACGGGTTGAGATCCTGGATGAGAAACAGAATCCGTTTCTTCCGGAGACGTGAGACTAAACTGACGCTTGACGGCTCCCCCGAGTCGATTACCAGGCATTCATTCCCAGCGGGCGTGATCTTCCCGGCCCGGCATTTTGGGTGCTGCTTTTTCCTCGGTCCCCGGGAGTTCGGACCTCTCCGCTGTGTGGCGGATGCTGCAAGTCAGTGAGATGACTTTAAACATGGCGATGCTGACCTTTAGCGAGTTTTAGAAGCGTAGGGCGCTCGCCAGACGGAGCCCGCGTTCCTGCGCGTGATTGCCTAAAGGACACTTCTGGAGTCTCCTGGTCCTTTTGTCCTGACATTGATTTTCAAGAGATGGATGGCACGGATTAAAAGATTGAGAATGCGCCAAAACGCCAAAACCATTCGACATAAAAGCTAGTTTTACGTTCAGAGAACCGAACTCGACCGGTACTCTACCTTTCACATGAGGAAGCATTGCGGGAAGCAACTATTGCTGATAACCCAGGTATCCGTGCTTTAGGAGCCACGCTACGTGTCTTGAAGCTAGGAGTTGCGTGTAGCCGGCATCGCACACCAAATCCGTAAGCTCGCTGATGCGAATACCTACAAATGGCTTGTCGGTCCTAAGTAATTCCCGGACACAGCTCATTATGTGTTCAAGTACATTTAAATCGAACAGTTCGGCACCAGGGATATCAGCAACTATAGTCCGCAATATCAGTGACATATCAAGTCCTTGTTGGCCCAACGTTAAGCGGTCGTGACTATTGAGCCTTTCCGTACTGTAGCCGCCAAAAATGGCGTCATAATGTGGAGCGTGGAGTTTGTATGCGGGTGAGATATAAGTTATGGATTTAGACAGAACCCTTAGTTCGCGCCATAGCTCCTCATGGCGTTGAGCCGTAACTTCATAGCCGAATTCCGCAACAGCACGATTCCGAGATGCCTCCCCCATGACTGCTCGGAGCGTAGAGTTATCGATTAATGCTTGGATGCGATCGACGAGAGTGCAGACGTCTATGATTACTGATTGGGACATAAGTGCGTGATCATAATGCCAGCCCAGGAGGTCGTCGCTGCAAGAAAGGTCATGGTCGTAGCCGCACCACTTCGTGGGAATCAGGAATCCCGTCTTTCCATGTTCAACAGTCTCCCTGTGCCCATTCCAGTCTGTAGCTATTTGTGGAAGTCCGCTTGCCATTGCCTCGACGGGCGCGAGGCCGAAGCTCTCAGCCAAACTGTCACCAATCGTTACGAATACGTCAGACGCATTCATTAGATCCATCTTTAGGTGATCAGGCATTGCGTGAGCAAACATGACATGCTCTTGCAGCCGGACCTCGCGAAGTACTTGGAGCAATGACTGGCTGTATGTGCCTATTCCTGTACCGCCGATGATCAGAAGAATAGGAGTATGAGGATTATTAGCCACCAGGGTACGAAGGACCCTTATTAAAGTCAGGAAGTCAGCTTTCGTCGATGAGATGAAGCCAAAATGCAATAGGACAAATGCTCCGAGTGGGATACCCAGTTTTGTGCGAGCCTCTCCTCTCGGCCTTGGCCGGAAAAGAGAGGTATCTACGCACAGCGGAATTTTGTCCACTCTACCAGCGAAGGCCAACTTGACCCCAAAATCTGAATAGAGGCGCTCTGATGACTCTTCGAGGAGCAATCGCATGGCTTTCTGACTTGCCGAACTCGTGCAAAGGATAGAGTCGCACGCATATGTGTGCGAAAGGTATAGACGCACCGTTCGATCGTAAAGGTAAGAATGCTTGCTGATTCCGTGCTGTAGGCTTACGAGCGGATGAAGGTCGGCCGAAAATGATTCCCTCATTCGTGCGGCTTGGCCGGTATTTCCAATGAGATCAAGCCACACATCGAGCGAAGGTCTGTAGCGTTGCTCTGTAATCAGGCGTTCACACGAGATGGGCTGGTCGCAACGGCAGGCTAGTGCGTCTGCTCGGCGAGAATGCCACTCGCGGCTGCGTGCTAATAATTGCGGTGGGACATAGAATATATAGTGCGCATCAGACGGGTTTCGGGCAAGCGCATCCAGTAGGTAATCAATGGCCACCCCGCGGCCGCGAACAGGTTGAGTGGGGGTTCGTACAGTGTTCGGTTCGGTGTCGGCGGTTGGCTGCTTCCGTGTCGAACTATGATGGTACCCCGGAACCTCGTCGAGCAATGCTCCAATGATGAAGGGGCTATTTAGATCAGCAGGTGGTAGCATTCGGCCTCATATGGCGAGCAATAGGTCGGCCTCCATGGCACGGGATTGTAGCAGTCTCGTAGTATTCAATCCGTATCAATTGATATTGTATGCCTGTACCGGGCGTGCCGACCATCTCAGAAGGGTGGCGCTTCCCGTATCCAGGCTCTCGCCGGTCGCCGCCGAAGCACTTCCGTTGTTTGCGGAGGTCGCGCCTTGCGGGGCTGGACTTTGAACGGGTTTCGCTGCTTGGCTTTCCATATGGCGCGGCGCTCCGCCCGTCGATGATCCTCGGCCTGCGGGCATTTTTACCGCTTCCTATTCGATACCGGCGTCGCAGGGGAAATTCCGTACCGGTCCAATTCTGTTACGCGATTGCTAATTGCCTTCATGGCTTCGCGGTACCGCTCGGAATTTGCATCGCGCAGTTCTTCAGAGATATTAGTTGCGAGAAGACGATTCATCTCGTCGTGGTAGTGCAGAACTTCCGACTGAAGTCGGTCCGCTTCGAGCTGAAGGCATGTGCGTACGCCGGCCCTTCCCATTTGGGACAGTATAACCTGAATTCTCAACGGGAAACGTCGGACGCCTATTTCGTTGTGGTAGGCACGGCGCGGGACGCAGCGCCATATGGCAGGACTCCCCGGAGGACGGCGCGTTCGATAAAAAAACACTTGCCTCCGCAAGCAGGTTTCGAACTCGCGACAACGGGCTATTACGGCACCCTTGCTTCCGCCGGCCCGCGGCTTTCTCAGGGGTTCTCAATAACGCTGCCCGCTTTCGACCCGCCTCTCCAGCCGCAGCCGGAAGCGGATAGTCTCAATTCTCAATCGGCAGACGATCTACGGCCTCGATCACGACAACGTGAAACGGCAGTTTTTTTCCTACAAGTTGCAGGCCGAGTTGTTGTTGAATCGCGGTTGCGAGCATCGGAGCAGGCGCTGCTGAGAGATCCGCGTTCGGCATCTCCTGCGAGTACTCAAGCGTGAAATCGTAAGTCCCCTTAAGGCCCGTTCGATCGACCACCGGACGCCCATCGGGACGCCCCAGCATTTGAACGAGAACTGAGACCGGCATCTGGCGTGCGGTCAAATGTGTAACGACATAGCCGTTGGACGCCGAATTTCGTGCCGTCATGCCGGGTTTGCCGGCGGGGATTTGCGGAAACGGCTCGGGTGGAAGCTGGGTATCGAACTGGCGCTGCGCGATGGGATCGCCCTTCGCGACCCAACGGACCTGACCTTTGCGGATTGCGTGCATCGCCTCGTACCCTTCGATAGTTCGGCATGCTCCCTCTACTGATCGGAATCCGAGGCTCGCGTTGATGCGCTTCTTGATGAACCGATGGTCCTGCTCGATGATGTTGTTCAGATAGGGTGCCGTTCGGCAGCGACAACGAGGACTGAGTTCACCGTTCCGCTTTAACTCGGTGATGGCACTGGGGTAGGCTGGGTGCCCGTCTACGTTAATCACCCGCGGCCGGAGTCCCCCGCCAGACAGTGCCAGCCGCAGGAACAATGTCGCTGCGACTAGGTCCCGCTTAGGCGACAGCATGAAGTCGATTGTCTCGCCAGCGGAATCGACGGCGCGATACAGGTAAGTCCAGTTCCCCGCGACCTTAATATAGGTTTCATCAACCCGCCAGGACCGATTGGGCCGGCGCAGTTCGCGGCGAGTCCGCTGATTCAAAACCGGGGCATACCGCTGAACCCAGCGCCAGATGGTGACGTGGTCAACCGAGAGGTTCCGCTCGGCCATGATCTCTTCCAGATCTCGATACGTGAGGGAATACCGCAGGTACCACCGAACGCACAGGAGGATGATCACGTCTTCGAAATGCCGTCCCCGGAACAATGCTGGCCGCTTCTGAGTCACGATACACGGTACCAGATCAGATCAACCGGCTTGCAACAGAGCCCTTATCAGATCAAAAAGCTCGACGAAGATTACTTTCAAGGCGGGCAGAAGTTCGTGATCGGCGGGTTCACGGATCCGCGAGGCACGCGCGTAGGACTCGGGGCGCTGTTGGTGGGTTATTACGAGGAGGGCGAGTTCGTGTACGCGGCAAAGGTGGGGACCGGGTTCGACGGCAAGCTGCTGACGTAATTGCGAACGCGGCTGGAGAAGTTCGAGCGTGCGAAATCACCGTTCACGCGCGGGCGATCGAGCTGCCGCGATCCGCAGATTGGGTGAGGTCGGAGGTGGTCGCGCAGATCGCGTTTCTAGAGTGGACGGAGGATGAGATGTATTCATGCCCAGAATCTGTGCTGCTTTGCGAATCGAAACCAACTCGCCGATCGGCGGGTCAGCGGATGGCTGGAATCGCGAGATGTTGCGATAGCGTCGCAGGCTGCCGACTTGATTGGCGGTGAAGCGTTCGCCGGTGGCTGTCTGGCGGCCCTGACGATTCAAAATGCCGGCGATGACTTCGTCCGGATAAAGAGTGGCCAAACGCCGGAGCAGCGAGATCGTATCTTCGTCGGTGCGCGGTCCCATCGGCTTGAATCGCGGAACGGGGACATCCAGCACCGTTATCGCTCCGCCGCGCCAACGCAGTGTCAGGTGGGCGTGACCTTCGGCTCGTTTGAGATTCAGGATCACTTCTTCCAGCAGCGTGCGCAGGAGTTCCTTGCGATCGCGGTCCGTGATGGCCGGCCCTGCTCCTGGTGCTGATCGCGAGTCGATTGGACAAGAAGGCGCGCCAGAGTCTCGATGACGATTCGCTTTTGCTCGTTGTCGAACTGTTCCCACAGGTGCGTCTCCGGAATCGGGATGTCGTTGAAGTTCAGAATCAGTTGCGGCATGGCTCTCCTGGACTGCCCCCGATATTACTGGCGGCTCGGCGGACCGGCGCAGGACAGCATCGACGAGGCCGCGAAGACGCAGCAGGTCGTCCCGCGAGCCGACGAGCACAGGAGCTTGCGGCGCGCAGGAGGCAGGCTTAAAGTCTGTCCAGTCGGCGGGGATCAGCGACTTGCTGCCGTCGAGCAGAAAGAGCACGAACTGCAAGCCGGCGGGCATGCGGATTTGGCGCAAGACTTCCAGAGATGACACGGTTGAAGTGACGGACAGCGTACAGGCCGCCGTCGGGCTAGTTGGTGTCCGTGGAAGGGGTGGTGCGGACGCGTAATGGTCACGCGTTCGGGAAAGTGCTGATGATGGGTAGTGTGTCGTGGTGTCCTTCGACACGATCGACCACGAAATCCTGATCGAGCTGGTGCAACGGCGGGTCCGTGATCCGCGCGTCAGTTTTGTACCACCACTGCTCGGTGGCGAACTTTTCCTTCCTGTAGACGGCTAAGCACACGATTGACTAGTCTACAGGAGCGCTGCGCCTGCACCGGCGTACAGCCTAAATTTGTCTGCGTCGGCAAACAAGACTCGAACCTGCAACCCTACAGTTAACAGCTGAGAGAAAGCGAATGCCCGAATATCCATGGCTCTGTTGCAGCTTCGTGCGTCAGAATTACAAATATGCCCTACCATCGCCGAAAAACCCGCAACCGATTGTTTCGAAAGCGCTGGTTCGCTGATGACTCCATCATTCAATGTGTGAGTTGGTACTTGCGGTTCAAGGTCAGCTACCGAGATCTTTCCGAGATGATGCGGCAGTTGGGCGTGGCTGTGGCCCCGTCCACCATTCTACGCTGGGTAATTCGCTATTCGACTGTGTTTGCAGAATCGATGCTCCCGTTCGAAAAACCGGTTGGACGATCATGGCGCTGTGACGAGACGTATATCACACCTCAGTCGATCGATTTTCCGATTCTCATCCATCGGCTGCACACAGGCGACACGGCGGAAGCGGGTGGGCAAATGACGCCGTTTGTCGTCTGGGGTTTTGGCGGCAATTCCAATGATTTCAGCGATGGGCAGCTAGGGTTGGACCGACCGCTCTTAAACTGCTTGCTCGCCGTGTAGATCCGACCCGTGAACCATAGGCAAAATTCGCTGTGGAGCCGATCGTAGTCGTCTTGGCTCTTGACAGTCTCAAGAACGGCGATGAACTCTTCTAGCCGGCGCACTATTGCGTCGTAGGAGCCCGCCGCAAAAACCCTCGTCATTGCCGAGAAGTCGAACCCTAGCTCTACAATGTTCTTCAGCTTGGCAGCAGAAGCTTCCTGGAGAGTGATCGGCGCCAGAGGAGTTCGGGACGGCATGATCGATTCTGCTCTCCGTCCAAAGATCAAGTCAAGCCATCTTCTCGAATCCCTCGTACTGGTTCCCTGCCAGTCTGAGTTTAATGCCGTCCGTCGGCATGCTCCGTCTTCTCGGAATCGGTATAGGAAACCCGGCAGTGCGCCACTGCTCGATTATCAGCTTCAATGAGGCCGCGGTCAGGTGACCGCGGAAATAGGAGGGCCGGGGGTGCCTGGACGCAGCCCCTATGGCAGGACTCCCCCGGAGTACGGGGACTTCGATGCAAACATTTGCCTCCGCAAACAAGACTCGAACCTGCAACCCTTCCGTTAACAGCTGAGAGAAAGCGAATGCCCGAATATTGGCCATTCCGCGCGATATTCGACGCGCCGGCCGTTAACTGAGAGAACACCCGGTTCCAAAAAGGAACGTCTGGCTCGGCGGGTCAGACTCAAATCCATGATCCTCGGGTTAACGACTCCGGCGGGCGTTAACTGAACGTGCGGCCGTGTTCGAGTCCTACCTGCCCCCCAAAGCGTCCGCGATGCGGTTTGCCATGTCGCCCCCAGCCTCGCTGCTGGTTCCACACCCCGGCCAGGTGTAATCAGCCTGCGAGTTGACTTCTGCGGCGAGCATCAGCCTATCATGCGGCGGTGCCGTAAACACCGGCTCATGCCTGAGGGCGCGATGAAAGCTGGAGTGTATAAACTGCTGCTGGATATCAACGCTAATTTCCATGGGGTGAACGTCGCATTAACGGCGCTACGGAAGCACAAAGGTTTTGATCGCAGTGAAATCGATAATCTTGCCGAACTCTCGCATGAGGCTCGCGCCGCTGTCAATTCCTATCTCACCGGTGTCATTGAAACGCAGGAGACTGCCGAAGCCGGCCGGCGCTTCAGCAAGCGCGTACGCCGCGAAAGGCGGGCAGAACAAGCCTGAGAACTCGCCTTGCATCTTCCGCCCGGATCTCTTTTACCTTTGCTCCATCACCCTAGAGGGGTCATAAAGCGCTTCGCTGATCACGCCGTGCTGATCACCCCACTAGTCGTAAGGCTACGGGGCTGTCTCTGTAAGATTCTGATCGCGCGTCGTTGCGGTACGCGCGAGTGAGCATTGACTTTCCTCCAATTAACAAAAACATCCAAATAATCGGGCTTCATGCGCCTTGAAAGTAATCTTCGTCGAGCTTTTTGATCTGATAAGCGGGTCCCTTCATCACACCTATTCCGTGCTCAATCATCAGTTCAGCCAGTCGCTGGCCGCCGATTAGTACGATCTTTTTGCCGATCGTGTGCACATAATCGCGCGCTTCAAGCGAGAACTCGCTGGTGGTGATCAGCACACCCTTATGCGCGCGCCGCCCCTCCAGACTTCCGGCAAATGCCTGTACGGTGGGCCGGCCAACCGTACCTTCCCACTTCTTGGCCTGCACGTACACCGTTTCAAGTCCCAGTTTGTCCTCTTCGATGATGCCGTCGATGCCGCCGTCACCGGCTCGCCCGACTGCACGTCCGCCCTCCCCATTCGGACCACCATAGCCCATGGCAATCAGCAGATCCACCACGAGCTCTTCAAAGAATGCCGGAGTGCACCTTCGCGTATTCTCTAAAACGTCCTCAGCCAATGCGCGTTGTAGTGCCTGATAACTACTCTCCATGCGCTCTTCTGGAGTCGTGGGTGCCGAATCCTGGCCGCCTACGTTTCGATCTCTGGTCTCCGAGTGGGGCTCCAAGGCTTGCCTGAGCCCATCGGGATCGTTTGCCAGCAGTTGCCGCCCGCGGTCTGTAATTCGGAAGACACCGGGGGCAATTCGTTGCAGTGCCCCAACGCGTATCAAATGCACAGCGGCCCACGACACCCGATTTACGAATTTCGACTGGCCTCCACCGATGCGCTCAGCCACATCGGCGTCGCTGAGGTGCAGTTGCACTTGGAGTTGGCGGCGCACGTCGGTGAGCACATGCTCAGCACCATCAGAGGTGAGCTGCAACAGAGGCAAAAACAACGAGGGTACATCCGGCAATGGCATATGAATGTGGTTTCTGACGCCCGAAGAGCTGAAGTAACCGATCGAGACGGACCCAAACGGGCGTGTGTGAGAGCATATCACACTGATAGTGTGTAGAACCGATAGTGTTCAGCGGGCACCATGACAAAAGGTGCGCGCTTCGGATCCACGGGTACTGTTCGGCAGCCACGTCCGCCAACTCCGGACGGAACGAGGGCTGTCGCAGGAACAACTCGCCGAGCTTTCGCATCTGCACCGCAATTACATCGGCGGGGTGGAACGCGGTGAACGGAATATCGGCCTGCTGAACATCATCGAGCTGGCACACGCGCTGCGCGTAAAGCCGATGAAGCTGTTTGAGCGGATTCCCTGACTAGATGCGGTAATCGGCTGCGGTCCCCGCCGTAACGTAGCCCGATCTAACCATCGAAAGACGATTTCGGTCTGAGGGCCGAAGCGTCTATCCGAGTTTCTTGGCGTCAGGGCTGCGACTTCGTGGCGGCATCCCTGAGCAGTCGATCGAAACGTGCTACCTGCTCGCGCCAATCGACGATGCCGGTGATCCGCCGTAATGCGGGCTCCGTCAATCCCGGCACACTGCGATTCAACTCCAGAAGTCTTTGCTGCAAGGGGGGCGCCAAGCTCCGCAGATTCAGGATCTGTGTGATGCGCGATTTCGAGAGCTGTGCCAACGCGGCCAGTTCGGCCGCATCCGTCGCCACACCTTATTGCAGCAGTTCCTCCAAACGGATGGCCAGCGCCATCAATTTCGTGATTCGCGGCAGTTTGGGCGCTTTCGGCGGCGCAGCCGTTTTGTTCCGCTTCTCGGGGGGCCTGCGCTCCACCAGCGGCTTCCGCCCGGCATGGATCGGGATATCGGCCGTATTCCCGCCGGCTACCGCGGCTCGCAACCGTAACCGTCCCTGCTCAGTGCGGCGGTCATACTCAATGCTTCCGATCGCCAGCGCAATTATCCGCTGCCGCTCACTGGCTTCCGAGGCGTCCCACGACTCACGATTAATCGGCAGTTGCTCTCGGAAGGGCCTTCCGCGCGAGCTTTCGGCAAAACTGAATAGCGCGTCCGCTACCGCGGCCTCGATCCGTTCCTTCGAGACAATCCCGCCCGCACACGCCCGCGCTCCCCGTTTCTGCGCCGTCGTGCAAACGTAATATGCGTACCGCCGACCCTGGCGCGTCGTGTACCCGGCTATCATTGGGCGCCCGCAGCGGGCGCACTGGAGCACACCTTTCAGCAGTGCGCCCTGCAGGTTGCGCTCCTCCCGTCTCGGCTGCCGCCTCTCCTTCTCCAGGATTCGGTTCACCTGCTTCCAGACCTTTCGTTGCACGATGCCGGCGTGCTCACCACGGTAGACTTCCCCCTTGTAGGGCACCTCACCGAGATACAGCACGTTGGAAAGTAGCCGCGTCAGCGAGTGGCGGTCAAAGTTCCGGCCCGTGTGCGCCTCGCCTTTGCGTGTAGTCCAACTCTTAAGGGTCCAGCCTTTCCGCTCGATCTCCTCCAGGGTCTTCACGAGCGAGCGCTCGCGCAAGAAGATGGCAAAGATCTCGCGCACCTGCGCGGCTTCCACCTCGTTCACCACCAGGCGCGTGCGGTCGCGATCCGGATCATACCCCAGCACCGGCATTCCGCCCATCCACTTTCCCTTCTTCCGCGCCGCCGACACTTTGTCGCGCGTCCTTTCGCTGATGACCAGCCGTTCGAATTCAGCAAACGACAGGAGGATATTGAGCGTCAGCCGCCCCATCGGCGTACTGCTGTTGAACTGCTGCGTTACGGATACGAAACTGACCCCGTGCGAGTCGAAGAGTCGCATCAACCCGGCAAAATCGAACAGCGAGCGGCTAAGGCGGTCTACCTTATATATAACGACCACGTCGATCGCGCCGGCCTGAATGTCTCTGAGTAGCCGCTGCAGAGCGGGACGCTCGATGTTGGCGCCCGTGTAGCCGCCGTCATCGTACCGCTCGGGCAGTACGACCCAACCCTGCTGAGATTGGCTTCGGATGTAAGCCTCGGCGCATTCGCGCTGGGCATCGAGGGAGTTGAACTCCTGCGCCAAGCCTTCTTCGGTGGATTTCCGGGTGTAGATGGCACACCGAATGGCACGTGCTTGAATGGCGGGATCAGTGGGCAGCACGTTTGCTCCCCTTTGCTCGGGTAGTGAGCCCAAAGAACAGCAGCCCATTCCACCGCGTGCCGGTGGCTTCACGCGCTATGGCGCTCAGCGACCCGTAATGTCGGCCCTGGTACTCGAAGCCATTCTGTAAAACCTGCACCTCCACAGTCTTCCCGCGGTAGCTCCGACTCAAGATAGTGCCGATGACGGGAAGGCGGCGGTCTCTCGGCGCTCCGTGGCGCGAAAAGGTGGCTCGTTTGGTGCGGACCCACTCCGCGCGGGAACCTGGGTCCGCAGCTCGGCATCGGAGGCCATAGCGAGGGCACGTTGGCGGGCGCGTTGCGGCAGATCGCCTTGGGCCAGCACCTGCAAGCGCCATGCGATCCGGCGGATCAGGTGGGCTTTGTGCTTCGTGCCGGTTGGCTCGCCAAAGATCTCCTCGTATCTTCGCTGCAGCTGTTCCACGGTCATGCCGGGCAAGAGCTCGATCTCGTGATAAAGGGAGTCATCCATGCTCTGTGTTCTCTCCATCAGTTCACTGAAAATGACCAGCACTTCATGGACGCTCTCTCCGTCGGTTAAAGCAAGTCGAAACAGCAGAGGACGCGGAGAAATGATTCGCAAAAAGCTGCAGAAAGGACTTGCTGTGTGGGCCAAACGGAGCGATCACTGTCAACGACGGTAGCTACCGTCAGGAGAACAGAAAGTTATGAACAACGTGAACGGACATGCGGGGCTTTCGGGATTGCAACTGTGCCCACAGAGCGGGAGTGAGGATATGACGAAGCGGCAGCTGCGACGCATGGCGCGGCAGATTCGGCAGGAGAACGTGGAAGAAGCGAAGCGGCGCAGGTCGACGCCTCCGACGCCGCTGCCGGTGCGCCCCGCGTTAAGGCTGGTGCACGCGACAGTAGAGCTAGGATCGCCGGCGGGTACAATGCAAAGCAACTCGGCAGGCGCCAAGCCACCGCAATCGAAACAGAAGCGGCGGCCTGAAGCGGCTATACCCGCAACGGCGGAACACAACCAGGAGCCGGTGCCGGCCAAACCGCCGAAGGCGAAGCGAAAAGCCGGGTTGACAGCTCAGAAACCCACGCGTAGCACGCCGGGCCAGCACGCCGGCGGCACAGGCGGCAAGCCGGGGAAGAAACCGCGATCGGTCGCGGCCAGCGAAAGCGGGACAAAAAAGGGAACGGTGCTGGGTCTGCTCCGGCGCCCACAGGGAGCAACGGTCGCCGAACTAATGCAGGCCACCGGGTGGCAGTCGCACAGCGTACGCGGGTTTCTAAGCGGTGCGCTGAAGAAGAAAATGGGCCTGAAGGTGCGCTCCGGCAAACGCGCGGACGGTGTGCGGACCTACTCGGTTCGACCCTAGGCCAAACAAATCCCCCGCCTGCCCGCCCCGGTTCTCGCCGGAGGCGGGCGCTCTCTTCTCTTCAAAGGTGTGTCATCCGCTGGTCAGAGGAAGCCAAGCGATCCGTTATCCTGCATCAAATGCAAAACAACCACCGTGGCATCAACGTCGAGACCTATTCTGCGAAGCTTAGGGAGTTATCGCCCACTGCGCAGTTGCTCTTGCCGTAGCTCCCAATGTTGCGCGACTGAAAATGCATTCCAGCCAACCCGGCCACCACAAAAAAGGCACCGGTCAAAATATTCTTTGCTGCTCGGGGCATATGCAAACGGGTAGGAATATGCGCAACGCTCACACTGACTCAGAGGTTCCGCCGACAGGTCCGCCAGATAAACTGATGCTACTGGATCTGGGAATTCCAGCGGGGCGCCGTGATCGAGATGTTGATCGACACACTTCTCGACGGCTAAGAACACCTGACTTTCCACCGCGGACATCTCGTATCCAAATCCGCGGACTATTTTCGTGTACGCCTCGAGGGCGAGCGCCAAAACATTTGCATTCACCCGAGTGAGCAAACTTTCCAAAGCTGAAACCGTATGCAAGTCTCGATCGCTCGGTTGGAGTGCTGACGCAGCAGCCTTCTCCCGACTCAACAGTTCGAGCCGCTCTAGCCGTCGATACTGCCGCTCACGTATGCTCGCCATGAGATTACCGTTTGATTTCTGCGATGAAGTTCCGTTCTCAGATGAACCGTGGCCGCCGACGCCCTAGATTCGCAGTCGACGAATCTTTCGGCGCACTTCTTCGCTGCCCAACCAAATTCTCTTCCACAGAACCGGTGTGGCGTGTTCTTACTTTGCTTGTTGCCTCTCCAGCGCCCGCAATCGCGCCTCGAAGACATCCGTCTCCAGGGCACGCCGCCGTGTGTCAAGGATACTGGCAATCGCCTCTCCCTCCTGTGGGCTGATATTCCCTAACGCCACCTGTTTCAACACCGATTGCCATGCCGTTTGTAAATCCGCGGCAGTCTTCACCGCCGGCATGGGGACCCGGTTGTTCCACGGCCGGCTGACTGGAATCAGGCGCTCCACACACAAGCGCAGTGCAGTCGCGTCCCCCTTCAGAGCTAGTACTTGGCACTGTTTGATGATCGCTTCGCCGTGATTTTCCATGGCTTCCATAAACATCGTCCGTTTATTCCGGCTACCGCGTGGCCGGCCCTGTCCGATTCGGTTGCCTTTTTCGAACGGTCTTCCCTTGCCAGGCATACGCAACTACACCTTTACGCTGCCTGAGAGAGGGGTTGGCGTTCCAGCCGAGCGAAACTCTGCCCATCACTTTCGCGATACGCCTCTCCCCCCGAATATTCCTGCCAACGCCGCACCATTACATCGACAAATCGCGGTTCCAACTCGACTAGCCGAGCGCTCCGGCCGGACTTCTCGCAAGCAATCAGAGTGGCGCCTGCTCCGGCGAAGGTATCCAGTACGACACCACTCCGGCGGCTGCTATTGCGAATAGCCCGCTCGACCAATGCGACCGGCTTCATCGTCGGATGCAGCGGTGATGCAGTGGGTTTGGGAATCTCCCACACGTCGCCTTGCTGCCTGCTGCCGCACCAATGATGTTCCTGCCCGGCTGGCCACCCGTACAGGATGGGCTCATATTGCCGCTGATAATCGGACCGACCGAGCGTAAAATGCCCCTTGCTCCATATGAGGAAAGTCGACCAGTACCCACCGGCACCGACGAAGGCCTGATGCAGCGTATGCAACTCCGAGGAGGACATACATAGGTATACCGCACCGCGTGTGACGCGCAGCATCTGCTTGCAAGCCGCCTGGAGGAACTCATCAAACGCCGTTCCCAGATTGTCGTTCGCGATCTCATGGACACCGGTACGATTTCCGGCACGCTGCTTGTACGCTACTCCGTAAGGCAAATCAGCGAACGTCATATCAGCGAATCCGCTCTCCAGTACGCGATCGACGACGTCGGCCATCCTGCTGTCGCCGCACGTCACCCGATGTTTCCCCAGAACCCACACGTCTCCTAAGCCTGTGACCGGCTCGACCGGGGCCACCGGAACGGCGTCCTCGTCTACGGCAATTTTTTCCGGCTGCAGATCCATCAGAATGCGGTCCAACTCCTCGGGGGAGAAGCCGATCCCCGCCATCCCAAAAAGCTCTCTTTCCAAGCGGGCAAGTTCTTCAGCGAGCTTCTTGTCATCCCACTCCGATGTCAACCCGAGTTGGTTGTCGGCAATTTGGTAGGCCCGCTTCTGGATCGCAGTTAGGTGGCTGATGACCAGGACAGGGACGCGCTCGAGACGCAACTGACGCGCCGCGGCCAGCATCCCATGGCCTACGAGCACCATCTTCTGTTCGTCTACTATAAGCGGCCGTACCCATCCAAACTCGCGTACACTCGCAGCCAGAGCAGCGAGTTGATGCTCAGGGTGCGTACGAGGATTATCCGGATTTGGGTGCACGTCATCGATCGGCCACATCTCGACCGCGCGGGTGTTCTCAGTTATCGGCGTCATATATGAACACAGATTACGGCCGGGAAGACAACATCGTCCATTGAAACGTGTTTTGGATTTTTTAAGAACTCGTTTCAACGCCGGGGTTCAACGCTTCGACGGCCGGCGGTCCAGGCCAATGAAGCGCGCTGCGGCGTCTATACCGTGATGAACACTCGTACGATCTGACCCGCTGCCCACGTGAAATCCCTTCTCCTCCAGAGCTTTGCGAATCTGCTTCAGATTGAAACCGCATTGCCATAAAGCTAGGCCCTCGATGTATTCCGGTACTGTCAGCTTTTGCCGACGCGTCCACTTTTGCGACTCGATCTTGCGAATATGTCCTTCAATGGCTTCGCCGCAGATTTCTTTGGCTCTGCGCTGGAAGCTGCTCTTTGACTCCCCATTGGCCAGATCCCAACTCGGGATATCGATATGGATCGCATTAACATCGATGTCGTTCTCACCGCGCCCAATACTCTGAAGGTCGGCTTCGATGCCGCCATACTCCTCACTGAGGTGGAAGGGAAAAGCCCAATGCCGCTTCTCCGGAGCCCTTGTCGACGCAGACCAGGACCCCAGCGTCGTTAGTGCAGCGGCCATAACCCACTGTGCTGGTTCACCTTGCCACTCAAAATGGAATTTACGGGCCCAAGCCTGCAATGATTCCGTCAGCCGTGGAAACCGTGCAGAATACCGGACCTTGTCCCAGCGGTCTTCGTTGAAGCCGGCACCCTCCTGCTGAAATGCTTCCAGCGGCGCTTGGGCCAATTCGGCCAAAGCAACCGGCTGGCAATTGTCGTACGCCCGCAAATACTGCTCATGCGCTTGCTGTAGCGGAAGGTTGTGCGGATCGTTCCTTCGATGGAGAACTCCCTTGGTTTTCTTTGTCATGCACGCCCCCTATCCTAAGGTACGCCGACACGGGTTGAATCTGATTCCGAGCGGCCGGGGGCGCCACCAATTTCCCAAAATAACGCCAGGAATAACGCCAGGAAATTATCCAAACCAGGCGGAGCGCCGCCGAGCTTCGAGGCTTGTAAGAAAGCACGCTGGATCTTCGGCTCGGCGTCTCCAAACCATTGCTACCAGGAACGTTAGTACGCAAGGCTGAACGTCCGGAAGCGCTTTTAAAGGAGTTCCCGGAGAACAGTTGTGGGGGGCTCGATCGTGGAACCTGGCGTTATTCAGAGGCTATTTTAACGCCAGCCTTTGCTCAAAACGTTGCATCCTGAGACGCTCTCCGGAGGCTCGTTTTCGAGGCGAATTTTCTGCCGAGGCAAATATTCTCATCGAACGCGCCGCGCCGGTAGCCACACGATCTTTTTGGAACCGGGTGTCCTCTCAGTTAGCGGCCGGCGCGTCGGTTATCGCAGACGGTCGATGACAATGGCAACTTCCGATTTACCAACGTCCGCCCGGGCGCATACAAGCTCTTCGCCTGGCAAGAAGTGGACGACGATCTTTGGCCAGACGCCGACTTCCGCACGAAATACGAAGACCGCGTTGTCGATGTCACTGTTGGCGCCGGCGAGAAAAAGACGGTCCAGGTCCGCGTTATCCCGTTTGAAGCGATGAAGTGAATGCTTCATGGCGACGACTGCCGAGAATCGCTACCGATAATTTACGGTGAACTTTTTCCAGTGAGCTTCGTTGTAATAATTTGCAGCGGGCTTCGTCCTAATCACAGCCCGGCCAGATATGTGCGGCCAAGATCGTGCGAGCCGGCGGGAAGCACCGCAGCTTCGATGGGGGAGGTTAATTTCCGTGAAAGGCTTCTGGACGAAGCCCGCAATCCCGCTTCCGAACCGATCCTTGGCTTCCCGTTCGTGAAAGCCACTCATGGCCAGAACCTTGGCGTCAGGCCGAAGTTCAAGCAGACGCTCGAGAGTTTCTTCGCCCCCCATGACCGGCATGATCATGTCAAGCAGAACGATGTCTATTGCTTCATGC
>DATNFO010000022.1:0-57811 GCA_035606355.1 Candidatus Limnocylindrales bacterium | reverse complement strand
AATGAACTCGACCTTTGCAAGACATTCCTGGATCTCGCAGCGATCGAGAGCGGAGATCCAGCCGCGGCTCACGCTGCCATGGCCAACGCTCGAGAGGGCTATGACGTCGCGCTGACCTGGATAGCTTCTATTCACGATGAGACTGAAAGAGATCGTCTGATGAACAAGCTATTTGATCTCAGAAAAAGGCTCGACGATTTCGATGTGCTGCGATCCACGAGAACACCGGGCACGAGTAAAGCGTGACGTAGGGAAAGGACTCCGGCCAGAATGCCCGATTTTGAAGAAAACAACGCACCTCCCACTGAGGAGGAATATTCCCAACCGGGCCAGATTGAAAGCAGTGTCGCGAGGGCCGAGGATGCGAGCCCACTCCGCGATCACGTTTTTCCGATTGTTGGTATTGGAGGCTCCGCGGGTGGATTAGACGCGTTCAAACGTCTGCTTCAGGCTCTGCCGGACGACACGGACATGGCCTTCGTGATCGTTCAGCACCTGGATCCGAAACATACCAGTCAGCTACCCGACATACTGGCGAAAGACACGGCAATGCCGGTCCGGAATGTCGAGGACAACATGCCGGTTCGGCCCAATGAGGTCTACGTCATTCCGCCGAACACGACGATGGTCTTGCAGGACGGGGTTCTCCGTCTGGAGAAGCGCGAGCCGGGTCTGCATTTACCCATTGACGCGTTCTTTCGTTCCTTAGCGCAGGCGCAAGGCAGCCGCGCCATCGGCGTCATCCTCTCCGGCAACGCTTCGGACGGCAGCCTCGGCGTGAGAGCCATTAAAGAAGAATGCGGCCTGACGTTTGCCCAGGATGAAGCATCCGCTCAACACCCCGGCATGCCGCGGAACGCAATTACGACTGGAGCAATTGATTATGTCCTCCCACCGGCCAATATCGCGCGCGAACTTGTCCGTCTGAGTCAACATCCGTTGGTCCGGCCACCTGCTTCGGGCGAACGCAGGGCGGACTCCCTTCCCGAGGGAGACGGCGAACTCAGCAAACTGTTCCAGATTCTGTACAGACAAACGAAGATCGATTTTTCACATTACAAGATCAACACGATCAGGCGCCGCATTGGAAGACGCATGCTCGTGAAACACACGGAGACCCTGAAAGAGTATGTCCAGGCGCTTGATAAAGATCCGGGCGAAGCGCGCGAATTGTACCGGGATCTATTAATCAGCGTCACGAATTTTTTTCGTGACCCACCGGTGTTCGAGGCTCTTACCGAACTTTTGAGAGGCATGCTCAAGCAAAGACGGTCAGGCGAGCCTTTCCGCGTCTGGGTTCCCGGCTGCGCTACGGGAGAAGAGTTATACTCGCTGGCTATCTGCATTAAAGAATTGCTCGAAGAACTGGATTTAACCCATGTAGTGCAAATGTTCGGGACGGACGTCAGCGACGTGGCGCTTGACCGCGCTCGCGCAGGAATATACCCCGAGTTTATCGGTCAGGTTGTGACGGCAGAACGGCTGAGGCGTTTCTTTGTTCGCGTTGAGCGGGGATATCAAGTCTCCAAGGCGATCCGAGAGTTATGCGTCTTTGCACGTCAGGATGTAACGAACGACCCGCCCTTTGCCCACATGGATTTGATCAGCTGTCGCAACCTGTTGATCTACCTGGACGGCGTCTTGCAACGCAAGGTTCTGCCCATCTTCCACTACAGCCTGAACGAGACGGGCCTGCTCGTACTGGGCACGGCCGAGACGATCAATTCAGCCAGCGATCTATTCGCGGTTGTTGATAAACAGAACCGAATCTATAGTCGCACAGCCGAGCCTGTAAGGCTGACGCTCAACCTTACCGCGAACCGCGGCGGCGATCAGGAACCTGAAATCGTAAAGGTCAGAACCACGGCTGCGGGACTCGAACTTCAGAAGAAGGCCGATCTGGTATTGCAGAGCAAGTATTCGCCACCGGCTGTTGTCATCAACACGGACATGGAGATTCTGCACTTCCGCGGTCGAACCGGATTCTACCTCGAACCGGTTCCCGGCCAGGCTAGCCTTAATTTGATACGAATGGCACGCGAAGGTCTGGCTCCTCATCTTCGCTCGCTGGTTGAGGCTGCCACCCGCCAGAACGTGTCGGTTATGGAATCGGCAATTGCCGTCGATTTTCAGGGAGAACGGCGTGAAATCGCGGTCGAAGTAACTCCGATTCCAGGTGCAGATCCGTCAGAGCATTACTTCGTGGTGGCGTTTCTGGAAAGCCGCTCGCAATCTCCGCCAGCGCTTCCGGCGGCCCCGTCGGCTCCGGCGGACGCCACAGACTACACGACGTCCCTGGATGCCACCAACCAGGACCTCGAAAGGCAGATTCTCGAACTGCGCGAGCAACTGCGCAACGCTCATGAAGATCACGAAGCTCATTCGGAGGAGTTATGGGCTTCGAATGAAGAAGTCCAAAGCGCCAATGAAGAACTGCAGAGCACGAACGAAGAACTGAGCACGACGAAAGAAGAATTGCAGAGCGCCAACGAGGAATTAACCACCCTGAATGAGGAGCTGCAAACTCGCAACACTGAGTTAAATACCTCGAATAGCGACTTCGGAAATCTGTTGTCCGCAGTGGACGTCCCTTTTCTGATGGTCGATAACGACCTACGTTTGCGGCGGTTCAGTACTGCGTCTGAAGCAGTGCTGGGCGTCCGCGCTCTCGACGTTGGTCATCCTGTCACTCATCTGGACGGCCGCATCGACTTACAGGCTCTGCAGCCGCTCATGCGCAACGTTATCGAGAGGTTGCGGGCCGAACAACTCGAAATTCAGGACAACAGTGGACACTGGTATTCGGTCTCCATTCGTCCCTACCGAACCGTTGACAATCGCATTGATGGCGCGGTCGTCATTTTCTTCGACGTTGACATCCTGAAGAAGACACTCCGAGCCACAGAAGAAGCGCGTGACTTCGCCGAAAGTCTGATCGAGACGGTGCGGGAGCCGCTTGTGGTCCTGGATGCCGATTTGAGAGTCCAGCGCGCAACCTCTGCGTTTTATGAAACATTCCAGGTTTCGCGCACCGAAACCGAGGGCCGGCTCCTCTATGATTTGGGCAACGGTCAATGGAATACTCCACGACTCCGGGAGCTGATTGGCGATACCTTATTTCGAAATGACTCCTTCCAGGATTTCGAGATGGAGCACATCTTTCCTCACATTGGCCGAAGGAGAATGCGGCTGAATGCGAGGCGAATCTCGGCGGAGGGCGAGCAACAGCGGCGGGTGCTGCTGGCGATCGAGGACATTACGGAGCGCCGCGAAGAGGCTGAAATCCGTTACCAGCGTCTTTTTGAGACAGCTAAAGACGGCATGGTAGTTTGCGATGTAGAACGCGAGAGGGTTACAGATGTGAATCCATTCGCGCTGGAACTGACAGTTTATCCGCGCGAAGAATGGGTGGGCCGTTCACTTTCGGAATTAGAGGCATTCCGGAATGCGCCGCAGGCGATGAAGATCGTCAGTGAGGCCTCTTCCAAGGAGATTGTTCGCCATGATGGCGTTGTGTTGTTAGCGAGGGACGGACGAAAGATATATGCGGATCTGGTGGCTAATCGATACGTGATCGGCAACCGGCAAGTCGTTCAGGTGAACATGCGCGATGTGACGGCTCGCCACATTGCGAGCGAGGCGCTCCGGGAGAGTGAGGAACGCTTCCGTTTGTTAGTGGAAAACGTTGAGGACCACGCCCTGTTTCAGTTGAATCCGGAGGGCCGCATTTCCAACTGGAACGTTGGGGCACAGAGAATCTTCGGATACACCGATTCCGAAGTGGTGGGCCAGCCTTTTCGCAGAATCTTTACGATTGAGGATGTCGAGGCAGGTGCGCCAGAACAGGAGCTCGAGCGGGCCAGGAGAACGGGTAACTCTGAGGACGAGCGCTGGCACGTTCGGAAAGACGGTAGCCGTTTCTTTGCCAGCGGCGTGGTAACAGCGATCCGCGATCCGCAGGGCACGTTACGAGGGTTTGTTAATATCATGCGCGATGTTACCGAGCATCGGCTGGCGAGTGAAAAGCTGAAGCAACACGCCGAGCTGCTGCGGATATCGGTCTCCGAAAAGGAGGCGCTACTGAAGGAAGTTCACCACCGTGTCAAGAACAATCTTCAGGTGATTGTAAGTTTGCTGAACTTGCAGGCCAGACAAATCGAAGAGAAGAGCGTACTTGCACTTTTCGAAGAAACACGCAACCGCGTCTTGGCAATATCGTCCATCCATGAGCAGTTATACCAGGGAACATCTTTCGCCAACATCGAGCTGACTAGTTGTGCCCGGAGGTTGGTGCCGAGCCTTGTGCGGTTCTACAGCCTTGAGCAGAGGGTTCGGGTGGAATTCGACGGAGAGGCGGGAGTGACGTTAGAGCTCGAGCGGGCAATCCCGTTTGCGATGCTGCTCAACGAGCTGGTTTCAAATGCCTGCAAGCACGCTTTTCCGCCGCCCGAGGCTGGAACCATCCGCATTGGGATTCATGAGGAGGGGAGGCGAATCGAGCTGATCGTCGCAGACACGGGTCGAGGGTTACCCGCCGGACTTGATTATAAACAAACGTCGTCGCTCGGCCTGATGCTGGTACAGGGTATGGTTCGGCAACTTCGAGGCACACTCGAACTCCGCTCGGAAGCGGGAACGATCGCCCGCGTGCTGTTTCCATCGGCGGGGTCGGAATTTCAAGAATGAATGTACACGGGCATGGAGAAAAAGTTCTGATCGTCGAAGACGAGCAGATTCTCGCGATGGATCTGAGAGCTCAACTGTGCGAGCTCGGTTACGACGTAGTGGGCACCGCGAGCACAGGAAAGGAAGCTCTCCGCCTCGCCGAAGAATGTCGTCCGGACCTCGTGCTCATGGATATTCAACTGCACGGCTCCATGGACGGCATCACGGCAGCGGTCGAAATCCGGCAACAGTGGCAAACCCCGGTGATCTTCATGACCGCCTTCGCCGGAGAAGAGACGTTATTGCGCGCCAAGCTTTCCGGCCTTTACGGTTACCTGCCAAAGCCGTTCGAAGCGAAGCATTTGAATGCGGCTGTTAGTCTAGCGCTCCAACACCACCGCATGATGCGTGAAGCGTTCCAGGAGCATGGGTGGCTGCGCACTCTGCTCGCCGGTATGAGCGACGGCGTTATTGCGGCGGACCTTCAAGGCCAGGTGAGATTCTTAAATCCGGTGGCCGAGAACCTCACAGGTTGGAGTCTGGCTGAGGCATTGGGCCGCCCAATAGAAGAGATTTGCGTGTTGCGTCAGGAAGACGGGACACCCTTGGAACGCTGCCAACTCCGACATGTGCTTGCGACTCGCAGGGCCGTCGCAAGAGGACGTTTTCTTCTAATTAGCCGGAGGGATTCGACTCTCTTTGTGGATGACTCCGCAGCGCCGATTCACGACGCACAGGGAATTATGACTGGCGCTGTAACTGTAATCACGGATGTGACCGAGCGCGAGCACAGTGAGAGGGAACGGCAACGGCTGCAAGCCGAGTTAGAACGCTCTCACGATGAGTTGTCCCGCTTCCCGTGCTCGCTATTGCATGACTTGCGGGCGCCGGCGACATCGATCGCCGCGGCCGGCGAGTTGCTAAAAAAAGGCAAAGAGGGCGAACTAACCCCTGGTCAATTGCGGATCGTCGAGATGATGATGGAATCTGCGCGCGGGATACAGCGGCTGGCATCTTCCATGCTGAACTATGCTCAGATCGGCATTGGCGAGATCAGCTTTGAGCCGGTGCCGGTCAATGAGGTGGTGCAAGCGGTGCGGGACAGACTTTCAGAGGCCATTGGAAGTTCGGGAGCACAGATCGAGTACGAATCACTGCCAGTTATCCAGGCCGACCGGACTCAGCTGGAACAGGTATTTCAAAATCTGCTTTCGAATGCTATTCACTATCGGAAGCCGGGGACAACACCTCGAATCTCGATTTCGGCGAAAGAGATTGGAGAAGACTGGGCCTTCGCGGTAGAGGATAACGGTCAGGGTATTCCGGCGGAATGGCGCGTGCGCATCTTCGAGCCGTTGAAGACACTTCACGGCAGAGACGTTCCCGGAACCGGGTTGGGACTAGCGCTTTGCCAAAGGATTATCGAGCGGCATGGCGGACGAGTCTGGGCTGAGTCGGCCGGAAGCGGGCGCGGAACGACAATCCGGTTTGTTCTTCCGTTTCGTCGTTTGGCCAACGGATGAAACCACGAGTTCTTATTGCCGAAGATGACTTTCTCATTCTGGAAGGATCGCTGCGTCCGGCACTTTGCCGACACTTTGAGGTTGTAGCAATTGCCGGAGATGGGGAGGAGGCTGTTGCCAAAGCCAAGCAACTCCGGCCTGATGTTGTGTTGCTGGACATATCACTGCCGAAGTTGAGCGGATTCGATGCCGGTCGGCAAATCCTGGCTGCTCAACCGGGATGCAAGGTCTTGTTCGTATCGAACTACTGGGACCCTGCCTATATCCAAGCCGCCCGCGAAATGGGAGCTGGAGGTTATGTGTTCAAGAGCCGCATCGTGACTGAACTCACGAGCGCCATTCAAACGGCGCTCGCGGGTGGCTTCTACGAACCTGCTGTGTAGGATTGCGCGCTGATGCTGCGCGAAGCGTTGTTAAACGTGAGTTGGTGAACTCGCAGCCCTGCTCCGGCTTGCCCTCCGTGAAGTCCGGATCGAGGAGCGAGCGAAACGGCGCGCTCGGCTTCGGGGGCAGGAGCCTCACGCCAAGGATGGCTTCGGCGTCGGCTTTGGAGACCAGCTCGCACGCGGCTTTGTTTTGGGCGTAGGCAGGCGCGCCTGAAAGCATGAAGAAGGCTGCAGAAAAATCAAACACGCGGGGACGTGCCGGAGCGGCGCCGCATCAACTCTTCTCAACATCAACCTTCACCTAACTGGCGGGATTCACAGCCGGCCTCTTTTTTGCGCCGGCGTGGTTCAGTTTACACGAGCTGCAATATTCATCGTCCGCCGCTTCCGCGGGTTATGGCAACGTCGCGCAGTGGGCGCGCAACTGATCGAGCTGGAAACGATACGCCGCCGCGGTTTTTTCGCCCAGTTCCTCCTTGCGCGATGCGCTGAAGCGCTCGATGCAATCGTCCAAGCAACCCTAAAGCGTTTTTAAGAATGCGATCAGCGCTTTCCTGTCTTCAGCAGAAATGGCCAGCCCGTACGGATGGCCTTTCACGGCAAAAGTTTTTGCGCCGTACGGTTTTAAGCCGGTGGGCACGTAATTATCTAGCGTGCGGCGAGCATCAAACCAATCCTCCAGCGTCGCGCACCATCCATTATGCCCAAACATGCTGCGATACCAGACGCCCTTGAGTGACGGCACTTTGTAGTAGCCCGTACCGCGGCGCGTCTTCGTCGTCAGGTACGGGTCCGTGGCCACCGAAATCGGGAGGATGTCATATTTCTTGTCGGCGCCGGGTGGGGGAGTGAACCCATCAGCAGGTGTCAGCTTGTTGTTGGTGTAGAGCGGCGGAGTGTGACACGTGGCGCAGCCTTCGCGCTCGAACACTCTCTTGCCGCGCGCGGCTTCGGCATCGAACTTGTTCGGGTTGAGTGGCGGCTTCAGCGAGTAGACATAAAGCGCCAAGGCGTAGAGCTGCTCGTCGCTGTATCGCGTTTGCGTCGCCGCGCGCGGCAAGTTCTGGAACCGCGGCGGAGTACCTGCCGGGATGAATCCCGCGTAGCTGGCCAGTACATCCGCTCCCTGGTTTAGCGCGGCATACCGCATCAGGTCGACGATGGAACGGTGCTGCTGCAAACCAGTGTGATCCAGATAGCGCCGCTCGCGGACGCCAATAAGATCGGGCGTTTGGGCAGGATATAGGAGACTGGTGCCCTGCCGGCCGATAATGCCTGCTGGAATTGCCGCGGACGCTGCCGCGATCTCTTCCGCTGTCATACTCTCGGAGGAAGCGAGTGGATCAGGTTTAATCCAGGGCGCCCCGAACGTAGCAACGAGGATCGGTCGCAAGATCGCCGAAGGGAGCGGCCGCGCGAAGAGAGCGCGCTCATATGGAAAATTCCCCTGAGCGCCTTTCAGTATGGTCCCATCGGGCAACAGACGAGTGTGACACGTCCCGCAGGAGGCGGCGCCGACTTCAACCCTACCTTTCTTCCGGATCACATACACCACGAAAGGCATAATGCCGTCACGGCCTGTTGGCACGCCGGCTTTGGAATACCAAGCGAGGTTGTGAACGTCTTCCACTGAGGGGCTCAAGGGAGGGCTGAATTCAATCGGCGCATCGAAAACGGTTTCCCCCGCCTTGATCCTCTCCGCCTCCGTCTCTAATGGTGGCTTATGACCGCGGTCATCCCACACTACCACCGGTTCCTGCTGCTTCAGCCATGCCATGTATCCCGCTGGTTCATGACCGGGCGCGTAAACCGGGTAGCTCTTATAAATTGGCCGCACAGGTATCTTGTAGTAATAATCGGCTGAAACGTCGTTAGGCGAGCCAATTGGATTCGCCAACGGCACTTCCAGCGTTGCCATAGCTGCGTCGTCCCAAGTAGTGGGCACATGCGACTGAGAACCGCTTTCAGATTTCTGCTTCAGAGTCACTTGACCGAAGACTGCGAATCCAAACGGAATGACGATGATCAGAGTAGGAAGAACTCTACGTCCCAACATTTTGCCTCCTGAAACATCAGTAGAATCTGGACATGAAAGACCCTTGGCCGGTCACCGCAGAGGGAGTTGTCTGCACCGCTTTTATCGCAGATCGCGGCATCCTAGCGCAATATACCCCATTGCTCGATTCCAATATAGGCCGCTTCCCTGTCCCTGAGATGGATGTCGGATCTAATTGCAACTGGCAATCGAATGCCGGTTGTGATTGCGGGCACCAAGCCATACGAATCCCCTGTCATTTACTTTTGAAAAGTTTCGGGGCTTGGGTTAGCTCACATTGGCGGTTTTACATTGCTGTATTCGTAGCGAGCCGAAAAGTGGCCCTTCCCCACTGCTCCGCCGTAGTCGACATCAACTTCTTGACGTAATTCACGGCCGGTTATCCTGGAAATCCACACCTGTCCGTTTTCTTTTAATGTCTCGGTTTCCCGTCGCAGGGAATAAACCGTTGCAGGTTCGCTGTCTACGGATTCATTCCGCAACAATTGGCATGTGGCTTTACCATTTGCCTCGTCCTTCTTCTCTTGCTGCAACACGTCATTCGGAGTCGCCGGGCTCAGCATCCACTTACCCCCTTTCACAGCCAGGTAAGTCTTTCCCTGGACATAGATAGTCTCGGTGCTAATTGCCTTGCCATTCAGGACACCAGCGGAATAGCTGTGGCTGGCGCTGGTAATCAGTTTAGTGATGGCATCGAACACCGGCGCGCAAGAGTCAGCCGCAATGGCAGAGGGCGTGGTTAGTGAGGCAAGTATCAACCCCGCCAAAATGGAAATTGCATTTCGAAACATCGTGATTCTTATCCGGATAAAGATCCCGGCTATGAGTGCCTTTTGACGGCCGGAACTCCGCAGTTCCCACTGGAACCAGCCATGATGCCCTCTCAATTCCGAGCGCAATTCGTAGCGCTGTGAGGTATTGCGGAACCTGGTTGGGAAAGAGATCAAAAAATCTAATTGACCGATGTGGGGAATGGATGTTTTTTACCGATTGTCCCCGAGAAATACCTCTAAGCCACGGTCCAACTCATCGTGTAGGCAGCCCCTTTGCTGCCGGCAGGCAGCAGACGTAATGCCGCTATTCCGCCTGGACGGCTTTGCTGCATCGCAGGATCGAATATAGGCCCATTACTATAAGCCACCATCGACGAACAGCCCAATCCTTCCTGTACTCTCATCCCGCTTACCGACAGCAGTCTGTTGGATCCCCGGTCTCGTGACACGCCGCAAATGGGCTCGCCCGGGCGCGTTGCGCGCGCCTGGTACCGGTCTGGAGACCGGCACCTACCAGCCTTTGGCTTCGGCCCCACTCGCCGACTGCGCGGGAGGAGGACGTTCCGCCTTTCCTGCATTTTCCCTTTTACTGTCTGCGGCGCTTCGACGATGGGATCGCGTTAAGCGGGACTGAAATAGTCACTCGGGTTGGCTCCGACAACCCGCTTGAATGCCTTGCTGAATGCAGCATCGGACTCGTAGCCGACCGACCGAGCAATGTCTACGAGCTTCCTGTCACGCTGTTGTAGCAGCTGCATCGCTTTCTGCATTCGCCACTCGGTTACGTATTCCAATGGTGTTTGCCCGAGCAGTTCTTTAAAACGTGCTGCGAATGCTGAGCGAGACATGCCCGCCGCCTCCGCCAGGGATTCGACCGTCCAGGGAGCATTGACGCTGGTGTGAATGGCATTCAGAGCGGTGCCGATTTGAGGATCGAAGGTCGCACGAAGCCATCCTCTGTTGCGCCATTCCACTCCCGACGCGATATAAGCCCGAAGCATTTGGATGAACAGAACCTCGGCTAGCCGGGTCGCGACTACTTCCAATCCCGGCGCCTGTTCTGCCATTTCTGACGCCAGCGCTTGCATTGTGCTGTGAAGAGCAAGCGTGCGTGCCTGATCGGCCTTAATCAGAATGAAGCTCGGCAATAGCTGCGTGACGGGCTTCAGACTGGCTCGGTCGAAACTGAAGGAGCCGCAGACGATTGTCGTTGGCGCGCCGCCACCTCCGTAGTGAGCGACATTGCTGTTGGCTTGAGCCGCGATCTCGCGGAAAGTTGACCTTGGACGTGTTCGCGGGCTATCGCGCATGACGATCGGAGTGTCTCGGGCCAGCAAGAAGCAGTCGCCACCGGTGAGGGGAACCGGCTCCGGAAGGCCTTCCACACTGAGCCAACAGTTGCCGCGCGAAAGCATCGCAAAGTGCGCCAAATCTGTGGGTGGCAGCTTTTTGTCGGAGGGTGTGACTTTTTCTTCGCTCTCCTTCCCCCCGATCAGGCCCCACGGAGCTGTGGCTTCGAGCCTGTGTTGCCCGAAAGCGGTTACGTGCATCGTCCTGAAAACATCAGTTATCGGGTCCAACACCACGCTCCCGGTTTGGACGAACAGACAAGATTCCAGGACTCCTGAGCAGTTCTCGTCCAAAACCAATACATCTACCCTACTGTACGGAATTTTAGAGCACTACCGAAAGGGGCGATTATGGGAAAGCTTGAAGGTAAGGTCGCGGTCATCACGGGAGGATCGAGCGGCATGGCGCTAGCGAGCGCCAAGCGGTTCGTCGGAGAAGGTGCCTACGTTTTCATCACGGGCCGCAGGCAGGAGCAGCTCGATGAGGCCGTCAAGCTGATTGGCCGCAACGTGACCGGCGTGCGCGGTGACGCCGCCAATCTCGACGACCTCGACCGTCTGTTCGATACGGTCAAGCGAGAAAAGGGCAAGATCGATGTCCTATTCGCCAGCGCTGGCAGGGGCGAGGCCGTACCCCTGGGCGAGATTAGCGAGCAGCACTTCGATGCGACCTTCGGCCTGAATGCGCGCGGAACACTGTTTACGGTTCAGAAGGCGTTGCCGCTGTTCAACGACGGTGGATCGATCATCATGACCGGATCAGTTGCTTCGGTAAAGGGTTTCCCTGGTTTCGGTGTGTACGCGGCGAGCAAGGCGGCATTGCGCTCCTTCGCACGCACGTGGCTCAACGAACTGAAGGGCAGGAATATCCGGGTGAACGTGCTGGGCCCCGGGCCGATCGCTACTCCGATGCAGGAAGACGTTCTCACCAAGGAGGCGAAGGAGATGTTCGAATCCCTAATCCCACGGGGAAAGATGGGTCAACCTGAAGAAATCGCAACGGCCGCATTGTTTCTTGCTTCAGACGATTCGAGCTTCGTGAATGGGGTGGAGTTGAACGTCGACGGCGGCTTCTCGGCGATCTGAAAGGAGAGGGATCGATATCAACACACAATCATCTTGGCGGTTCCGTTCGGGCAACATCGCGAGGTTGCGAAGGCCCTTCCAAGTTGGACAGGCAAGACGATCATCGTCGCGATGAACCCGTTAGTTCCACCTGAGGAACTGGACGGCTTGGTCTCCTCCGCCTTCGTCGCGAGGGCGTGCACCGGCGCCAAGCTCGTGAAAGGTTGCAATCATCTGGTTGCGGCCAACCTGGCGGCCGATCTGATCGTCGAGGGAGGGCATCGGGTCAAGGGTAGGGTGGCTCCGAAACGTCCGATTCGATCGGACACGCGCTCATGTAAGGGAAAAGGAGATTTCGATGAGCATCGAAAACAATGTCCAGACTGTTAAGGAATTTTTAGCGGCACTTGGCAGCCGCGATAAACAAGGTCTGCTTGCGCTGTCTGCCAAAGATATTGAGTGGATCATTCCGGGCGAGGGCTGGCCGCTGGCCGGCACGCACCGCGGGCACGCGGGACTCGCGAATTTACTTGAGCAGGCTAACGAAACGGTGGAAACTTCCTTCACAGAGCCCCCCGAGTTCATAGCCCAGGGAGACAGGGTCGTGGTCGTCGGCTTCGCTTCCGGGAGGATCAAAGCCACGAACAGGACGTTTGAGGACCGTTGGGTCTTCGCCATTACCGTTCGAAACGGCAAACTGACGAACATCCGGGAGTATATCGACACGCAAGCACTGGCGTGGGCATCCGAGATGGCCGAAAGCCCCAGGCCCTGATGGGCGAGCCGGAGAAAACGATGGCATGGATTGAGCAACTGGCCGAATACCGAATATTCCAGGCGCAGCAGGAGATTGTATGGAAGACACGAAGGCCCTTATTGAAAAGGCGTACGCCGCCTTCAACAGGCGGGACATCGACTGTGCATTGGCACTGATGACCGAAGACGTGAACTGGCCCAGGGCTTCAGAGGGCGGCAGAGTTGTTGGAAAGGAACAGATCCGCACCTATTGGACCCGGCAATGGGGCGAGTTCGATGTCCTCGTCGAACCGCTGGCAATCACTAAGGAAGCCGGAGGCAAGGTCCGCGTCAGGGTGCACCAACTCGTCAGGAACCTTCACGGGGATGTTCTGTCCGACAGCGAAGTTCTCCACGTATTCACTATGAACAGCGGTCTAATTGCAGGCATGGGCCTCGGGGACGAGGCCGACGCTGCCGGTGGTCCGACCGCCGCATTCGCGCGTCGATCCTAACCTGCCAACGGGCGACCGCGGCAAAGCCGTTCACAGCCCGACGTGACGATGCCGACCTCTTCAGCCGCAGAAGTCGCTTTCTTCCCCTGGTACGCCGCGGGCACACCTCCGACGATTCCTGATCAGAAAGAGCTGCTATTGCTTTGCGTCGCTGGATCGGCCGGACCGCTTGGAGGCCGCCCTCTTCGGCAATCGTGGAACAACCTGAACGCCCGCCCAAAGCGTAGCGATCGTTTGCTCGACCACCAGAGTCTGCTCAGGCCGGTCAGGCACAACCCCTTGGATCACCATGAGCGTGGCGAGGCCGAAGATCGTGTACCACCAGGTGTGGGCTACCACTATGTCATCCCTGCCTGGCAATCCTTCCTGCCTGGCAACATCGAAAAAGAGCTGTACGAAACGTTGGAACAAAGGCTTGCCAATGTCGTCGATATATTGCCCCGCGCGGACACCGTTGCGGTTCTCAGGACCGAAGAAGACGTTACGGAACTGCTGCGGGTGGGCGGTGCAGAACTGAATGAAGCCGCGTGAGGTCGCAAAGAGACGCTCCTTCGGTGCGGGATGTTTAGCGGCAGTCGCGTCGAAGTCCTGAATCAGCAGACCGATCGTCTCGCTGCTCAACTCGGCAAGGATATGCCATTTGTCAGGGAAATGCTGGTAGATCACGGCGTGCGTATAGCCGATCTCTTCAGCGATCGCGCGAAGCGTCACGGCTTCGTAGCCCCGTTCCGCAAACATCTTGCCGGCAACCGCAAGGATTTCGCCCCGCAGCCTTTCCTTGCGCTCTCCCCGGCGACTTGGTGATGTGGATGCCACTTCGATCAGGATAGTCGCTTTTGGAACTTTTAACAACCATGGGATCATTTACAACCATTGGTTAGTAACCATTGATTATTTTGCGACCGATGGTTTTTGTGGCCGTCCAATGGTCAGGCCACTCATTTGGATGGGCGGCCAAATACGAGGCAAAAGGAGAAAACGGGCATGTATTTAGTCATGGGAATCACTGGAAAAGTTGGGGGCGCCACCGCGCGGCATCTGCTGAAGCAGGGGAAACAGGTGCGAGCACTGGTGCGCAATCGCGAGGAAGCGACGAAGTGGGCAGACCGAGGTGTGGAGTTGGTGGATGGAGACTGGAACGATGCGACATCCATAGAGGCAGCGCTCGAAGGCGTCGAGGGCGCGTTCGTTATGTTGCCGGCTGTGTGGGCGCCCTCGCCCGATTTCAGAGAAGCAAAGGGTGTGATTGCAAACTATGTCGAGGCGCTGACCAGGGTAGCGCCGCCGCGGGTGGTAGCGCTCTCTTCAATGGGCGCGAACAGAACAAGCGGGCTGGGGATGATTACGGCCTTGTCACTCTTGGAGCAAGGCTTTCGCAGCCTGCCATCTCCGGTTGCATTTGTCCGCGCGGGTGGCTTTTTCGAAAACTTTCTTTTCGGCCTACAGGCCGCCCAGGGTGGAACACTGCCGGTCTTCTACGATCCTACAAACCGAAAATCGACAATGGTCGCGTCAGACGACATTGGCGCAGAAGTGGCGAACCTTCTGACCGGGCCGGCGTGGTCAGGGCATCGCGTTATCGAGCTGGGTTCGATGGTAAGCGCGGATGAAGTGGCGGAACAATTGGGTGAAGTCCTAAAACGCGACGTAAGAGCCTTTGCAGTCCCGCGTGCAGGGTGGGCGGAAGCGTTCGAGCAGTTCGGTATCCCCAAGGGCCACACCGGACCTGCCGAGGAAATGTTTGAGAGTGTTAACGCGGGATGGATGCGCCTGGGAATCACGGGTACGGAGCACGTAGCGGGTACGACGTCCGCACGCGATGTGTTTGCGGCCGCGCAGAACTCCGGCAACGCGTAGGTCCGGGGCAAGCAATATGAAAGCTGAACACACGATAGATAAACCCGCCCGGTCAGGTCGAGCAACTCAAATAGCGGCGATGCTGACAACCGGCCTCGTCGCCTTCATTTGGGTGTACTTCGCAAGCTTATATCTAGTACACGATCCCGGCGAATGGAGGATCGTCAATCAGCAGCTCGGGTACCCGCTCTATATCATCCTCTGATTGGCGTGACGCACATCCTTGGGGGCGTGGGTCTTCTGATCCCTAATTTTCCTCGATTGACCGAGTGGGTTTATGCTGGTCTCGCGATCGACCTTTCACTGGCGTTCTATTCACATCTGAATGGCGGTGGCAATACCTGGGATAACTTCGATCCGATTCTCGTTATGGCGTTCGTCTTTGCTTCGTACGCACTAAGACGATCCATCCGCGCAAACAGGTGGTCGCTATGAAGAGCACGCTGAGGTGGGCGGCCCGCCCCAGCAGCCAACACCACCGCAAGTGCGTGCTCCATACATGACGTTTTCAGAGTCGCATTCTCATGGCGCTGCTATCTCGAACGCCGGCGCCGATTGACACATCGCACGCGGAAGAACCGACTTCGTTAATGGCCAGTGAGAGTTCGTCCCGCTCAATCGAAGGATTCAAATCGAACGCTGGAGAAAGGGTAAATACCTCGCTCCCCAATGAAGAAGCCATGGTTGCGGAAGTGATCGTCAGTATTGTGAATCAGAATGCTGAAGACGACCCGTCGGAAGATCTCTCTGGTGTCTTCTCGGGTATTGGCGCCCTGCGATTGCAACAGGTCGATCAGTTCGAGGTAACTTGCACCGGGCGCGAAGCCGGTCTTGTCCGAAGCGAACGCAGGGGGCTTTGGGTTCATGGCGCACGGCTATGGTTTCATGAATCTCCGCTAAGTACTATTGTGCGACCGGAACCGATGCCGCAAAGCCAAAAACTCCCTCCGGCGTCCGGCAGCCGGCGTTAAACACCGTGGACGACCAATCGAGCGGGATGAGGAAGTCGAGTTGATAAAGCCCGATCAGCCCCGGCGCGAGTCCGGCGAACAACACATCGAACGGCCTTTCCGGCTGTCCGAAGTCGCCCATAGCGCTCCACTGGCATGGCGCCGTGATTTCGTATAGGCGATCCGCAGGTGTGGGTTGCCCCGACGTCACGACGCCATCGACCGGCCCCCAACCTGTTCCGTACATATGAATGATCTCGCCGGGACGGGCAGGATCACTCTTGGTGACCAACCTCGACCAGTCCTGATGGATGCCCGCGTCGTATGCGGAATCGAGGTTCAGCGTTACTCCCGCCACGGCTGCAACTCCTGTGGCGACTAATTGCTCCCAAGCCGGCTCGGCCCCCCACACAACGGTGACTGCCGACGGGTCGGGTGCAACTTCCCAGGGCAGTTGAAACGGGACCCGGTCCGGGAGGGCGCCGAGTCGGATCACGGGTGCGCCATTCACGCGAATCTGAAGCGACGAATCGTTCGTGCCTATCAGCCAATTGTACGAGCCCGGCACTGGCGTTGCCGCGAGTTGGAGAAATTTCGCCGGCGGGGAATCGAGGAGTTGCGTCACTTTCCCGCTGCCGCTGTCAATTGACAAGACCCTCCCACTATACGTGGCAGCGAAAACAGTAGTTCCATCGCCGGTGATCGTTTGATCGGCAATACCTTCCGCTTCATTCGTGAGTGCGGCAATGGGTCCTGAAAGCGCGTCGCCGAGCCATGCCTGGTTCCCGTTCAGGTAGGAAAAACGCCGCCCATCATCGGCGAGAGTGGGAAAAGAGCCCGTCGTCAGCAGGCGGTCCGCGCCGCTCGCCACGTCAAGCAGGCGAATGCCTCCACCCGTTGGGGTAGTGTCGTAAACAACCTTGCCCGCATCGGCTGACAACTGCACATCGACGATGGGGAACGCGGGAGTGACTGGAACAGCCCCGTTCGGCCCGACCAATTGGAAAGTGGAACCGGTCCGGATCAATGTCGTTCCGTCATTGGCGACGTGGCGGCCACTGCCCCCGAGGTCTTGTCCGACCTGGGTCATTGTCGCGCTTGTAAGGTCGAGTAAATTCACCTGTCCAGGAACGTCCGGAAAGCCCGGCGCTCCCGGGTGGCCGGTGCCGTACTGTAATACGAAGCGGCCGTTGCGGCTGACCTCCGCGACACCGGCGAGGGGCATATCACCGCTGGGCGTTCGTATGAGCGTCGAATTCGAATTCTGAAACAGACAGAAACTTCCCCCCAGGCAGTAGGCGTACCAATTGATCGCGAGGACCTTTTCATCCCCGCTCACCGAGGGACGAAGATAGATCGGCGCACCGGGAATGACGGTATTGAACGAGCTTCCCTGTATCAATCGGAGCTGTGTTCCACTGAGTCCGAATACCTTGGAAATACCCGATTGCGTCGTGCCGCGCTGGCGGAGCGAGGTGGTGAAATAGAGTGTCGTTCCGTGGGAATCAGTAGCCAGATTCTGAATCGGCGCGTCCGTCGGCGATTGTGCCATTGCGGAGGCCGAAACCGAGAGAACGCCGATCGTAAGAGCAAACGCGAGCCTCGCCGGGGAGGTGAGGCGAGAACGATGAAGCACCCGCGAATCTGGCATTGGCTCCTCCGAAGCCGAAAAATCATATGCCGCCACCGTGCAATACGCAAATCAATTCTGAAACCCGGCGTGGCTCATTTCACCAAGTCCGTAAGCCTCTCAGTAATCCGTCGCCGGATTGAAGAGCTTAGTTGGGAAGGTGGCGGGAACCGCTGGAGGTTTCAGTACGGGATTGGACCGGCCTGCTTGGTTCGGGTCGAATACCACGAATCCCACACCCGGCGATCCTTGCGGCAGCGAATAATCGTCCGCGGGGTACGCTGGATTCTTGAATCCCGGGTTTTGCACGACGCTCTGCAGGTCTTCTCCAATGTTTTGCTGCCACCCGGCGAACGTATAGAATGTATAGTCGTTCAAGTTGCCGCTACACGGGGCTTGCGGGCCGGTACCGGAATTCGGCTGCACTGAGAACCCTTTGGGGTCGTTCGCAAAAGTGCCATCCGTGCGCCAGTACAGATTGCTCCTCCACATCTGGAATTGAGTAAACGGCGAGCCCGAGGTGTACAGGCACCCGCCCTGCGCAAAGAATTTCGGGCTGGAGTTGTTTGTCCGATCGAAGTAGAACAGGTTATTGGTATAGACGAAGGACTGGGGAATCACGGTAAACGTGCCGGTTTTCTTGTACGGGTCTCCCACCGCCACCATCGCCAGGCGTGCATAAGCCAGGATGTTGTTCCTCACCGTATTTGGCTGGTTCTGCAAAGCCGGACCGTGTGGTGTGTACACGCCGAATCCGGAGACGCGATACACCAGATTGTTCTCCACGTCCACCAACCCGGTGGCGTCGTCCAGATACACTCCGTGTCCGCCGTATCCGTTCGAATCCATGATCGATGCGTCGGTCACATCGTGAATTTTGTTATTGAGGATCTTATTGCCCGCGGCCGTGAAAACGGAGTTGCCGCCGTCGATGCGAATCGATCCGCCATCGTTCATAATCCCCTGCAGCAGGTTGTAGACGTGATTGAACGAGATCACATTGTTCGCATTGCCGATCCCCGCAGGCATCGTCGTTTCGGCGATGCTCTGAGACGTGGAGATGGCGCAGTGGTAGCCGTCATAGACATCGTTGTGCGTATACAGGTTGTCGTGCCCCATCCCTTGCCCGATGCCAAACGAGGCCGGAACCACGCGTCCGTAGCCTTCCACGACGTTGTTCCGTACCGTTGTCGATTGGGGAACATTGGCGTCGGTGTCGGCCGGCTGAAACGGGTTGCCGACGCGGATTCCCAAAGCGCCGGTGTCGTAGAAGGCGCTGTCCTGCACCACATTGTCCGTCACTAACGCGTTGATGTCGGTCCCCGCGCAGTAGGCCGGCGATGTCGGATTGATGCACGGAATGATCTCTAGACCGGTTCCCGATGTTTGCCTCACCGTCCCGGAGTCAAATGTGATGTGCTGCGAATTCTGAAACGAAACAGCTGCGCTGATGTCGGGCTCTAGCTCCATCGAAATATGGCCGGCGAAGGGCAGCGTGTAGTTGTCGTGCTCGAACGTAACGCCCTGAAACGTGACGTACTGCAAATTCGTCGCTACCAAAAGCTGTGTGAGCTGCGGAATGATCACCGTATCGTTGTTCGGATTCTCGCCGGAATTCGACAGGTAAGTGAGCGTCCACGGTGTCGAAGACCGGTCCAGGAACCACTGCCCCGGCTGGGTGAGCGAATCCTGCACATTCTCTACTAAGTAACGATTGCCCTGGATGAAGCCTTCCTCGCTGGAATTGGTTTGAGACATCCCCGTCCGTCCCGTCATGTACACAATCCGGTTCGCTGCGTCGACACAACTGACCCGCAGTTTGGAAGTGCTGAATTGCTCCCAAACGAGAACCTCGATATCGCCCGCAATGGCCTGATTTCCGGCGGGCTGTCCGCAGGGATTGCCGGTTGCCGAAACCAGGTTCTTCCAGGTGCCCGCAATCGGGTCGGTCGTAGCGTATTGGAACCGGTCGAAACACTCCCATCCGCTGCCGTCGATGTAAACTGCGCAGTTTGGGTCTGGCGCGGCTGCGGGTGGCGCCGGCGCGTTCAGGAACACGGTGTTGGCGATGCGGTAATACGTTCCCAGCGGATTCGCCGCGTTCGCCCCAAGCCGCGGACGCAGGCGGCGGGCTCCGTTGTAGAACAGATTCTGAAAATACTGTGTGGATGCCGGCAGGCTCGTCTTCCAGGCGCCGGCGCCGATGCTGGTCCAATTCGAAACACGCATTCCGCCGCTGAACACGGGCGTCTCGCCGGGATAATTCTGATAGACGATCGGCACCGAAGCGCTTCCCGAATCTGCCGATGTGAACTGTACGGTGGCGGGAAGAGTGTAGGTCCCGCCGCGGAATTGAACGGTGATCTGCGTAAGTCCGTTCTTGTTGAGCGTTTGAACAACGGCCCGAGCACGATCGAACGTGGCAAAGGGACCATCGGAATTCGCGCCATTAGGAGCTGCGAGCGTGCCACTCCAGGAATCGTTTCCGCTGGTAGAAACGTAGTAGGTGACTGACGTGGGTGCGATTGCGCCCGCAATGGTTATCACTGTGCCCGCCTGCGTAGTCGCGCCGTTGTAGGTGGCCACGATGGACTGATCGCCGCCCGTCAGCTTGGGTGGGATCACAACGTTGAATTGAAACTCGCCGGGAAACACCAGTCCAGCGAACTGTACCGTCGCCGCGGTTCCGCCAATTTTCACGACGGGCAACGGCGAGAGTGTGCCGCCTTGAGTCACTGCGCCCGGAACCACCGGGGTCGAGGTCGGCCCAAACCCATTGGCGTAGATCTGGATCAGTTCGCCGGGTTTCGCGGGAGAGAATGTGTAGCCGGGCACGGAGAGGCTCGCTGCCCCCACCAAGTCGCCGTTCAGATGCACCGCTGCGACATGCTGGCTATCGAGGACGAAGAACGACGGCGAAATCGGCTGCGCTTGCGCGGTAAAAGGGGTGCTCGCGCTGCCGTTGTTGTTCACGACGATCTGTGCGGAAGCGGGCAGCACGTCGGGCGGAGTGAGAATGTTGATCTGCGTGGGGCTGATGTAATAAACAAAGGCTGATTTGCCGTTTACGGTCACGCCAACGCCGTCCAGTTGCTTTGGCATCGTACCGCCGGCGAAATCGGACCCCTGCCATGCGCGCATATCGCCGGGCGGTGTGAGATTCGATCCCTTAATCTCCACCCAGGTGTTCGGCGCAATCACCTGCGCTTCCCCCTCCGCGTTCGCCACCAGAGTGATCGCCGGCGCTGACACGGCTTTCGGGCACGTCGATGCCGGCAGCGGTGGCGTCGTCTGTCCGGCCATTGCCAACAGGTCGCGGCTCGCCCGTGCATATAGGTCCTGGAGCGACGTATTTCCCAGGAACGGACTCGGCGTCGCCGGACACGGAGTGGACTGTGCGTATTGCAGGTCGATGAACGGAACGTCCAGGTATTGTATTGGCTCCGTCCCGACTGTGCCGCCATAAAACGCGGCTGCCGGCGTTTGATCGAAGAAGACGGTCATGACGTTGTAGGCCGCTTCTTCGATCGTCATCCCCGGGCATGTGCCGTTTCTTACTGGACACCCCGTCTCCTGCATCGTGCTGCTTTGCGAAATCGCGTAATCGAACTCCGCTCCGCCCATGAACGGAACCGCCGGCGCCGGTGTAAGCGACGTCAGAGTCTTCACGCCCGGTACTCCGATGTTGCCATTTGTGAGCGGGCTCGACGCCGTCATTCCTCCAACTTGCGTGCCCTTCACATTCGACCCCGCGACGGCCACAAAATACGATAGGATCTCCGTCTTGGCTTCGCACGAAACCAATTGCTCCTTCGGTGCGCTGGAGCACTCCACCGCAAACAGCGTGTTGTCTGCGTGCGGCGTTACCGACGTCAGGCCAAAAGTGGGGAAGTCATTACCTGCGTCGGGACCCAGGAACAGCGTCACGTCTGTGAAGATACTCTCCGCTGCATCGATCGCCTGTTTCCACGCATCGATAAAGACCTGGTCGCTCTTCTGGTAGGCTGCGTTTGTTGGAAATGAATGTTGAATTAGAACCGCCCACATATCGTCCGGAGCCAGTCCGGAGGGCTGCGCCGCCGTGGTATTGACGGTCGTCGGCAAGATCATCTCGTCCGACGCAAGGATCGGCCCCGTAATCACCACGGCCACTAACGCGGGGTTCGATCCGTAGCGCGCATTCAGGCTTGTCTGAAACGCCGTCCACGCCTGCTGGTACACCGTATTCCACGGCAGCGGCATAACATTGCTTTCCGCTCGTTGCTGCTCCGGATACCCGGTGAAAGTAACCGAACCGCAATTGGCCGGCGCGTTTCGCTTCGTGAACAGCGGATCGCACGACGGCAGTTCCGCCATCAGCCATGAAGGCGCATCCACTCCCGGCGTCATCAGGAGTTGGACCGTCTTGTGCGCGGCGGACGCCGCCGCGAAGACATCGTCCAGGTAGCTCCAGTCGAAGCTGCCCGCCGCGGTGCCGCTCGAAAGCTGCGTCTTATCCCAGTGAGCGGTGAACGCAATTCCGGCGATCGCCGGGTCTGCTAACAATCCCGCGTAAAGATTTTGCAGGTAACTATGCAACACCGATTCCGAGGGCGCTTTTCCTGGATAGCTGCCGACGGCATCGCTCTGGTTCACGTGGGCATACAGGCCCAGCGGTTTGCGAACAGCCCCAACGGCACAGCAGACACTCACGCACAGGCAAACGAATACCCGGAGGCGCCAGAGTCTCATCCCATTCACTTCGAACAGTGCTCTCATTCACACATCCTTACCGGAAGCTCACCCGCGGCGATGTTCTGGACGCGCGGTAGCGCCTTCAGGCCCAGAATCGCGTTGCGGAGCCCAGTCTCCCTCATTAGTCAAACAGCGGAAACTGCGGCTGAAAACTGTCATGGGCCTGAAGAAATTCTGATCGGCGGGAGCTTCCAGAAGCAAAGGTTCCGCGAGCGACCCACTTTAGAACACACGTCCCAAAAGTGTTAGCCTTTTTTAAAGGCCCCGCCCCAATGCAGCCGCCGCCGGAGCAGATCACGGAACTGTTGCAGTCCTGGAGTCAAGGCGACCAAAGCGCCATTGAGAAGCTTGCGCCGCTGGTCTACGACGAGTTGCACCGCCTTGCAAAGCGCTACATGTCCGACGAACGGCCGGGGCACACGCTACAAACCACCGCGCTGGTGAACGAGGCGTACCTGCGGCTGGTGGATTCCTCGCATGCGGGCTGGCAGGGCCGCACCCATTTCTTCGGCGTCTGCGCACAAGTGATGCGACGCATCCTGGTGGATTGGGCCCGCTCTCGCCAGGCGCAGAAACGCGGAGGCGGCGTGAGCACGCTCGATTTCAACGAAGCGCTTGTCGCCGCAAAAGAGCCGGGCTCGGATCTGGTGGCGATAGACGACGCGCTCAAGGCATTGGAGGCGATCGACCCGCGTAAGGGTCAGGTAGTCGAGATGCGCTTTTTTGGAGGGCTGAGCGTGAAGGAGACCGCCGAGATTCTGAAGGTCTCGCCGGAGACGGTGCAGAGGGACTGGAAGTTTGCCAAGAGTTGGCTAAAGCGTGAGATCAGCGGGAGGAACTCACGTGGAAACTGAGCGCTGGCGCAGAATCGAGGATCTGTACCATTCAGCGATGGAGTTGGACGGGAGCCGGAGGGCAGCTTTCCTTGAGCAAGCTTGCGGCGGAGACGAGTCCTTGTGGCGGGAGGTCGAATCGTTGCTGGCGGAAGCACAAGGAACAGAGGATTTTCTGGAGGCTCCGGCAGTGGACATGGCAGCCAGGGATCTGACCGCATCGTGTGAGTCAGACAAACATTCACACCCGTCGGTAATTGGCCACTATCGCATCATTCGGGTGCTCGGCGAAGGCGGTATGGGCACCGTGTATGAAGCCGAGCAGGACCAACCGCGCCGCATTGTTGCTCTGAAAGTGATCAAGCTCGGGCAGACCACCCCTGAACGATTGCGCCGGTTCAAAAGGGAATCGCAAGCTCTCGGCCGTTTGCAACACCCTGGCATCGCCCAAATCTACGAGTCCAACACCACCGACACGGCTTTCGGCCCGGAGCCTTACTTCGCGATGGAGTTCATCCGGGGCCTGCCCCTCTGCCAGTACGCGGAAGCTCGTCAGCTCAGCACCCGTCAGAGACTGGCTCTAACGGTTAAGGTCTCCGAGGCAGTTCATCATGCACATCAACGAGGTTTGATTCACCGTGATCTGAAGCCGGGCAACATTCTGGTGGATGAAACGGGTCAGCCCAAAGTTCTGGACTTCGGAGTGGCGCGCATTACCCAGGCAGAGGCGGACGAAAGCGTAGAGCCGCCGACCATGCAAACCGGGTTAGGACAGCTCCTAGGCACACTCGCCTACATGAGCCCCGAGCAGGTCGCCGGCCAACCGCTTGAGGTGGATGCCCGCAGCGACGTTTATTCGCTGGGAGTGATTCTATTTGAACTGCTGTCCGGGCGGCTGCCATATCAACTGAGCCGCCACCAGTTGCCCGAAGCGGTTCGCACGATCCGCGACGACGAACCTGAATCGCTGAGCTCGATCAACCGCAATTCTCGCGGAGATATCGAGACCATCGTAAGAAAAGCGCTGGAGAAAAATAAGTCGCGGCGGTATGCGTCCGCGGCCGATCTGGGCGCAGATATTCAGCGCTATCTGAATGAGGAACCGATTGCGGCGCGGCCGCCGAGTACGGTCTACCAACTACAAAAATTCGCACGGCGGCACCGCGGGCTGATGGCCGGCATAGCGGCGGTGTTCGTGGTGCTGCTCGGCGGCATCGCGGTAACCACCTGGATGGCGGTGCGAGCCAGCCGTGCCGAGGCAGAGGCCCGGGCTGTGAACGATTTTCTGCAAAACGACGTGCTGGCGCAAGCCGGGGCCAGCACTCAGGCCGGCCCCGGGGCCAAGCCCGACCCCGACCTAAAGGTGCGAACCGCGCTCGACCGGGCCGCCGGCCACATTTCATCGAGCTTCGGCAAGCAGCCCCTGGTGGAAGCCTCCATCCGGCAGACCATCGGTAATGCCTACATTGAGCTCGGCCTCTTTCCAGAGGCAGATAAACAACTGGAAAGAGCCATGGATCTGCGGCGCCGGCTGTTGGGCGAAGACCACCTCGAAACGTTGAGCATCGTGAATGACCTCGAGATGCTCTATCGGAATCAGGGCAAGTATGTGCAGGCCGAGCCGCTTGCGAGCAAAGTACTGACGATCCGGCAGCGCCGGTTGGGTAAGGAGCATCCCGAAACACTGGAGGCTATGAACAACCTCGGCTTGTTGTACCGATCCGAAGGCAAATCTGCCCAAGCCGAGCAGATATTGACTAAGGTGCTGGAAATCCGCCGGCGTATATCAGGAGAGGCGAGTTCTGACACGCTCTATGCTATGAACAACCTCGGGGTCGTGTACCAGATCGAGGGCAAGTATACACAGGCCGAGACGGTACTAAGCGAGGCATTGGAGATCAGGCGGCGGATTTCAGGCCAGGAGCACCCTGATACGTCAATCGTTATAGACAACCTCGGCACTGTGTACTACCGCCAGCAGAAATACCAACAAGCCGAGTCGCTTTGGGCCAAGAACCTGGAGATTCGCCGCCGCGTACTGGGTGACGAGCATCCCGACACATTAGATTCCATGCAAAATCTCGGGGCGGTGTACCGGGCGGAAGGCAGGTTCGCGCAAGCCGAACCTCTCTTAACCACTGCCATGGAAGCAAAGCGCCGCGTGCTTGGCAGCGAACATCCCTTCACATTGACCAGCATGCTTAGCCTCGCCATGCTGTACCGCTATGAACGCGAGTATTTCAAAGCAGAACCGCTTATGGTCGAGGCAGTGAAAACACAGAGTCGCGTGCTCGGCCAGGACCATCCCGACAGATTAGCTGGAATGAACCGATTGGCGGCTCTTTATACTGACGAAGGAAAATACTCGGAGGCCGAAACGCTGTTCGCCGACGCACTGAAGAGTCAACGTCGAGTATTGGGCGAGGACCATCTTGAAACGCTGAGTTCTCGGGACGGCCTCGGCCGGGTTCAGTTTCGCGAGCACAAATATGTCGAGGCTGAGTCAACGCTCCGTGACACGCTAAAAGAATACGAAAAGCTCGCTCCGGAAAGCTGGGAAAGGTACAACTGCCAGAGCATGCTCGGTGGCAGTCTGGAGGGGCAAAACAAGTATGCTGACGCGGAATCGCTCTTAATCTCCGGCTACGAGGGATTGATGCAGCGGAAAGCCACTGTCCCTTTGCACGACCGGGGCGTGTTGTCTGAGTCGGGAGAGCGGATTGTTCAGCTTTACCAGATGTGGGAAAAGCCTGACAAGCTGGCCGAGTGGCGACGGAGGATCCAGGCGAAGTGAATTGACTGGGCCTCCATTCGGAGGTCGACAATCCCCAGACCAGCGTCAGCCGAGCTTGTTCACCGTGCACCTCTCGTGTCATCACACTCGATGACGTCGATGTCGGCTGGTTGCAGATGATCGCGTATTAAAATTTCGCTTTTTTGTCGCGCGGGTCTTTGTGGAGGGCCCGCTTCAGCGGAGAGGAATCGCCACTCAGGAGATGCAGCATTTGATTGCAGAGGCCGCACAACGCCATATCAAGGTGCGTCTGAAGGTTGTCAAAATCGATCCCGCACGCAGACTCTACGAACGGCTCGGCTTCCAGATAACTGGCGAGGACGATCGCAAGCTCTATATGGACTGCGATCCTGAGGCTGCGGCCGGCTTGTCGAATTGACCACTGCCAAAAATGCAAGATGATTTCGCGTTAACTCATTCTCACGAGCACCGGCCAGAAGCTCTGCGGCCCGCACTTAATGAACGTGATCCGTATTTAGGCCTTGGCGCAATACGGTTTAAGCTATTGATTCTAAGGTATTTGGTAGCGCTATCGGGAATTGAACGTGAATGGCACCAGTTCAGCCGAGTCCAGATGGGTCTAAGTCTATGCAAACACGTGCAGTCCGTATGGGCCGATCATGCGCCGGGTGATATGAATTCGCGTGGTGGTCTCCACGTGGTCGCCAAAACGACGGCGCTACCTCCAGCGCGTGAGCAGGCGGTAGTATGCCTCGTGGGTGCCGATCCAGAACCAGTACACGTCATCGCTGCGCCGCCGCGCCATGGCCCGGTGGCTCCGTCCGACCTCTGCGGTCCAGATGTTGCCTTTGCGGGCGAAGCCAAGGGAAGGGTGAAACGGATTGTCGCGGAAGAGTCGGAACTGCTTGTCCGCGAGCGCACGGACCTCTTCGGGCAAATCACGATAGCAGTCCCAGAATGATGGCAGGGCGAAGGAGCGGATGACGGCTACTCCAGACGCCGGAAATTGCCGCGGTCGATCTGTTCATCGATTTCTGCCAGCAACTTCATCCCGGCGCCGCCTTCGGAGAAGTCGCGGCCGATTTGTTCGTCCCAGGCTCTGCGATCAGCGTCGATGAACCATGCGAGGAGAGCCTCGCGGTCGGCGGGTCCGAGTTCATTGATCGCGGCCTGAATTTCATGCAGGTCAGCCATGGTCGCCTTCCTGATCCCAGGATAGCACCGGGCAATAGCGGCCTCGGTGCGTCTGGGATGACTGTCAACGGCGAGCACACGCCAAGCACGCGAGGAGATCATCGTGCATCAGGCCGGGATAGTTGGCCAGGATCTCGGCTTCTGATTGTCCGGCCACAAGCAGGTCCAGGATGAACTCGACCGCCAGCCGTGTACCCCGGATCACCGGTTTGCCCGCCAGGATCTCGGGATCGATCACGATGCGATCAGGCCAGGACATGCCTTGATAGTACCCCACCACAATGAATCGACGCCCCCGCGTTCAACTCTCGTCAATGCCACCTCGGAGATCGATCTCAACCGCGGCGGGACCGCCAGTCCACATTAGAGGCAGTTCCGTTCCGCCGCGTGGGACCTCGAAGCGCAACGGCAGCCTCCTCGTCCGGACCACAATGTTCGGCTGGTCGTCGTGAACGACCACGAGATCGAGATCCGCCTTGGTGAGGTCGTAATCGGCGGCATCGATTACGACGCATGCACCTCCAGACTACGAGTGGCGCGCGGCAACATGCGTAAGGCCGGCATCACCACCGCCAGCTTCCACACCTTGCGCCACACCCACGCCTCCAACCTGCTCTCGCGCGGCGTCCCGCTCCCCGCAGTTTCCGCCCGCCTTGGCCACGCCGACGCCAACGTTACGGCCCGCGTCTACTCCCACGCTCTCCCCGCGGATGACCAGCGCGCGGCCGACACGTGGGACGCTATTATCAAAGGTTCGGTGCAGTGACCAACGCTAAACAATGCAAGTAGAGGTGGACAAGCGTGCCAGAACGCATTAGGGTTAATGAACTCGCGCGAGAGCTGGAAGTAAAGGCCAGCTTTCTTTTGGAGACTCTCCAAAAAATGGGTGTCACTCGAAAGCTGACCCATTCGAGTCCAATTGAAGTCGAACTTGCGGAGAAACTCCGGCTCCGACTGGGGGCCGAGCAGCCCCCAATGCGCGCCCCGGATGCGACGAGCGTGTTAGAGTTCCTGCCGGAGTCAACCGTTGAACTCGAACTTGAGCCGGACACGAATGCACGACTCAGTTCGCTTGCGGAAGAGGTCTCCGCCTTCCGTGGCAAAGGAGCGCTCGAGCCGATGGCCGCGCGGAAGTTGGGAGAGTACTTTCGGTTACAGCATATCTATCACAGCACCGGAATCGAAGGGAACCGTCTATCGCTCAGGGAAACTGAGGTGGTCTTGTTGGAGGGCGTAGAACTGGGCGACAAGCCAATTGCCGACCAAATCGAGGTGAAAGATCTTGCTGCCGCTTTCCGATTCCTGGAGCAGTGCGCGCAGCAAGACGAGCCCTTAAGGGAAATCGACGTTCGCGAATTGCACCGGCTGACGGTTGGTCAGAAACCCGAAACGCAGCCTGGGGCCTATCGACATGCTGGGGTAGTGATAACCGGCAGTGATCTGAAACCGCCCGAACCATTGGCGGTTCCTGGGCTGATGCAACAATTCGTTGCTTGGATTAACCGTCCCAAGCAGTTGGATACGTTTGCGTTTGCGGTCATCGCACACCACAAGATGACGGCCATACATCCATTCATGGATGGCAACGGCCGCGTTGCTCGATTGCTCCTGAACCTTGTCCTAGTGAGAGCTGGTTATCCGGTTGTCAACATCCGGCGGGAAGACAGGCCGCGCTACTACGAGGCGCTGACGTTTGCCGATGTGGGTTTGTATTCGGCGCTGATCAGCTTAGCGCTGGACCGCTCGCTGGAGGTATTCAGCGAGATGAAACGAGTGCGTGAAGAGACCGACCGGATGAAACTCTGGGCCGATAAACTCGGCCAAAAGGAAGCCGAGGTCGCCCAGCGACGAGAAGAGCGAGAATACCGAATCTGGCTCTCATCATTTGAAACGGTCAGGTTGGAGTTCCAGAGTAGGGCTGAGGTGCTGGCTGATGAACTCGATAGCGTGGAGATCTCGTTCAAGGCGTATCCGGCGCCGGATTTTTCGAAGTACATCCTGCTGCGGGATAAGGGCCGAGCTCCGCAGACTTGGTTCTTTTCCCTGCGGTTCCATAACAATGATGGAAATACTCAGCATTTCTTTTTCCGGTTCTACCGCGACTACTACATCCATCACGCGAACCGTGAGATCATCCCGCTCCAACTGAACTGGTTCGTGAATGGGGAAGAAGCTCCCGTGGACAACCCGGCCATTCGGCTGCGCGAGCTTTGGATCGACAAAGAAAAGGGGCTGTTTGTGCGCAAGTTGGAGGCGGGGAAGTTAGTCTCGATAGCTGAGCCCTCAACTTCGCGCGTAGCGGAGCAGTTTTTCGAAGATGTGCTAAAGGTCTGTTTTGGGATTGGGTAGGCGCCGGGCCGCTACCTCGGATGTCATGGGATGTCTTGGGGGCCTTGCCGAAAACTCAGAAGCTCAAAGGAATCAAAAGGATGGTTGGTAGCGCTAACGGGAATCGAACCCGTATTTAAGCCTTGAGAGGGCTCCGTCCTAACCGTTAGACGATAGCGCCGAGTACCCTTATCTTATCAAATCCCGCGGCCTCATCCGATCTTCGCGATGAGTTCCTGAATCTTGTCGCGCTCGGCCTTCACCGGGTTGTCCTTCAGCGCCTGGCTGAGTTCTTTCAGCGCGGCGGTCTTGTCACCCTTGTTGTAATACGCCATTCCGAGGTGATACCGGTACGTCGATGCGTGCGGGTTCTTGCCGACCAGATCCTTGAAGATGTCAATGGCGTTGTCGTTCAGGTTTTTCTTGAGGTAAATCCACCCGAGCGTGTCAGCGACTTCCGCCAGGTTCGGCAGCATCTGTTTGGCGCGCGTCGCCATTGTCAGAGCCTGATCTAGGTCGCCGCCGTGCTCCGCCATCAGGAATGCCGCGTTGTTCAGCGATACTCCGTTGTTCGGATCGAGCTTGATGGCAGCCTGATACACCTGCTGCGCCTCGCTCCAACGCTGCGCTCCATCGAGCACCAGCGCGAGCGTGCTGAGCACCACCACGTTGTCCGGCATGGTTTCGCGGGCGTGTTGCAGCGCCACGATGGCGTTCTGCAAATCACCCTTCCGGCGATACGTCTCTCCGATGCGGAGGTACAGGTCGCCGCGGGCGCGCGAGCCCTTGTCCTGCGCATCCAGCACGCGCTGGAAGTAGCTGACGGCCTGGTCGTACTGGCCGGCGCGCACACAGGTGTTGCCAAGCTGCAGCAACAGATCCATACGAGTGGGCTGCTTGGCCGATTCGGCCTGCAGCAGCTTGATGGCGTCAGCCGTCTTGTTCTGGGCCATGTCGGTTTCCACGATGCCCATCAGCCCGCGCGGATTCGCCGGGTTCAGCTCATACGCCTTCTTGAACGCATCCTCGGCTTCTTTGTATTTGTTCTCCGCCAGGTTGACGACGCCCAATTGGAACAGCACGTCCGGCGAAGACGGATTGGCTTTCAACATCTGATCCAACAGTTCGCGCGAATCGCCGAACTTCTTCTCACCCATCAGCGCCGCCGATTCGATCAGCCGCGCGTTGACGTTGTTCTTATCGATGGCGAGCACCTGCTGCGCCGCCTTCAACGCCGCATCGTAATTGCCGCGAGCCACTTCCAACTGCGCCATGGCGAGGCGCGCCATCAAATAATCGGGACGCAGTTCGATGGCCTTGGCGAATTGCTGCCGGGCTTGTTCCGGCTCGCCGCGAGCGGCGAAAGCGCGGCCCAGGTTGTAGTGCGCCACCGGATTATCGGGAGCGTGCGTAACCACGGCCTGCAATTCCTGCAAGGCCTGCATGATATCGCCCTTATCCAGCAGGAAGGTTGCTTCCAGGCCTTTGGCGTCCGGATCGTCCGGAACTTCCTTCAAAATCTGCTGGTTGATCTCCGCGGCTTCGTTCCGCTTGCCCTGGCGCATCAGGGTTTCAATGATGCGCTTCTCGTAAGTAAGCTTTTTCTTCGAATCTTTCTGGATACCTTCGCGATATTCCTTAATGGCGGAATCGCCATCGCCGAGCCGCAGGTAAAAATCGCCCACTACCAGGTAGGCCTGGTCGAAATCTTTGGCATGCGCTTTGATCTGCTGCAGCACATTGATCATGTCGTCGCGGCGGTGCAGCATGGAATAGTGCAGCGCCAGCGCCGTCAGAAAGGCATATTGCTTCGGGTTGTTCTGAGCCGCCGATTTCAGAACAGCCTCTGCCTGATCGGGCTTGTTCTGGAACATCAGCAGCTTATACAACTCCTGGTAGCCGTATTGAAAAGTCTTATCTTTATCGATCACCTGCCGGTAGAGCTGCTCGGCTCCGGCGTAATCGCCCTTCGCGGCCATGGCCCGCGCAAGCTGCATCTGCACGCCTTGCTGGCCGCCCTTGATCTGGTCGGCGCGGCGGTACTCGTTGACGGCGTCATCCAGAAACTTCTGCCCGTCTTCGCGCCGGGCGCTGCCGAAGGCTTGCACGGCCCGAACATAATCCAAGTCCGCCGTCAGGCGGTGACCGTCGAAGGAATTCGCATCGCGGGCCAGCAGAGCCTTGCAGTTCTGCTCCACCTCGGCCATCAGCGACTTGTCTTTCGCTCCCGCCTCAAGATAAATTTCGGAGATCTTAATGACCGAATCCCAATGATCCGGCGACGAAACCGGCAACAGTTCGATGGCGCGGCGCAACTGTCCCACGGCCGGCCCGATCTGCTTCAGTTGAATGTACGTCAGCGCCAGCTTGTAATAAGCCGGGCCGTATTTCATGTCCTTTTGAATCGCGTTCCGGTACATGATGGCGGCTTCTTTGTACTTCGCTTTTTCGAAGTACACATTGCCTCTCTCCAAATACCGTTTCTTTACAACCTGGGGGTCGCGGCTGCAGGATGACAGGGAGACAAGCGCGACAAGCGCCGCCAGAGCGATAGCTAAAACACGAATGGAACGCATCTTCGAAGACCTCATTACCGGGACCGATCTCTTACACTTTAAGCCACTTGAGAGCTGTACGCCATACCCCTGGCAGCTTAACGGAGAGCATCGTCACAGTATAGCAGTACTAGAGCAGTCGTATTCCGCCGGACTTCAATTCACCCAAACCAGCGGCACGTTGGCCCCGGTCACCGGACTGCTGATGCCGCCGATTCGTAACGTTACCGCCAGGCCATTCCCTTTCAGGTGAGTACCGGGTACGCGGCAGTTGATCTGATAGACGCCGATCGAACCTGGCACCAGGCCGCTCCAATCGACGATCACGCCGGAATCGCTGATGGTCGGGTCGCCGAAGAACAACTGGAGTGGACTGGTGACCGCCAGCGGGCTGGTGGGCGACGCCGCGCCGGTGGTGACGCGACCTCCGGTAGTGATGCCTAGCCCTGTGGCGTAGATGGTGAGGTGCTCGTCGCGAACAGCGGGGTGGCTGGAATCTACACGCTCACCGTTGGCGTGAAAAATGGCGGGGCCGTTCGTGTCGATGAATACCGCCGGCGCGTATTTCGCAAGCGTCACGATGACGGAGCTCGATGCGGTGTTGGTGGCGAAGGAGCGAATCACCACCGGGTAATTTCCCACGGCCAGAGTGGTGGGGACCTGAGCGTTAATTTGTCCCGGTGAAGTGGCGAGCAGCGGAATCGGTGCGTTGTTGAAGGTCACGCACGCGCCGCCTAGCGTGGTGGGCAGCGGAGTGCCCTGCGAATTCGCGGCTGAGGCCAGGTTCTTCCCGAAAATGCTGATCAGTCCGCCGGGCGCGATCTTCGGTTGGAAATTCGCGGTGTTCGTTACACTTCCGGCTGTGAATGAGGGAGCCGGCGCCGTTGCCGTGGAAGGCGACAGAACGGTGAGACCCGAAGCGGTTAGCAGGTAGACTGTGCCGCCCGCGGCGTCGATGGCCATGGTGCGGCCGTTCATGCTGATGCGCGCCGCGCCTGTCGCAATCTGCAGGGGACCTTCCAGGGTGTTGATGGTCGCCAGCGAGCGCTGCGTTGCCACGTCGAAGAGCTGCACCGTGCCGGCATCCGTCACAGTCGCGGTAGGCGTTGTGCGGACCGGCTCGGAGAACTGAGCGTATATCGTGCCGCTCACCGCCGCTACGGCGGCCACCGGGCGCGTGGTCAGATTGGGAACGGGGATCGGAAGGCCGCCGACATTGACGGCTCCGCTGCCGCCGTTGTTGCTGATGAGCGTCAGCGATTGATCGTAAAGCTGGCTCCCTATGGCGTAATACGCGCCATTCGGTCCGGCGGCGATCGGTCCGAAGTAGCCGGTGATAGGCTGCGAAGCTACGGTCTGCGCCTGCACAAAATCGTCATTCGCGGCGCTGTAAAGATACGCGATTCCGCTGGTGGCCAGCACCACGATATAAGAGCCTTCCGGGGTGGAAGTCATGGACTGCGCCGCAATGGTTGTAGCGGCGCCGAACACCAGCGGGTTCAGCGTGCGCGGCGTGAGCACCCCGTTCACGATGTGCCAGAGCGTGCCGTTGGACATAATCACGAGCGGTCCGCGCTGGCTGGCCGCGATGAACTGCGGTGTGATCACGGCAAACGCCGAATTGAACGGCTGGGGCGGAAGCTCCACCTGGCTGACGGTATTCTTCTGCAGGTCCACGACGCTGATGTACTCGCCGCCCGCATTGGCGACGTAGAGGCTGGCGCCATCCGGGGAGAAGGCGAGGTTACGCGGCAACTGCCCGACCGAAATGGGAGTGACGAATTTTTTCTGCTGCGTGTCAAAGACTTCGATGCGGTTCATGCCCGCGTTGGCGATGTACAACCGCTGCCTTGGGGTGTCCGCGACAATATCGGTAAGCCCCGCGACCGAACCGCCCGCCACGCTCGGAGTGACGCCGCCCGTATCGACCGGAACAAGGGTGCCTGCCTGCTCGGAGTTCCGATAGTTCTGGAACACGCGAACCGACGGAATCATGTTGACGGCTTGGGGCGATTGCAGCAGCAACTGGTCCGGAGTGGAAGTGCCAAGGGTGCGCGCGGCCGCTGCGTTGAAGCGCGCGGTAACGTCTCCACCGTAGCTTTTCGCCGAGACGGAGGCGGTGGTGGATGTTGTGGTGGTAACGTTCACGGCCGCCGAAACGGTCATGGCGCCGGCACCCGCATTGCGAACCGGAATGACGGCCGAATTCTGCGCGGCATTGACGCCGCACTGATCGTTCACCAGAACCGCGGCCGTGGTATCGGGGATGGCGATCGGCAATTTTGTCCGCACGGTCCCCACCGGCAGCGATAAGAAACCCGATTGCGAAATGGCATAGATGGTCTGGCCATCGCCGCTGATCACCATTTTTCCGCTGAGCGTTTGCGGCAGCATCAGCCCTAGATTGACCAGAAGATTGTCGGGCGAATTGAACCAGAGCTGGGTGGTGTTGGTCTGCGCGCTCGGGTTGAGCACCGGGATGATGTTGTAGGCCGTATAGAGCGTGCTGCCATCGGGGGCAAAGACTGCCCCGCCCTGATTTGTCTGCGTGTTGAAGTTGGCGTTGGGAGTGACCAGGAAGGGAGCATTGGTCGCGGTTTGTTGCGCCAGCACTGCCATGGTTGCGGCTTCCACAAGCGTCTGACCGGTAAGAATTCTTGTGCCTCTGGCATCCACGGCCAGGATCGGGGAGAGTCCGTTGAAGGTGCGGGTTCGCAGAACGGTCTGCGACGCGACATCATAGACGAACACAACGCGCGTCGCGCCTTGCTCATGCACGCCGACGATCTTCGTGCGGTCGGCAGAGTTTACGACCAGGCGGGCGTGCGGTTCGAGAAACAGTGCGACGCCGGGCGTGGTTGTCGATGGGATAGTCGGCGCCGCCGGCGAGATGGTCACGCTGCCTACCGTACCTGTCGTGGGATCGTAAGTCAGCAGCGACGGCGACGCAGTTACGGAGATGAGCACTTTGCCATCGCCGCCCACCGCTACCGCCTGCGGATTCACAGACCCCAGGCTGACGCTCTTCACCTTCGTGCGGCGGGCCAGATCGATAATGTCGAGCGCGTTGTCCGTGAAGCAGGTGACGTAGAGAAAAGCGCCGTCCGGCGACATTGCCATAGAGGTCGGCTGCCGGCCGACGGCGATGGACACTACCCCGTTCGTCGCAGTGACCGAAGGAGGACTCGTTGTAGTGGTGTAAATGTAAACGACCGGCGTGGAAAGGTTGCTCTCCAGAACATAAATCTGCTTGCGAGCTTCGTCCAGAACGATGTCCGAAAGCGGAACGGTCGGCACCACCGAATTAGTCGCAAACGTGGCGGCAAGCGAGGGTATAACCGAAATGATAAAAGCAAATAAGGCCCGTGGAACCTGCATAGCGATGGTTAACCACTATAACCCACAGCGCCTCAGCGATGTTGCGGTGACTCGAGTCACATACATCCGGCGGCGCGGCGGGCAGAATCGAATCATGACAACCGTTTCGCTACCAGAGACCGTCGGCGAGATCGCCGCTCAATACCCAGCTTCCATCCGTGTGTTTGAGAAGCATGGCATCGACTTCTGCTGCGGAGGCAAGCGACCGCTTTCCACCATATGTCAGGAGAAAGCCGCCGACCTGGAGGCCGTGCTGAACGAATTGACCGCGGAAATCGCCGCCACCCCGGCCGCCGACCGCGATTGGCAGTCGGCGCCCATCAACGATCTGGTGGACCATATCCTCACCACGCACCACTCCTATTTGAAGCAGCAACTGCCGCGGATCCAGGCCATGCTGGACAAGGTCGCAGGGAAGCACACGCAGCATGCCGACGTGTTGCTGCCGCTGCAGCGCGTTTTTACGGCCATGCACGAGGAGCTGGATTCGCATCTGATGAAAGAGGAAATGATTCTCTTCCCGGCGATCCGCGGCGCGGGTGCGTCCCATTGCGGCGGTATCGAAAACCCGATTCGCGTGATGTTGATGGAGCACGATTCGGCTGGGGAAGCGCTCGCCGAGATCCGGCGCCTGACGAACAATTTCGAGCCGCCCGAGGACGCCTGCAACACATATCGAGGCGTGTGGTTCGAGCTGGGCGAACTGGAAGGCGACCTGCATCGCCATATTCATCTGGAAAACAATATTCTCTTCCCGCGCGTTTTGGCATAAAAGCGCGGCCTGTGTCCGGCGTGGCCTTCCGTATCCCGGGAGGCCACCGGCGCAGTTGAAAAACCCTCCCCTCCCGATTCAGGTCCATCCCGCAGAACCTGCCGCCACTACAAACCCGGACTATCCTTCACCAATTTTAAGAGGCATACGGAGTTTTTCGTTGTGCTACGTTTTTCTTCGTAGTACGCTGAAGCCAGATGAACTCCCACCGCAAGCAGCCGCCCATCGCACTTCCCACCGCCGCCGAGTTGGACGTTTTGACCGTGCTTTGGCGCCTTCAAATGGCAACCGTGCGCGAAGTTCACGACGAACTGGGGAAAGATCACCGTTACACCACCACGCTCAAGACGATGCAGTTGATGACCGAAAAAGGGCTGCTCACGCGCAGCGAGCGCTTCGGATCGCATGTCTATGAAGCGAGTGTTCCCATGGAGCAAACGCAGCGGCAGATCGCGGGAGACGTCCTCAAAAGGGCCTTCGGCGGGTCGGCGCGAAGCCTGATGATGGGAGCGCTTGCGGCGCAACCGGCATCGCGCGAAGAGCTCAAGGAAATCCGCGAGATGCTGGACTCCTTTGCTAAGGAGAAAGGAAGGTCTTCATGAATTCCATACAGACACTGCTGTCACAGCCGTGGGTGGAGCGCCTCGGCATGACGCTGCTGCATTTCCTGTGGCAGGGCTTCGCGATCGCGATTCTGTACGCCATTGCGCGGCGAATCGATGCGCTCGTGTCGAACCCGCGGAAGCGGTACCTGCTCGCCTGCGGAGCGCTGGCAGCGATGATGGCGGCTCCGCTCGCAACGTGGGAGGTGCTGCGGCCATCGGACGCAAGCCCGGAAGCCATGTATGGCATTCGAAGCACTCCCGCGGCCGCCGCGCCGGCCGGTGTACCGAATCGCAGCCCGCTGCCGGATGCGATTCGCGCTACGGTGTCGCGCGTTCAGTCGCAAGAGTTCCTTTCGTGGGTGGTGATTGTTTGGCTGGCCGGCGCGATGGTGTTTTGGGTGCGTCTGTTGACCGGCTGGCTGGTTACCAGGCGCATGCGAACCATGCTGGTCCGGCGGCCGCCGGCGGAATGGCAGGAGACTTTGAAAAAGCTGGGCCGCCAAATCGGCATCTCTCGTCCGGTGCGATTGGTGGTTTCCGCGCTGGTGGATTCGCCGATGACGGCGGGCTGGCTGCGGCCGATGGTATTCGTTCCCGTGGGTGCGCTCGCCGGTCTCCCCGCCGGGCAAGTGGAGGCGCTGCTGTTCCACGAGCTGGCGCACATCCGGCGGCACGACTATCTGGTGAATATTTGGCAGAGCGTCGCCGAATCCCTGCTGTTTTATCACCCGGCTGTTTGGTGGGTCTCGGGGCATATTCGGGCCGAGCGCGAGATGTGTTGCGACGATCTGGCGGTCTCAGTCACCGGCGACGCGCTCACCTATGCGCGCGCACTGGCGGAACTCGAAGCGTACCGCCCGGCGGTTGCCGGTGCGGCGATGGCGGCCAATGGCGGATCTCTAGCCGGCCGGATTGCAAGGCTGCTGGGCCGTTCGCGACCGGTTGTCCGCACCGGTATTGGACCGGACGTCATTACGGTCGCGGCTCTGATTGCAGTTGCGGCTTATGGATTGTTCGCGCAATCCGCCAACCCGCCGCGGTTCGCCGTCGCATCCATCAAACGCGATCCGTCTACCGCTCCGGTTTCGATGGCATCGCCCATGGGCGCGGGCTACCGGCCCGGTGGGCGTTTTGTCGCTAGCAATGCTCCCGTGACCTTCCTCATTCAAAGGGCGTACGCGGTCGAACCCTTCCAGATTGCCGGCGGTCCCGCGTGGGCCGCCACCGATGGCTATGACATTGAAGCCAAACCGGAGGGCAGCACGGACCAGAAACAGATGTGGCTCATGGTGCAGACCCTGCTGGCGGACCGATTCAAGCTGGTGCTGAACAAGGAGAAGCGCGAGCTCCCGGTCTGGGATTTACAGCAACTGAAGGGTGGCGCCAAACTGCCGCCGCCAGAGGGACGGCGCTGCAGCGACAGCCCTATGACGGCGCCGGAAGCGGGACAACCGCGGCCTGCCGCGCCTTGCGGTCCCGGAGTTGTGGGCGCGGGCACCGGGCTAAATCTGACGGGCATCAGCGTCACCATGCCGGAGCTTGCCAAGCTGCTCTCGGCGTTGATGGGGCGTGAGGTGATCGATAAGACGGGCATCACTCGAAGGTTTGCACTGCACCTGGAGTTCGCGCATGACGACGCTCTCGCCGGACTGCCGGATGCGTCCGGACCGTCTATTTCGGCGCAGGTAACAGACAGGCCATCGATCGGCAAGGCACTTCAGGAGCAGCTCGGCTTGAAGCTCGAACCTTCCAAAGGTCCGGTTGACGTCCTGGTCATCGGCCACCTGGAGAGACCAGCCGTCAACTGACAGTAAAATGTCTGCATGCGACTTCGTCAGTTGCCCGTTTGCTTCTTCCCTACCCTGCTGTTGGCACAGCAGCCGCCGCCCGATCCGTTTGCCGCCGTCGCTCCGCGCATGCAGCAGTTCGTGGATCGCGGCGAGGCCAGCGGCATCGTCACTCTGATCGCGAGTAAAGATCGCGTGCTGCATCTCACGGCCGTGGGAAAAACCGCTCTCGATAAGGACCGGCCGATGCGCACCGACGATCTCTTCTGGATCGCATCGATGTCGAAACCGGTCACAGCGGTCGCCGTAGGCATTCTGGTGGACGACGGCAAGCTGAAGTTCGACGACCGCGTCGCGAAGTACCTGCCCGAGTTCGGCGGTTCGCACGGCGCGGTCACGCTGCGCCATCTGCTGACCCACACGAGCGGGGTCGGCGAAATGATGCAGCGCGACGGGCATTGGACGCTCGCCGAAACCAGCCGCAAAATCGCGGCGCAGCCTCTGCTGTTTCAACCGGGCGCGCGCTGGAGCTATTCGACGGCTGGGTTTGACGTATTGGGCCGTGTGGTGGAAGTGGTATCCGGCATGCCGTTCGACGAATTCTTACAGAAGCGGGTGTTCACTCCGCTCGGCATGAAGAACACCACGTTCTGGATCGCCCCCGCCGATGAGGAGCGGTACGCGCTCAGCTACCGGTGGAATCCGCAGGCATCGAAACTGGAGCGCACCTCGATTCCGTATCTGTACGGCACCGCGCCCACGGATCGCTCGCGGCCGCCGCTCGGGGGAGCGGGCCTGTTTTCAACCGCTGAAGATGTGGCGCGGTTTTACCAGATGATGTTGAATCGCGGCACGCTGATGCGGGCGAAGATTCTGACGCCGGAGACGGTTGCGGAGATGACGCGCAAGCAGACGGGCGATCTGGCGGCGCGACCCGGCATGCCGTGGGGGCTCGGCTTCGCCGTGGTGGAGGATCCGTCGAAAATGGAAGGGAATCAGGTGCTGAGTCCGGGCTCTTTCGGCCACGGCGGCGCATTCAGCACGCAATCGTGGGCCGACCCGGCGCAAGGGCTCATCCGCGTTTTGATGATGCAGCGCGACAACAAGGGCAACCCCGACAATACCGATGTGCGAATCGCCTTCAACCAAGCGGCGGCGCAGGGCGTGATGCAAACGGCGGACCCGAATTCGCAGTTCCATCTCAGTCCGGATGCGCTGCCCCATGCCGGCGTGCCGAAGGGTGAGATTCGCGGACCGTTCGTGCTGCCGAGCAATGTCTATCCCGGGACGCAGCACACGTACTGGGTATATGTGCCGGCGCAGTACAATTCCGCGGTTCCCGCGAGCCTGATGATCTTTCAGGATGGCCAGGCATTCAAGGACGAGAACGGCGATATGCGCGCGCAGAACGTGATGGACAACCTGATTTTCCGGCATGAGATTCCCGTGATGATCGGAGTGTTCATCAATCCGGGGCGGCGTCCGGACCAGCCGGAGCCCGATCCACAGCGCGGCTGGGGCGACCAGTTTACGAACCGCCCGGCGGAGTACAACAGCCTCGACGATAAGTACGCGCGCGTGGTGACCGAGGAACTGATGCCGGAGTTGTACAAGCAGTACAACATTTCGAAAGATCCGGATCAGCACGGCATCGGCGGATCGAGCAGCGGTGCGATCGCGGCGTTCACCGTGGCGTGGGAGCGGCCGAACGAGTTTCATAAGGTGCTGAGCAACGTGGGCAGCTTCGTGAATTTGCGCGGCGGATACGTATATCCCGAGAAAGTGCTGGCGGCCGAGAAGAAGCCGATCCGCATCTTTATGGTGGACGGTCGCAATGACAATCGGTGGCAGGGCCGCGGCGGGCGCTACGACGACAAGATGGACTGGTTCTACCAGAATGTGCGGCTAATGAAGGCGCTCACCCAGAAGGGTTACGAGGTGAATTACTCGTGGAGCATGAACCTGCACGGCCAGAAATATCTGAGCGTGGTGCTCCCGGAGATGATGCGATGGTTATGGCGCGACAGTCCGGTTTCGACGGACCCGAACGACACGGTGGAACGAGGGTTCCGCGTGCCGGTAAAGCATTAACCGCGCCGACGGGAGAACTTTAGGCTTTCTCAACCATCTTGGCCAGTGTGTAGCGGTGGCACTGTTCGGCGTCTTCCGGACATTGGCACATGAGCGTCACCGTGCCCTGCTCGGCGAGCGCCTGCAACAGCCGCAGCGTGAATTTCTGGCCGTGATTCTTGATGGTGCGATTGTGCCGGTCCACCGGCGCTTCTTCGAGTAACTCGGTGGGATAGCGCTTCTCGAAATCGCGCCATGACACCTTGCCGTCCAGGACACTGCGGAGAAGCTCTTCGCTCGGCCCGAGATTCGGCATCCAGACATCGCAGCAGCTCTTTGGCAGTCCGTGACCCCGGAAGCGGGAGACCAGAACGCGCAGGCCGTCTGATGGTTCGGCGGGGCTGTGAACGGATCTCGTTTGTATCAGTGGCCTGTTCCTAGGATACAATCACGGGATTAGTTCTATGCTCAAACTAATCTCAATTCTCGCCGCCGGTAGTTGGATTCTTTCGGCTCAGACAGCACCGTGGACCGCTCCCGTTCGAGGGTCATGGGTGGAGACTGCATCCGGCGCGGGCGCGGTGACGCTGGCTTCGCCGGACGGCGCCGTGCCGATCGTGGTTGCCGCCGATGAGCCGGCGAACGTTCAACAGGCGGCCGTGTTTCTGGCCGGCGATATCGCAAAGATCAGCGGGCACAAACCCGAGATCCTCACAACGGCAAACGGTCCGGCGATTCATCTGGTCACGGTCGGTCATCCCGGGATTCCCGCTGCCGCCGGAGCCGCGGCGCTGCAAGGCCAGTGGGAGAGCTATCGCATCCTGACGGCCGGCCGCGATGCCTGGCTGGTCGGTTCCAACCCGCGCGGCACCGCGTTCGCAGCGTACACTCTCAGCGAGCGACTCGGCATCGACCCCATCTATATCTGGACGGGATACCAGCCTGTGCACCACGACCCGCTGATCCTCAAGCGCACGGATTTCTCGCAGGCGCCCCCAACGTTCCGGTATCGCGGCTTTTTCCACGACGACGAGGATTTGCTGCCGCGGCCGTTCGACGCCAACGGCTATCCACTCCAGACAGGCGACGTACCGCTCGAATGGTACAAGCGCTTTTTTGAGACGGCGCTGCGTCTGCGCATGAACATGGTGGCGCCCTACACGCGCGTGCATCGCCGCTACGAAGTGCAAAAGTTGGCGAGCGATTGGGGACTGTACTACACGAGCCACCATTACGACATTCTGCTCTCCAACCCGTTTGGACTTACCGTCTATAACCTGGCGGCGGAGCGCGGCGTGAAGCCCGATTACAACTGGTTCACCAATCGGGAGGGCATGCTGAAGTTCTGGCGCGGCGGCCTCGAGGAGAACAAAAACCTCGACGCCATCTGGCCGGTGGGAATGCGCGGCACCACGGACCGGCCGTTCACGTTTCCCCCGGGCACCAAACCGGAGCAGCGCGCCGCGACATTCCGGGAAGTTATCGGCGAGCAGGTAAAAATGGGCCGGGAACTGGCGAAAACGCCGCTGTTCCACTTCACCATGTACAGCGAGATGTTGCCCGAGTATCAGCGCAATTCCGCGGCCTTCGACCTGCCCGAAGACGTGATCATCGTGTGGCCCGACGATAATGACGGCCACATGCGCGCGCTGCCGCAGTCGCTGGGCAAGTGGAAGCACGGCGTGTACTACCACCTCGCGTATCTCGGCGGCAATCTCAGCAAACAGACCACGCACACGGAGACCCCGGCGCTGGTGGCCGAGGAATTCGAAAAGATCGTCAAGAGCGGCGCCACCGAGTACATGCTGGTGAACATGTCCGAAGTGCGGGATTACGTCCAGGGAGGCCGCATGCTCGCCGACATCTGTTACAACGCTCCGGCCATTTATAGTTCGCCGAATGCGGCGTCGCGATTCGTGGACTGGTGGTCGCGCGAGTATTTCGGCGCGAACGCCCCTGCCGCCGTGACCGCGTATAACAAGTACTTCACGCTGCTCGATAAGCCGGACACGATGTGGAACGCGATCAACAACATCCAGCAACTGATTGACGCTCTGTACCGGAAAGTCGCCGGAAAAGAAGCGGCGTTTCCGGCGGAAACAATCGCGCAACTCGAGACCCGTGCCAAGGCGCTCGACGATGCCCTGGCGTCGGAGGAGAAGGCGGAGCGCGCCATGCCGCTGGCGGAAGCTCAGTTCTTCGCAACGGACGCCGGACTCGGCATACGCATCGCCCACGCGCAAACGCACGCAGCATTGAAGCTCGCCGATGCCCTGCGCGCACCGGCTCCCCAGCAGATGTGGCAGGCCGTCTTCGAAGCTCGCGGATACCTGGAGAATCTGGAGACAGTCTTCGCGCGCGGCGAGTATCCGCCGTTCGACCGCTGGTATGGCGAGTCGTGGATTCGGTCCGCGCGCAGCGCGAATAATCCGCACCGCGCCTACAATCAGCTCCGTGCGTTCATTGGAAGTAACGGCCGTGATGAGCGTCCTGCGGCGCCAATGGCTTTCCGCCGCTGAGGAGGATTCCTGTTGCCACGTGCGGAGCGCGACTGCAACCGGTCTGGAGGACCGGTCGCTACAGGCCCTTACTCCATACCGCCGACGCTTACGTGCGCCAGAACTTTTTGAAATACATTCGCCCGCTTGTCGATTTCGGGATTGTGGCGGCGCGCGTAGACGTAATCGCCGATGAACCAACCCATCGCTCCGCCTGCGACCACGTCACCGGGGAAGTGACGGCGGGCGGCCAAACGCGCGCCCACGACCGTACCCGCATAGCCGTAAGCCAGCACCTTTACCCACCACTTATGGGGATATTCGTGTACGAAAATCGACGCGACGCCGAACGTGTTGATGGCGTGCCCGCTCGGAAAACTGGCGTTCCAGGGTCCGCCGGTGCTCTCCCAGAAGCCGCCCTTGCCATTGCCTTCCAGCGGACGCGCGCGGTCCGTCGCGCTCTTGATGATGGTCTCGACGATCGTGGTGTCGATCAGTGTCTCGAACATCAGCAGGCCCGTTTCGCGGAAATGTTCACTGTGCTCGGCCGTGCCGAGGAAGTAGAAGCCGGCGCCGATCGGGATCAACGTGTACGCCGCTCCCAGGTTACTCGTATCGTTGCCCAGAGTAACCTGCGCCTTCGTGTTTGGCATCTGCTTCACTAACCATTTGTCGCTGGCGATCAGTCCGCCGGTGGCCGCGCCAAAAATTACCCAGTACTTGATATCGCTTTTCGCCGTGTGGAAGGGGCTCGTCCAGACTTTTTTCTGGTCGAAGAGAACGTATTTCGGCATGCGCCGGAAAGGATGCAGGTAACCCGAGTCCACATAGAAGTCCTTGTTCTTAATCGCCTCTCCTCCAGGCTTGACGTCCAGCACGGAGCGGTTGCTTTCGTTCTGGGAAGGGGGCGTGGTCTGCTGACCGGCCGCCGGCGTCGCGGGCTTTTGCGTGGCCGGTGGCGTCTGGCTCTGTTGCGCCGGACGTATGGTCTGGTCCGGAGCAACGTCCTGCGCAAATCCCGAGCCCGCTACGCCGGATGCAAGTAGAAAGAGGATAGCCGTTCTCATTCCCGAATTGCCTCGGGCGCTTATGTTGCAACCCGATTGCCGGAATGAGCGGCCGTTCAGCGGAGCGTGTCTTCTACTTCACGCAACCAGTCGGGACGCTTCAGCACCTCTCGCGGTTTGCTGCCGTCCGGGGGGCCGATAATGCCGTCGCGCTGCATCATATCCAGGATGCGCGCAGCCCGGCCGTATCCCAGCCGCAGGTGACGCTGCAACGTCGAGGTGGACGCCTTTCCCATTTGCAGGACCAGGCGTACAGCCTCTTCGTATTGGGGATCCTGGTCCGCGCTGCCGGTCTCCGCTTCCGCCGCGCCCTCTTCTTCGTTGGGCGGCGCGATGAGGAAGCTCTGGTCGTACTCCGGTGCGGCCTGTTCCTTCCAGAAATCGACTACGCGATTGATTTCGGTTTCCGTGACAAACGCGCCGTGCACGCGCGTCAGGCGTGAACTTCCGGGCGGCAGGAACAGCATGTCACCTTTGCCCAGCAGGTGTTCCGCGCCCATCACGTCCAGAACCGTACGCGAATCCACACGCGTGGCCACGCGGAAGCTGATCCGCGAGGGGAAGTTCGCCTTAATCAGGCCGGTGATGACATCCACGCTCGGGCGCTGAGTGGCGAGCACGAGATGCATGCCCACGGCGCGCGCCATCTGCGCCAGCCGCGTGACGCTCTCTTCCACGTTGCGTCCTTCGAGCATCATCAGGTCCGCAAGCTCGTCGATGAGAATCAGCACGTACGGCAGCGGCTTCACTTCGTCGGCAGTGTCTTCCTTCTCGTCGAAGAGGCTGCGCGGCTCTTCCTGCTGTTTCCGGATCTTTTTGTTGAACTGATCGATGTTGCGGACGCCGTATTCCGCCAGCAGGCGCAGGCGCCGCTCCATTTCGAGCACGGCGTTGCGCAGCGCGTTGGTGGCCTTCTTCGGATCCGTGATCACGGGCGTCAGCAGGTGCGGAATGCCTTCATACATCCCGAGTTCCACGCGCTTGGGATCCACCATAATCATGCGGACCTCTTCCGGGGTCGCTTTGAACATAATGGACATGATCATCGAATTGATCATGACGCTCTTGCCGCTACCCGTGGAACCGGCGATCAGCAGGTGCGGCATGGATTCGAGCGACGCTACTTTGATCCGGCCGTTGATGTCTTTTCCGAGCGGGATGGTGAGGCGCGAATGGGATTGGCCGAACTCGTCGCTTTCCAGCATGGCGCGCAGGGCGATCAGTTCCCGGCGCGTGTTGGGTACTTCGATGCCGACCGTCGGTTTGCCGGGAATGCGCTCGATCAGGATGGATTCCGCCTGCAGGCCCAGGCACAGATCCTCCGTGAGGTTCGTGATGCGGCTGTACTTGATACCGGCTTCCGGCTTGAATTCGAACGTGGTCACCACCGGACCGGGATTGATCTGCACCACGTTCCCGAGCACGTTGAATTCTTCGAACTTGCTCTTGATGCGCGCCGCGGTCTCCTTGAGTTCCATCTCGTCGTACGCGCTGCGGCCGGGGGCTTCGTTGAGCAGGTCTGTGGGCGGAAGGCGATAGCTGAGGGGGTGGGCAGGTTCCGCGGCCACCGGAGCCTTCACCGGCGGAACGGGAACGTTGAACTCCTGGCGCACGGGAGCGGGCTGATCTTCCAGCGGGCAGATGGGAATTTCTTCCAGCATCGCGTACTCGGTCTCTTCCCGCGGAGGCTCCTCGACCGTACCTACCCATGGCGCGCGATCGGCCACCGAGCGGCTGGCGGCGGCCGACGGAGCGGATACCGCGGCTGCCTCTTCCGCCTCAGGCTCCCGCGCCACGACGGTCTTTTCCTTCTTCTTGCGCCTGGCGGTCTGTTCCGCGGCGCGGGCTGCCGCTTTTTCCCTGCGGAGACGATCTCGCTCCGCCGCCTTTTGCACGCTGCGCTCATGCACGCGCTCCCGCCACGCCGCGAACGCGTCGCGGCGCCGCTGGAACCATGCGATCGGGCGCGCGAACCAGTGCGCCAGCTTAGCCACCGTGAATGACGATACGAGATAGATAGAGACGATCGCCGTGGTAAGCGCGGCCACCAGCGCGCCGGCGATGTTCAGCGAATCGACCAGATAGGTCGCAAGCCAAAGCCCGAGCGTGCCGCCGAGGCGGATCGTGCCGCCCCACAAAGTCAGCGGCAGAAACGAAAGCGCAGCGCAGGCGCTCAGCGTCAGCAGCAGCGATCCCAGGATTTTCACAGCGCCGGCCTGCAGTTCCTCCGAACGAATCCACTTCCAGGCGAGCAGGAACGAGAGCAGCGGAAAGAGGAACGCGGCGGCGCCGAAGGTCTGGTAGAAAAGGTCGGCGAAGAATGCGCCGGGGTAGCCGATGAGGTTGAGAGGGCGCGAATTGGACGCCGTGTCCCAGCTTGGATCCTGAGCGTGGTAGGACACCAGACTCAAGAGGATCACGAGCCCCAGCGAGAGGAGCAGAAAACCGGTGACCTCATTCAGCCGCTTGTGCTGAGTCGGAGATAAGAGCTTCATCACGCTGGCCGGCGGATGAAAGCCAGAGCAAGCACTATTATGCCAAAAATAATCCGGTAGTACACAAACGGACGAAGCGTGCTGCGCCGCAAATAATGCAGGAACCACGCGATGACCGCGCATCCGGTAACGGCGCTCACCAGCACTCCCACCACGAAACTGGAGTTGGCGAGCGTGTGGAGTTCGTGCGCCTTGTGCATGTCCCAAAGCGTCTTGGCGGCGGCGCCCCCTATGGCCGGCGCGGAGAGGAGAAAGGAGAAACGGGCGGCGGCCTCGCGATTCAGGTCGCGGAAGAGGCCGGCAGAGATCGTGATGCCGCTGCGCGAGCAACCGGGAACGATCGCCAGCGCCTGTGAGATGCCGATGGTGATGGCGTCCAGCGCGTTGACCGTGCTGAGGTCGCGAACCTTGCGGCCGGCGTTCTCGGCAAGCCACATCACCACGCCGATAACGATGAGCATCACGCCCATCACCCAGGGAGTGCGCCACGCGCCCTCTGCCTGTTTATGAAAAACGGCGCCGAGCACGCCGACGGGAATGGTGGCGATGATGAGCAGCCACAACACCATCGGGTTCCGTTTCAATTCGACGTCGTAATTCACGCGCGCGCCGAACCCTTGCGCCACGATCTGTATCCAGTCGCGGAAGAAGTAGATGAAGATCGCGAGCAGCGTGCCGAGGTGCAGCATGATGTCGAAGGAGAGCGCCTCGGTCTGCCAGTTCAGCAGCCACGATGTGAGGTAGAGGTGAGCGGTACTGGAAATGGGCAGGAATTCGGTGAGGCCCTGAACGACCGCCAGGACGATCACTTGCAGAATTGGCATGAAGTTCGATTATAGGACGCCGGAGAAGGCTGTTCAATGCAGAGACGCGGGGCTGTTGAGCAGATACGGAGCCGCGACCCTCAGGGCTGTGTAGAAATATCGAATTGCTTTTTTGCCGCATTCGAAGGCACTCAAAATCCCCGGCACCTTTTGCCGCTCCCTCACGGGCTCGTGAAAAATATCGAGTTGCTTTTTTGCCGCATTCAAACGCACCCAAAATCCCCGGCACCGTTTGCCGCTCCCTCACGGGCTCGTGAAAATATCGAATTGCTTTTTTGCCGCATTCAAACGCACCCAAAATCCCCGGCACCGTCTGCCGCTCCCTCACGGGCTCGTGCAAAATATCGCATTGCTTTTTTGCCGCATTCAAAGGCACCCAAAATCCCCGGCACCGTTTGCCGCTCCCTCACGGGCTCGTGAAAAATATCGAATTTGCTTTTTTGCCGCATTCAAACGCACCCAAGATCCCCGGCACCGTTTGCCGCTCCCTCACGGTCACGGCTCCGTATGTAGTTCATTCTGCTAACGGAGCCGTGACCGTGAGGGAGCGGTAAAAGGTGCCCGCGATTCGAGTCACAGCCCAGACAGTGCTGCCCCCAAAAGAGGGCACATCCCCCCGCACAAACGTACAAACCTTTAATCTTCAGTTAATTGAATTCGATTTGTGCCTTCCCTTACAATTGTCTTTAAGCCCCAGGATTCCGTGTTCCAAAGCTACTTCAACCTTCTTAAACCCTTCGCCCGGGAATATCGCCGCTACATCGCAGGGGTCGTCCTGCGACAGGCGCTGATGGTGCTCGGCGGATATTCGCTCGTCTGGGCCTTACGGCTCGCGCTGGCGCACACCGCCGTGCCCGAATGGCTGTTCGTCCTCGCGTTTGTGGTGTTCGACGCCGCAAACATGCGCTTTGACCTCGCCCTCAACTACTTCTTTTCGGCTCGCATCAGCTATCCGCTGTTCGCCAACCTTCGCAACGGAGCGCTGGAAAAAGTGCTGCGCATGCCGATGGAATGGCATCAGCGCCAATCGTCCGGCGAACTGACCGGCAAAGTGAATAACGGGGTCGGCAAAGTCGTGCAGACCGCCGAGGGGCTCAGCCGCGAACTTGCGCCGGCGCTCATACAGACCGGCTTCAGCCTCATTCCTCTGCTCATCTTCAGCCCGATCACCACGCCGGCGCTCCTGGTCTCGCTCGCCATTTTCCTCTGGCTCACGCTGCTGGAAAACCGCGAGCGCCAACCGTTCGCTCGCCGCCGTCACCGCAATTACACCCGCGATTTCGGCTTGTTCTCCGAAACCGTGGAGGCTATACAGCCCGTCGTGCAATACGGGCAATCACGCCAGGTTCTGCGCAACTACGATCGCGTGCAGCGCGCCATCGTGGAAGAAGGCCTCGCGGAAGCCCGCGTTGGGAACCGCTTCGGCTTCCGCCGCAATCTTGCGATCACCATCGCCAAGCGCGCGTGCCAGGGCGTGTGGATCTGGCAATACCGCCATCACGCGCTGGATGGCGCCATGATCCTCTACCTCAATATGCTGACCGAGCAGTTGCTCGCCTCGTTCGGCGGCTATGCGAGCCTGCTGGAGCGCATCTACGACGGCATGGAACCCACCCGTGTCCTGGTCAAGCTGATGTCGGAGAAGCCGGCCATCGCGAGCGATGGGTCCGCGCGGCCGGTGAAGGTGGCGGGCGCAAGAGTGCGCATGAAAAACGTGCAGTTCGCCTATCCGCGCAGTCGCGGCAAGCGCGTGCTGAACAACCTGCAACTGGCCATTGAACCGGGCATGGTGCTCGGCATTGTGGGGCGGTCAGGCTGCGGCAAAACCACCATCCAGAATGTTCTCACGCGCATGTTCGATGTGCAGGGCGGCACGGTAGAGATCTGCGGGCGCGACGTCCGCCAGTGGCCGCTGGAACAGTTGCGCGGCCTGTTCTCGCATGTTTCGCAGGACGGCGGCGTCTTCTTTTCCGGGACGCGCATGTTCGATGTCATTCGCTTCGGACGCCCGGAAGCCACGCTGCGCGAAGTAGTCGATGCCGCGAAAGCGGCCTGCATACACGACGACATCTGCCGCATGCCGCTGAAGTATAAAACGCGCATTGGACAGGGCGGCGTCACGCTCTCGAAGGGTCAGCAGCAGCGGCTCGCTCTGGCGCAGGCTTTGGTCGCCCTGGATACTAGCCGAAAGATAGTCGTGTTGGATGAATTCACGAGTGCTTTGGACAGTGAAACCGAAGAGAAAATTCTCCGCAACATCGAGCCTTGGCTGGCAGGACGTACGGTGATCATCGTAGCGCACCGCCTCTCGACCGTCCGAAAGCTGGCGGACGAAATCATCGTCATGGATAAGACCGGCGTAGCCGAACGCGGGTCACATGAGGAGTTGATTGAGTACGGCGGCTGGTATGCGGAAATGGCGAAGCTACAGGCGACGGGCGCCCCGGCGCGGCTTACGCGGCCGGTCCGGAACGTTCGACGCAGTGCGTAGATCGGTGATATTTATAGGCCGAGACAGCATTTACGCGCGTGAGACTGGCTTCTTTCACCACCGCTTCCATGCACGGAATCAGCTCCAGTTCGTGGCGAATGCGCGCCAGGTCCAGGCGCGAAATTGCTTGCAGGTGCCGAGCGATCGCGAGGGAGGCTGCATCCAGCAAGTCCTTACACGCATCGCATTCCAGTTCAGACAGCATTTCTCCGTCTAAAATATCAAAGCATCTACCAAGGTTGCGCGGAGACCTGAGTGCCATTGTGCGATTGCATTCCGACTCATTCGCGCGGCGAAAGTACTAGCCCGGCCGCTCCTACAATTCCGCTTCGATCGGCAACTTCCTGTTCGACGATCGGAACGTCGCGGCCCAGCAGTCCACGAGATCGCGCCCACACCTGTTCCTGCAGCGGCTCTATCAGGTCCGCGCCGGCGCTTGCCACCTGGCCCCCGGCAATCACCAGTTCCGGATCGAAAACGTGCAGCAGACCGGCGACGCCGGCCGCAAGTTTCGCGATCGCGCGATCCACAATCGAGCGCGCCACCGCATCATTCTCGGCGGCCGCCTGAAAAATGGTACGGCACGTTGCCAGTTGCGGCTGCTCGCGGAAAAGGCGCGTCAGCGAAGAGGAACAGCCGCGGTGCACGGCGCTCCATGCCTCGCCTTCGATGGCGCGCGCCGAGAACACCGTCTCGAGGCAGCCGCGATTGCCGCACGCACAGAGTTCGCCGTCAGGTTCCACGGTGATGTGTCCGAGATGCCCTGCGCTGCCGGTGTGCCCGCGCAACAGTTCTCCATTGCAGAGCGCCGCGCCGCCCACGCCTGTGCCGAGCGTCAGCATGAGAGCGTCGCGTTTTCCGCGCGCCGCGCCCCACACCACTTCGCCGGCGAGCGCCACGCGCGCATCGTTATCGGCGAAAACCGGAATCTCGGCAGGCAGGCCGATCAGGTCCGATAGCCGCGATCCTTCGAGATAATGCAGCGCGCCCGGAAGAAGCTCCACGACGGTGCTGTCCGGGTTGATGATTCCCTTGCAGCCTACGCCGACCCCCGCCGGCTGCGTAGTGGCTTCAAGCAGCCAGCGGATAGCGTCGTGCAGCGACGGCACGAACGTATCCAGGTCGCCCGGCGTCTGAATGGTGCGGGAGGCCAGGATCGCCCCCTGTTCGTCCACCATTCCCGCCTTGATCTGGGCGCCTCCGATGTCAATCCCAAGGACGAGCATGCGTATTCAGTGTAACGGGGATCGGGTTGACGTGCCGGCAGAAATCCTGCCTGTGGCCTGCCAGGAGGCTAACATCACCAGCCCGCGTCGATACGCAGCGTCTGCCCGGTAATCGCAGGCGAGTTCAGTAGAAACAGTGCGGCCCGCGCCACGTGCTGCACGCCGATCAATCCTTCCGTCAGCGGCTGCTTCTTCTTAAGAAAATCTTCCAGCGGACCGTGCGATTGCTGCACCGCCTGCGTCTGTATCGCGGCGGGAGCTAGCGCGTTTACCTGAATTTTGTGCGGAGCGTAATACGCGGCCATATTGCGCGTGAGCGCTTCCACTGCGCCCTTCGCCGCGGCGTACGCGTGCGTCGCGAAGTTTTCCGGTTCCGGCGAGCTCGCCAGCACGCTGCCGATGTTCAGGATCGCGCCCCGCAGCCCGTCCTCCCCCGGCTGCTGCTCCAGCATACGGTTCACCGCGGCGCGGCACATCTGGAACACGGTGGTCAGGTTCTGGTTCAGCGTGATCTCCCAGCCCTCGTCCGTACACTCGTGCACCGGACCATCGCCATAGCGCCGGCCGCTCAACCCCGCCGCATTGAACACCGCATCGACGCGAGCGAACTTCGAGAGCGCCACGCCGATTACCGAGTCCGCCGATTGTGGACGGGTGAGGTCGCCGATCCAAACCTCCGCGCCGGTTTCCGATGCCAGCTCCCAAGCCGATTCGGAATCGGAGGACGCGAGCACGACGTGAGCGCCGCGTTCCGCCGCGAGCCGCGCAGTCGCGGCGCCGATGCCGGTGGAGGCGGTGACGATGAGGACTTTGTCCCTCACGCCCTATCCTACTCCGACGCGGTGCAATTTCATCAGATTCGTGGTTCCCGGCCGGCCCACCGGTTGTCCGGCGACAAACACCACCAGTTCGCCCTTCTGCACATAGCCGCCTTCGATCAGCACACGATCCATCAGGCTGAGCATTTCGTCGGTGCTGGAAACGTCCGGCGCGAGCAGCGGCGTTACTCCGTAACTCACGGCAAGCTGGCGGGCAGCGGTATCGTGCGGCGTGATTGCGAACACACCCACCGGCGGACGGTACCGCGAAACCAGACGCGCGCTCGACCCCGTCGAAGTGAACACCACAATTGCCGACGCCGCCGCGTCGCGCGCCGCATGATACGCGGCATCGGCGAGAATCTCAGCGCTGGTCGGCTTGGCCTGATGCGGCGGATCCTGGTAGCCCTTGTTGCGAATGGAAGCTTCGGCTTCGCGCGCGATGCGGGCCATGAACCCCACCGCCTCCACAGGATATTTGCCCATGGAAGTTTCCGCCGAGAGCATCACGGCATCAGTGCCGTCATAAATCGCGTTGGCGACGTCGCTGACTTCGGCGCGTGTGGGCGTGGGATGCTCGATCATCGATTCCAGCATCTGCGTCGCGGTGATCACGAATTTGGCCTTGCGGCGGGCGCGCCGGATGATGGATTTCTGAATGCGCGGCACCCGTTCGAGCGCGGTCTCGACGCCAAGATCGCCGCGCGCCACCATCACACCGTCCGTGACATTGAGGATGGACTCGATATTGTCCCAGCCCTGCGGCTTTTCAATCTTGGCAACGATGGAAACGGGACGTCCGCCAAGCCGGTTTCGCAGACCCAGCACGTCTTCCGCGGTCCGCACGAATGAGAGAGCGATGAGATCCACACCGGCATTCAATGCAAAGTGCAGGTCGGCGAGATCCTTCTCGGTGAGCGAAGGAATGCTCACCTGGACGCCGGGAAGATTGATGCCTTTGTTATCGGAAATGGGCCCGCCCGAAACCACCACGGTGCGCACGCTGACGCCGTCGGAGGAGAGCGCTTTGAGTTCGAGACTGCCGTCGGCGAGCAGGATACGATCTCCCGCCTGCACGTCCTGAGCGAATTTGGAATAGCCGGTGGAGGCGCGCTCGCAGTTCCCGAGAATCTGCTCGGTGGTGATCGTGAAGGTAGCGCCGGTCTCGAGAGTGCAGCCGCCGTTCGCAAAGCGGCCCAGTCGAATTTTCGGACCCTGCAGATCGAGGAGTATGCCGATGTGAGCGCCGGCTTCGCTGGCAGCCGCCCGCACGGCCGCGATGCGCACGGCATGATCGGCGGCGGTCCCATGGGACGCGTTCAGGCGGAACACATCCGCGCCCGCCGCGATGAGTTGCTGCAAGACACCAGGAGCATCGGTAGCAGGTCCGAGAGTGGCGACAATTTTGGAGTTGGGCATCTGAGGGGGAAAACCCATTGTAACGTCGAAGCAGGCCCAGCTCGGCGTAGCAGTAGCGACCGGTCTCCAGACCGGTTGCAGTCGGACAGATTTCGCCCGCCCGCGCGCCTGCGCTGCCGCCAAACCACATACCTCCATCATTCCACGCCCATTCCCTGTGATAATGGTTTTTCCGGAGGGTGTGTGGCTACTCTGTCGTTGCCAAATTCGATTTCCTTAGAAGACGAGAAAAACCCATGGAAGTCCGCCGCTGCGCGCTTCGATGAGGCCGCGTGCCGGCTCAAGCTGGACGATGGCATGTGCAAGGTTTTGCGGGCGCCCGCCCGCGAGATCACGGTCAACATTCCCGTGCAGCTCGACGATGGCCGTTTGGAGGTGTTCACCGGCTATCGCGTGCAGCATTCCGTCGCTCGCGGACCCGCGAAGGGCGGCATCCGCTTCGCGCCCGACGTCAGCCTTGACGAAGTGCGCGCTCTGGCATCGTGGATGACCTGGAAGTGCGCCGTGGTCAACATTCCGTTTGGCGGTGGAAAAGGCGGCGTCATTTGCGACCCCAACATCCTTTCCAGCACCGAACTCGAAAAGCTGACGCGCCGCTACACAGCGGAAATCATCGACTTCATCGGACCCGAGCGCGACGTCCCCGCGCCGGACGTCAACACCAACGAACAGACCATGGCGTGGATCATGGACACCTACTCCATGCACGTGCGCCATACCACCACCGCCGTGGTCACCGGCAAACCCATGGCGCTCGGCGGCAGCCGGGGACGCCCGGAAGCAACCGGCCGCGGCTGCATGCTGGTCACGCTGAAGGCGCTCCAACTGTTCGGCATCGCGCCGCAGGATTGCCGCGTCGTGATTCAGGGCTTCGGTAACGTCGGCGGCATGGCCGCGAAATTGATGACCGCCGCCGGCTTCAAAATCATCTCCATCGTCGAGTACAACGGGGCCGTCTATAACCCCAACGGGCTGGACATCGCCGCGTTACAGCAGCACCGCCACGAGACGGGATCCATCACCGGCTTCACGGGCGGCGAGGATATGGACAAGGCCGAAGCCATGTTCCTGCCTTGTGAAGTTCTCATTCCCGCCGCGACGGAGAACGTCATCCACTCCGGCAACGCCGACAAAATTCGCTGCAAGATACTGTGCGAGGGCGCCAACGGTCCCACCACCGTGCTCGCCGACCAGGTGCTCGCCGAAAAGAAAGTCTTCGTCATTCCGGATATTCTGGCCAATGCCGGCGGCGTCACTGTCTCCTATTTCGAGTGGGTGCAGGATCGCCAGGGCTTCTTCTGGAATGAGAAACTGGTGAACACGCGCCTCAAAGAAATTATGGACGAGAGCTTCGACGCAATTCTGGGCTACGCCGGCAAGCACGAGGTCAACAACCGCACCGCCGCGTACATGGTTGCGTTGGACCGCGTCGCATTCGCAATCAAACTGCGAGGCATCTACGCCTAGTCCGGAAGCTGGGGGCGTGGAAGCCGCGTCGACCCCGTTGATGCGGCAATACCACGCCCTCAAACAACAGGTCCCAAACGCCCTGCTGATGTTCCGGCTGGGCGATTTTTACGAGCTCTTCTTCGACGACGCGGTAGTGGCCGCGCGCGAACTTGAAATCACCCTCACGGCGCGCAATAAAGAAAAAGGAAACGCCATCCCGATGTGCGGCGTGCCGTATCACGCCGCGGATGGCTACATTTCCCGCCTCATTCAGAAGGGCCATCGCGTCGCCATCTGCGACCAGATGGAAGATCCCAGGGCCGCCAAAAAACTCGTCAAGCGCGATATCACTAAGGTGGTGACGCCGGGCACCGCGATGGATGCGAACCTGGTGCGGTCCCGCGAGAACAACTATCTCGCCGCCGTGGCGCGCGCGGAGGGTCGCGCCGGGGTAGCGCACGTCGATCTATCCACCGGAGAATTTCGCGTGACGGAGATGGAGCCTGCCGAAGTCGCGGGCGCGCTGGAACAGTTGGGCGCGCGTGAGGCACTCTTCCCGGGCGATCTGCCGCTGCCCGCTGCGGAAGGCTCTCCGGCGCCGCGATTCGTGCGCACGGAAGTCGAGGAATGGGTTTTTACTCCCGATTATGCAGCCCGAACGTTGAAGGACCACTTTAAGCTGCTGTCGCTCGATGGTTGCGGACTCGCAGGGCGTCCGGCGGCGGTCGGGGCCGCGGGCGCGGTGCTGCATTACCTGCGCGACACGCAGCGTGCTGCCCTGGATCATCTGGATCGGCCGCTGTTCTACAATCGCGCCGACTCCATGGTGCTCGACTCCGTCACCGTCCGCAATCTGGAACTGGTGGAGCCCGTCTTCGCGGCGGATGCCGCTCCCGGCTCGCAGCAGGCCACCGTCCTCGCGGTGCTTGATCAGTCCCAGACCGGCATGGGCGGACGCCTTCTCCGGCAGCGGCTGCTCCGCCCCTCCATGGATCGGGCGGAAATCGAAGAGCGGCTCGATGCCGTTAGCGAATTGCTGCAGCAAACCATCCTGCGCGCCGAGCTGCGCAAGCAGTTGAACGGAATTCTCGATCTGGAGCGTTTGCTGGCGAAGGTTACCTTGGGATCCGCCGGTCCGCGCGATGTGCTGGCGCTCGGGCGCAGCCTGGAGAAGATTCCCGCAGTGAAGCGCTGCTTCGACACGCAGCAGGCGGAGCGGCTGCGCAGCATCCACGCGCGCCTCGATGACCTGGAAGATGTCGCGCGGCTGATTCTGGATGCGATTTCCGACGATCCGCCGCTGAACCTGGTGGATGGCGGCACCATACGGCCCGGACACAACGCCGAGCTCGACGAGCTGCGCGACCTGAGCCAGAACGGCAAGCAGTACATCGCACATATCGAGGCGCGCGAGCGGCAGCGCACCGGCATACAGAGCCTCAAGGTCCGCTTCAACAACGTGTTCGGCTATTACATAGAGATCACGCGCGCCAACCTGCATCTTGCGCCCTCGGACTATGAGCGCAAGCAGACTCTTGCGAACGCCGAGCGCTTTACCACCGCGGAGTTGAAGGACTACGAGCGCAAAGTGCTCGACGCCGAGGATAAGATCCTGACGCTTGAGAAGGAGCTCTTTGGGGCCGTGCGGCAACAAGCCGCGGCGCAGGCTCAGCGCATCCGCGCGACCGCGTCGGCGATCGCCGAACTGGACGTCACGGCATCACTCGCGCAGGTCGCCGCGGAAAATCGCTACCGGCGGCCGCTGTTTTCGGAGAGCGGCGAAATGCGCATCCTCGCGGGACGCCACCCCGTCGTCGAACGCCTCGCCGGTGAAGAAGGCGGCCGTTTCATTCCGAACGACCTCTATCTGAACGATTCCGACGGCCTGATCGCCATCATCACCGGGCCCAACATGGGCGGCAAGAGCACCTACCTTCGGCAAGCGGCGCTCATCGCGATCCTGGCGCAGATGGGTTCGTTCGTGCCGGCGGAATCGGCAAGCCTTCCGGTAATCGACCGGGTTTTCACGCGAATCGGAGCGAGCGACAATCTGGCGCGCGGCCGCAGCACGTTTATGGTGGAGATGACGGAGACCGCCGTCATTCTCAATACCGCAACGCCGCGCAGTTTCATCGTGCTGGATGAAATCGGCCGCGGCACCGCCACGTATGATGGCCTCGCGCTCGCCTGGGCAGTGGTGGAGCACGTGCACGCAAAGACCCGCGCAAAAACGCTTTTCGCCACGCATTACCACGAACTGACAGAGCTTGCCGAGTCGCTCGACGGCGTGCGCAACCTGATGGTCAGCGTGAAGGAAGCGGGCGATCACATCATCTTCCTGCGCAAGGTGGAACCGGGGAAGGCGGACCGCAGCTACGGAATCGAGGTCGCGCGGCTCGCGGGGCTGCCCATCGCTGTGATTGAACGCGCGCGCGAAGTGTTGAAACTGCACGAACGCAGCGAGCGCGCCGTGACGGGCCAGTTGGCCGAAGCCGAGCCCGCCGGCCCAGTACAGATCAACCTCTTCGAGCCTGTGGGATACGGGATTGCGGAGCGTATACGAGCGCTGAATCTCGACGAGCTTCGGCCGATTGAAGCATTGCAGTTGCTCGCCGAATTGCAAAGGGAGCTCAAGCGGTGAGATCGTCGATGTACAGGTTACCGCTGCCTGAGAAATCCGGCTGCTGTTCTCGTCGCGATTCATTCGCCTTTCGATGCACCGTTTACCGCTCCCTGACGGGATTGTGAAAAAATGCGAAAAACCGCTTTCCGACCATCCTGTTTTCAATTACTTGCGTTGTTGAAAACTCGCGCACGTCACATTTTTTCACAATCCCTTACGGTCGCGGCTCCGTTAGCAGCATCAACTACATACGGAGCCGTGACCGTAAGGGAGTAACCATGGCCCTGTGGGCCGCCGATAGAAATGAAAGTCGGCGTAGTGCATCCTGGTATCGGTAGCGGCGCGTTTGAGGTCGGTATTCCGCTCTGGAGATGTTGAGGCCGAAG
>DATNFO010000021.1:0-2850 GCA_035606355.1 Candidatus Limnocylindrales bacterium | reverse complement strand
GCTTTCATCATGCCTCCTGAAATCCCGAACCTCACAGATTAAGCTAAAATCATTCGTCCGGATGGACTTCCGTGCCCGACAAACCCAAACCCGTCTACACCGCCGCCGACCTCAACGAATTCGACTACGATCGTGATCTCGGCTATCCCGGCGAGTTTCCCTTTACGCGCGGCATTCAGCCCACCATGTATCGCGGACGCCTCTGGACCATGCGCCAGTACGCCGGGATGGGCGATGCCGAAGAGTCCAACCGTCGCTACAAATTCCTCATCGCCAACGGGACAGCAGGGCTGTCGGTAGCCTTCGACCTGCCCACCCAAATCGGCTACGACTCCGACGATCCCATGGCCCTCGGCGAAGTCGGCAAGGTGGGCGTCGCCATCGACTCCATTGAAGACATGGAACGGCTTTTCGAAGGCATCCCGCTCGAAAAAATCTCCACCTCCATGACCATCAACGCCACGGCCAGCATCCTGCTCGCGCTCTATGTCGCCGTGGCCAAACGCACTGGAGCCGACCCTAAAAAACTCTCCGGAACCGTGCAGAACGACATCCTCAAGGAGTACGTCGCCCGCGGAACCTACATCTATCCCATCCGCCACGCCATGCGCATCATCACCGACATGTTCGCCTGGGCAAACGAAAACACGCCCGAGTGGAACACCATCTCCATTTCCGGATATCACATGCGCGAGGCCGGAAGCACCGCCGCGCAGGAAATCGCCTTCACCCTGGCCGACGGCATCACCTACGTCCAGGCCGCCGTGGACGCGGGCCTTGACATCGACCGCTTCGCCCCGCGGCTGTCCTTCTTCTTCAACGCCCACAACAACTTTTTCGAGGAAGTCGCCAAATTCCGCGCCGCCCGCCGCCTCTGGGCGCGCATCATGCGCGAACACTTCCGCGCAAAAAATCCCCGTTCCTGGATGCTGCGCTTCCACACCCAGACCGCCGGTTCCACGCTGACAGCGCAGCAACCGGAAAACAACATCGTCCGCACCGCCATCCAGGCGCTGTCCGCCGTCCTCGGAGGCACGCAGTCGCTCCACACCAATGGCTACGACGAAGCCCTCGCCCTGCCCACCGAAGAGGCCGCCCGCATCGCCCTGCGCACGCAGCAGATCATCGCCGGCGAGTCCGGAGTCGCCAACACCATCGACCCCTTCGCCGGTTCTTTCTATGTGGAATCGCTCACCACCGGCCTCGAACAACAGGCCCGCGCCTATCTCGACCGCATCGACGCGCTCGGCGGCATGCTGCGCGCCATTGAGCAGGGCTGGGTGCAGCAGGAAATTCAGGCCGCCGCCTACGACTACCAGCGCGCCGTTGATTCCGGAGAAGCCACCGTCGTCGGCGTCAACCGCTTCACCCGCGAGGATGAGCCTCCCATCCCCATCCAGCGCATCGACGAAGCATTGGAACGCCGCCAGATCGAGCGTGTCCGGTCCCTCCGCGCCCGCCGCCCCAAAGAACCGTGGCAGGCGGCGCTTAACCAGGTCAAAGACAACGCCCGCAGTGGTCAAAATCTCATGCCCGCCATCCTCAACGCCGTCGAAAACTACGCCACCGTGGGAGAAATCGCCGCCGCCCTGCGCGAAATCTTCGGCGAATATCAGGAAACGGTGGTAATTTAGGGAGATTCCCCAGGTCTCAGCCAGCGGCAGGTACTTCAGGAGACTCCAATGCTCAACCACGCTCGCGGAAGCTTTACCGTCAGGATGCAGCCGCAGCCGTCCGCTCCCGCCGAAGGGCTGATGCGCTTCTCTGTGAACAAAGAAATTCACGGCGATCTGGAAGGCACATCGCAAGGCGAGATGATCTCGGCAGGAAACCCGAAAAACGGCGAGGCCGGATACGTCGCAATCGAAATGGTCACGGGAACGCTGGCCGGCAAAAGCGGCGGCTTCGCGCTGCAACAGACCGCGACCATGGATGCCCAAGGTTACAATCTGCGGATCATCATTACGCCCGGCTCCGGCTCCGGCGAGCTGGCCGGCATCGCCGGCACATTCACCATTGCGGTCGCAGGCGGCCAGCACTCCTATGACCTTGAATACACCCTGCCCGCAAGCCGGTAGTCGCGCCCGGGCAGTGAGGCTTTCCTCTTTGTTTCCGGCCTTTGACTCCGGAATCGCTTGCAATCACATGGGGGACCTCTCTACCATGTCCCTCAGATGGTGCGGTACGTCAAAATCTTCGTGGCGGTGTGTTGCATAGTCTGCATTCTTGCGCTCTGCATCGCGCCTTACGCGGATATTCCCGTTACTGTCCTCGACACCCTCCAGTTCGTCATCATGCTGATATTCGCCCTTGTCGGCGCAGTGTTGCTGCTCACCGGAGCCTTCCCTCAGCTTGTGATTTCGCGGGTGGTCCTGCGCGCTGAACAGAAATCCCCCACCCGATCCCTGCTTCCCCCCATCGAAACAACCTGCGTCCAGCAGGTCTAGTCCTGCATTCACTCCCTCTCCGTTTCGCATCGCACTGTAAGAAAGCCGAATCAGAAGCCGCTTATCCGGCTTCCAAGGGGAATTGAATGAAGGCTCAGGAAATCCTGCAATCATGGTCCACCATTCTTGGTGGACGCAAGCCGCTGATGTCCATTGAAATTACTCGCGAGTGTCCGCTTCGCTGCCCCGGTTGCTACGCCTACGATGAAGCCCACCTCGGCGGCAACGGCGTAACCCTCCGCGTGCTCTCCGACTACAAGCAGGATGCGCTGGTCAAAGGAGTTCTCGACCTCGTCGATCGGTATCGTCCTCTGCACGTTTCGCTCGTCGGCGGCGACCCCATGGTCCGCTATCGCGAACTGGAGCAAATCCTTCCCGCCCTCGAGTCTCGCGGCATCCACAC
>DATNFO010000020.1:0-38351 GCA_035606355.1 Candidatus Limnocylindrales bacterium | reverse complement strand
TCGCCGCGAATCGCCGCGGCCAGAGCCTCGGTGTACGGCATGGCGCGGTCAAATGGCTGATATTCGGATGTGCGCACCTGAAACGATGATCCAGGGGTGAGCACGCTGACCAATCTGCTGGGCGGTATGCGCATATGAAGGGAATGGGGTTGAAAAGGGGGTGCTGCGAATCGGGTGCTGGGCTTCATGCTTCGCGGCCAGTCGCGGAGCGGTGAAAAGGCGAACGCTCGATTAGACTGTGCCACACCTCACTAACATTTCGCAAGGCTTATGTTTCACGAAACGAGGGACGATTACCCACTCAAATACCCACTCAAAACCTGATTCATGCGCATCAATTTGTAGTTTCAGAACCGCCATGAAACACGGAGAATCACGGAGTTATATACTGAGAATGAGCCTCCGGAGCAAAAGGTCGGTGGTTCGAATCCACTCGGGCGTACCACCTCAATCCTCCCCGTTTCTTCAGTGCCCGTTTCTGTTCCCACCCTGAACCTCACGAGCCTTTTTCATCGCGCCCGCCCGGTGTCCAGATTCGCGTTAACATAGCGCCGTGTCGTCTCGAAGTCGCTGTGCCCCGCGAAGTATGCCAGGGTGCGTGGGGTATGCGATGCCCACCGCGTCAGGGTGTGCCGGGAGGTGAAGAAGGGGCAATCGCTCCGGAACCGCTGATTTTGGTCCATCTGGGTCCAACGCACGCACGCTGACAACAGGATTCGGAAATCCGGCGCGGCGCCAATGAAGCTATGCCGCCGGACGGCGCGCAGGGGGGAAGCGCTGCTCCAAATCTTCATCGGTTTCGGCAAACAATACGACCACGTCGCTGCCCTCCGTCAGACCTTGCAGGTACCCCGTCGGAAAAGTCACGACCTTACCGGCGAGAAGGGCGGTCAGGTTTTTGCGGTTCAGTCCGATAATCAGGTGGTGCAGGTTCTTTTCGTCAACTGCCACAGCTTTTATGGCCATGCCTCATTATTGCTGTTCCGTTTGGGGGGCAGTTCCTGCTCAAAACACTTTGGGCACGGCCAGACACAGAACGCAGCGCCTGTTTGTTCGTCAGAGCTGTATCATCCAGCACGGTGAATTTCGGCTTTCAGGCTGACAACGCGAGGTCCCAGGCAGTGGTAGTGTAGTTTCAATCCAGGAACCACCATGGCCGCAGATGCTCAATTTCAACTTGCCGCCGCGCCGGAACGCCGCTTCTGGCCCGCGCCCGCGCGCCTGGCGCTTCGCTTCGCCCTGATTTACTTCGCGCTGTTCTGCGCCGGCACCCAAGTCCTGGTCAACATGCTGCCCATCCCGGACCTGGGGATTCCTGAGCTATACACCACACTCCCGTTTCGTGCCGTCATTTTCCCGACAGCTAACCACGTCTTTCATGCGAAATTGCCACTCGTGTTCGAGGGGAGTGGGAGCGGCGATAAGACATACGATTGGGTCTTCTGTTTTTGCAGCCTCGTAATCGCCGCGGTGGCCGCGGGTCTTTGGACTCTCCTCTCCAAACGCACCAATGACGCGGCGGTCTACAAATGGTTCCGTCTGTTTCTGCGCATCGCCGTAGGCACCGAGATGCTCCTTTACGGATCCGTCAAGGTAATCCCGCTGCAAATGCCGTTTCCTTTCTTGACGAAGTTGCTGGAGCCCTACGGAAACTTCTCGCCGATGGGCGCCCTCTGGTATTCGGTCGGTGCGTCGCCGGCCTACGAGATGTTTGTCGGGACGGCGGAAATGACCGGCGGTCTGCTGCTTCTCTTCCCACGCACGGCCATGCTCGGCGCGCTGATCAGTTTGGCGGATATTACGGAAGTCTTCACGCTCAACATGACGTATGACGTTCCGGTGAAACTGCTCTCGCTGCACATCCTTGTCATGCTGCTGGTAATTCTCGCCCCGGATATGAAGCGGATTCTGCAATTCTTCCTGACCAGCAACGGCGCAGGACCCTCCACCGCCCCGCCGCTGTTCGCTTCCCCACGACGCAACCGCATCGCTCGAGTGACGCAGGTAGTGTACGCGTTCATCATGCTCGCGATGTTCTTCCACTCCGACTATAAGGCCTGGCATCAGTATGGCGCCGGCGCACCGAAGTCCGAGCTTTACGGCATCTGGAATATCGAGCAAAGAACCGTAGACGGCAAACCGCTGCTCGCCACCGCGACCGACACGAAGGCATGGCGGCGCATTGTTTTTGACCGGCCCGGCTCGATGGCCATCCAGCTCATGTCCGACGGCTTTGCGAACTGCGTGGCTCAGATCGACCTCAAGGCATCCGTAATCGGGTTGAGCAAAGGCGCGGCCACGGGCACCCTGCGGTTTCAGCGCCCGGACCCGCAGCATCTGACGCTGGATGGCACTCTGGACCAGCATGCCGAGCATTTGGAGCTCTCGCTGGTGGATCGCAACAAACTGATGCTGGTGAGCCGCGGGTTTCACTGGATTCAGGAATACCCGTTCAATCGCTGAGCAGGTTGCCGCGCACCCTCGCCGCACCGGATAATAGCGGGCGACACATGCCCACATCTTTGAAAGATCAAGTTGCCCTGGTGGTCGGCGCCTCCAGCGGAATCGGCCGGTCCACAGCGCTGCTGCTGGCGCGCGAAGGCGCAAAAGTGATGGCGTCGGCACGCCGCCAGGACCGTCTCGATGCGCTGAAATCCGACGCCGCCGCTGAGGGTCTCACGATTGCGACATACGCCGCCGATGCGAAATCACACGCGGATCTCGACCGTCTCGCGGCGGCCACGCGCCACGCGCTCGGCCCCGTCGATATCATGGTCTTCGCCGCCGGGACCAACACTCCCGATCGCGCCATGAGCCGCCTGCGCCCCGAGATCTGGCGCGACCTGATCGAAACCAACCTCGATGCCGCATATTACGCATCGCAGGCTGTGCTTCCCGCGATGCGCGACCGGCGCCGCGGGCACCTGGTGTTCATCAGTTCCATCTCCGGCCAGACACCCGACGTTTCCGGCGCGGCCTATCAGGCATCGAAGCGCGGCCTGATCGGGCTCTCGCATGCGATCCGGTTGGAAGAGAAGGAGAACGGAATTCGCACCACCGTGATCAACCCCGGACTTGTCGATACCGAGATTCTGGCTAAACGGCCGGTGCGTCCGACCGCCGAACAACTGGCGGTTGCCCTGTTGCCGGAGCATGTCGCGGAGGCTGTGCTGGCGTGCGTGAAGCTGCCTGCGCGCGCGGTGATCACCGAACTGACCGTGGTGCCGAGCGCGATGTAGCGGAATCGAACCGGAGAGCGGCCCATCGGCGGCCCGCCGCAGTTCGCGTTACGTTTTTCCGTTTCGGGAGTATTATTCCTGCATGTGGCACGATATCCGCTTCGCCATCCGGCAACTCTACGTCGCCAAGGGTTTCACCGCGACTGCCGCGCTCACTCTCGCGTTGGGCATCGGAGGCGCAACCGGCATTTTCACGCTGATCCACGCAGTGATGCTGAAGTCGCTGCCCGTGGCCGAACCGGAACGCATCCTGCGCGTCGGCGATGGCGATAATTGCTGCGTGCTGGGCGGCTATCAGGGCCGCTTCTCCGTGTACTCCTACGCGCTTTACAACTATTTGCGGGAGCACACGCCGGAATTCGAAGAACTCGCGGCGTTTCAGAGCGGCACAGGGGAGGTCGGGGTGCGGCGAAGCGGCGCATCGCCCGAGGCGTTTGTGGACCAGTTCGTCTCCGGCACTTACTTCCCGCTCTTCGGCTTGCGTCCTTACGCCGGCCGGCTATTGAATCCGTCCGACGACCGGCGCGGCGCTCCGCCGGTCGCCGTGATGAGCTACCGCGCGTGGCAGCAGCATTACGCGGGTGACCCCGGCGTGATCGGCGACACTTTCGTCATCGAAGGCTCGCCCTTTACCGTCGTAGGAGTGGCGCCGCCCGGCTTTTACGGCGCGGCGCTTCGCCCGGATCCACCCGACTTTTGGATTCCCCTCGCCGCTGAACCCGCCACGCATGGCCGCAGTGCTTTGCTGGACCAGAGCACCAGCCACTGGCTTTACGTTTTCGCCCGCATGAAGCCGCACACCGCAACCGCGCCTGTGGAGGCCAAGGTCAATGCCGAATTGCAGCAGTGGCTCGCGGCGAATCAGCCTCCCGCCAGTGACCGCGAGCGCCGTGACGTAGGGAAGCAATACGTCGCGCTAGTGCCCGGGGGCGCCGGCATTGCGGAGATGCGCGAGCAGTACCGCCGCGATCTGCGCCTGCTGCTCGGAATTACCGGACTGGTGCTGCTGATCGCCTGCGCCAACCTCGCCAACCTGCAGCTTGCGCGCGGCGCCGCGGCGGCATCGCAGCTTTCCGTACGAGTTGCGCTGGGAGCCTCGCGGGCGCGCATCATACGTCAGATTTTGGTGGAAAGCACGATTCTCGCGGTACTCGGCGGTGTGCTCGGGCTGCTCGTCGCCGGCGAAACCGCGGGGCTGCTGATCCGCCTCGCGTTTCAAGGCGCGCATGTGCCCATCGAAACGTCGCCGTCTCTCCCCGTGCTCGGGTTTGCCTTTCTGCTGTCGCTGCTGACTGGAATTCTGTTCGGGATGGCGCCTGCGTGGTCGGCATCGCGTGCCGATCCCGCTGCCGCGCTGCACGGCGCCGGGCGCTCCGCCGCCGGACGTTCGACGCTTCCGCAGAAGACGCTGGTGGTGCTGCAAGCCGCGCTGTCGCTGGTGCTGCTCGCGGGCGCCGGGCTGATGGTGCAAACGCTGCACAACCTCACCGGCCAGCAATGGGGGCTTGATGTCGGCAAAACGTCCGTAGCGGCCGTGGATGCCGGCGTCAGCCAGTATCCGCCGGAAAAGTTGCAGACCATCTATACCGAAATCGATCGCCAGCTTCGCCAGATCCCTGGTGTCCGCAACGTGGCGCTCGCGCTTTACAGCCCGATGTCCGGGAACAACTGGCAAATGAACGCCACACTGGAAAGCAATCCTTCGGCCCAACTTTCGCCTTCGTGGGATCGCGTCAGCCCGAGTTTCTTCGCTACGATTGGCGCGCGCATTCTTCGCGGCCGCGGCTTTGACGAGCGCGACACGCCCGCCTCGACGCACGTGGCCGTTATCAATCAGGCGTTCGCCGACCAGTACATGCCGAATGAAGACCCGATCGGCAAGCGGTTCGGCCTCGGTGGAGCATCCCATCGCGCCGACTACACCATAGTCGGAATCGTGAACACCATCCGCTTCCGCGATCCGCGCAATCCCGGCCGTCCGATGTTCTTCCTGCCCCTGCTGCAAATGCGCGCCGACGAGTGGAAGGACAGCACGCGCGCGCGATCCAACGTCATTGAGAGCATTTTGCTGCGCACCGATGGCCCGGTTGGCGGACTCGCCGGCCGCATCCGGCAAACGCTCGGCGGCATAGACCCGAATGTGACTCTGGTTATTGTCCAAACCATGAGCGGCATGCTCGACGGCTTGCTCGGGCATGAGCGGCTGATCGGAGTGCTCGCGCAGGTATTCGGAATACTGGCGCTGCTGCTGGCGTCGATCGGCTTGTACGGCTTGACGGCTTATTCCGTGGCGCGGCGCACAGCGGAAATCGGAGTGCGAGCGGCGCTGGGCGCGACGCGCGGCGACGTGGTGCGCATGGTTCTGAAGAGCGCGCTGATGCAGGCCGGGCTCGGGCTCGCAGCCGGAATTCCAGCGGCGCTGGCGGCCGGAAGATTGCTCGCGGGGCAGGTGTACGGGGTCAAAACGACCGATCCGTGGGTCCTCGCGACGGCGGCCGCCGTGCTCGCGGCGGCTGCCGCGGTCGCGGGATTCATACCCGCGATGAGGGCGGGCAGCATCGACCCGGCGACCGCGCTCCGCGTGGACAATTAGGTGCGACGCAGGCGATCTCCGATCGCCTTGTACCGGCCTGGAGGCCGGCACATACTAACTTCCGAAGGCTTCCGCGCCCGCTTCGGCTACGGCTTGATCCTGTTTGCCCAGGCCTCCGCTCACCCCGATCGCGCCCACCACCTGGCCGCCGCGCTTCAGCGGAATGCCTCCCGCGAAAATCATGACGCGGCCGCGATTCGATGCGTGAATCCCAAAAAACTGGTCGCCCGACTGGCTCAACTCGGCGAGGTCCTTAGTCGCAATATCGAATGCGCGCGAAGTCCACGCTTTATTGATCGAAATATCCACGCTGCCGAACCATGCGCCATCCATGCGCACGTGCGCCACCAGGTTGCCTCCCGCGTCCACCACCGCAATGTTCATCGGCTGGCCGATTTCACGGGCCTTATTCTCCGCCGCTGCAATCACCCGGCGGGCGTCGTCAAGTGTGACCATAAACTCTCCTCACTGCGAGTATAAATAAGCGGCGATGTCCGTTGCGTCCTGCCGGCTCAGCCCCACCTTCGGCATGACGGTCTTGGGATTGACGCTCTTGGGATCGTAAATCCACTGGATGATGTTGCCGGGATTATTCGGCAGCATCCCCGCGACATACATGCGATTGCGAATGCCGGTGAGCGGCGGACCCACCATACCGTGAGCCGAAGAAAGTCCGCCGATGGTGTGACAGCTTCCGCAGCCGAAGCGCGAAACCGCGCTCATGCCGCGCTGCACGTTGCCGCCGGTCCAAACCGACGCCAACCCCGCCGCGCTGTCGGATGGCTTCTGCGAGCATCCGGCGAGCAGCACCGCTCCGGCAAATAAAATCGCAATGCTAATCCGCATAACTTCTCCGAGCCAGCACTACATCGCTCTCGCGGAGCCACGCCGCAAGCAGCAGCAGCCCCACGACGAGATAGACGACGCCCGCCGGGACCCACATAATCAGGCCGCCGAGCTGCTGATCTTCGAGCGGCGTCAGCCCCCACAGCGGCGAAGTTCGGGCATACGCCGGGTAAAACAGAACCGGCGAAAAGGTCAGCAATGCGCCGAGAATTCCTGTGTGGATCGCGGTAGTGAAAACGTAAAAGACGCTCAACCCGCGGCCCATTTCCGTGCGCGTGTAGAACAGCGCCCACCAGAACAGGAGCGCGGAAAGAAAAAAGCTCAGGTGCTGCGCGGTGTGCACCCACTCGCTGGTCAGCGTCGCCTGAAACAGCCGCGGAGCGTGCCAGCCCCAGAGGATCACTGCATGAATCCACCATGCGCTGAACGGCGCGGTGAGCCAGCGCCAGGTCTTCTGCACGCCGCGCCCCTTCGACCACTGTCCCAGCGGCCGGCGCCACTGCTTCGGGAGTCCCCAGAGCAGTGGCGCGAGCGGCCGCGAGATCACCAGCAGCGGGGCCGCGACCAGCATCAAGATTTCGTGCTGCGACATATGCGCGCAGAACAGCACCTCGCCAAGAGGATGCAGGGGCGAGACCAGCGCAATCGCCAGAACCGCGAGTCCAAGCCAAAAGTACACCTGTTGGCGGCGCGAGACGCCGTGCTCCGCGCTCGCTCCGCGCGCATAAAGAAGTGCCGAGAGCGCAATGGGAATCACCGCTCCGGGCTCGAGTTCCCAGGCTGTCCACAGATCGTCAGGGTGCAGCGGACCGCTCTCATGCGCGATCGCCGGCAGCGCCAGAAGCGCCAGCAGCGCGATGCACCGCCGCGACGTCAAGAGCACGCCCCCATCAGGATTTCGCTGACCATCTGCGCGAAGATGACAAGCATGAAGAGTCCGTTCAGCAGCACCGCGCCCGATGCCAGAACACGCGCCGTCGCGACGCTGCCGCCCGTTTCTCCGGGATACTCACGGCCAACGGCGCGCCACTCGCTCCATCCCACCAGAATCGCGCCGGCCACCAGCAGCAACGCGATGATCGACACCACCACATTCGCCGGTTTCCAGCCGAGCACGCAATCCCACGGCGCCAGCACGAAGTTCGTGTTCATGCTCAGGAACCAGATGGCCGGGCCGGTAAGCATCGCCACCCAAAGAATCGCGCGGCGGCTCATTACGGCGCCCCCACTATGTACGGTCCCCAGAATAAAGTGACGTACAACGGAATCCAGATGGCGACCAGGAAATACCAGACGATGCTATCGACGTGAACGCCTAGGCGCTGATACGGACCCGCACGGCGGACCAGCAGGATGACGATGAGGACGGTTGTGTAGACCAGGTCCGCCGCGACATCCACGGTGTGCAGAAACATAATGCTCCACGTCACCGAACCGTATGCCGTCGTGGTCCACTTCCAATTCCACTGATACCATTCGACGGCGCGGATGCCCACCGCCACCAGCGCCAGCAGCAGATTGATTCCGAGACCGAGAATCATGCCGCCGCGATCATCCTTTTTCGCGGCTTCGCTGGCCATGTAGCTGCCGATGCAGCTCACCAGCAGGAAGGCCAGTTCGATAGCCGGAAGCAATTCGTGCGGCAACTGCACGCCCGGCGGAGGCCACATATCCATGCTCAGCCGGACGTAAAAGTAAGTGGCGATCAGAACGCAAAACGTGGTGCCTTCCACCACCGCCAGCGAAACCTGGCCCCACCACAGAGGCGCCTGATCGTTAATCTCGACGTCAGGCAGGTGCGACACGTCGATGGTCCGCGAGGGAATCATGACCTCGCCTCCCGCCTGCGCCACGGCCAAAACCAGCCGATGAGTCCGATCGCCGCCACGATGAAGCCGATGTAATACCAGCCAAACGCGAAGACCGATCCCGTCAATGCAATGGCGATCAGCAAAGCCGAAATAAACGGCCAGATCGAGGAGTGCGGCAGAGGATAACGGTGGCGCGGCTCGGCGTCCATCACCGTGGTTACCAGCACTTCGCGCCGGTCACTGCGCACGCCCGTCACCGCGAGCCGTTCCTTGGGCAACGTCCATAGCGGATAGCGGCTGGTGGCAACCGGCAGCAGCACGAAGTTAAACGGCTCCGGCGGAGAAGTGGTGGCCCATTCCAGCGTGCCCGAATCCAGCGGGTTCGCGCCCGCGAGAGCACCCGATTTCCGGCTCACGAACACATTGATGATGAACAGAATTCCGCCCACCGCGATGATGGAGGCGCCGGCAGTCGCCAGCGCGTTGCCGTGATCCCAGCCCATTTCGCTGCCATAGGTGTAAATGCGGCGCGTCATTCCGTAGAGCCCCAGCAGGTGCATCGGGAAGAAGGTCAGGTTGAAGCCGACGAACAGCAGCCAAAAGGTTACTTTGCCGATTCGCTCGTCGATCATCCTGCCGGTGAATTTCGGAAACCAGTGATGGAAGCCGCCGAACAGCGGGAAGAGCGCGCCGCCGATCAGCACATAATGGAAGTGCGCCACCACGAAAAACGTATCGTGCACCTGCAGGTCCAGCGGAATGGCGGCGAGAATGATGCCGGTGAGCCCGCCGGCGACGAAGATAAAGAAGAAGCCCAGCACGAAGTGCATTGCCGCGCTCCATCGCACGCGGCCGGTCCAGATCGTCACGATCCAGCAGAAGATTTGCACGCCGCTGGTGATGCCGATCATCATGCTCGCCGCGGTGAAGTACGCTTCGCCGATTTGCGGCAGTCCGGTGGCGAACATGTGATGCACCCATAGGCCGAAACCGATGAACGCGGTTGCCACCACGCTCAGCACCATCGCCGGATAGCCGAAAATGGCTCGCCGCGTGTCCGTATCCACGATGGAGGAAATCATTCCCAGAGCGGGAATAAAGATGATATAGACCTCCGGGTGGCCGAAAAACCAGAAGACATGCTGGTATAAAAGCGGGTCGCCGCCTTCAGCGGGATTCACGAAATGAGTGCCGATGGTGCGGTCGTTCAGCAGGAACACCGTGCTCGCGATCATCACCGCGGGCATGGCGAACAGCACCATCCAACTCTGCACCAGCATGCTCCAGCAGAAGAGCGGGATCCGGTTGAGGCTCATGCCGGGGGCTCGCATCTTCAGGATGGTTGCGATCAGTTCCGCGGCTACGCACATGGCCGAGATTTCCGTGAACGTAATCATCTGCGCCCAGACGTCCACGCGTTTGCCTGCCGAATACATCGGGCCCGAAAGCGGCGTATACGCGAACCAGCCCGCGTCCGGTCCGCTATTGCTGAACAGCCCCCAATAAAGGAAAATGCCGCCCGCGAGGTACATGTAATAGCCGAACGCATTCAACCGCGGAAACGCCACGTTGCGCGTCCCCAGCATCAGCGGCACCAGGTACACGCCCATGCCTTCCATCACCGGCACCGCGAAGAGGAACATCATGGTAGTGCCGTGCATCGTGAAAAGCTGGTTGTACTTGTCGGGCGAGAGGAACGTGTTGTCCGGCCTTGACAGTTGCAGCCGCATCAGGAATGCTTCCACGCCGCCGGCCAGCAGGAAGATGAAGGCCGTGACGATGTAGCGCATTCCAATGGCGTGATGCGTGGTCACGCTCAGCCATCCCCATATGCCTCCGGGACTGGACCATGCGCGCTTCAGATTCTCGCGCTCGCGCTCGACGTCGATATCCCGAACGGCCGGCTCCATGGGCAGGGTCATTTCAGACTCTCCAGGTAATCGATTAGCGGCTGCAGCTCGTCGGCTTTGATGTCAACCACGGCCATGTGATTTCCGGGCTTCACATTTTGCGGGTCCGTAATCCATCCGCCGAGATTTCCTTTCGTGTTGGGCAGCGTGCCGGCGGCTATGGTGGACCGACTGCCGAAGTGCGTCAAATCGGGCCCAACAGAAGCCATCGCGCTGGTCCCCCCGATGGTGTGGCAATACACGCATGCATGATTCAGGAACACCTGCTGCCCGCGTTGAAGTTCGGGGTCGCCCGGCGGCTGCGGAGCCTGCAACTGCGCATTCATCCACGCCTGGAATTTGTCCGGCGGATCCGCGATCACCCACAGCGCCATGTGCGCGTGCTGCAATCCGCAAAACTCCGCGCATTGCCCGCGAAACCGCCCGGGCCGGTCGGCTTGGATCCATCGCTCCGTAACGCGGGACGGAATCAAATCGATCTTGCCGTTCAGATTGGGAACCCAGAAGCTGTGAATCACGTCGTTGGACGTGCCGCGGATTTGCACGGGCCGCCCCACGGGAATGTGAATCTCGTTGGCCGTGACGACGGTCCACTGCGCGATATCGTTGGGGTATCGCACGTACCACCACCATTGATTGCCGGTCACTTCCACGGTGATGCCGTTTTTGGCTGTGCCGAGGCTGGAAATCGCCCGGCCCGTAACCACGCTGGCGACCAGCAGCCCGAACAGGATCACCACCGTCGCGACGGTCGCAGCAGTAACATTGCGGGTCAGCTTTTCTTCGGTCGCCGTGGATGGCGCGTGCGTGCGCTCCAGAGGCTCCTGTTCAATCCCGCGCGGTCCGCGGAAGAGAGCATAGAGCACACAAGCCATCACCACCACAAAGATGACGGAAACCAAAATGATGAAGAACCACATGAGCCCGGCGATGCGCCCCGCCTCAGGACCCGCCGGGTCCATCGCCGATTGCACCTTGGCGCCGCAGCCAGAAAGCAAGGCCAGCGCCGCGATTGCGGGAATGAGCGCCGCCCGCCTGATCACTTCGTCACTCCGTTGACTTTCTGTTTCAAAGTGGGCGAGATCTGAATTTCATCGGTCCGCGCGGGAGTCGCCGATTGCGGCTCCTCTTTGTTCATGGATCGAATGAACGCCACAAGCTGCCAGATCTGATATTCCGGAATTCGCCCGCCCCACGTCGGCATGCCGTTCGGCCGCCCTTTGACGATGGTGTCGAACAGATTGTCGGGCTCGCCGCCATAGATCCACGTGGTCTTAATCAGCGGAGGCCCGATGCCGCCGCCGCCGTGCGAATGGCAGCCGGAGCAGTTATACCAGTCGAACAGCCGTTGGCCTTCGCTGATTGCCCAGGCGCTGCGGTCGTACGGATTGACCGCCTGATATTGCGGCAGTTTGCCGCCCGGCTCGATGGTATCTTCGCGCGCGGCCGACCCGAACGTTACCGTGCGGACCGGCGCCGGGCGCACATCGCGTTTCTCGCGCTGGCACGAAGTCAGCGCGAGGATGCAGCAGGCGAGCCCCGCGATTCGTCGCATGTTCCCTTCCCCTCCGCTTGCGCCACCTGCGGCACACCGAACTCGTGCAGCACCCCCTGCACTTCGGCGCAGTTGCGGACAAGTGCATCGTCGAGCGCGGCGCGAAGCTTGTCGTTACCTTTGCGAACTGCCATCGCTATGTCGTACACGAACGGCACCGCCATATACGCTTGCGGCGATACCGGAGTCACCTCCAACGCAACCTTTTCGCGAGGCGCGAAGTACCCGGCGAATGGTCCCCACACGATTGCCACATCCACGTCGGCGGCAGCCACGGCGTGAATGAGTTTCGCCGGCGGATTCGGCTCGCCGTACTCGCCGAATAAGCTGTAGCCGGTCACGTTCGCAACAATGCCTCTTCGCGCGAGAGCGAACGAGGGCGGCGCGTAATCGTCACCCACCACATGAATGCCGATCCGCAGTTTCTCCAGCCGGTCGTCGGTGAGCGACTCAATGTTCAGATTTCGATCCTTGCGCGTGACGAACACATAGGTCGAGCGGAAGTACGGGCGGGTCAACTCTGCGTCATCCATGCCCACTGGCAAGCCCATCAGGACATCGCAGCGCCCTGCATTCAGCGTGTTGTTGACGAGTCCCTTGCGCTCGCTCCACCAGACGAACTCGACCATCTGGTTCATGCTATTAGCGAGCAGCTCCGCGATGCGATTCTCAAACCCCGCGGCTTTCTCATTCGAGTACGGAAGGTTATTCGGATCGGCGCACACGCGCAACGTTGCAGGACCAGCCATCAACGGCGCGACCGCGAGCACTACGCTAAGGAAGCACAAACGCATACAACATGCCTCCCGCAGTGGTGTATTTGCCCAGGTCGGACATCGCATTCGTGAAGCCCAGCGCAGCCGTGCCATCGACGGTATTGATTCCGCCTGCAACTACCGCGCCCGACCAACCGCCCACGCCCGATAGAACCGCTACATACTCCTTGCCGTCCGGGCCCTTGTACACGACGGGCTGGCCGATGATTCCCGACCCGACTTTGAACTGCCACAACAGGTTTCCATTGTGCGCGTCCAGGGCCTTGAACCAGCCGTCCATAGTCCCGTAGAACACTACGTCGCCCGCAGTCACAACAGCGCCGCTCCAGGCGGGCAGATTCTCTTTCACTTCCCACACCGGCTTGGCCGCAACGGGATCCCACGCCGTGAAGCCGCCGCGATTTCCACCCGGCCCGGGATACATCTTGACGTTCGCTCCCACAAACGGGGTGCCGGCAATGTAATTCGCCTGTGTGCCCTGCATCTCATAGCAGAGATTGTTGTGCGGAATGTACATCAGGCCGGTCTTCGGAGAAAACGCCGAAGGCTGCCAGTCCTTGCCTCCCGGAGGCGCGGGGCACATGTCGCGGGTGGTCTTGAAGCCCGTCGCTTTGGCGTCATTAATTTTGATCAAGCCTGTCTTCAGGTCTACATACTGCGTCGTATTCACATAGACGAACGGCTCCGCGCTGATAACTTCACCCGTTGCGCGATCGATGATATACACACGGCCGTCGCGATCGGGATGCGCCAGCACCTTACGATTCTGACCCTTGATATTGAGGTCTAACAGAATGTTTTCGTTGACGCCGTCGTAATCGTGATCGTCGTGGGGGAAAATCTGGTACGCCCAAATTGCCTCGCCGGTCTCGGGACGGCGGGCGAATATGGTGCAGGTCCACTTATTGTCTCCGGGCCGCATGTCCGGGTTCCACGGACCTGGATTGGATGTGCCGTGGTAGATCAGGTCAAGATCGGGATCGTAACTGATCCAGCTCCAACCTGTGCCGCCGCCGATCTTCCATTGATCGCCCTGCCAGGTTTTTACTCCCAGGTCCTGACCGCGCTCCGCGGGATAAAACGGCTTGAAGTTAGGTCCGATTAATACATCTTTGTCAGGTCCGGTAGAATAAGCTCGCCATACAATCTTTCCCGTACCAGCGTCTAACCCGGCCATCCATCCGCGCACCCCGAACTCGCCGCCGCTGTTACCGACAATTACCCGCCCCTTGGCAACTATCGGGGCCATCGTCATGGACTCGCCTAAGTTGATATCCCCCAGCTTGGTATTCCATACCTCTTTGCCGGTATTAGCGTCGACAGCTACGGTGTGGACATCGAGGGTGTTGTAGAAGATCTTGCCATCAGAGTAAGCTGCGCCGCGATTGACCACGTCGCAACACGCGACACCCTGCGAGGCGCGTGCGGGATTCGGCTGATAGGTCCATTTCACCGGCGCCCCGGGCTTAGTCAGGTCCAGTGCGTACAGCACGTTCGGAAACGGCGTCACGATATACATCGTGTTATTCACAACGAGCGGAGCAGCCTCGTGGCCGTGCGTAAATCCGGTGGAAAAAGTAAATGCCAGTTTTAAGTTCTTGACGTTGCTGGTATTAATTTGATCTAAAGTGGAAAATCTGGTACTGGCTGGATTCTTCGCAGCCATAGTCCACTGCCCATCGTCGGGCTGATTCTGTATCTGAGCTGTCGCGGTTGCGGCGAAGACAACAAGAGGTACAGAGAAGAATTTGTAGCTTCGAGACACCCGTTATCCCCTAGGAATGATTGTAGTCCGGGGACTTCGAAAGATATTACCTCTGCATAAGTTGCGGAGTATTTCCTGTAACATTGAACGGGCGAAAATGTTTCGCTGGTACGTTCAAGCTATCGTCCGTGTCGTCGATCACACGGCCGAAGTGCCGTTCATCGCGGGAGCCACGGCCGCAGGTTGCGGTTGTGCAATCGGCAGTTCGACGGATACCAGCAGCCCCGGCCGCGCGCTTTCGATCCGCACCTCGCCATCATGCACCGAGATCGCCCGCCGCGCGATCGCGAGCCCCAGTCCGAGTCCACCCGTCGAACTGTCGCGTGAATCGTCGACCCGGAAGAACGGCTGACCCAGTTTGCCCAGCAACTCCTCCGGAACGCCCGCTCCGTAGTCCCGGACGGTAACGCATGCGACCCGAGCGCCGCCGCGCAATCCCACATCCACCGTCGACCCCGGCGGCGCATACCGGATGGCGTTTCGCAGGATGTTTTCGAACGCCCGGCGCAGCAACTCGCGATCCCCGAGAGTATCGGGCTCGTCCGCAATCGCCAGCGAGATGGCGCACTCCCGCGCGTCGGCTTCGATCCGGCAGTCCTCTGCAATATCCCGTAGCAGTTCCGCCAGCGCGATCGTCTCGTGCGTGCGCGAGAGCGGATCGCCTTCGCTGCGCGTGACCTCCACCAGGCTCGCCACCAGCGCCGAAAGCCGGTTAATCTCGCCCTTCATCCGCTGAATCGCCGAATCCCGATGCTCTTCCCGTCGCGCCAACTCCGCGGCGAAGCTCATTCGCGCCAGCGGCGACCTCAGTTCATGCGACACATCCTGCAACAGCCGGCGCTCCGCCGTCAGCAGGGTTCCGATCCTCGCGGCCATGCGATCAAATGCGCGCGCCAACTCCCCGATTTCGTCCCGCCGCTTCGAGTTCAGGCGCACCGAAAGCTCGCCGCGGCCGAAACGCTCCACGCTATGCGCCAAATCGCGAAGCGGCGATGCGATGGTGAAGGCCAACGCCCAACAGATCAGCGCCACGACACCGAAGATCGGCAGATAGTACGGCAGCAGCGCCCAGTGCGAGAATGGCGGATCGATCGCCGCGATCAGCCGGTAACGGCTGTCCGCCGAGGACACGGCTACCAGCATCTGACTGCCATCGGACACCGGTGTCGCCCACCGGTAATGCACCCGCGCCAGCAAGCCGCTTCGATCGGCGCCGGTTACCAAATCACGCCCCGCGGCATCTGTGATATACCGCTGGCGCCCCAGATGGTTGTCGACGTTTTGCAGATACGCTGCGAGAGCCGGGGAGCCTCCGGCTTCGTAAGTGCGCGCCGCCTCGTCCAAAAGCAGCGAATCGAAGCGCGCGAAGGGACCGCCTTTGCCCACAGCTCGCGACTGCACGAACCGCGAAACCATGGAAAAAGCCGGCACCGACACGATCAACGTTGCAGCGAACCAAACGAGAATGCGGAGGTAGACCGACTTCATTTGGCATCCTCCGTCCCGGGCGCAAGCAGATAGCCGACCCCTCGCATGGTCTGAATGGTCGCCGCGCCTTCGAGCTTCTTCCGCAGGCGGCTGATGTGGACGTCCAAAGCACGGTCGAACGGCGTCAGCTCGCGCTGGAACACACTCGCCGCGAGCTCATCCCGGGACACTACGCGCCCCGCGGACCGCATCAGCAATTCCAGAATGTCCAACTCCACCGCGGTGAGGGCAAGCGGCTCGCCGTTATCCCAAGCCGTGCGTGTCGCAAGGTCCACGCGCAGCCTCCCGCATACCACCGGTTCGTGTTCCACCGTGCGATTTGCGGGCGCGCGCCGCAGCACCGCACGCATACGCGCGAGCAGTTCGTCGGGGCCGAACGGTTTCGGAAGATAGTCGTCCGCGCCCGCATTGAGGCCCGCAATCCGATCCTCCTGCGCCGTCCGCGCCGTCAGCATGATCACGGGAACCGTGCTGCGTTTTCGCAACTGTCGCAGAACTTCGAAACCATTGATCACCGGCAGCATGACGTCGAGAATCACCAGGTCGAACTCCGCTTCCAAGGCGCGCGCCAGGCCGCGGCCGCCGTCATGCACCGCTTCCACGCGATAGCCGTACGGCGTGAAGAACTCCTTCATCAACCCGCAAAGGCTGGCGTCGTCTTCCACCAGAAGCACCGATTTTGATTGTTCCGAAGCGGGCACCCTCCACAGTTGTAACCCAATGGCCGCCGCGGCGTACCCTGCCTTTACAATTCTTAAGCTTGCCGCGCCGCGTTTCTTTGTCTAATAGAAGAAAGACCTGGTAGAAGAAAGATATTGATACGTGCGCATAGACATACCCCGCGCGCAAATTACGGACATATGAAATCTCTGTTCACTCTGTTGTTACTTCTCGCTGCAACTTTATCCTGCGCACTCGCACAGCCAACCGGAATCGTGAAGGGGACCCTCGCCGATGACTCGGGCGCGGTAATTCCCGCGGTCAACGTCACGCTCACCGGCAACGGCGCAACGAAAAGCGTCACCACGCAGGCCGATGGCACATACACGTTCGGTAATGTGGCGCCGGGGCAATACACCCTTTCCGTGACGCTCGCCGGATTTGCGCCGTTCACCAAGCCGGTGGTGGTGACCGCGGGCGCTGCCGTCCAGACGGCGATCCAACTCGCGATCCGTACCGAGAAACAGGAAGTGACGGTGCAGGATCAGGCCGGCCCGTCGATCGATGTGCAGCCGGATAACAACGCGACCGCGATTGTGATCAAAGGCGCCGACCTGGACGCGCTGCCCGACGATCCCGACGATCTTTCCGACGCCCTGCAGGCGCTCGCCGGTCCAGGCGCCGGCCCCAACGGCGGCCAGATCTATATCGATGGTTTCAGCGGCGGTCAGCTTCCGCCCAAGGAATCGATCCGCGAAATTCGCGTGAACCAGAATCCCTTTTCCGCCGAGTACGACAGGCTCGGCTTCGGCCGCATTGAGATTCTCACCAAGCCCGGCACCGATAAACTACACGGCTCTGCCATGCTGATGGATGGCGACGGCATCTTCAACTCGCGCAATCCGTTTGCCAATAACAAGCCGGATTACTCCACGCGCATGTGGAGCGGCAACGTCGGCGGCTCACTGAGTAAGAAGGCGTCGTTCTTTCTGGATTTCAACCGCCGCGATCTGCAGAACAACTCCATCGTGGTCGGCCAGTTCTTCGACGCGACCACACTTACCCAAAGCAACATCAACACGGCCGTGCTTTCGCCCTCGCACTTCATGATCATCGCTCCGCGCTTCGATTACGCGCTCAGCACGAATAACACGTTGACGGTTCGCGCCGAACAACGCACCAATTCGAATGAGAACGCCGGCGTAGGCGGCACGCGCCTGCCCGCGCCGTATTCGAGTCTCGCGTACAACAGCAAGGGCAACGGCCAGAACATCATGGTCACGGAGAGTTCCATTCTGAACTCCAAGGTGGTGAACGAGACGCGGTTCCAATACTTCCGCAACTCGAATCAACAGTTCGGGAATACGCTGCCGCAGATCAATGTCGCCGGGTCTTTCGTCACGGGCGGCAACGGTATCGGCAATCCGCGGGACGTCAGCAAGCACCTGGAACTGCAAAACAACACGTCGATCGCGCACGGCGCCCACACGATTCGCTTCGGCTTCCGCGCGCGCCGCGAGTCTGACCAGAGCTACAATCCCAGCGGCATGTACGGCTCCTTCAGTTTCCTGGGCGGCGCCGCTCCTCAGTTGGACGCGCTGAACCAGATTGTCACCGATGCCGCGGGCAACGCGCAGACCGTCACCCTGACATCACTGCAGCAGTATGAACGCAACGTGCTACTGGCGTCGGCCGGCTTCACCCCGGCGCAGATCCAGACCCTCGGCGGCGGACCTTCGCGCTTCAACATTCAAACAGGACAGAGCTACATCAGCGGCGAGCGCTATGACGTGGGACCGTTCGTGCAGGACGACTGGCGCGCGCGCCCCAACCTCACCATCAGCGCCGGCTTGCGTTACGAAGTGCAGACGCTGCTGGCGGACCACGCCAATGTCGCCCCCCGGCTCGGTTTCGCCTGGGCTCCCGGCAATGCCAAGAACGGCCGCCAGAAGAGCGTGATCCGCGGCGGTTTCGGGCTGTTCTATGACCGTATCAATCTCAACCTCTTCGACAACGCCGAACTGAACAACGGCGTCAACCGCCTCTCCTACACGGTCTACAATCCGCTTACGTACCCCAGCCTGCCTTCGCTCTCGACGCTCACGGCGGGCCAGAACAGCATCACGCGCATCGACCCGAATCTGCGTTCCTCCTACGCGATGCAGGGCGCGCTCGGCGTGGAGCGGCAGCTCCCGCGCAACACGACGCTTGCACTGACCTATTCATTCAACCGCACGGTGCACTCACTGCAATCCGTTCCCGTGAATGCGCCGCTGCCGGGCACATACAACCCAGCCGTGCCGCTCAGCGCCGGCAACGGCGTGTATCCGTACGGCTATGCCGCGGGCAACATCTTCGAGACGGAATCCGGCGGCTACTTCCGGCAGCACCAATTGATCGCGAATTTCAACACGCAGTTCAGCAAGAAAGTCTCGCTGTTCGGCAACTATTCGCTGAATTACGCGAAGGACCTGCCGGGCACTCCGACGGACCCCTATAACTTCGCCGCCGATTGGGGACGCTCCGAAATGGATCGCCGCCACAATTTCATTCTCGCGGGCAATATCGTGGCGCCGCTCGGGCTGCGCTTCGCGCCGTTTATTACGCTGCGCTCCGGCCAACCCTATGACGTGCTCGCGGGACAGGACCTCTACGGCGACACGCTGCTCAATGCTCGCGCGGCGCTGATCTCTTCGACTGACTGCACGGGCATCGTTCGCAGCGGCAATACGATATGCTCGCCCTTCGGCACGTTCGGCTCGACGTACGCAGTGAACGGGTCGACGGCGCTTGTCCCGCGCAATTACCTCACGATGCCGGGCCTGGTTTCGGTCAACCTCCGCCTCTCGCGTGTGTTCGGTTTCGGCGGCGGACCGAAGAAAGGCGATGCGTCCGCCCAGGGAATGCCGGGCATGCCTTCAGCGGGAGTGATGGGTATGGCGGGCGGCGGCGGTCACGCACACGGCGGACCCGGAGGCCCGGGCGGCGGTATGGGAGGCATGATGGGCGGAATGATGGGCGGAGGCTCCACCGAGCACCCCTACAACCTCACGGTAATGGTGAACGTGGAGAACATCTTTAACCACTTCAATCCCGGGGGTTACGACGGCACCATCACGAGCCCGTACTTCCTGCAAGCAACCAGTGTCAATACCGGATTCGGAGGCGGGGGCGGCTTTGGAGGTGGAGGAGCAGCCAACAACCGCCGCGTCCAACTGGGGATCCGCTTCACGTTTTAAGTTTAGGGTGGGGCGCCCATTCGCCTTTCGACGCACAATTTACCGCTCCCTCACGGCGTTGTGAAAAAATCCGGCTGCCGTTCTCGTCGCACTCCGTCCGCCTTTCGATGCACCTTTTACCGCTTCCTCACGGTCGCGGCTCCGTTAGCAGAATCAACTACATACCGAGCCGTGACCGTAAGGGAGCGGTAAAAGGTGCCGAGGAGATGCGAGTGCGTTTGAAATCGGCGCAGAAGCGACTCGATTTTTCACAGGGCCGTAAGGGAGCGGTAAAAGGTGCCGAGGAGATGCGAGTGCGTTTGAATGCGGCGAAAAAGCAACTCGATTTTTTTTCACAGACCTTCACGGTCGCGGCTCCGTTGGCCCTCAATAGGTCCCCGCACCAAACCCGCTTTCCCCCCTCATGAGGGGGACAGCAGCTTCGAACCCCCACGGTATACTGAAGTTTAAGACTCAGAGGTACCGGATCGTCCATGGCTGAAATGAGCGTCATCTGGCTGCGCGTGGCCGCCGCGCTGTATTCCATCGGCCTCCTGCACGCCATCATTACCCTCGTCCGCCGCCGGGAACAGATGTTCCGGGTGGCGCTCGGCGCTTTTGCCCTTGGCGCGGTTTTCCACTTCGTCTCCATCGTCGAAGAGGGGATCCTCGAGAACCACTGCCCCATCACCAACTTCTTCGAATTACTTTCCATGTGCGCGTTCCTGATCGTGATCGGATATCTGGGCGTGCACTGGCGGTATAAACTCGAAAGCCTCAGCGTCTTCATCTTCCCCCTGGTATTCGTGATGGTGATGGTTTCGGCGATGAGCAACCCGGTCGCAACCTGGAGCAGCCCGCTCATCCGCAACACTTGGCTCACGGTGCACATCGTCCTGGTTCTGCTCGGCTACGCAGCGCTGCTCATCACCGGCCTGGCCAGCATCCTCTACCTTTTCCAGGAACGCGAACTCAAAAGCAAAAAACCGAGCCGCATGTACTATCGGCTGCCCGCCCTGGGCACGCTGGACGACCTCATTTCGAAATCGATGGCCATCGGCTTCGTGCTCATGACATTGGCCGTCATCGCCGCCAGCACGTGGGCATTCATCGAGCACAAAACCGCCTGGATCAGCCAGCCCAGCATCGCCCTCGCATTTTTCACCTGGGGTATTTACATGGCGCTGGTGTTCCTGCGCACCACCGCCGGATGGCGCGGGCGCAGAGCGGCCATTATGACGCTCGCGGTACTCGGACTTTCGGCGCTGGTCTGGCCGGCGCATGCGCACCTGGGCGCCATGTTAAAGCAATGAAGCTCCTGATCACCGGCGTGAGTCACAAAACCGCACCCGTTGAGGTGCGGGAGGCTCTCGCGTTCCGGGAAGATTCGCTTCCGTCCGCGCTGGCCGACCTGCGATCCCGCCAAGGCGTAACCGAAGCCGTGATTCTCTCCACATGCAATCGCGTGGAGATCACAATAACCACCGATGATTCCAGCGATCCGAACGCCATCATCGATGGTTTTCTTGCCGATCGCCGCGCCGCCGATGCCGCCCGACTAGCTCCCTATCTCTACCGGCACGAAGGCCGCCAAGCCATCCATCATCTGTTCCGCGTGGCTGCCAGCCTGGATTCCATGGTGGTCGGCGAGCCTCAAATTCTCGGCCAGCTCAAAACCGCCTATGCCGCCGCGAAGGATTGCGGCGCCGTTTGCGGCTGGCTGGAAAATCTCCTCACCCGCACCTTCAGCGTCGCCAAACGCGTGCGCAGTGAAACCGGGATTGGGCAGATGGCCGTCTCCGTGAGTTACGCCGCCGTCGAGCTCGCGCGCAAGATTTTCGGCGATCTCTCCGGACGCAAAATCATGATCGTCGGCGCGGGCAAAATGAGCGAGCTCGCGGCACGCCACCTGCGCCGCTCCGGCGCGGCCCACGTCTTCGTCACCAACCGCACTCACGAACGCGCCGTACAGATGGCGGAACTGTTCCAGGGCACGCCGGTCGACTACACCCGCTTCGTCAGCATGCTGCCGGAAGTGGACATCGTCATCACCAGCTCCGGCGCGCCGCACTATGTCCTGCACAAAGAGGAGATGCAGCGCGTCATCTCCGCGCGCAAGAACAAGCCGATGTTCCTCATCGATATCGCCGTGCCGCGGAACATCGAACCTACGGTCAACGATCTTTCCAACATCTTTCTCTACGACATCGACGACCTGCAGGAAGTCGTGAACGCCAACCTGCGCGAGCGCCACAAGGAAGCCGAACACGCCGAAGCGTTGGTGGAAGAGGAAGTCGAGCGCATGATGGCACGCCTCAAGGTTGCCGAAATTGCGCCGGCGATCGTCAGCCTGCAGGAGCAACTCGAACACATCCGTGCTGGTGAAATGGAGAAAATCCGGCGCAAGTTCGGGCCGTTTACGCCGGAGCAGGAGCAGGCCATGGATATTCTGACGCGCGGCATTATCAATAAGATTGCGCACGGCCCCATCTGCGAATTGCGCACCCATGCCGCCCATCCCGAAGGCGCGCACGTAGTCGCCGCCATCAAGAAAGCGTTTCATCTTCAGGACTGATTCATGCTTGTCATCGCATCGCGAGGTTCGCAGCTTGCCTTGTGGCAGGCCCACTGGGTAGAAGAGCAGCTCACCAACGCCGGCCACGAGTGCCGCATCGAAATCATCAAAACTACCGGCGATAAGATCACCGATGTCCCGCTCGCCAAGGTCGGCGGCAAGGGACTCTTCACGAAAGAGATCGAAGAAGCGCTGCTCGCCGGACGCGCGGACGTCGCCGTACATAGTCTCAAGGACCTGCCGACCCAGAACCCTGCCGGTCTGACCCTTGCCGCCGTTCCGGAGCGTGCCGACCCGCGCGATGCCATCGTCGGCAAGCGCCTCTCGGACCTGAAACCGGGCGGCAAAATCGGGACCAGTTCGCTGCGCCGTTCCGCTCAACTGAAATACTTGTGGCCCAACGTGCAGATTGAGAATCTGCGCGGCAACCTCGATACGCGCCTGCGCAAGCTCGATGAAGGCCAATACGATTCAATCCTGCTCGCTGCCGCCGGACTCCGGCGCCTCGGCTGGGCCGATCGCATCGCCGAACTTCTGCCGCCGTACAAAATGTGCCCCGCGGTGGGCCAGGGCGCTCTCGGAATCCAGACCCGCGAGACCGGCGACGCCCTCGAAATCTGCCGCACGACGATGGACGATGCATCCACCCACGCAGCCGTCACTGCCGAACGCGGCCTGCTCGCGCGCCTCGGTGGAGGCTGCCAGGTGCCGATCGGCGGCTTCGCCACAGTGGATAGCGGCGAACTGATGCTGCGCGGCGTCGTGATCTCACCCGATGGCGCAGACCGCCTCTACGACGAAGAAACCGGCCCGGTAGCCGACGCCTGGCAAATCGGCCAGCAACTCGGCGCTCGACTGCTGGAGCAAGGCGCCATGCGCATTCTGGCGAGCGTTTTCAGTGCCTGAGCCTCCGCTTCCAGGCACAGTCTATCTGGTAGGTGCGGGTCCCGGCGACCCCGCGCTCATTACCGTGAAAGGCCGCGATGTGCTCGCGCGCGCAGGCGCCGTGCTCTTCGATCATCTGGCGCCCGACGCGCTTCTCGCTCTCGCGCCGCCGGGTGCGGAACGCCTTTACGTCGGCAAAAAGAAATCGGCGCACGCTTTTTCGCAGGACGAAATCTGCGCCATGTTGATCGAGCGCGCGCGCCGCGGCATCACCGTCGTTCGCCTGAAGGGCGGCGACCCGTTTCTCTTTGGACGGGGCGGCGAAGAAGCCGAAGCGCTCGTCGAAGCCGGCATTCCGTTCGAAGTGGTGCCCGGCGTCAGCACCCCTATGGGCATAGCTGCCTACACCGGCGTGCCGCTTACCCATCGCGACCACACCAGCGCGGTCACCTTCGTCACCGGCCACGCGGTGGAGGCGATCGATTGGAAAAAGGTGGGGCACGCCGAGACGCTGGTCATCTTCATGGGCCTGACCACGTTCCCGCAGATCGCCGGCGAATTGATCGCCCGCGGACGCGCCGCCGAAACTCCCGCCATGGCAGTCCGTTGGGCGACGCGTCCCGATCAGCAGACCGTCACCGGGACACTCGCCACGCTCCCCGGCCGCATCGCTGAAGCAGGCATGAAGCCGCCGGCCACGATCATCATCGGCGAAGTGGTCCATTTACGAGACAAGTTGGACTGGTTTGAACGGCTCCCGCTCTTCGGCAAGCGCATCGCCATCACTCGGGCTCGGGAACAGGCCGGCGCACTTTCCGAAAGGCTCGCGGCTCTCGGCGCGTTCGTTATCGAAACACCCACGATCGAGATCTGCCCCGCGTCCGATTACGCGCCGCTCGATTCCGCCATTGCCGCCTTGAGCGCATATGACTGGCTGATCTTCACGAGCGCCAACGGCGTCCGCTTTTTTCTGGAGCGCCTGGACCGTTCGCAGCGCGACCTCCGCGACCTCCGCGCCCGCATTTGCGCGATCGGGCCCGCGACCGCCGCAGCCATCGAAGCCCTGCATTTGAAGGTAGATCTCATGGGCCGCGAGTACGTCGCCGAATCGCTGCTGGAAGCCTTCGCGCCCTACGATCTCGCCGGTAAGCGCATCATGCTTCCACGCGCCGCGGCGGCCCGCGATATCATTCCGGCCGAATTGGGCCGGCGCGGAGCCCGCATCGACGTGGTGGCGGCTTATCGAACGGAGAAGCCGCCGGCGGCAGAAGCGCCCCGCGCGGATTGCATCACGTTCACCAGTTCATCGACGGTCCGCAACTTCGTCGAGTTATTCGGCGCCGGAGCGGCGAAGAGCGCACGCTGCGTTTCCATAGGCCCGATCACCACCGCGACCGCCGCCGGGCTCGGCATCGAAATCGCCGCCGAAGCCAGCCCGTTTACGATCGATGGAATGCTGGACGCCGTAGTCCGAATTATGCGAGACTGAAATGACTCCCCCGTCAAAGAGATGAGAGCCCACATCATCGGCATTGCCGGTCCGTCGAGCTCCGGAAAAAGCGAGCTCGCCAATCACGTTGCCCGGGAGCTTCCCGGAACGTCGATTATTTCCCTGGATTCCTATTATCGAGGCATGGAAGAGATTCCTCTCGAAGAGCGCAAAAAGATGAATTTCGATCATCCCGACGCGCTCGATTGGGAACTGCTGCACGAGCACCTGCAGGCCATTGCCGCCGGCCAATCTTTCGAAGAGCCGGTCTACTCCTTCGCCGACTACGCCCGCACCAGTGATACGCGGACGATAAAGCCGAGCCGCTTCATGATCGTCGAGGGGCTATTCGTGCTCTATTGGCCGGAACTGCGCGCCATGCTCGATACGCGCGTCTACGTGCAAACCGCTGCGGAGGTCTGCTACTCGCGCCGATTGCGCCGCGATGTCGCCGAAAGAGGCCGCACGGAGCAATCCGTCCGCGAGCAGTACGAGCGCACAGTAAAACCCAGCGCCGAATGGTTCGTCTATCCCACGCAGAAACACGCAAATCTCGTGGTTTCGGGCGAGGACGCGCTCGCCGTCACCACAGCGCAGGTGTTAAACGCGCTGCCGCGCGCGAGCGCCGCCGCGGCCGGCCTGTAGACTGGCTGAGGATCTTGCGGGAGGGCGTCACTTATTTGCGTTCACGCTCCGCCATGCGGAGACGAAGCGCTGAGTCAGTTCCGACGCGGTATCGTTCGCGGCCTGTATCAGCACTTTCGGCTCGGCCATTGCCACCGAGATCACTTCCCAGGTTTGGGTGACGGTGCGAATGTCTTTATCGCGCGACAGCACCACCGGCTGGTAAAAACCCAGCGACATCCCGAACGCATACGGACCCTTTGCCGCCCGCACGTGTGTAATTCGCAACCCCACGAACTCGCGAGCATTGCGATCTACCGTGATGCCCGCCGCGCTGAGGTCATGCTCGATTTGAGCGCGCAACGTCTCCGCCGCCAGCCCGTCATGAATCAGCACGGGCGATAGCGTGTCGATCACCACGTTGATCGCCTTCAGTCCCTTCAGCGTGGCGCGTTCCATCGGGCCGTCATTCGCCGCACCTGCCGGCAACGCCGCCAGCAGCACGGCCATCAGCAAAACAGTTCGCCGCTTCATACCCTGATCGTACTGACCGCTCCAGTCCGCCGTCTGAGCGGAATAGCACTTGCCATTGCTACTACTCTGTAGTAGCATCAGACAGATCGTAGTAGAAACGAATGTCCCAACCCAAACTCAGCAAACTCGAATTGCAGATCCTCGAAGCGCTCTGGACCAGCGGCAAAGCCTCCGTGCGCGAGATACAGGAAACGTTTCCCGAGCCGCGGCCCGCGTACACCACAGTGCAGACCACCGTGAATCGTATGGAGGCCAAAGGCGCGGTCCGCCGCGTCCGCAAGATCGGCAACGCCCACATTTACGAGCCTGCCGTGGACCGCGACGCAGCCCGGCACAAAGTGCTGGACCACATTCTGGGCTTCTTCGGCGGACGCGCGCAGCCGATGATGGCGCAGCTTGCCGAAGCCGGCAAGCTCACGCTCGATGACGTCCGCGAGCTCGAAAAAACCATCGTACAGCTCGACAAGCAGCGAAAGCGCAAACGCCATGAACCTTGACCTCTTCGCGCATCTCTGGCAATCCACCTGTTTCGCACTCGCGGCCGGCTTGCTCACGCTCGCATTCCGCCGCAACCGCGCGGGCATCCGCTACGCGCTTTGGTTCGCCGCTTCCGTGAAATTTCTGCTCCCGTTTCAGGCGCTCATTGCGCTCGGCGCTCGTGTGCACTCGCCGGCTTCCGTGGCCGAACGCATCGCAACGCCGGTCATTGCGTACGTCGTCGAGACGGTCACACGTCCGGCCGCGCCGCACCCCGTCGAATGGCACAGGCCCGCGCTGTTTGCGCTCTGGGCGTCGGGCGCGCTGGCACTCGTCGTATTCCGGTTTCGCGGCTGGCTGCGGATTCGCGCGGCCGTCCGCGACAGCAAGGCGCTCCCGATCGCGGCGCCAGTCGAAGTGCGCTCATCGGCACTGCTGGTGGAACCCGGTATTGTGGGCTTCCTCCGGCCCACGCTCCTGCTTCCCGACGGCATTGCCGCGCGCCTCACCGCCGCGCAGTTCGAAGCCGTTCTCGCGCATGAACTATGCCATGTGCGCCGGCGCGACAATCTGCTTTCCGCCGTTCACATGCTCGTGGAAACGATGTTCTGGTTTCACCCGGCAATCTGGTGGATCGGAGCGCGCCTGATCGAAGAACGCGAACACGCCTGCGACGAGGCCGTGCTCAGACTCGGCAATCAGCCGCGAGTGTATGCCGAAGCCATCGTCAGCGTGTGCAAACTTTACGCCGAATCGCCGCTCGCCTGCGTACCCGGCGTTACCGGCTCCAATCTCAAACGAAGAATCGAGGCCATCATGAAGAATCGAACGGTACCGGCGCTCAGCCGCGCCAAACAATCTCTGCTCGCTGCCGCCGCGGTCGCGACCCTCGCAATTCCAGCGATCGCCGGATTCATTCTCGGGTCTGCGACGCTTCCAGTTCTCGCATGGGCGCAGCCGCCTCGATACATTGCTCCGGTACAACCTATGCCCGCGCCCAGACCTGCGCCTTCACCCGCCCCGTCACCGCAGCCCGCAGGAACCCGCATGGCTATCCTCCTCGACTTCGGCGGCACGACTCCGGCCGAGCGCGTGCAACTTCGCGACGCAGCACTGGCCTTCGTCCGCGACCAGATACCCTTGGGCGCAACTGTAGCGGTCATGGCCTCGACGGACGGCCGCCTGCGTGTGACGCAGGACTTCACCGCCTCACGCGCCGCTATAAACGCAGCGATCGGCAAGGTCAGCGCGCAGGCGGAATACAGCGCGCCTTTCCCACTGAACCCGAACGTGCGTACACAAGCTTCGGACGCAGTGTCTGCCGTTGGCGGAGCCGTGGTGCGGTACTTCGGCAAAGCCGCAGCACCGGCCGATCCGGTGGCGGCCTTCTACGGGTCGCCGTTTATGGAACAGACGCTCGTCAACGCACTAGAGAGCGAGTTCCGCGGCGCCGGCACTCAACCCACCGGACCGGTCCGCTCCACGCAATTCGCCCGCATACTCACCGCCGTCGCGGGGCTTCCCGAACGTTCGGCATACATGGCGACGCGGCCGGCCGGTGAACAGCAGACGCTCAACATTCCACTCGATTCGTTCTCCGGCAGAGTCGAGATCCTCGCGCAAATCAAGACTCTCGACAGCCGACCCGTCGCCGCCGTCCGCGATTCTCTGACGCCGAAGCCGGAATCGGGTTCCTATGTTTGCAATTTCACTCTGAGGCGAGGCTCCTACGAATGCACTCTCGTGGTGGCGGACGGCAGCGGCAAAGCGTACGGTGAGCGAATCCTCTTCGATGTAAAGTAAAGCATGGCCCTCGCTGCGACCCTGTGGGCGCTCGCGCTCCTCATACAGGACGCGCCGGCACCCAAGGACACGCTCCTCGAACGTGTGACAGCCTATGCCCGGCAGTACGAATCGGAAATGCCGGACTTTATTTGCACGCGCGTCACGCGGCGAAGCCAGCAGAAGTCCAATGGCGAATGGAAACTGCTGGACACCGTGGAAGACGAAGTCGCATACTCGGGCGGCCGCGAGCGCATGCGCACCATCAGCGTGAATGGCAAACCCGCAAAACCGGGCGTGCGTCCCTCCGGGTTCAACAGCAGCGGCGAATTCGGGAGCTCAATGACTTACATTTTTGCGCCCGACAGTCACGCCCAACTCGAATTCCACCCGCCCGACGAATTCGAGTTCCATGTGGCGCGCATCAACTCCGTCTTCACGATTCGCAGCGAGGGCTTGAGCTCGCCTGTCGCTTTCCATGGGACGCTCACCGTCCGGCAGGATGGCGCCATCCTCAAGCTGCATCTCGAAACCGAGGCCGCCCCGGAGCTCTCGATGGGCGAAGCGACGCAAGAAGTCGAGTTCGCCGACACAACCATCTCAGGCCAGCACTTTATGCTGGCAAGCCGGGCAATGGCGCTCATCCGAGCCAAGAAAACACTGCTCCGCCGCGAGATGACGTTTCGTGACTATAGAAAGTACGAAGCGGATTCTACGCTCAACTTTTCAATTCCGAAGTAAACGGCTTGGCGGGCTAGCGATCGCGTGAAGCCTAAGTCAAAGACGCGGCCAATAACTCATTGCCCACGTGATAAGCCGCCGAGAACTCCGTCAAGCCATGCGATCCGCCATTCACCAGTGAGCGGGCAGTCGCCAAATCGCCCGCCGCCAGCGCTGACCGGATCTGCGGCTCATGCGCCTTCAGAAACGCGCTCAACAACGCCGCGGCCGTTGCGGCATCGTTCGCCCGGTCCGGATCATCCAGTAGCGGGACGCCGATTTGCCGCCCATACTTCTGGTAATTCGCGCGCCCGGTCAATTGCACAAAACCTCGGCCTTTGAAACGGGCGCCATCGCCCGGCTGAGTGTTCCCGAGCGACGCGCGGCCGTCATACAGGGCGAACGGAGACCCACCCGGGGCCGTGTTGAACACACTTACGGACTCGCAGATGGGCGCGAAACAACCCGTCTCCGCGCGAATAGTTCCCACCGCCATCAGCACCATCTGCCTGTCCCCAAGGTGCGGACCCAGCAGCGCGTTCAGCACGACGGGCAGATTACTTTGTATGTTCGGAACAGGCGCGCCGGGGCACATGCGGGACACCACGGCCACGGTCACAGCCGGAATCGGCAGAGGCGTCGCGGGTTCGGCGAGTCCCAGCGCTGCCTGGGTCTGCTGACCGGCCGCTCCGTCCGCCATCAATCCAATCGACGACTGAAAGCCCTTCACCGCCGCTTGCGTCGCGCTATCGAAAACCGCGCTCGTGTTTCCGACAACAAAACCGTGTGCGGCCAGCGCATCCTTCAGCGTCACGACCGCAGCCCCGCTGCTTCCGATTCTTAAGGTTTCCATGCCAGCCATCAGCTTTGAGTGCTCCAAGTATACGCCGGAACGCGCTCCGCATCCGCGGCCGTTTTCACGACCTCACGCTAACATACCGCGAGGAGAAAACATCGCACGCGAGACATTGGTATCTCGCTAAGCCTCTGACGCATCGAATGAAATAATATTTGGAAAACGCGTGATCGCTTTTTCTAATTGCTTTTTTCCGCGATCCCCGGAACCTTTTACCGCGACCGTCAGGATCTGTGTGACACCGAATTGCCTTTTTCCGCGTTCGAAACGCACTCGCATCCCGGGCACCTTTTTCCGCGACCGTCAGGATCTGTGTGAAACCGAATTGCTTTTTTTCCCGCGCTCGAAACGCACTCGCATCCCGGGCACCTTTTACCGCTCCCTTACGGTCACGGCTCCGTACGTAGTTGATTCTGCTAACGGAGCCGCGACCGTGAGGGAGCGGTAAACGGTGTATCGAAAGGCGAATGGAGCGCGACGAGAATAGCAGCCGGACTATTCGCCGGCCGATCTCGCCTTGCCCTCGAGCACTTCTCTCACTTTCTGAGTAAGTGCCGCGGGTGTAAATGGCTTTTGCAGAAACGCGACTTCCTTCTGCAACACGCCGCTGTTCACAATGGCGTTGTCCGTGTAACCGCTCATATAGAGTACATGCATCTGCGGACGTTTCCGCGTCAGTTGCACCGCTAACTCGCGCCCGCTTACCTTCGGCATTACCACGTCCGTTATGAGTAAGTGGATGTGATCGCGATACTGCTCGGAAATTTTCTTCGCTTCAATCGGGTCCGCGGCATCCATGACGCGGTAGCCTTCGCGCTCCAGCGTTTCACGGACCAGGTTGCGGACCATCTCCTCGTCCTCGACCAGCAGAATCGTCTCCCACCCGCGAGGCGCCTTCTTGGCCGCATCTTCCGTCTCGAGCGCCACCGGCTGATCGATACGCGGCAGATACACCTTCACGCTCGTGCCCTTTGTGGGCTCGCTGTACACCTCGACGCTGCCGCCGCTCTGTTTGACGATGCCGAACACCGTCGAAAGGCCGAGTCCCGTGCCCTTGCCCGATCCTTTCGTCGTGAAGAACGGTTCGAAGAGACGCGCCTGCGTGGCCGAATCCATCCCCGCCCCGTTGTCGCTCACGGCCAGCATCACGTACGATCCCGGCTTCACCGAGATGTGCCGCCCGGCATACGTTTCATCCAGATGCCGGTTCGCCGTTTCGATGGTCAGGGTACCGCCCTTGGGCATGGCGTCGCGCGCATTCACCACCAGGTTCATCAGCACCTGTTCCATCTGCCCGGGGTCCGCGCTCACGCGTCCCAGATCCGGCTTCAGCGCCAGCCGCAAATCGATGTCTTCCCCGATCAACCGCTGCAGCATTGCGCCCAGCCCGGTAACCAGCTTATTTAACTCCAGCACCTTTGGCTGCAGCACCTGCCGCCTGCTGAATGCCAGTAACTGCTTGGTCAGCGCAGCCGCGCGCTCACCGGCCTTCATGATCTGTTCCACGGAATGCCGGTTCGGGTCGGTCTGCGAGATGTTATTCAGAATGAGCTGGCTGTAACCGGTGATGATGGTCAGCAGGTTATTGAAATCGTGCGCCACTCCGCCGGCCAGCATTCCCACAGCTTCCATCTTCTGAGCCTGCCGGAGTTGCTCCTCAAGCTGCCGCCGCCCGGTTATGTCGATCAGGACAGCGAGTTCCGCCCGCCGCCCGCCGTACTCGATTTCGTGGACCGCTACTTCAACATCCAGCAGCCGCCCGTCCTTGGCCCTGTGCCGCCAGACACTCGAAGGCGGCCGGATCTGCGCGTTGAGCTCACTTACAAACCGCGCAGCCTCTTCCTCGCCTTGTACGTCCCTGAGAGTTAGATTGCGGAACTCATCGGGCTCGTAACCGTAGAGCTTGACCGCCGCGCTATTTACTTCCAGCAACCGCTGGTCCTCCGGATCGAAAACCCACATTACCTGGGGGTTCTCTTCAAATAACAGCCGGAATTTTTTGTCTTTATCCTTCAATAGTTGTTTAGCCGGCATTTATTCAAGCACCAGTTGGGGGAGGTCGCTGAAGGTCCGGAAACTATCGGAAAGAGTCTTCGCGCGAATACCCGTCCACTCTATAGACGGTATGCGTAAAAAACAGTGTACGACGCCCGGATCAAATTGCAACCCGGCATTTTGCCTTATTTCTTCCCGTGCTGCATCGTACGATTTGCGGTACTTATAGGGACGGTCTGAGGTGATCGCATCAAGCGAGTCCGCCACCGAGAAGATCCGGGCGCCGAGCGGGATCTGCTCGCCCTGCAAGCCACGCGGATATCCGGTGCCGTCAAACCGCTCGTGATGCGACAGCACGATGCCCGCTGCGGGCCGCAGCCGTTCAATTCCGTTTAAAATCCAGTAACCGATCTGCGGATGCCGGCGCATCTCGCGCCATTCCGCTTCCGTAAGTTCTCCCGGCTTGAGCAGGATGTTGTCGCTAATTCCAATCTTGCCGATGTCGTGCAGCATCGCGCCCTGGCGAATCGTCTCGATCTCGCTTCTGCGCAGCCCCATCTCACTCGCCAGGCGAACCGAGTACTCCGCGACTCGATGTGAGTGCGCCTGCGTTTCATGTTCGCGCGCATCCAGAGCCGCCACGAGTGCATCCAGCGTGCCTTCGCTGGCTTCGTCCAGATCGCCCAGCAGCGCGCGAAGCTGCGCGGTCTGCTCCTGAACCGTGCGCTCCAGATCGTGCAGCCGGCCCTCTTCATTGCGTAACGCGCGATGCCGTTGGGATGCCTCGCTCACCGCCCGCGCAACTTTTTCGAGCTCGAACGGTTTCGTCACGTAGTCGAGAGCCCCCGCCTTCATCGCATCCACCGCCATGGAAACGTCTTCGCACGCCGTCAACATCAGCACGGCCACATCCGGGTAGCGCCGCCGAATTTCCGACAGCAGCGAAAGTCCGTTCATTCCCGGCATTTGAACGTCGGACAGTACGACTTCCACCGGCTCGCGCTCCAATAGTGCCAACGCCTCTTCGGCGGTCGCCGCTTGCGCGGCCTGAAATCCCCGCGAATCCAGAAAACGGGCAAGCAACTCCCGCACCGGCTGCTCGTCGTCAACCACTAAGACCCGGCATCCGGAACCCAGGATTCCACGCATCCAAACCACAAGCATAGCCACTTCCAGTTTGCGGACTCAACGTTTTACCCGACCGGGGTGTGGCATTCGACACAACTGAGTTACGGCGTCGTGAATCCGCGTTAAGACAGGGTTAACTGGACTACACTCAGAGACTTGAAGCACCCACTCTTAGGTGTGAAGGCAACCGTACTGGCAGGACTCGCCTGCGGGATGTTCCTATCCCCAAAGCTGTGGCTCACAGGCCGTCGAGCCTACCCACTGACCCCGGTATTCCCCTTCCTTCCCTCGATCCCGAGCCCGCTCGACATCCCCATTTACGCGGCCATCCTGCTGCTCGCTGTGGCGGCCGTATTTGTGAGGTCTGCAAAACTTGTCGCCGCCCTTGTTCTTGTCGCCGCCGTGTATGCTCTCTTCGACCAGTCTCGCTGGCAACCATGGTTCTATCAGTACCTGCTCATGCTCGTGGCCTTGTGTGACCCGCGTCCGGCTCGCGCACTTGCGACCTGCCGCTTCATTCTGGCTGCCGTTTATTTCTGGAGCGGCTTACACAAGTTGAACCCCGGCTTCGTCGACGGGACATTCCCATTCATGGCCGCGGCGCTTCCCGGAGGCGCGTGGCTAGACCCGCTCGCCTACCTTGCGCCCCTCCTCGAAGCGGCCATCGGAGTGGCGCTGCTCACCCGCCGTTTCCGGCGCGCCGCCGCCTGCGCGGCCATCGCGATGCACGTCTTCATCCTTGCCGCCATCGGTCCGCTCGGACATAACTTCGATTCCGTGGTCTGGCCGTGGAACATCACCATGATCTGCCTGGTCGCGATGCTCTTCCGCACCAGCGAGTTGTGGCGTCCGGTTCCCGTTTGGGCGATCCTGCTCTGCGGCCTCGCGCCGGCACTCAACTTCCTCGATCTGTGGGACGGCTATCTCTCCTTCGCCCTCTACTCGGGGAACAGCAACTACGCTGAGATCTATATCGCGGACGATGTGGCCGACCGCCTGCCTTACGCGATCCAGCAGCGCATCGACGTGAACGACTCGAAGGTCGACGAACTGGATCTGATGGAGTGGTCTTATGACGAACTCAACGTTCCGGCCTACTCCGAGCCGCGCGTCTATCGCAACATTCTGCGCCATCTGTGCGCCCTAACGGAAGCGCCGGACCGCATGGTGCTCGTCATAGACCACCGGGCTCCGCTCTTCGGCCGCCGAAGCCGGACAGTCGACAAGTGCCGGTAAGTGGCGCGCGGGAAAAGGCGTCCGCCATGACGTGAATGAGATATCATCGTCAGATACTTTGATGGGGCGGGGCGATGTCACGCAGTTGTTAACCCGGTGGCAGGAAGGGGACCGTGAGGCCCTCGACACTCTCGCACCCATCGTTCAATCCGAACTCCGCCAAATTGCCGGCGGGTACCTGCGCCGCGAGCGCATCGGCCACACGCTCCAACCGACCGCGCTGGTGAACGAAGCCTGGCTGCGGCTGGTGCAACAGGAACAGCCGAACTTTGAAAACCGCAAACGCTTCTTCGCGCTTGCCGCACAGGTGATGCGTCACGTGCTGGTGGACTACGCGCGCGCCGCCCGGACCGGGAAACGCGACGCCGAGCGCATCACGCTGAACCAGCCATTAGGCGCCGCGCCTGCCGACTTCGAACAGTTCCTGGCTCTGGACCAGGCCCTCGATCAGCTCGCGCGCGTCAGCGAGCGGCAGGCGAAAATCATCGAGATGCGATACTTCGGCGGCCTCAGCGGCGAAGAGATTGCGGAGCTGCTGGGCGTTTCCCCGCCCACCGTCAGCCGCGACCAAAGCGCCGCCGAGGCGTGGCTCAGCCGGGCGATCTCGCGGCCGGCGGGCGGATGAAAGATGGACGACGATTTCACGCTTGTTTTTAAGAGCGTGCCGCACGAACTAACTCAAGACCGCTGGCGCCGCCTGGAGGCGCTGTTCCACGCTGCCGCCGGCCTGTCGCAGGAGCAGCGTGCCGGGTTTATCGAGCGCGAGACCGCAGGCGACCTCGACCTGCGCGTTCAGTTGGAAGAGATGCTCGCGAACTCCGGCACCGCCGCAGAACTACTGGAGCGCACCGTCTCCACCGTGGCCCTTGAGGCGTCCGGCTGGAACAACGGCCCGGGGCGCCGCGTGGGCCCTTATCGCCTGGTCCGCGAGATCGGCCGCGGCGGAATGGGCGTGGTGTTCGAAGCGCGCCGCGACGATGACGAATACCACAAGACCGTCGCACTGAAGGTCGCGCCGGCGCTGCACGACCCGGCAATGCTCGGCGAGCGTTTGCGGTACGAACGGCAAATCCTGGCCGGGCTGGAGCATCCCCACATCGCGCGCTTCCTCGACGGAGGCTCGCAAGACGGCGTCCCCTACTTCGCCATGGAGTACGTGGAAGGCTGCCCGATAACCACATTCTGTAACGAGCACAGGCTGGGAACGCGGGCACGGATCGTGCTGTTCCGGCAGGTCTGCGCCGCAATACACTACGCCCATGAGCGGCTGGTGGTGCATCGCGATTTGAAGCCGGCTAACATCCTGGTGACCGCGGAAGGCGTTCCCAAGCTGCTCGATTTCGGCATCGCTAAGCTGCTCGCGGCCGCCGAAGGCGAGAAGCGGTCCACCGTCGGCATGCGGCTATGGACGCCGGACTACACGACGCCGGAGCAGGTGCGCGGCGGCGCCATCACGACTCGAACGGACGTGTATCTACTCGGGCTTATTCTTTACGAGCTGTTGTGCGGCGAGAAGGCTCAAGAGGCCGATTTCGAGTCACCCATCGCGTTGGATCATTCGATTTGCGAGGCCGACCCGCCGTTGCCCGGCGTGCGGGCCGCGGCGCGCGGAGAGCACGCGCTGGCACGGCAGCTTCGCGGCGATCTGGACACCATTGTGGCTAAGGCGATCCGCAAGGAGCCCGAGCGCCGGTACGGGTCGGCGGCGAGGCTGAGCGAGGATCTCGGCCGGTATCTGGAGGGTCGTCCGGTACAGGCGCGGCCGGGCTCGTTGGTGTATCGCGCCTGGAAGACGGCGCGGCGCAATCGGGTCGCTGTGGCGGCCGGCGTAATGGTCGCGATTACCGCTACGGCTGGCGTGGTGGCGACGGCGTACCAGGAACGGCGCGCCGAACGGCGGTTCCAGCAAGTCCGCGGATTGGCAAACGCGGTGCTGTTCGGCGTGGATGACCGTATCAAGAACCTCGCCGGCGCCACCGAGGCCCGCGAATGGACGGTGCGCAACGCACTCGTTTATCTCGACAACCTCTCCAAAGACGCGGGTGACGATCAGTCGCTCCTTTTCGAACTGGCCAGCGCGTACTTGAAGATCGGCGACGTCCAGGGGAATCCGTTAGGTCCGAACCTTGGACACCCGGAGGCGGCACTCGAAAGCGACCGCAAGGCGCTCGGCATCGCGCAGCGGCTGCAGGCGAAGAGTCAGGATGCGGCCATCCTCCGTTTGCTGGCGCGAGCCCACCAGCGTGTGGCGGCGCTGCTGGGCGTGTTCCGGCATTCAAGACAGGCGCTGGAGGAGTCCAGGCGCGCGCTGCCGCTGGCCGATGCGCTATACAAGGCGCAGCCCGGCGATCCGGACAATGCCGAACTGCTGTCGGGAATCCTGAACACGATGGGGCAGGGCGAAGTCAGGGCGGGAGATGTCGCGGAGGCGAGCCGCCACTGGGCGCGTGCTTACGAAGTCGCGGCGCGCTGGGCGGCGGAGCACCCCAACATTCAGGCGCGCTCGGCGGCGGCGCGCGCGCAGCGGATGGTGGTGCGGGGTCGCCTGTATACAGGCGATCTGGAAGGAGCGGCATCACTGGCCCGTGAGCACATCGCGACATGCGAGGGTCTGGCGGCGGGGCAGCCGGGCAACGCATCGGTGCGCCGCGATTTGATGAACAGCTACGTGGAGGCCGGCTACGTCTACTCCCATCCTTCCTTCCTGACTTACGGAGACGACCGCGCCGCCGCCGCATTCCACGAGAAGGCGCTCGCCGCGGCGCGGGAGCTGGTTGCCGAAGATCCGAGAAATGCCACCGCGCAGTTCGATCTGGCAATCACCGAAACAGACCTGTGCGTCGCGATGAACTCCTACGATCCGGCAAAGGCGATCGGGTATTGCCTGGAGGCGATGGCCATTGCGGAACGCTGGCCGACGCAATTCGCGACCGACGGTATTCTAACGGGGCTTGCCGGGTCGCTGCAAGGCTTGGGCAGGCTCGAAGAGGCGCGGAAAACCCTCGCTCGCGCCATCTCTGCGCGGAGGTCAATGGTTGAGAGCGACCCGGAGCACTTCAACCGGCGGCAGTGGCTGATGCGCTCGCAGAACCAGATGGCGGATCTGCTACTCGAGATGGGCGACCGCGAGGCGGCGCTGGCAAGCCGCCGGGAGGCATTGTCGGCAGCCGAAGCGATCGCGGCCGAGCACCCGGGCAATCTGCTGTGCCGTCGCGACCTGGCGGACACCTACGAAGGCATGGCGCGCTACTACGCGCCGTCCGACCCGCAGCAGGCGCGCGGCTGGTACCAGAAGTCGCTGGACATCTGGACCGCGTGGCCGGGGTTCGCACCCACTACCGTGGTCGACCGGAGCCGGCGCGAACGGGTTTCGGCGGCGATGGCGCATATTCATTAAAAGAATTGCCCTGGGTTCTCGCTTGTATCAGCAGGAGGATGACAGACTATAATGCTGCGAATCGGAATCTTCAGGAGCATCCGACCAATCGCTGAGTAACAATGGACCCGTGAGCCTCATCGGATCCGCGACCCGCCGGTCAGGCTCCCGGGACGTTAGCCCAAGTGACCTTCAGAATCCTGGTCGCTGGAACGCTGAACGTGATCGACAACGGTCAATCGAGTTGGCAGTTGCACGCCGATTTGGGCGGGGGATCGTTCGACATCAACGCGTCCGGCAATACGAATCCCGCGCTCGGCGGTTACAGCGGCGATCCGTTCGGAGTTTACACGGCCACGGTCACTGTCCAGTTAGGATCTGTGGCGCCGCTGGACGTGGAGCTTTCCGGCACCGCGAGGGACGGTTTATGCGGACAGCCGGGCGCCGGCGGTGCTTGAGCCAGGCACTGGTGTGTTGATGGGCGTGTTGGGTGTGGTTCTGTTTTCAGCTCCGCGGCGAAAAAGCATCGTGCGGCCTTGATGAAGGCACCTCTTACCGCTCCCTTACGGTCACGGCTCCGTATGTAGCTGATTCTGAGAACCCAAAATTCTCAAACCCTATCGACTGTCACCCATGTCCCCGGTTTGGACCCTAACGGAGCCGCGACCGTAAGGGGTTGTGAAAAAATATCGAATTGCTCTTATGCCGACTTCAAAACGCCTCGGATCCCCGGCACCTTTTACCGCTCCCTCACGGTCACGGCTCCGTATCTAGTTGATTCTGCTAACGGAGCCGTGACCGTAAGGGAGCGGT
>DATNFO010000019.1:0-27715 GCA_035606355.1 Candidatus Limnocylindrales bacterium | reverse complement strand
CCTCAACATCTCCAGAGCGGAATACCGACCTCAAACGCGCCGCTACCGATACCAGGATGCACTACGCCGACTTTCATTTCTATCGGCGGCCCACAGGGCCATGGTTACTCCCTTACGGTCACGGCTCCGTATCTAGTTGATTCTGCTAACGGAGCCGCGACCGTCAGGAAGCCGTAAAAGGTGTATCAAAAGGCGGATAGAGCGCGACTAGAGCAACAGCCGGATTTTTTCACAACCCCGTAAGGGAGCGGTAAAAGGGGCCGGGGATTTGGGGATTACTGCCGGCACTACCCAGGTAGTGATGCCCCTGCTGTCGCGCGGCGGGGTTCGAAGGTGTAGCCGAAGCCACGCACCGAGTGGATCAGCACGGGCGTAGTCGGGTCCGGCTCAATTTTCTGCCGCAGCCGGAGCACGTACACATCCACCGCGCGGTCTGTGATGGCGCGGTCCTGTCCCCAAACCGCATTCAGCAGTTGCTCGCGGCTGAACACCACTCCGGGTCTGGACATTAGGAATTCCAGCAGCCGGAACTCGGTAGCCGTGAGCGCCAGCGCGATTCCGTTGAGGCGTGCCTGCCGGCTGCTGGTGTCCACTTCCAGGCCGCCGGCTTCGAGCACGCGCACCGGCGGCGCCTGGTTGCGGAACTGCAGCTTGATCCGGGCGATGAGCTCGCGGACGAAGAACGGCTTCACCACGTAATCGTTTGCGCCGAGTTCCAGGCCCACAATCCGGTCGGTCTCACCGGCGCGCGCGGTGAGGAAGATGATTGGAGTATTCTGCAACTCCGGTTCGCGGCGAAGTCCTTTGCAGATGTCGAGGCCGTCGGAATCGGGCAGCATAATGTCCAGCAGGATGAGGTCGGGGCGCGTCTGGCGGCAGAGTTCGAGTGCGCCTTTGCCGGTCTGCTGTCCGCACATCGCGAAGCCTTCTTTCTCCAGGTTGTACTTCAAAAGGGAGTAGAGGTCTGCGTCGTCTTCGATTAACAGAATTTTTTTCATGGAGCCGGAGCTTTCGTGCCCAACTTACCAGTCGACCTGTTACAAAGCGGTTAAGGCGCAGTGAATTCGGGATTAAGTGTTTGCGTTTCCAGCGCGGACTCATCCACCGGCAGCGTGAAGAAGAATGCCGATCCCTGCCCGGGGCTGCTTTCCACTCGCACAGCGCCGTTGTGCGCGGCGACGAGATGCTTGACGATCGAGAGTCCCAGGCCCGTGCCTCCGAGTTCGCGCGAGCGCGCCTTGTCCACGCGATAAAAGCGTTCGAACAGACGCGGCAAGTCCTCGGCGGGGATGCCGATGCCGGTGTCGCGAACGTACAGTTCGACAAAGCGGCCCGCCGGATGCGCACCGACCGCGATGCGGCCTCCTTCCGCGGTGTATTTCACAGCGTTATCCAGCAGATTGCCGAGCACCTGCGAGACCGCTTCGGGATCGCACCAGACGCGAAGGTCCGCCGCGCCCGGTTCGGTTTCCAGCCGGATGCGATTCTTCTCCGCGATGGGCTGCACAATATCGAGGGCGTCCTGCAGCAGCGCCTCCACCGGGCAGAATTCGAATTCGAGCTTCTCGCGTTTCTGCTCGATGCGCGAAAGCGTCAACAGGTCCTGCGTCAGGCGGGCGAGGCGCTCGGCGTTGTGGCGGATGATGCCGAGAAATCGCATGTTGTGCCCGGGATCGTTGAGCGCGCCATCCATCAGGGTTTCGGTATAGCCCTGAATGGATGCCAGCGGCGTCCGCAGTTCGTGCGACACATTGATGACGAAATCCTTGCGGATGCGCTCCACCCGCTCCAGTTCGGCGTGCTCGCGCTCCAGTTGCTCCGAGGCAGCCTGCAGGTGCGCGGCGGTTTCATTCAGGGTTTCGGCAAGCTGACCGAATTCACTGGACCCGGTATCGGGCAGGCGCGCCCGGAAATTGCCGTGGGCAAGCTGGGTGGAGTGCGCCTTGATGGCGGCAAATCTCCGAGAGATCCATCGCGCGGCCAGCGCGGCCAGCAGCATCGCGGGCAAAAAAGCGAGGGCCGTGCTCGCCAGAATCTTTTCGCGAATCGCGCGTCCCTGCGCCTGAATTTCTTCGAGCGGCACGGCGATGCGAAACGCCTCTCCCTCCGGTCCGGGCACGCCGACGTAGAGAAACTGAATTCCCAGAGTCGCGCTTCGCCGCACCTGCCAGCCCGTGCGGCCGTCGAGCGCCTGCATCACCTCCGGCCGGGATGGGGTGCGGTGGTTCTCCATGGTTTCCGGCCGCGCTTCGGAATCGGCGAGCACCTTGCCATCGGCGCGGATGATGGTGACGCGTCCTCCGGCGGCGCGGGCCAGATCGGTCAAACTCGCCGGATCGCGCGGCAGCGTGAGCGCCAGCATGCGTCCCTTATCGGTGAGTTGATGAACCAGGTTGTCTATGTAGATGTGCTGCGCAACGTCCGTGGCGAAAAAATCCACCGTCACAAGCGCCAGGGCCAGCAGGCAAAGCACTCCGGCGATGAGCTTGAGGAAGATGCGTCCCGTCAAGCCGGCTCCTCAAACCGGTAGCCGAATCCGCGAACCGTGGTCAGGTATTTGGGACTATCGGGCTGCTCCTCGATCTGCTCGCGCAGGCGGCGGACATGCACATCCACGGTACGCGGAGTGACGTAGCGCTGCTCGCCCCATACCGCTTCCAAAAGCTGGTCGCGGCTGTACGCGCGTCCCGGATGCGTGATGAAGTATTCCAGCAGGTTGAACTCGGTGGACGTCAGTTCCAGCAGCTTTTCGCCGAGATGGACGCGGCGCCCGGTCCGGTCCAGCCGGAATGGCCCGATCTCCAGGGCGGCCGGCTCGGAATCCATATCCTCGCGGCGAAGATGCGCCTTCACGCGCGCGATCAGCTCTCGCGGACTGAAGGGCTTGGTCATGTAGTCGTCGCCGCCGATTTCGAGACCGAGCACACGATCCACTTCATCTGACCGCGCGGTCAGAAATATCACGGGAATGCGCGACAGCACAGCGGATTGGCGAATGTAGCGGCAGAGCTCGAAGCCATCGATCTCCGGCAGCATGACGTCCAGCACCACGAGGTCAGGTTTCCACTGCTCCAGGGCTTTGAGCGTGCCTTTTGAGCCGTTGAGCACCTGGACCTGGTAGCCCTGGCGTGTGAGGTTGTAATCGATCAGGTCAGAGAGTTCGGCCTCATCCTCTACAACCGAGATTCGCTTCGGCATCGGGCACCCTTATTGTAGCGGCTGTGAAAACTTCGTGCGATCCGCTTTACAGCGCACCTTTTACCGCTCCGTCATCTGCAGGTACATACGGAGCCGTGACCGTGAGGGTCTGTGAAAAATCGATTGCTTCCGCATCCCCGGCACCGTTTACCGCTCCCTTTACGGTCATGGCTCTGTAAGTGCTTGATGCTGCTAACGGAGCCGCGACCGTAAAAGGGGCTTGTGAAAAATATCGAATTGCTTTTTTGCCGCACTCAAACGCACTCGCATCCCCGGCACCTTTTACCGCTCCCTTACGGTCACGGCTCCGTAAGTACTTGGTGCTGCTAACGGAGCCGCGACCGTCAGGAAGCGGTAAAAGGTGTATCGAAAAGCGAATGGAGCGCGACGAGAACAACAGCCGGATTTTTTCACAGCCCCGCGAGCTCGCGCCGCCGATCGTTCCACTTGATGGCGGCCACCAGCGCCGCGGCGAGCGCCAGGGTCACGATGACGAACGTCCACGCATTGTGCTGGAGAAACGCGGCTCCGTTTTCGCCGAGTTTCACGCCCATGTAGGCTTCGCCGCCGTAGCGGATCGCGCGCGCGGCGAGGACGACCGCGAAAAAGCGGCGCAGGGGGGTGTGCAGCACGCCGGCGGACACCACGAAGACCTTCAACGGCAAAGGCGGAATCGGCAGCAGCGCCGGGATGAACACGGTAACGAGTCCGTAACGATGAAACCAGCGCCGGAATTTTTGGGGATCTCCGGGCTCGGGCGGTTTGACGAACCGGCGCCCGCCGTAGCGGCAGGCCAGAAAGAGGCCGACGTTGCCACCCATAGAGCCAATCACGGCGAGCAGCGCGGTCAGCCACGCCAGGTGCGGGGCGTTCCAGGAGACGGAGACGACCACGAAATCCATGGCTCCCGGCAGAGGAACACCCAGGGAGTCGAGCAGCGCCAGGACGAGCACGCCGGTGGGGCCGAAGGCGATCAGAACCTGTTTCCAATGTTGGAGCAAGAGCTTATTTTAGCGGCCTGCACCCGGAAAAACGAAGGCCTCACCTGTTATACCGATAGGAGCATGCGGAAGAGTGCAGCGGTGGAGATCGCGATGACGAACGACGCCGCCGCTCTGTTCCTGGATTTGCGGCAGCCGCTGCTGCGCTACCTGGTCTGCATGGGTTTGAACCGCGACGAAGCGCAGGACATTGTGCAGGAAACGTTTCTTCGGCTGCAGCGCCACACGCCAACCGGGGAAGCGATGGAACAGATGCGTAGCTGGCTGTTTCGCGTGGCGCACAACGAGGCGCTCAACCGGCGGCAGAAGTACGAGCGCCGATTCGGGTCGCCGCTGGAGGGAGTCGAAGCGCTTGCGGGGCCGGGCACGCCTGAGTTGGCCTTCATCGAGAAGGAACGGCGCGCGATGGTCGCGCGGGCGGTGGGAAGGCTGGCGCAAGTGGAGCGCGAATGTCTCCTGTTGCGGTCAGAGGGCTTGCGCTATCGCGAAATCGCCGAGGTGCTGGGCATGGGACGATCGACGGTCGCCGACACGGTAGCCCGCGCGATTCGGAAACTGACGGAGGAATGCGATGTGTGAGTGCGAACGCGACTTGGTCGCGTGGATGGATGGCGAACTGGAACCGGCGGAAGCGGCGGTGATGGGTGCGCACATCGAGTCGTGTGCAGAGTGCATCGGTCGATTGCGAGCATACCGGCAGGCCGGCAGCGATTTCGCGGCTTATCGGGACGCCGTGGTCGCGCGCGGCGTTCGTGCCGCGACACGCCATCGATGGGTCTTGGCCGGTGCGCTCGCGGCATCGCTGCTGGTCGCAGCGGCGTTGATGCGCACCTCACCGGAACCGCCGCGCCGGCCGCATGCCGTTGAACGGCCCTTCATCCGCATCCCGTACGTTCCTCCGCTCGATCCGATGGAACGCGCGGCGGTGGTGCGCATCGAAATGCCGGCCGCCGCGTTAACGGCCGCGGGATTCCACCTGGGTCCGATAGACCCGGCATTTCCCGTTGAGGCCGACGTTGTGGTGGGAGAGGATGGGCGCGCGCACGCTGTGCGAGTGCTCAACGATATGGAACTGCGTTGAAAGGAACCTGAAAATGAAGACACCATTGGTTGTAGCCGCTATGGCAGCGGTTATTGGCTTTGCTGAAACGCCGCCGCAGTCCGAGGCATGGTTCGGCGCATTGACCGGCCGCAACTCGCAAGCCGTCACCGAGGCATTTCGCGCCGGTCCCGTTGTGACCGGAAAACCGTACTCGGCGATGATCGTGACGCGCACGGCGCAACAGTTCGCCAACGGAACGCAGATCGATCACTCCGAGACTGCGCTGGTATTCCGGGACGCGCAGGGTCGAACGCGTGTAGAAACGGACGGCGGCCGCTCCGTGACGATTCTCGACCCGGTGCAGAATGCTTCCTTCGAATTCCGCGTTCCGGACCAGACGGCGAAACACAAGAAGGGCAAGAAAACAGCCGCGCACGTGGCGTATAAGAGGCCCCTGGCGGCGAGCAACCAGTGGACCGTGCAGTTACCGAAGGTGAGCAGCGAGCCGGAGGAAAAATCTCTAGGCGCCCAGATGGTGAATGGCGTTTCCGCAACCGGCACGCGCACCACTTCCATCATTGCCGTGGGCGCAATCGGCAACGATAAGGAACTGCGCATCGAAGCGGAGCGCTGGTACTCGCAAGATTTGCAGGTGCTGGTGAAGAGCACCTATAACGACCCGCGCTTCGGCACCACGACGTACGAACTCACCCGCATTTCGCGATCCGCACCGGACGCTGCGTTGTTCCAGGTTCCAGCCGCATATGAAATCTCCGAAAACGGCGGCAACATCGACTTCCGGGTGGTGGACCAAACGCGGCCCGTTTATACACCTATAAAGAAATAAGAGGAATCCGATACGCGCCCGCATTTCCGGTAAGCTGGTTCTGGTGCAACTCGCAATCCAGGTCTGTAATTACCTGATCGGCGTTCCGCTCGAACTGCTCATCATTGCGGCCCTGTTGCGAGGCGCATACCAGCGCTTTCCGTTCATTTTCGTCTATATCATTGCGTATTTTTTGACCACTGTTGCGGAAATCCCGGTCTATATTGCGTACTACTCAGGAGTGAAGGGCGCTCGCGGATTTCGCGTGAAGCTGTATTGGATCGACGAAGGCATTTTGCAGCTTCTGGTATTCGCGGTGGTCATGAGCCTCATTTACGAGGCCAGCAGCCGCCTGGGGTCGCGACGCATGGTGCGCGCCGTGTTGAGCATTGGAACAGTGGTGTTCGCCGGCGTTTCTTTTCTGATCCATTACGCGCCCGGTTTGGGACTCAGCGTCTGGATGACGACGTGGACTCGTGATTTGAGCTTCGGTTCCACCATTCTGGATTTGGCGCTGTGGTTTCTGCTGATTGCTTCGAAAAAGAAGGATTCGCTGCTGTTGATGCTCAGCGGCGCGTTAGGCATCCAATTCACGGGCGAGGCAATTGGGGAAAGTTTACGCGACCTATCGACGGCCCGAGTAGTTGTGGGCGCCGGCGATATTCTTATCATCCTGGCGGATTTTATCTTTTTGTACATCTGGTGGCAGGCATTTCGCGGCACACCAAAGAAAAACCGCTCCTCGCAAACGGCGTAGCGAGGAGCGGCGTAAAACATTCCAACCAGGAAATACTGCGCCTTAATGGCGGATCGGATTGGTGGTGTTCGGGTTGGTGGTATTCGGCTGGGTCGCGGCAGGAGTGGTCGTGCTCTGGGTGGTCGTCCCGTCGCCGCCAGTTCCGTTGATCGAGGATGCCAGACCGTCCGCACTGAAGACCTTTACTTCAACGCGGCGATTCTTGGCCCGGGCCGCGCGGTTGTGGCCTTCGTCGGCCGGCTTATCTTCACCCAGACCGATCATGTGAATGCGATAGATGGGAATGTCGTGGCTCGCCACCAGGTATTCCACAACGGCGTCGGCGCGCCGGCGGCTGAGTGCTTCGTTGTACTCTTTGGATCCGGTGGAGTCAGTGTAACCTTCCACGGCGATGAAGAATCGCTTGTCGGACTGGACATCCGATGCGAGTTTATCGAGATCGGACTTCGCGGACGGGGTCAGCTTATACTGGTTGACCTTGAAGGGCACTGTTGCCGCGGTCTGGAGCTTATAATCGTCCAGATTGGCAACAACGTTGCGCAGTCCGTTCATCGCCTGATTCGCCTCCGTGTCCGCCTGATTCGCCTTGGTCATGGCGTCATTGGCGTGCTGGTCGGCGCTTGCCGCGTGCTGATCGGCCGCGTTGGCTTTCTCAGTCGCGGCGCTGATGCCGTTCTGTGCCCGTTCGTCAACTTCTTTCACCTGGCCCTGGGTCGTCTGGATCTGTTGGCCATTTTGAGTCGTCTGTTCGCCTACCTGGTCCACTTTCGCTTGAATCGGAGCGGTAGTGTTGCGGACGTACTTTTTGGTGGCACAACCACTGGCGAGCAGGGCACCCGTCACTATGCACGTGGTCGCAAGGAAAGCTTTCATAGTTCAAAAAACCTCGCTTGCTCTTAAGCAATTCTTGCGCCTAAACCTAAATGTTCACGAATTTGAACCCGGTGACAGGTTTTCCCCGGATTTTCGGCGCAATTTGTGATGAAGGATTTACGCGAGTGTAATTTCGTGTGCCAACACCCGGAAAAAATGCGCCCAATCGTACTGTTTCAGGCCAATTACTTCTGTCGTACTACGCCAGAGCGAGCTTTACGAGAGGTTTTGCGGTCGCGATTCCGTTCCGAAGAAGGGCTTGAGCGCCTGGGCCGGAAACCGGGGAGGTCCCATGCCAGATTTTCGTAGATCTCGCCTTCAGGGTCGAAGTCCAATGGCCAAAATTTGCGTGTGATCATAGATGTAACCCGATCCGTGCAGGGGGGATGCGTACCTTTATTGTACCACCGTCTGCATTTCTCAGGTCACGAGCAAACTTCACAAAACATTAGACTTAACACTTTGACTTTGGTGCGTTTCAGTTCTTCAGCTTTTCCGTCCAGTTGATACTGACGGTGATCACCGAAGAATTCGACCACTCTAAGGGAAGATTCACGATGAAGCGCTGCCCGTCGGGCGAAACATCATAGAGGTTCCATGTTTTGGGCAGCGGACGCGTGTTGAAGAGCAACTTCGGCACGTCGGACTGGAACTCATCGCCTTGCGCATGAATCGCCGCGGCATACACTCCGCCCGACACCGTCAAATAGAACAACTCCGCGCCATCGCCGCGCCATCGAGGCATACCGCCGCCGTCCGCCGACACTTTCCAGCGGCGCTTCGTGCCGGGCGCATTGTCGAACCGCTGGACGTATATTTCGTTGGGACCGGACTCGTCGGATTGATACGCGATCCACTTGCCGTCGGGCGAGAGTGTCCCATACCCTTCCGAATACACCGTATTCACCACCGGCATGTCGCGGCGACTGGCAAGGTCCAGCGCCATCACGTCGCTGCGCGTTCCCGGCGTGACTTCGCCGAAGATCAGAAACTTGCCGTCCCGCGACCAATCAGTGGGATACTTCGCCATCGGCGACTTGAGAAGCAGGTCCGGCGCCCTGGTAGATGCCACGGACTTCATGTAGAGATCGTACACGCCGGTGGGATTCGACCAGAACGCCACCTTGGTTCCATCGGGCGACCAGACAGGCGAGCCGCTGCTGACATGCGGCTCGGATTGGAGGATTGAAATGTTGCCCGCGGCGTCAAGAATCCACAACTCCGCGTTCGCGCCGTCACTGGACATCCTGCCGACCGCCACTCGCGTACCGTCCGGCGAGATTTTCGGCGGACCCCATGCGCCCGGTTCGGAAGTGCCGCCCGCGGTGCGGCCGTTGCGATCCAACCAGACAAGCTGCCGGGTTGGTTTGGCGATGGTTTGATACACCAGCACGGCGTTCCGCGAAACGGAAATCGGAGCCAGGGACAAGCTCTCCACGGATCCTATCTCATCGGGGAAAACCACGGCGTCGCCGGTGGTCGCGAGCTTGGACGTGCTGAATGGCTGCGCGACGAGGTCGCGACCCTTCACGAACAGCAAATAGCCCTTGGCGGACGATTCGCCTGCGCCCGGTGAGTAGACGGCGTTGGTTTGGGATACCAGCACGCGGCGGGTCTCCTGCGATTCCAGCGACCCGGCGTAGACGCCGGTGGTGTCTTCGATTCCGGTCAGCAGGAAGTAGATGAAATGCTTCCCATCGGGCAGAAACTGCGGCCAGAGTTGCGCGCGCTCGCTCTTCGAAGCATCCAGCTTGAGAAGTTGCTGCGGCTTTCCGCCGGACGCGGCGACCCGGTACAGAGCGCCGGACATGCGCGGCGCAAAGACGATGACACCGTCTTTGTTCCACGCGCCGCCACCCGCTTCCTCATCCACATCGCAGATGACGGTGGGTTTCACCTGGCCTATGTCGCTCAGGAGATGCACTTCCTTGAGACTTCGATCGGCGAAGAAGCCGATATGCTCGCTGTCGGCCGACCAGAATGGCGCAAACCCGCCTTCCGTTCCCGGAATGAGCCTGGCGTGCATTTCGTCCAGAGAGCGCAGCCACAACATACGATGTCCTTCCGGCCCTACCGCCGAGAAGGTGAGAAAGTGGCCGTCAGGGGAGACTGCTGGCGTGCCCGGATAGCTGGTGTGTTCCGGAGGGTTCACCGCGAACTTCAGCGCCCGTTGCGGGGGCTTCTGCAGATAGAGGGCAGCGGCGACTGCCGTTGCTGTCAGGGCGATGGCAGTCAGAATCAGGACGGGGAGCCGCCGCCGGAATGCGCCAGGGGGAGACCCGTACGGCGCCCAGTATTCCGGATTTGCGCCTTTCACTGTCTTGCCGGAGAGGGCGTCGGCTCTTGTCACGGCGCCCGGAATCGCGCGCGGTGGCGAACGGCGCGGCAGCGTACGCGCGACTGCCCGGCCGGCGAGCTTCAATTCAATCACGGCGTTCTGCACGCGCTGCCGTCGGTGCGCCGAGGCTTTCTCCATGCAGCCGGCAATAACGCGCGCGAAGGCAGCTTCCACCGGGGTTTTCTCGGCCAGGGGCGGCGGTGCGCTCTCCAGAATCGCCGTGTCCAGCGCGCTGCCTTCCCCGGCGAACGGCCGCGCGCCGGAGATCATTTCGTACAGGAGCGCGCCGTAAGAAAAAATATCGCTGCGCGAGTCAGGCTCTGCGCCGCGCACCTGCTCCGGCGAGCGATACGGCTGCGCCGCAACCCGCAGAAGATCGTGCGGCCCAATCAGACGCGCGCCCGCGCCGGTAATGACAACGGAATCGGGAGCGATGGCGCCGTGAACTACGCCGCGAAGATGCGCGCGCTGCAGAGCCGTGCCGATATCAATTGCGTAGCGGAGCGCGTCCTCCCGTGGCAGGGGAGCGCCGACCATTTTTGCGGACAGCGATTCGCCTGCAACCGGTTCGTTGCTGAGAAACTCCTGCTCCGTCGCGCCCACTTCGATCACAATATTCACGTTTCGGCCGGGGCTTTCGTCGATGACGGCCGAGTCGAGTCCTTATAAATCAGAATTTTACTATTCCGTTCTAAGGATCACAATGAAATCGCGTCGCTGAATCGGCGCTGTTTGTACTAACCGGGATAGAGAACTGATGGTACGGAAGGACTGCGACAGGCCGGTTTTCGATGCCCAGACCTGCCGCCGGTTGACGAAGCTTAATAGCCGACCAGTTTTCTTCCGTGGGACCAGAGTTCCACGGCTTGGTCCGCGACTTTGCGGCCTTCTTCGTAAATGTTCGCCACATGCTCCATGATTTCGCGAGTCGCATCGGCGAAATCGGGACTTTTGTCGGCCACGCGCCTGGTAACTTCGCGCGCCGCATCCCATCGCGACTTTTTCCGGCGCGAAAGAGCGATTCCGATTCCCACCGCGGCGCCCACCGCGATTCCGATCCAGATCTTCGTGGCGTTTCCGTTTTCTATCGTCTCCATCGTATCGGCTTCCATGTGTGCCTCCCTTTTCCAGTTTACTGGCGGGAATTACAGGATTTCGGCAGGTTTGCGAGCCCGCTGGTGCCGCGCAATACGAGTACCGCTTTTGCTTCGTTCGACCGCGCACCCCCGTTCGCGGGCCGCCGTAGCGAAGCGACCCTATTGACACTGCCGGTAGCCCATGTACAATCCAAAGTGACACTAATTTTCACTACGGAAGTGGCGAGAAATGTTTAAATCCAAAAAGTCCCGCCCAGCGGCGCCGGCCGAGACGCAGGGCTTCAACAGCAGCGACGTCGCTCGCATTTGTGGCGTGAGTCTGCGGCAGTTGCAATGGTGGGACGAGCGGAATGTAGTTTCGCCGCGGCAGGACGGGCACAAGCGGATTTACATGCCCGAAGAAGTTGTGGAAATCAGCGTCATCGCGGAATTGCGCCGCAAAGGATTCTCGCTCCAGAAGATCCGCCGCGTGCTGCGCTTCCTGCAAAAGGATATGGGCAAGCGCTTGAGCGAAGCCATCGCTTCGGCCAGCGACATTCACCTGCTCACCGACGGCAAGAGCATTTATCTGGAAGAAGCGCCCCATCGCATTATCGATCTGCTCAAGAACGCGCGTCAGCCGATGTTCCTGGTCTGTGTCACGGACCAGGTGAAGCGATTGACTGCGTCAGAGCGCAAGCCCGCAAAATCCGAAACCACCGCCGCAAGTAGAAAGGTAGGTGCCGGCCTCCTGGCCGGTACCAGGCGCGCATAGCGCGCCAGTCGGCCTCGGCGCTTTCGCGCCTCTTTGATTTTGCGACCGGCCGTGTCGTTACCATGGCGAGACTGGGACTGTTGCGGATTTTGCTGCTGCGCACAGTTCTCTTACGGGACACGCCATGCAATCCGGAGTCGTCCTTCGACACGTCTCCTGACCGTGCTGCCGCAGAGTGAAATAGGCTCTCGTCAACTCCGCCGCCGTCTTCGGAAGCGACCCCGCCAGTGATTCCTGAACCGAGCGGTAGGTGGTCCCGTAGTTCTTCTGTTGCCGCCCAAACCCAACGCGCGTCAGCACTCGCAGACTGTTCGATTCCAGCGCCAGCCCCGGATGCGCTCCGCACATCATCAGAATCTTTTCCGCTCCGGGATCGCCGATATTCGGGAACAGCTTCAGCGCCTTCTTCGCCTTCGCAGGCGGCAGCTGCAACACGCGGTTTACGTCGCCGTCGAACTCCGTCTCCGCAATCTGCGAGATCTCCCGCCAGCGTTCCACGCGCACATCCGGCCGCATTCCGCCCATCGTCGCCAGGGGGAGCAGGGTGTCGAATTCGGCATCGAGAATGGCGCGCGGCGTAAGCCCGACACGGGTGCGCAGTCCTTCAAACACCGCGGCTCGCCGAGCCTCCGGCAGCAGGTAACACGCGTTCTCCCAAAGAATGAGTTCGAAAGGTCCTTGCGCGGGAGGTAACTGCGGCGCGCCGTAATGGCGCTGAAGGCGTTTTACGAGATCCTGCACGCCGGCTATTCTAGCGCGATGTCCGGTAAAGACCGATCGTTAGAAAGGCAAAAACAGCGATTGCCGCTCCGATGTACGAGAACGGGCTGTAATCGTTCATCGTGGTCGCGGTGAAGTTGAAACCCATCGCCACCTGCTCCCGCAGCTTGGGAGAGATCATCAGGAACCCGCCGGTCATTCCGCCTAGTGAGATGAATCGGATCATGAGACATTCCCATGATGCCGAATCCCGGCCTCTTCGTCACTCCCTTATCGTACGCTATCCGTACCTCGGGACTCACCTGATATCCTTTAGGAACTCGCGCGCTATCTCACTGACGGGGCGGTGCTTACCATCCACCTCATAATTCATCCGGCGCATGGCTCCATCCGAAATTTTTCCCGAAAGTTCGCCCAGCACGAAGCCGAGACTGGGGAAACGTACCAGAGCGTCCTGACGCAGCACCACCGCGCACTGGTAGGGCGGAAAAAAGTGCCGGTCGTCGGCGAGTATGGCGACGCCTTTCGCGGACGCGAGACCGTCCGTGGAATTCGCCGCGATCATGTCCACGCTGCCTTTTTCCAGCGCCGTGTACAGCAGTCCCAGATCCATGCTTACCGGCGCTCCCTGGGTGCGCAGTCCGTACGCGCGCACCAGGCCGCTCAAGCCATCGGGACGCTGTTGAAACTCGTAACCTACGCCCAGTTTCCAGGCATGCGCGCGCGCCGCATCGGAGACGCTCTCCAGGTGATCGCGGCGGGCATCGGCTCCGCGCACCATCATGGCGAACGTGTCGTTGAAACCGAGCGGCGGTTCCCACAGCAGATGCCATCGGGCCCGGTACGCTACCCGCACCTGCTCCAATACATCCACCGGCGAACCGCCGGGCTGCTGCTTGAGAATCGCGGTCAGCGCGGTGCCCGTGTACTCCGGGTATAGATCGATATCGCCGCGCACCAGCGCCTCATGCGCCAGCAGCGTGCCGCCGAGATCCAGTTTGCGCTCCACGGCTACGTGCATGCGTCTCTCGATTTGCTGGGACAGGATTTCGCCGAGCAGCACCTGCTCGGTAAAGTTCTTCGACCCCACGATGACGCGGGGAGGGCGCGAGCACGCCGCCGCGAGCAGAGCAAACGCAATCAGGAGAGCTTTCGTTCGAGCCATTCGAGTCCTTCGTCCGCTGCGAGCGCCATGACCGCGGCCGGAATTGCGCCCGCCAGAATGGTCGAGGTATCGGCCATCGCGATTCCGCGGAAGATAAACACGCCGAGGCCGCCGCCGCCGATAGCGGCAGCGATGGTCGCGGTGCCGATCGTGGTCACAACGGCAATTCGCAGGCCAACGATGAGCGAGGGCACGGCCAGCGGCAGTTCCACGTATCTGAGAATCTGCCCGCGCGTCATCCCCATGGCTACGGCGGACTCGCGCACCGCTGCCTCCACCCCGGCGATTCCGAGCACGGTGTTGCGGAGCAGCGGCAGCAGCGCGTACATGCAGAGCGCCACAATCGCGGTGGTCTTTCCGATGCCGCCGATCAGCGGAAGGGGCAGCAGAAAACCGAAGAGCGCCAGGCTCGGAATCGTCTGCGCGAGATTGGCGAAACCGAGCGCAAGCCGCCGGGCACGTACGTGAGGTACCAGGGCGATTCCGGCGGGAATGGCAATGACGGCGGCGATGGCAATGGTGATCGCCACAATTTCGGCGTGCTCCAGCGTGGCGCCGAGGATTTCGTAGGCTCGCTCGTTCATGGCGCCTCCGCCTCGCCGAGCGTATCCAGAAACGCGCGCGCCTCCGGGTTCGCGGAGTGCGGGAATTCGTTCGCCGGCAGGAGCACTTCCAACGCGCCGTCGCGAAGCAGCGCGATGCGTGTGCCGAGCATCAGCGCCTCGCGCACGTCATGCGTCACGAAGAGGGCGGTTTTGCGGACAGCCCGGCGCAGTTCGAGAAACTGGCGCTGCAGGTCAAACCGCGTGATCGGGTCCAGCGCGGCAAAGGGTTCGTCCATGAGCAGCAGAGGTGGATCGGCGGCAAGCGCGCGAGCAATCCCGACCCGCTGCTTCTGGCCGCCGGAAAGCTGCCGCGGTTTGCGGTCGCGGAACTCGTTCGGAGGCAGGCCCACGGCCTCCAGCAGGTCGTCAATCCGCTGAGCGATCTTGTCGGGCGGCCAGCCCTCCAGTTTCGGTACCAAGCCTGCATTCGCCCCCACGCTCCAGTGGGGGAACAGGCCGGCATCCTGAATGACATAACCCATACGCCGTCGCAGCCGGATCGGGTCCCATTCCGCGGATGCGCGTCCCTCAAACCGGATTTCGCCGGCTGAGAGCGGCACAACACCGTTAACCGCTTTCAGCAGAGTGCTTTTGCCGCTCCCGCTGCGCCCCAATAGTACCAGCGTTTCGCCGCGCTCCACGGTCAAATCGATGTCCCGGAGAATGGCCCGGCCGCCCAGCTCGCACGACACGTTTCGGAGCTCGAGGATCGCGTCGCCGGACACGGTGTGCATGGTACCACGCGAGGCCTTAAATCATTGACACCAAATCGCCGCGCGCACGTCAAAGAATATGATAAGGTGCAAGGAAGAGGGTACTTCCGCCGCCTTACCGACCGTCTGCCGCCCGGTGAATCCATGAAATTACGAAGAACCGCACCTGCCGTATTAGTTGCCGCTATGGCGCTTCTTGCGCCCTGGTATGGCCCGATGCTGCGAGCCAGCTCCGCCAGCACACCCGCATCCACGCCTGACGATCTGGAAACCGACATGAAGAGTGTCGCTTCCGCGTTCGCCGTCGTGGAGCAGAATTTCGCCGATCCGGTGGACTCCGAAAAGGCGTTCTACCAGGGCGCAATTCCGGGCATGCTGCGCACGCTCGATCCGCACTCCAACTTCGTGGACCCGGCAGAGTATCGCGAGATGCAGCGAAAGCAGCGCGCGGCGTATTGCGGCGTCGGCATGGAGATTTACCCCGACGGCAACAAAGTGGCTGCCATGCGGCCGTTTGTCGGCGCGCCTGCCTATAAAGCGGATCTCCGCCGCGGCGACCACATCATAGCGGTGGACGGCAAGAACGCCGTCGGCCTCGGCAGTGGCCCTGGGGTCCTGGTCGATTCGGCTAAAGTCGCGGACATGCTGCGCGGTCCCTGCGGCACGCAAGTGCGTGTGACCATGGAGCGCGAAGGCTCGCCGAACGTGAATGTTTCCGTAACGCGCGGTCAGATCGAGACCAGCATCGTGGATGCCTTCTGGGTCAAGCCGGGAATCGCGTTCCTGCGCGTGGATAGCTTCGAAGCTCAGAACATCGCCCGCGACGTAGAAGCCGATATGAAGAAACTCGGCGAAGAGAACGTGCAGGGCATGGTGCTGGACCTGCGCAATAACCCCGGCGGTCTGGTGACCGAAGCCGTCCGGCTGGCCGGCCGCTTCCTGCGCGACGGGCAGATCGTCGTTTCCCACCGCGGCCGCGCCGAGCAGGAACAGGTGTTCCGTGCGCAAGCCGTTCCGGCCGCGCAAAAATACCCGATCGTTGTGCTGGTGAACGGGTCGTCCGCTTCGGCGGCGGAGATCGTTACCGGCGCCCTGCAGGATCACGATCGCGCATGGGTGCTCGGCGACACCACCTTCGGCAAGGGTCTGGTGCAGGCGCAGTTTCCCTTGAACGAAGGCGCGGCGCTCCTTCTGACCATCGCCCACTACTACACGCCCAGCGGACGCCTCATTCAGCGCGACTATTCGCACCAGAGCTTCTGGGATTACTACACCCACCACGGCGACAACAACAATACGCAGGACATTAAAGCGACCGATTCCGGCCGCAAGGTTTTTGGCGGCGGCGGCATCACGCCGGACGAGAAGTATCCCAACCCGAAGTACGACATCTTCGAGCGTCGCACGGCTCCGGTCAGCATGGTGGTGTACCACTTCGCGGACAACTACTTCGCGGGCCAGAAGCCCAGCCTGCCGGCCGGATGGCAGCCCGACGACAACACGCTGGAACGGTTTAAGGCTTTCCTGAAGAAGGAAAACGTGCCGTTCACGGACGAGGAATTCAACGCGAATAAGGATTGGGTCCGCGACCAGATCCGCTACGAGTTCTACTTCCGCGTCTGGGACAAGCCGGCAGCCGACCGCGCCCAGTGGCAGAACGATCCGGAAGTGAAGAAGGCCATCGAGAGCATGCCCAAAGCGCAGGAGCTTCTGCAGAACGTGCAGAAGGTGATGGCGCAGCGCGGTGTAAAAGGCTAAGTCCTCCTGGAGCCAGGGTCCGGCGGTGTTGTAAGCTGACGCAATGCGCTTACTCGCCGCTGTGGCCTTGGCTCTTCCTCTTTTTTCCCAACCCAAACCAACGTACGAAATCTACGCCCTCCGCTACGCCACCATCCCCGATTTCGCCTTCAATCAGCTTGTAGCCGGCGCCGAGCCCGGGCGCAAGCTCGACATCGCTATGATGGTCTGGCTGGTTCGCGGGGGCGGACGCAACATTCTGGTCGACGCGGGCTTTTATCGCGATCAATTCTTCAAACAGTGGCATGTCACGGATTTCGTGAAGCCTTCCGAGGCGCTGTCGCGGGTCGGGCTGAAGCCGGAAGACATTACGGACGTGATCATCAGCCACATGCATTGGGACCACGCCGACGGCATGGACCTCTTTCCTAAAGCGAAAATCTGGCTGCAGAAAGACGAATTGGAATACTATGCCGGGCAGGCGTGGCAATCGCGGCGCACGCACGGCGGCATCGATCCCGACGACGTGATCGCGGCGGTCAAGCTCAACATGCAGGGCCGGGTCGGGCTGGTGCCCGGCGATGCGCAGGAGATACTTCCAGGCATCACGGTTTACCTGGGCGGCAAGCACACCTATGCATCGCAATTCGTTGGCGTGAACACGGCGGCAGGCACGGTGGTGCTCGCGAGCGACAACATGTATCTGTACGAGAATCTCGATAAGCACGTCCCCATCGCCGCAACGCTCGATGCGGATTCCAATTTGCGTGCCCAGGATCGCATGAAGCAGCTCGCCGCAAAGCCGGAGCTGATTATCCCGGGTCACGATCCGGCGGTGATGACGCGCTTCCCGAATCCGTCGCCCGGCGTAGCCAGGATTCAGTAGCGGCTCTGACCGGCTGTTGTTCTCGTGGCACTCCATTCGTCTTTCAACGCACCGTTTACCGCTCCCTCACGCGATTTTGAACATCCGGCCGTTGTTCTCGTCGCGCTCCATCCGCCTCTCGGTGCACCGTTTACCGCTTCCTCACGGTCGCGGCTCCGTTAGCAGCATCAACTACATACGGAGCCGTGACCGTGAGGGAGCGGTAAAAGGTGCCGGGGATACGAGTGCGTTTGAATGTTTCACGACCCGGCGGAGGGAGCGGTAAAAGGTGCCGGGAATTCGAATGCCCTGACCCTCGCGGCTCCGCTAGCAGCACATACCGAGCTGCCGCCGCCGTTCGCCGATTCCTGGCGCGCGTTCGCCGATTGTTCAGTGAACCCTCGCCACCGGCAGCGTAGGCTGAGGGCATGACTCAACACGATGATCTATCGCGCCCTCGCTCCAACGCCTTGGAGCGCATCATGCCGGCCCTCGTGCTGATTGCCATCGGCGCGATCTTTTTTCTCAATAACCTCCACATCATCTACTTCCAGGACATCTGGCGATTCTGGCCGCTGGTTCTGATCGCGGTGGGTCTTGCCAAGTTGGTGGATGGCGCCTCGGACGGGCGTGCCGGGGGAGCGATCTTATTGGTCGTCGCCGGCGGTCTTTTCCTGGCGAACAATTTTGGATACCTGGATTTAAACTGGCACACCTTCTGGCCCCTCATCCTGATCGGCATCGGAATCCTGATGCTGCTGGACCGGACCGTCCTGAAAATTCCTTTTCCGCGGCCACACCGTAGTTACGAAAACGGCTTCATGCGGGAAAACGTCGTGTTCGGCGGCGGTAAGCGCAAGATGCGCGGGCAGGAATTCCGCGGCGGGAAATTCGAAGCCGTTTTCGGGGGTTTTGAAATCGACCTGCGCGATTCCTACATCACCGGCGATTCGGCAACCCTCGAAGTCGACGCCGTTTTCGGCGGCGCGGAAATCAAGATCCCGTGCGATTGGCTGGCCGTGATTCAGGGCACCGGCATGTTCGGCGCATTTGAAGACAAAACAACGCAGCCGCATCCCGCCGAGGTGCCGAATCCCAAGCGGCTGATCGTGCGCGGGTCGGCGGTCTTCGCGGGCGTGGAAGTAAAGAACTAGGCGGCCATGCATCCTGTGCTGGAATCGCGTTGGCGGCTGCTCGCCTACCTGCTCGCATGGGCCCCGCTGTACGCGTTATTGCAGGTGGTGAATCGCGCCGCATCGGGAATGAGCTGGCGCGAATCGGTGGGAGCGCTCGTTCCCGCGTGCCTGATCTATGCGTTCGCCTGTCTCTCCCCCTGGTACATTTGCCGCGCTCTGCCGCTGCGGTTTGAGCACGCCGTGAACGTGGCCGGCACCTGGGCGGCGGCGGCGATCGGCGGCAGCCTGGTGCTCGTCGGCAGCGCTCAGTTGCTGGCCATGGCTATCGGGGTGGACGCCAAGCTCTCCGCGGCGCTGCCGTTGATGTTCGGGCTGGGCATCCTGGTCTACCTGCTGTCCGCGGGACTGCATTACGCCGCGATCGCGGCCGCGCAATCTCACGAGGCCGAGCGGCGAATCGCGGAAGCCCGCGCGCTGGCTCGCGAGGCCCAGTTGCACGCCCTGAAGATGCAGGTGAATCCGCACTTCCTGTTCAACAGCCTGAATTCGATCGCCGCGCTTGCCCCGGAAGACGGCATACGAGCGCGCGAAATGTGCGTCCGCCTGGCGGAGTTTTTCCGCAGCAGCCTGGGGCTCGGACATCGCGAAACCGTTCCGCTGCGCGAAGAGCTGGCGCTGGCCAGAAGCTACCTGGAAGTGGAACAGCTTCGTTTCGGCGACCGGCTCAGCATCGAAGAAAAGATCGCCGCGGAATGCCAGGAGTGCGCCGTGCCCGCGCTGCTGCTGCAACCGCTCGTCGAAAACGCCATTAAGCATGGAGTATCGGCGCTACCCGGAGGCGGCGCGATCCGGCTGTTGGCGGCGCGCTTCGGACAAGCCGTCTCCATCACCGTGGAAAACGGCTTCGATCCCGAAATGGGCGCACGCCGCAGCAACGGCATAGGGCTCGAGAATGTGCGTCGCCGCCTTCAGGTGCGCTACGGCGAGCAGGCGAGCTGCGAGGCGGGCGCCGCCGGCGACGTTTATCGCGTAGTGTTGCGGTTCCCTTGCGAATCTCCCATCGCCTCCAGCAAACGCGCATAACCGGTCCGGCTCACGGGGAGTCGCGCGCCGCCCGTGAGAATCGCGATCCGGCTGTCTTTGCCATACGGCTCGATGCGCGAAATCTTCTCCAGGCTCACGATATAAGAGCGATGAATGCGCACGAACCGTGCGGGATCCAGCAGTTCTTCCAGTTTGGCGATGGGCTGCTGCTTCAACCACGTTTTGCCTTCGCTGTGCAGCGCAACGTAATCGTCCTGCGCTTCCGCGTAATCCAGCTTAGCGACAGGGATGACGTGGACCCGCGGACCGTCCTTCACCACGATGCGCTCCACCTTCTGTTCCACCGGACGGGCCGGAGGCGAAGCAGAGGTCCGCAGCCGGGCGCGGGCCAGTGCCGTTTCCAGGCGATCGGCGCGAAACGGTTTCAGCAGGTAGTCCACCGCCTGCGCATCGAAAGCGCGCAACGCGTACTGGTCATAAGCCGTGACGAAGATGACCGCGGGACCCGGATCGATGAGTTCCAGCACTTCAAACCCATCGAGCTTCGGCATCTGCACATCGAGGAACACGATATCGGGCGAGACCTCGCCGATGGCCTTGACGGCCTGGAATCCATCGGCGCACTCCGCGGCGATTTCGATGTCCGGATGCGCGCGCAGCATCTCCTTCAAATAGCGGCGCGCCAGCTCCTCGTCGTCGACGATTACAGCTTTGAGCGTGGGTTCCGTCACTGATTCCAATCTAGCCGATTGCCGTCCATAGTGCCCGTCTCGATTCTTTACAGTTATGCGACAATGAGGGAACTCAGATATTGCAGCAAACTTACGCAGGGCCATCGACGGTCGGAAAGGCGCGAACGTGAGCTATCAAGCTGAGACGCCGTTTGACAGTATCGAAGGGTCGCACGAATATGTTGCGATGCTCGCCGAGTCGCTAGCTGAGGCACGGCGCGATGTGGAAGAAGAACTCGCTGCGGCGGAGCGCGAAGGCGCGGAACGGCGCAAAGAGGCGCTTCTTCTGGTCTCATATAACCTCGCAAAACTCAACCTCCATATCACGACGAGCAGGAGAATCCTGAACGATCTGCGCACCCTGCGCCGCCTCTTACTGGCTGAGCGCGGACTCTTGCGCGAGGAGGAGATCGGCGAGGAGCCGGCGGTTCCCGAACTCTGACGGGGCTGCATCCGGCGAGTTGGGGAGAGGCAACACCTCGTTCAGGTGTATTGCGCCCCCGCGTGTTTTCACGCGCCGTCGCTGGGCTTCCATCTGTGTCTGAATAAACCCATTTATCCGCCCTTTTGTAGCAGTTTACCCTCTTGACAGTGTTGGTCGGCAAGCGTACCATTCAAGAGTTGTTGTGAGCAACATGACAACACTGGTGGTTTGTGGGGGACCGCCCGTATGACCTTTCAGATCGGCGATAAAGTCGTCTATCCCAACCAGGGAGTTGGGATCATCGAGAATATCAGCACCCGCTCGTTCGGCGCTTCCTACGAAAAATTCTATCTGCTGCGTTTCGGAGTCAACAGCATGACTGTGCTTGTGCCGTTCTCCAATGCCGCGGATATAGGTCTTCGCAGGGTGACGAAAGACCGGGAGATCTCGCGCATTCTTTCGTATCTCTCTAACGGAACCTGTTCCGTGAATCCGGATTGGAAGATCCGCTACAAAGAGAACACCGATAGGATGCAGAGCGGCAACCTGCTGCATGCGGCCGAAGTATTTCGCGCGCTGCTGCAGTTGCATCTGGAAAAGCCGCTGAGCTTCCGCGAGAAGAAGATGCTGGACCGCGCGCGATACATGCTGGTATCGGAGATTTCCATCGCCCGCAACGTGCCGGAGCTGCATGCGGCCAACATGCTGCAGCGCGCGCTGGCGAAGGCCGGCCTGGCACACGCGTTCAACGCATAAGGCAGACGGTCGCAGAAAGACGCGATGCTGCTTGCTGCGATCCTGGGCGTCCTTGCTGCCGGTGTCGTGTGGCTCTTCGCGGCCAAAATCTGGTGGTTTCCACCGGGAATTGACGCCCACGCAGCGGCCTACGACGAACAGTTCCTGCGCACCATCATTCTCTGCGGCGTCATTTTCTTCCTCGCTCAGGCGGCGCTCGCGATCGTGTTGGTGCGCTTCCGCCAGCGCGGAAATCAAGGGCGCGCGCAATACTCCCACGGCGACCGGCGCCTGGAATTCCTCTGGACGGTCTCGACGGCAATCGTCTTCCTGGGCCTCGCGCTCGCGGGAACCAAACTCTGGGCACGCGTGCATTTCGATGAAGCCCCCGCTGACGCGCTTCCCATTGAGGTGACGGCGAAGCAGTTCGCCTGGAGCTTTCGTTATGCCGGGCCGGACGGCAAATTCGGCCGCACGGCGCTCCGGTTCATCAACGATGCCGCGGGCAATCCGGTGGGACTCGACGACGCCGACCCTGCAAGCCGCGACGATATCGTGTCCGCCACACTGCGCGTTCCGGTGAATCGTCCGGTGAAGCTGATTCTGCGCTCGCGAGACGTGATTCACAGCTTCTTCGTGCGCGAGCTGCGCCTCAAGCAGGATCTGGTGCCCGGCATGGATATTCCACTCCACTTTCAGGCAGAGCGCACAGGCACGTTCGAGGTGCCGTGCTCGGAACTCTGCGGCCTCGGTCACTCGCAAATGCGCACCACCATGCAGGTGATGACGCAGCGCGAGTTCGACGCCTGGCTCGCCGCAAGGGAAGCGCAGAAGCGATGACCCTGCGGCGCCGGATCTTTAGCACGGACCACCGAACCATCGGCAAGCAGTATTATTTCCTGGGCCTGTTCAGCGTGCTGCTCGGCGTGGCGCTTTCGCTGGTGATGCGCTATCACGTGGTGCGTCCCAAGGCGCTCGGAGGCGCCATTTCGCCGGAGTTGTACCTCTCGCTAATGACGATGCACGGCACCCTGATGGTCTTTTTCGTTTTGACCGTGGTGCCACAGAGCGCCTTCGGCAATTACTTCCTGCCGCTGCAAATCGGCGCTCGCGAGATGGCGTTCCCACGCCTCAATATGTTTTCGTTCTGGACCACTGCGGCGTCGCTCGCCGTCCTGCTCTCTGCGTTCTTTGTGGAAGGCGGAGCGCCCATTTCCGGCTGGACCGCGTATCCGCCTCTCAGCGCCGTGGGCCGCATTGCGGGTCCCGGCGAAGGACTCGGGCAGACGCTGTGGATCGTCAGCATCGGCATCTTCTGCGTGGCGTCGGTAATGGGCTCCATCAACTTCGTCGCCACCATCGCCGACCTGCGCTGCAAGGGCATGACGCTGATGCGCATGCCGCTGCCCTGCTGGTCCTGGCTGATTACGGCGCTTCTCAGTCTGCTGGCGTTCGCGGTGCTGCTGGGCGCGGCAGTGCTGCTCCTGCTTGACCGCTCCGCAGGCACCAGCTTCTTCCTGCCCGCCGGCCTTTATTTCAACGATACGTCGATCCCGGGACGCGCCGGCGGCTCGCCGCTCCTGTGGCAGCATCTGTTCTGGTTCTTCGGCCATCCGGAGGTGTACATCGCGATCATTCCGGGAATGGGCATCGTGTCGCACGTGCTCTCGGCGTTTTCGCGCAAACCGGTCTTTGGGTATCGGGCGATGGTGTACGCCATGATCGCCATCGCGTTTCTCGGCTTCGTGGTTTGGGGCCACCACATGTTCATGAGCGGCATGAGTCCGTATTCGGCTGTCGCGTTCTCATTGCTCACGCTCGCCATCGGTGTGCCGTCGGCCATCAAGACGTTCAACTGGATCGGCACCATGTGGGGCGGCCGCCTCCGCTTCACCACCGCGATGCTCTTCGCCATCGGCTTCGTCTCGGTGTTCGTAACGGGAGGGCTCAGCGGTATCGTGCTCGGGCAGCCGGCGCTCGACCTCTACTTTCACGATACGGCCTTCGTGGTTGCGCACTTCCACATGATCATGGGTGTGGCCGCGACGTTCGGAATCTTCGCCGGCACGTTCTTCTGGTTTCCCCGCATGTTTGGGCGCACGCTGAATGAGCGGCTCGGAAAACTGCATTTCTACCTGACCTTCGCCGGCGTGTACGCGCTGTTCATTCCGATGCACTTGCTCGGCCTGGCGGGAACTCCGCGACGCTACCCGGATTTCACCAGCGTCGACTTTCTCGGTGCGCTGATGCCGCTCCATCGATTCATCACGCACGCAGCCTACACCGTCGCCGCCGCGCAATTGATCTTCGTCGCGAACCTGTTCTGGAGTCTCAAGAAGGGTCCGCGCGCCGCACTGAATCCGTGGGAGGCCACTACGCTCGAATGGACCGATGCGGCGCATCCGGTGGTCCACCACGGTCCTTACGAATACAGTTCGCCGGGCGCGCCGGCCGATTTTACGATGCAAACCGACGCTCCGAACATCCGCTCCGAGGCATGATGCGATGATGAAAAATATGCCTGCAGCGAGGGATGTGGTGCAAGGGCCGCCGCCTCCGCCCCCGGTGGATCGCGGTTGGGGCGACGGAGACGGCAGTGACGGCCGCGGGGCGGATCGTCGTGCGTCTTTCACCGGCCTGTTCGTGCTGCTGGCGGCCACCATCATGGTGTTCGCCGCGCTCACCAGCGCGTTCATCGTGCGCCGCGGCATGTCTGACGATTGGACCAGCCTTCATAAACCGCCCATCCTGTGGGTGAACACGGCGATCCTGCTGGCATCCAGCTTTCTTCTGGATATATCGCGCAGGGCGTTAAAGGCGCGGCATCGGACGAAGTTCAATTTTTGGTGGAGTGCCGGAACGGTGCTCGGCATTTTATTTCTGGTCGGGCAGGCGTTTGCCTGGCGGCAATTGCGCAATGAGGGCGTTTTCATCGCGACGAATCCGAGTAGTTCGTTCTTTTACGTGCTCACGGCGGCGCACGCAGTGCACCTCCTCGGCGGAGTGACGGCGCTCGTCTATGTGGATGTGCAGGCACTCAGGCTGCAGCTCGGCCCGGCCAAGCGGACCGCCATCGACATCAGCGCGATCTACTGGCATTTTCTGGATGCGCTGTGGATTTACCTGATGGTGCTGATGTACGTATGGGGATAATACGAATTGCCGCGTTAGCCGCGGTGCTGACGATTCCTGCCGGCGCTCAATGCGTGATGTGCTTTCGTACCGCACACGCGCAGAACCAGGCCCGCGCGCGAGTGCTGAATTCGGGAATTCTGATCCTGGGAGCGCCGCCGCTCGTCATCTTCGCAGGGCTCCTGGCGTTGGTAGTCTCGAAGAACAGGGAGTGGTAGCAGCACCGTTTACCGCCCTTACTTACTTATTTCCCGCGTACAAGCGCCTGGGTAGTGAGAGCATCATTTGCCGCTCCCTAACGGTCACGGCTCCGTATTTACTTGATTCACATGACGGAGCCGCGACCATGAGGGGTTGTGAAAAAATATCGAATCGCTTTTTTGCCGCGTTCAAACGCACTGGCATTCCCGGCACCTTTTACCGCTCCCTTACGGTCACGGCTCAGTATGTAGTTGATTCTGCTAACGGAGCCGCGACCGTGAGGGAGCGGTAAAAGGTGCATCGAAAGGCGGACGGAATGCGACGAGAACGGCAGCCGGATTTTTTCACAACCCCGTGAGGGAGCGGTAAAAGGTGCACATCGAAAGGACGCGTTTGCTACTCCTTTGTCGTCGCGGCGCCCGTCGCCGCTCCCGGCTGCTGCACCGATTGCTTCAGCAACGGCAGCGGATCCACAGCATCGCCCTTCCACCACTGCTTCTCCGGTCCCAAGCGAAAAACAGCCAGGTGCAAATGCGGAGCATTGGGCGATGCATCGCCCGTGCTGCCCACGTACCCGAGCACTTCGCCCTTGTGCAGCAGCATGCCTTCCCTGATCCCTGGAGCGTAGTGGTCCAGGTGCGCGTAATAGTAACAATATGTCCCGGAGTCGTCGAACTGGTAAACCGTGGTGCCGCCTTGCTTGCTGTTGAACAGTTTCGCCACCTTGCCTTCCACCACGGCGTGCACCGGCGTGTTCCGATCGGCGGGTATATCGAGCGCTTCGTGCATGTGCCCTGCGCGCGCGTCGGAAAAGGTATCGTGGAGCGTCAAAGGATTCAGGCCCGCAATGGGCATCGCGAGTTGGCCATCGGTATTGAATGCATACCGGTCGGCATCGCCCGTAGTAGCGGACTTATCGGGAGCGGCCGTAGCGGTCGTGTTGCCGGCCTCAAACGGAGGCGGATTGACCGGCCGCCGCGGCTGCTGTTGCGCCGCACGAGCCGCGAGATCGCCCGCCGATGGCGCGGGCACAGCGGGTCCGGCCAACGCCGTTTGTTGGAACGGACTCGGCGGTCCCACGCGTAGCGCGCCCGTAGCCCAGAGCACCAGGCACAAACAGATCAACCCTGCTGCGAATCCCAAAACGAAGCTTGCAATCTGGCGAGCTTGCATAGTTTACTCCTTCAACGAAACGGGCGTTCCGGGTTTCACCATGGATGCGAGTTGCCACGCATCCCAGTTCGTCAGGCGGATACACCCGTGCGAAAATGCGTGCCCGATCAGCGACGGGTCGGGCGTGCCGTGAATTCCGTAATGCTGTTTGGAAAGGTCGATCCACACCACACCCACCGGGTTGCGCGGCCCGGGCTTGATGACCTCTTTCTCGTTCTTATCGGGCGCATTCCAAAACAGCGACGCGTTGTAATGAAAAACTGGATTCTTGCTGATGCCGAGGACCTTCCAATCTCCGACGGGCAGCGGATCGTGCTGGCTGCCGATGGTCGCGACGGCATACCAGATGACCTTGCCGGAATCGTCGAGCGCGGCAACGGAGCTATCGGATTTCGAAACCACAATGCGCGCCGCCTCGCCCGGCGATTTCGTGTTCACACTCGGGACCGTGATCTGGCCGGCTTGTGCGATATCGACGTCGGGGTTCAGCGCTTTCAGCACGGTTTGACTGCAGTGGAAGCGTTCGGCGAGCTCGTCGAGAGGAGAAGCATAGCCCAGGTATGGAAGCGTGGCCTGCTCCTTCATCGTCGGCGGCAGCTTGGTGAACGGACCGCGTACGTCGTCGGGCGATACGCTGTACTTGACGAGAACCGGCGCGTTGTCGCGATTCAGCGCGGACCACGTGGCTTCGTCGATGGCGCCCGTGGACGGCAGGTGCTCGTTGTGCTGATAGGCCGCGACCGCCTTCTGCAGGTTCGATCCGAAATCGCCATCGATCTGTCCTGGAGAGAAATACGCGCGGTCCAGCAAGATCTCGGCGCGCACCACGCCTGAGCCCTTCTCGCCCATTTTGATGGGCTGCTGATTCGGATTCTCTATTTCATCCGCGTTGAAACGCGGAGCGGCGGGCAATCGCCGTTCGGCATGTCCACGTCGCGCAGGGCGCGCGGGACGGTGCTGCTGAGCACCAACTAACAGCGCGGGGGCCAATGCAAGTATTACCCAACGAAATCGCATCCTGCCCTGCCCTGGGGCACGCAGAATGCCACGCGCTGTGTATGAATCCGCCCTTCTCGTCGCGCTTAGATATACCTTTTACCGCTTCCTCACGGGGCCCGTGAAAAACTCCGGCTGCTGTTCTCGTCGCGCTCCATTCGCCTTTCGATGCACCTTTTACCGCTCCGTTGAAAGTCACAATGGGAGTGCTGCGTCCGTAGCGGGTTTGATATTGACGGTGTAACCGGGAATTCGCAGTTCCCGGGCGATTTTCTGAGCACGGCGTTTGGCTGCTTGCGGAGTTGTGGTTTTCCCTTTTTTCCAGATACGTCTGACCTTTGTGAAGCATGTTCCAAACGATCTTGCAGAGGAGATGCACGATCGCCCAGATCGCCTTTACGTAGCCTAGCCTCGGAACCAGCCGTTTGAATTTTTCTTGTATCCAACAATTC
>DATNFO010000018.1:0-404176 GCA_035606355.1 Candidatus Limnocylindrales bacterium | reverse complement strand
CTCACGGTCACGGCTCCGTAAGCAGAATCAACTACATACGGAGCCGTGACCGTTAGGGAGCGGCAAACGGTGTCGGGGATGCGAATGCGTTTGAATGCGGCAAAAAAGCAATTTGATATTTTTTCACAACCCCTCACGGTCACGGCTCCGTTAGCAGAATCAGCTACATACGGAGCCGTGACCCTAAGGGAGCGGTAAAAGGTGCCGGGGATTCGAGTGCGTTTTTGAATGCAGCGCAAAAGCAACTCGTTTTTTTCACTCGTGGCAACAGGAATCTTTCCTGTTCCGGCGCGCGGAGCGGGCCTGTCGCCGTTACCGCGGCGCGAAGGCGTAGACGGCGTTATTCGCTTTCCCCGGCGCGATGTGCGCGTATCCGGAGCCCCAATACACCACGCCATCCGCAATGGCCGGACCCGAAACTACGGAGCCACCGCTATCGAAGCTCCACAAAATCATGCCCGTATGAGCATCCAATGCATACATGAAGCCTGAATACGAACCAGCGTAGACCACGCCATTGGCGACCGTCATGGCGCCCGGGTCGGTAGCGCCTTGCGTCGGATCGGCAGTCTGCCATGCGATGCGGCCGGTGCGCGCATTCACCGCGCCCCAGGAGCCCCACGAAATCGCCTTGCCCTGCGGCATCAGCTTGTAAGTGCCATGCAGAGTGTTGCCGATAGCCGCATAAATCCGTTCGCCGTCGGTCGCAGTTCCCCATTCAATACCGCCGAGCGTACTGCCGGGACCCAGCACGGTGCTCCACACGATGTCGCCGCTCCCGGGGTCAAGTCCCCACAGTGCCCCGCTCTTTTGACCCACGGCTAGTATTCCCGTGAGGAGGTTGGGGCCCGATCCGCCGAGATCGTAGTCAGGTCCGGCAGGCGAAGGGCATGTTGTACCTTCTTTAATGTTGATACAAGCGACTGTCCAGACGTCGTAGCCGTGTAGCGGCTTACTCCAGAGCACGTTGCCGTTGCGCAGGTCGAGCGCCATTTCGGCATCAAAGTAATCCTTCGGGTCCGTGCAGGGAGTAACTACGCCGGCACTTACCGTCTTTTGGCACGCCGCGACGCTGCTCGGGACATCGTAGTTATTGCCGGTGCCGATGTAGACGATACCGCGCGCCTGATCTACGGCAGGCGGCTGCCAAACGGCTCCGCCGCTGTAACCACCGGTTTTGCCGCCGTTGTCCGGAACCACGTAAGTCTGCCACAGGATCTTACCGGAATTCGCGTCCAGTGCGACGATACTGCCGCGGAACGTGCAGCAGACGTAGCCGGCATTGTCGGCGAGCGCCTCCTCGTTGGAAGAAACACCCACCACCACCGTATCTCCCACAACCACCGGCGAGCCGGTAATGATTGCCGCTGGATTTTTTTCGACCTGAGTTACCCAGTGCAGCGCTCCATTCTGCTGGCTGACGGCGAAGATGCGGGCCCCGTCGTGGGCCTCGCCGGTGCTGAGAATGTCACCAAGAATCAGGTCTGTTCCATGAAACGCGGGAGTAACTCGCGAATACGAGTTAGTAACCCCGTCGTACTGCGAGATACGAGTAGCCCAGATTTGCTGGCCCGTAGTTCTGTTGATGGCGTAGAGATTCCCTTTCCAATCGGGGACGTAGACGGCGGCTGCGCCGACAGCCGGCGTCGCGGATACATCGCCACCTGTGTGAAAGGTCCATTTGGGCGTGAGAGAACTTACGTTCTGACGATTGATCAGGTTTTCGGTGGGCTGGCTTCGAGTGTTAGCCAGGTCATGACCGGCTACAGGCCACGTGGATGGAGTATCGGCGGCAAAAATAACTACGGCCGCGACGATCGGAATGAGTGCAAGCACACGCATGGTGACAACGGTCTCCTGTTATCGAGTTAGTTGAGGAAGCGGCGGGGCAGTTACTGCTAGTTCGAGTATAAGGGCGGCCCAGTTCGATAACTCGGGAGACAAGTGTAATTTACCGGAGTAACAGTGAAGGCGGGCTCTTATCGGGACTGGTATCTATTCACCCTCGGAACGCGCGACTGGTGTCAATTACCAGAACAGGCGGGGTTTTCTTTCGGGATGCCAGCTTGAGCCCGCTTGTCGCACGTCGATTTCCCCACAGGCGAGCGCATCCGAATTCGCACCGGCAATTCTCGAATGGTCGCCCTTGACGACAGCAGCTTCAAACGAGGCCAGCGCCGCACTCAGGGATTCACCCCGGCAGAGTAGACGCGCCGTTCTTTCGTCACAATTACGGCGGGTGAATCGTTATATCGAGAGAATCGCCATCTTTTCCACAAAAAAATGCAGGTTTTTCCGAACGGAATGAGGGAAATCGGCGTCTTAACTCTAAACAAATGCGTACGCGAACGGCTAATGCCTGCAACTCTCGGCCGTCTCGTTTTGAAGGAGTTATCTTCGGAATGCGTCCGGCGGTTGTCGCCTCCCTCATTTGCACGAGCATTTCCGCCGCTTCCGGCCAGCAGCCGGGCTGTGCGGAGACGCCTGCCCTTCAGGCCCCCAGCGTGAAGGCGCTTGAATCGCCCGCGGTCCGCCGCGAGAGCATCAGAGCCACGGCGGGCACGCTGACGCTCCAAAATGTTACCCTATCCTCTTGCATCAAATACGCTTTGTGGCTTCAGGATCTCCGGTTTTCCGGACCCAAATGGCTCACCAATGTCAGTTATGGCATTGAGGGCAAGGCGCCCGGCGCGGCGCTGTCGGATCGCCTCCCGTTGATGTTTCAAAACCTCCCGGTCACCCGCTTTCATCCGGCTTACGACTCCGATGGCGAGGTGCTTCACGCGGTAGAAGTCCCGGACACGGCGGGCATTCTGGCGAAAGCCACTCAGGATCAACTTGGACTCAAACTCGAATCGAAAGAATCTACGGTCGAAGTGCTCGTCGTCGATCGCATTGAAAAGAACCCAGCGGAAAACTAACCCGATGAAACGCATCCTTCACCTTGTACAAGTCTGCGCCCTCGGGCTGCTGCTCGCTTTGACCCTCTCCGCGTCGGAACATCGCGGCGTAGTCAAGTTCGGCGGCATCCCGGTGCCTGGCGTTACCGTTACGGCGACGCAGGGCGACAAAACCTTCACCGCGGTCACTGACGATCAGGGCATGTACGCCTTCCCGGATCTGGCGGACGGCGTCTGGAAACTCCACCTTGAGATGCTGACCTTCGCGCCACAGGACCAGGAAATCGCGGTTGCGCCGAACGCCCCCGTGCCCGAATGGAATCTGAAGCTGCTTTCGATGTCGGACATCCACCCGACCGCCGCGCCGCCTCCGGCCCCCACGCCGGCAGCGGCGACCGGCACGATGGCTGCTGCCGCGACGGCGACCAACACCCCCGCGGCAGCATCCACCGGAGGGACTCCGCAGCTTCAGGCCGGCGCTCCTCCGGCAAAGGGCAAGAATGCCAAGGGAAAGAAAGGCGCTACGCAGGCTGCCAACCCTCCGGGAGGATTCCAGCGCACTGACGTCAACGCCAATGGGGGCGCCGCCGCGTCCGCTCCGGCCGAATCGGTTTCCGCTCAGGATCAGCAGAACGCCTCCGATGCGATGGTGGTCAACGGTAGCGTCTCCACCGGCATCGAGCGCAGGGCTATCGGCAACGCCCGGCGCGGAATCGGTTCGCTGTATCGCGGCGACGTCGGCTTAAGGCTGGACAATTCGTATCTCGACGCGCGGCCGTTCTCACTCACGGGTCAGGACACCGCGAAGCCAACCACGAATCACTTCGGTGCGCAGGTGAATTTCGGCGGACCTCTTACCATTCCGCACCTGCTTCACGGCAACGGCCAGTTCTTTATCAGTTACGGAATTACCCGCAACCGCACCGCCAGCACCGTCACCAACACCATGCCCACGGACGCTGAGCGGAACGGCGATTTCTCAAGCGTGCTTTCGCCGCTCGGCCAGCCGGTGACGGTTTACGATCCCCAAACCGGCGCGCCATTCCCGAACAGTTTCATTCCTCAGAACCGCTGGAGTTCCCAGGCCCTCGCGCTGCTGAAGTTTTATCCGGAGCCGAATTTCGTGCCGACGGCCGGGTACAACTATCAGACCTCGCTGAAGAACACCTCCAACGGGCAGAACCTGAATTCGCGCCTGAATCGCAACCTGGACCGCAAGAACTTTGTGAACGGCGGCGTCGGCTACAGCCGGAGCAACAGCGTGAACCCCAGCATCTTCGGGTTCACGGACACGGGAAATTCGAGCGGCATCAACGCGAACGCAACCTGGCGGCATTTGTTCAGCCAGCGCGTAAACCTGGTTCTGGGTTATCAGTTCAGCCGCTCGTCACAGCGGAACGTCGCTTTCTTCGAAAACAAGCAAAACGTGTCCGGGGACGCGGGAATCGCGGGCAACAATCAGGAGCCCGTCAATTGGGGTCCGCCCAGTCTTTCTTTCAACAGTTCCGGCATCTCCGGCCTGGCTGACGGCGCCGCCAGCCTCAACCGCAACCAGACCAACAGCTTCACGGCGCAGATGCTCTGGGTGAAACGGCCGCACAACCTAACCTTCGGCGGGGATGTCCGCCGCCAGCAGTTCAATTATCTGAGCCAGCAGAATGCGCGCGGCGGCTTCGGTTTCAACGGCGGTGCGACTCAGGCTATCGCCAATGGAGTTCCGGTGATCGGGACCGGCAGCGATTTCGCCGATTTCCTCCTCGGCATTCCGGACACCGTTAGTCTCGCAACCGGCAACGCCGATAAGTATTTCCGCGCCAACATGGACGATTTCTACATCACCGACGATTGGCGCGTGGCCACGGGCCTCACCGTCAACATCGGGATGCGCTGGGAGTATGGCTCGCCGCTCGTCGAAAAGTACGGCCGTCTGGTAAACCTGGATGTGACGCCTGGGTTTGGAGCAGCAGCCGCCGTGGTCGGATTCAATCCCGTCGGTCCGCTGACGGGCCGGCAGTACCCCGATTCGCTGGTCCATCCCGACAAGATCGGCTATGAGCCGCGCCTGTCGTTCGCCTGGCATCCGCTGTTCGGTTCATCCTTGGTGGTTCGCGGCGGTTACGGCGTTTACTACAACACCGGCGTTTTCGGCAGCATCGCGAACCGGATGGCGCAGCAGTCGCCGCTCTCCAAGAGCTTGAGTCTGCAGAACACGGCCGACCCCGCTACCCGCTTTACGATGGCGAATGGCTTCAACGCCCAGCCATCGAGCATTCCGAACACGTTCGGAATCGACCCATTCTTCCGCCCTGGCTACTCCCAAAACTGGCAGGTTTCGGCGCAGCGCGACCTGACCGAAGGCATTGTCATGACCGTGACGTATGTCGGCATTAAAGGGACGCGGCAGGAGCAGGAATTCCTACCGAACACTTATGCTCCAGGCGCCTTGAATCCGTGCCTCACCTGCCCGGTCGGCTTTGTTTACATGCAATCGAACGGCAACTCGACGCGCGAGGAAGGCGACCTTCAGTTGCAGCGCCGCTTCCACAACGGGTTCTCCGCCACCGCCAAGTACGCCTTCTCGAAATCAATCGATGATGCGGCGGTCGGCGGTGGAGCGTCCCCGTTTATCGCGCAGAACTGGCTGAATTTGAGTGGGGACCGCGCTCTGTCTACTTTCGATCAGCGCCACCTGTTTACATTGCAGGCGCAGTATTCTACCGGCGTCGGCGTCAAGGGCGGCGCGCTCATGAAAGGCTGGCGCGGAGCGGCATTCAAGGGCTGGACGGTCACCACGGACCTGAAGGTGGGAAGCGGACTTCCGCTCTCGCCGTTCTATCCTTCCATCGTTCCGGGAACGGCATACAGCGTCGTGCGTCCGAACTTTACTGGTGCGGACATTTATGCGGCGCCGGCGGGCCTGTTCCTCAATCCTCTGGCCTTCACCGCGCCTATAGCCGGACAGTGGGGAACGGCGGGCCGGGATTCCATCACCGGACCCGGGCAGTTCAGCTTGAACGCCAACATGTCCCGCACCTTTAAAGATAATCTCGACGTGAATTTGCAGACGCAGAACGCTTTGAATCACGTCGTCTACACCAGCTACAACACCACCATTACGAGCTTGCAGTTCGGTCTACCTGCATCGGCCAATGGAATGCGCACCGTGCAACTCTCGCTGCGCTGGAGGTTCTAATGAAGCAACGCATCGCCGCTACTCTTCTCGCCTGGATCATGGCCGCGCCGGCCCAGCAGGTGCCGCGAACCGCTCCCAAACCGCCGGAAGGCACCACCGTGTTCACCGCGAACTCGCAACTCGTGGTGGAGACCGTATCGGTGACGGACAAGAACGGAAAACCCATCGAGGGGCTCACGGCCAAAGACTTCACCATCACCGAAGACAATACGCCGCAGACCATCAGCTTCTGCGAATACGAAAAGATGGCGGACAGCACCGTTCCCGCGCCCGTCAAGCCCGTAACGCAGGTGGCGGCTGCGGAAGACAAGCCTAAAGATAAGAACGCTCCCCCCCCCCTTACAGCCGTCGGCATCAATCCCGAAAAGCCCGGCGACATTCACTATAAGGATCGCCGCCTGCTGGCCCTGTACTTCGATATGGGCGCCATGGGCGTGCCCGACCAGTTGCGCGCGCAGAGCGCCGCTCTTAAGTTCATCTCGCAGCAGATGCGGCCGGCCGACCTGATGGCGATTTTCTCCTTTTCCGACCGCTTGCACGTGGTTCAGGACTTCACCGACGATCGCGACACGCTGGTCAAGCAGATTTCGAAAATGATGATCGGCGAGGATCAGGGGTTGGACTCGGCTGCCAGCGATGACAGCGCCTCCGATGTCGGCTCCGCGTTCGGCGAAGACGATGCCGAGTTCAACATCTTCAATACGGATCGCCAGCTTGCCGCTCTCCAGACCGCGGTGAAAATGCTCGGCAATCTGAATGAAAAGAAGGTTCTGGTGTACTTCGCGGCGGGCCTCAACCTCAACGGCACGGATAACCAGGCTCAGTTGCAGTCCACCACAGCGGCTGCGATTCGCGCCAACGTCAGCTTCTTTACGGTGGACGCTCGCGGCCTGGTGGCTCAAGCACCCATGGGCGACGCTACGCGGGGGTCGCCGGGCGGCGCCGGCATGTACACCGGCAGCTCCGGCCGGAACTTCATGAGTAACTTCATCAAGTCGCAGGATACGCTGTACGCTCTGGCGAGCGATACCGGCGGCAAGGCTTTGCTGGATAACAACGATCTGGGCCAGGGCATCGTCAACGCCGAGAAGTCCATCGACAGCTATTACATCCTCGGCTATTACTCCCAGAATACGAACATGGACGGCAAATTCCGCCGGATCAAGATCACCTTCAATGGCGACCCCTCGGCTAAGTTGAGTTACCGCCAGGGTTACTGGGCCGGCAAGGTGTTCAGTAAGTTCACGACTGCCGATAAGGAACGGCAGTTACAGGACGCGCTCATGTTGGGCGACCCCATTACCGAGCTCACGATCGCGATGGAAGTCAATTTCTTCCAGATCAATACGGCTGAGTACTTCATCCCTGTGGTAGCGAAGATTCCGGGCAGCGAGCTCGCACTGGCCAAAAAACGCGGCGCGGATCACACGCTGATTGATTTTATCGGAGAGGTGAAGGACGAGTATAACGTCACCGTCGCCAACGTCCGCGACCACTTCGACATCAAGCTGACCGACGAAACAGCGCAGCAGCTCGCCAAACAGCCGATTCAGTACGACACCGGCTTCACTCTGCTGCCGGGCACGTACTCCATCAAGTTCCTGGCGCGCGACGACGAGACGGGACGCATCGGCACGTTCATGAGCAAGTTCCTGGTGCCGAACCTGAACAAAGAACAGCAGCGCATTCCGATCAGCTCGGTCGTGCTCAGCACGCAGCGAATGGACGTTCGCGACGCTCTGGTTACCGCCAAGGATAAGACGAACGCGCAGGCCGGTAATCCGCTGATCCAGGACGGTCAAAAGCTGGTCCCGAGCGTGACGCGCGTCTTCAGCAAGACCCGCGACATGTATGTGTATCTGCAAGCCTATGAGCGGTTCGTCCAGAGCACGGAGCCGCTGGTTGCGTTCGTGACCTTCTATCGCGGACAAACTAAGGCGTTCGAGACACCGCCCATCGAAGTGAATCAGGGGCTCGGCAATAAGTTGAATACCGTGCCCCTGCGCTTCAGCTTCCCGTTGAGTAAGTTGAACACGGGTAAGTACACCTGCCAGGTAACCGTGGTGGATCCGCAGGCCCAGAAGGTAGCCTTCTGGCAAGCGCCGATCATGCTGGTCCCGTAAGGCGAGCGGGCCGGAACTGAGCGCATCTCCGTTCCGGCCCACACACCACAACTACTCTCCCCGATTAATTCCTGACCGCCGGCAGTTTGCCTGGATCCCCCATGTTCGGGCATTTGGGATGGCCGAGACCGCTGGCGCTAATGCCGATGCCGCCGGCCGAATTCGCCGTGATGTCGTAAACGATGTTGTCGGGGCGAGCCGGATCGCCGGATAGCGGCGGGAAGCCCGCCAGGTGATCCAGTCCGAGCAGACTACGCGTGCGCCAGGCGATATCGTGATCGGTGCACGCGTGATCCCCCGCTACGCCGATTCCACCGAGCGCCACTTGCCCGGTCCCGGAGAGCGCCAGTCCACCCGCGATCGCCGTGAAGCCGCCGATGCGCTGGCCCAGCATTGGATCGTTCCACTGGCCGAAGGCGCTGGCAGCGCCACCGAAGACCGCCGCGTTGTTCACCGGATAGTTGTATGGCAGAGCGGCGACAAAACCGCCTGGCTGGGTCGCCGAATAGAGATTGGCGGTGGAGAGCGCCAGTCCGCCCGGGAACCCCGCGCCATTGCTGCTGGAATTCGAGTCGAAGGCGAAAGCGTTGGCGGTATTGGCTCTCATTGCAGCCGAGACGCGGCCGATGTTCATTTGGGTGGTGCGGTCATTCCCGGAAAAGGCAACGGCGCAGACTACTCCGTCGCGATCCACGACCACCGCCCACTCCTGAGCGTTGAGGCCGCTGTTTTCGGCCGCCCGCGCCGCTACCAAAGCCTTCTTCAATTGCACGTTGTCCGGCAGGTTGCCGCATCCATTCGGGGCTTGGGCGCTTGCCATTGCAGCGCTCCCAAGAAGTGCGGCGGTCAACATCCAGTATTTGCGTTTCATTTTCATTCTCCTCGTTTCTTCGTTGTGACCATCCGCCTGCGAGACGGTTGGTTTCATTCGAGAAGCGCCGAAATTTGGCCAAAGCTATCACCGGCTGTGAAATGTTTTTCGCAGCGGGACAGAATAGGTAGAATGTGTCCTGGCAGGCGGATTTGAAACTCGAATGAGCGGCTCGCACAATCGTCCGGCAGGCATCACCGAATTGCTGCAGGCGTGGGGCGCCGGCGACCAGCATGCCCTGGAGAGGCTGACACCTCTGGTCTATCCGGAGCTGCTGCGCATCGCGCGCCATTTCATGCGTGGGGAGAAAGCGCCGCACACCCTCCAGGCCACTGCCCTGGTCCACGAAGCCTATTTGCGGCTCGTGGACGTAAATGTGGCGCAATGGCAGGATCGTGCCCACTTTTTCGCCGTTTGCGCGCGCATGATGCGGCGTATCCTGGTGAGCGCGGCTCGCAGGCGCACCGCCGGAAAACGCGGCGGCGGCGGCCTGATGCTGGACTGGAACGAATCCATTGACGCCGGCCCGGTGCGCGACGATCAGATGATCCGCCTCGACGACGCCCTGGAAGCACTGGCCAAACTGGATGCCAGAAAGGCGAAAGTCGTGGAACTGCGTTTCTTCGGAGGTCTGGACGTCAGGGAGACCTCCGAGGTGCTAAAAACGTCCGAGCCAACAGTCATGCGCGATTGGAAACTCGCCCGAACGTGGCTGGCAAGAGAAATGGAAGCGCACCAATAACGGCCGGGCGCCGCTCTGGAGACCCGTCGCTACGCCGGTTTCTTTTCGAGTATTGTCCGTATCTCGCCAACCGCGGGCAAAAACAGCGACAACTGATCCGGATCGGCGAACACTGCCTCGAAGTCCTCCGCCGCAAACGCACACGCCAGCCGCGAGGCGAACGTCGCCCGGAGTTGTTTCGCGTAATGCTCCACATCGTAATCCCGCGGATCTTCGTCTTCGCTCCACAAGCCGCACCCACCGTTTCTTTTTCTGTAGACGCGAATCCGCTCCCCCACGCTCCAGTGCGTTGCACCGGCGGCCAGCATCGCCTCATACGTCAGTTCGCGACGACTCTGCCGCACAGCCATGTACTCGGCATACGTTTTCGTCAGTCGCACGCGCGATGACACCTCTCGCGTCGCACACTCGCGCTTCCGCAGCCGGTCCAACGCTTCCAGGTACGCCTCGCGGACTCCGCCGGCATCGCCCGCGAGCGCTTGCCGGACCGCCTGCCGGAGAAACGCCTCGCCGAACGGTTCCGACCGGCTGGACCGGAACGCCACCCCGCGCAAGATCAGCGAGCCATCGTACCCCAGCAGCGCGTAGTTCTTCGGCTCATGAGACAGCATCGCGGCGTAGCGGCCCTCGAACTCCAGTTGCACCAGCGGAGGCAGCATCGCCGCTACCTCGGCGACCACGCGCCGCTCATCCGCTTCGGCCCAGCCTTCGGGCACGGCGAAGTATACGCCGTCCGTATCCGCCTCCAGCAGCGTCACGCCGCGCGCCGCGAGTTCGCGGCACATCAATTCCAGCGTCTCGCGCCCGCGGCGCGTCACTTCGTTCGCCGCATGCACATCCGCAAACCGCGTCAGTCCTCCGGCCGCCAGGTAGCCATAGGCCGAATTCACCACCAGCTTCATCGCCGCCGACATAGCTTCGTGCCCGTACCGCTCCGGCGATTCCGGCGGCGCTTGCCGCGCCCTCGCCTTCGCCGCAAGCCGCAACTCCACGAGCCTGTCGACCAGCGCCAGCATCGCGCCCAAATGGTCGCGTGAGGGCCCGATCCGGAACGCCCGCATCAGCGACGGATACAGGCTCGCAACATCCGCCTTCACCACCCGTTGCGCGACACCCGCCGCAAACAGATGCAGCGCCGCTCCGGTGTGCTCGGTGGCGTCCCCGGCCTGGTGCGGAGGCAGCGCCATTCCCGCGCGCAGATACGCTCGCACCAGCAGCGGATCGATCACACCGGTCGCCGCGCCCGCATCCGCCAGCCGCTCATAGCGCCGCGGCGCGATCTGCGCCAGTGCGAATGCCGCGCCGCCGAGCATTCGCGCGATGCCGGCCACTTCCGTGACGTCCGCGATCGCATATCGCCGGACCCGCTCCGGGTCGCGTTGATACACCGCATGCACCTGATTCCCACGAATCAATTCGCGATCCGGCCCGGCGATTCCCAAGTGCCTCGCAACACTCTTTAAGCCGTGGTCCGGCAACTCTCGCGTGGCGAAGTCGTACCGCAGCACAGCGTCGAGCGTGTCGATCAATTCGCGTCCCGGTGCGATGTACCGGATTCGCCGGCCGTCCGCCGCTTCCGTGCGGCCCCGCCGCGCGCCGCGAACCCGCAGCCCCACGCCGTGCATGCGCCCGAGCGCCAGCGGCACTCCCAGCTTCTGTGCCCGCCTCGCAAGAAACGGCAGGTCGAAGCCATGCAGGTTGTGGTTTTCGATGACGTCCGGATCGGCAGCCTGCACCTGTGCAACCAGCTCGCGAATGAGTGCGGCCTCACCGGCGTTTCCCTCGTCGCGCGCTTCCAACGTCTCCGTCGCGCCCGAGGGATATTGCACGGCGATCAGAAAGATTCGATCGCGCTCCGCTTCGAGGCCCGTCGTCTCCAGGTCGAACTGCATGCGCCGCAAATCGTCAAAGCTCAGGTCGCGGAAATAGGTGCGCCCTGTCGCCGCCAGATACTGTTCCTCAGGCGGGAGCGCGATCACGGCATCCTTCCCCAAATCCTGGAGATGAGACACACGACGTCCAAGCCGCGCGCTCGCTCCCTCCAAAACTGCCGATATCAGAGCTCGTCCATTCGCCGCGGATACCACGTACCGCAGCGAGCCTACGCCTGCGAGCTCGCGATAGGTAATCGGCGCGCCGCTGCCTTCCGGCCCGAGCCGCTCGCCGGCATGCCGGAGATCGTCGAGCCGGTCGAGAATCAGCCACGGACGGAACTGCGCCTCTTCGCGGACCAGTTCTCCCGTCTTCGAAATGCGGCGCCAGATTGTAGCTTTGCCGTCGAGGTCAGCCCATACAGAGACGATTCCAGGTGTCGCGTCCCAGCCCCAAACCCATTCGTCTTCGCGCCGCTGTTGCGTCACTTCTTCTTGTCGGAGCCGATGGTGGCGGGCGTCAGCACGCCGGTTCCGTACTTCTCCACGCTGCGCGTCTTCATGTTGTACACATCGCCGGGCGAGAGCACGTAATACGGCTTTTCCCAAGGCTGATACACGCGCGTGTTGTCATGAATCGCAACCTTCCACTTGCCGATCACTTCGAAGCGGTCGCCCGTCACCACAATCGCGGTGCCTTCGGAAATGCCGATGCCCAGCAGGTTCGGAAATTTCTTGATCACGGGAATCAGGTCGTCCCACCGATTGCGCGTATTGATGTGCTGATCGATCGCGCTTCGCCGCAAAAACGCGAAGCCGTGCTGATGCTCGGGCTCAGGCGCCATCACGATCTCAGATCCCGCGACCGCGCCCCGCACCAGGTAATCGCCCTGAATCGTCGCGCCCGCCGAACTGCCGCCGATCACTCCTCCGCGCTCCAGCACATTGTGAAATTCGCGCCCCGTCAGGGTATTCGCGTAGGAGTCCACGAGGTTCCACTGCCGCCCGCCGATAAACCAGACGCCCTTCGCGTCGCGCAAAGTCTTCGCGAACTCTTCAGTGTCGGCGACTTTCGGATCGTACGTGTGCAGCATGTGCACGTTCGTGCAACCCAGCTTGGTGAACGGCGCGATCGCTTTCGCTTCCTCGTACACGATCGGTTGGCCGCTCCGGTCGCGATTGCCGCCCGCCGTAGGGACCACGATGATCTTCGCGCCCACCCCGCCTGCTTTGTTGATGAAGGTTTCGAAGATCCCGGTGCCTTCGGCCGATCCGCCGCCCTGTATCACCAGCGTGCCGTGCGCCGGACCGTATTCCGGAGCTTGCGCAAAAACAGCCGAGGCGAGAAGCAGGGTCAAAGGCAAGGCGAATTTCATGAATCGAAGATATCACGCGGGCGAGGGATGGTCGTGGAAGAGATCATATTGTGCCGCGCGGCGGCGGAAGTTCCTGGCGCGTTGAAGTTGTTTGCGCATTTCGGCGGTGATGGTTTCACTGCTGTAAAGCTCGCGTGAATACAAGTAGGTTACGTGCGCAATTATGAGGTGACCCGATTGCGGGTCCAGGTCTTGAGCGGAGACGTCGCGGTCCTTTTGGAATTCGATCTCCTCAATTAAGGGATCATTGCCGGACCGCCCCTGATGAACGCAAAACACACCTGCGGTCGTAAAGATGATCCACGTTCGGTGTTCCGAAGTTCGGAAGATCAGAACATTGCGCGTGAGAATCGCTGTTTGCAAATTACGGTCCGCGAGTTCCCGGTTGACGAACCTGGTGATATCGCGTTCCTCCGCACGCTCGCTCCGTTTGCGCATAAGGTCGCGCTCTGCCCGCGCAAGCTCCGCCAACCGGGGCGGATCCGTCGGCAGCCTCTCCGCCAAGGTTCGCGCCTTATCCAACGCTTGCTCCAGAATGTCGCAATCGTTCGGATCCAATACGGTAACGGCGTCGTGTAGCGCAGCGGCCGCTTGAAATCCGACGAATGGGGCCTCGCGTTCGGGATCGAGCAGCCCCGCAAGCCAGTCGAGTTCCTCCCTGCGCGGCTCCACCTGCAGCATGGCGACCGCCGCCAGCCGTTCTCCCGCTCGAATGCTCAGTTGAAAATCTCTAAGGTGCTCCGCTGCCGCGCCCGCAACGCCGGTCATTTCCCCAAATACTGCTGTCATGGCCTCGGTGCGACCCGGTCCCGAGCCCATCGTCTCCCGAATCTTGTCGTACTTCGCGGCAAGATCCCACAACCGTTCGCGGCCGGCAGATCCCCCGCCGCCCCCGAGTTGATGAACCACGTACCACGCGAACTCCTCCGGCGAAAGATCGGTCTTCAGCGGACCGGCTTCGCTTGGGCCCATCTGGTCCAGTGCTTTCTTCGCGTCTCCGCCCGAAGGCCCATACGGGAACACCGGCTTCCCCAACGTCCGCGCCGCGTGAAAGATGCTCAGGGTCCCGCCCAGGCCGCCAATCAGCACCACGGCATCTGCCAGCTTTTCTGGAGCGTCGGAAGCGTCCGCGGCGTCGAATTCGAAAGCGCCTGGGAAGCGGTCAGAGGAGAACTTGGTCAATGCGTGCACCAGCGATTTTCCGCCACCCTTCAGATAAGCCGCGGCCACCACATAATCCACTCCCGGCCACGCCCCCGTAATCAATCCGTACCCCGCCCGGGCCAGCGCCAGTCCCACAGCCTCGGCCGCCTCTTGCGCCTCCTTCGGAATCTGGTGGCTACCCGTCCCGGCTACCTCCGCGTATGTCCCAGTGCGCTGATACCGTATCGCCCCGCGCGCGATCTCCACGTCTCTTGATGCAGCCAGCGTTGCGCGGATCGGCTTATCCGGCGCGCGAAGCTCGTCAACAAGATCGTTGAATCCGAGATCCGCGAGGTCGAGGAAGACGCTCGGATTGCCAAGCTCAAGCGCGGGAATCAGCCAATCCACCTGACGGGCGGCGGAGCGCGCTTCGCCGGCCTTCCCCGCCTGGATGAGATGGAACAACCGCTCCCGCAAGCTGAATTCAGAGTCGACGTTCTGCTCGATCGCCGCCGCGATGCGCGCGTGCACCTCGGCAGCGGCTTTGCCGAAATGCGCCGCGTGGGTCTTCCCGTCAATCCGCGCTCCACCATCGTCCGTGAACGTCAACACGCCCTCCGCCGCCAGCGCCTCATCCGCCGCCGTCCGTCCGATCGCCTGCACCACAAACGAAGGCAACACCGCCGACTGGCACGCGCACCATTCATCCAGCCGCGACTCCTCCAGCGCCTCTTCGCTCGCGTCCACCGTGACATAAACCGCGCCGTAAGCATCCCAGAACCACTTGCCGTCTGTCTGAATACCCGCGACCACCCACGTTTCCCGTTGCTGGCGCTCGCGCACTCGCGGCAAACCGCCCGGCGCCTGTATAGACAGCGCCGGCAATTGGGAGTCGCGCAACCCATGCCCGCGGTCCCCGTAGATTCCTCCGGGAAACCGGCGCCGCGTCTCGCACTCCCTTGCCACCTTGCAAATGATGTCCACCGCGCGCTCCTGCGAATCGTCCAGAAGCACGATGATCGGCGCGCCGCTCTGCAACTGCTTCCTTAACTCCGCTTCCGCTTCCGGCATCGGAGCATAATCCGCGCTTACCTCCGGCACATCCATCAAACTCCCGGCCGGAGGCGCCGCCAGCGCCGCATCCAACTCGCGAAGAATCCCAGCCGCATCGTCTCCGCGGCCGTACCTGACCACGGGCAGACAACGGACATTCCGTTCCGGCAGAGCTGCGTCATTCGGCCACACGATCGCCCTGCAATCTTCCGTAATGCTCTTCCGAATGGCGTGCCCGCGCTCAACCAATGCCTGTCTCAACCCTGCGTGGTCGCCCCAAAACACCACGGCCGCACGACGGTCGAAGGTCCACACCCGCACTGTCGCATCTTCCGACCCAGACGCCAGCCGCTCATCTGTCCACCACGCCAGCGCCGTGACCTTGCCGCTCTGGGAGCCGAGCGTCACCATGTTTCCCAGATCGAAATCGCAAAGCATCACGTCCCGGCCCACACCGCAAGCCAGGCGCTGCCCCCCGGACCACGCCATCGCCGCGACAGGTGCATCGAATTTGTGTCGCCGCTCCTGTGGACCCCAAGGCTCCTCAACCCACACCAGCAACTCGCCGTTCGCCGTCGCCGCCGCGACGACATTCTCATGGATGCCGGCGACTGCGGTGACAGGCCCATCCATGCGAGCGATCGCCGCAACCACGCCATGGCTGTGCAGAATAAGCACTCCGCCATCTTGGAGTCCCACGACTGTGCTCGACGTCGAAAGCCGCGAGGCGCACAGAATCGGGCTGTCCATCGCGTGCCTGTAACCGGGAAAGTCCACCGCCGTCCCGGTCACGTACGCCACCCTTTCACCCAGCGGAATGGCAAACTTCGTTCCCGCCGGCGGCGTGCCTGGACCGATGTACTCACCGCTCGCCCAAACCGCTGCTACATCGTCCCGGTACGCCTGCACGCTCAACACAGCACCGCGACCGCGCCGCCACTTGCCATCAACCTCCAGCCACCCATCCGCAAGCCCCACCGCGAGCCCTCCCGCCTGCAAATACGCCAAGCACGTCACCGCCGCGCTGAACATAAACACCGGCGCATTCGGCCCCGCGGTAACTTCGCGCAGGAAATCCGCATCCTCTTCCGCAAATGGAGTCGCCCACTGCGGCAGCCTCTCCGTTCCGCCTTTATGCGGCACCAGCGCGGGAAACAGTTGCAGCGTTTCCTGATGGCTGCGGATGTAGTCGAAGACCTTCCTTCTCACCTCATATCGCTGCCCGGCGGCCATCGATTCGGCGAGCAGTTCGCGCACGCCCGGATGGAACTCAAAGGCATCCCGCTCCGGATCGTTTGTTTTGTAGACACGCTCCATCAACCCGCCGAGCAGCAGTTCCGCCAATTGCGATGGTTCCGCCTTCTTGCCGGGAAAAATGGTTTGCTGTACCAGCCGCATGATCGGCAATTGCAACGGCGACGCCGCCAGCGCCACCGCCAGTTGCCACGCCTCCCCCGACGCATTCGTTTGAAAGAGCGACACCCGCACATTGGCCGGCACATCCGCCGTCCCGGTTAGATGCGGCTCTTGCGCGACCGATTCCTCGCTCAGAAAATACGCAGGCATCTCCGCCTGTGCTTCCGCCATCACCATGTGCGCCCACTGCCCCAAAGCCTCATGATGCAGAGAAAATACCGGAATCGCGACGCCTTCCGGATGCAGCGCCTCCTCCCATTCCGGCCGCTCGACCGTCCACGCCGCATTGGGCGTGCCCGGCCTCAGCGCACGCACCCTGGCGCCCGGATCGCCGAGTTCCGTGTGCTCCCAGCTATTCTCCGGCAGCATCTGCACGATCGCCACCGGCTGCCTCGCGGCCCACGCCGAAATCGCGCCGTGCAAAGCGCCGCCTGCCCACGCCACGCTCACGCCGTGCGTAAACACCAGCACCAGCCTGCGGCCCTCGGGAGCCAGAACCGACGCCGGACCCGCCACGCGCCCGCTCTGTTCGACAATTTCGACCTTCTCCGGCGATGCCCGCAGCTTCGCCGTGCGTACGTCGCGAAATCCACCCTGCGTGCCGAGCAGCGCGGCAAACTCGGCGATGGCCCGCTGCCACAGCGTCATCGTCACCGTATCTTCCACCAGCAGAAGCACGTCAAACCAGCGCTCGCGCACCGGCCGGAATACCGGAGAGACGAACTTGCTCTCGGCGGTCTCCTCCGCGGTCGCTTCCTCGTCGAGTTCCACGTCGCGCCGCGACAATCGCCGCCGCGCCAGGGGCCGCAACGCGCGCGCAATCAGCAGCGGATTCGATAGCGCCGAGGGGTCTGCGACACTGATGCGCGCAGCGGGCGTCCCCTCTTGTACCGGGCCGGGCATCGCCGGATAAATCGGGGGAGGCGCATCGGCGAGGCGCGGCTTCTGCTGCAGTGTTTCAGTCTTTTTCGTGGCCTCCGGCGGCTTGGTCACTCCGCCCGCTCCATCGATCGGCGGCGGCGGTGGCGGCGGCGGTTGTTGCGGGCGCGGCGTGGCGGTAAACAGATCCCACATCTGCGCCAGATACAAAAAGTCCGCGACCGATTCGTGCGACAGGTGGTCCAACCCCGCCGCCCGCAGACTCTCGACGAATGCCGCGATGTTCTTTTCAGCCATGCGCCGCCGTTCAGGTCAAATGCTGCAACAACAGTTGGATGATCTTCTCCCGTTCCTCGTCTCCGGGAACGGTGTTATGGCGCTGGCTGCCGATCGTCAGAAAGACGGCGTTCAGCAACTGGTCGGTCGCCAGCTTATCCTTCTCCTTATCGAACCGTTCGATGAGCTTGTTGGCAAGGTCCTTGTTCGTCTGGGTGCCCAAATGCGATTCGACAATCTCCTGCAAGTCGTCCTTCGTCGGCTCGGGCATCTTCGCTCGAATGCAGCGCCGCAGGAAGGGAGCCGGAAACTCGCGCTCATTATTGCTGGTCAGGACGACAAACGGAAACTGCTTCGCCGTCACGCGGCCGTCCGGCGGCACTGGCTGGCGTTCCTTGAAGCCGGGCACCTTGACATTCACCGGTCTATCGCCGCCGCGCGTCAGTTCGTTAATGACAAAGTAACCGTCTTCGAAAATGTTGAGTAAGTCATTGGGTAAGTCCAGGTCCGCCTTATCGATTTCGTCGATCAACAAAGCCCGCGGCCACTCGGACGGATACATCGCGGCTCCCAGCGGACCCAACGTGAGGTAGTTGCCGATATCGTCCACGTTCGCCGATCCGTCGTCGCTCGCTCCGGCTTCCTTCTGGCGAATGTCGTTCAGCCGCCTCAGCGCATCATACTCGTACTCTCCGCTCTTCAGCGTTGAGCGGGATGTGATCGGCCACTTCAAGACCGGCCCCATACCGAGCTCGTAAGCCACCGCATAGATCAACGACGACTTGCCGGTCCCGGGCTGGCCGGTCAGCAGCAGCGGACGCCTGAGATAGAGCGCCGCATTCACTGCCTGCTTCAGTACCTCGCTCTTCAGGCGAAAAGTCTTGCCGCGCTGCGGCCGCCAGTGCGCCGCGTCACTGTCCAGATCCTCCGGCGGTACCGGATTTCCAATCTCCGTATCTCGCAGGGAGCGCCAGGAAGGAGGCGGCGGCAAGTTCTTCAGCCGGTTCGCCGGCGCATTGTCTCCGCGAAAAATCAGCCACGAATCCGTGCTCATTTCTGCTCCTCGTAACTCTTGATGAAGTCCCTGGGGTCGGTCTCCGGATCGTCCCAAAACAGCGCCACTGCCTGCACCTCCGCGTGCTTGCCGCGTTCTTCCGGCAGCAATTGCGGCAATTCGCCAAACTCCGCCACGCATGCCTCGATCTGCCGTATGGCCGCCGCGTACGTCGGCGGGGGAGGCGTCCGCTGCCAGAACGCGTACGGCACACCGCCTCTGTATAAAGCGATCGCCAGTTGTTTATCGCCGCCCTCTTTGGGAACACAGCCCAAGTCCAGGACTTGTCCCTCAGGAGGAGTCTTGGCCGGATCGGTCAACAGATACACCTTCAGATTCGGCGCCAGTTCCGCGATCTTCCGCGCGGCATCGCGCCATTCTTTGCCGCGATACGGTCCCGGCCGCAAAATCCGATCCCTCCACCGCAGCGCTACCGGCCACCTGCGGCACAACGGATCGGTAGGGATGCCCGCATCCAGCGGAATGCCCGCCGCTTCCAGATTGAGGCGCAGATGGTTTGGCTTGAGAATCAACTCCACGCTGGTCACCATCTCGGGTTCCAGGTCGGAAATCAGTTCTTTGTAAAGCTGCTCGAGCGCCGGCAGCAGTTCCTCTTCGCCGGCTAGCGGGCGCTCCCGGCGCGGCGGTTCCACTACGCCGTTCCGCAGCCGCAATCCCCACGCGAGGTTCGCGGATTCCGTCACGCTCAGCAGAATTCGATATTTGCGCCCGCGCGCGAGCTCCTTCCAGGCATCGGCGAAAAAAAGGGCGTCCGCATTTTTCTCCGCCCACTTCTGCAGCTTCTGCGCCAGCACTTTGTCGGGACTGATTTCGGCCATTTCCAGAACAAAGCGAATCAATTTGCTGCGGTTCAAGGGGCCTTTGAGCGTCAGCGCGCTGAGCATCTCTTCGAGTGATTCAGGAACGGTCCCGCCCGGCTCTACTCGCTGAAAAATCTCCCGGTAACGGTCGCTCTTCAGCCCGTCCAGCATTTCGTATATATCCCTGGCGCGCCGCGCCCGCTCCAACTCGACCTTGATCCTGGCCGCGTCGCTGACTCCCTCCGCGATCAACTGGTCGGCCAGTTCCGCAGTTTTCTTCTTGATAAGAGCCCAGCCGCCCAATTCCGCACACTCCTGAGCGGCATCGCCGGGGGACGTGCGCGCGCGCATTCCCAGTACCCGTTCGAACAATCGGTCGCGCAACACCCGATCGGACAGCGGAGCGCTCATCACGGCTGACAAATGTTCAATCTGTTCCCTGGCGCATTTTGCGAGTTCGGCCAGCGCCGCGACCGGCGAACCAGGCAAGTGCCCTGCCGTGGTGAGGCCGCCGTCGTCCGCCGTGAACTCGAGGAATACCGGATGCTGCCGGAACCTCGGGTCGGTTTTCTCGCGCTCCTGGAAAACGGCCATGATGGCCGTCTGCAGATCCTTTGCCGAGGGCCATCCGGACTCCTTCCGGAACTGCTTCAGCAGCACGTCCGTAAATAATCCGCTGCGCAGGACGGTGTCATTCGCGGCTCTCTCTCCCGACGCTGCCGCGCACAGAGTATGCTGCGTCACAAACTCGATGTGGCCGTTGAGTGTCACCTGAGTAGGCGAAAGCCCCTCGAATTCCGTCAGCTCCACGTAGTTTGCACACGCGTCTATAAAAATGTTTTGCGTCGAAAAGTTCGCCCGCCGCCGCAATTGGGCCAGCCGCTTGTCGAGCCAGAACGTCAGCGGCGACGTCTTGCGGATGTTCTCGTAAAACAGGTGCCGCTCCATGCCGTCGCGCATTACGCCGTGTCCGCCCCACAGCAAATACAGCGTGTCGCCATGGAGTTTCGGGATCACGTTATCGAAGAAGGCCTCGATCGTGTCCCTTACCGGCTGCTGAATCCGAATCCGATCGCCGCCTTTGAATGCCGCGAGCTCCTTTTCTCGCGCATCCATATCGAGCGCGTTCATGAATAGATGGATGTTCTCCGGCGCCGCGCCCCGCTCCAGCATGAGCCCGGAGAATCGAACGGCATCGCTCGCGGGCCCGTCGAGATCCAGGTCGATGCCGTCCTGCGTGCAGTCGTAACGCTCTATGCCGACCACCACCGCATGAACACTCATGCAGTCACCAGTGGCGACAGGAGTCTTTCCTGTCGTGGCGAGCGCAGCTCGCCTACTACTGCCACGCTCATGGAATCACCTTCCAGATCGAAGCCCACGCCCGCCTGCTGGCCCAATACGCGCTATGCGCCGCCGCCAGAGGTTGACCGCTCTCGTGCGGCACGTCCGAAATGCGGTCGTCATAGTGAAACGTACGATGCGCGATATAGCTGATCAGGTCTCTCGGGTCGTAAATGTTGGTCCACTTGGGAAAGTGCTCCGGCAGCCGGTCCGCATCGCTGAGCGAGTACAGTGCGTTGAGCTCGTAAAAGACTCCGGCAGGGCTCCCTATGGTGATCAGGCGCTCGACCTCCAGGTCTTTCTCCAGCGCCAACGTGTCTACCGCGGCGACACTGCCAAGACTATGCGCCAGAATGTACCGCGGCTTCTCCGCGCCGCGAATGGATTTCACCACGATCTCGCGGATCGCGTCGCCGCCACGCGGCGCCTGATACCGCACGATGTCGCCCACGACCGCTCCAATCGTCTCCGATTCCACCATTCGTTTGCGCTCGACGAACCCTGCCGCAAGCCACTGCGCGCCCCATCCCAGTGCGCCCGCGACCCGCTGCTTTACTTCCGCGACACCGCGCGAATCCAGCATCGTGGCGGGCTCGCCCGCCGGCCGCAGCAGGTCCACGATCAAAGTCAACCAGGCGCCGCGGAGTTCGTCATCCGGCACCGGCCGCGACGCGGAGAGGAGCCGGCTCGTAATCTCGGCGACAATCGCACGGGCTACTGTTGCGCGGAACCTGGTGGAATCGGAAGGCGCGCGTTGCACCGCCGGTAGAAATGCCGCGTCATTCGCCACCGTTGTTCGGGCAGGCTCCCATTCCGCCGACGCAGCGATTTCATCTAAGGCTTCGACCAGCGCCGGCGACGCGGCAACGGTCCGAATGTGCCCGGCCAGTTCCTGAATTTCGCTCTTGCCGCGCCCCGCGCCCGTAACCGGAAGTTGCTCCAACTCCCGCATCGGATCTTCGTAGAGAACGGCCCAGTCCTCGGCCGAAATGTCGCTTTTGACCAGGCCAACGCCGCGGTAATCGATCTCGCGCGGCAGGCAAAGTGGATCTTTCGGGAGATTCGCGCCCGCGTCGCCCCAGTAGCAGCGTACAGGCTTCAGCGTCTCCCCGCGCGCCAGGCGCACCTTGGCCGATGCCACCGCGAAAGTCGCATCGTACGCAGCCGCGCGGACGCCGGTGCCGTGAATCACGACCAGCGATCCCATTCGTAAAAGGTACTATACTCGCGAGGCGATTGGCGTTAGCTCGCGATACGCGCCGCGCGTGCGATGGCGTCTTCATACCCTCGCACCAGGTGATAGACGCACGCATCGAAGAACCGGCCCATGCGCATCGCCAGCTCTTCCTCCGCGTACAACTCCATCGCCGTCATGGCGAAGCCCTGCTCGTGCACGAAGCCGAGGATCTTCTCCTTCAGCAGGTGAAAGCGGAGCACCGCTTCGTGCAGCGGAATGTTTTCCTCAAAGCGCAAACGGCCGAGAACCTGAAACCGGCGCTTCATTTCCTCATCTTTACTCGCGGTCAGCAGGTATCCCAGATTCGACAGGATCTCGCGGCACCATTCGCGCAATTCCATATCGGTGCAACGCGCCAATCGCGTCATGTCCGCATGCTTGCGCACGTCGGCCGTCAAGCGCGCGGCAATCTCTTCCCAGTTCGATTCGATGAGTTGGACCAGTTTTGTGGATAGCATCGGCGTCTCGTCCCTTTGCGCGGGCGGCCGTGGGTATCCGCACCCACCGAATGAGTGAAATCCCCCGGTGGCCCTTCTTTTATTATCCCAGACCACTCTCGATTTGCACAAAGTGTGGCATTTAGCGACATTCAGGTCTGGATATCAACGTGCATCGTCCGCGCCCGATCCCCCGGCAGGAGATTGCGATGGAAAACGAGACGCTCACTATTACCGACAATCGGACCAACCTCACCTACACGCTTCCGATTCACCGCGGCACCATCCGGGCGATGGATCTCCGCCAGATCAAGGCCGGTCCGGACGACTTCGGACTGATGACCTACGACCCCGCCTACATGAACACGGCCTCATGCCAGAGCGCCATCACATTCCTGGACGGCGAAGCCGGCATCCTGCGCTATCGCGGGTACCCTATCGAGCAACTCGCCGAGCATTGCACCTTCACCGAGGTCGCTTACCTGCTGCTGAACGGCGAGCTGCCCACCATGGACGAGCTCGACGCCTGGAATATTCGCCTGATGCGCCATGCCTTCCTGCATGAGAACGTCAAGAAGTTCATGGACGGCTTCCATTACGACGCCCACCCCATGGGCATTCTCCTCAGCACCACCGCCGCCCTCTCCACCTTCTACCCCGAAGCGCGCGCCGGCGTGCTGGATGAAAAGTGCCGCCGCAAGCAGGCCACCCGCATCATCGGCAAAATGCCGACGCTCGCCGCCTACGCCTATCGCCACCGCCTGGGCCTGCCCTACATTCAGCCCGATCCCGAGCTCGGGTTCACCAAGAACTACATGAACATGCTGTGGAAGCGCACCGAACCCAAGTACGCCGCCAACCCAGTGCTGGCGCGCGCCCTCGAAGTGCTCTTCATTCTGCACGCCGATCACGAGCAGAACTGCAGCACCAGCGCCATGCGCGCTGTCGGCAGTTCGCAGGCCGATCCGTTCGCCACCACCGCGGCAGCCATCGCGGCGCTCTCCGGTCCGCTGCACGGCGGGGCGAATGAGGAAGTGCTCCGCATGTTATACGACATCGGCAGCAAGGACTGCATTCCCGGCTATATCGCGGAAGTGAAGGCAGGCAAGCGGAAGCTGATGGGCTTCGGGCATCGCGTGTACAAGAATTACGATCCGCGCGCCCGCATCATCAAGCACGTCGCCGAGGAAGTCTTCGAGGTCACCGGCCGCAACCCCAAGCTCGATATCGCCATCGAGCTCGAAAAGATCGCGCTCAACGACGAGTACTTCATCAAGCGCAAGCTGTACCCGAACGTCGATTTCTACTCGGGCATTATCTATCAGGCTATGGGCTTCACACCCGACCAGTTCACCGTGTTGTTCGGCATTCCGCGCAGCGTCGGCTGGCTTGCGCAATGGGAAGAGCTCATGAAGGACCCCGAACAGAAAATCGCGCGCCCGCGTCAGATTTATACCGGTCCGGCTCGGCGCGACTTCGTGCCAATCACGCTTCGCGGCGCGGAAAATCCCGAACTCGCTTTCGTGATGGCCTGAGGGTACAATCGCGCATGCCGATTATCGCCGCTCTAAGCTTGCTTGCGGTCGCCTGTTCGTGCCCTGCGCCCGCAGCGAACGAAGACGCCGCCGCCGGCCGCACTTCCCAATGGCGTCAAGACCTGGACGTTTTCGCCGCCCGTTTCCCCGCCGTCCACATCGATTTCGCCAAGCTGTGGGACCGTAAAGCTTTCGATGCCGCGATAGGGGCGCTGCGCGCGAACATCGAGTCGCTTTCCGATGCGGAAATCACACTGCGCCTCGTGAAACTCGTCGCCTCCGCCCACGTAGCGCATACACGTGTGGGCATGGCGCGAGTCCGGCAATTTCACCGGCTTCCGCTCACATTCACCTGGTTCTCGGACGGTATGGCGGTAATCGGCGCCGCGCCCGCATACCGGGAGGCAATCGGTACGCGCGTCCTCCGCATCGGCGCCCGCACCCCTGAGGAACTGCTCCCGGCCGTCGCGCCCTACGTCTCCTACGAGACCGATGCGGGGCTCCGTGCCGGCGTCGCCGAGCGATTGCGGACGGTCGAAATTTTACAAGCCGTGGGCGCGGCGCGCGCCGATGGCAGAGTCGATGTCACCATCGCCAAACCGGGCGGAGATCCGGTCACCCTAACCATCGGACCGGGGGATGCCGCCGCCCCGGCCCTTCTCGGCCTCTACGATACGCTCCATATTCCGGAGCCGCTGTTCCGAAAGAACGGCGGGCGATTCTACTGGTACGAGTACCTGGCGGACGCGCAGGCGCTCTACATTCAATACGCGACCTGCCAGGAAGACCCCAAACAGCCCTTTGCCGCCTTCGCTCGTGAGGTCTTCGCGTTTGCCGAATCGCACCCGGTGAAGCGCGTTATTGTCGACCTGCGTTTCAACGGCGGCGGAAACTCCAGAGTAATGGAGCCCCTGATCGACGGCTTCAAATCCCGCCCGGCGCTCCGCTCGAAGCTGGCCGCGCTGATTGGCCCTGAAACATTTTCGTCCGCCGTCATCAACGGCCTGCAACTTCAGCAGGTGTTGCACGCGCAACTTCTCGGCGAACCCGCTAGCGAAAAGCTCAACTCGTATGGCGAAGTGCGGGTGTTTGAATTGCCCAACTCCAAGCTGCAGGTGCAATACAGCACGAAATTCTTCCGGCTCGCAAACAAGGCGGGCGACGCCGTCTTCGCGCCGCGCGTGACGATTGCCCGTACGCTCAGCGATGTGCTCTCCGGCCTCGACCCTGTCCTGGAAGCAGCGCTCCAAAACTAGCACCGGCCACCTTGCGAATCAGTCCATTGGCCGCGAGTTTGCAACGAGTGTTACGCGGAGGGGAAGCAATCGAAATGCGTAAATACCTGGGCACTTTTATACTGAGCGCGTCTTTGTGCGTGCCGCTCACCGCGCTTTATGCGCAGGACCACGATCGCGACGACCATCAACGTCGCGACGACCATGAACGCAACCGGTCGGATCAGCGCTACTACGACACCGACCACAAGGATTATCACAACTGGAACGGCGACGAGGATCGCGCGTGGCACCACTGGCTGGAAACCAATCACCGCGACTATCACGATTGGGCCAAGGCCAACAAACGCGAACAGCGCGACTACTGGAAGTGGCGCCACGAGCATTCCGAGTGGCATTAGACCTGTACTCATACCTGTCTAACTGCGCGACCCGCGGCGGCGACCGGTCGGGAGACCGGTCGCTACCTGTCTACATTCCGCGGTCGCTAGAGGGCGGCACCACTCCTTTAAGCCGCATGTACACCGAAATGTAGCCGTACATTTCGCTGTCGTGATTTGTGTTGCGGATGAGGGTTCCGAGCTTGGAAGTCGGGCCGCCCCGTCCGCCGCGGCCTGCCATCATCTCCGTCGCGGTGGCGTCGCTCATGCTGTCCCAAGCGCCGTCGCAGGCTTCGAAGGATGCCTTCAGCGCGTTGACGATGTCGGCCTTGGCCGTCGCGGCAGCAGCCTGTTTCGGCTCACCTTTGATATTGCTGCACGTGCGGATCTGATTGGCGATGTGCATCATGCGCTCGCCGAAGGTCTGCATTTCCGGCGTAGGCTTAAACGAATAAGCGTCTTCCGGCATTTTTTCGGCGGCTTTGATGAGGTTGTTCTTCACCCCGTCGTAGGCGGCGCGCGATTCCTTGATAAGCGGATTCGTCTGAGCGGCGCAGCAACCCAGCGACAGGGCTAGTGCAAGTGCGTATCGATACATGCGTTGTGTCTCTCCTTCCCGATCATCATACACGCGCCGGGTCAAGGCAGGGTGACTGTGCGGCCGGTGCGTGCGGATTCCCGCGCGGCCGAGAGTATCTCAACGACGATCACATTGTTGTCGATCGAGCTCAGGCCGGCCGGCTTGACGGCGCCACGCGCGACCGCGATCAGGTATGAAATGCTGTCGCGGACGTCGGGCGGAAGCTCGGGAAGTGCGCGTTCGTGGTCCTCTTTATCTCCCGGCAGACGCACGCGAAGCTTGTCGCCGCCTGTCGCGATCGCGTACCCCTTCTCGCCGTAGACTTCCAGATCTTTTCGACTGAACGGCCAATTCCAACTGGCTTCGATGACGCCTTGCGCCTTCGGATATTCCAGCAGGATGGTGGCTTCGTCATCCACCTTCGGATAAATCGCCGGCTTGTTCGTCTGCGCGAGCGCGGTGACTTTCAACGGACGCTCGTTGTCCATCAGCCACGTCATCAGGTTGGCGCCGTAACAGCCAAAGTCGAAGAGCGCTCCAGCTCCGTTCCGCACGGGGTCGCGCAGCCAGTCGAGGAATTCAGGCTGAACGTTGATCTCTTTGGGGCCCTGATGGCCGTCCATCGCGACCATGCGGCGAATCTCGCCCGCGGCCTTTTGCTGATGCATCAGGGTCCAAATTTCGCCGTGGCTGCGGTACCAGGTGGTTTCATAATTGACGATTACCGGAACGCCATATTGCTCGGACGCGCGCTTCATTGCCCGCGCCTGCTCCACGCTTCTCCATCATCACGGTGATGTGGCGGCGCGCGGCGGCTTCCACGACCTCCGCGTGCGCTGCCGTATCAGTGAACGTGGCGACGGCCTCCGGCTTCACTTCGTCGAGCATCTTGCCGAGATCGGCATAGAAGAGGTCCGGCGCGAGATGGTAGCGCGCGGCGTATTTCGCACGCAGCTCCGGTTGCGGATCCCAGACTCCGGCGAGTTCGACGTCGTGGCGCTGAGCGGCGGCCGTCAGGAATCCCGTCACGTGTCCGTGATTGAGTCCGGCGATCGCAAGCCGCAGCGGCTTGGGTTGCGCCGCCGCAAGAAGCGGCAGAAGCGCTACGACGGCCAGCCTCATTTCTGGACCACGCTCACGTCGGTGATGTAGTAAGTCGGATCTTTGACGACGACGGTTGCATTGATCTTATCGCCGACATGCAGCTTGGCGAATTCCGCGTCGGGCTTCACCTGGTAATCCATAGTCATGGCATCCATCCAGTCGCCGATCTTTCCGGCGTCGACGGTGGCCACCTTCATAGTCGGGTCGAGTGACTTGATGGTGCCGGTCATGAAGTAACGTTTGCCGGCGTCTTTGGAGCCGCAGGCGGCCAGGGCGAGAGCGAGGACGAGGAGGAGGGCGGTGCGTCGGTTCATCACCTCACATCATCGCAGGAGGGCGCGGGCGGCGCTACCACGAACTTCGGGTCCGGTGAAGTTATGAGCTGCCGGGCCACCGCAAACATGGCTTGAACCGGCAGAAACATGCCGTGTGTTAACCTCCGGCTTGAAAGCTATGGACCGCGCGTTTCGTGACGGCTATCTGGACCTGGAGTTTCCCGTCGAGCCGCTCGGATCGGCGCCGCGCACCCTGTGGCGGGCCACGGTTCTGTACCTGCGGAACCTGCCGTTTCTGGCTGTGTTGACGCTCCTGATCGTGCTGCCGGTGAAACTGGCGATCGACTTCGTCGCCGAAGGAGTAACTGGCCCGGCAGCGTCAATCCTTTCAGGCGTCACGGACCTTTTCGTGCAGGCGCTGCTGGCGCCCGCGGCGATCTTCGGCATCGTTGTCGCGATGGCGTCCGGAAAACACCCGAGGTTCGGCGAGGCGCTCCGTTGGGGGCGCCGGCAATATTGGAAGATGCTGTGGAATTCGTTCAAGGCCGAGGTGACGATCGCACTTTACGCGTTACTTTTGATCGTTCCCGGCATCATAAAGTATGTGGCGTTGCTATTCGTGGAGCCGGTGGTTGCGCTGGAAGGCGACCTGACCGCGAACGCTCTGCGCCGCAGCGAGGAGTTGACCGCGGGCCGCCGCTGGCGAATCTTCGGCGTGCTTGCGCCGCTGGCGATATTCAACCTGGCGCTGAGCGCGCTCGCCCTGTATGGCCTGCAACGCGCGAGCACGCAGTGGTACCAGACGGCCGTTGCGGAAACGGCGCTGTCGCTGATCGACCTGTGGATCACGGTCGCCAGTTTGGTGATGTATTTGGGAATTGTTAAGGAGAAACAGTGGAAGTCACGGTAGACCATTTGGGTGCCGTCCAGTTTGAAATCCGGGCTCGCGGACACGTTGTTGTCAGCGATCAACCGGCCAGCAACAAGGGTTTTGACGAAGGAATGACGCCGCCGGAGTTGCTGCTGGCGTCGTTGGGCTCGTGCGCGGCGTATTACGCGGCCGAGTATCTGGGGCGGGTCGGGCTCGCGACGGCGGGGACGAAGGTGCGGGTCACGGCGGAGAAGGTGAAGAATCCCGCCCGTCTGGATCAGTTCCGCATCGAGGTAGAGCCTCCGGTGGAATGCACGCCGGAGCAGTTGAAGGGCGTCGAGGCGGCTGTGCACCGGTGCATCATCCACAACACGCTGACTCATCCGCCCGCTATTGAGGTGGCGGTGCAAACTTACATGTTGGCAAAGTAGGTACCGGTCTCCAGACCGGTACCAGGCGCGCGTCGCGCGCCTAACTGCTCAGTTAGCAACCGGCCTGGAGGCCGGTCGTTACACACGACAAAATTGCTTCGTCGAGCCAGAAGCGGTTTCGACCTCGGGCCAGGAAGCCTAAATGGCCTCCATGATCCGTAGCGAAGAGGTGAATGTTGGGATTGCGTTTCACCGCTTCGGCTTCGCAGATGGAGAACGGGGCTAGCGTATCGTCTTTCGCATGGATGAGCAACGCCGGTACTTGTATTCGATCCAGAAAGCCGAGGGCCGATTGACTGGCGTAATATCGATCGGCGGTGCCGAAGCCGAAAGATGGCGCGGTAATTCGCTCATCGATATCGAGGACAGAGCGGCAGCCTTCGAAATCGGCTGGCTTGTATCGACCGGTGGCGCACAGGCGGGCGCGCATGCGTCGAACGAAGCGGCGCTCATACAGACGGTTGTCCCATTCCGCGATTCGGCGGGCGCACAGGGCGAGATCGAGCGGGGCGGAGACGGCAATGACGCTGCGGAGAAGGCCGGGCCCGCTGTCGCCGAGTTCGCCGGCAAGTTTCAGGACGACATTCCCGCCAAGCGAGAAGCCGACTAAGTGCGCTGGACCTAAGTCGCGCAGTGCCGCGAGTAAGTCGGAAGTAAGCCCCGCATGATACAACGTTCCCGTGAGGTGCTCGGTGCCACCGCAGGTGCGCATGTGGAATCGATGGGCGGAAAAGCCGGCGTCGAGGGCGGCGGCCGCAAGACTCTTCATGTAGCCCGCTTCACCGGAACCTTCGAGTCCATGCACCATGACGATCTGCCCGCGCGCCTCGCCCGCCGGGTGCTGGGTTTCGATCAGCACCTGCGTGCCGGGTTCCGTCTTTAAGTACCGGCGATGCATAACCTGCGCGGATTGCGGGCGCGGCCAGAGATGAGCGGCGATCGTCTGCACGTGCGGATTGCGAAACAGCGGATGGAATTCCGGTACCATTTAGGTTTGCTTATGCGCGCAACGTTGCTTGCCCTGTTTTCCTTCAGCCTGTTCGCCCAGCCCGCGAATTTCACGATGCAGCGGTCGAAAACGCAAACGATCTCGCTTGCTCAATACCGCGGAAAAATCGTGGCGGTCGCCTTCATTTCGACCGAGTGTCCGCATTGCCAGGATCTCACCAAGATCCTCAACACAGTGGCCAGGGAGTACGCGCCCCGCGGCGTGCAGTTTCTGGAGTGCGCGTTCAACGAAGGCGCGGAGCGGACCGTCAAGGATTTCGTAGAGCGATTTGAGCCCCCCTTCCCGGTGGGATGGAACAGTCCGGCCGCGGTGCGGAGTTATCTGCATTACTCGATTCTGGATGCAAACTTCTTCGTTCCGCATATGCAGTTTCTTGACCGCGCGGGCGTGGTGCGGCTGGACGTGCCCGGCGAAGCCGATTTTTTCAAGACCCCCGAAGCGAGTATCAGGACGCAGTTGGAGAAGATGCTAAAGCCGGCTGCGCACGGTGCAGTGAAGAAATGACGGCGATGGTGTGCCGGATCTCGTCGTCCGTAGTGTAGAAATGCGGCGCCACGCGAATGCCCGCCTTCGGGCGATAATCCACCAGAATCTCCTGCCCGGCTAACTCTTTGGTGATGCGGTAGCCGTCCGGCACATCGATGACGACCGTGCCGCCGCGCAGTTTCGGATCGCGGACGGTGCGCACAGTCAGTCCGGCTTCATCGGCAAGATCCATGAGCAGTTGCGTCTGACGCAGCGAGTTCGCGCGGATCCGGTCCACGCCGACTTCGTTGATGATTTCGTAGCCGGAGCGGGCGGTGTACAGCGCCGGAACGTTGGGCGTTCCATTGAGGAATCGCCAGATGGAATCGGCGTATTTTTGAGGCCCGGCGGCGAATTGGAAGGGCTCTTCGTGCGCAGCCCATCCGGTGTAGGCGGGCTCGAGCTTACTCCAGAGGTCGCGGCGCACGTAGAGATAACCGGCGCCCGGACCGCCGCACAACCATTTGACGCTGCCACCGGTGGCAAAATCGAGATCGAGCTCGCGCACGTTCACCGGGACGGTTCCCGCCGACTGGTAGAGGTCGGCAATCACCATCGCGCCACACGCATGCGCGCGCTTCACGATGGCCGCGAGGTCCTGGACGTAGGAACTGCGGAAAGCGACGTGCGAGACGCTGACGAGTTGCGTTTCCTCGTCGATGGCATCGACGACGAGCTCTGTCGGGAGCGTGAAACCATCGGGCGAAGGCACGGGGACAATGCGCGCACCAAGCCGCTCCAGGCCGTGATAGACGTAATCGTTCGACGGAAAATTGAGGCCATCGGTGACGAGCTTGTTGCGGCGGCCCGACCAATCGAAGCAGCTTGCGACGATGGACTGGCAGACGGAGACATTCTGCTGCATGACGATCTCGCCCTCGGCCGCGCCGATGATGCGGCCGACCAGGTTGCCGATGGTGACCGGCATTTCCCACCAGCCCTCTTCCCAGGCGCGTATGCCGCGCGTGGCCCAGGCGTCTGTGTACTCGCGGGCGCGCGCGGCGGCGCGCTGCGGCATGGCTCCCAGCGAATGGCTGATCATGTAAGTGGTGTGCGCGAGGATGGGAAATTCCTTGCGCCATGCGAGCAGCGAATCCATAACTGTTAGGATACCTATTTCATGGCTATCGATCCTTCAGCGGCGATTGCGCCGACTGCGCGCGTGCATCCCGATGCGACGATAGGGCCCGGCACGCGCATCGCCGATTTTTGCGTGGTGGAGAGCGACGTCACCATCGGCGCCGGCTGCCTGCTGGAGCCATATGTGTATGTGAAGCGTTGGACCACGATGGGCGATGCGAACGAGATTTCCGCGGGCACGGTGCTGGGAACGGATCCGCTGGACAAGGGCTTCACGGGCGAGCGCAGTTACCTGCGGATCGGCAACGGCAACAAGGTTCGCGAGCACTACACGATCTCGCGCGGCACGGCGCCGGAGAGTGTGACGGAGATCGGCGACCGCAACTACATCATGACAAGCGGTCATATCGCGCACAACTGCCGGCTGGGCAATGACATTGTGGTGGCAAGCTGCTCGCTGCTGGCGGGATATGTGGAGGTGGAGGATCAGGCGTTCATTTCGGGCGGCGTGGTGGTGCATCAATTTTCGAAGATCGGCCGGCTGGCGATGATCGCGGGGAACACGCGGATCAATAGCGATACGCCGCCGTATTTCATGTATGCGGGGTACAACGTCGAAGCGAAAGGCTTGAACGTGGTTGGGCTGAAACGCGCGGGGTACAAGGCGAGCGACGTCAGCGTGATCAAGAAGGCATATCAGATTCTCTATCGCAGCGGGTTGAAGCTGGAGGAGGCGCTGGCGAGGATTGAGCGGGAGATTCCGACGCCGGAGACTTTGCATCTGGTGGAGTTCGTGCGGCAAAGCGAGCGGGGGATTTGCAGGGAGTAGCACATTCGAATCGCTCGAATAACGCGATCCTCGACGCGCTCGCTTCCCAGCAGAGGCAGGGCGAGACCTCGCTCACCGTCAGACTCGAACCCCACCTCATCCAGGATGCGATGAACGCACTCCAGGGTTACAGAACGTTGTTCGCTCCCGTAATTCCCGGTCTGACTGATACAGAGCCGATTTACGCAGTTTACGAATGGATGCAACAGGCAAACGCCAACCAGCAGACCATTTTGCTGTTGGTCGAATGCCGGACGATCGGAGTTCCGTGAGGCTCTCGGCCGGTTGCCGATTCGAAAGTCTTCGGAGTGGCGCTCTTTTGACAACCCAGATTTCTGGCAGCGCTATTTCGGCAGCGTAAACGATTCGAAAGTCTCTTGAGCAGCGCGTTTTCGCAATGACGCTGCAAAACGCGAGCTGATGAAAACTCGATGGGATAGATTAAACCTATGCAGAAGGAAACGTTGCTGGAGATTCTGAAGCAGAACGAATTTACAAGCCATTTTTCGCTTGGCCGGGTTACCGCGGAGAATGCATCGCTCAGATTGAATGACAACACAGCGTCGATTGGGTTCATATACCGGCATATTGGCGAAACGATGAATCTCTTTGGCGCGCTCCTGGGCGTACCAACTGACGTCAAGAATACTACGATGGGTCAAACGGACACTGGTCAGGGCGCTGACTTGGAATACAGCCGGGAGTTACTCTCACGGGGATACGGTGTATTGAAAGGCCTCATCGAGAACAGCGCTGATGAAGACTGGCTGAAACCGGTGGATACGCCTTTCTTCGGAACAGTTACCCGAATTCGATTATTTGCTCACGCTCTGTTTCACACGTCGAATCATGCAGGCCAGATATCGCTGACATTAGCGAGAGGAAGTAAGTAGCACGGCAGACGGGCTGCATCCATGAATGCGTCCACCGCCGGCGCGGTACAATCGCCGCATGAGGTGGGGCGTTCTTTTCCTTTTCGCCTTTGGGTTGTACGCCTCGGATATTCGCGTTGTGAACGCAGCCGATGGATCTTACGGCGCCGTCGCTCCTGGTGAAATCGTCACGATCTACGCTCCGGGCATGGGCCCGGACACAATGGCTCCCCAGCAGGTGGATTCCAGCGGACGCGTGGCAACCGAAATTGCAGGCACTCGCGTGCTTTTCGATGGCGTCCCGGCTCCGCTCGCATCTGCGATTCGGGGACGCATCGGCGCGGTGGTGCCTTACGCCGTAGCCGGACGGGAGTCGACGCAGATGGTCATCGAATTCGGCGGCGAGCGTTCGATTCCCATCAGGCTTCCCGTAGCCGCCGCTCTACCCGCGCTTTTCACGGCCGATGGCTCCGGCTCCGGACAGGCCGCCATGCTCAATGAAAACGGCTGCTGCAACTCACCGCGCAATCCGCAGATCCGCGGCGGCATCGGTGTACTGTACGCGACGGGCGAAGGCCAGACTGAACCGGCAGGCACGGACGGGCGCATCTGCTCGATTTGGCGCGGCGGCGGATGTCCCGCGCCCGAACTTCCGGTCTCCGTCACGGTCGGCGGGGCGCCTGCCGAGATCATCTGGAAAGGCGATGCTCCGGACACGGTCGCCGGCCTGCTTCAGGTGAACTTTCGAATCCCTGAGAACGCGCCCGCCGGCGACGCCGTTCCGCTTGTCCTCACGGTCGGAGGCGTTCACAGCCGCAACACCGTGACGATGGCGGTCCGCTCCGAAACACGACGCGTGCTGGTGCTCACCACCGGCGCCGAGCCGCTCGCACGAGCGCTCCGGCGCGCCGGCTACGAAGTGGAAACGCACGACGAGGGGACCCGTTTCGACCTCGCCATCGCCGACGTGTCGCGCACCAGCGCCGTACAATTGCTGCACGAGAAGTATGGCGACTTTCGTGTCATTGCGGTCACACCGGCGCTCGGCCCGCGCAGCCTTCGGGCGGCCGATTCCATGGGTGCGCAGGCGCTACTGCGCAGGCCGCTCTCATCCGCCGAAGTGGTCCGCCGCGTCACGGATATCGTGAAGGTGCGCGCCATGCCGTACGTCGCAGGGTCAGGAGAATAACGATGAACGCACCCGCAGTCGAATGCGAACAACTGCATCCCACGCTCGTGGTCTCCGACATTCCGGAGGCCGTGGACTTTTACGTAAACAAGCTTGGCTTCGTCCTGGGATTCACGTGGGGCGAGCCGCCGCGATTCGCGGGAGTCAACCTCGGCCGCGTCCAACTGTTCCTATCGAAAGGGACGCCTGTGCCGAGCCCCAGCAACGGCGCAGCCTTCTTCGTGGTGGGCGATGCCGACGCACTGTACGAGTTCCATCGCGCCAATGGGGTGGAGATTCCGGAGCCTATCGCCGACCGCGAGTACGGAATGCGCGACTACGCCGTCCGGGACCTGTACGGGTACAATCTCGCGTTCGGCCACAACCTGATGACCGGCGGGCCGCCGGTTGAAATCGAACGCGTGGATGTTGCGGTGCGGATCGAAAAGCGGCTCGCGGCCCTACTCGAAGATCTGGCGCGGCACAAGAGAATGAGCGTGAGCAGTTGCCTCGAAGAAATGATCTTGCACACGAACGAAGATGCCGGACCGCACACGAAATCTACTCTGCGGTACATTCAGGAGCTGAAGCGGAAGCACGGCATCGATTACGATTGCCACGCCAGTTACCGCTTCATTGAAAAGTAGCCGAGGTTAAATCGCTACCTCGCCCGTGCTGTTGCCGAAGCTCGCCACGTTCACTCCGAGCTTTCGCAGCATCGTCAGCAGCACATTCGCGTGCGGAGTTCCTTCCGGGCAGACGCGATGAAGGCTGCCCTTTAACGTGCCGCAAGCGCGGCCGGCTAAGAACAGCGGCACGTTCTTGTGGTTGTGGCTGTTGGAATCGCCCATGGAACTTCCGTAAAGCACCATCGAATGATCCAGCAGCGAGCCCTCGCCGTCCGGCGTCTCCGACAGCCGGCGCAAGAAATACGGCAACTGCGCCACGTGGTAGCGGTTCAGTTTCGCGAAATCCGCGATCAGCGACGGCACCTCGCCGTGATGCGAAAGCGTGTGGAACGGAGTGTCCACGCCGCTCTCCGCGAAAACGCGATTGCTGGTGTCGCGACTCATTTTGAAAGCTGACACACGCGTGATGTCAGCCGCGAACGCCAGCACCTGCAGGTCGAACATCAGGCGGACGTGCTCTTCCCACGAATCGGGAACACCCAGCGGCGCGGCGGCCAGTTTGCGTTCGCGGGCCAGGGCGTTGCGCCGCTCGACTGCCTCAATCCGCTTCTCCAGGGAACGGATTTCCGCGAGATGACCTTCCAGGCGCAAGCGATCGGCGGAAGGCAGGGCACGCTTCAAGCGAGTTGCCGCGGGAGCAGCCGCATCCACCACGCTGCCCCGCGTTCGACCGAACAACTGCTCGAACGCGATTCGCGGATTCGGAGTCATTGGCAGAGGCTGGGTAGGTGAAGCCCAACTGATGGTCTCCGAGTACACGCAGTTGTAATCGAAGCCGCATGCCTTCGGCATCGCGATGTTTTCGATGGAAAGCTGCAGTGAGGGCAGCCGTGTTTCCGCCGCCGTGTTCTGCGCGTATAACTGATCGACCGAGATTCCGGCGCGCACATCCGGTCCGGCGGTCTGCTTGGGGTGGGCCGCGGTCAGGAAGACCGCGCTCGACCGGAAATGGTCCGCGCCGCCTTCCAGCGGCGTGTACGGATCGGCGGGATGCGCGTCTGTGTTGCTGACGATTGTGAGGCAATCGCGAAATGCCGCGAGCGGCTCCAGCGTATAGGAGAGATCGAAATCCGTGCCCTCGCGCTCCGGACTCCAATAGTGCCGGCGCGCGCCCTCAAGGGTGCTTCCGGCCGCGCCGTGCACCATCTCGATACAGCAGAGGCGAGCCTTCGGCACGGCAGCGGTAAATCGCCGCGCGGTCTGCGCCGGCAGCATCGAATCCAAGAGCGGCAGGCCGAGCGCCACACCGGCGCCGCGCAGTACGGTCCGCCGGGAAACGTGTTTTCCGGAAATCAACACAACCCCCCCAGGCCGCGTGCCTCAAGTATATGCTCAACGCGCGCAGGGAAATTCCCGACCTCGTAAAATCCGCCGGGCGGCCGCGGCGCGTATACAAATCAGGTGGCTAGCGAATGGCGAGTGCGGCTATAATCCTGGGAGCGAACGAACGGACGGGGAACCCCATGCTTCCGCTAATACTCGCAGTTTTCGCGAAAGGCGACGGCGATCTGTTGGAGCGCCTGCAGCGGCGCGACCCGCAGGCATTGGGCGAGCTTTACGACCGTTACGGGCGCATGACATTCGCTCTGATTTTTCGCATGGTGCGCGACCGCGGCATCGCCGAAGACCTCACGCAGGAGACGTTCCTCCGCATATGGAATCGCATAGGCGGGTTCGATTGCGAACGCGGCGCCGTGGGCCCATGGCTGCTCGCCGTAGCCCGCAACCGCGCGATCGACTATCTGCGGTACCAGGGCAAACGGGCCGAAGCCACCGTTCAGTTGAACGAGACGGAACATCCCGGGCTATTCGCCGGCCTGCCCGGCGATCCGCTGACGCTGGATGCGGCGCGGCAGGTACAGCGTGCGCTGGCCGAACTTACGGCGCAGCAGCGGGAGGCCATCGAGCTGGCATACTTCGAAGGGCTATCGCAAACCGAGATCGCCGAAAAGATGGGGCAGCCCCTCGGCACGGTGAAAACGTGGATACGCCGGGCCCTGCAGCAGATGAGAGGCACGTTAGGAGGCGCGATCGCATGACCTGCGACGAACTTCGCCCCGACTACCTGCTCTATGCTCTCGGCACGCTGGAAGACCCCGAGCGTACGGAACTCCGCGACCATCTGGCGCGCGGCTGCGATAACTGCACGGCCGGATTGCGCGAGGCGCGAGCGTGGGCCTATGCGATGGGCAGCGCCGCGGAAGCGCCGGAGCCATCCAAAGCGCTGCGCAACCGAATCGTAGCGGCGGCCGGAGGCGCGCCTGAGAAACGAAGTAACTGGTGGGCCGTCCTGATGGCCGCGGCAGCTACCGCCGCGGCGGCCGCGGCCCTCATTTTCGTGCAAGCGCAGAATTTCCGCGGCGAGCGCGAGCAACTCCAAGCAGCGATAGAGCGAAACCGCACCGACGCTGCCGGGTTGCGCGAGATGCTGGCGCTCATCGAATCGCCGGAGACGAAAGAAGTCAGCTTCGGCCAGGGGAAGCCTGCGCCGCCGAAGGGACGCGTGTTTGTGCATCCCACCGGAGTTCTGCTGATCGCCAACAACCTGCCCGCGCCTCCGCAAGGCAAGGCATATGAAATGTGGATCATTCCTGCGGGCGGCAAAGGGAAGCCTGTCCCAGCGGGTGTATTTACTTCGTCCACGCAAGGCGAAGCGGTCCATCTTTTCCGTCCCGCGACGCCTGCCACCGCAACGGACGTAGTCGCCGTCACGCTGGAGAACGCGGCGGGCGTGGACGCTCCCACCTCAACGCCGATCATCGTAGCCCCGCTGCAGTAGCGCTGTTCCGAAAAACGGCCGGCATCGAAGGCGGCATTTCCCAACCATGACTGGTGTGTTTGTTCGCAGCCAACTATCCCACCAAATTATTTTTTGGCAGATAAATCCGACTCCGCCAGTGCGCGCGTACTCCCGCATGAAAGCCCAAATTTCCTGGGGGAGAAAAAATGAAATTACGCAGAACAATGTTGCAACCTATCCTTACCGCGGCCGTCGCGGCGTCTCTTGTGCAAGCGCCGCCGGCGTTCGGCGCAAGCCATCGTGAAGCGCCGATCACCGCACTGGACCCGAAGGCCGATATCACCGACTGGTTTGCCTTCGTCAGTCCCGAGCATCCCGACCGCGTGATTATGATCTTGAACGTCGACCCCTTCCTCGAGCCCTCGAACGGGCCCAACTACTTCCCGTTCGACCCCGGCGTGCTGTACGAGATGAAGGTCGACAACAACCATGACGGAATCCCGGACGTGACGTTCCAGTTCCGTTTCAAAACGCAGTTCACGAACCCCGGCGTCTTCACTGGATACGTGGGAGGCCTCGCCGGTATCCCGCCCATCACTGCGCTCACAGGCCCGGGCGCGGCCGGCATCAACCTCCTGCAAACGTACGAAGTCACCATGATCACAAACAAGATTCACGAGACGTTGAACAACGGCCAGACGCTGGTCGCTGTGCCGACGAACGTGGGACCGCGTACCATGCCGAACTATCAGGCGCTGCGCGATCAGGGCAGCTACACCCTGCTCAACGGAGTTCGCGTGTTTGCGGGCACCGTCGCCGACCCGTTTTTCATCGATCTCGGCGCCACCTTCGATTCGCTCAACTTCCGGCAGGCAGCGGGCGGCGGCGTGCTCAGCCAGGCCATCGATAGCGACGACACACACAACTATGCGCCGAATGCGCTCGCCGGTTTCAACGTGAACACGATCGTGCTGGAAGTGCCCATCACGATGCTCACCGCCGACGGCCAACTGCATCCGGCGGGCGACAAGAACGCGGTGATCGGCACGTGGGGCACCACGTCCCGCCGCAAACAGGCGGTGCTTCGCGGCGCTGCCGGTGCAGGCGCCTGGGCGCAAGTTCAGCGCATGGGCAATCCGCTGATCAATGAGGCGATCATCGGCACCGGTTCGAAGGATCGCTTCAGCATGGATTATCCGACCAACGATGCGCAGTTCACCAGCTTCTTCCTGAACCCGCTGCTCGCGAACATTCTCTCCAGCATCGGAGTGCCTGTGCCGAGCGGTCCGCGCACGGACTTGCTGCCGCTGGTGCAGTATATGGCGCCGATCTGCCCCGGTTGCACGGCGGCGGACGCCGGACCCATCGCGGATCTGCTGCGGCTCAATACGGGGATCGCACCAACTCCCGTGGTCAGCCAGAAACGCCTCGGCTTCCTGGTTGGCGACAATGCCGGCTTCCCGAACGGCCGCCGGCCGGTGGATGACGTGTTCGATATCGCCACGCGAGTGGTGAGCGGAGCGCTCGTCGATTCGAAGAAGTACGGCACGCCTCTCGGCGATGGCGTCAACACCGGCAGCGCTCGCCTGGGCACTACGTTCCCGTTCCTGGCGGCGGCCTATAGCGGGCGCGACAGCGCGCACTCCGGTCCCGGCCAGCCGGGCTGCACGTTCCAGGTCAACAACATCTGTCCCGTGAACTAATTGCTTGCGGGGCAGGCGCTCGCCTGCCCCGCTTGTCTCAAGAAAAGAGGAGCCAATCATGACGAAACAATTGATCACCATCATTCTGGCCGCTGTCCCGATGTTCGCGGCAACGCCGGCCGAGACCGCAATTGCGAAAGCGCAGCAGGAAATCGCGAAACGTCCCGATTACGCGCAGAACTATAACGCGCTTGCGATGGCATACGCGAGGAGAGCGCGAGAAACTTCCGACACCAACTTCTATACCAAGGCCGAGGACACGCTCAAAACATCGTTAGCACTGGCGCCCGATAACTACGAAGGGCTGAAGACGCAAACGTGGCTGCTGCTGGGGCGCCACGAATTCGCCAAAGCCCGCGAACTAGCCATGAAGCTCAACAAGCGCACTCCGGACGACGCAACTGTTTACGGGTATCTCGCCGATGCGAACGCAGAGCTCGGCAACTATGACGAAGCCGTTGACGCCGTGCAGTGGATGCTCAATCTGCGGCCCGGAAACGTTCCCGGACTCACGCGCGCCGCCTATCTGCGCGAGCTTCACGGCGATTTCGATGGAGCGATCGAAATGATGCAGCAGGCATTCGATTCGACGCCCTATCACGAGAGCGAAGACCGCGCATGGCTGCTCACGCAGATTGCGCATCTGCATCTCGCCGCCGGTCAATACACGGAAGCCGCCGAGTACGCTACCGGCGCGCTCGGAGTGTTCCCTGGTTATCACTACGCGCTCGGTACGCTGGCGCAGGTCCGCATGGCGCAGGGCCGATACAGCGAAGCGGCGGATCTCTTCGAAAAGCGCTACGCCGCCGCGCCGCATGCCGAGAATCTCTTCTCCGTGGGTGAAGCGCTGGAACATGCCGGACGCCACAACGAAGCAGCCAAGGCGTTCGCGCAGTTCGAACAGATGGCGCTCAAGGAAGCGAACATCGCGGACAATTCCAATCACGAGCTGGTGGCCTATTACATCGATTATGCGCATCAGCCGGGCAAAGCATTGCGCATCGCGAAGAGCGAACTGGAACGGCGTCACGACGCTTACACGCTGGACGCTTACGCATGGGCGCTGGCGGCCACGGGCGACGCGCAGCAAGCCGGCATCGAGATTCACAAAGCGCTGGCCTGGGGCTTGAAGGACGCCAAGGTGCTTGAACACGCTCACGCCATCGCCATCAGGAGCCTTCCGTGAGCTTCGCGCACGTTCTGTTCCTGGTGATGACGGTAATCTCCGGCCGCGTGGTTGACCCGCAAGGGCAGCCCGTAGCCGGAGCGGTGGTCCACGTTGACGATTTGGTCGCACGCACCGACGCGGAGGGCAAATACTCGTTGGACGCCGTGCCCGGCCTGCATTCGGTGACTGTGCAGGCCCCGGGGTTCGCGGATATCGCGACGAAGGTCGCCGTCCCGGACGCTTCGGTCAAGCTGGACCTTCGCTTCGAGCGGATCGCCGAAAGCCGCCAGAGTCTCGTGGTCTCCGCAAAATCCATGGAGCCCGGCATCGACCTGCGCAACTCCGAGGTGTACAACAAGAGCCTCTTCACGCGCGACGACCAGATGTTCCAGCAGCTCGATTCCGGCATCGACGCGGGCCAGCACGAGGGCGGAGGGAAGAGCGTCGAAGTTCGCCGCTTCGGCTTTAACCTGGATCACGGCGGCGTGAACGGCGGACTCAAGGTGATGCTCGACGACGTGCAGCAGAATCAGGGCACGCAGGGTCATGGACAGGGCTATCTCGGATCTCTCAAAACACTCAGCCCTGAGCTGATTGAAGGCGTGACGGTCATCAATGGACCGTTCAGCGCGGAGTACGGCGATTTCAGCGGTCTCGGCGTGGTGCACATTCGCCAGCGCGAATCGCTGCCTGACGAGATCACGATTCGCATGCAAGGCGGCAACTTCGATACGGCGCGCGGCTTCGTTGCGTTCAGTCCGGAGCTTCAGCACGCCGACGCTTACGCCGCCTACGAGGGCTCTTACACGAACGGCCCATTCCTGAATCCGTTGGGCTACCGCCGCGACAATTTGAACGGCAACTACACTCGGGAGCTCGCGCACGAGGCTCGCCTCGGCTTTCGCTTCATCGGCGGGCGCAACACGTTCTCCTCATCGGGCCAACTGCCGCTCGACCTGGTCAACGCCGGCACGCTCGATCGATTCGGTTTCATAGACCCCACCGACGGCGGCAGCGTCCACATGGGCACTCTTTCCACTTCATACTCGCGACCCATCGGCAGTGGCGACGCATTCCATGCCGATGCATTCGTCTCCCGCTCGCTGTTCGATCTCTATTCGAATTTCACGTTCTACCTGAACGACCCGGTTCACGGCGATGGAATTCAGCAGCATGACTCGCGGCTCGCCGACGGGTTCAACACGCAGTACTCGCACACGCATAAGCTCTGGGGCGCGAGCGGCGTGCTGCTGGCCGGCAGCAACTTCCATGACAACCAGATCAACGTCGACCTGTATCCGCGCGACGGGCGAGAGCCGCTCGGCGTCGCCACGCGAGCTTTCGCGCACGTCACCAACACCGCCGGCTATGTGCAGGAAACCCTGTCTCTCCTAAAGGGTCGTCTGCTGCTGAGCAGCGGATTTCGATATGACGAGTTCCGGTATGGAGTCCGTTCCGAACAGACCCAGTGGGCCGGCCGCTCGCAGGCCAAGGCCTCGGCGACGTTCCGCCCGGCGGCATCATCCCCGCTCTCGCTGCATCTGAACTACGGTCGCGGGATCAACAGCATCGACGCGCGTGGAGTGGTGGAGCGGCCCGACCTGCCGCGCCTCGCGACCACGGACTTTTTCCAGGCGGGCGCAGCCCTTAACCGCGGCCGCTTCTCGGCGGCTATCGACAGCTTCCTCATCGACCATTCCAACGAGATGGTGTACATTCCGGACGACGGATCGTTCGAGTTCAAGGGTCCGAGCCGCGCCTACGGTTACGAAGTGAAATCGTCGTTTGCGGTGACGCACCGTGTTTCGCTGAACGGCGGCATCACGAAAATGCTGAACGCATTCTATCTGGGCGGCGACCATCGCGTGTACGTCGATAGCGCTCCGCACTTCGTCGCCAATGCGGCTCTCACTGTGGCGGCGTGGCATGGCTGGAGCGGATCGCTGCGCATGCGCGCCATCAACCACTATCGCCTGGATGGCAGCGACCCTTCGATTGTCGCCTCAGGACACACCGTCTTCGATTTCGCAATGACGCGTCAGATCCGCCGCGGCATGGAATTCAACTTCAGCGTGGACAACTTGACGAATCGCGACTATTACGAAACGCAGAACTATTTCGAGTCTCAAACCACGCCGCAAGCGCAGCCTCTGTATCGAATACACGGCACGCCCGGGTACCCGCTGAGTGCGGTCGCCGGCATCACATTCCGGCTGCGTCCGAAATCGTAGCCGGCCGGCCGGTATTAGAACACTTTCACTCGAAGATATTTTTGCGGATGCGCGCGGAAATCGCTTAACGTGCTCCCGAATTCGCGCGCCATTCCATTCAGCCTCTCATACAGATCGGTGCCTTCCATCATCGGAGTCGCGTTAAAGCGCTCGACGCTCTGCACGAGTTCGGCGACGGTCCGGTTCCATCCCGCATACAACTCGTCCGACTGCATGAACGGGCCGGAGCCGAGCTGCGCCACCGTGGTACGCAGATCACTCACGGTTTTCATCAGGCTTTCGTACTCGGCGGTATCGCGCAGCATCGGCCCCAAACTTCCCTGCCCCGATTGCATAATCGCGAGCTGCTTATCGAGCGCGACAATGGGGTCGCGGACCTGCTTGTACAGGCGGTCCGTATACAAGGCATCGCCGAGACTCGTAGTGGTGCTCACGGCACTGTGCATCGCGCGCTCGATCTGTTGCACGCGATTCAAAACATCGCTATACATCTGATCGCCCTGGACGAATTGTCCGAGAGCGGATTGCCCGTGCTCGATATCGCTCAGCACGGCGTCGACGGCTCGCAACTGCGCCTGTAAGGCCGGCACATCGACGCTCTTCATGATATCCGTCGGAGGTTTAAAGCGAAGCTCCTGGCGCGCGGTCAGGTGCCCGGCTTTCGTCCCGCTAGTCACGTCGACGAACTTGTCGCCGATCATGCTGTCGCTGCCCACTTCGGCGTACGAGTCTGGCGTCAGGCTTTCGAGCCGCTGGTTTTCGATGCGCAGGGTCAGCTTCACGGTGCGATTCGGATCGGCGTCCCGTGTGAAGTCAACGCTCTCCACTACGCCGACGTCGATGCCGTCAACGCGGACCGGCGAGCCAACTCCCAGACCGGTGGCATCGGCAAGGTACAAGTAGATGCTGGATTCATCGCGGAAGAGGGTTCCTCCGGTCATCAGAAAGGCCAGGGTGAGGAAGATCAGCACGGCTACGGCGGAGACCACGCTCACTCGAAATTTCGCCCACCGAACTCGCGGAGCTCCCGGCATCTCACCCGAATTCTACCAGTAGGCGGCGCCGGCTTCGGGCGCGCCCCAGCCCCGCAACCTCGGAGCACTTCCCGGGTTACAATAGATACATATGGAATCAATTGGAATGCCTGAGCTTTTGGTGATCCTGGGCGTCGCCGTTCTTCTCTTCGGCGGCAAGAAGATCCCGGAAGTCGCTAAGGGCCTCGGTGAAGGAATCCGCAATTTTAAGCACGCCATGAAAGGCGAGCCCGATACCAAGGAAGTGGAGAAGGCGTAAGCCACTGCTTCCAGGGTGAAAATCCGAGCCCGCAAGTTCGACGGCCGCTGCGCCAAGCACAAGCGCTACAACCCCGCCGTCGATGGTCCCGGAGCTATCAGAGGCGCCTGCCCCCGCTGCACTCTCCTCCTCGAGATCTGGCAAACGTCCTTAACCCTCAATCAACTGATTCGCAAATTCAACCCTTCGCACGACGACCTGCAAAGGCCCCCGTCCGTGCCTGGGCCAGACCCGCGCCAGCTAACTCTGCTCTGAAGCCGGCTTCTCACGCGACATCAGGGCGTGTAGCGCAAACGGCACTTCGTCCGGATGCGTCGCGCACCAGGCAACGATGCGTTCCAGCTTGACTGCGTCGTCGGCGATGGAGCTGATCTCCATCAAATCCGTTTCAATGGTCTCGGCGTCCCGCATGCCACCAGCATGACACAGACTTACTTCGCGCTGTACCCCTGCCACAAGTACTCGAGCGCCTCGCCGAGAGTCTCCCGCTTCACCGCGCCATCCGTGTGCCCCGCATTCTTTGCGAAGACGAACTGGTAGTGGTAGCCTTTCGCGGCCAGCGCCTTCGCCATCAGCTCATTGGCTAACACCCAATCGTGCATATTGTCCCGCATGACGTTCGGGTTTAAGAGGTCGCGATCCCCCACTTCCATCCAAATGCGAATCGGCTTCTTGGGCGAATTGGGCACGAGGTGCTCGTGGAACTCCCATGCTCCGTGCGGCGTCTCGGCATTCGGCGGCCACTGCTGATTCACGAACGTCCCTGAATAGCTCAGTACGCGGTGATACCACTCCGGGTGGTACCACGCCATCGCCAGCGCGCAGGATGCGCCGGAGCTGCCGCCCATGGTCGCCCGACCGTCCGGGTCCTTTGTCAGCTTCACGTTGTAATTCTTTTCGACAAGCGGCAGCACCTCCGTTTGGACGAACTCCGCGTAACGCCCGGACATGGTGTCGTACTCCAGACCTCGCTGGCTGCCCTGCGCATCGCCGCCGCCGTTATGGATGGAGATGCCGATCATCGGTGGGACTTTCTTTGCGGCGATCAGGTTGTCCAGCACCGTGAACAGCAGTCTGTCCGGACCATCCTGGCCTACGATGAACGGAGCCTCCGTCCCTGGCACATACTGCTTGGGAACGTACACGGTGATCGACCGTGTATACGGCGCGGGATGGCTGGTGGTGACGATCAGCTTCGCCGGATCGTTCGGGTCCGGAGTGCCCAGCGGACCGGGATCGCGCACAATGCCCGGGTAAATTTTGCTGTCCGCGGAGTGCATATCGAAGCTGCCAACTGTCCCCTGTGGCACGTCCTCATGCACCGTCGCTTCGGGTGCGGGTGTGTGCGTCGGGCCCAAAATGAAGTTTCCATCGGCCGACGGCGGAGCATTCTCCCCGTCGGGCAACTCCTTCGCATCGACGTAGCCGGGAGAGTGCGGATCGCGCGTGGGAGGCGTGGGACGCTGCGCGAGCGCGCAAGCGACCAGCAGGGAAAGGCAGGCGGCAAATCGTTTTCTGGGCATCTAGAGAATCCTATCGCGACGGCGGGGGCGTCCGCATCAAGAACGAAATCTCGCCCACTTTATAGAGTGCTTTCCCGTCCTTTACTTCCGACGGTTTGATGTCGCCTGCGCGCACGGCCGCAAAAGCCTCGGCCAGGCGCGGCAACACGGAAGCGTTCGCGACGGGCACGTTGTGCGCGCCAAGCACCAACTTTACCTGCGGCGCGAGTGCGGCGAGACGCCGGACCGAAGCACCGTAGGCATCCAGATTCGTCTCGGGGCGGTACAGCCAGATCGCGGCGGGATAGTAGGTATCGCCCGTGAAGAGCAGACCGTTCGCACGGTCGAAGAGGCAGATGGCGTCCGGCGTGTGACCGGGCGTCGCAAGAATTTCCAGCGTGCGGCCGCCGAGATCGAGCTTGTCGCCGTCGTGCTTGAACGCGGCGATCTTCCAGGGCCGCGTGGCGTAGGCGGCGCGGTCGAATCCCGCGGGAAGTTTGCCGCAGATGTCGTCCGGCCCGATCTCAGCTTGCGCGTCGGCTTTGGAGCCGCGGGCGTTCATGCGCGTGAACTCCGTGTCCATGCCGTAAACGGTGTCGAACTGCCAGTTGCCGCCGACATGGTCGTCATGCGTGTGCGAGTTAAGGACGGCGATGGGTAGCCGGGTGAGTTCGCCGGCGAGCTTCTTCAGATTGGAAATGCCCATGCCTGTGTCGAATAGGAGCGCGGATTTGGCGCCGGTGATGAGATACCCGATGGTTTCCTCGGATTGGTGAGGCTCATAGATCGCCATCACGCCCGGAGCGACGCGGTACACCTCAAACCAGGGATCGCTGACGGCAACGCGCTCGAGAGCGCGGTATGCAGGCCGGGGTAGGGCCTTGCACCAAGCGGGAACGTTCTGGGCGAACGCAGAGGTGGTGAGGATCAGGGGAAGGAAGAAGGCGCGCACTCAGCGATTATGACGCAGTGTGGGAGAAGAATTATTGGCCGCCGATGAACGCCGATAACACAAGAAAACGGATTTCTGTTTTATCGGCGTTCATCGGCGTTCATCGGCGGCCTAATCATCTAGTCCGCTCGCGCCAGCGCCCTTCCTACGATCCACATCTTCTCCCATACCGGCAGCCGCACTCGCCGCGCAAACACGTCGAAGCGGCATCCTACGATTCTGTCCAGCAGCCTTGAATAAATCGCGATCAGCGCCCACAGACTCGGCCTGCTCCTGGGATGGATCAGGTCCAGCAGCGGCGCCGATTCCTGATAATAAGCCCGCGCGCGCGCCGCTTCGAATGCCATAAACTCCATCACGCGCTCGCTTCTCTGCCCTGCCAGCAAGTCCGCTTCGCTGACCCCAAAACGACGCATGTCCTCCGCCGGCAGATACACACGGCCGCGTTCGCCATCTTCCTTCACGTCCCGCAGAATGTTGGTGAGCTGAAACGCGATCCCGCACTTCTCCGCCAGCGGCAGCGCGCTCCGCGTATCGAAGCCGAAGATGTGGATGATGGTCAGCCCCACCACGCTGGCCACCTGGTAGCAATAGCGGTAGAGCTCCGCGAACGTCTCGAAGCGGCGCGGCTCCAGATCGCCCGCAACGCCATCGATCATCGATTCGAAGTACTCGTGCGGAATGCCGAAGCGCCTTACGGTGTGATGAAATGCCGGCCACACCGGGTGTCCGCTATACCGGCCCAGCATCGCTTCGCGAAACTCCGACCGCCACTTCTCAATGGGCGCGCGCGACGCCCCGGGCTCATCGCTCAAATCGTCGCAATACCGCATGAATGCGTAAATGGCGCACATTGCCTTGCGCTGCTGCCGCGAGAGCAGCATGAACGAATAGTAGAAGTTTTTCGCGCGGCTGCGCGCCACCCGCTTGCAGTAGGCGTAGGATTGATCGACAGCGTTCATGCCGCGCGCCTAAACGCCACCCGCGTGACGGATGCCAGTAGCAATGACACTCGCTCCGCCTTCCCTATCGCGGGCCGGGATGCCAGTACGTCATAATGGCGCCGCTCGATTTTTTTCAGCACGCGCAAGCCGCCGCGGCTGAACAGGTCCAGATCGAGGGCGAGCCGCCGGTCCACCATCTCCACCAGCGGCAATCCTTCGAGGAACAACTCCCGAGCTTTCTGCACTGCCTCGCGCATCGCCGAGCCGAATGCCGGAGTGAAGCGGCGATCGAAAATCTCGTCGACGCTGGAACCGTGGCGCCGCAGCACTTCCAGCGGCAGATACACGCGGTCCTTCAGCAGGTCAACCGTGACGTCCTGCCAGAAATTTGCGAGTTGCAGTGCAGTGCAAGTGGCATCGCTCAGCTTCTGCCGCTCGTCATCGGAATAGCCGCAGAGATACAGCACCAGCCGCCCGACCGGATTCGCGGAACAGCGGCAGTAGCCGAACAACTCGTCCCAATCGCGATACCGCGTGACGCTCTGGTCCTGCACGAATGCGGAGATGAGGTCCGCGAACGGCTGCTTGGGAATCCGGTAGCGCTCCACGGTCGGCGCGAGCGCCGCGAATACCGGATGGGTGGCCCGGCCGGCGTACATCGCATGAAGCTCCGCGCGCCACCACGCCAGCAGCCGCAAGCTCTCGGCACGGTCGCCGATCTCATCGCCCAGATCGTCGGCCCACCGGCAATATGCGTACACGTTATAAAAATCCTGATGCAGCCGCTTGGGAAGCAGGAAGCTCACCACGTGAAAGTTTTCGTAGTGATGGGTGGCCAGCCAGCGGGTGTACGCCTGAGCCTCTTCCACCGAGTAACGCCGCTCCATGGCTTCGGGAGAACGGACAAACTCCGCAGGCCCAAGCTGGGCGATAGAGGGCCGCGCGGTCATGCGACTACGGCAGAATTGCCGTTTTCAAATGGCCGTTATGGCTCATCAGGTGGCGCATCACCTCGAGCAGGTTCGCCAGCGGCTCTTCCCGGTTGACGAAGAAGCTTGCGGCGATATGGCCGGCGCACACCAGGTCCAGCGCCTTCTGAATGTATGCCGGAGTGTGGTGAAAGCTGGCTTTGCAGGTGATTTCGGAGTAGTGCAGCAGCGCGGTATCAATATTGACGTGCGTCTCGTTCGGGCAGCCGCCGAAGAAATTGACGGTGCCTCCGCGGCGGACCATATTCACGGCCCATTCCCAAGTCTGCGGCTTGCCCACCGCTTCGATGGCGATGTCCACGCCGCGCCCGTGAGTCATGGCGCGAATGGCGCGCACCGGATCGTTATTATCGTCGCCCACGATCAACTCGTCCGCACCAAGCGCCGCGGCGCGCTCGAGCTGCGTTTTGCGGCGGCCCACTGCGATCACGCGGCAGCCGCGCAGTTTCGCGAGTTTGACGAACATCAGACCGATCGGTCCGAGGCCGGTGATGGCGATGGTATCGCCCGCTTGCGGAGAGGTTTCTTCAAACCCGCGGACCACACACGCCAGCGGCTCAATGAGCGCCGCATCGTGATAGCCCACATGCGCGGGAATGCGATACGTGTTGCGCTCCACGATGCGAGCCGGAATCCGGATGTACTCGGCGTAGGCGCCGTTATTGAAGAGGAGGTCTTCGCAGAGATTTTCCAGGCCGCGCTTGCAGAAGAAACAGTTCTCGCAGGGCGCGGAATTCGCCGCCACCACTCGCTGGCCCACTTTGAATTTTGTGACGCCGCTCCCCACGGCCACCACATCGCCCGCCAGCTCATGACCGAAGACGGCCGGGGGCACGATCATGCGCGCGTGATATCCACGGCGGAAGACTTTCACATCCGTGCCGCAGGTCAGCGCCACCTTCACCCGGACAAGAATGTCTCCGCTCTCGATTGTCGGAACGGCTACCGGCTCTACCTGCAAGTGCTCCTTACCGTAAAGCACAGCCGCCATCATCTGGCTATTCACTATGCGACCTCTCCTGGTACAACCCCATGACCGTTCCCCGCTCCACGGAACGAGGCCTGTGCGCCGCCGGGCGCATTGCCGCCCTGCCAAGGGCTATGTGGCTGAACGATTATTTTCAACGATTTAGGTCCTGGATGCAATGCCAATTCAAATCCTGAACGGATTTTAACCAAGGGTAGTCGATGCGAGATCAGTTCCTCCAAAGGCAACTCACCGCCAAACACAAGATTCGCGGACTCTGTTTGTAAGTCTATAGAAGCACTATAGCACCCGAAAAGCTTCCGTTCACCCGCACAGATGTCCGCGCCGGAGGCTTCGATTCGCTCTGCCGCCGAAGTTTGCGCGAAAAGCAATATTCGCGATCCCGGCCGCGAGCACCGAATTGCCTGCTCCACGATGCCCGGAGCGCTCGCCGCAACAATCACCAGGTCCGCGCCGCGCCCTTCTGTGAGCTTCTTGGTTTCCGCCGCCAGGTCCATGCTCCGGGCATCCCAGGCGAACTCCGCGCCACAGCGCCGCGCCAGGTCCAGCCGTTCGCCGATGGTATCGGTGGCCGCAATGCGCGCGCCTGTGCGCTTTACCAGCATGGTAAACATCAGGCCGATGGGTCCCTGCCCCATGACGACAACAAATTCATCCGGCTGAGGATCGCACTGCACCACTGCCTTCAGGCACGTGTTCAGCGGTTCCACCAGCGTCGCACGTTCGAACGATACGCCATCCGGAATGCGCTCCACGCCGCGCTCCACAATCCAATCCATCACCCGCACATATTGCGCGAAGCCACCACCGGCGGGCTCAAACCCCGCTGTGATTCCGACGCGCTTGTACACCGGGCATTGGGCGTAATTCTTGCGACGGCAGTAGAAACAGGCTCCGCAGGGAATGTGATGAAAGGCCACTACGCGATCGCCGGGACGGAACTTCGTCACCCCTGAGCCCACCTTGGCAACCACTCCGGCCGTTTCGTGGCCGTAGATACGCGGCGGCGCCAGCAAATTGTGCTCGATCTTCTTCAGGTCCGTGTGGCAGATGCCGCAGGCTTCCACGCGGATGAGAATCTCGCCCGCACCAATTTCCGGCGTCGGGATCTCTTCCACTTCAACCAGGCTCTGTCCACGATAGACGGCCGCCTGCATGGTCACCGGTATGGCACTTATCTCAGAATCGGCAATTGGCAAAAAAATCTCCAAGCGCGCGCGCCGCCCGCACACACCTCCCGCGCAGTCGAATGAGTTCAGGTACACGGGGAGTCGGATGGCGCAACGCTCCGCTCAAAAGTACAATTGTATCGAAGTGGCCGTCGCTTCGCAGGGCCTTGTTGAAATCATTCGCCAAAGTTTCGTCTGCCAGGTCCGTCACCGCTTTGACGCAGTAAAACGGTAAACCCCAGCGCGCCGCGCGCTCGGCCGCTGCCGCCGCCTCCATTTCCACTGCAATTGCCCCGGCAGAGTGCAGTTTCAAGCGTTCCTCGCGCGATCCGGCGACATAGTCCAGCGTGCGGACCAAACCACGATGCGCCGGCGGCCCGCTGACCGGCAAGGATGCGTATCGTTCACCGTCCCGTTCGACGGCGGTCGCGACCACCAGGTCCGCAATCCGCAGTTCCGGCGAAACGGCGCCGCAGAATCCCGTGCTGACGATCGCCTCGGGCTTGAACATATCCCGCACTGCCTCAATGGCCGCGCCGGCACGTTTCCGCGTGGCGCCGTTGGCGGCAAACAGGAACTCGTTGCCGCCGATCCGGCCCGAGCGCGCCCAGTTCACACCCAGGCCGCGCGGACGCTGCACATCCTGCGCGCGCCGGACGATCTCGGGAAACTCCATCGGCTCGGAAGCCACCACCAGGAAGCGCGCCATCTACCTGGCCGCCTTCCCCTGAAACCACTCCACCGCGCGCCGCAGACCGACGTCGGCCGGTCCGGGTTCGAAGCCCAGTTCGCGCCGCGCCTTGTCGTGAGAGACCCACATCTTCTTCCTGGCCATGCGCACAGCTTCCATGGGCACGCGCGGCGGGCGGCCGGTCACCTGAGCCCAACCCGTGCTGAACACGCCGGCCATGTAAGCCACCCCGTACGGAAGTTGCACGCGGGGAGCTTTGCGGCCGGTGAACTGAGCGAGTCGCTGCAGAATCTGCGCCAGTGTGAGATTCTCGCTGCCCAGAATGTAGCGCTCGCCTTGCCGCCCGCGCTCGCAGGCCAGCCAGTGTCCCTCTGCGCACTCCGAAGCGTCGATCACGTTGAGACCGGTATCGATGAAGGCAGGCATGTCGCCATTCAGGAAATCCAGAACAATTTTGCCGGTGGGTGTCGGCTTCACATCGTGGTCGCCGATGGGCGCCGTGGGATTCACGATAACGATGTCCTGACCGGCGGCTGCAAATTCGAGCGCCACCTGTTCGGCGAGGAATTTCGACCGCTTATAGTCGCCGCTCATTTCCTCGAGCGTGACCGGCAGTGTCTCATCGCCGATTCCGCCGGGAGGGACGCCGATGCAGCCGACAGTGCTCGTATAGACCACACGCCGAACTCCGGCGCGCTGAGCGGCAGTGAGGATGTTCCGCGTGCCCTCCACGTTGCTGGCGTACAATTCGCGCGGATCTTTGGCCCAAAGCCGGTAATCGGCGGCGGCGTGAAAAACGTAGTCGCAGCCGGCGACGGCGCGTTGCAGGCTCGCAGGATCGCGAAGGTCGCCCGTGGCTATCTCAACTTCGAGATCATTGACTTTGGATCCCGATCGGGCGAGGCAGCGGACCGCAATCCCTTGCTGCTGGAGCACACGAGCAATATGCCAGCCCAGAAATCCCGAGGCCCCCGTTACCAAGGCGATCATGAACTCTCACCCTAGCACGGGTACTCGGCAATCAACCTATTTTGCAATCAGCGCGGGCCAGTTGAGCACGACGTTCAATGTGGTCGCCGGCTTCTCGGCAGGCGGCACGTTCACGAGAAAGCGCTTCCCGTCCGCCGTAACCGTCCAGCGATTGCGTCCGGAGCCGGCCATTCGCGATTCAAACAGCGGATGCGGCACACCGGGGACGATGGCTCCATTCTTCTCAGAAATGTCGACCGCCATAATCCGAGCCAGAGCCGCCCGCGTCGCATAGAACAGCTCCTTACTGTCGCCGCGCCACTGCGGCTCTATTCCTCCGCCGGTGGAGATTACCCATTTTCCTCTCACACCCGCCTCGGTCAGCGCACAGATATAGACCTCGTTCTGGCCGGTTTCATTGGAACTATATGCGAGCCAGTGCCCGTCCGGCGAGAATCGTGCCTGGTCCTCGACTGACGCGGTTTCCAGGAGAGGACGCGCCTGATGGCTGGCGAACGAGTAGAGCCAAAGGTCCAATCCCCTTCCCGGAACGCTGACGTTAAAGGTGGTCATGGGTTCACCAGTCCTCGCGATTCTATCAAACGCGCAACAGCTTGGGCCGCGCGACTTAACTTAAAACTGGCTCTACGCCGCAGGCTGAATCGCCTTTCGATACACCTTTTACCGCTTCCTTACGGTCGCGGCTCCGTTAGCAGAATCAACTACATACGGAGCCGTGACCGTAAGGGAGCGGTAAAAGGTGCCGGGGATGCGAGTGCGTTTGAATGCGGAGAAAAAGCAATTCGATATTTTTTCACAGCCCCGTAAGGGCCCGTAAGGGAGCGGTAAAAGGTGCCGGAAATTCGAGTGCGTTTTGAAGTCGGCGTAAAAGCAACTCGATTTTTTCACACACCCGTAAGGGAGCGGTAAACGCTGGCGGGCATACGGAAGCAACTCGATTTTTTCACAGCCCGGAGCCGCAACCGCGGCGCCAATGCTGCTTACCGCAGCATCCACATCAGGGTCTTGAAGTTGTCGGTGAACTTGCCGTTGATGCCGAAAGCTGCCGAAGGCTCAAAGCCGCAGTGCATCATGCAATGCTCGCACCGCGGATCGTTGCCCGGGCCGTAGTTCTCCCACGGCGTCTGCGTCATCAAATCTTCGAAGGTCTTGTAGTGGCCGTCGGTGATCAGATAGCACGGGCCTTTCCAGCCTTTGATGTTGTAAGTCGGATTGCCCCACGCGGTACACGGCAGTTCGCGCTCTCCGCGCAGAAACTCCATATATACGGGCGTCTGCCGCACGTTGTACTTCCTGGCGATGCGGTCGAACTCACGGAACTTCTCGTGAATGTCGTCCTGCGTCATGAAGATTTCCCGATCGTCTACCGCGGAGTAGCCGTAGGCCGGCGAAATCTGGTGACCATCTACATTGAACTGCTTCAGATACTCGAAGAGCTCTTCGATCTCCGCCATATCCGTTTCTTTGTAGACCGTCGTGTTCGTGCAGACCAGGAACCCGGCGTCCTTTGCCGCTTTGATTCCCTCAATCGCATCCTTGAACACGCCCTGCTTCTCGACAGCCAGATCGTGATTTTTCTCCATGCCGTCGAGATGCACATTGAAGTAGAAGCGTTTGTCCGGCGTAAATTCCCTCAACCGCTTCTTGATGAACATGCCGTTCGTGCACAGAATGATGTGCTTATTCCGCTCGATTATCCCGGCCACCAACTGGCCGATCTGCGGATACATCATCGGTTCACCGCCGCAGATGGAGATTATCGGCGCGCCGCACTCGTCCACCGCCGCGAAGCACTCTTCCAGCGGCACGCGTTCGCTGATGGTCGATTCATACTCGCGGATGCGCCCGCAGCCCGTGCACGTCAGGTTGCACGCATGCAGCGGCTCCAGCATGAGGACGATCGGAAAACGGCGGTCGATCATCGGATGCGGCTGCTTCTTCTCGCCGGCTTTCGGCGGCAGGATGCGGAATGGGTTGGATACGTCCACAGCGGGGGCGGCATTCTTCTGCCATTCCGGCCGCGGATTCTTCTTGTTCTTGTAAATGTACCCGGCCATCCCGGCCACCATCTTCAGAGGAAATTTCATCGGCTAACCCCGGCTCCTCAAGTAACTACTCAGCGCCAGCAGCGGAAAGTAGTCTTTGTATAAGTGGTAATTCAAGTAAAACACTTTCGGAAACCCGGTTCCCGTCGCCAGCTCCTCTTGCCAGTTGCCGTCGGACCGCTGCGTTTCCACTAAGTACTCGATGCCGTGCTGCACGCTGAGGCTATCGGCGTCGCCGCCGGCGATCAATCCAAGAATGGCCCAAGCGGTTTGAGACGGCGTGCTCGGTCCCGCGGTGAAAATGCCGTTATCGTAGCTGGCGCAGCTTTCACCCCAGCCGCCATCGGCATTCTGAATCGACCGCAGCCATTCGCCCGCGCGTAATACGTGAGCCTCGCGATCGCTCTCGCCGGACGCGGCCAATCCGCGCAGAGCGAAGCACGTCCCGTAAATGTACGCGACGCCCCAGCGGCCGTACCAGCTTCCGTCCTGCTCCTGATTGTTCACCAGCCAATCGACGCCGCGACGCACCGTGCGGCTCTGCGAATCCACACCATGCGCGGCCAGCGCTTCCAGCACGCGGCCGGTGATATCCGGGCACGTGGGATCCAGCATCGCATTGTGATCGGCGAACGGAACCTGGTTCAGGAACTTCCAGTTGTTATCCGCATCGAACGCCGCCCAGCCTCCATCGCTGGATTGCATGTCCATCAGCCACTGTAGAGCGCGGCCATGGCAATTCTGCTGCTCGATTTCGTCCGTTCCCCGCGCTTCGCTCAAGGCGAGCATCACCATGGCCGTATCGTCGATATCCGGGTAAAACTCGTTGCGATATTCGAATGCCCAACCAGACGGCTGCGTCTTCGGACGTTTGATGCTCCAATCGCCTTTACGCCGCACTTCGCGATCCAGCAGCCAATCGGCCGCGCGCCGCGTTGCGCCGTTCCCTTCCCCGCACTGCGCCAGCGCATACGCGCCGATGGCCGTGTCCCACACGGGCGAGAAGCAGGGCTGGAAATAGAACCGTTCGCCATCGTCCACCATCAGCCGGTCGAACTGGCGAATCGCCTCCACGCGCACCGCATCGTCCTTCGCATACCCGAGCGTATCCAGCGCCATCACCGAATACATCATCGGCGGATAAATCGCGCCGAGGCCTTCGGAATTTTCGAGGCGATCCAGCATCCATTGCTTCGCCTTCTTCACCGCCTTGCGCCGCAAGCCGGGGACGCGCCCGTCAACGCGGTGCTCCCACCACTTCAGAAATTTATCGAGGCGCAGGAAGGTGTTGTGCCAGGTGAAGAACTTCTCGTCCGAGTGAAACTCAGGACTTACTCCGGGCAGCCAGATCTCGTCCAGGTTAAAACCGGCGGGGACCGGACGCCGCGGATCGGCCGCATGCACAATCGCCAGGCTCACTACGATCGCGCGCGTCCACGAGCTCATCTGATACAGGAAGTTGAACGGCAGCAGCACCACTTCCGGCGGAATCGCGGGGCAGTATTTGCGCGGATATAGATCGAAGAGGCTGAGGTTGACCTTGACGTAGCTGTTCGCCGCCTGAATGCCGCCGAGCGCGAGAATACGTTCGCGCAGCCGCGCCATGCGTTCGTCGTCGACAGGCAAGCCGGCCAGTTTCAGTGCGAAGTACGCCTTCACGCTGGCGCTGACCTCACTCGGGCCACCCACGCAGATATTGAAGCCGCCGTCCTCGAGCTGCCGGTCCAGAATCGACCGCACGGCCTTCTCGATCAACGGACGTGTTTCCGGCTTCCACACGCCCTCGAACGGTGGATACAACCACAACTGAAAGAGAATGTAGTCGCTTTCGAGTGTGGTGTCGGCGGTGAGCTGCGCGCACCAGTGCCCGTCGCGCTCCTGCAAGCCGGCCAGATACTCCGCCGCGCGCCGCATCGCCTGCCCGGCCGCGCCGGCGAGGGTGCTCCCGACTTGTACCTGCGCGCTCATCGGATGGAAATCATCAGTTCGCTCGGAAGAGAGAAACGCACATCCTCGTCCACCAGTTCGATCTCCTCCATCTCGCCGAACCCATAGGCGCGCAGGAATTCGATCAGATCGCTGACCAGGTGCTCTGGCGCCGAAGCTCCGGCCGTCACCGCCACATTCTTCACGCCGTCCAGCCACGCCGGATCGACATCGCCGCGATCGTTCACCAGGAACGAGCGTACGCCGAAATTATCGCCTACTTCCACAAGCCGCTTGGAATTAGAACTGTTCTGGCTGCCCACCACCAGCAGCAGCTCGCAGTATTGGCTCACGGCCTTCACTGCCATTTGCCGGTTCTCCGTGGCGTAGCAGATATCCTGCGCCGGCGGACCCTGAATAAGCGGGAAGCGCTCTTTGAGGCGTCCCATGATGTCGCGCGTCTCATCCAGGCTCAGCGTGGTCTGCGTGAGGAAGCGGACGCGTGCCGGATCGGGCAAATGCAGATCGTCCACGTCATCCACCGTCTCCACCAAATAGCTGCACTCCGGAACTTCTCCCAGGGTGCCGATCACTTCGTCGTGATCTTTGTGGCCGATCAGCACGATGCTAAAGCCGTCCTTGGCGAACCGCACCGCCTCCAGATGCACCTTGGTTACGAGCGGGCAGGTGGCGTCGATAATGTGCAGGTTCCGATCTTTGGCTTCTTTGCGAACGGCCGGCGAGACGCCATGCGCGCTGAAAATAGCGCGCCCGCCCGCGGGCACCTCGTGCAACTCTTCCACAAAGATCGCGCCGGCCTCGCGCAACTCGTCGACCACATGCTTGTTGTGCACAATCTCTTTGCGCACATACACCGGCGGACCGTAAAGATCCAACGCAATTTTCACTACGTCGATAGCCCGCACAACTCCCGCGCAAAATCCCCGGGGTTTGAGCAGAAAAATCTTGCGGTCCCGACCCAGATTGGGAGCGAAGGGCTTTAGAGGCATAGGAAAGATGCCTCCGATTATAGCAGGAACACTGTAGAATTTGAGCTTTTCGCCTCACTCTTCGAGCCGTCTGGAACGTTGACATCGCGGAAGATACCGGGGCAGTTTCGCGCGCCCGGTGCTGTAGAATAGCCTGTGACGGCCCCAACTGCAGATGTCCATATCCGCACTTCGCTACAAGTACCCGCTCCTCCGGCGCATCCCCGACGGGCTGCTGCGAATCGTCATTGCGGTTCTGGCGCTCACCGCCGCCACGGCAGCGGGATACGGCTTATACAAGTTGTTCGGGCGCCCGTCGAATCCCATCCTGATTCTTCTTTTATTTCTGGTGATCATGGGCACCGCGTGGCTCGGGTACATCCCCGGCCTGATTGTGATCACGCTCGCGACGTTCGGCATCCCATGGCTGTTCACCGGGCATGTGCGCACAACCAATCCGCTCGCCTTTGCCGCGCTCTGCGTTTTGTCGCTCATCGTGAGCTATGCCGGAGACCGCACGCGCAAACGCCACCGCGCACTGGAACGCCGGCTCCGGGTACGCTCCGCCGAAGCTGCGCGCGCCGCATCCAGCATGCGCGAAGTGGAAGAGCGACTCCGTTTCGTGCTGGATTCCGCCAGTATCGGCTACTTCGATTACGACACTGCAACCGGCGTAGTGATCCGCTCCCCCAAGCACGACCAGATCTATGGCTACCCTCAGCCTCTGCCCGAATGGAACTATGCGATCTTCATGCGCCACGTGCATCCCGAGGACCGCGATGCCGTGGCAGCGTCCATACAACGAACCCTGAAGGAGGGCGCGGATTATTCGGAATTCCGCATTGTGCGGCCGAATGGTGACGTGCGTTGGGTCTCTGTCGAAGGCCGTGCGCTTGCAGGCAAGAAAGGTCCGGCGACCCACGTCGGCGGCGTTATCGCCGACGTCACCGAACGGCGAAACTCGGAGTCTCACCTTCGCGAACAGGCGCAGCTTTTGGATCTGGCTCACGGGGCCATCCTCTCGCTGGACAACGACGGAGCGATCCGCTTCTGGAATCGCGGTGCGGAGGCGATGTACGGCTGGAATGCGGAGGAAGCCAGCGGGCAGGAGATCCACGGCTTTCTGCAGAGTGTCTTCCCCGAACCGCTGGAATCCATCGAAGAAAAGCTCAAGACGCTCGGACATTGGGAAGGCGAACTGACACAGACATGCCGCGACGGATCCAAAATTCATGTCGCGAGCCGGTGGGCCGCCCGTTATTCGCCGGACGGGAGCATGGTTGGCTGGCGGGAAATCAATCTCGACATCACGGAGCGCCGCCGCAGAGATGAACAGCTCCGGCACACCCAAAAACTGGAAAGTCTCGGAGTGCTTGCGGGCGGCGTAGCGCACGACTTCAACAATCTGCTGACCGGCATCCTGGGCAACGCCAGCCTCGCCCTGGATACGATGACCGCAACCAATCCGAACCGCGGTTTTCTCGAAGAGGTCATGAAGGCCGCCGAGCGCGCGGCGGACCTGACCCGGCAACTGCTCGCGTACGCCGGTAAAGGCCGCTTCGTGATGCGCACGGTGAACCTTTCCACTCTGGTGCGCGACATCGGTGAGTTGATTCAGGCATCCATTCCGAAAGTCGTACAGTTGAAGCAATATCTGGCGAGTCCGCTGCCGGGCATCGACGCCGACCCGGGCCAGCTTCAGCAGATCGTCATGAACCTGGTGATCAATGCCGCGGAAGCGATCGGCCCCGAGGGCGGAGCCGTGACGGTGCGGACGGGCGCCATCAATGCCGACGTTGCATACCTGAGCAGTCTTTCGCCGGGCGTGTCGCTGGCCTCTGGCGAGTACGTCTACCTGGAGGTTCAGGACACCGGCTCGGGAATGGATAAGGCGACTGTGGCGCGCATCTTCGATCCGTTCTTCACCACGAAGTTTGCAGGCCGTGGGCTGGGGTTGTCCGCCGTCCAGGGCATCGTGCAGTCTCATAAAGGCTCGCTGAAGGTGTACAGCGAACCAGGCAAAGGGACCACCTTCAAGGTCTTCTTCCCCGCTTCCCAGCAACCCGCGCCGGAACCCGAAGCCACCGTCAAGGTGTCTCTTCAGGGCGAGGGCACAATTCTGGTGGTGGATGACGAGGACATCGTCCGAATGACGGCGCGCAATACGCTGGAGCGGTATGGGTACAAAACAGTCCTGGCGGCCGACGGCCAACAGGCGGTATCGCTGTATCGCACCGCGCCCGACAGCATAGACGTGGTGCTGCTGGATCTCACGATGCCGGTCATGAACGGCGAAGACGCTCTGCGACAAATGCAAACAATCAATCCGCGCGTCCGGGTGCTTTTAAGCAGCGGATACAACGAAGTGGAAGCGGTGCAGCGATTCGCCGGCAAAGGGCTCGCGGGCTTCATCCAGAAGCCGTACACGGCCTCGTCGCTTGCGGAAAAGGTGAAGGAAGTCCTGCGGTCCGCTCCGGCGCGGAAATAACTCCGGCCGTCGTCTAATCGTCCTGCGCCGTACAAATCTATCCAAAAAAACAGTGGCGTCACCCGTGCGCGATTGCTATGCTGGTCCAAATCACCCAAAAAACCTAACTTCAGAGGGGCTTCACAATTATGTCGACTCCGGGGACACCTCTATCTTTCCGCGACGTTTTGCAGCTCAAACCTATCAGGCGGCTGTGGATCGCGCAAATGGTCAGCGTTTTCGGCGACTTCCTGGCGGTGTTCGCCATCATCGCCCTGGTCACGTTCAAATTGCACGGCACGGCAACGCAAGTGGGTCTGGTGCTCGTCGCGTTCATGGCTCCGTTCGCGGTGGTGAGTCCCATCGCGGGCGTTTTTGTCGACCGGTGGAATTTAAAAAGTACGCTCATCGCCAGCGACCTGATCCGCGGGGTCATGGTGCTTTCGCTGCTCCTGGTCAACGACATCTACGTCATGTACGCCGTCCTGTTCGTGATGAGCGTGGTGAGCAGTTTCTTCGTTCCGGCGCAAAGCGTGGCAGTGCGCACCCTGGCGCCGATGAACGGACTGCTGGCCGTCAACGGGCTGATGTCGCAAGCTCAGCAGGGCAGCATGATTCTGGCGCCGAGCGTGGCTGGAGAACTGGTGCAGGTAGTGGGGGCGAATTCCTGCTTCGTGTTCGACAGCCTCAGCTTTTTCTTTTCGGCGGCGCTGGTGATGACGTTGACCATCGAGCGTCCTGCGGCCGCTCCCGCGGCAGCACGGGCGGGCGGCGGACTCGCAGCCGTGCGCCACAGCATGGCTCAAGGGTTCCGTTTCATCTTCACGCACCCAACGCTTTCGTTCGTGATTGTTTCGATGACGTCCGGAATGTTCGCCATGCGCTGCTTCGGCGCATTGCTGAGCGTCTACGTCCGCGACATTCTAAACTCGACATCGGCGGCGTTCGGCGTGCTGAACACGGTAATCGGCGTCGGGATGATCATCTCGACTCAATTCCTGACGCGCATCGGCAGGAAGGTACCGCCGCAAAACCTGGTGGTGTACGGACTCGGCGGCATGGGAATCGCAGTTTTGGTGACTGCCGTGTTCGGCGCGATGGGGTCCACTGCCGCCGGCATGCTGATGATGGGAGGGAGCGCCGCGGCCATTTTCATTCCCGCGCAAACGCTGCTGCAACACGAGACGCCGCAGGAAATGCTCGGCCGGGTGATGAGCTCACTCATGTCGCTGGTGGCCGGGGCCCAGGTCGCGGCCATGCTGGTGGCTGCTCCCGTGGCGCAATTCGCGGGAATTCGCACGCTGTACTTCGCCAGTGCGGCCATGCTGCTGCTCATCAGTCTGATCGGATACTGGAAGGTGCCCGAAACAGCGGCAGCGGTCCAAGCCGCCCGTTAAATATCGCGTTTGAGTTACACGCTCGCCGGGCTGCCGGTCTTCGATAGCGACAGGAGCTTGTCGTCGAACTCGAAACCGGCGGTCCGCGCCTTGTGGTTCCGCGTATACCACCGGTAGGTTTCCTTCAACCCGGCATCGAAGGGCGTTAGCTTCATCTTCAACACACGCGTTACCTTGCCGATGTTCATGGTGATCGGCGGCAGATCGAAGTATTCGCCGAAGTAGTACGGCTCTTCCATGGCGTTTCCGCCGGCGGCGAGAATCTGGTCGCGCGGAATGCGCACGAGCGTTGGATCCACACCCGCCGCCTTGGCAAAACGTTCGACGGTCTCCACCTGCGTCAGCGGTTTGGTATCGCCGATGTTAAATGCCTCTCCCACGGCGCGAGGCTCATCGAGCGCCTTCACCATGGCGGTCACCAGATCGTTGACATAACAGAACTGCATCAGGCGATGACCGTCGCCCGGAATCACGATCGGGCGCCCGGCGCGCAGCCGGTCCCAGAAGAACTGTTCGCGGTAGAACGGATTGCCTGGTCCGTATACGAACGGCGGGCGGAAGGTCACCACCGGAAGTCCGGTCTGGGTATGCATGCGGAACAAGAGCCGTTCCGTGGTGGCTTTGTGCCGGACGTAGGGGTCGTTGTGGTAGTCGGGGGCCAGCGGGTCGCTTTCCTTGTGGTTGAGCCCGTCGCCGTACGCAGCCACACTGGACATGAAGATATACCGCGTCAAGCGGTCGCCGACGGCCTTGACGGCGGCCTCTACCTGCTGCGCGGTGGTGCCGCGTTCCCAGTCATATGCATTGTCGTAAACAATCTCAAAACGCCGGTTGGAAATGGCGGCGCGCACGGCCTCGGTATCGTTGCGGTCGGCCATGATGTTCTCGACCTTGCGCCCGAACTCGTGCTTCGGCTTGCGGTGCATCACCGCTACTTCGTGGCCCTTCTTCACCAGCTCCTCGACCAGGCGCGGGCCGATGAATAAGGTTCCCCCGATGACCAGTACTTTCATACTCTCCTAGAGATTGAGACGCGCCGGCGGGGGAAAACATTTCCCCGCCGGGCGTGTCTTTAAACGATACAGCGTCTAATCGTAATATTCCAGTCCCAGGTGCGTAATTAGGTCTTCTCCCCGCATCCAGCGCAGCGTGTTTTTCAACTTCATGAGCTGAATGAAGACATCGTGCTCGGGGTAGACGGTTTCGGCGTGCATGGGCGCTTTGAAATAGAAAGACAGCCATTCCTGGATGCCGCGCAGACCGGCGCGCTGCGCCAGATCCATGAACAGAATCAGGTCCAGAACCAGCGGAGCCGCCAGAATGGAATCGCGGCACAGGAAATTGATTTTGATCTGCATGGGATAACCCAGCCATCCGAAAATGTCGATGTTGTCCCAGCCCTCCTTCGCGTCGCCCCGTGGAGGGTAATACTCGATACGGACCTTGTGATACAGGTTCTTGTACAGGTCCGGATAGAGCTCATTTTGCAGAATATATTCGAGCGCCGAGCTCTTGGTGACTTCCTTTGAGCGGAAGCTGCCCGGGTCATCCAGCACCTCGCCGTCGCGGTTGCCCAGGATGTTCGTGGAAAACCAGCCGCTCACGCCGAGCAGGCGCGATTTCAGGCCCGGGGCGATCAGCGTCTTCATGAACGTTTGACCGCTCTTGAAGTCCTTGCCACTTACGGGAACGTTGTGCAGACGCGCCAGCTCCAGCATCGCAGGGTTGTCGGTGGTCATGTGCGGCGCGCCGTTAGCGTGCGGGATTCCCATTTTCAGGGCGGCGTAGGCGTAAATCTGGCTGGGCGAGATCTCCGGATCGTTCTTCTGCAGCCCGCATTCGAAATCCTTCAGGGTGGCGTGAACGGGCGCGGCTTCGTGGAATACTTCAGTGGATCCGCACCAGATCATCATCAGCCGGGAAGCGCCGGATTTCTCCTTGAAGCGCTTGATATCGTCCATGACGCGCTCGGCATAATCCATTTTGGTGCCGCCGCTCATGACGTTGGGTCCGGTGATCTTCTTGACGAATTTCTGGTCGAAGACGGCCTTCATCGGAGTGACAGCCGTCAACGGGGCCTTGAGCTGCTCCAGCAGGCTCATTTCGAGCACACCGGCTTTCACGGCGGCTTCGTAGGCGTTATCTTCGAAGATGTCCCAGCAGGCGACCTCTATATCATCGAGGCTGGCCAGCGGCACGAAATCTTTGATCGCGGGGCTGCGCCCCTCCGTCCGCTTCCCGAGGCGGACCGTCCCCATTTGGGTGAGAGAGCCCACGGGTTTTCCGAGTCCCCGCTTGATGGCTTCTACACCCGCAATAAAGGTCGTCGTCACCGCACCCATACCGGGGATTAGAACTCCGAGTTTGCCTTCGGCGGGCGCAATTTGGACGTTGTCTGGATTGGGCAAAACGCGTTCTCCTTAAAGGTCGAAATGCTATAATACCAACTCCATGCGTGAACGTGCGACGGCCACCATCACTACAGTAGTCGTGGATGATGAGCAACTGGCGTGCGATGAGCTCGTGTATTTGTTGAAAGATTTCCCGGAAATCGAAGTAATTGCAACCTGTTCCAACGGTCTGCAGGGGCTCGCTCTCCTTGAGGAGATGGAGCCGGAATTAGTGTTCCTGGACGTCCATATGCCGGGCCTGGATGGGCTCGGAGTGGTACGGCGGCTCCGCGAGAAGGGCATTGACCCGCCACAGTTCATATTCGTGACGGCCTACGACCAGTATGCCGTTGAAGCCTTCCGGCTGGAAGCCATGGACTATCTGCTCAAGCCCGTGGAGAAGGGTCGCCTCGCCGAAACCATCGAGCGAGCCCGGCGCGCGATCCAGGAAAAGAAGTCGCCGGAGATGGCGATGACGGCGGCTAAGCCGGCTCCCTCGCCTGCGCCCCGCAATAAACTGCTGGTGCGCGCCCAGAACCGAAACTTCATCGTGGATGCCAACGACGTCATCTACGCGACAATCGATAACGGGTTGATCACGCTGGTAACCACGAATCTCGAAGGCCATTCCAATTACCGCACGATCGAGGACCTGCAGGCCAACCTGGATCGCGACCTGTTTTGGCGGGTGCACCGCAGCTATCTGGTGAACATCAACCGGATCAAGGAAGTGGTGCCGTGGTTCAAGAGCAGCTATCAGTTGCGCATGGACGATAAGAAGCATACGGAAGTGCCGGTCAGCAGAGTACAAACCCGCCGCCTCCGCGAGTTGTTCAAGCTCTAACGCTCTTCCTCCGAAGCGTTTTTTCGGGTACTCTAACCTCAGCATTCGTTATGCGGCCGATTGTCTTTCTCGCGGCGGCCATTTCGCTCCACGCGCAAACCTTCGATGTGGCCTCTGTCAAGGCGCTGGAGTCGCCGTTTATCGAAACAGCCCCAACCATCACACCCGGCCGTTTCACCTGGACTACCGATTTGATTTATCTGCTGGGCTACGCCTATCGCTTGCAACCGTTTCAGCTCGAAGGTCCTATTCCGGGCAGTAATGCCAAGTTCGTTTACCGGGTGGATGCATCGTTTGCGCCTGCGTCCACGAACGAACAGATCCGCCGGATGCTGCAGGCGCTGCTGGTGGAACGGTTCAAAATTCAATCGCACCGGGTGAATAAAGACGCGTACATTCACACCCTGACCGTCGCCAAAGGCGGCCTCAAAATGAAGGCCAGCGCGCCGGGAGAGGAAGCGCCCGCGTTTCCAGAAGCTTTCGGGAAAAACGCTCCGGCCGCGCAGTCCGTCGAAGGAAGAGTGCTCGCCATCGGGGATGCGAAGGGAGCGACTGCCCTGGCCGCCCGCCGCGTCACTATGGCCGCCTTTTGTGCGTCGCTCAGCAGGCAATTACAATCGCCGGTCGTCGATGCCACAGGCCTCGACGGTGAATACTATTTCGGGGTGCGCTACGCCAGGGAGGACCGTGTTGGCGAGGTGGATGCGCCCCCGCTCAGCGAAGCGCTGCAGAAGGAATTGGGCCTGAAGCTGGAACGGCGAAGAGGTCCGATGGAAGTGCTGGTGATCGACCGCATCGAAACTGTGCCCATTGAGAACTAAAGCTGATCGGCGGCGGCCTCGTGGTATGGCGGCGCGCTATTTCAGCCTCAAACTGTTGGAGACGACGGTAACACTGGAGAGCGCCATGGCTGCCGAAGCCAGCATCGGGGACAGCAGCCCGAGCGCTGCCAGCGGAATGCCTATGGTGTTGTAGGCGAAGGCCCAGAACAGATTCTGGCGGATGATCCGAAGCGTTCGCCGGGAAAGCGCGATGGCTTCGGGGACGCCGAGAAGGTTGGGGCGCATCAAAGTTATGCCGCCCGCCTCCATCGCGATATCCGTTCCACTGGCGAGGGCGATACCCAAGTCCGCCTGCGCGAGGGCCGGCGCATCGTTGATGCCGTCTCCCACCATCGCCACCCGGCGCCCGTCTGCTTGCAGCCGCTTTAATTCCGCGGATTTTCCATCGGGCAGCACTTCGGCGAGCACGCGCTCGATTCCAACCTGACGCGCGATGGCTTCCGCCGTATCGCGGCGGTCGCCGGTAATCATCGCGACCTCCAGACCGAGTGCCCGCAGCCGCGCCACGGCCTCGGCGGCTTCAGCACGCAGCGTATCGGCGATTTCGATGGAGCCGGCGATTGCGCCGTCGATGGTCACCGTGATTCCCGGCCGCCCGATTGTGACATCGCGGCCTTCGATGCGCGCGCGTACTCCGTGGCCGGCAAGCGAAGAAAACTCCGCAGTGCCGGCGAGAACGAGATTTCGTTCCAGCGCCGCCGCAACAATGGCTTTTCCGAGGGGATGCTCAGAATAGCGCTCGGCGGACGCCGCGACTCGCAGCACCTCGGATTCGCTGAAACCACCGGTTGCGTGAATTGCGGTAAGCCGCGGACGACCCTCGGTGAGCGTTCCCGTCTTATCGAGCACGACCGTATCGATGTGCTGCGCACCTTCCAGCACTTCCCCGCCCTTGATGAGAATGCCGCGTTCGGCGGCTCGTCCGGTGCCGACCATAATGGCGGTAGGGGTGGCCAGACCGAGGGCGCAGGGGCAGGCGATGATCAGCACGGCCACGGCATTCACCAGTGCCGCCGCAAACGGCGCAAAGAAGAGCCACGCCACAAACGTGATGGCAGCCGCGACCAGCACGCCAAGCGTAAACCAGGCGCTGACCGTATCCGCCAGCCGGGCGACGGGGGCTCGCGAGCCCTGCGCCTGCTTGACGAGTTCCACCATTTGCTGCAGTACGGTGCCGCGGCCTACCTTCGTCGCCTCGTAGCGAAACGCGCCGGAGCGATTGATTGCGCCCGCGAACACCCCAGATCCGGGCGCCTTATCGACCGGCATGCTTTCCCCGGTGAGCATGGCTTCATCAACAGCAGACTCGCCTTCGCGCACGATGCCGTCCACCGGCAGCCGCTCGCCCGGGCGCACGACGACGAGATCGCCGGCACGCACATCGTCAGTTGAAATCTCGACTTCGTCGCCATCCCGCAGAACGCGCGCGGTGCGGGGCTGCAGATCCATCAGGCGGCGAATGGCGGAGGAAGCGCGTCCGCGAGCGCGCGCTTCGAGCGTCCGGCCGAGGAGGATCAGAGCGATAATCACGGCCGCCGCTTCGAAATAGACTTCGCTCGCCCCGCGCACCGTCTGATAAACCGAAAAGAGGAACGCCGCGCCCGTGCCTAACGCGATCAACGTGTTCATGTTAGCGCTGCGGTGGCGCAATGCTGTCGCCGCGTGGACATAAAACGGCGCGCCGGAGTACAAGATCACAGGCAAACAGAGGAGCAGTTGCACGATGGGCGCCCGCTCGGCCATGCCGAGAATCAGCAACGGAACCGCGAACGCAATCGCCACCACCAAACGGCGGCGATAGGCAGGCAATTCGGCATCGGGCGGCGCTTCGCTCTCCGGCACGCCGTAGCCGAGCGCTTCGATGGCAGTAACGAAATCGGGAATGCGAGTCAGGCCGGGATCGTATTCCACGGTGGCGGTGTTGGTCGCCAGATTGACGGCGGCGCGCGAAACGCCCGGAGCTTTTGCGAGTCGCCGCTCAATGGCGCGGGCGCAGGCAGCGCACGTCATGCCGGAAACCGGCAGATCCACTCGGGCGGGGGCGCTCATCGCGTTGGCTTCGCTTCGTAGCCGAGGTCGCAAACGGCGTCCACAAGCACCTCAGGCTTGACGAGCGATGAATCGTACTCAATGGTGGCGGAAGAAGACGCCAGGTCCACCGTCGCTTTGGTCACGCCAGGCGTGGAGGCGAGCGTGCGTTCGACCGTGCGCGTGCAGTTGGCGCAAGTCATGCCGCGGAGGGCGAGGTACAAAGTTTCGGCAGCCATACTTATATGATGCTCCCGTGCGGGATACTGGATTCCATGCTTTTTGCGGACGCGCGGCTGGCGCGGCGGTTGGAGGCGGCGGAATCGGCCAACGCGCGCGAATGCACCACGGCAAGCGACGGCACTCCGGCAGAAACGCTAAACGTCGCGGGCGGCTGCGCTGTTTTTGCGGGTGTGGATTCGCCGCTCACGCAAGCTGTAGGCCTCGGTCTGGCAGGCCCGGTAAGCGCGGCCGAGTTTACGCTCATGGAGGGGTTCTTCCGGTCGCGTGGCGCGGCGGTTCGCGTGGACCTGTGCCCGCTTGCTCATTCCTCGCTCGTGGAACTGCTCGGGGCCGGGAATTATTGCGCCGCGGAGTTCAACAATGTGCTCGCAAAACAACTCGCCGGCACGGAGATCGTCATGGCACCGCGGGTGCGCCGCACCATGCCGGACGAGCAGGAATTGTGGAGCCACACCGTAGGCCGCGGATTCTTCGAAACCGACGAGTTGACTGATGCGGAGATGAACGTGGGTCGCGCAATTTTCGGCATGCCGGCCGCGCTTTGCTATCTTGCGGTGGAAGAGGCAGAACCTGTGGGAGCGGCAGCGGCGGCGGTCCGCGAGGGACTCATGACGATGTTCGCGGACAGCACTCTGAAGGGCCGGCGGGGTCGCGGCGTGCATCTCGAAATGATCGCCGCGCGTCTCGGCGAAGCGTTGGCAGCAGGCTGCGATCTGGCCTGCGCCAGCACACTGCCCGGCAGCGGCTCGCAGCGGAACTACGAACGGATGGGCTTCTTTGTGGCGTATACGAAGGTGGTGATGGTCAGCGGCTAGCAGCGTCGCTGAGAGGTCACAGAGAAAAGCGAAGAGTTCTCGAATCCCTCGCCGCACCTATCGCTGGAACCGCAATTCCTTCTTGAACGCTTCCATGGAGTTGTACACGATGGGGCAGTAGCACGCGCGATCCACGAATTGCCACATGCGGCTTGCGATCGATCCGTTGCCTCGCACCAGGTGCGGGAATCGCTGGCAGATGTCGGGCCGCGCCTCGTAGATGGTGCAATCGTTGCCGCTGAGGAACACACAGCCCGCCGCATCGCTCCGTTTGAGGATGCGGCCCTCGCTATCGCTCTCCTCCGTGTACTCGGCCAGGAACTTCGCCTGTGGAATACGCAGAAATTTCGAGAGCCGCTCCACATCGCGTTCGGAAACCGCGACAGTGGCAACCTTACAGCAGTTCGCACATTGGGTGCAATCGATCTCTGCTTCAATCTCCTCGGCGATGCGGCGCAGAATGCGGTCCGAGTGGTCGTGCGATTTCATAAACCGGCGAAATCGCATGTTCTCGTCGCGCTTCTTCTCTCCCTGGACGCGGATCTGCACCAGATCGGTCAACATCTGATTCCAGGTTAGCAGGTCAGTTTTTTGTAGCTAAAAGGCGGTGGCGGTGGCGCGTAGCGCGAGGGCGCGCTCCACCCGTTCCAGCAGGTCGCGCGGGCGAAATGGTTTGTTCATCAGGTCGGCGAAAGCGGGTAGCCCCTGCTCCATAGCAACGCGAGAAGGGTGCCCGGTCATATACAGTACTTTCGTTCCGGGAGAGTTCAACCGGAACTCCTGCGCCAATTGAATGCCGTCGATATCCGGCATAGCGAGGTCGGTGAGAAGGAGGTCAACGCGCACGTCGGCGTCTGCGGAGAGTGAGAGAGCGTGGCGGGAATCCGAAGTGGCGATTGTGCGGTAGCCTGCGCGATTTAATACGGTTTCAACGACGGTCAGAACGCTCGGCTCGTCGTCCACGAGCAGAACGGTTTTTGGGGACTGTGACACGGTGTACCGATTGTAGTTTCGTTGAGAGCAACAGGATGTTCGATCACCCACTGTCCCCGTACATCTGGTTCCATAAATTACGTTTTTCTGACACATTTGCGCGCGGGATGATAATTGGTGGCATGGACCGGCGTACGTTCCTTCAGAGCGCGGCCGCTGCGGCGGCGTTTGCGCGCACATCCCGGGCGCAGGATGTCGAGATCGAAGAAGGGGGAATCGGGGGATTCCAGGATGCGATGGCGGCAGGCCGGATCACGGCGGCGGCACTTTTGGACCAGTACCGCACACGAGTGGAATCCCTGGACCGCAATGGCCCGGCGCTCCGCAGCGTCATCGAGTGGAATCCCGATGCCGCAGCTATCGCGGGAGCGTTGGACGCCGAACGGAAGCAGAAGGGCGCGCGCGGGCCGCTCCATGGAATCCCTGTCCTGCTGAAGGACAACATCGATAGCGCGGACCGTATGCACACCACGGCGGGTTCGTTGGCTTTAATGGATGCACCGCAACCGCGCGACGCAGCGCTCGTGGTGCGGCTGCGCGCGGCCGGCGCGGTGATCGCTGGCAAAACGAATCTCAGCGAGTGGGCGAATTTTCGGTCCACGCATTCCAGCAGCGGGTGGAGCGGTCGCGGTGGGCAGACGCTCAATCCTTATGCATTGGACCGCAGCCCTTCCGGCTCCAGCTCTGGTTCGGCGGTGGCGGTTTCGGCGAACTTGTGCGCGGCCGCCGTTGGGACCGAAACCGACGGGAGCGTGGTGAGCCCCAGTTCGGTAAACGGTATCGTCGGCATCAAACCGACGGTTGGCCTGATCGGCGGGCGAGGGATTGTCCCGATCTCGCATAACCAGGACACCGCGGGTCCGATGGCACGGAGCGTGCGCGACGCTGCGATCCTGCTCTCCGTCATGGCCGAGGGTCCGCACGCGAACGCGGATTACACAAAGTTCCTCGACGCGGGCGGACTGCGCGGAGCCAGGCTCGTGTACGTGCGGCACGGCTTCAACGTGATTCCCCAGGTGGAGCGGATCATCGACGATTGCGTCCAGGAGATGGCCGTCCGTGGCGCACTCGTGAGCGAGATCGATACCATGCCCGGCGCAGGCAAGTACGATGACACAGAGGGCACGGTGCTGCGCTACGACTTCAAGGCCGATCTGAACGCATACCTGGACTCGCGCGGCGGGGGCCTGACGCTGGGCCGCCTCATCGAATGGAACGAACAGCATCGCGCCGCGGAGATGCCTTTTTTCGAGCAGGAGATTTTCCAACAGGCACAGCAAAAGGGGCCACTCACCGAAATGGCATACCGGACGGCGCTCGCCAACGATCAGCACATGTCGCGGGCAGCGGGCATCGATTCGGCACTGAAAGCGGCGCACGCTGAGGCGATTGTGGCCGCCACCTCCGGACCTGCGTGGCTGACAGACCATCTGAACGGAGATCGCGATACCGGCGGCTGTTCGACTCCGGCCGCGGTGGCGGGGTATCCGCACATCACCGTGCCTGCGGGTTTCGTAGGCGGGTTGCCCGTGGGGATTTCCTTTTTCGGAACAGCATGGAGCGAGCCGGTATTGCTGAAGCTGGCTTACGCGTTCGAGCAGGCCACGAAAGCTCGGAAGAAACCCGGCTTCGCTAAGTAGCGCCGCAAGCCGGGAGGAAGAGCTCACCGCAGAGACGCGGAGAGCGCAGAGTTTCGCAGAGAAACCTACGCCTTCCCCTGGGAGGTCCGCAATGGCGTTGAGCAGGCCACGAAAGCTCGGAAAAAATCGGGCTTCGCTAAGTAGCGCCGCAAGCCCGCGACGAAGAGCTCACCGCAGAGGCGCGGAGAGCGCTGAGTTTCGCAGAGAGAGCCTACGACTTCACCGCGGACGTCCGCAACGGCTTCGCCATTTAGACGAAAGCCGCAGAACGTTTTGTGTTCTCTGTGGAACTCTGCGCTCTCCGCGTCTCTGCGGTGAACTCTTTTTCCGCCGTTGCAGCTTCACATGCGATATTGGTGGGTTATGCGCCTGTTCGCTGCTATTGCATTGTTCGCCGGAATCGCCGGAGCCCAGGACCTCACTGCAAAATACAAACCCGTCGCCGATAAGTTGATCGACGCCGCGCTCGCCGATACCGACGGCTACAAACGCCTGGAGTACCTCTGCGACCGCATCGGCAACCGGCTGAGCGGATCTGTGGGTCTCGCGCGCGCCGTTGAGTGGAGCGCCGCGCAGATGAAAGCCGCCGGGCTGAGCAATGTGCGCATCATTCCGGCAAAGGTGCCGCATTGGGTGCGCGGCGCGGAAAGCGCGCGCATAGTCGCGCCGATGGAGAAGCCGCTGCACATGTTGGGGCTTGGCATGAGCGTCGGCACGCCGGCCGGCGGCATCACAGCCGAGATCGTGCCTGTCACTACCTTCGAAGAGCTCACTGCGCTCGGTCGCGAAAAGGTGCAGGGCAAGATCGTCGTTTACAACTACAAATTTACGGGCTACGGACCCGCGCGGGGCTTCCGCAGCGATGGGGCTTCGCGAGCTGCCGCTCTGGGCGCGGTCGGAGTGCTGGTAAGATCGGCGACTCCGCTGGCGGTACAACTTCCGCACACCGGCGCGATGGCTTATGCCGAAAACCTGCCGAAGATTCCGGCGGCCGCGATTACTCCGGAAGACGCGGCGCTGCTGGCGCGGCTGTATGCCGAGGGTGTCGCGCCGAAGGTGCATCTGGAGATGAGCGCGCGCATGGAGCCCGATGCCGATTCCGGCGACGTCATCGGCGAGATCCCGGGCAAAACGCATCCCGAGCAGGTGGTGGTGATCGGCGGGCATCTCGATTCGTGGGACGTCGGGCAAGGCGCGCAGGATGACGGCGCGTCCATCATGGCCTGCCTGCAGGCGCTTGCCCTCATCAAGAAGTTGAACCTCCAGCCTGAGCGAACATTGCGCGTGGCTTTTTGGGTGAATGAAGAAAACGGCGGGCGCGGCGGCGAGGCGTATCGCGCCTGGATCGGCAAGGATATCGGCAACCAGGTGGCCGCACTGGAGATGGATGGCGGAGCCGAAACGCCACGCGGATTTGGCGCTAGCGTCGACGCGCATTCCACCGAGCTGCTGCGCCAGATCGCGCGCCTGCTGGAGCGCATCGGCGCCGGCGAGATCGCGCCCGGCGGCGGAGGCGAGGACATCGCACCGCTCCTGCGAGACGGCGTCCCCGGCCTCGCCGAACGCACCGTAGGAACGCATTACTTCGACTGGCACCACACCGAGGCCGACACGCTGGACAAGGTGGATCCGCAGGACTTCCGCAAGAACATGGCGGCGCTGGCGGTGATGAGTTTCGCGCTCGCCGATATGCCCGGCCGGCTGGTGGCAACGGCGGTCGCGCGCTAACCCTTACAATAGAATCAATGCGTGGTTTTTTCGTTGCGGGGGGTATCTTATGCGCGGTGACCGCGTGCGCCTTGTTCGCGCAGAAACCCTTTCGTCAGTATCCCGGCTGGGAGCACACGGCGGATGACGGCAGCATCGCGCTCCCGGCGGACTACAAGGTTCCCGGCGAGTGGACCTTCGCACGCCTGATGTACCCCACCACGCGCCTCCATATCGATTGGCAAAGCGAGCAGGCGCGCGGCTGGGACTGGCATCAGGGCTTCACCAACTGGACCATCGATTATCCAAAGAGCGACCGCCACCTGGCGATGGCCATTCGCCGCCTGACGCGCATCGACGCGCGCTCCAGCGAGCAACCGGTCAACGTAGAAGAGGATGACGACATCTTCAACTATCCGTGGCTATATGCGGTTGAGGTCGGCCACTGGGAGCTGACGGACAAGCAGATCAAGAAGCTGCGCGAGTTCTTCGATCGCGGCGGCTTTTTCATGTGCGATGACTTCCACGGCAGCGACGAGTGGGACGTGTTCGTCGCGAGTTTCCATAAAATTTTCCCCGAACGGCACATCGTGGATATCGATAGCAAAGACCCGATCTTCCACACGGTGTATGACCTGGATGACCGTTATCAGGTCCCCGGCATGCAGTACACGCAGACCGGCCGCGTCTACGAAAAGGACGGCATCGGCGGAGAGTTTCGCGCTGTGTATGACGACCACGGCCGGATCGTGGCGGCGATCTGTCACAACATGGATCTGGGCGATTCCTGGGAAAACGCGGACCAGCCGATCTATCCGCAAAAATTCTCAGCGCTGGGATTGCGGATCGGGGTCAATTACGTCGTTTATGCGATGACGCATTAGTCCGCCGGCAGTTATCTGGCCGCGGTGCTGCGGGTTCCCTTCGGCGAGAGAGTGCTTATCGTGCAGCTCTGCGAGTGCGGAGCGAAGCTCGCCGATCCGCCTTTGATGGCAGTCACCAGCCGGCCGTTTACCGTAGTGGAACCGCTGCCTCGCAACGTGCCATCAGCTTCGACGGCGAGAAGGAAGGGACCGCCGCTGTTCTGCACGCGAACGACGTATCGGGTTGCGGTGCTCTCGACGGAGTAGGGCGCCTTCGCGTGGGCCTGTCCGCAATCCATGATCACGGCGTCGTTGCCGAACTCGAGCCGTAGGCCGGAAGGACCGGTCTATAAGCCGGTCATGCGAAAGCCGGCGATCACATGGGGCTTCGCCGTTGGGGCGGCGGGCACGAACGCGAGTTCGCTCAGGCTGCAGCGATCCGTTTGGACCTGGTAAATCGGGTCGGTTACCGTGACGCAGTTATGGATGGCCGCGTTGCAATCGTCCCGCTTCCGATACGCGGTAATGACGCGCCCTTTGACCGGAATGACGCCGGGCCGGAGAGAGTGCGATCCGGGTGGAGAGTGAGGACGATGTTATTCGGCTCGTTGGCTATGAATCAATTGGGTTGCACCGCCGGAGTTCCGAATGGCGTAGTTGCGTGAGTCAGCGGCGAGCGCGCCGCAATTCTGCAGTGTCACAGCGCCGGCGCCGAAGCTGAGACTCGCCCCTTCTGAACGGCTGCGAAAGTTACCACTCAGCACGACACCGTTGACCGGCGGCGCGGCATTTGGATCGCTTCCAATCCACTTGCTCCCGACGTTCTTCATGCTGTCGCCCGCGCATTCCGCCGAGGTGCCGCTGAGTTCCAGGCAGCGGCGCGCGTCTGGGGAGTCATTTACAACTTCGAAGATGTCGCCAAGAAAATCTGCACTGCCGGAGGCCGCGCCGGCGACTGCTGCGTCGTCTGTTGCTGTATCCGCTGCTGGTGCTGTTTGGAGGTCTCGGCGTATTTGGCTTCGGCGGCTTTATAGGCATCGGCAGCCAGCGGACCGTCGAGCTGCCGGATCCAGTTCAGAGCGTTGTTTATCTCGTAGTTGAATTTCAGCCGGTTGAACGCTTTGACTTCGTCGGGCGTGTGGGCGTTTGCGTAGCTCTGCGTCAGCTCGTATGCCGCTTTGGCGTAATCCGTCAGGAGCTTTTGCTCGCCCGGCGAGTAGCGGCCGCGAAAATCGCGAGCCTCCTTGATTCTCTGAAGATACTGTTGCAGGTACTCGAGCGTGGCGGCTTGACGGGCGAGAGTATCGTTGGCGTTGGAACCCTTCAATTCGGTTTCGATGCGCTGCACCGAGGGCAAGTCTTTGGTGTAGTCGACGGACCCGGGCGGACCCTGCGCCAGCTCGATTCCGCAGGAGAGGCAGAGAACAGCGAAGGAAACCAGCGGCCGAACCATTTCATCCTCCCGGAGTATACACCTGGCCCGTCGCCTCCTGAGTTGCCGGTTGTGCGTTTGGACGCCTTTACGGCACGCCGGCTAATGCGTCATCGCGTAGGTGACGTAGTTGACGCCGTAGCGGTAAGCCAACAACGTCATCGCCGCCGGATAATACGGGACGTCCGCGAATTCCCACGCGTCGCCGACATCCGTATCGTAGTTCGCCGCCACGACCATTCGGCCATGATCGTCGTACATCGCGCGCCATGCCGGCGCCGAACCTTCCGGCTGCACCACTTCAACGGTACCACCGGCGCCTCGCCGCAGATGCCGCGATCCGGGTATGAACGTCCGGTCCTGTTCGCGAATGTCGTAGACCATGTGCATCACAGCATCGCTGGGCGAGAGGTCGGTAAGCGGATGGCCAGGAAGTACGCGCGCCATCGTCTGCCGAAACGTTTCCCACTGCTCGTCTCCCCAAAAATCGTCCGTGACAATGTAGCCGCCGCGCAACAGATACTCGCGCAGGCGCGCGCATTCTTCATCGGTGAGGCCCCACCAGCCGGTTTGCGTCGCGTAAATCCATGGGTAATCGAACAGATCCTTGTCTGTGAGCCGGAGATGACGGGGGTCTCCCGTGTCGATACGTGTGAGCCGCTCCAATCCGCGCGTGAAGTGGTTGTCGGCATCGGGCCAATCCACCATCCACCAGCCATTGCCCTGGCCGTTGCGCGATGCAAATCCGAAGCGGCGGTGAAACTGCGGCAGGTCTGTGTATTCCAGGCGAATGAAGTGGAACTCGGCATCCCGCCGGGGCATGGGCGCTTCGTCGTCGGGTCCGGCAAAGCCGAAGCGTCCGCCGCGCTGCGCGAGTGCCGCAGCGGCTGCCACCGCCAGAAACACCGCGAATGAGGCGCGCGCCATCGTCCTAGTATATAAACGCGGACGCGGATTGGCTTGTTACCATAAAATTTCCCACTCCCTAATGACACCTTCTCTCGATAAACCAAAGATTAAGATTCTGCTGCTTGAGGGCATTCACCAAAGTGCCGTCGAGAGCTTTCGCGCGGATGGTTACAGCAACATCGAATACCACGCGAAATCGCTCGCTCCCGCCGACCTGTTCGCCGCCGCCCGCGACGCGCATTTCGTCGGAATTCGCTCCGCCACGAACCTCACCAGCGAATTTTTCGATCACGCGCAGCGGCTCACCGGCGTCGGCTGCTTCTGCATAGGCACGAACCAGGTGGATCTTACCGCGGCGCAGGATCGCGGCGTGCCGGTCTTCAACGCGCCGTTTTCCAATACGCGCAGCGTGGCCGAATTCGTAATCGCGTCCACCATCATGCTGATGCGCGGCATCCCGCGGCGCAGCACGCTCGCGCGGCGCGGCGCCTGGCTAAAAACCGCAGCAGGCTCCCACGAGGTGCGCGGCAAAACACTTGGTATCGTAGGCTACGGCCATATCGGAACGCAGGTGAGCGTACTCGCCGAAGCGCTCGGCATGCAGGTGGTCTTCTACGACATCGAAAGCAAACTCGCGCTCGGCAATGCCCGGCGGCTGCCCGCGCTGGATACGCTGCTCGAGGCCAGCGATGTGGTGACTCTGCATGTTCCTGAAACGCCGCAGACGGCGCGCATGATCGGTAAGGCGGAACTGGCGCGGATGAAGCAGGGCGCGCACCTCATCAACGCATCGCGCGGCAGCGTTGTCGATATCGAACCGCTGGCCGAAGCCCTGCGCAGCGGAAGGCTCGGAGGGGCGGCTATCGACGTGTTTCCGAAGGAGCCGAAAGGCGCGGGCGATGAATTCGTTTCCCCGCTCCGCGAATTCGATAACGTGCTGCTGACGCCGCACATCGGCGGAAGCACGGAAGAAGCGCAGGAAAACATCGGCGGAGAGGTCGCGGGCAAGCTGTTGAAGTACAGCAATAACGGGTCGACGCTGGGAGCCGTGAACTTTCCGGAAGTATCTCTGCCGGAGCATCCCGGCAAGCAGCGGCTGCTCCACGTCCACCGCAATCAGCCGGGTGTGCTCAGCCAGATCAACGCGATCTTCTCGGAACTCCGCATCAACATCGCTGGGGAGTATTTGCAGACGGACCCTCGCATCGGCTACGTCGTGATGGACATCGAAGGCGAAACAAGAGTGGACGCGCTGGAAGTGAGAAGGCGCCTCGAAACGGTGCCCGGGACAATCCGCACAAGAATCCTGTTTTAGACGTAGCGAGCAGTCGCGCGCCGCGCGACCCGATAGGAAGGATTCCTGTCGGCACGTCACCCCGCCAGCGATCAAAGTAGTGGCTTGCTTTAGAGTATTTCAGGGCGGTAGCGACCGGTCTCCTGACCGGTTGCAGGCGAGCAGAGCTCGCCTAGTCGCGCGCCGCGCGACCCGACAGGAAGGATTCCTGTCGGCACGTGGCAACAGGAATCTTTCCTGTTGCGGCGAGCGGAGCGAGCCCGGTTGGCCTCTGTCGTCACGCTTCCAGTAGCGCCATCCTGGCAAACCATTCCAGCAGTTCGCCGTCGCTCCCTTCAGCGGCCTCTCTCGTACCGTCCAACGTCACGATCACCTCTCTGCCCTTCTCATCCAACTTCACGGCCGTGTGACAGAGATTCGTTACGACTTCCGATGTCCGCGCCTGATACCGTGCCAGCGCACTCGCCTTGGGTCTTTCCGTCACGGTCTCCTCGCACGGAAATTCGTAGACGTGGAAGGTCGCAAAGCCGGTGGTGATCAGCGCATACAGGATCTCGCGCAACTCTTCCGCCGACCTCGCATAGGGCAGGAGGTCCTCGAATGATGCGGGCAGAGGATAGGTGTCCGCGAGCGCCGCGGTTACCTGCTCCAATGATCGATGTCCCCGCCGCGCCTGAATGCCGTGCAGTCCGCCCGGGGGCGCCGCGAAGAGAAACTCGTCCATTCGCTCCGGCCCTACCTCGCGATCGACGCTCACGCATTCGCGGCACAAGAGGGTCATCCGGAACGGCCGGCAGATGAGGTTATCCAGATACTGCTCGCGCTCGATCGTCCCGCGAATTCCCTCGAGGGCGCCGCGTGGATCGAACATTAAATGCGTATCCGCATCTCCCAGATACGCAAGTCCATGCCGCGCCGCATGCGCCGCGAACTCCGTAATATTCACGGGCACGTTGACCGGAGCGAGATCGTCATGCCAGAACGAGCCCTCGGGCGCCGCAAGCAGCAGAGCTGCTTCGTGCTCCAGCATTTCCTGCCACGCGACCGGAGCCATGCGCGATTCCACCAGGGTTTCCAGAAAGGCTCGCGCCTGCGCCATCTTCTCTCCCGGGGTCTTCGCACCCATGGTTCGAGAGAGCATCATTTCGCGGAGCATCTGCCGCACATGCCTGCCCGGCAGGGCGTTGTAGCTGACAAACGCAACACCGTTCGCGGCGAGCACCGCTCCACATAGCCGCAACAAACCATCGCGAGCCTGTTCCGGAATCCATGAATACAGGCCGTGAGCGATGACATAGTCGAATTCGCCGAGCGTCCGGTCGAGATCCCGCACATCCGCGAGCCGCAGCTGCACATTGCCGATCGCGAGATCTTCCAGCACACGCCGGCAGCGCTCCAGCGGCTCCGGCGCGAGGTCCACGCCTGTAAATTCCGATGCCTTTAACGCATAGGCCATCGGAACCAGGTTGCCGCCATCGCCACAGCCGAGTTCCAGCACACGGCACCCATCTACGGGCGCGTGCCGCATGCCGTAGAACGTTGCTACGGCTGCCAGGCGATCGGGATGCGTTCGCGCGTCGGGAAGTGTGGGATACGCTACTTCGTCGTACGGATTATCGGGCACATCTCATTATGCGTTCGGGCGATTCACACCAGCGGCACGCGACGTGCTTCAAGCAGGGCAACGGCGCGACGCCCAACGTCGCGCACGCGGAAGTAAGAGGTACTTATGAAGACCGTACTCGTCATCATGCTTTCTCTTGGCGCGCTCGGCTGGGCGCAGGACCAAAAACCCGAACAAACCAAGCGGCTCAAGACCGTCACATGGGATCTGAACACGCACAAGCTCGTCTGGGTGGTGGAAACCGGCAGGAAGGTGGATGGCGAGTTTGTCGCCGATTCTACGGCAAAGTACGAGGTCTCCCCTGACGATGCGCAAATGATATTCGCGGATCAGAAGCGCAGCTTTGGCGAAGATGAAGCAGCGAGCCTGCATCACCTCCTCGACGTTCTCAGTCTCTATTGCGCGGAAAGCGTGGTGTGGTGGGATCAGGGCGAGGGCGTTCCCACCTCACTCGAAGCCGCGCCGCGGCAGCCTGGCAAGACCACCAGCGAGCCGAAGACCAGCGCGCCCGACGGCAACAAACCGGTGAAGGTGGATCAACAGCAACCAGGTAAGAAGAAGGCGTATCATCCGTCCCCGACGGACGAAATCGCGCTCAGCCGCCGGTAACCTATGCTGCGAATCTTGTGTATGTTGATGGCGAGCGCGCTGCTGTTACCCGCGCGTCCGCACCATCCGCACCACCGTTACACGCGATATCGAGTGCAGGCCACCGCCTTCTGTCAACGCGGCGTGACGAAAGCCGGCACCATCTCGCACACCGGCACGGTGGCCGCCGACCCGGCAATATTCCCGCTCGGCACGGTTCTTCGAGTACGCGGCGCGGGGCGCTTTGACGCAACTTACATCGTTGCCGATACAGGCTCGAAAATCGATGGCCGTCACATCGATATCTTCATGCCAAGCACCGTGGCCGCACGCCGTTTCGGCAAGCGCATGGTCTGGGTGCAGGTAGTGAAGTGGGGCTCTGGCGATGTCAGCGACCGCGCCGACCACGCGGTGCATCGAGCCGCGGTAGGGCGCATAGGCGCGGCGGACAGGGCTCACTAGCCGCTACTGCGCATACAGCCGTGCGTAGCTCGCGGTGATGTAGTCCGCCTCGCTGAAGCCCATCGTCTTGGCCGTGCGGTCGATCCAGCGGGGAGAGCCCTCCAGTTCCAGGAAAGTGCCCACGGGAGTTTCGTCCAAAGTCGCGACGCCCTTTTCACCCGGATGTTGAAACTCCGTGCGGTACTTGTCGTAGCGGAAAGAAGGCGCGAAACCTAACTCCTGCACGATGGACTGGAGTATTTTCGGATCCGCAATCTCGAGCTCGAGTTCCTGCCGGGACTTGTGCTTTCCCACCGCCGGCGGACCCTTAAAGGTCACCGTCGCCTTCTTTCCCGCCTGCCGGATTCTCAGCAGGCGCCGCGAGTTTCGCAGCACGCCGCTCTTCGTATCGTAAATGGTGTTCTGCTCGAACACGCGCTTGTGGAGCACCTGAAACCCGGCCGCGCGCAGACGCCGGCGACCCTCCGCCGGGCTGCCCACGGCCAGCTTAATCTCAGTCTCCTGCATGATGGTCCAGAAAATCGCGATCGATGTATTTTCTACCGCGAAAGCCTTCGTCGACGCCGTGCCAGTACTCGATTCCACGTTCGCCGAGCTTCCAGCACAGATACACCTCTTTGCCGCGGAAGAGCGTGGGAAAATCGACGAGCCCTATGTCCAGATCCTTCACCACGCAGCCGAGGCCCTGTATCTGCTCAATCGAATTCCGCAGCCGCGCGGCAGCCGTCTCCCGGCGCGTGCGTGCTTCCAGTGCCCGCTTGCGATCGACCACCACGCCGCCCATCAACATCACGCGCTCAGTCATGTTGCGAATGGCGGCTTCGGCTTCTTCATACTCGCCTTTGATCTGAATCGCCTCGCGCACATAGCGCGTCACCAACGGAATCAGACCCTGAGCTTCGGCGAGAGTGAAGCGTTTTGGCATTTTAGGATCTCCGGCTAGATGCCGGAGACCTGTATAGACATCGAACGGCTGCGCGGCCCGTCAAACTCGGCGAGAATGATGCTCTGCCAGGTGCCCAGCAGGACGGCGGAATTGCGCACTTGCAGACAGAGGCTTTGCCCCATCACCATTCCGCGCAGGTGCGAATCGGCGTTGCGGCGCTCGCAATCGGAGTATTCGGGGTCGTTGTGGCGGAAATAATCTTCGCGGTTCACCAGGTCATCCAGGAACGCGCGGACATCGTGCAGCAGCGCTTCCTGCCACTCATTGATGAAAACCGCCGTGGTGGTATGCAGCGATTGCAGGTGAACCATTCCGTCGCGGACCCCGCTCTTGCGGACAATTTCGTTGATACGGTCCGTGACGTTAATTAATTGCATGCGGTCGTTGGTAATCCAATCGACGATGCGGTTGAACATCTTATAACCCGCGGGCGCTGGCGCTGATTCCTCGGGCTTCACCGGCTCTAGCTCGGTCCTGCCGTTCACTGCGGAACTCATAATTGGGCTCCTTACCCCCCTCAGACTTACAATCGGTAACTCAATTATAACAATCGCTCACCGTTCGGCTGCGACTGCCGCCGGTGCATAATGCGAGTCCACATATCGATTCAATATTTCGATGAATTCGGCGACGATCCGGTCGCCTTTCAAGGTAGTCATCAGGCGGCCATCCACATAGACCGGAGCCTTGGGCTCTTCGAATGTGCCGGGCAGCGAGATGCCGATGTTGCTGTGCTTGCTTTCGCCGGGCCCGTTCACCACGCAGCCCATCACCGCTACCTTCATCTCCTCAACGCCCGTGTGCGTCTCTTTCCACCGCGGCATCTGGTCGCGCAGATAACTCTGTATCTGCTCGGCCATTTCCTGAAAGAACGTGCTCGTGGTGCGTCCACAGCCGGGGCACGCGGTTACTTGCGGAGTGAAGCTGCGGATACCGAGCGCCTGCAGAATTTGTTGCGAGACGATCACTTCCTCCGTGCGATCTCCGTTCGGCGGCGGTGTCAGCGACGCGCGAATGGTGTCGCCGATGCCTTCCTGCAGCAGCGGCGCCAGCGCCGCCGTGGTCGCGACAATTCCCTTGCTGCCCATACCGGCCTCCGTCAACCCGAGATGCAGAGGATAATCGCAAACGGCCGCGAGCATGCGGTACACATCGATCAGATCCTGCACGCCGCTCACTTTGGCGCTGAGGATGATCTTGTCGCGCCCCAGGCCGTACCGTTCGGCGGATTGCGCCGATTCCAAAGCGCTCGCCACCATGGCATCGAGAGTAACTTCGCGCGCGTCCTTCGGCTCAGGCCGCTTGTTGTTTTCATCCATCATGCGCGTGAGCAGCGCCGAATCGAGCGACCCCCAGTTTACGCCGATGCGCACCGGCTTATCGTGTTCAACGGCGACTTCAATCATGGTCCGGAAATTTTCGTCCGTCTTTCGTCCGATGTCCGAATTGCCGGGATTGATGCGGTACTTGGCGAGCGCGCGGGCGCAGGCCGGATACTGCTTCAGCAGGATGTGGCCGTTATAGTGGAAATCGCCGATGATGGGCACGCGGACGCCGAACTTATCGAGCGTATCGACGATCTTCGGCACCGCCGCCGCGGCTTCGTGCGTGTTCACGGTCACGCGCACCAACTCGCTGCCGGCCTGCGCCAGCGCCATCACCTGGTTCACCGTGGAGGGCACGTCGGCGGTATCCGTATTGGTCATGGACTGCACCACAATGGGGCAGCTCCCCCCCACCTTCACACCTCCAACGTCCACCACAACCGCCGCGCGGCGGGGTTTCACAGCCATTGATTTTCCTCTCTGTAAAAACTTAATTTTAGCATTGGCACTTTACCCACCCGGGGCGTATAGTATCCGGGAAGGAGGTGCGCCCATGCCGCGCATCCGCATTGCCCTGCTTCTGGGAGTTTTCTCGGCCGCCGGTATGGCGCTGCTGGTTTCGCGCGCCTACGCCAATCCCGAGACGCTGCGCATCGTCGCACCCGGTATCTGGTTCCGCGAAGGCGATCGCGACCAGAGTCACTGCAACAGCACCATCATCGAAATGAAGGATTACATGATCGTGGTGGATGCCGGCTACCCGGATGCCGCGCGCGGCGTGATGGAAGACGTCAAGCGGCTCACGCGGAAGCCTGTGAAATACGTCTTCCTGACCCACCACCACGGCGACCACACCTACGGGAGCTCGCTCTGGACCGAAGCCGGCGCCACCACACTGGCCTTCAAGGAGCTCGCCGACGAGATGCGGCGCCTGGAGCCGGCGCGCTGGCAGGCCGCCGCAAAGAATCGTAAGGACGTCGCCGATCTGCATCGCGATGGCCCTGAGCTTCCGAAGCAGGAGATTACCGAATCCATGTACCTGCTCAATGACGGAAGCCGCAAAGTGGAATTCCGCCATTACGGCTGGGGACACACGCGCGGCGACGGTTTCGTCTACATCCCCAAGGAACAGGTGCTCTGCACCGGAGATGCCGTGGTCAATGGACCTTATAACGTGCTCAAAGACGCCAACCTCGCCAATTGGCCACTCGTCCTGAAGGCGGTCGGCAAGCAGAAGGTGAAGTTCGTGTTGCCCGGGCACGGCATGTTCGGCGGCCGCGAACTTCTCACCGGCCAGGAGCAGTTCCTCACCGAACTGCACAAGGCCGTAAAGGACGGCGTGGACGCGGGCCGCACCGTGGAGCAGATTCAAGCCGGCATGAAGCTCTCTTCCGCCGTGGATCCATGGGTCAGCGAAGCATCCCTCAAAAACCAGGTGATGGACGCCTATCGCGAGATTAAGGAAGGTAAGCCGCGCGGCGACCTGCAGTAGCGAATGCTACCCTGAGTAGGTCATGGCAGTGAAGCAGCGGCGTGCCCCAGCGCCCCCCGCCCTGCCCATCGCCGAACGTAAGCCTCTGCCGGCGTGGGCTCTCTATACATTCGGCAGCGTGGCCGCGCTCATCCCCTGCTTCTGGCAATCGCGCATACAGGCCGGCGACCTCGCCAGTCACCTGTATAACGCCTGGCTCGCGCAACTGATCCACCAGGGTCAGGCGCCGGGGCTCAAACTGGTTTCGCTCACCACGAATGTGCTCTTCGATTGGATCATCGGCTGGCTTCTGCCCGCCGTAGGGGCAGGCGCAACGCAGCACATCGCAGTGCCGCTCGCCGTCCTCGTTTTTGTGTGGGGCGCTTTTGCCTTCGTGAAGAAAATCTCGGGCAAACGTCCGGACATCTGGCTGATTGCAATCGTGATGCTTGCCTATGGCTGGGTATTTCACATGGGTTTTTTCAATTACTACATCAGCCTCGGCTTGTGTTTCTGGGCGCTTTCCCTGGCATGGGACTTCCGCCCTGCCGGCCTCGCCGCAGCGGCCGCGCTTTTCGCGTTAGCCTACGTAGCACACGGCCTGCCGCTCGCATGGTCCGCGGGCGTGCTGGCCTATCGCTTCGCAGCCGACCGTCTGCTGCCCAACCGCCGCGGCCAGGTCTTCGTCACCGCCGTCGCGGGCGTGCTGCTCCTGACCTTCACCATCGGCTCGGTCTGGAAAACCCAGTGGTTTGGTGACCAGCTCGCCGCCTCCATCGGTGTTGACCAGGTAGTGCCTTATGCCGCCCGCTACTGGTGGGTTTCCCTTCTGCTCGCGCTCGCCATCGTCTATGCAGTGGTGTACGTGGTGCGCGTCCGCGGCTGGCGTGACGCTCTGTCATGGACTCCGGTCCACATCGCGCTGCTCACGTCGCTCGGCATCATCGTGATCCCCAACTGGATCTCGATTCCGAATTACAACCACGCGCTCGTGTTTCTAGCGCAGCGTACCAGCCTCACTCTTTGTATAGTGCTGTGCGCCGTCGCCGCATCGTCACCGCCGCAACGAATGCCGAAGTATCTGCTGATCGGCGCGGCGATTCTGTTCTTCGGCTTTTTGTATCGCGACGAAGCGGCGCTGAACGGCCTGGAAGACCAGATCGCCGCCGCGGTCGCGCAACTGCCCACGAATTCGCGAGTGCTCACCGCGGTCGAAGCGGCGTATGTCCGAAGCAATCCCGTGTCGCATATGATCGATCGCGAGTGCATCGGCCGCTGCTACAGCTACGGCAACTACGAGCCTTCCAGCTCGCAATTCCGCGTGCGCATCAGTGGAGCAAGCCCGCTGGTGGTCGCGACCGACCGCGATGCCAATCAGTTGCAGGGCGGCTCCTACATCGTGCAGCCGCGCGACGTTCCGGTCTACCAGATTTTTGCCAATCCCGATGGGCAACTCATGATTCGCCGGCTAACGCCCGGAATGCAGAGCGGAATGAGCGCTTGGTACGGGCTGTAGGGCAGGTTCCCCTGTACCCTCCATTTTGAGCGAGCATCCCCCCGCCTGCGCGCGCATGCCGCAAGCTACAATTCGCTTTTATGCCCTTCCCCACTCAACGCCTTCGCCGCTTGCGCGCCTCCGCCGCCATGCGCGATCTGGTCCGCGAAACGCGCCTGGATCCCGCGCAGTTCATCCTGCCGCTCTTCGCCTGCCCCGGCGAGGGCATCCGCCGCGAGATCAGCTCCATGCCGGACAATTTCCAGCTCTCTGTGGACGAGATTGTCCGCGAGTGCGAGACTGTGCGCGCGCTCGGCATCGGCGGCGTCATTCTGTTCGGCCTGCCGGAGAGCAAAGACGAAATGGCCAGCGGCGCCTATGACGATAACGGCATCGTGCAGCGCGCCGTCCGCGCGATTCGCAAAGAAGTGCCCGGCCTGCTGATCATGACGGACGTCTGCAATTGCGAGTACACCAGTCACGGCCATTGCGGCTTCATCAAGGATGGCGATGTCGATAACGATACGACGCTGCAATGGCTCGCCAAGACGGCGCTCTCGCATGCCCGTGCCGGCGCGGACATCGTAGCCCCCAGCGATATGATGGACGGCCGTGTGTGGGCCATCCGCCAGGCGCTGGATGCCAACGGATACGAAAAGACGCCCATCATGGCGTACTCCGCAAAGTTCGCCAGCGTCTTCTATGGACCCTTCCGAGAAGCCGCCGAATCCACCCCGCAATTTGGCGATCGCAAAACTTACCAGATGGATCCGGCAAACGGGCGTGAAGCCATGCGGGAGATCGAGCTCGACCTGCAGGAAGGCGCCGACATGATCATGGTGAAACCGGCGATGCCGTACCTGGACCTGATCGCAAGAGCCAGAGACCGCTTCGACGTGCCGATAGCTGCTTACCAGGTGAGTGGAGAATACAGCATGATCATCGCGGCCGTGCGAAACGGCTGGCTCGATTACGATCGCGCCATGATGGAAAGCCTGACGTCCATAGCAAGGGCCGGAGCAGGAATGATCCTGACCTATTTCTCCAAGCCCGCGGCGCGGTTGCTGGCATAAGGGCAGCAGCTGAACGGACGTTGCCCCTGCCTCCGCAAGCATGTTACCGTTTGGGTTGATTTAGGACTCAATCCTCACTAATTCCAACCAAGGAGCACTAATAACAATGCCGCTCGTATCAATGAGGCAACTTCTCGACGAAGCCGCTAAAGGCGGATATGGCGTCGGCGCCTTCAACGTCAACAACATGGAGCAGATCCAGTCCATTATGGAGGCTGCCCGCGAAACGCAATCGCCCGTAATCATCCAAGCCAGCCGCGGAGCTCGCGCGTACTCGCAGGATCGTTTCCTGTATCACCTGATGCTCGCGGCCACCGAAGTCTATCCCGAGATCCCAACCGTTCTCCACCTCGACCACGGCAATAGCGTCGAAACCTGCAAGAGCGCCATCGAGATGGGCTTCACCAGCGTCATGATGGATGGCTCGCTGACGGCTGACGGCAAGACTCCGTCGAGCTTCGAATACAACGTCGACGTCACGCGCCAGGTCGTGGAACTCGCGCACGCAAAGGGCGTCACGGTGGAAGGCGAGATCGGCTGCCTCGGCGGCATTGAAGACGGTCACGGCGCTGGGGTCGATGGTCTGAGCCACCTCACAGACCCGGCCCAGGCCGAAGAGTTCGTGAAGCTCACCGGACTCGACGCTCTCGCGATCGCCATCGGCACCAGCCACGGCGCCTACAAATTCACCAGCAAGCCCACCGGCGAGACGCTCAAGATGGAGCGGCTCATTGAGATCCACAAGCGCCTGCCGAACGTGCACCTCGTGATGCACGGATCCTCGAGCGTGCCCAAGGACCTGCAGGACATCATCAATCAATATGGCGGTAAGTTGAAGCCGACCTGGGGAGTTCCCGTCGAAGAGATTCAAATCGGCATCAGGAACGGCGTCCGTAAGATCAACGTGGATACCGATAATCGCCTCGCGATCACCGGCGCAATCCGCAAAGTTCTCATGGAGAAGCCGGAAGAGTTCGATCCGCGCAGCTACATGAAGCCCGCGCGCGAGGCTATGAAGAAGGTTGTGGCTCAGCGTATGCGTGAGTTTGGCCAGGCTGGCCACGCGCAGGATTACAAACCCGTGCCGCTCACCGACATGGCCAGGCGCTACGCAGGCGAAACTGTCCACGCGTAAATCGCCTGTAGTTGATTCGCGGCTGCCGAGGGTCTTAGAGGTGCATGTGCAAAGCACGCGCGCTTCTGGTATCCGCGGCAGCCGTTTTTCTTGCGTATCAGTTGTTCCTCCCTCCGGTGGTCGCACTCGCCGATAACGGCGATTTCGCGAAGGTGATCGGCCGCTTCGGACTGGTGGCGCGCGTGCACCGTGTGTACGAATTCGCCGATACAACCTACGAATTCCATCCGGAGCGGCGCTGGAAAAGCCGGTTCACCTCGTCGGAAGTCCCGCTCGCGCACGCGGCCGTGTTCCTCAATTCCCTGCTCTCCAAAGACGGCGCTTTCGACATAAGAATGATCGGCGCGGTGCATGCGTTGCTGTTCCTGGCGGCGCTGTGGCTTGCCGCTCCTCTGCTCAATCGGGCCGCCGCGTTCGCCGCTCTTCTTTTTTTCTGCGATGCCGTGTACGCAAGCGGCCTCAACTCGTTTTACATGGATGAAGCCGCGTACCTGTTTCTGCTGCTCGCCGCCGTCTTCTATCTCCGCGCTCTTACATCGCGCGACTGGCGCGACACCGCGGGTTTCCTGGTCTGCGCAGTCGCCGTAGCCGCTTCCAAGCCGCAGCACGCCCTGCTTGGCCTTGCATTCGCAGCGCTCACTCCAATCCTGTTGCGGCCTCGCCAGGCTGTAGTCGCAGCCGCCGCGCTCACCGCTGCATCGCTGCTGATGTTGTGGAAAGGAGCGCCGAAGGGTTACGCGGCCAACTCCGTGTATGACGTTGTCTTCGTCCAATTGCTGCCGCATTCGCGCAACGTGCCGGAAACGCAACGCGCGCTGCATCTCGATGCGTCCTATCTTCCGCTGATGGGCAAGAACGCCTACTGGGGCGATTCGCGTATGGACGATCCGTCCTTCAATCGTGAGTTCCAGCGCCGCATCAGTTTTCCGAAACTCGCCGTCTTCTACGTCACGCATCCGCGCGACACCTGGACCGCGCTCGCCGCCTCGCTGGACGAAGCCGCGCGCCCGATGGACTGCGGAACCTTCGACGCCGCCGCCGGATATCCGCCAATGGCCGAAAGCCGCGCGTTCACCACCTGGAGCGGTTTCAAACGCCGCCTGTTTCTTGGCCACGGCGTGCGCCTTCTCGGCGCCTTCACTGGCATCGCGGCGATCTTTCTGACACTGCTTGTGCGGTTGCGCAAGCGGCTGCCGCAAGGTTCGCCGGCGGGCGGCGCCGCTCTCGTCGCGATGGCCATCATCGAACTGATCGTCTCCTCACTGGGAGACGCCATGGACATCGCGCGGCACCACACTATTTTTTTCGCACTGTTGGATCTGATGGCGCTTTCCGCCGTCGCGCTGGCTATTCGAAGCTGTACAAGCGCGCTGGATTCTCGACCAGTATTTTCCTTCGGACTCCGGCATCGGGCGCCCACACGGGCAGCAGATTGAGAATGGCCGCATCGTCCACCGGCAGAGGTTTGCGTACGCGCAGAGCCTCCGCTCCACTCGCATTCACGGAATCCGGATGTGGCCAGTCGCTGCCCCACACCACCCGATCGGGATTAGCCGCGATGAGCGCCTTCGCGAGCGGCGCCACGTCCGCGCAGTCGGGCCGCGTGGATACCCGATATGCGCCCGATATCTTCACCCACACGTTACCTGCGCGAACCAGCTCCACCAGCGTACCGAACCCGGGTTGACCGGCGCCCCCGCTGGCCTTGGCGCCGCCAAAATGATCGATGACGACCGGCACGGGCGCGCCTGCGAGATCGTCCCGAACCGCCGCGATCACGTCCAACGACGAGTTGATCTGCACGTGCCATCCACGGGGGCGCACCCGGTTCGCCGATTCGCGGACCAGCCGCCGAGCCGTCGCCGGGTCGTTGTGGGCCGAATTCGAAAGATTCAGCCGGACGCCTCGCACGCCCGCTTTCTCCATGGCGTCCAGTTCGCGCTCCGGAGTCCTCGCATCGATCACGACTACGCCGCGCGCCGTACGGCCGCGGGCCTTCATGCCGAACAGAGTCGACGAATTATCCGTGCCGTAAACACTTGGGGTCACGATCACCACGCGCTCAATGTGCAGAGCCCTGTGCAGCGCCGCCATCTGCTCCGGCGATGCGGGCTCCGGCGTATACCCTCGACCCTCCCAGAACGGAAACTTCGCCGGGTCGCCAATAATGTGGGTGTGGCAATCGCAGGCGTGCGCGGGCACTTCGAAGCTCACTGCCGCTGCACGCAGCGATGCCGCGCCGGCCGCGCCGGCAAGAAGTTCACGGCGAGTCATCATTGCCGTAGTATACGCGCGATTTCCCCCGGCGCTACGCGCCTTGACAGCGCCCGCCCGTAGGCATAGGCTCACCTCATGACCGACCGCCGCAATTTCCTAAAGTCGGCTGCCGCCGCACCGCTCCTCGGCCGCGCCGCGGCCGCCCAGCAACCCGGAGTCACGGGCATGCCCCGGGCCGGCGACCCCGGCTATTGGGAGAAAATTCGCGACCAGTTCATGCTCTCCCGTGACAAGGTGTTCTTTAACAACGGCACCATCGGCGCGATGCCGCGCGTCGTCTTCGAACGCACTGTGGACCATCTCCGTAAAATGGCGGTCGATGTCGCCGACTGGGATTATCGCGGCGTCAACTGGATCGGCGGCTACGACGCGATGCTCGAACTCCGCGGCAAGATCGGCAAGCTGATGGGCGCTGACGCAGCCGAAATCGCGCTCACCGAAAATGTCACGTGCGCCAACAGCTACGTCGCCGCGGGTCTCGATCTGGAACGCGGCTCCGAGATTCTCATGAGCGATCAGGAGCATCCCGGCGGCAAAAGCCCGTGGCTCAATGCCGCCAAGCGCCGCGGCGGCAGCGTCGTCCAAATGCAACTTCCGCGCCCCGTCCACAATGCCGACCAGGTGATCGAACTGGTGCGCAGCTCATTCACGCCGCGCACGCGCGTCCTCTTCCTCTCGCACGTGGTCACGGGCGCAGGCGCGATTCTACCGGTCAAGCAAATCTGTGCCGAGGCGCGTAGCCGCGGAATTCTCACCGTCATCGATGGGGCGCAGGCGCTCGGCCACATTCCCGTGGATGTGCACGACATCGGCTGCGATGCGTACGTGACTTGCATGCACAAATGGATGCTGGCGCCGGCCGGCAATGGAGTGCTGTACCTGAGATCGGCGGGCGCCGATTCCGTGTGGGCATCGCTCTGCAGCGGAAATTGGGACAACCACAAGGACAACGGCCTGAGGTTTACGCAAAGAGGCACGGGAAGCATGTCCCTGCTCGTGGGCATGGAGGCAGCCGTCGATTTTCATAACGAGATCGGCAGTCCACGAGTGCATGCGCGCATCAAAGACCTTGGCGATCACCTGCGAGCCGGTCTGAAAAAGCTGCCGAACACGAAGCTTTTCACGCCCGATGACCCGTCGATGTCAGCCGGCATCACGGTGTACAACGTAAGCGGCCTCACCGGTCCGCAATTGCAGACCGAAATGTGGAATCGAGAGCGCCTTCGCCCGCGATCGATCGGAGCCGACCTGCGCCACTGCACCCACATCTTCAATAACGAATCGGAGATCGATCGCGCCCTGAAGGTCTGCCGTCAGTTAGGCTGATCGCTACGCCTGGCGGAAGTCGATGCCCTCACTGGTTTGGATCTCGCGCCATCCCATGACCCCAATACGCGGGACGTCGGGATAGCCGTCCGCCCACTCCGTAAACAACGTTTGCATGGCGGGTCCGGCGATGGCTGCGCCTTGGCGGAACTGCTCCGGGACGGCGGCACCGGCCAGGGCGGCGCAGTGGCAGATCAGCGAGAGGCCGATGAGTACGTCGCGAATGTCGCCACCCGCCAGATCGGCGATGGCGAAGGCGGTGAGAGCATCGAAAGAAAGCGATGCATCGTGTTCACGGGCGGCGCGTTTGGCGGCGCGGATGGCATGCCCGGTGAGTTTACGGGCGAGGGCGCGGTCCACGCGGGAGCGCAGCCAGACGCGCTGCGGTTCGCCGGCGGCGCGATAAAGCGCGCAGAGCCGGGCGGCATCGTCGAGAGAACTTTCGACGGCGAATATGAACTGATCGCCGGCTTCGGCGCGAAGGCTGTTACGGTCCCAGGTGCGCTCTTCCGAGTGGCGCAGCCGGTGGTAATCCAGAAGCTTCATGACTTCAAAAGCCACCGCGTTTCAAGCGCTGATTCATGTGGCCGAGACTCGCGAAATGGCCTTCGTAGCGCGCGGTCTTGGGCGGAGTACGTTTGCGGCGATTATCGAAGTCCGAGCGCGTGAACACGTCGGTGCGGGAAATTACCGCAGTGCCCATCGGCCGGTATTCGTAGGTGCCTTGCGCCCACGCAACTTCGGTATCGAGCCACAGGTAGAAGCCCATCGAGTCCATTTTGCCATGCAGGCTCAGGAGAGGGCGTGGACCGCCTCGAGCAGGTCTTCGGGGAGGAACGGCTTCTTCAGAACGCGGCAGGAGCGGAATCCGGCGATGAGCGAGGGATCGGGCGAGGTGGCGACGTAGATGAGGGGGATATCGGGCGAGGCCGCGAACGCCTTGGGATTATTGGTGATCACCAGGGAGATTTCGGGGTCACGGGCGGCCAGCATCGCGACGCCGTGTTGCGCTTCGGCCTGCAGCGTCTGCCGGTTTTCGCGCTCGAGGATCCGCTGCACGTATCGGCGGATGAAGGGATCTTCGACCACGAGAACCGTTCCGAAGTTGGTTACGGGATCCATACCGATCAGCACGTCCGTCACACTTTGGATCAATTCCGAGTTCGTCATCGGTTTGCCGGGATATTAAGCTCTATTCTCCGTTGTTGCAGGCCTCGGGACAATTCCCCCCAAATGGGAGGGTACGCGGGTAGTTTGTGGGGACCGGGGGGCGAGTGCGGGTTAGAGTGCGCGCGCTTTTTTATGAAAGCGGTAGAAACGGTGACTGCAACTGCGGCAGCGGAACGGGGCGATGGAAAACAGGGCCAGAGCAACGCCTAGCGCGCTGCGGGATCGCGATGCCCGGACATCCTGCCAACCGCAATTCGGGCACCGTGGGACCACTGCTTCGGCACGGCGGGCAGCATCGGCGGACGCGCCTGTGCCTCTTGGTTCCGTCTCGGCTTCAGAGTTCGGACGCGGATCAACTTCCATTCCTGCTCCTGAGCTGCGAATGAGGATTCCCTCCTAAAGCCAGTATGGCAAACTCAGCCCCCGCACCTATACAGGGAGCTTCCGTTGCGTGTCAGGGATCTCACAGTGGCTATTGAGGCGCGTGGGAGCGCGCTTACTGCATTTCGGCCATTTGGAAATGGCTCAAGCTATCGGCGTAGCGGGAGATGCCGCGATAGAGCGCTTCGGCGAGTTTGTCCCGATAATCGCTGCGTTTCAGCAGAGATTCTTCGCGTGTATTGCTAAGGAATCCGACCTCGGCGAGCACGCTCGGCATATTCGCTCCGATCAATACGACAAAGGGGGCCTTCTTGACCCCGCGATTCTTTTCACTTGGAAAATTTCGCGCGGAGAACGCATACAGCGCCGATTGCATCTTTCCCGCGAAATCCTTGGACTCTTCCGCTTTGTCATGCAGGGTGATCTTCTGAATGATGTCGTGGAGATCGAAAACGCTCTTCTGGCTGGTGGCGTTCTCGCGCGCCGCCAATTCCAGAGCTTCCTTGGATTCGGTGAAGTTCAGGTAGTAGGATTCGACTCCCGCGATTCGTGGCACGGGCGAGCTGTTGGCGTGAATGGAGAGGAAAAGATCGGCCTTGCTCTCATTGGCGATTTCGGTGCGGCGCTGCAGCGGAATGAAGGTATCGTCGTTGCGCGTGTAGATGACTTCGGCGCCCATCCGATCCTGAATCAGCTTGCCGAGCCGGAGAGCGACGTCAAGCACCAGGTCCTTTTCCAGCAGGCCGCGAACTCCATGCGTGCCTTCGTCATGGCCGCCGTGTCCGGGATCGATCACCACGCGATTCAGCTTCAGCCCCAGGGCGCGCACCAGCGAAGTTTGGCCATCGGCGGCGCGCCGGGCGGGCTTTCCGACTCCGGAAGGCGCAGGCGCAGTGGCTGCCGCAGCGGGAGCAGTTGGATTCGCCGGGGTCGCGGCTGGAGGAGCGACGGGCTCAGGCTTGACCGCCGGAGGCGACGGGGGCTTGACGCTTTCAGAGAGCTGCGTGTGGGACGGCTCCGCCGTGACCGTCTGTTCCGGAACCTCGGCCTTGATCGGCGGGGGCGATTTTACGGGCGGCACGCTCAGCTCCGGCTTGGCAACGGGAGGAGGCGTCAGTTTCGGCGAGGCCGTCGCAACGGCCGCCGGAGTCTCAGTGGGAATCGTGGAAGCGGCGCTTGCGCGCAATTCGATCATGAGGCGGTTCGGATTGGTGAGCTGAGACGTGGAAACTTCCACCGGACCGGTAAGGTCAAGCACGATGCGCGTGATGCCGGGACTGGTTTCCGCCGCGCGCACCTTCTGCACGATCTTGTCGTTGAACGTATCCGCGTAGAAGCGGCGCCCGTCGAGGCGCATGCGCGCGTCGACAATATCGAAATAGATGCGCTCGGGGTTGTGGAGGCGGTCCGTGCGGTATTTGAATTCGCCGGAAACTTCAATCGCAATGCGGGTAGTTTCGGCCAGCGACCAGTGGCGGATGGCCGTGACGGCATGTTGCGGCGCGCGCTCCGTCTGGGCTGCAAGAATTGCTGTGAAGACCGTGAGCGCGGCGGCAAATTTCATAAAAAGGGCCTATCGTGATACGTACCGGACGGTGCCGTCCGGCGCTACTACTTCCTGAATGTGCGCGGGCCCTTCGGGAACCGCGGCTACCGGCTGCTGTGCCGGAGGCTGTTGTTTAGACGCGGGCCTGGGCTGCGCGGCTACCGATTTTTGGAACTCCCGGTATACCTGCTGCACGTAGCTGCGCGTTTCGGCATAGGGCGGAATGCCGCCGTACTTGGCCACGGCGGCTTCGCCGGCGTTGTACGCAGCCAGAGTCAGCGCAAAATCGCCGTTATACAGATCCATCAAATACTTCAGATACTTTGCTCCGCCCTGTATGTTTTCGGCGGGGTTGAACACGTTGGAGACGCCGAATCGCCGCGCGGTTTCGGGAATGAGCTGCATCAGGCCGAGCGCGCCTTTGGGCGAGATGGCATAGGGATTGAAATTGCTTTCCACTTTCATTACGGAGTGGATGAGTTCGGCGGGCAATTGATGCTGTGCCGCGGCGTTCTGCACGAGCTGATCGATTCCCGTATCGGCCGAGGTCGCGGGAGCGGCGGCTGCATCGCCGGCAGGCTCGCCGGCAGGGCGCGCGGCGACGACGGTCTCGGGGACCGCGCGCTCGGCGACGACTTTGGGCGTTACGACCACAGTGCGTACCAGCTTCCCGGTGTGGGGATCGCTCCTTACGACGCTCGTGATGTGCCTCGGCGTCTGGTCCGGACCGCCGGCCCACACTGCCGATGCCAATCCGGCTACGGCGACTATTCTAAAACAAAATCGACTCAAAATGTTGTGACTCCATTGTACGGTAGCCTGCGAGCGAATGCGAAAGGAGGAGCAAATGCCGATGGTATCATTTCTACGTGACGCGGGCGGGATACGTGCTGGCCGGCGGGGGAAGCACTCGCATGGGCCGCGACAAGGCGCTGCTGATGGGCGCCGGGGTGGCCGATGCAGTGCGCGCGGCTGCCGGTTCCGCGACCCTGGTCGGCGACCCCGAGCGGTACCGGGTGCTGGGCTTTCCGGTGATCGCGGATCTCTGGCCGGGCGAAGGTCCGCTGGGCGGCATCGTCACCGCGCTCAGCCACTCTCAGGCCGATGCGAATCTGATAGTAGCTTGTGATATGCCAAGGGTTTGCAGCGATTTTCTGAAACAACTGCTGGATGCGTGGACGGGTGGAATTCTGGTTCCCGAAGGGCCGGAGGGCCGCATGGAACCGCTGTGCGCGGTCTATGGCCTCGAAACGTTGAGCGGGCTCGAAACAGCGTTCGCCGCGGGCCGGCGCAAAGTGACGGCGGCGTTCGAAGGCCTGCCGGTTACCGTGTGGCGAGTGGGAGAAGCCGTGCATTTTCAGAACGTTAACACTCCCGAGGAATGGGCCGGACATGGCGCAAGCTGATCCCTTCCCGCATTACATAGAATTCCGGCACGTTTATAAGACGTTCGACCGGCCGGTTTTAGTCGATTCCAACTTTCATGTGGACGCCGGCGAGACAGTGGCGATCATCGGGCGTAGCGGCGTGGGCAAAAGCGTCACGCTGTCGCACATCATGGGGTTTCTCAAGCCGGACAGCGGACGCGTGATCGTCGCGCATGAAGATATCACGGACTTCCCGGAGGCGGAACTGCGCCGGATTCGCAAAAAAGTCACCATGGTATTCCAGTCCGGGGCATTATTCGATTCTTTAACTGTCGCCGAGAACATTCTCTTTTCATTGGAGTTACGCGAGGACTACGACGCCAAGAACAAAGAGGATGTAGTGAACGGGCTGCTGCACATGGTAGACATCGCTGAGCACCGGGATGCGTACCCGGCGGATCTTTCCACGGGGTACAAGCGAGCCGTGGCGATCGCGCGGGCGCTGGCCGCACAGCCGCAGTGCATTCTGTACGATGAACCGACCACCATGGTAGACCCAATCATGAGCGGCCATCTGGGCGACCTCATGCTCCGCTTGAAGAAGCAACTCAACCTGACGAGCGTCGTAGTGACTCACGACCTCGACCTGATGTACAAGGTGGCGGACCGGGTCGTGTTTCTGTACGATGGCGGGGTAATTTATTTCGGCCCGACGGCCGGGTTGAAGGAATCGCCGCATCCGCACATTCAGGAATTCCTGGCTATGGATCAAGTGGTCTAGTAGCGACCGGTCTCCAGACCGGTTGCAGGCGGGACTGTGAAAAAATCCGGCTGTCGCTCTCGTGCACTCCATTCGCCTCACGGTCGCGGCTCCGTTAGCAGAATCAACTACATACGGAGCCGTGACCGTGAGGGAGCGGTAAAAGGTGCCGGGGATCGAGCCGGGCGAGCCTGTAGAATACAGAAAACTGCAACTCCGTGGACGGAACTCGGCGCTGCGCACCAGACGTAGCGGCGGGAGCAAATGGCTCCATTTACCTGACCGGCACAACGCAGTCCACCGATTTCCCGTTGACGGGCACACCCTTCGAACAGGCGTCCCCGGTCGATTACGCGGCGTATCTGATTCGCTTGTCCCCGGCGGCGGGCGGAGGGTCCACGGCACCATTGATCACGTCCGTGCAGAATGGCGCAAGTTTTCAAAATGGCTTTACGCCCGGCGCCTGGATGACGATCAACGGGTCCAACTTATCCACCATTACCGACACGTGGGAAAAGTTCATCGTAAATGGCCAGCTACCTACGTCGCTGGACGGAGTAAAGGATCACGATTGGCGGCCAGCCGGCTTACATCTATTTTGTAAGTTCAGGCCAGATTAATGCCGTGGTTCCGAATATCGCCGCGGGCGCAGTTGACGTCGTGGTCACTAATTCTCAAGGTACGAGCCTTCCGTTCTCCGCGACGGTGCAAGCCGTTCAGCCGGCGTTCTTCCTCTGGAACAATACCTATGCTGTCGCGACGCGGCAGGACTTCAGTTACGCGCCCAAGGACGGAACGTTTGCCGGTCTGCCAACTGTGGCGGCAAAGCCGGGCGACGTGATCATCCTGTGGGGTACCGGCTTCGGTCCCACCACGCCTCCGCCCCGGACGGACAGAAGATTCCGGCGAGCGCCTTCCTCACGGCAAATCCGGTAACGGTGACCATCGGCGGGCAGCCCGCAACGGTGTTTGGAGCGGCCCTTGCGCCGGGCTTCGCAGCGTTGTACCAGGTGGCGATCCAGATTCCGGCATCACTCGCCGATGGCGACTATCCGGTCGTGGCGACCGTCGCAGGGCAGACTTCCCCGGCTACGGCGCTCATCAGCGTGCAACATTAACGCACTGTGCGTCTTGGCTGCGGCAGCACCTCGACGGTGTACTCGCCGAACGTGATCGGCGCGTAATGAAGATCGCCGGAATAGGAGGCCGTGAAGGTGTGCGTGCCCGGGGTGAGAGCCGGCAGTTGCACGCTGGTGAGCGCCGCCGCGGGAACCGATGCCAGCGCCTGAGTTCCTTCGTAAATGGTCACCGTGCCGGTGGGGTCGGGCATGTTGAACGTCGCATTCGGGCTAGTTTTGAGCTGCGTGAGGTACGACTGATACGTGAGAGTCTTGGTGGCGAACACTTGCACCAGAACCGAAAGCGGTTTGCCGCGGACGATGCGCTGAGGTCCAGGAATCAGTTCCCCGGCGATCGGCGAAAAAACAGCGGCCGGACAGGCGTAGGGCGACCCGTCGCCGGCGCTCCCGCTAACGGTGACACCCGTGCCTTTAATCATGCTCGCAAAGTTGACCGGTCCGGGACCGAGTTGCACGGAGGCATACTGACCCGTGACGTCGCTGGGTTTGATGTTATCGATCTGCACGTTGTCCAGGACTGCTGTCGTCAGATTCGCGGCATCGTGACCCGATAACTTCACGGTGCCCTCGCTGGTCGCGTGAAAATTGCGGATCGTGATGTCGCTGTACAACGGGATCTGGTTGCCGGTCGCGCTGGTATAAAACGGGTCGAGCACGATGGCCGCCCGCACGCTGTTGATGCAGAAGTTCGAGTAAGTGATGTGCTGGACCAGTCCACCGCGGCTGACATCGCTCTTGATACGGATGCCGTTGGCGTTGCTGTTGGCTTGCGTGCCCGCGATCGTGATGTTGTCGAATAGCACGTTGGCGATGCCGAACGTGGTGTAGCTTCCGATGGATGCACCGTGTCCGTCGCCGAACCAGTTGTCGACCACGCTGATGTGCGAGGCTCCGGGCTGATTGTTGCCGCCGATAGCCACATTGTCGTCGCCATTCGAAATGTGGCTTTGCGTGATGGTCACGTTGCTCGAGTACCCTGGGTCCGCACCATCGGTGTTGCGAGCATCGTATGGGGTGATGATCTTGATGCCCCACACAGTCACGTTCTGGTCCGTGCCCATGGCGACGTGAAAATTCGGCGAGTTCTTGAGGGTGATCTTGTAGAGGGTGAATCCGTTGGTGTTGCTGATCTGGATCATGCGCGGATTGTTCTGGCTGCCGCCGCTGGTATTAGCCTGATTCGCCAGGTCCCACCACGTGACGCCCGGCGTTCCATTTACCAGCATCGGCAGGTAGCCCCGGCCGTCGATCGTGCCGTAGCCCATGATTCCGGCGCCATCCGCCCGATTGGCAGTGATGATGGCAGAGCAGCCGCCGCCGTTCGAAGTAATGGTGCCGCAAGTTTGCGCGGAAGAGTTATCGTAGTCGCGCGGATTGCGCGAGGCGAAGAGGGTGACTCCGGCATCGATGAGCAGCGTGACGCCTTTCGGGAGCGTGAGAGCGCCGGTAATAAACGCGTTTGGCTGAGATGCGCCACTGAGAAATGATGCGCCGCCAACGGCAAGTTCCACCGCCTGACCCGCCGGGCAGCTATTCAACGCGCTCTGGATCGTGGAGGTGTCGAGAGAAGATTCGTTCAGAGCCCCCGCGGAAACGCGAGCCTGCAGAACCGTGCAGACCGCCGGGAAGCGAGGTTCGGAAATCGTCCGGGTATCCTGTGCCGCTGCGCAGAAGACAATCAAACAGCAAAACGTAAAGCGAGGAAAGAACATTTTGGGGACGCTGATGAACGCAGATAAACGCAGATGACTCTGGGCTTATCCGCGTTCATCTGCGTTCATCTGCGTCCTAAAATCAAAGAAAGGCCATGGTTTTGACGCCGGAGATTTCGAATGGCCTGCGGCATCGCGGATTCTTGCAGCCCACCTTATCGTCCAGCAGCACCATGTAACTCTGCGCCTTGGCGAACTTGGCCCGGTCGCGTTCATCGGCGCCGCCGGGGAGGCGGTCCTTTTTCTTGCGGACCATCCAGCGGAGTTCGTATTGTTCCTGCGAACGGCAGTACGGGCAGTTCAAGGTCGCGGCCTTGGTGGTCTGGCTTTCAGAGTAGTATGCGCGTTCGTCCATGGCGCCTACCGGTTCTCTACCGGAATCCAGGTCTGGCCGTCCGGGTTGCCTTTGTATTCGGCGCGCGGGCGGATGAGCCGGTTATTGCGATACTGTTCGAGCACATGCGCAGTCCAGCCGGACATGCGGCTGACGGCGAAGACGGGAGTGAACAGGTCAATTGGAATTCCCAGCGAATAGTACGTCGACGCGGAATAGAAATCCACGTTCGGGTTGAGACCCTTAATATCCTTCACGGTCTCTTCCATGCGCTTGGACAGGCGGTACAGCTTCTCATGGCCTGTGCGCTTGCCGAGCTCTTCGCTAAGCACGCGGAGGTGCGTGGCGCGCGGGTCTTCGGTGCGGTACACGCGATGACCGAAGCCGGGAATCTTGACCTTACGGGCGAGCGTGTTCTTGACGCGCTCTACCGCCGATTCTTCATCGCCGAGATCGAGCAGCCACTTAATTACGTCCTGGTTGGCGCCGCCGTGCAGCGGTCCCTTCAGCGCGCCGATGCCGCTGGTGACGCATGAATAGATGTCCGACAACGTGGCGGCGGTCACGCGCGCGGCGAATGTCGAGGCATTCAGTTCGTGATCGGCATGCAGCGTGAGGGCCACGTCGAAAGCGTGCTCCATCACTTCATCGGGCTTGCGTTCGGTAAGCGTGTAGAGGAAGTTTGCCGCAAAATCGAGCTTGGGGTCGCCTTCGAGAACGGGTTTGTTCTTGCGAAGACGGTCGAAAGTGGTGACGAGCGTGGCGGTCTTCGCCATGAGCCTCACCGCTTTGCGGTGGTTGGCCTCGGCGGACATATCCTGCGCCTCCGCATCGTAGAGGCTCAGCATGGAGACCGCGGTGCGAAGGACGTCCATGGGGACGGCTTGGGGAACGCCGCGAAGGAAGTCGACGATTTGCGCGGGAAGGCCGCGCTCGGCGACCAGGTCGTGTTTAAGTTTCTCGAGCTCCTCGCGTTTCGGCAGGTGACCGTTCCAGAGGAGGAAGATTACCTCTTCGAAACTGGCGTGTTCCGCCAGCGTATGAATGTTATAGCCGCGGTAGCTGAGGATACCCTGGTACCCATCGATGTAACAAATTTCGCTTTCGCCTGCTACGACGCCTTCCAGACCAGCAACTAAAGTTCCCATGCTTTTCGCTCTTTCGCCGTTTCTGTTTTCATTCTACTGCCCCGAACGTACGCGTGCCTATCAGCGCGGTGCGGGACAACCCGGCAGCGGAGAAAATCCGATCGTCAAATCGTCTCGCTGCACCCAGAGCTTCTCTTCCCGGTCCTTGCCGAAATGCACTGTCAGAATGACGCCGGAGCCGCACGACCGGCTGCGCGTGATGCTCATGTTCGAGGGATCGGCCTTTTGAGGCCCCCAATCGTCCATGAAAGCCTGCATGGAGTATCCTGTGCAGGGCTTGGCGTCCGTGCAACCCCACAGGGCGTAGGCGCCTTTGTAGTCATGAGCGGCAAGCAGGTGAAAGAATTGCTTCACCTGCCGCTCCTGCCGGTAGTTGTGAAATATAAAAAAGAGGGGGCCGCCTACGAATACGAGCACCGCGACGGCAATGGCGATACTCTTGAAAATTTTGGCGCGCCGCTCATCGCCGGCGCCGTATTGATCGAGATAGCCGGCCATTTCCTCCCCGCTGATACCAGCTTACTTCTTTGCGGCCGGCGGCGCGGCGGCAACCGGATACGCTTTATCGTAAGCGGCGATCACGTCTTTCGTGATATCGATCGCGGGCTTAACGAAAAGCGTGGTCTGGCTGTCCACTACCAGGTCATATCCGCGTTCTTCGGCCAACTTCTTTACTACATCGCTCATCTTCTGCGAGCTCTTCTGCAGAACGTCATTGCGATAGGCTTCCACGGCATCGCGCAGATCCTGATCTTTCCGCTGAGCTTCGCGCTGGAGGCGCTGGCCATTGGCCTGCAGGTCCGCGGCTGCCTGCGGGGAGAGCTTATCGCCCTGCGTTTGCAGCTGACTGGAGATCTGCTGCATCTGATTGTTCAGGTTGTTCAGCTCATCCTGCTGGGGCTTGAACTTGGCCTGCATCTCATCATTCGCCTTGTTGATTTCGGCCGTAGACATGACTGCGTTCTGAAGATTCACCACGGCAATCTTCACCTGGGCGAACGCGGCCTGGCTGAGGACGACCGCCGTGGCGCAGACTAAGAGCGGTCGAAGCCCGATCCGTAAAGACATCGAAAAAACTCCTGAAAAGGGTGTTAGATTTCCAGGTTAGCACACCTTATTCGAGCACTCCGAGGATCTCGTCCTCGCGGAGAATGAGGTACTCCTGGCCATCGATTTTGACATCGTTGCCGCCGTACTTGCCAAAGAGGATGCGGTCGCCGGCCTTGACCTCGGGGGCGACGCGATCGCCCTTCTCCAGCAGCTTGCCATTGCCGACGGCCACCACTTCGGCCTGCTGCGGCTTTTCTTTGGCGGAATCGGGGATGATGATGCCGCCCCGCTGCTGTTCACCTTCTTCGAGACGCTTAACGAGTACGCGGTCGTGTAACGGACGTAATGCCATGGTTCGATTATAGAGCGGCGCGATACCTTACGGACAGCCGTCCGTCTACAATGGAACGAATTCCCGAGGAGAGGTTCAAATGAAAACACTTACGTTTCTGTTACCGCTGATCGCCGCGGGCGCCGCGTGGGCCGCCGATGACGCGCAAATCGCAAAGATGCACGACACCTTCCTGACGGCCGCCGACAAGGAGATCGTCTCTTTGGCCGAAGCGATGCCCGCCGACAAGTTCAACTTCGCGCCGACGGAGGGCACATTCAAAGGCGTGCGCACCTTCGGCGATCAGTGCAAGCATCTGGCGGCCGTGGTTTACATGGTCTCCGCCGCGTCACTCGGAGAGAAGCCGCCGGTCGATACAGGCGGCGAAAACGGTCCCGCGGACGCGAAGTCCAAGGATGAGATTGTGGCGTTCATGAAAGCCGCTTTCGCCTACGCCCATAAAGCAGCGAACGCGGTGACCGCGGATAACGAACACACGCTCGTGAATTCGCCGTTCGGCGACGGGAAAATCATGCGCGGAGCGGTCCTCGATATGGCGGTGTGGCACAGCTTCGATCACTACGGACAAATGGTGGTCTACGCCAGAATGAACGGCGTGGTGCCTCCTGCGAGCAGGTGAGTTCAGTTGACGTGCCGACAGGAATTCTTCCTGTCGAGGGCGCGCTCCGCGCGCCTGCGACCGGTCTGGAGACCGGTCGCTACTTGATTTCCCGGATCGCCCGGCCGACCGCCTTTAGATTCGGCGCTCGCATTTCTTCACAAGATCTTCGTCTGGCCGTTTGGTCTGGTAGTAGCGACCGGTCTCCCGACCGGTCGCAGGCTGGGCGCGGCAGTTAGTTCGTCAGTTCGCTGACCTTCCGGACCTCGAGCACTAAGTCGCCTTCGTCATCCACGATGAACGCCGGAGCAAACCTGCGGCCCCACAGAATTTCGTCGAACCGGTACGAGTAGCGCGCCAGCACCGTTTGACTGAAGGTGTCGTCGTAAGCCTTGACCAGGATCATGACTTCGGCTTGCAGCCGCTTCAAATCGTCAGCCGTCAGCCCAAAGAGCGGACTGTCTTTATCGATGGGGTGAACAACCGTCCACGTCAAGGGCAGAAACATGACGTTGGGGCGCTCGAGGGATAGCAAATCGTAGCGGCGCTGCGGCTGGCCGTTCTGCTCCTGCACGGTCATAAACAGCATCCGCGCCTCCAGGTCCACCACGTCATTCGTCCGGCGATTTACGACTCGAAATTGCAGGCTGGTGATGTCCTGGTACGGCGCAACCACCATGTTCTCGCTGAAACCGATACGCGCGCTCGGCCGCGAGACCCGCCCGAACAGCAGGCCGGTCGCAATGGCGAAGCCGAGCACGCCCGTCAGCGCTTCGATGGACGAGAGCATTTGCGCACCGAGGCCTTTGGGCGCGATGTTGCCATATCCGACGGTGCTCAGAGTTTGTGCGCTGAAGAAAAAATCGCTGACGAAGCGGCCCAGTGCGTCCGGTGCGTCGATGCCCTGCAACTGGTTGTTGCCGATCGCGTAGTAGCACAGCGCGAAGATGGTGTTCACGGCCACATAGCCCAAGAAGAGCGCGGAAAGAAACGCCGGCCAACTCAGGTTCACCAGGTAGAGGTATGGGTGGACGTCGCGCCACGTCGTGCCTACGCGGTGCACGTTGAAACTTCCATCCTTGTTGATCGCGCGGCTGAGCGGCCGGGTGAAGGTGCGCGTTAGGCCAGGGTCGAACGCCGGTTTTTGCATGATTACTAGATCATGCCAAACTCGCCCGGGGTGCAAGGCGAGTGTGCGCTACAAAGCTTCGGCGGGGAGGGATTGCACAGCGTTCTTTGCGTCCTCCTCCACGATGGCGGCAAGCCAGGCACGCAGGAACGGCTCCGGATTGCTGTTCAGATTCACTGGATCCTTGCGAATTTCCTCGTTGTTCTCCAGGAAAACGGCGACCACTCCCGCGGCGGTGGGGCGCAGTTCCATCCGGCGTCCGCGCGCTTCGAGGCGCAGCGTGGTGCCGAGCCACGAGCAATATACCTTGGTCCGCATCTGATGCCCGAGGCGCGTGGCGTGCACCAGCAACTGCTGCGTGAATGGACCCTTCTTCAGAGCTTCGGCATAATCAGCGGACGCAAGCGCTTCGGCTCTCTGGTTGTCGCGCGCGCGGCGCTGGCGGGCGGTGTCTGCCTTGCCTTCCTCCTGCGACTCCAGGCTCTTGAGGTTATTTTCCAGATTGTCGAGAAAACTCATTCTTCCTAATATGACGCGAAAGCCGCGCAAAAGGATCTATAAATTGCGCGCAGATTAACCATTGAAACGGTATCCGGCGTGCCTGTTCACGCTACCATGGAGCCGATGACCGATAACGCCCGCGAGCGCCTCACCGCGCTGCGAAACGGACTCATGCGGCTGCACAAGGTATTGCTGGATTCCGAGAAAGCGATGTATGAGCGAGAGGTGGAGCGGATCTCGTCGCCCGGCCAGTTTCTAGGGCTGGTGCTGAATGACCCGTGGTTTGCCTGGCTGCGCGAGCTCTCGCAGTTCGTGGTGCTGGTGGATGAGACGCTGGACTTCAAAGAAGAGCCGGCAACCGCCGCCGATGCGACCACGCTGATCGGTCGCGCGCGGGAACTGGTGAGTCCGGCGGAAGATGGCGGCGAGTTCGCCCGGAAATACTGGGAGACCATGCAGCGCGATCCGAACGCCGTCCTGGCGCATCGCGACATGATGAAAGTATTCGGAGAGATCGCGGCACAGTAACGACCGGGCTCCCGCCCGGTCGCACTTTTTAGTTTGCGACCGGGCAGGAGCCCGGTCGTTACCGGTTCGACGCTTCCAACGGTAGCACTTCGACCCTTTGCGGCTTGCCCAGGGGCGTGAGCGTTCCGTTCGCTTGTTTCGCCAGCGTGACCGAATAAGTTCCCGGTTGAACCAGCGGACCTCTTGCTCCTCTCCCTCCGAAGCCTCGGCCTCCCCTGCCCTGCGGCGCGGCGGCTGCTTCTCCACCCTCAGGCGGCGGACCGGCCGGCCGCGCTGCTGCCGCGCCTCCCCTGCCCCGTCCACCACCACCGGGATTGGCCGGCGCAGTCTCCCGCAGATCCCACGGCGTCCGATGAATTCCCGCCGTCTGCGATGCATCCATCTGCCGGACCTGCTTGCCGCTGGCGTCGGTGACCGTCAGGACGACCTTCTCCGTCATATCGTCGCGCAAGTAATAGGTGAGCAGCGCTCCCGCCGGCGGATTCGGCGAGCCGGCATTGTCGCCCGTCGCCGAGTAGTAGCCGATCTCATCGTAGAGTTGCGCGCGGCGTCCTACCGCGAAAAGCGCAGCTTCCTGGGAAAAGGTATCGGGCGAGATCTGCCGCAGCGGCGCAAAGTCGTCCAGCACGAAGAACCCGCGGCCGAAGGATGCGATGGCGAGATCGTTCTCGCGTTTCTGAACTTCCAGGTCGCGGATCGGTATCGGCGGCAGACCGTGCCGCAACGGGACCCAGTGACGGCCGCCATCGATAGTGAGGTTCAGCCCGTACTCTGTTCCGGCAAAGAGAAGGTTCGGGTTGAGATGGTCCTGCACCACCGTCCATGCCGGTTGACCGTCGGGCAGATCGCCGGTGATGTTGGTCCAGGTGCGGCCCAGGTCGGCGCTCTTGAAGACGTACGGCTTGAAGTTGCCGCGTTGAAAATCGTTGAGCGTCACGAAGACGGTATTCACGTCGACCGCCGACGGGAACACATCGCTCACGTACGTGAGGTCGGGCACTCCGGGCCACTTATCGATTTTGCGCCACGTCGCGCCGCTGTCTTCGGAGATATCGACCAGACCATCGTCGGTGCCGACGAACAGTAGTCCTTCTTTTAGCGGCGATTCGGCAAGCGCGGTGCCAGTGCCGTACTGATCCGTGAATTCGTTTTTCCAGACTGCGTCGGGGCTCCAGACTTTGCCCATCACAGGAATGGTGTCGCGGTCGATGTTCCGCGTGATATCAGGGCTGACGAATTTCCAGGTGCCGCCGCGATCGTCACTGCGCATCAACCGGTTGCCCATGATGTAGAGGCGCGTGTGGCTGTGCGGGCTGACGATGAACGGAATATCCCAACGCGAGCGCACCTTCGTCATGTCCTCGCCGGGAATCCGCGGGCGGATGGGCGTGCTGACGCCGGTTTTCAAATCCAGACGCAAGCAGTTGATCTGCTGCGAGCACGAGTAGACGATGGTGGCGTCTTCGGGGTCCGTGCGGGATTGGTATCCGTCGCCGCCGCCGGTGTTGAGCCAATCGCTGGTGCGTATCCCGGCGCGATTCTGCGTCCGCGAGGGCACCCCCTGGGATCCGTTGTCCTGCGCGCCGCCATAGATGTTGTAGAACGGCAGCCCGTTGTCCACAGCGACGCGATAGAACTGCGTCACCGGAATCTGATTGAAGTGCCGCCACGTGGCGCCGTGATCGTAGCTCTCATACAGGCCGCCGTCATTGCCTTCTAAGAGGTGATTCGGGTCGGTGGGGTCGAATGCCAGCGCGTGATTGTCGGAGTGCACCCGCCAGTTCGCGGGCCCAATGGTCTTGCCGCCGTCTTCAGTGACGCGCACGGCCATATCCATGAGGTACACGCGATCGTACTTGAATGGGTCGGCGTAGATTTCGCCGTAGTACTCGGGGTCCTGCACAATGAAGTCGACCGTCTTGGTCCAGTGCGCGCCGGCGTCATCGGAGCGATAGAAACCGCTCTGCTTGGTGCTCTTCGCCGTGGTGATGGTCGCGTAGACGGTGTCGGGCTTCTGCGGCGAAACGGCGAGCGCGATGCGCCCTTTATCGACGGCCGGAATGCCTTCCGTGAGCTTGCTCCAATGCGCGCCGGCGTCGGTGGATTTGTAGATGTTGGATTCCGGCCCGCCGGCGACGATCACGCTGGTGTTGCGGCGGCGCTGATAGCTGGCGGCGTACATGATATTCGGATTGCGCGGGTCGATATCGACATCCGTAACGCCGGTATCGGGGCTGATTTCGAGAACGGCCTTCCAGGTTTGGCCGCCATCGGTGGTCTTGAACAGGCCGCGGTCGCCTCCCGCCGAAAACAGCGGACCTTGCGACGCCACGAAGACGGTATCGGAGTTGCGCGGGTCGATGAGGATTTTGGCGAGGTGCTCGGAATGCGCCAGGCCCATTTTCTTCCATGTGCGGCCGGCGTCAGTGCTTTTGTAAATGCCATCGCCCCAACCGATGGCGCGCTGGCTCTGATTTTCGCCGGTACCGAGCCACACGGTGTCGGGATGCTTGGGATCTACGGTCACGCACCCCAGTGAGTACGAGCCGCCGGAATCGAACACCGGTTGAAAGTTGAGGCCGTGATTCACGGTCTTCCAGAGCCCGCCCGACGCGGTTGCCACGTACCAGATGCTGCGATTGGCGGGATCCATGGCGACGTCGGCAACGCGGCCGCTGGTGAACGTTCCCGCAATATTGCGGAGTTCGAAGCCGCTAAATGTATCGGCAGTTAGGTGGGGGGCCGACGGCTGCTGGGCGACGGCGGCGGCGAGCAAGGCGGCGGCGCCGACGGCCAGTGCGACGGATGGACGGACTTTGGGCATAGTCCTGAAAGGACGTGCGCCGCCCCGCCGATGTTACTCGATCTTCAGAGCTTCGATGGGCGAAACCGAGGCCGCCCGGCGCGCCGGAATGGCCGCCGCGGCAATCGCGCACACGGCGAGGGCCACTGAGGCCACGGCCAGCGCGACGGGGTCCCAGCTTCGGACGCCGTAGAGCTGCGACGAAATCAGCCGGCCGGCCCCGGCAGCCAGTGGCACGCCTAGGGCTAACCCGGCGAGCACCCGCGCCGAGGTGGTGCGCAACACCATGCCCACCACGCTGCCCCGGTTCGCGCCGAGGGCCATGCGTATGCCGATTTCGTTTTTCCGCTGCGCCACCGAGTATGCCGTCACGCCGTATAGGCCGACGGCCGCGAGCAACAACGCAATGCCGCCGAAGAGACCCGCGAGGGTGGAAACGGCGCGCTCTTCGTTAAACCGGACTTGCATCAATTGCCGCATGGTCTGCACCCTGACGATGGTCAGGTTGGGGTCGACCGCGGCCAGCAGTTTCGTCAGGATCGGCTCGAGGGTGCCGGGCGGCGCACTGGTAACCAGCATCAGCCCCGCAATATAGTGCGACCGCAGTTCGACGCGCTGCAGAAGAGGATCGCCCGGATAGGAATTGGACTGCATCAGCGGAACGAAGAACATGGGTATCGCCGCGCGGCGGAGTCCCCAACCGGCAAACTTCGCATCGCGCGTCACGCCGACAATGCGAAACGTGCCGGCGTTTTCCGGCCGGTCCATGCCGAAATACTGGCCGAGCGGATCTTCGCCGGGCTTGAAAAACCGTTTCGCGAAAGCCTCATTGATAATGGCGACGGGCGCGGTGTTTTCATCGTCGGCGTCAGTGAAGTAGCGGCCGCGCACCAGCGGAATGCCGAAGTTCTGGTGAAAGGCGGCGCTGACTCGGTCCCACGATGCGCCGGGATTGTCCTCCATTGTGGCGGCGGGGTGCCCCTGCACATAAATGAGCTCGCCCCAGTTGTCCGTGAGCGGATTATAGAGCGCCATGGCCGAACCGTGGACGCCTGGCAGCGCGTTCATGCGGACCTGGAGTTGGCGGTAAAGCGCGTTGAGCTGCGGAACAGTGTACGTCGCCGGCGGACTGTTCAGGCCCACGATGACGCGATTCTCCAGCTTATAACCGAAGTTCTGGCTCTCCAGATTATTGAGACTGCGCGACAGCATGGTGGCTCCCGCCACCAGCACCACCGCGAGGCACGCCTGCACGCCCACCAGAACTTTGCTGGCTAACGACGATTGCGCAGTGTTCGCGCGTCCGGATGCGCGCAGAACCTCCGCGGGGTCCGTACGAGTTGCAAACCACGCGGGCGCTGCCCCGAAGAGAATTCCAGTGATTAGCGCAAGAGCGAAAGAGGCGGCCAGTACGGCGGGCGAGGGGGTCACATCGATCGGCAGAAAACGCGCCTGGCTGAACGCGAGCGAAAGCAGAAGGCGCACTGCGGCGATAGCCACCAGCAGGCCCGCGATACAGCCACCGATGGAGAGCAGCACGCTCTCGGTAAGCGCCTGCGCCACAATCTGCCGCGCGGAAGCGCCGAGGGCCACGCGTACGGCCATCTGGGTCCGCCGGCCGGCCGAGCGCGCCAGCAGAAGGTTCGCCACGTTGGCGCACCCGATCAGCAGAACCATGCCGCAAACGGCCAGCAGGATTTTTAGACTGCTGCCGTAAGCCTCCTTCATTTCGGCAACTCCGGCCCCGGCCGGAACCACGGAGATACTTTGTTTCGGCAACATGCGGATGACGTCTGCCATCCAGTTGGAAGGATAATTGGAATCGTGCCGTATCCAGTCGCGCAGAACGGCGGTGAGCCGCGGCGCAATTCCCGCGATGCTCGCCCCCGGCCGCAAGCGTCCCATCACACGGAGCCACGCGCTGGCGGTCTGGCGGAGGAGAGCGCCATCGCGCGCGATCGTGGGCTCCTGGTTTAACGGCAGCCAGATATCGGTGGGATCGCTGCGCAGCGTCTCACCGAAGAAGCCCGGCGGCGCTACTCCGATTACAGTGAACGGGTGGCCTTCGATCACCAGCGTGGAACCTACTAAAGAAGCGTCGCCCCCAAACGTCAATGTCCAGGCGTGATGGCTGAGCACGACGGCAGGCGCGGCGCTCGGCGTATCGTCCGCGGGCGTGAACAAACGGCCGCCGTACGCTTGCAGCCCGAGCATGTGGAAGTAATTGCCGCTGACGTATTCCGACCGCAGCGGCTTAGCCGAGAGTCCAGGCCCCTCGAGGCGCACGCTGAGCCGTCCGGCGCCTGCCTGGAACGCGGCGACATCATCCATCTCGGGAGTCTCGGCTTTAAGCCGCTTATACAGCGGGTAAGAGAAAAAGCCCCATTTACCCTGCGGCCCGCTCTGCACACAGCAGTTATCGCCATCGCCGATGCGGTACAGCGCAGCGGGGTCGGAAACCGGCAGCGATTTCAACATCACCGCATCGATCAGCGTGAAGATGGCCGTGGTGCCTCCGATGCCGAGAGCGAGCGTGAACATCGCTGTCGCCGTAAACACGGGGGACTCACGAAACTGCCGCAGCGCGTAACGAATATTCCCAAGAAGTCGATGCAAAGATAACCTGCCTGCCAGTGATACTGTCGCACGCCAAAAAAGTTACGAAATTCCTGCCAGAGGATCGGTGACAGACGCCCAAGCGCGGGCAAGTTCCCGCCGTCTCCTATGAACTGAGGGGGAAGGTCCCGGAGCGTCCGCAGGGGTTCTCCTGTCCTCCACAGATAATTGGGTTCACTTCTTCACAGGCCGTGCGGCACGCGCGCTAATTTGTGGCGCTCCTGATGTGGGCTCATGATATTCTCGCCCCACAGTAAATCTCTATCTGGAGAACCTTATGGCTTCACCGTCAACGACACCCTCCGTAATGAACTTCGTCCACGACGAAGCGGCATTCCGGGCAAAGACCCCTTTCCAATTAACCCCCACCAATCTGAAAGGAGCGTACGCCACGCCGGCGCCTCCGGAGACCTTCGATCCGAAGACCGCCAGCGCGACGGATCTCATCAAAAACGGACTTATGTTTCGACGTCCCGGCGCAGCCGATCCGCCCGAACTCCATGCGGCATGGGACAAATTCTTCTCGCGGCAATGGCTGGCGAAAGATCGCATCGTTCCGGAATCGCATCCTCAGCTCGGAGTGACTCACATCTATCGCGGAGCGCCGCCGAAGCAAGAGACCGATACGACGTACACGGGCCAGGTCTGGGCGGGCGCAGGCACTAAGACCGGAAAGTGGACGAGTGCATTAGGCTATTGGAAGATCCCGTCGGTCAGTGTTCCGCCGGAAGCGCAAGGCAATGAGGGCGGCTGGAATTCCTCGTCGTGGGTGGGACTGGACGGCTTCTTTTATTCGAACGACGTGTTGCAGGCCGGCATCCAACAGAAGGTAATCAAGCTGCCGTTCTTCAACGTCGGCATCCCCATCTACGTGGCCTGGTACGAATGGTTCGCGCCACCGCAGTCGAACTCGCCCGGGTACATTTACCAGACCAACATCGCGAATTTCTCCGTAAGCCCTGGCGATGAAGTCTATTGCTCCGTGCAATACAACGGCACCAGCAGCGGCTCTATCAGTTTCGCAAACGATCGCACCGGCCAGCATTTCTCGATCACGCTGGCTCCGCCGCCGGGAGCGAATTTCAACGGACAATCCTGCGAGTGGATCATGGAAGCGCCGGATGGCGGCGAACCGACCTCATCCCTGCCGAAGTTCACACCGGTGACGTTCACCTCGGCGATTGCCTGCGGGCCGAACGGCGCCGTGGCGAATCCGAAATCGGGCGACATCATGAACATCGCGACAACAGGCGGCAAGAAGTTGACGTCCACGACGGTCGGCACGGATACCTGCACCATCAGCTTCATCGGATAGGTCGAACAGCCGGAGTCGACGGTATCCTGGCGTTCCCGCGGGAGCGCTAGGATACCTTTATGCCAACTTCGCGACGCGCGTTCCTGGGAGCCGCCTCTGTATTTCTCGGCGGATGCGCGGTGCGCCGGACCAGCGTCACCTCTGCCTCGGCTCCGCACACCGCGAGGCCAGCCCTGGCGCCGGTTCGAGTCTCTCCCGATCGGGTAATCCGAACGATCGCAGGCCTGCGGCCCTATCGCGCTCCGGGTTTCGTGGTCCGCTCCGAAAAAGTCGGCGATCGGCTGGTGGTCCACAATTATGGTCACGGGGGCGCGGGCATCACGCTTTCCTGGGGCACGTCCTATCTTGCAGTGCAAGAGGCGCAGCGCGCGGGCGAGATGCGGGAATGCGCGGTGATCGGCTGCGGAGTGGTTGGCCTCTCCACCGCGCGGTTGCTCCAGGAGCGCGGATTTCATCCGACCATCTACTCGCGCGAGATGCCACCGTCGGTCACTTCTAACGTAGCGGGAGGTTTGTGGGAGCCTGTCTCGATCTTCGCGCACGATCGCGTCACGCCGGAGTTTCGCCGCCAGTTCGCAGAAGCCGGGCGTTATGCGTTCCGCCGGTATCAATCGCTCGCAGGTGAGCGCTATGGCGTGCGCTGGCTGCCGCTCTACCGCCTTGCCGAGGCCGCGCCGCAAACCCCTGCGCCCGAAAGCCCAAACAGTGACATCGAGCCGCTCTATCCGGAGAAGCGCGCGCTGACGGCCGCCGAGAATCCGTTCTCCGTGCCGTTCGTCGATCGCCGCTACAGTATGCTGATCGAGCCCGCCATTTACCTCGCCGAGTTGATTCGCGATTTTGAGATCGCCGGCGGACGCATCGTAGTGCGCGAATTCCACGGACGCGAGGACGTTGCCGCGTTATCCGAAGGCACCGTTTTCAACTGCACCGGCCTGGGAGCGCGAACACTCTTCGGCGACGCGGAACTGACGCCCGTCAAAGGACAGCTTGCGTTTCTGCTGCCGCAACCCGAGGTCGATTACATGACGATAGGGCCGCAGGGCACTTATATGTTTCCACGTCACGACGGCATCCTGCTGGGTGGCAGCTTCGAGACGGGCGTCGAGAATACCACCGTGGAAGAGGCGACCATCGTCCGCATTCTGCGCGACAACGCCGCGGTCTTCAACGCCATGCGCGGTTAGCGGCCGTCCAGCGCGGCGAGCATTCGCGGATCGGCGCGGAGTTTGGCGATTGCGCGGCGGCGCTCATTGTCGTCGCCTTCAAACCAAACGGTGTCGAGTTTCGCGCCTGCCTTGGCGAGCACCGCCACCGCGTCGTAATAGTCTCCCGTTCCCGACGGAGTAGCGGCACTTCCCCACCCATAGAGCGCCCACTGCAGGGGTGTACCGCCGAAGGAAGCGTCCAGTGAATTCACGGGCGCGCCATGACGCAGGAGGATACCCACCACCGGAGCATGTCCGCCATACGCCGCCCAATGCAACCCGGTCTGGCCGTGGTGCGGCAGCGTCGCGGCCACCGGCACTCCGCGCCGCAGGAGCGTCTCGGCCACGGCAGGCCGCCCGAATTCGCAGGCCCACGCCAAGCCATTGGTCCGCTGTGTCTCTGTAGAGCTGTCGAACAGCGCATCGACAATATCCACGCGCCCGACGCCGGCGGCGCCCTCGAGGTCGAGCGATGTACAGTGGGCCGCCAAAAACTCCGCCGCCGCGCCGCGTCCATTCTGCAAACACGCTACGACCGACCTCCCATCGACTCGCGCGCCGCGGTCGAGCAGCAACGCCAGAAGCGGAATCTGCACGCCGGCTGCTTGAGGATGATAACTGGTCGCCGTCAGATCGACGGTGGTGGAGCGCCCGCCATACGCATCGGACTCCGCGTTAATGTCCGCGCCGGCGTCAAGCAAGGTGCGGGTGATCTCGACAATGTTGGGCGGAGTCTTCTGCCGGAAATCCTCGACACCGTTGGCGGAGATGTAGTGCAGCAGGGTCGACCGGTGGTCGCGGCCGGATCGCGCGCGGATGAGAGCGGCGTCTTCGGAGAGCAGTTTCTGCAGAGCCGGGAGGTCGCCAGTGACGATGGCGTCGGCCACGGTTTCGAACTTCCATGCCGGCGAATTTCGCTGCGCGACAGCCTCGACGTGCGCCGCGAACTTCGGCCAACTCGCGAATCCGTGCCCGCGAGCTAAAAAGAACTGCGCCGCCGTCAGCGTACACTTTGGTTGCATCTCGCGCCAAAGCCGCCGCGCAACTTCGGGGTTTACGGCTTCCTTCCATCGCGCCGCCCACTCCACAACGGCGTCCTCTCCGCCGGATTTGCATGCGCGCTGCAACTCCCGCGCGAGTTTCTTGTACTGGTCTAAGTTGGGGCGTTCCGGTAAGGGAATCGCGTCAGACATACGAATCTCCTTTCGTAAAGTGCCTGCGGTCCGCAGAATCCAGGCGAAAGAAGCTTCGTCGCTTTGTGTGAAATTCAGATGGGTGGGCACTGCCCTTTCCGCGGACCGGATGCGCCCCTCGCGCTTTTTCCGGTATAGCACAGACGGCATGACGTCGCCGACCGCTCGCTGTTATGCCACGTTCAAATCGCACTCGCGTCGCCGGCACCTTTGATGCAGTAACGGAGCCGCGACCGTCAGGGGTTGTGAAAAATATCGAATTGTTTCCGTATCGCCAGCACCTTTTACCGCTCCCTTACGGTCACGGCTCCGTATCTACTTGATTCGGCTAACGGAGCCGCGACCGTGAGGAAGCGGTAAACGGTGTATCGAAAGGCGGATGGATCGCGACGAGAACGACAGCCGGATTTTTTCACAGCCCCGTGAGGAAGCGGTAAACGGTGTATCGAAAGGCGGATGGATCGCGACGAGAACAGCAGCCGCATCGAAAGACGAATGGAGTGCGACGAGAACGAGACCCGTTTACCGGCCCGTCAGGGCGTTTGTACGCGAGAAAATCCGGACTTACCGCTCGATGCCTAGATCGTTGGCGACCCGAACCAGTGTACGGACCAGTTTGTCCACATGCTTTTCGGTATGCGCCGCCGTGCACGAAATCCGCAGCAGATTCTGCACCGCCGCCGGACGCAGGACCGGATTGATATAGATTCCCTCTTCCAGCAGCGCCTTGCATAGACGGCACAGGTCGAGCTCATTCTGAATCACCACCGGCACGATCGCCGTCTCGCCGGGCAGCACACTGAAACCGCGCGCACGCAACTCTTCGCGGAGCGTCTGGGCGATGCTGAGCAGGTGCAGCCGGCGCTCCGGTTCTTTGCGCATGATCTGCAGCGCGGCGCCGACAGCAGCCACGGACGCCGCCGGGAGGCTCGCCGAGAAGACGAACGGCCTCGCCGTGTGCTTCAGGTAATCGATAACCGCACGCTCGCCGGCGATGAAGCCGCCCACGCTCGCCAAGCTCTTGCTGAACGTGCCCATGACGATATCGACTTCGTCCAGCACGCCGAGATGTTCGGCCGCGCCGGCGCCGGTTTCGCCCAGCACGCCGATGCCGTGCGCTTCATCCACGTACACGCGCGCGCCGTACGGCTTCGCTAGTTTGGTGATGCCCTGCAGGTCGGCGATATCGCCTTCCATGCTGAATACGCCTTCGCTGACGATGAAGATCTTCTCTTCGGGCGGGCAGTTTTCCAGGCAGCGCTCGAAGTGGTCCAGATCGTTATGACGGAACCGCACGGTGCGCGCCGGAGAGCGCAGAGCGCCCTCTACGAGGCTGGCGTGCAGATTGTGATCGCAGATCATCACATCGCCTCTTTCGGTGAGGGCCGAAAGTGTGGCGTAGTTGGCCTGGAAGCCCGTTCCAAAGATGATGGCGGCGTCCTTGCGCACGAAAGCGGCAAGCTCGTGCTCCAGCTTAACGTGAAGATCCAGCGTGCCGTTGAGGAGACGCGAACCGCTGCAGCCGCTGCCATACTTTTTGATGGCTTGCACGGCCGATTCCTTGACCTTGGGGTGGGTGATGAGGTCCAGGTAATCGTTGCTCCCGAACATCAGCACTTTGCGGTTGCCCATACGCACTTCGCCCGGCCCGCAACCTTCGCGGTCGGTGAAAACCTCGAAGTACATGTATAGACCGGCGGATTGCAGATCACTCGGACGAGTGAAGTTCCGGCATTTTTCGAAAATGTCGTTGGACCCGCTGGCCTTCCCTTTTTTGCCGGTGATGTCGCTAGTCGATAGCCGCATTATTGTTAATTCCAATCATAGAGTCGGTAGGTCTTATACCGCTTTGCCCCCATCACCTCCAGGGAGCGGTTCATTAATACGTTGTCTTCGAGAATCCAGGACATCTCGCAATCCCCGAAGCCAAGTTTCCGGGCATTTTGCACGAGCGTCGCGTAAAAACCGGCGGCGAGACCCGTCGTCCGGTACTCCTCAATGACGCCCAGTGCGAGAACACGTACACTTTTGATCAAACGTTGATGGTACAGGATTTTGAGGAGCCCTGTGGGGAACAGGCTCCCGCCAGCCGGCTTCAGGGCCTGGTTGACGTCCGGAAGGGCGAGGGCGAAGCCTACCGTTTTGCCGGCCTTCTCGCCGATGAGGACGAGTTCCGGCTTCACGATCATCTTCATTTCCTTGCCCATGGCCGCGAACTCTTCGCGCGACATGGGAACGAAGCCCCAGTTCTTGGCCCACGCGCCCGTGGCTGCGCCGTAAACTTCCCATACGCGCCCGACCTCGTTCGCAAAATCTTTCATGTTAATCGGACGTATGGTGACGCCCGTGGACTGCAAAGCTTTACTCGCTACGCGGTCGATTTTTTTCATCTCGATCCGCTGCGCGTGGCTGAGATAGGCGTACAGATCCTTAGCCTTGGTCAGACCCGCCTTCTCAATCAGCCGCTGATAGTACGGCGGATTGTAAGTCATCATGACCATGGGATCGGAATCGAAACCTTCGACCAGCAACCCGGCTTCATAGTTCGTAGACGGATTAACGGGGCCGCGCATAAATTCCGCGCCCCTGTCGCGGACCCAGTTATGCGCCTGGTTCAGGAGCAAGCTGGCCGTCTGCTGGTCGTCGACGCACTCGAAGAATCCGAAGAAGCCCGCCTTCTCACCGTGGTAGCGGTTGTGCGCGTGATTGATGATGGCGGCAATGCGTCCAACAACTTTTTCGTCGCGGCGTGCGACGAAAAGCTGCGTCTCCGCATCCTTGTAAAACGGATGCTTTTTCTTGTCGAGGAGCTCTTTCACCGCGATACGAAGCTGCGGCACAAAGTGCGGGTCCCCCCGATACAGCGTAAAAGGGAATTCGACGAACTCGTTGAGCGAGCTCTTGTTATCGACAGTTGAGATCTTCAGACCGGCCATCTTGCTACACTCTGTCCCGTAATTGGTCGTAGAGCCATGGGGATGCCGCGATCAAGATCAGCGCCAGGACGGCCCCCGCCATCACATCAACGGTATAGTGGTATCGAAGATAAACTGTAGCAAAAATAAGGCCCGGAGTGTAGGCAAAATAGACCTTGAACAACCGCTTCGACACCCGCTGGCTCGACCACCACGCAAGTATGGTGAGTTCCGTGTGTCCGCTGGGGAAGCAATCGTAGGCAACACGCTCCAGACGATCCAGCGCACTCTGCATCTGCTGAAACAGGAATGTACCCTGCAACGGTATGTGTTCTAAGTGTTTTAGGAGGAATCGCGGACCTCGTGCCGGCACCAGGATGTACCCGACATAAGACGTCAGAAACCCCAAAGCGATTAAAAAAGCGTAATATTGAAAATTCCGGTAATCTCTCCGCCTCCAAAGCAGGAACGCTACCCACAAAACGGCAGGGATAAAGAGGGTGTAGACAACCTGCAAGTACTCGGTAAGCCAAGGCGAGTAAATGTGTTCCAGCCAGAGCGAGGGGTGGGCGTGCCAAATCCGCACGTCCAGACCATCCAGCCACCGGTCACAGGTGGCATTGCGAATCGGCGGAATCAATGACTGCACTTCCCTATAGCAGGAAGCAACGTAAGGCAGAGGATACCAGTTCCGGAAAATCCAGCTTGTGAAGTTCGGCCGCTTGATTTCGTAAAGTAGCAGGGCGATGCCGACGACGTGCCAGGTGAGCCAGACAGGCGCGTCCTGCATGCCCTTCCAGCAGGCCAAATCCATCAGGCCGGTGGCGGTGAAGTAAGTCAGAATCACCTTGTCCACCGGCCAGAACTCCCGGCCGGTAACCGGCTTTAGTACTTCAGCCAACCGGCCTCCCTGTACCACGCGAGCGTGGCGGCAAGTCCGGCATCAAGCGGCGTGGCCGCGGTGAAATTCAGTTCCGCGGCGGCGCGGGCGGGGTCGCAGGTCCAGTTGGCGTACTTCGCCTCCGCCATCTTGTCGCGCGAAACAATCCCCGGTTTACGCCGGACGTGCGACCAAATCTCGCCGCAATATCCGATTCCATCGGTCAGCACAGCCGGCACCTTCAAGACGCGCACTCGTTTGCCCATTGTCGCCGCAGCGGAGGCTCCCAGTTGTGCCCAGGTATTGGGGCGAGGATTAGCCAGGAAATAGGTCCGCCCCGCCGCCTGAGGCTTTGTAGCCGCAGCCAGGATACCTTCAACCAGATCGAGCACGAAAATGGAGCTGAACCACCGCTCGCCGCCCGAGATTTCAACCACCAAGCCCTGGGAAACGGCTTTCAGCAGGCGGAAAACGTCGGTATCGGCGGGACCGTAAACCACTGGGGGCCGCACGATCACTGCGTCCGGCAGCGCGTTCCGCACAGCCTCTTCGCCGCGCAGTTTCGAACGGCCGTAGATGGATACAGGATGCGGTGGAGTATCTTCATTGACCGGTTCATTGCTGGTTGCGGGTCCGGTGGCGGCCAGCGAGCTGACATGCACGAAGCGCTTCACTTTGCCCGCGGCTTCGCTCGCCAGAATCGCCGCAGCGGTGACGTTTCCCGATTCGTACTCCGCCGGGCGAAGCGCCTTAGTCACGCCTGCAAGATGAATGACGGTATCGACACCGGCCAACGCGCGATCCACCCGCGCCCCTGTGATGAGATCGGCAAGGGCAGTTTCGCACGGCAGGGTGCGCTCGCCCCGAACCAGGCATCGCACACGCTGCCCTTCACCCAGAAGGCGGTCCAGCAGATGGCGACCGATAAAGCCAGTCGCGCCGGTCAATAGGATCATTCTTGGGGGCTATTGCGGAACGCCACTTCCCCGAAGTAGCTCTCGGCCGTGGTGCCGGTATGTTGGGAATTGATCTGCAGACGCAGACCCTTTACGTGGGGAGCAGGCTTGCCGTACGCACGCTGATAATCCGCGGCGACGTTGCGATTTTCAAGCAGCCAGCGATTGCGTTCGGCGCCGCCGGATTCGCAAACAAAGGCCGTAATGTGGACCAGGGGAATGCTGCTGGCGCTTTCGATGGTGCCCTTGGGCGCGCTGCTGTCCCAGATGTAGGTGAGCACTTTGCGATCGGCAAACGCCACCAGTACCTGCGCTGCCTGATCGTCGGTGGATGTGTGCCGGAAATCGGCGCCCGAAGGCAGTTCGGCCACCTTCCAATGCCAGGATAGGTACGGTTGCTGCGTAGGATCGACATCCACACTGCGTTCGAGGGCGAACGAGGATTTTACGCTTTTCAAATGTAGGCACGCGCCGACCTGCCCGTCTTCGCAAACGGAAACGTCGGGCTTGCCGTGATTAACCTTGATAGTCCAATCCGCGGGAAGACGGCCCACGCCTACACTGGCCGGGTTCAAAACAATTGTGGCCAATTGTGGAGTGGAGGCTTGGATGAACACAGTTGCGGTGCAAAAGAGGAGCAGCTTCTTCAAATAACCTCGCAGCAGGCTTGGCGCCGTATCTTTCCATACTACCCCAAACCTCCACCCCGTTGCCATATCGCCCAACCCCTGAGATCGCTATTATTTGTCCGTGGTCTTCTGATCCACTTTATCGGCAGCCTTGTGAACCACGTGCTTGGTCTTGCGCTTGGTTTTCTTGGCTGCGGTCTTGGTCGCATGCCCGACGCCCTTGCCGGCGTCCACAGCCGCGTGTCCGGCATCGCTGCCGGCTGATTTTGCGTTCTGCCCGGCAGATTTCATGTCCTGACCGGCAGTCTGGGCGAACATCGCAGGGCCGGCCGCTAGTAAGAGTGCAAGAGCGAGTTTCATGCCCTTGATAATGCAGCCCCGGGGCCACTGGACGAATCGTTACTTCGCGAGCAATTGCTGGTATGCGCGGCGTGCATCCGGATCGTCGGCATACGGGTGAGCCACATACAGCCCCAACATGCGGCGGGCGGCGTCAGGATTTCCAGAGCGCAGGAACAGGTCGCCGAGTGTGCGGGCGCACAGCGAGAATTCGGGCGAGTGCTCGATGTGCAGCAAGCATTCCGCTTCCAGGTGCGCGCTGATCCGCGACTTTTCGAGTGCGGGCTGACCGTTACGGACGAACAGCATGCCCGCCGGATCGTCATAGACGAGGTTCCACTCCGGCATTTGCGCCAGCGCGAGCACTACCGGGTACAGCACGCCCGAATTGTATTCGAACGAGTTCACCAGAATCGCATCAATACCGTACTTCGCGAGCGTGGCCTCGCGGCGCGGATCGCCGGGCGGAGTCCCCATGATGAGGCGATAATCCTGAAACACGCCTTCGCTGAGCGCTCGACCGTCGATGAAAACGCGCTGCCCGCGCCAGATCAGGTAGCCTCCGTCTTCATAGGTGTTGAAGAGATGGGCGCCGGCCGGGATGGCGTTCACCGCGCCGGCCGGATAGGCCCACTCGGCGGCCCGGAGTTGGAAGAAGGCTCCGCGAACGCTTCCGTAGATGAGTCCCGCCGCAAGCAGCGCGGCAATCGCCGCTTTGGGAATCGCGCGCTGCCACGGAAAGTAAGATGCGATTATGATCGGAGCGATGACGCCGACCAGCATCTCATTGCGGAAGGCGGCGAGCGATGCGGCAGCGAAGGCCGCGAACAGAATCCAGTCACTCATGCGCACGCGCCGCCACTGCCAGAGCATCACGATGGCCGCGGCATACAGGAGTAAGTCGAAAGCGTACGGCGCGCCCCAGAGACTCGCGGGCGACCATTCGATGAGCGTGGATTGCAGCGGGCTCTTGCGGTAATCGAGCACGGTGGCGACTGCGTTGAAGCCGTTCGGATTGATGCCCGAAACGAGCACTGCAGCCGCACTGTAAATGAGAACGGGACGCTCGCGCTTGCGGAATGCCTCGACGCAGTACGCCGCACAGACAATCCAGCCCAGGAAAAATCCCCCGTGGCAGTTCGCCCAAGTCACCGCCAGCAGCGGCAGCAGCCAAAGCCGCTTCCGCGACTCGAAAATCGCGATGAATGCCGCGGTGAAGACGTAGCTGAGAATGCTGGGCCGGTCATGATCGAAGACGGTCGCCAACGATGCGGCACCGAGAGCCGCGCCGATGCCCCAGAGCATCGACCCTGTCCGGCGCCACGCGACCCAACCACTCAAACCGCACAATAGCGCGAGCAGCAACGCCTTCCAGAGCACAACCGCCGCGAACCCGCCGGCGCTCTCGATGCAATACCAGACTGCCTGTGCCAACCATTCGTGAGTGAGGTTGAAGTATCGGGTTCGAGCCTCCGCCCGGTTCGCCGGGGGCGCCATCGCGGTGGTGTAAGCAAAGGGGTCGGGAACGGGAAGGCGGTGCTGTGTGACGATAAACCGGCCTGTCGCGAGATGCCACCACGCGTCGGGGTCGGAAAGCTCGGTCGAGAAGAGGCCGAGCAGCAGAAGGCCGCTCAGTCCGAGAAGCAGCGCTTTCACGCGAACAACGAATCCACCGGCAAGACGATGGCGGGTTCCAGGGTGCGCAATTCCGTCGACTCAAGCATTCCCTGCCCTGTGCAGCGCCACGCTTTGCGCGTCTTTGGATCGAGTATCCAGACGTGCGGAACGCCGAAGGAGAGATAGTCGCTGACTTTTTCCTGAATCTCGGACATGCGATCATCCTTCGAAAGGATCTCAATACAGATGAAGGGCGGTGATGTGAAGATTTGTTCGTCAGGCTCAGGGTCGCGGACGACGCACACATCGGGAATGCGGAAACGGTCCTTCTTCACCTGAACACGCTGCTCCGTGAAAACCGAAACGCCCCATTCGGCGCCGCGCTGTCCAAAAAACAGCGTCAAACGAACTTGCAGTTTTGAGTGATCCTTCTCGCCCACATTGCGCTCCAGCAGTACTCCGTCCACATAGTCGCAATCCGGGCTGTAGCTTGTCGACAAGTACTCGTGCACGCTCACCATTTCACCGGTCCGCATAGGAGTCGCTTCAATTCTAACCCAGCGGTTGCAAACGAGCTATGGGCGCTCCTTGGACCGGTTACGCATCTCCGCGGCCTTTTTGAGGGCTCGGACGCGAGATCGATCCTTCGCGCGACCAGACGCCTCCGCAGCCTTGATTGCGTCATGAATCGACAAGACCGGGTGCGTCGCATCGTTCAAAAGAAATGTGTCGCGACGCGCCCATGCTTCCTCGAAGTTCAGCCCCAGGATATTCGTCATGATGTCGATGCGGACGCCTTCTACACCGATCTGAAAAATCGTGGTCGGGTTGACGAACTCTTCTGCCTCTATACCAGCGATCGGTGCTCCAAAATGCCGCAGTGCATCCAAGACCTTAGCTGCATTCTCCGGGACGGGCTCCACCCACACGTCAATGTCCTTGCTCCAGATCGGCTCCGTATACTTCATCGAGGCGTAGCTCCCCGCGATGAGATACCTTACGCCGCGCTCGGCGAATACGCGCAACAGATCGCTGTAATCGGAGTTGATCTTCACTAATCCCTCTTTGCGCGGCGTGCAACACGACCATTTCCCAAGCAGCCGCAGCGATTGCGGTGTCGCCCTGGCGCTGCCAGAACTCAATGTCGAACTCGCGATCCTCATCGTGACTGTGCGTCAAACGCGTCATCATCGGCTTGTCACACATCGCGTCTCCATTATCGAACATCCTGCTGCGCGCGCGGCCGATGGTATACCGGCTCCGCAACAGACCAGCAAGCCAATACTCTTCCACGTCGTACACACTTTACATTGGCCGCGGTGCGCGCACAGACTGTAGCGAGGCGGACCGCATTTGAGGTTGCGTCTTTCAAACCGGCCCCGCCCGATACCTCGCCCACTGCCGAAGCGAAGAAGATGGTGCGCGACACCCTGAATTACATGGCTCCAATCGGAGTCCTGCCAATTCTGCACGGCCATCTGTCTGTACGGGGACACTCCCTGCTCAGCTTGGTTGCGTCCGCATATCCCGTCCGGCCGAATCAGGTTTCGGGCCCATCGTGGCTAGCTAACCTGATGTTCGATATCGAAGCGAAGCTTCCGGAAGGAGTGCCGAACCGCGACGCTAATGAAGCGCTGCAGTGCCTGCTCGAAGAGAGGCTTGGTCTTCGGCTGCACCAGGAACGCAAAGCTGTTGCCGGCTATGGTCTCGTCCGCGAAACCGCCGTGCGGCTGAAGCCCGCCGATCCACCATTCACGAAGCGGCCTTCCGGGGAAAGCGCGGAAACGGCGAGCGGGCGTTCCGAATCGCCGGCAGACGCCGCAACGCGGGTGGTAGCGGCCGCTCCAGTGCCGGCGGTATCCCGGCCGCCGGGGATGTACTTGCAAAGCACGACGCTCGCTCGCTTCGCAGACATACTCGCGCAACAGCTCCACGCATTTGTCGAGGACAGAACCGGCCTTTCCGGGTATTACGAGATCGCCTTCCCGCTCAGGCGACCGGAGTCGCCCGACGACTCAGTTGACCATCGGGTGTCGCAGGCTCTCGCTACGCTTGGGTTGAAGTTGCAGAAGACCAAGATCGACCTGCCGCTCCTGATTATCGACCAAATTTCGAAACAACCCAGCGACAACTAAACGCAATAGCCCCGCGCGCCTGAGACGGAGCCGTCCACAGGACACCGGAGTAAGTGCTGAATCTTCGGCAGCGCCAGCCGGGTTAGTTCTCAACCGGCAACCTTTCGATGTGATCGATAGCGAGCATTTCGAGTTGTCCTTTGTGGCGGTCTAACCTCAGGCCGAGTTCCTTTTCGAGGGCAGCGAAGAGCGACGGCGCGTCTACCGGTTGATTGAAGTCGTCGCTGGCGTAGCGTACAGCGAAGTAATAGGGGCCGGTAAGTCCTGTCGCGTCCGTCACTGTAGAGCTGAAATGACTGCTGAGCGTCTCGCAAAGCTGCGAGATCGTTACCCTACGGCCAGCCATGGTTACGATCCCCGGTGACGGGATCGTCTGCAGAATCCTACCCTCGATGGCCTGAGGCGACGGAGGGTTATGCCACCAGTCGGGAAATGGCGGGGGCGCATCGTCCGGCGCAGCCATTTTGATTTTCGTCCCGCCTTTCGCAGCCGTCAGTGTGTAGACGTCAGCCTCCTTGGTGGTACGGTGGGAAGCGATCTTGAAACGTTCGACAATCAGCGCCTGCATCATACGACGGACGTCCCGCTCGGTTGCGTTGGGAGCGAATTCGGCATCCACGCGATATACGCGTCTGACACCCGCGGGCATCGGATTCGGCATCTGCAACTGGAACGCCTGCAGTTGAAATGCAAAGCAGAGGAGACCGTTCATGCCGGTTGTCCATGATAACCGGCCCGGCGTGATTTTCGGCCTCGCCTCAACAAAGCTACTGTCGATAGCTTTGAGGGAGGCCACATCGAACGTCTGTGCCTGAGAGCTCGCGAGGGCCACGGCGATGAACAGAAAACGGCGCACGGCCCATCATACATCAGGCTTTTCGCGGAGACCGATTTACTCGACGTTTAAGCTACTTTGACTCCACACCAAGGGCAGTGACTCCAAGGCGACTGCACAGCGCGATGGCAACTGGGGCATACCGGCGTCACATTGACTCCGCACAGCGGGCAATGCGGATAACCGTTGTAAACCGCCCCCCCGCATTTCCAACAGTAGATGGGAAGCGGGTTGCGAAGAATGAAATAGAGAATGATGCCGATTGCGCTGGGCGCGAAGAACGCGAGCAACGCCCACAAAACAGCATTCATCCCGCGGCGCCGCGCGTCGCCGTAGATGTATCCGATCACCAGGATATAGCCGGCCAGCAGCAACGCGCCGATGGTGCAGACGACCATTTCGGGGATCCCCAAATGGCCATTCATGCTGGCGAATAGGAAGAAGATGAACGCGACGCCGCAAGCTAACATCGCGGCAAGCCATGCGGCGAAGGGGATGGTCGCCCCGCGGCCTTGAGGTGGAACCGGTGTCATAAGATGCTCCTTTCGATGCGGCGGCGCGATGCCAGCGCCAGTGACGCGGGCGCGGCTAACATCGCGGTCAGGGTCGAAAGCGCGAGCCACGCGAGAAGGCCGGACATTGCCGGGCGCAGGACCGCGTCGATACCGCCGGTAATCAGTTGATAAACAGCCCAGGTCGCCAGGTTAATCACCCAGGCAAAAAGACCCGCTGCCACGGCGACCATGGCCATGCGCCGCCGGTCCGCCATCGCCGCAGCCTCAGCCACCATGAGCGCGTGCGTGCGCGCCAGCAAATCAGGTGACGGCGATGGCGCCGGCAGCGCGGTTAGTTCGTGCGAGATCGCCGCCAGAATCTCAAATTGCGCTGCACACGAGGCACATTCAGCGATATGGTTGCGGATGCTGCTGTCGCCCTCCGGAGGCAGCAAACCGGCGGCGCTCAACGCGAGTTGCTGCCGAATTTCATCATGGGTCATAACAGGTCCTCCTTTTGCCAGCGCGCGGTCACTCGCTCGCGCAGGCACTCCAGCCCGCGCTGCACCCTGCTTTTCACGGTCGAGAGCGGCGCGCCCGTCACTTCGGCAATCTCCTCCAACTTCATTCCCTCTTCGAATCTCAAGGTCAGCGCTTCCCGATAGAGTGCGGGTAGCGCGTCCATCTGCGCGGCCAAAATTGCGGAGCGCTCGGCGCTGATCGCCAGCGCCAGAGCATCCGGCGCGGCATCGGACACCGCCGCGTCGCGCTCGTCCAGACTCTCTCCCGTCTTGCGTCGCAGCAAATCCATCGCGGCGTTATGAGCAATCGCGAACAGCCATGTATCGAAGCTGCGGCGCGAATCGTACCGGCGAATCTCGCGCACGACGCGGAGCCACGTCTGTTGAAACAGGTCGTCCGCGGCTGCCGGGTCCCGCACCAGACGGACAAGGTAGCGATACAGCCGCTGACGATAGCGGCACACCACCGCGGCCATTGCCGCCGGGTCGGCGCGCCGCAGCAATGCAAGCTCATCGTATTCCGTCACGCCCACATCCTTCGCAAGTGCAACTTGGTACATGGTAACCGCACCATGTATACGGATGAGCTGGAGAAAAGGACGCAAGATACGCGCATCGTCCAGTCTCCAAGTCCTGCCGCTAACGATCTGCACGGAACGTTACCGGTCGGTCAGGCGGCCTTGACTATACGACAGTCTTCGTAGTAACGTCTTCGTATATGGCACACTTATGGCCAACAGTGACTGTGAGGCTTTCTCTGTTCGTCTTGTTTGTGTGTAGTTTATTCGGCCAGCCACTGCAACAGCAGACTGTTGCGGCGCCCGAATGGGAAAAACAGGCAGGCGGCGAATCGCATTTCGAGGTGGCGTCGGTCAAGCCCAGTGCACCGATGACTCCGTTTTCGACGAATGTAACCCTGAACGGATTGGATGGCCCCCCTCCGGCCGGTAACCGATTTTCAGCGAATGCGCCCTTGATGGCCTATTTGCTCTTTGCATACAAGATTAATGATTCGATCCAAGGGCGCAACATCTACGATCATTTGCCCGAATGGGCGAGAAGCCAGTTCTTCAACATCGAGGCGCGCGCGAGTCGTGTTCCTACACGCGACCAATTGCGATTGATGGTGCAGGCGCTGCTTTCCGATCGCTTCAAGCTGGCAATTCACCGGGAGATCCAGACACGCGAGGTGGCCGCTCTGTATCTCGTCAAGGCCGGAACCCTGGGGCCGTACCTCAAGCCACATCCCCTCGATCAACCGTGTGAGACCAAGCCAGATTCATCGCCGCAAATTGAAGCTCCACGAAACGCCGCTGACGGCCCGCGATACTGCGGGTTGGTGACTTGGAACATCGAGGGACGACGGCACCTGAGAATGGTTGACGTTACGCCGGAGCAGATCGCGAAATACCTGGCAAGCGCGTCCATGGTGTCGAATGTGCCGATCGGTGGCGTCGATCGTACAGGGCTAACCGGACGTTTCGATTTGGATCTGGAGTTCACGCCGGAAGCTGAGGGAACCGGCAGCAATATGGAGTCTGCTCCTCCATTCAAGGACGCTGTGAAGCACCAGCTTGGGCTTAGGTTAGTAGACCAAAAAGCACCCGCGATCGTAATATTTATCGATCGTTTGGAGAAACCTTCGGCCAACTAATCCGCACCTGCGCCTATAGCACGTGCGCACGGGCGCGGCAGGAAACAGTGCTGCGCCACGCAAAAAGCCGCCGGCAGCCCTTTCGGACCACCGGCGGCTTTTACTTACTCCACTTACTAACTGACTTACTCGGCCAGACTCTCCTCGCCGGTATCCTCAGGCAGCCCGCCTGCGTACTGCAAGCGCGTCTCCTCGTCGTAACCGGGGATGGCATCGAGACCGGGCTCGACCACTGGCTCTTCCACCACGTCCTCGCCTGCGATCTTCACCGCACGGTAGTACTCCATACCCGTGCCGGCCGGAACCAGGCGGCCCATGATGACGTTCTCCTTCAACCCGCGCAGATAGTCCACCTTGCCGTTGATCGCGGCTTCGGTGAGTACGCGCGTGGTCTCCTGGAAACTCGCCGCCGAGATGAACGAATCCGTCGATAGCGACGCCTTCGTGATCCCTAACAGCATTGCCTTGCCTTGCGCCGGACGTCCGCCGGCTTCCGACGTCTTCTGATTCTCGGCGCGGAACTTGAACTTGTCCACCACCTCTTCCGGCAGGAATTCGGTGTCGCCGATATCTTCCACCTTCACCCAGCGCATCATCTGACGCGAGATCGTCTCCAGGTGCTTGTCGTTGATGTTCACGCCCTGCAACCGGTAGACTTCCTGAATCTCGTTGACCAGGTACTTCTGCAGTTCCTTTTCACCGAGCACCGCCAGAATGTCGTGCGGATCCAGCGGCCCGTCCATCAGCGGTTCGCCCGCCTTCACACGCTCGCCTTCCTGCACGTTGATGTGCACGCCGCGCGGCAGCGAGTATTCCCTCTGCTCGCCATCGTCGCCCAGCACATTTATGCGCCGCTGGCCCTTGGTCACTTCGCCGTACTTCACCACCCCGTTGATCTCCGCGATGATCGCCGTCTCGCGCGGCTTGCGCGCTTCGAACAGTTCCACGACGCGCGGCAGACCGCCGGTGATGTCCTTGGTCTTCGTGGTCTCGCGCGGGATCTTCGCCAGCACGTCGCCCGCGTGTACCTCTTCGCCGTCATGCACCATCAGGTGCGCATGCGTCGGCATCAGGTACTTCTTTGCCTCCGACCGCGAACCCTGGGCGCCTTCCGGACGCACCTGGATGATCGGCTGGCGCTTCTCATCGGGCGAATCCGTCACCACCAACTGGCTCATACCAGTGACTTCGTCCACCTGCTCCTGCAGCGTCAGTCCGTCGATGAGGTCCTTGAAATGAACCACGCCGCTGACTTCCGTCAGAATCGAGAAGGTGTACGGATCCCATTCCAGCAGGATCTGGTTGCTCTTCACGGGCGCCCCGTCTTCCACCAGCACGCGCGCGCCGTAAACCGCCTGATAGCGTTCCTTTTCGCGGCCCTTATCGTCGACCACGGAAATGATGCCGTTGCGGTTCATCGCGATCAACTCGCCCGCCTTGCTGCGGACCGTCTGAATCCCGATATACCGCGCGAACCCATCGCTCTTAGCGTCCTGCGTCGATTGTTCGTTGATGCGGCTCGCCGTTCCGCCGATGTGGAACGTGCGCATCGTCAACTGCGTGCCGGGTTCGCCGATGGACTGCGCCGCGATCACGCCGACCGCTTCGCCGCGTTCCACCAACCGCCCCGTCGCCAGGTTGCGGCCATAGCACGCTACGCAAACGCCGCGCTTGGATTCGCACGTCAGCACCGAGCGGATCTTCACGCGCTCGATACCGGCCGCCTGAATCGCCGCCGCCAGGTCTTCGGTGATTTCCTTGTTCACCGCGACGATCACGTTGCCTTCGTAATCCTTCTGATCTTCCAGCGCTACGCGGCCCACAATGCGGTCGCGCAACGGCTCGATGATTTCGCCGGATTCGATAATGGATTCGACGTAGATTCCCTCGCCGGTGCCGCAATCGTCTTCGCTCACGATCACGTCCTGCGCCACGTCCACCAGCCGGCGCGTCAGGTAACCCGAATCGGCCGTCTTCAACGCGGTGTCGGCCAGACCCTTACGGGCGCCGTGCGTCGAGATGAAGTATTGCAGCACGTTGAGGCCTTCGCGGAAGTTCGCCGTGATCGGCGTTTCGATAATTTCTCCGCTCGGCTTGGCCATCAAACCGCGCATACCGGAAAGCTGGCGGATCTGCTGTTTCGAACCGCGCGCGCCGGAGTCGGCCATGATGTAAATCGGATTGAGGTAGCGGCCGGTCCGGTCGTCCTCTTCCATCGCCTGGAACATTTCGTCCGAAACGCGTTCGGTCACTTTGCTCCAAATTTCGATGATCTTGTTGTAGCGCTCGCCGTGGGTGATGGCGCCGTCCTGATACTGATTTTCGACGTCCACCACTTCCTTTTCCGCGGCCCGCACCAGGGCGGCCTTCTCGCCGGGGACGACCATGTCGTCGATGCCGATAGAAATGCCCGCGCGCGTCGCGTACAGGAACCCGAGAGCCTTCACTTCGTCCAGCATCACTACCGTGATGTGCAACCCGAACTTCAGGTAGCAGTACTGCACGAGCTGTGCGAGGCCCTTCTTCTTCAGCAGACCATTGACGAACGGCATATCCTGCGGCAGCGCGTCATTGAGGATCACGCGCCCCACCGTCGTCTCCATGTACTGCTTCACGAACTCGATCGGCTCGGTGTGCAACACGTTCTGGTTATCGAAGGCGTGCACCAGGTCGATGACGCGGCCGGTATAGCGCAGCTTGATCGGGGTCAGCGTTTCCACTTCGCCCATTTCGAGCGCGATCAGCACATCGTCCGTCGATGCGAACGTGCGGCCTTCGCCCTTCGCGCCCGGACGCGCCTTGGTCAGGTAGTAGCAGCCGAGCACCATATCCTGTGTCGGAATAGCGATCGGGCCGCCGTGCGCCGGCGACAGAATGTTGTTCGCCGAAAGCATCAGGGTCGAAGCTTCGATCTGCGCTTCGGGCGAAAGGGGAATGTGCACGGCCATCTGGTCGCCGTCGAAGTCTGCGTTGAACGCCGTGCAGACCAGCGGGTGAATTTTAATGGCCTTGCCTTCCACCAGCACCGGCTCGAATGCCTGAATGCCGAGGCGGTGCAGCGTGGGAGCGCGGTTGAGCAGAATCGGGTGATCCTTAATCACCTCTTCGAGAATGTCCCAAACCACCGGATCCTGCTGCTCCACCAGTTCCTTGGCCTGCTTGATGGTGGTGCAATGGCCGCGCTGCTCGAGGCGATGGTAGATGAACGGCTTGAACAGTTCCAGCGCCATCTTCTTGGGAAGACCGCACTGGTTGAGGCGCAATTCCGGACCCACCACGATCACCGAACGGCCCGAGTAGTCCACGCGCTTTCCGAGCAGGTTCTGGCGGAAGCGGCCCTGCTTGCCTTTCAGCGTATCGGAGAGCGATTTCAGCGGACGGTTGTTGGCGCCGCGCAGCACGCGGCCGCGGCGGCCGTTATCGAACAGCGCGTCGACGGCTTCCTGCAGCATGCGCTTTTCGTTGCGCACGATCACGTCCGGCGCGTGCAGCTCAATGAGCTTTTTCAACCGGTTGTTGCGATTGATCACGCGGCGATACAGATCGTTCAAATCGCTGGTAGCGAAACGGCCGCCATCCAGCGGCACCAGAGGACGCAGCTCCGGCGGAATCACCGGGATCACGTCCAGAATCATCCACTCCGGCTTGTTGCCGCTCTTGCGGAAGCTTTCCACCACGCGCAGACGCTTGGCGTACTTCAGCTTCTTCTGGACGCTGGTTTCCGTCTTCATCCTCTCGCGAATGTCTTCGCTGAGATGTTCGACGTCCACCTTCTTCAGCAGCTCTTTCACGCCCTCGGCGCCCATCATCGCGACGAACTGACCCGGAAATTCCTGGTCAAGCTGGCGCTTGCGCTCGTCCGTGATGACCTCGCCCTGGCTGAGCGCTTCCACCGAGCCGGGATCGACAATCACGTAGGCTTCGAAATACAGCACCCGCTCCAGTTCACGGAGCGTGATGTCCAACAGATGGCCGATGCGGCTCGGCAGTCCTTTGAAGAACCACACGTGCGAGCACGGGCTGGCCAGTTCGATGTGGCCCAACCGCTCGCGGCGGACACGCGCCAGCGTCACTTCCACGCCGCACTTGTCGCAGATGACGCCGCGATGCTTCATGCGCTTGTACTTGCCGCACAAGCACTCCCAATCCTGGGTGGGGCCGAAAATCCGGGCGCAGAAAAGGCCGTCGCGCTCCGGCTTGAAAGTCCGGTAATTGATAGTCTCCGGCTTGGTGACTTCGCCGTGGCTCCAACTCCGGATTTTTTCCGGAGATGCCAGAGAAATGCGGATTGAATCGAAATCCGCGATCAAATTCGCTCGATCGTACGGAGAGGATCTCAAAATAGCCTCCAGTTCACTAAACCCTTAAAAACCATTAGGGGACGCTGATGAACGCCGATAAACGCCGATAAGACTTTGAAATTATCTGCGTTCATCTGCGTTCATCTGCGTCCTGATAACTAATCAGCCGCGAGCGCCGTATCCAGCACTTCCTTCGGCTTCTTCATCAATTCCACATCGAGACACAGGCTCTGCAACTCTCGGATGAGCACATTGAAAGATTCCGGTACACCTGGCTCGATGGCGGCTTCGCCCTTCACAATGGCCTCGTAGATCTTCGCGCGGCCATACACATCGTCGGATTTCGCCGTCAACAGTTCCTGCAGAATGTAAGCCGCGCCGTATGCTTCCAGCGCCCAGACTTCCATTTCGCCGAACCGCTGTCCGCCGAACTGCGCCTTACCGCCCAGCGGCTGCTGGGTAATCAGCGAGTACGGTCCGATGGAGCGCGCGTGAATCTTGTCGTCCACCAGATGGCTCAGCTTCAGCATGTAGATGTAGCCGACGGTCACCGGCTGCTCAAACTGCGTTCCGGTCATACCGTCGAACAGCGCGGTCTTTCCGGAGCTCGGCAGCTTGGCTTCCGCCAGGCTCTTCTTGATTTCGCGTTCGGTCGCGCCGTCGAACACCGGGGTCGCGAACTGCACGCCCAGCGCCTTGGCTGCCCATCCCAAGTGGGTTTCCAGAATCTGACCCACGTTCATACGGGAAGGCACGCCGAGGGGATTGAGCACGATCTCCACCGGAGTTCCATCCGGCAGATACGGCATATCCTCTTCCGGCAGGATGCGCGCAATGACGCCCTTGTTCCCATGGCGGCCGGCCATCTTATCGCCCACGCTCAGCTTGCGCTTCATGGCGATATAGACTTTTACCAGCTTGATGACGCCCGGGGGCAGTTCGTCGCCCTTGCGCAGCTTGGCGACCTTCTCGTCGGTGATCTTCTCGAGCACCGCGATCTGACGGCTCGTCATCTCTTCGATCTCGTCGATCTGTTCGTTGAGCCGCGGATCTTTGTTCGCCAGGCGCATGCGCTTGAGGTCGCGCGATTTCATCTTCTCGATGATGTCGCGCGTCAGCTCGGTATCCTTGCTGAGCAGGCGCTTGTTGGTCTTTTCGTCGTGCAGGTCGGCCAGCAGCTTCTTGCCGTCCAGCAGATTCGCCAGGCGCTTGGAGCGCTCGTCCGTCAGGATTCGAATTTCATCCTGCAGGTTGCGCTGCAAACGCTGGATCTGAGTTTCTTCGATCGATTTCGACCGCTCGTCCTTCTCCTGACCCTTCCGGGAGAAGATCTTGCAATCGACAATCGTGCCTTCGATGCCAGGCGGGCAGTACAGCGACGCGTCCTTCACATCGCCTGCCTTCTCGCCGAAGATCGCACGCAGCAGTTTTTCTTCCGGCGTGAGCTGGGTTTCGCCCTTCGGCGTCACCTTCCCCACCAGAATGTCGCCCGGCTTCACGGTGGCGCCGATGCGGATGATGCCGCTCTCGTCCAGGTTGCGCAGGAACGAATCGGCGATATTCGGAATATCGCGCGTGATTTCTTCCGGCCCCAGCTTGGTGTCGCGCGCTTCGATTTCAAACTCCTCGATGTGAATCGAGGTGTAGTAGTCTTCCTTCACCAGCTTTTCGCTGACCAGGATTGCGTCTTCGAAGTTGTACCCGCGCCACGGCATGAACGCTACCAGCACGTTGCGGCCAAGCGCCAGTTCGCCGAAATCCGTGCAAGGCCCATCGGCCAGAACCTGTTGCTTGACCACTCGCTGGCCGGCGTACACGATCGGCTTCTGATTGATGCACGTGTTCTGGTTGGAGCGCTTGAACTTGGTGAGCTGATAGATGTCCGCGCCCACTTCGCGTGAAAGCTGACCCTCATGAGCCGTGCCTTCCACGCGTACGATGATGCGCTCGCTATCCACCGAATCCACCACGCCGGCGCGCTTGCAGAGCACCACCGCGCCGGAATCGCGCGCGGTCACATACTCCATGCCGGTGCCCACATAGGGAGCGTCGGCGCGGAGCAGCGGCACTGCCTGCCGTTGCATGTTCGAACCCATCAACGCGCGGTTGGCGTCGTCGTTTTCGAGGAACGGAATGAGGCTCGCGGCCACGCTGACAAGCTGTTTCGGGCTGACGTCGATGTACTCAATCTCATCGCGGCTCTTCAGCACGAAGTTGCCGGCCTGCCGGGCGTTGCAGAGATCGGGAACGATTTTGCCGTTCTCGTCCAGCTCCACGTTGGCCTGCGCGACGGTCCATTTGTCTTCTTCCCAGGCCGACAGGTACTCGCAGTGGGCCACAACTTCAAGCCCCTGCTTCTTGCCCGCCAGCTTGCGGTTGACTTCTTCCGCCTGCTGCCGCGAAATGATGTCGCCCACTTTGTGATCCGTGTCGCCCGGATTGAGGATCCGGACTTCGTCTATGACGATGCCCTTCACCACCTTGCGATAGGGACTCTCGATGAAGCCGTATTCGTTGATCCGCGCAAAGCAGCTCAACGACGAAATCAGACCGATGTTCGGACCTTCCGGCGTTTCGATCGGGCAGATGCGGCCGTAATGCGTCGGGTGCACGTCGCGAACTTCGAAACCCGCGCGCTCGCGGCTCAAACCGCCTGGTCCAAGGGCCGACAGACGCCGCTTGTGCGTGATCTCGCTGAGCGGGTTGGTCTGATCCATGAACTGGGAAAGCTGGCTGCTGCCGAAGAATTCGCGGATGGCGGCCATCACCGGCTTGGCGTTCACCAAGTCGTGCGGCATGGCCGTCGACATTTCCTGGTACACGCTCATCTTTTCCTTGATGGCGCGTTCCATGCGGACCAGGCCGATGCGGAACTGGTTCTCGAGCAGTTCGCCCACCGCGCGCACGCGGCGGTTGCCGAGGTGATCGATATCGTCCACCGCGCCGATGCCTTTGCGCAGTTTCAGCAGGTAGCGGATGGTCGCCTTGAAGTCCTCGCCATCGAGCGTGCGTTTATCCAGGCTCGTGGCATCGCTCTTATCGAACAGCTTGATGTTGAACTTCATGCGGCCCACGCGCGAGAAGTCGTACTTGCGCGGGTCGAAGAACATGCCCTGGAAGAGCTGGGTGGCCGTATCCAGAGTCGGCGGATCGCCCGGACGAAGCTTGCGGTAAATTTCGATCAGCGCTTCGTTCTGCGTCTTGACCGCGTCCTTGCGGATGGTCGCCGAGATGACCGTGCCGACGTCGTCGCGCTCCGGGAAGAAGATTTCGAAATCTTCGATGCCCGCTTCGATGAGCTTGCCGATGGTGGTCGGAGTCAGTTCGCTGTTGGCGTCGATCATGACTTCGCCGGTCGACATATCGACCACATCAGCCACAACGTACGCGCCTTCGAGATCGTTGGGCGCTACTTCCACCTGCGCGATCTTGGCCTTCTGAATTTCCTTGTAGAGAGTGGAGGTGATCTTCTTGCCCTGGCCGACCACCGTGTCGCCGCTCTTGGTGGCGATCGCGTGCGAGAGCTTCAGGCCCGTTAGGCCTTCGTCCACATTCCACAACAGCTTCTTGTCACGCACGGAGATCTTGCTGACGCGATAAAACGCGCGCAGAATCTGTTCATCGGTCTTCAGGCCGAGAGCGCGCAGGAACACCGAACCGTAGAACTTGCGCTTCCGGTCTATACGAACGTAAAGGATGTTTTTGTTATCGTATTCGAACTCGACCCAGCTCCCGCGATACGGGATGATCTTGCCGAGGAAGTAGCCTTGCGCTGGAACACGCTCGAAAAACACGCCCGGCGAACGGTGCAACTGAGAAACGATGACGCGCTCGGTGCCGTTGATGATGAACGTACCGTTGTCCGTCATCAGCGGAATTTCGCCGAAGAAAACTTCCTGTTCCTTGATGTCCCGCACGCTTTTCTTCTGCGTCTCGGGATCTTTGGAGTACACGGTGAGCCGGATTGTGACCTTGAGTGGAGCGGCGTACGTCATGCCGCGCTCCTGGCACTCCTGCATATCGTACTTGAGTTGCAAACCCACCGGGTCGCCGCACTTGTTGCAGAAGGTCACCACGTTCTTGTTGAACGTGCCGCAGTGCGAACAGAGAATGTCGCCCGCATGGAAGGGATCGGTGCGGATGGTCGCGCCGCAATTGCGGCAGGTGGAACGCAAATGATGCAGACCTTTCAGGTTGCCGCACTTGCACTCCCAGTTGCCGATCGAATAATCGACAAATTCCAGGTCGCTGACGCCCCGGAAATCGCTGATGGGGAATACCGAATTGAATACGGTCTGCAGACCGATGTCTTCGCGCTCGTTGGGCAGAAGATCCATCTGCAGAAAACGCTCGTACGAGTTCTTCTGAACCTCAATCAGGTTCGGGATGGGAATCGAAGTTTTGATCTTGGAAAAATCGACTCGCTCTGGAACGGCGCCGTTATTTTGATTATCCATTCTTTAAAAACTCCTGACGGCCGGACAGCCAACGCAAAGCTAGGCCACGCTTAACAGCAACAAGCCAACGGCGCCCCGGGTGGTGAGGCCTCCCAGGGCGCCGAAAAGAGAACAAAAGGGCAGGAATCGAACTGGTTCCGGAGTAGTGCTCGCGATGAAGACGGGGATAGTGGAGTAGCAGGTACACGAACCCTGTATCGCGTTCGCGGGTTTGCGAACGCGCAGAAATCCCCTCGTTGCAGTTTCGCCGCTACTGCAATTGAAGTTCCAGGATTCGCGAATCACAGTCACCAATTGGGAATCGAATCCGTTGAATCGAAGGCCCAACTACCCACTCTAGCAGGACTTATGCCTGCCGTCAAATTACTCAAAAACGAGGACGGGCGGCGCAGGGACACTCCGGCCCCCGCACCGCCCTGCCTCGGCATTTACTTCACTTCGACGGATGCGCCCGCTTCGGTGAACTTCTTCTTGATGGCTTCAGCTTCATCCTTGCTGACGCCTTCCTTCACCGGCTTCGGCGCGCCATCCACCAGGTCCTTGGCTTCCTTCAAACCGAGGCTGGTGACTTCACGAACCGCCTTAATGACGTTGATCTTGTTGGCGCCGGCTGCGGTCAGAACGACGGTGAACTCCGTCTTCTCCTCAGCCGCCGGAGCTGCCGCTGCCGCCGCGCCGCCGCCCGCCATCATCACGGGTGCTGCCGCTGCCGCCGAAACTCCCAGTTTCTCTTCCAGCATCTTGACCAGCTGAGACGCTTCCAGCAGGCTCAAGCCCTGAATCTGATCCGCAATTGCGTTAATGTCCGCCATTTCTAAACTCCAACTCCTTAAAAGGTTTTCTGAATCTTCTCGCGCTCCGGTTTCCCGTTACGCCTGAAACTTGTTCTCTTTGACGCCCTGATCCACTACCACCGCCAGGTTGCGGCCCACGGCGTTCATCACTGTCACGAGCTGCTGTGCCGGTGCGTTGATCACGTACAGCAACTTCGCGAAGATCTCTTCCTTGCTCGGCATCGTCGCCAGATCGTTGATCGCCTTGATGTCGATCGCACGGCCTTCGACAATACCTGCCTTGAACGTGAACGAAGGGTTCGCCTTCGCGTATGCCGTCAGCGCCTTCGCCAGCGCCACCGGATCGCCTTCGGTATACGCCATCGAGGTCATGCCGCGCAGGCCCTTCAACACGGCCTCCGATGCAGTCCCCTCGGCGGCGATCTCCGCCAGATTGTTCTTCACCACGCGATACTTGCCGCCCGCCCCGCGGACCGTCTTGCGCAGTTCGAAATCCTGATCCACGCGCAGCTTTTCGTAGCCGGTGACGAACAGGTTCTTGGTTTCCGCAAGATCCTTGCGCAAACTCTCTACGTCTTTGTTCTTGTCTTCCTTCTTTTTCATGGAAACACCTGTTTTGGCTTAGACCGCCGCCGCCTTCACGCTGAAGGGTGTGGTATCGACCGGGACTCCCGGACCCATCGTGGAGCAAATCGTGGCGCTCCGGACGTATTTGCCCTTGGCCACTGCCGGCTTCGCCTTGATTACCGCCGTAATCAGGCTGGAAGCGTTCTCAATCAACTTCTGGGCATCGAAGCTGACCTTGCCCACGGGAGCGTGGATGATACCGGTCTTGTCGACGCGGAATTCCACTTTACCGGCTTTGATTTCGTTGATGGCTTTGACCACGTCCGTGGTTACCGTTCCGGTCTTCGGGTTGGGCATGAGCCCCCGGGGACCGAGCACTTTTCCGAGCTTACCCACCGAACGCATCATGTCCGGAGTAGCGATCACGGCGTCATAATCGGTCCAGCTTTCGGACTGAATCTTGTTCACCATGTCCTCGCCGCCCACGAAGTCGGCGCCGGCTTCGGTGGCTTCGCGCTGCTTGTCGCCGCTGGCGATCACCAGCACTTTTTTGCTCTTACCAAGCCCGTTGGGCATCACCACCGTGCCGCGGACCATCTGGTCGGCGTGCTTGGGGTCGACCCCGAGACGCATGTGTACTTCCACGGTCTCGTCGAATTTGGCGAATTTGATTTTCTTGAGAAGCGGAATGGCCTCTTCGAGCTGATACTCTTTGGCCTCTACCTGCTTCAACGCGGCTTGATACTGTTTACCTGGTTTGCGTGCCATGTCTCCTCATTGGTGCAAGCGGTCCGTCGCACAGACAAACGAACCTCCCACTGAGCTGATTTCTAAAGGGACAGCAATCAGTGTACCAGAAGGGGATTTTGCGTGCAACTGGACGGGAATCGTAACCGGCGATGCGCTGTTATCATCTATTCTACTTCATGCGCCGCGCCATCTCCTTATGTTTCGTGTGCCTCGCCGCCTCCTCGGCGCAAACACCGCCCCCACAAGCACCTGCTGAGGACAAACGGATTTTCGGAGTCCTGCCCAACAACCGCACCACCGAGAACTCCATCCCGTTCCACCGCCTGACCGGCAAGCAAAAGATGACCATCGCCTTCAAGGACTCCTTCGACCTGCCCGTCTACCCCACCGCCGGACTTTTCGCGGCCCTCTACCAACTGGAAGACCAGAACCCGTCCTTCGGCCAGGGAATGCAAGGCTACGCCATGCGATTCGCCACCGCCTACGGCGACCAGATGATCGGCAACATGATGACCGAAGGCATAGTCCCCGCGCTCGGCCATCAGGACCCGCGCTACTTCCGGCTCTCCGAAGGCACCAAAAAGCATCGCCTCGGCTACGCTCTCACCCGGATCTTCGTAGCCCGCATGGATTCCGGCCGCAACTCCTTCAACTTCTCCGAATGGGGAGGAAACGCAGCGGCGGCGGCGATCTCCAACGCCTACTATCCCGACACTAGAAACTGGAAGGACAACACCGAAAAGCTCCTTATAGCAGTTGGAACGGACGCCTTCTCGAATGTGCTGAAAGAGTTTTGGCCGGACGTCAAAAACAAGCTGTTCTCGAAGAAAGATCCGTCCGCGCGATAGCACCAAAACGCTGCCTGGATAGCTCTGTCGAGAACCGAACTTGCCGAGCCTACGGGTCACGGCGTCGTCCGCCGGCCACCAATGGCCACCGGTATTAACTCCTAACGCCGTCCGACGCCGTTCCCGCTGCATCATTTTCGGGGCCGACGGGCGGCTCGCACTTCCGCGTATCGGACATTTTCCAGCCAAATGGCGCGCGGCCACTCGCTCCGATGACGCCAATTGATCACTGAGCTGATCTGCCGCTGCTGGAGCGGGCCCGCTTCGTGGAGTGCTGCGCGTTCCGGCGGAGGGAACGACTACCACGGTTCGCGCTATAGTACCAAAACGCTGCCTGAATAGTACCCAAATCGCTTCGTCCACGCACTCAAATTGCGGACATCATTAGGCAAATGAGTCACAATACTTCTCTGTATAAAACTGATCTTCGGGAGGAAGAATGAAGGCTCGTTATTTGCACGCGATTCAGCCGCTCCTGGCGGCGGGTATGTTTTGGGGTTTGGCTGCGGTCTCCCAAGCATCGGTCGTGTACACCAACAACTTCGAGAGTGGCCAAGGCAGCGGCATAACCGCGTGCGCCGCTTGCGGAGTGACAACCACAACAATCGTTCACGGCGACGCCACGGTTGACGGGAACCAAGTTTGGCAGGACTATGCCACCGGGAACCCGGCTGCGGCAACCACGCTGACCCTCACGGGACTGGCTCCAAATCAGGATCTGGCGCTAGAGTTCACGTTTTTGGCGATCGACACGTGGGACGGCACGACTTGGAGCTGCTGCATACCCGATTTGATGAACGTCAACCTGAATTCGAATTCGATTTTCCAGCAGCCCTTCCGCAATTTCGCTTTGGGTACAAGTCCGGAATATCCGGGCAATCCGTACCCGAACCCGCCCGCGGGGACGACGGTAACGCTGTTGAACGCCGACGGCACCACGTCCGTCTATGACATCACGATCACCGGGCTGAGCGCGGACAGCAGCGGCAACGCGGTGTTCGACTTCTTCGCGTCGGGCGCCGGCTGGCAGGGCGGCGGCGACGAATCGGTCGGTCTCGATAATCTATCGGTGACCAGCAACACCACTGGAATTCCGGAGCCCGGTCCGGCGGCACTGCTGCTTTCCGGCTTGGCCTTGATGCTTCCGGGCGTCCGGCGCGGGTTGCGGCGGCGCTAAGGACTACGTAGGAATCGAAGTGCGGCGGCGCGACCTGAGGGCCTGCGCCGCCTTTTGTTTAGCTCTCGAGCAGGCAAATCGCATCCAGATTGCGATACTTCTCCGCGTAATCCAGCCCGTACCCCACCACGAAGTGGTCCGGAATCTGGAACCCGACGTAGCTGGCCTCCACCGGCCTTAGCCTTCTCTCCGGTTTATCCAGCAGCGCCGCGATCCGTATGCTCTTCGGCTTTCGCTGCGCCAGCAGTTGCATCAGGTAATTCAGCGTTACCCCGCTATCGACAATATCCTCGACAATCAGCACATCCGCGCCTTCGAGTGAAATATCCAGGTCTTTGGTGACCTTCACTTCGCCCGAACTGGTCTTGCCTTTCCCGTACGTCGAGATGCCCATGAAGTCGACAAATACGTCGCGTTTCATGGCCCGAGCCAAGTCCGTCAGGAAAAAGCACGCCCCCTTGAGAATGCAGATCATGTGCAGATTGCCGGTGGGGTAGTCGGCGGAAATCTGCTCGCCCATCTCGCGAATCCGGGCCTGGATCTTCTCGGCGGAGATCAGAACCCGCAGGTTTGGATCGGTCATTTATTTCGTGAGCTGTTCGACGAAGATGCGATTCCCGGTCACGCGGCCGCTCACCGTGACCTGCATCTTCACGCCGGGACCGGTGCCGTTCAACATCGCCTGTCCCTGCGGCGTGGCGAACACGACCTCGTTGGCCAGCGTATCGCCCGCGTAATCGAGATCGATAAACCGGCCATTCTGCAGCAGCACCGAATACTGCGTCGTCTGCCCGGTCACCGAGCAGGTTTGATCGGCCTGCCGAGCCAACATGTCGGGCACCAGGTGCGGCAAAATATCCGCGCGCTCCTGCGCGAGCGTCTGCTGATCCACCGTGATGCCGTTCACCGAATTCGGTCCATTATTGCCGCCCTGCATGGCGCCGTTCGGCGTTGCGGCGGGGAGCGGCGTCACCGGCTTGTAGAGGTTGTTCGTGCTCCTGTTGCGGCATCCCGCATCTACCAGAAGGCCGCGCACGGTCACCGGTCCGTATGGCACCGAATCCTGCGTTCCCACGCGCCCGTACGTCAGAACCTGTCCGGGAGGCTGCACCGGCGTGCGCCCGCGATCGCGCACCATGTTCTCTTTGTTCGTTTTCTGATCCAACTGAGCAAACCCGGCCACCGCGAAAAGGGCGAATGGCAGCGCAACCCGTAGCATCCTCATACTGGTATCTTACTCGCAAAAATCAGGATCAACCACTCTCAAACCTCCCGCGCCGCGCTCGACTATACTTTGAAGATTCACATGCACAAAACCGTCGCCACTGCCCTCGCCTATGCCGCCATCGCCGCCGCCCAAACGCCCTTCTTCTCCGATATCCGCCAATTGACGCACGGTGGTCAGAACGCCGAGGCCTACTGGGCGCCGGACGGTAAACGGCTGATCTTTCAAACCACGCGCGCCCCCTACGATTGCGATCAGATCTTTCTCATGAATGCGGACGGCTCCGATCAGCACCTCGTTTCCACCGGCAAAGGCCGGACCACCTGCGCCTATTTCCTGAGCGACAACCGCCACATCGTATACGCCTCCACGCACCTGGCCGGCGACGCCTGCCCCACGCCGCCCGACCGCAGCAAAGGCTACGTCTGGGGCGTCTTCCCCGGCTACGACATCTTCCTTGCCACCGACGACGGCAAGATCGAAAAGCGTCTCACCAGCACACCCGGCTATGATGCCGAAGCCACGGTCAACTGGAAAACCGGCAACATCGTGTACACTTCGCTCGCATCTCATGATCTGGACCTGTGGACCATGCGCACCGACGGCTCCTCCAAGCGCCAGATCACCAGGACACCGGGCTACGACGGAGGCGCCGTTTTCTCGCGCGACGGCAAGCACCTCGTCTGGCGCTCGAATTATCCGAAGACCGGCGACGACATGGCGCGCTACAAGAGCCTACTCGCCGACAACCTGACGGTGCCGATGAAAATGGAGATCATGGTCGCCAATGCCGATGGCTCCGGAGCGCGCGTCATCACCAACTTCGGATGCGCCAGCTTCGCGCCTACGTTCACACCGGACGGGAAGAAGATCCTCTTCTCATCGAACAAGCACGATTGCGACAGCCGCCACTTCGATCTTTACCTGATGAACCTCGACGGCAGCGGCCTGCAGCGCGTCACCGATTGGGGCGGCTTCACCTCCTTCCCCGAATTCTCGCCCGACGGCAAGACGCTGGTCTTCTGCTCCGACCGCGACGCCAAAGAGCGCTACGAGTTCAACATCTTTACCGCGAGGTGGGATCGGTAGGCGCGCCTGCGCCGCAGGATAGAATGAAGTCGTGCGGCCAAGCGACCCGAACCTCGTCGACGCAGTGCCGCGCAAACGAAGGCGAACGCCGCGCTGGTTACCGCAAGCGGCAGGCTATGCCGCCTCCATCGTATGCCTGCTGATTCTCTTCCACGGCTACAATTTCCACGACCTCTATACTGACATTCGCACTCTGGACTACCGCTGGGTCGGCCTCGCCGTGGTCACGTACCTGGGAAGTTATGTCGTCCAGGCGTGGCGCTGGGACGTGCTGCTCGCGCCGGTCGTGCGCACCCGCTTCTGGCGCACGGTTCAATCAATCGCCATCGGCCTGTTCGCCAACGAAGTGCTGCCGTTGCACGTGGGCGAGCTCATCCGCTGCTACCTGATGGCTCATTGGAACGACCTTCGCATCTCCCTCGGCTTCGCCTCCGCGGCAGTCGAGCGTCTGCTCGACGGCGTCTGGGTGATCGTCGCATTCCTGCTGATGGCGGCGTACGTTCAGGGAATCCCGCGCGATGTCACCATCGGTGTGGAGATTCTCTCGGTCATTCTCATGGCTGCAGCCGTAGCGCTCTGCTGGGTGGTGATGGCCAAACACGAACAGCATGCCAGCCTCACTGAGAACAAATGGGCAGCTACCTTTCGCCACGTCATCGAAGGCTTGCAGCTCATGGGTAATCTTCGGACGTTGGGAGTTACCACCGCCATCAGCCTGCTCTATGTCGCGATGCAGTTCCTCTCGGTGTGGTTCCTCATGAAGGCGTACGCTCTGGACCTTTCGTTCCTGACGGCCTGCGCTGTGCTCACGATCATTCGCCTGGTCACCATCGTCCCGAACGCTCCCGGCAATGTAGGCGTCTTCAACGTGGGTTGCACCACGGCGCTGCGCCTGTTCGACGTGGAAGCGGAGACCGCCAAGACGTTCTCGATTCTTCTGCTGGCTATCTGGACCTTGCCCCTGCTTCTCACCGGCGGAATCGCCACCGCCCTAGCCGGAGTCAACGTCTCCGAGCTCCGCGAGCGCGCCCGCCATAGCGCCGGTCATACGCCCGCCCAGACGTTATAATTGCAGCATGCTGAAACCCACCGAAAAAATCTGGCATAACGGTCGCTTCATCCGATGGGAAGATGCCACCATTCATGTGCTGGCACACGTCGTCAGTTACGGCAGCAGTGTGTTTGAAGGCATACGCTGCTATTCCACCCCTAAGGGTCCGGCGTTTTTCCGGATGAAAGAACATACCCGCCGCTTGCTGGATTCGGCCAAGGTCTACCGCATGGAGAACGTAGGCTACTCTCACGAGCAGCTCATGGACGCTATGCTCGAGGTTGTCCGCGTCAATAATATGGGTGCGGCGTACGTGAAGCCCATCGTCATGCGCGGCTACGGCGACGTGGGCGTGAACGGCGCGAAAAACCCCATCGAGGTTTATATCGCCTGTTGGAACTGGGGCAAATACCTCGGCGACGAGGCCATTGAGCAGGGTATTGACGTCTGCGTCTCCAGTTGGACGCGCATGGCCCCCAACACCTTCCCCGCCATGGCCAAAGCCGGCGCGAATTACATGAATTCGCAACTCATCAAGATGGAAGCCATCGCCAACGGCTACGTGGAAGGCATCGCGCTTGACGCCAGCGGCTACGTCAGCGAAGGTTCCGGCGAAAACATTTTTGTGGTGCGCGACGGCAAACTGATGACGCCGCCGCTCGGCGCAAGCGTGCTTCCCGGGATTACCCGCGATTCCGTCCTGACCCTGGCGCGCGACCTCGGTATTCCGACGGTCGAAACCATCATCCCGCGCGAAATGCTCTACATCGCCGACGAGGTCTTCTTCACCGGTACCGCCGCCGAAATCACGCCGATCCGTTCCATCGACCGCATCACCATCGGCAAGGGACGCCGCGGACCAGTGGCGGAACGGCTGCAGAAGGAGTTCTTCGGAATCGTCGAAGGCGGCGTTCAGGATCGCCACAACTGGCTCACGCCGGTTCATGCGGCTGTGGCCGCGAAGTAGGGACGCCCAAAGCCCGCTGACGCAACCACAACAACCACCTCCCCCGAGATTTGCTGTTGTGGCTGCGCAGCCGGCGAATGGACTCTCTCTTTTTACCGTGCAACGCACCCGAATCCAAGAGCCCTCCAGCGGTTTCACGTACGATATCAACAGCTTTTTCGACGTACAATTACAGCAACTTAGCGCCAGAGGTTTGTGGCAAAGTTGTGCATAAAACAAACGAGGCCGAAAATGTTGAACAACCGTTCGGTTCCGGCAAATGTCATTCTGCCGCACATCTGCTATCGCGATATCGCCGTAGCGATAGAGTGGCTCACCCGCGTCTTCGGCTTTGAAGAACACTACCGTTACGGTCCGCCGGACGCCCCTCAAGGCGCGCAGATGCACCTGGGCGATGCGTGGATCATGCTGAACGGGCCGCGGAAGGGTCGCGACGTTCCCGCCGAGGCGGGGTATGAAACGCAATCCCTCACCGTTTTTGTGGAAGACGTGGACGCCCACTGCGCCCGCGCGAAAGCTGCCGGTGTCACGCTTTTCGAAGAACTCAACGAAACCATGTACGGTGAGCGGCAGTATGGCGCGAACGATCTGGATGGCCACCGCTGGCTCTTCTCAAAGCACGTCCGCGACGTAGCGCCCGAAGACTGGGGCGCCATACGAAGTCCAACAAAACACTGACGCCCGGTACCGTTTGCCGCTCCCTTACGGCGTTGTGAAAGAATATCGAATTGCTTTTTTACCGCATTCAACCGCACTCCGATCCCCGGCAACTTTTACTGCTCCCTCACGGTCACGGCTCCGTATGTACATGATTCAGACAACGGAGCCGTGACCGTGAGGGAGCGGTAAAAGGTGCATCGAAAGGCGAATGAATCGCGATGAGAACAACCAACCCCCGTCAAGCACCGAGCATCCCGCCAGCGAACACCAATGTCCCGAAATAGCTCTCGACCCGCATAGCCCCGCGCGCCAAACCTCGCCGATTCAACACCGCGCCGCGGCACAAGACTTGCCCGGATGTCCTCCATGCTCGCCGATCTCAAGTACGCGCTCCGCTTCCTACGCCGCAATCCGGGCTTCGCCGCCATCGCGATCGCTACCCTCTCGTTCGGAATCGGCGCGAACACCGCCGTCTTCAGCATGGCGGACGTGCTGCTTCTTCACAGTCTGCCCTACCCCGATTCCAGCCGTCTGGCCGCTATCGAAACACTTCGCTCGTCACAGCCCGAGCTCAGCGATTTCACGTCGGCGCCCAACTTTGCCGATCTCCGCGCGCGGCAGCATTCCTTCTCGAAGGTCGCGGCAATCAGCCCGGTTTGGAATCTCGTGATGACCGGTCGCGGACCGGCGCAGCAACTCGACACGCTGTATGTCTCCGGCGATTTTTTCTCTGTCCTCGACATCAAGCCCGCCGTCGGCCGCCTGTTCGGCGTGCGCGAGGATCGCATCACGCAGGCCGACCCGGTCGCCGTGATCTCCTACAGCTTTTGGCAGCAGCAGTTTCAAGGGTCGCCGAATGCTATTGGCTCCGTGCTGCAACTGGGCGGTCCCGCGATCACCATACTTGGAGTGCTGCCCGCCAACTTCCGCTACACCGGTGAGCCGCTCGCGGGAACGGCAGTGGAGCCCGCGTTATGGTTGCCGCTCGGCGCGAACCAGATTGCGTCGTCCACCACCGATGTGCGCCCTGTGCGCTTCCTCAAAGTCATCGGCAGGCTGAGGCCCGGCGTCACGCTGGAGCGGGCGCGCGCCGATGTGCAGACCATCGGACGGTCGCTCGAAACCGAATTCCCCGCCGCCGATCGTGGATTCACCATTGGCGCCCGGCCGCTCAGTGATGTCGCATCCGGAAAAATTCGCGGACCCATATTGCTGCTCGGCGGAGCTGTCGCTTTCGTCCTGCTCATCGCATGCGCCAACGTCAGCGGCCTCATGCTCGCGCGGGCGGCGGCGCGTTCCGGAGAAATGCATGTTCGTGTAGCTCTGGGCGCCTCCCGCTCCCGGCTGCTCCGCCAATTGCTCTCCGAAGGCTTGCTATGCTCGATTGCCGGCGGAATTGGCGGTGTGCTCCTGGCGAACATCGCCCTCCACGCCGCGGCAAGCACCGCCCCGGCGGACCTCTCGGCGCTCCACTCAGTGGACCTGAACTGGCAGGCGATGGCCTTCATGGCCGCGGCCGTCATCGCCGCAACCGTGCTTTCATCGATTCCCGCGGGCTTGCGCGTGGCCTCCAGCGAAATCGCCGCCGGGTTCACCGGCCGTTCCGTCGTGCACGGATACTCGCGCTTGCGTTCCATGCTCGTCGCGGCCGAATTCGCAGCCGCCCTCGTTCTGCTCACTGGCGCGGCGCTGCTGGTGCGCAGCTTTCAAGCCGTGCTCAGCGTCAATCCGGGTTTCGACGCGCGCAACGTAGTGACAATCTCGACGCAAACGCCTCCCGAAGCGCAAACGCCGGCTGCGCGCACCGCGATCTATCAGGAGATTCGCAAGCGGCTGCTCGCCGTAAGCGGAGTGCAGGATGTCGCCGCCGTCAGCCGCCTGCCGCTCATGGGCTCAAATCTCGGCGCGACGTTATATATAGAAGGAGTCCCGGACGTTATACCGCGCCCCGAGGTGGAATATCGCGTCGCCACGCCGAACTACTTCCAGATCATGCGCATTCCGCTGCTCGCCGGCCGCCCGTTGAACGACCACGATAACGACCGCGCCCACGCCGCCTGTCTCATCGGCGAGACTATGGCGCGCCGCTTCTTCAGCGGACAGAACCCGATCGGTAAACGCATCAAGCTGGCGGCCGCGAATCCCTCTGCTCAACCCTGGGTCACCATCGCCGGCATAGTCGGCGATGTCCGCCATTTTGCCGTCGAGTCGGCAGCGCCTCCCGAGGTATATATGCCGTATCCGATCAACCCGCTGTCCGCGCCCATCCTCACCGTGCGCACGGCCGCCGACCCGCGCCCCCTCATACCCGCCTTGCGCGCCGCCGTGCAATCCGTGGGCTCCGCCATTCCGGCCTACAACATCTTTCTGATGCAGGAACTGGTGGACCGCTCCACCGCCGAGCGCCGCTTCATCATGTGGATCATGGGAATCTTTGCGGCCGGCGCGTTGCTGCTCACCGCGGTCGGAATCTACGGCGTCGTGGCCCAATCGGTCGCTCAACGCACGCGCGAAATCGGGCTGCGCATCGCGCTTGGCGCTTCCTACGCGGACACCTTGCGGCTGGTGTTCGCCGGAGCGGCGCGTCCGGTAGTGGCAGGCATCACCGCTGGCGCGTTGCTCGCCCTACTGCTCGCCCGCTCCATGAGACAACTGCTTTTTGAAGTGCAGCCGGCCGACCCCGCGGCATTCGCAACGGCAGTCCTCCTCCTGATAGCGATCACAGCGCTCGCTTGTTACATTCCGGCACGCCGCGCAACCCGGGTAGATCCCCTGACAGCATTGCGGCAGGAATGAACTTTTCAACGGGGATTGCGTATCATACGGCATGCACTTGATTCGCACCCTTCTGCCGGGCCTCCTTGTCTCGACTGCGGCGTTTTGCCAGCAGTTCGAAGTCGCGTCCATAAAGAAAGCGCCGCCGTACGACGCGATGAGCGGCAAAGCCGTGAACATCGGCGTGAAAGTGGATGGCGCGCAGGTCCACATTTCCAATCTGACGCTCCGCGATTACATTTCCGCGGCATACAAGGTGCGGCTGTACCAGATCATTACGCCGGAATCGCTGCCCAACGATCGCTATGACATCGACGCGGTTTTGCCGGCGGGGTCGAAGCGCGAGGATGTCCCTGTCGCGCTCCAGGAACTGCTGAAGGAACGTTTCCAGATGAAGAGCCACATGGAAACGCGCGATCTGCCGGCATACGTGCTCACGGCCGCAAAGGGCGGCTTCAAGTTGCAGCCCGTGGAGCTCGATCCGGCTCCGGAGGGCGGCGCGGCGCCGAACGCGACCGATGTCCAGGTGACCGGCGGCCCGCAGGGAACGACGGCGAACTACGGTCGCGGTTCCTATTTCACCCTTGCCGATAACAAGATCGTGGCGCACAAGCTCGATATGCTCCGCGTGGTGGACCTGCTTGGCCGGTTTTTGGATCTGCCCGTTGTGGATCAGACGGGAATCACCGGAAACTACGACCTGGAACTGCAGCTCACGCAGGAAGACTACATGGGCATCATGATCCACTCGGCGGTCGCGGCGGGTGTGAATTTGCCGCCGGAAGCCCTGAAATTCGCCGCCGGAAACACCCCGGATTCCCTGTTCGCGGCGCTGAAGGCCATCGGCCTGAACCTCGACAAAAAGAAAGCGCCCATCCAGGTTCTGGTGGTGGACTCGATATCCAAAACGCCCACCGAAAATTAGCGCGCCGCAAAAAAATCGAATTGCTTTTTTGCCGCATTCAAATGCACTCGCACCCCCGGCACCCTTTACCGCTCCCTCACGGGGCTGTGAAAGAATATCGAATTGCTTTTTTGCCGCATTCAAACGCACTCATGTCCCGGGCACCTTTTACCGCTCCCTTACGGTCACGGCTCCGTATCTAGTTGATTCTGCTAACGGAACCGTGACCGTGAGGGAGCGGTAAAAGGTGTATCGAAAGGCGAATAGAGCGCGACGAGAACGGCAGCCGGATTTTTTCACAACCCCTCACGGTCACGGCTCCGTATGTAGTTGATGCTGCTAACGGAGCCGCGACCGTAAGGAAGCGGTAAAAGGTGCATCGAAAGGCGAATGGAGCGCCACGAGAACCAGAGCCGGATTTCTTCCCACGCGGTGCATCGAAAAGCGCCCCATTCCGCGCGCAAACTGCCGCATCACAAACCCCGCCCTCCGCATCACTGAACCATGGACCTCATCGCAACCCTCGGCCTCTCTGTCCCCGTCATTCAAGCGCCCATGGCCGGAGGCGGCGACACGGTGGAACTGGTCGCCGCCGTATCCGCCGCGGGCGCACTCGGATGCATCGGCGCCGCATACCTGACGGCGAATGGCATCTCGGAGCGTGCACGCGCCGTTCGAGCCCTCACCTCGCGACCGTTCGGCATTAACCTGTTCGCGCCGCTCGCTCAAACGCAGGCGACCGGCGACGCGATCGCAGCAGGAGTCCAAGCCGTTGCGCCTTACCACGCGGAATTAGGTCTGCCCGCGCCGGAGCCGCCGAAGCTCAATTCGCCGTCCATTGATGACCAGGTGGAGGCATGTCTCGAATCCAGCGCCGCCGTGTTCAGCTTTACCTTCGGCATGTTCCCGCCGGAAACCATCCGCCGGTTCCGCGACCGTGGGATCGTCGTCGCCGGCACCGCGACAACTGTCGCGGAAGCACAGGCGCTGGTAGAGGCAGGAGTCGACGCCGTAGTCGCGCAGGGCAGCGAGGCCGGCGGCCATCGCGGCACCTTTGCGACCGATTTCATTTCGGGCCTGATCGGCGGCATTGCACTCATCCCGCAGATTGCCGACGCCGTGCGAGTGCCGGTGATCGCATCGGGCGGCATCATGGACGGTCGAGGCGTCGCGGCGGCTCTCGTGCTCGGCGCCACCGCGGTCCAGCTAGGCACCGCCTTTCTTACCTGCGACGAAGCCGGCGTGGCCCTCTCGTACAAAGATGCCCTCGTGAACGCGGCCGAGGACCAGACGAAACTGACACGGGCGTTCTCCGGGAGGCCCGCACGCGGCATCGCGAACCGGGTTTTACGCGATTTCGAAGCGCACGGTGAGCTGATTCTGCCGTTCCCCCTGCAAAACGCTCTGACACGCCCGATGCGCACGGAAGCTACCAGGCAGAATCGCTCCGAGTATCTTTCGCTGTGGGCCGGTCAGGGCGTTCGTATGGCTCGCCGGCAGAGCGCGGCCGAACTGGTCGCCCGGCTGGGTCGGGAGTACCGCGAGGCGTTGCGGCGTCACCAGTAAATGGCGAGGGCGTTTCGTTTTGGCGCGCGCGCCTTTGCTGCTGGTATACTGGTATTCCAACCACGCGGAGAGGTGGCAGAGTGGTCGATTGCGGCGGTCTCGAAAACCGTTGTACCTTTACGGGTACCGGAGGTTCGAATCCTCTCCTCTCCGCCATCCCCTCACTGCTACATTCTTAGCGCCCTCGCTATACTGAACAGCTATGAAATATCTGCTCGCGTTTATAGCGCTGGCCGTGCTGCACGCCGGCTGCGTTTGGGGCCAGGGGCAGCCGACGCCGCAGACCGGCGACGAAGCGGCGATCCGCACCATCGTCAATCACTGGCAGCAGAACTGGGACCGCTTCGACGCGTCCGTTTTGCAGGGCGATTACGCGGACGACGCCGATTGGCTGAACGCGTTTGGCGTGCGGAAAAAGGGTGGCGCGGAGATAGTCGCGTATGTCGCGATGGTGGTGAAACGGCCGCAAAACCACGAGCGGCACACCACGTGGAGTGAACCGCGGATCCGCTTTGTGCGCCCCGATGTCGCGATCGCGTATAGGGACTACCAGACGGGTGGCAACAAGGCGCCGGACGGAAGGGACCTGCCCGACCGCCGCACTCATGCCACTTGGGTGCTGACGAAGACGGGTGGCAAGTGGCTGATCGTGAGTCATGTGATCTCCGACGAGAATGGGCGGTGAGTTGCAGCGAAAAACCGCGCGGAGGAATCGCGATGAATGAAAGTGCGTGGAAAGGTCTATTGACGGGCGCGGCTGGCGGCCTTGTGGCATGGTGGGCGATCGACCGGTTCTACCGGCTCGCGCGGACCAGTTCGTCGCGCCACGCCTTGGCGCCGTACTGCATAGGCGCGGCATTAGGAGCCGCGTATGGAGGCTTTGTGGTCGGACGCGGACATTCGTCGGTGGCACGCGTTCCGCTAGGGGCGGCTGTCTATCTCGCCGATCCCGAACGCACGGCGGCACCGGCCGGCGGACGGGATGTGCAGGAGAAGGCCGGAAACTTCGCCTTGCGTATGGCGTCGAAGGGCCTGAAAAAGGTCGCGGAGATGGCGATCCTAGCGTAAAGTGGCAACAGAAATCTTTCCTGTTGCGGCGAGCGGAGCTCGCATGCGACCGGGCTCTAGACCGGTCCCTACTGCTCCAACACGACAACCGTTGCTATCGCCTCGGGCTTTTGTTGCGGCATAGTGACGGTCAGTTTTCCTCCGTCCTGCTTGATGGGCAGCGCCTTCTTTCGCGTGTCCGCCAGCATGTACGCTTTGCTGATCTTTCCGCTGACCTTGTTGAGTTCGAAGCTTTCGCCCGGCCACTGGAAGAACGTGATATACAGCTTGCCCGGCTTCGTTGTGCAGCGCCATTCCTTGGCGACCTTAAAACCCGGCTTGCCGTTCTTATCGTGGGTGGTCGGGTCCTCGGCCCCCAGTTCATCGCCGAACGGCGTCGGACCGGCTCCGTATACAGCCTCGCCGTTCACCTTCAGCCACTTCCCGACGGCGCGCAGATTGTCCTGGCTCGCCTGCGGGATCACACCTTCGGCCGTCGGCCCGACGTTCAGCAGATAATTGCCGCCCTTGCTGGCGATGTCCACCAGCTTGAATGCGATATCGTCCGGCGTCTTCCAGTCGGTGTCATCCTTCTTGAAGCCCCACGTGTGATTCATGGTGGCGGGCACTTCCCAATCTCCCTGCACGACTGCATTCGGAATGGCGTTGTCGCCCATGGACCGGTAATCGCCCGGTACGCCGAGACGCCCATCGATCAGCGTCCACGGCTGCAGCGTGTGCACGATGTCCACGAATCGCGGACCCCGCTCGCCCGTCATCATGCGAGCCGTATCGAACCAGATCAGGCACACCGGACCATAATTCGAGAGCAGCTCCTTCACCTGGGGCTCTGCCTTTCCGCGCAGATACTGATCGTAGTCTTTCTGATCGTCGGGACCGAAGTCCCACGTGTTCCCCGCCCCGTTCGGCTCGTGCCAGTCCTGCGATTGCGAATAGTAGAACCCCAACCTGATGTTGTGCCGCGCGCACGCCTGTGCCAGTTCCTTCAACGGGTCGCGATGCCATGGCGTGGCGTCGTAGACGTTGTACTTGCTCACGGCGGAGTGGAACATTGCGAAGCCATCGTGGTGCTTGCTGGTGATGACGATGTACTTCATGCCCGCGTCCTGCGCCATCTGTACCCACTCTTCCGCATTGAACTTCACGGGGTTGAACTGCGCCGCCAGTTTTTCGTATTCGGTAACCGGAATTTTGGCGCGATTCATGATCCACTCCCCGATACCGGCGACCGGCTGCCCCTTCCATTCGCCCGCCGGGATCGCGTAAAGCCCCCAGTGGATAAACAGCCCGAACTTGGCCTGGCGGAACCACTGCATCTTCTCGTCCTGCGACTTCGGCGGCGTCTTTTTCGGCGCCGGGAGTTGCTGCGCGGCCAATGCGACGGCGGCTATGGCGGCCAGACTCGCGAAAAACTGCCGTGTATAGCGGTACATGTCCATATATTGGAGCACATATCGAAACCGAATTGAGCGGGAAAGCCGTATTTCCCCTCACTGCCAGAGCCCGTGTGCGAAGTCGCACAGTATTGGGGCAGCAAGCTGTGTCAGTATCCAGATTGCCGTTTGATTCGGGCGATCGGCGCGCCGCCGTGTTTTCTCCTTGCGCGGCGGCGCGTATTTGCGGATTGCAACCACGATTGCCATTCGGTTAAAGTGGTGCGGGGATGTACCAAGGCTTCAGTCGGGTGCTCATCGCCTTGCAGGCCACGTTGTTGATTGCAGCGGTGGCCGCCGCTCCCGGACGCGTCGAAAACCCGGCCCCTGTACTCACCGATCTCTCGCCCCGTACGGTGCCCGCGAACTCCCCGGCCCGAATTGTCGAGATCCACGGCCGAAATTTCCTCTCCACGTCTACCGCGTCGGTGAACGGCAACGAACGAAAAGTCTCCTATAACAACGCCGGCCGCCTGGATCTGACACTGCAACCCGCCGATATGGCCCAACCCGGCCGCCTCACGATTGCGGTTACCAATCCCGCACCCGGCGGCGGCACCTCCGCCGTATTTACGCTGGTCGTTCAGGCGCGATAGCCTTTCGTTGCTATCCAAAGCGAACTTGAGGCGCCCGCAACGGCGCATCGATACTTCCCTTCAGGAGACGCGGCATGAGTTCGACGACTGCAACCGCTCCGGTGTTTGACCTTGCCTCGCAGAATGTCCGCCGTCGCGAGTTCAAGCCCTACACGGCCGGACAACGGTGGCTGATCGGCGCCGGCTGCGCAGCCATAGTCGCCCTGGGCGCATTTACCGGCGAGTCGTTGTCGCGCAGGCAAGCCGAAATCGCGGGAACGCCGCCGCCCCGGCAGTTGCTCCGCAGAGTGTCCGATCCGCCGATTGTCGACCCAAGCGTGCCGGTTTCAGCCGACCCGTCTCACCACCGGCCCCTCGCACTCGCCAATTAACGCGCCCCGCGCGTCACTGATATCCTGGGGAGTTCCATCATGCGGATCCTGCCCCTGCTTCTGTGCCTCGCTGCCTCTCTTTCGTACGCTCAAACCGCCGAAACCACCACCTTCCGGACCGTGATGCTGCCCGCCGGCGAAGTTCCGGCGATTAATGGAAGCACCGCTCGCGGCGTGGCCGATGTGACCGCGAGCGTGGTTCGGGACGGCTCCGGCCAGATCGTCTCCGGCACCGTCGATATTCTCGCGCGCATCACGTTTCCTGCCGCTGTCACCGCCACCGGCCTGGCACTCTACAGCGGAGCTGCGGGGCAGAACGGCGCAATCGCGCTCGCGACTCCGCTTTCGACGGCGAGCAGCTATGCAGTCCAGGCAAACGGCGACAGCCTGCACTACGCCGTGCAGATCGATAGCTCAAATGCCGCTGCGCTTACGGCGCTGCGCAACCTCTACCAAAACCCGGCGCAATTCTACTTGAATCTCATCACCACCGCGAATCCGAACGGCGCGATGCGCGGGCAACTGCAAAAGGCGCAGGTCGCGGTGATGCTGGGGCTGATGAGTTCCGCCAATGTGCTCCCAGGACCTGCGTTCCCGCAGGCGTACGGCGTGGCGCAGGTGATCGCGATCGGAACCAGGGACGCCGCGGGGAACTGGACCAGCGGCGAACTGTATCTCTCGCTTTCCTACAATTCGCAGGACTTTAGCACGCTGACATCGTTTCAGATCCACACCGCGAACGCCGCGGTGGTATTCTCCGCGACGCTCCCCGGGGGCCTTACCGCGCCGCCGGACGGAATCGGCACGCTCGGCCCGTATTACATTGAGCTCTCCACCACGACTGGCACCCAGACGTCCGCGTTTACGGCGCTCTTCAGCAATCCCTCGTCGCTGTATGTGGATGTTCACAGCTCGGCAAGCCCGGCGGGCGTCTTGCGGGCGCAACTGCGGTCGAGCGATTCTGCCGCGTTTCCTTTGTTGCTGAGTTCCTCGAACGAGACCGCCGCCGCACCGGACACAGGCTCCATGCCGGCTACCCTGACGCTGTACACGATTCGCAATTCCGATGGGTCGATCGCTGCCGGCACGTTTCTGGTGGATTTTAATTTCCGCTTCGTCGCGCCGCAGCAGTTTCTGGGCGTACAAATTCATCGCGGCATAACCGGTCAGGATGGCGCGGCTGCGATTGCACTGCTTTCGAACCTGTCGAGCGATGCGGGATCGGGTAATCTGCACGCGTGGTCCCTTCCGCTGATCGAACCGGGCGTCCTGCGCGACCTGGTGCGAGAGCCTTCGGAGTTTTACCTGAACGTGCATACGACCGCCGCGCCGGCTGGCGCCGTGCGCGCGCAACTCGCGGATGCGCCGGAAGCTCCGAGCGTGGCGGCGCTCATCGCTGCTACTTTGGATGCTTCCGCCGTGAGCGTCGCGCCCGGTGAGTTGGTCTCCCTTTTCGGCGCGGGGCTGGCCCAAGTGCCGGCCGGCCTGAGCGGCTGGCAAGGCGACACTGGCCCGTTTGAGTTAAACGGCGTGACTGTCACCATCGCGAACCGGGCAGCGCCATTGCTGTACGTTTCTCCCTCGCAAATCAATGCGCAGATTCCCGCGGATGTGCCGCTCGGGCCGCAGTTGGTGGTGATCAGCAACCGCGGGGCTGGAGCGAGCTTTACGGTGAATGTGGTGGCGGCGGCTCCTTCCATTTTTTCGGCGACCGCGAGTGGCAATACGGCGGTCATTTTAGCGACCGGAGTAGGTGAGGGTTCGCTTACAGTAACCATCGGCGGAAAAGCGGCTCCCGTGACGGCGATGGTCGCGTCCGCCGGAGTGTACCGGATCAGCGCGGCGATTCCGGCAGGATTGAGTGGGCCGCAGCCGGTCGTACTCCAGCAAGGCGGCATCAGTTCGGCGCCGGTTACCATTGCTCTGAAGTGAAGTAAGGTCGCGCCGGCTTCCTGTCGCCTCCGCGCGCCTAAAGTTCTCGCAGGCGATCCACTGACTGGACGACCAGCAGTACTGCGTTCACGCGCCGGCTTTCCAACCGAAGGCCGAGCTGCTCCTGCAGCGTTCTCTGCCACGTCACGAACGGATCCGCTCCGGACTCAGGCTTCACATCGGGCGTAAATCCGTAGGTTCCTTCAAGGCCCGTTTTGTCGATCACCGGGACCGGCGTGCCGCTGGCGAAGGAAGGCCTCGTCGGATCGGCAATCGGCGGGATCGTCAACTGCACCGAGATCAAATTCGCGAGTTGGCGCATGTCGCCGTGGAACCAACCCGTGGCGGCGGCGTCAGCGTGGATCTTTGGGCCATTCTTATCCACCACCAGCTCGTAGCCCTTCAATTGCTTGGATTCTTTGCGGAGCGTCAGATGGAACCGCTCGGCGAGCAGGTTTTGCAGCGCGGACCGCATCTGCTCCTTCGCCGCCGGCGCTTCGGTTCTCGCGTCGAGATCGAACTCCTCCGTGTCGAGCCACCTGGTCCCGCCGGAAAGTTGGAAAGGCTCGGCGCCATAGGCTTCCAGAATGAGGTCTTTCAAGCTGACGTTGCGGGCACTCACCCGCTTCGGCTCAAAAAGAAAATGTCCGCGGTCGTCGCGCCCGGCCGGACGTGGATTCGGCTTGAGACTGGCGACATCGAAACTCTGTCCCAGCGCACAAACCGCGCAGCACACCAGAATTGCGGGTTTCATTGCCGCGCCAGAAGGCGTTCGTGAATTGCTGTGTACTCGGCCGTGGTCACAACGTAAGTAGGGCGCGATGGCAGAATGCGCTCGATCTCCCGCTGCGTGCGCTCGATGCGGTCCGCGTCCGCCGGGTGCGTGGAAAACAGCCGCTTGACTGCGCCTGCATCCTTGCGGCGCATCGCCTCCAGTTTTTCGAACATGCTGACCGCGCCGGTGGGGTCGTAACCCGCGGCGTACAGGTACTCAACGCCCAGATAGTCGGCTTCGTTTTCGTCTTTGCGCTCGAAATGCAGAAACGGCAAAGGCATGACGGCCGTCGATTCGCGCGCCGCGGCGCCGGCCGCTCCACCGAGCACGACCGCGAGCGGAATTCGCCCCATGTGCGCAATCTGCTGGCGGGTGGCTTCGCGGGTCATGTGGCGCGCCGCAACGTGCGCGATCTCATGCGCCAGCACCGCCGCGAATTCGTCCTCTTCATCCGCCATCTTCAGCAGCCCCGAGTAGACGAACACGTAACCGCCGGGCAGCGCGAACGCGTTCACCTCCGGTCCATCGAGAACTTCGAACGTGAACGGCACCTTCGCGTCGGAATTGCGCACCAGGTTCTGGCCCACGCGATTCACGAACTCGCCGACAATCGGATCGTCCAGAACTTTGGTCTGCCGCTTGACTTCCTGCGCAAGCTGCCGCCCCAGCGCGATCTCCTTCTCCATGGAATAGAAGTTCACGCCCTTGCCGACGTCGCGGCTGCCGATCTTCGAGAGATCGTCCTTCTGATCGCCCGCATACACGAGTGCCGCCGCGATGAGCGCGAGTCCCGCTCCGGCGAACATCCGTTTCATTCCCATGCCTCCAGGGGCCCTTTTGCCTTATTGTAAGGGAATGCCCTTGGATTCGATTGCTAAATCTTCCCCCGGAACTGCGATTTGGGAACGGTACGCCCACAATTTTCCCGTTCGGGAGCGGTTGGTTTATCTGAATCACGCCGCGGTTTCGCCCTTGTGCAAGCCGGCCGCGGACGCCATGAAGCACCTTGCCGACGATTGCATGAACTTCGGCAGCCGGCATTACGACGAATGGCTGGCCGCATACGATGGTGTCCGCAGCGCCGCCGCGCGCCTCATCGGCTCCGAGTCCGGCGAAATTGCCTTGGTCAAAAACACCAGCGAAGGCATCGCCACCATCGCCATGGGCATCGAGTGGAAGCCCGGTGATCGGATTGTGGCCTTCCGCGAAGAATTTCCGGCCAATTTCTATCCTTGGAAACGCCTGGAGCAACAGGGTGTGGCAGTCACCTGGCTGAGTGTGGAAGACTCGCTGGAGGCGATCGATCAGGCCTCGAAGGGCGCGCGCCTCTTGGCCATCAGCTTCGTTCAGTTCCTCAGCGGCTACCGGGCGCCTATTGAAGCAATCGGTGAGATTTGCCATCGAAACCGCTGCATCTATTTGGTAGATGCGATTCAGGGCCTCGGCGCCTTCCCCCTCGACATCCGGAAATCCCACATAGACGCATTGGCCGCCGACGGGCATAAGTGGCTGCTGGGTCCGGAGGGTTGCGGCATCCTATATGTAAGCCAAGATTTGCAGGATCAAGTATTTCCGGTGGAGTTTGGTTGGACGAATGTGGCTGGGTACAACGACTATGCTTCCCGCGATATGACTCTCAGGCCGGATGCCGGCCGATACGAGTGCGGAACTCTGAATACCATTGGATGCTATGGCTTACGTGCTTCAATCGAGCTTTTACTTGAAGTGGGGGTCAGAGAAATCGCCCCGCATATCCAAAATCTCGGCGACCGCATCGCAGACGGCGTGACTGCAAGAGGATACGAGCTGCTGCGCACGCGAACAGCGGAAACCGGCGCGGGCATCGTCAGCTTCCGCAAGCCGGGGATGGAGGCGATCGAAGTAGTCCGGCGCCTGCAGTCCGCCGGAATCGCGGCAGCACCTCGCGCCGGTTGGGTCCGTACCTCGCCGCATTTCTACATCAGCCCCGGTGATATTGATCGAATGCTGGAGGTCTTGCCGTGAAACTGCTTCTTTCGATTGCGCTTGCCGCCTACGGAGCCTTCGGCGCGGTGCCCACCCCGCAAAGCTGGTTCGGCCACCCCATCGGCCAGGACAAGACGGTGCTCGACTGGGACAAAGTGGTCGGCTACTTCCAGCAATTGGCGAAATCGAGCGACCGCATCAAATTTGACGAGCTCGGAAAGACGGCCGACGGACGGCCGTTCATTGTTGCGACCATCGCCGAGCCGGAGACCCTGAAGCACTTAGACAGGTATATCTCGATCCAGCAGAGGCTGGCCGATCCCCGTAAGACGTCGCCCGCGGAGGCCGAAAAACTCTTCCCGGAAGGCAAGACCATCGTCCTGCTCACGTGCTCCATCCACGCCACGGAAATCGCCAGCACGCATACCGCGGTGGAGTACGCCTACAAACTCTTGACCGAGGATACGCCGCACAACCGCGAGATTTTCAAAAACACAATCCTGCTGTTGGTCCCAAGTCTGAATCCCGACGGCGTGGACATTGTGACCCGCTGGTATCGCAAGACGCTCGGCACGCCATACGAAGGCAGCGACCCGCCTGAGCTCTATCACAAGTACGTGGGTCACGATAACAACCGCGACTGGTACATCTTCTCGCAGCCGGAAACGCGCCTTACCATTTCCAAGCTGCACAACGTGTGGCATCCCGAGGTGGTCTACGACGTTCACCAGATGGCGGCCAACGGCGCGCGCATGTTCGTGCCGCCATGGCTGGATCCGACGGAACCGAACATCGACGCCATCCTCATGCAGGAGATGAATATGATGGGGACGGCAATGGCCAGCAGCCTGACAGCGGCCGGCAAGACCGGAGTCACCATCCACGGCGTTTACGATTTCTGGACGCCGTCGCGCCACTATCAGGCGTTTCACGCCGGCCTGCGCCTGCTGACCGAGAGCGCCAGCGCCCGCATCGCAACGCCCGTCACCCTCGGCCCGGACGATCTTGCGCAGAGCGGCCTGGGCTATAACCCGCGCGAGAAAAGCTGGAATTACCTGGAGCCGTGGATGGGTGGCACGTGGCATCTGCGGGACATTATCGATTACCAGTTGATTGCCTTCGATTCGCTGATGTACAACTCGGCGCTGCATCGCGATGAGCTGCTGCGCAACTTCTATAAGGTGGGGCAGCGGCAGACCGCGCGCACCGAGCCCTGGGGCTTCGTCATTTCGGCGGATCAGCGCGACCCCGGCGCGGCGCGGCGGATGATCGACACACTGCGCTTCGGCATGGTGGAGGTGGGGCGCGGCGCGGATGGAAGCGCGGTGATCTCCATGCATCAGCCGTACAGCGGTTGGGCCAAGGCGCTGCTGGAGCGGCAGCACTACCCGGAAGATCGCCTGTACCCCGGTGGTCCGCCGAAGCGGCCCTACGACGTAACCGCGCACACGCTGCCGCTGCTGTTCGGCGTCGATGTGAAGGCCGTGAATTCGCCAGTGCCGTTCAGCGGCGAGTGGCAGGCTCCGGCCCCGAAATCCGGTCCGATGCTAAGCGCCGCCGACACGGATTCGTGGAACGCGGTCAACAAGGCGTGGGCCGCCGGTCGGCCCGTGTGGCGAGACCCGGCCTCGGGCGACTTCTCCCTGGCCGAGCGCGCGGAATGGAAACAACTGAAGCGTCCGCGCATTGCGCTGTATCAGCCTTGGCAGCCGAATATGGACGAAGGTTGGACCCGCTGGCTGCTGGAGCAGTTCGGCTTCGCCTATACCGGCGTACGCAATGCCGATATTCAAGCCGGCAATTTGCGGCAGAAATTTGATTGCATCGTGTTCGCGCAGCAGGCCGCCGGCAGCATTCAGAGCGGCTTCCCCGCGAGGTCTATGCCGCCGGAGTACACGGGCGGCCTCGAAGCCAAGGGGGCGGATGCGCTGAAGGCATTCGCCAATCAAGGCGGCACGCTCATTTTCCTGAACACCGCCGGCGAATACGCCATCGCGCACTTAGGAGTTCAGGCGCGCAACGTCGCGCCGCGCGATCCCAATGAATACTACTCGCCGGGGTCGCTGCTGAACGTCCACGTCGATACCAAAAGTCCGCTGGCCTATGGAGTCCCGGCGGAGATCGCCATCTGGAGCGAGCACAGTCCGGCATGGGAGACGCAGTTGCCGGTAGTGGCGCGCTACCCGGCGTCGGGGCTGTTGGCATCCGGCTGGCTGGTGGGCGAAAAGTCCATCGCCAACCGCGCCGCGCTAATCGACGCGCCAATGGGCTCCGGCCACGTGGTGCTGTTCGGAATGAGGCCGCAGTATCGGGCGCAAAGCTACCTGACGTTCAAGATGTTTTTCAACGCCCTGACAATGTAATCCCTGGACGCCGAGCACGCCGCGTATCCGCCGGGCTCCTGCCCGGTCCCAAATCGGCGCGGGAGCGCCGACGCAGGCGTTCTTGCCCTGTCCTCACGGCCGCACGGCGGCGTAACAGGCGAATAAAGGGAGAAGATCAAGCTTCACCCCGCCGCTCTCGCCTTCCGCTCAAATTCTTGGTAAAATAAGACTTACCCTAAATCAGGAGCAAGTCTTGGCCGATTCCGAATTACCACCTCAGGGTCCACCTCCCGGAGGGCAGCCGCCCCTGCCCGGAATGCCCGGCGGAGACGGCGGCAACCGCAATCTCATTTCGACCAATATCGAAGACGAAATGAAGCGGTCGTACCTGGATTACGCCATGAGCGTGATCATCGGGCGCGCCCTGCCGGACATCCGCGACGGCCTCAAGCCGGTGCACCGCCGCATCCTCTATGCCATGCAGCAGATGGGCCTCCAGCCCAACCGGCCGACCCGCAAATGCGCCCGCATCGTCGGCGACGTCATGGGTAAGTATCACCCGCACGGCAACCTCGCGGTATACGACGCGTTAGTCCGCATGGCGCAGCCGTTCGCGATGCGGTATCCGCTGGTGGCCGGTCAGGGAAATTTCGGATCCGTCGATGGCGATCCGCCCGCGGCCGACCGGTACACGGAAGCTCGCCTGGCGCGCGTCGCCACCGCGCTGCTCGAGGACCTCGATAAAGAAACGGTCGATTTCCGGCCCAACTACGACGACTCCGAACAGGAACCCGAAGTCCTTCCGACGCGCATTCCGAACCTGCTGGTCAATGGTTCGAGCGGCATCGCGGTCGGCATGGCGACGAACATTCCCCCGCACAATCTGACCGAAGTCATCGAGGCCGCCGTCCATCTCATCCACAACCCGGGCGCGCCGCTCAGCAAAATTCTGGAGATGGTGCCCGGTCCGGACTTCCCGACCGGCGGATTTATTTTGGGCCGCAGCGGGATCGTGGATGCGTACACGCGCGGCCGCGGCCAGCTCAAGCTGCGCGCCAAGGCGGCGACCGAGAAACTGGGGAAGGATCGCGAGCAGATCGTGGTAACGGAGATCCCGTACCAGGTCAACAAGAGCAAGCTGATTGAGCAGATCGCCTCCCTCGTCAATGAGAAGCGGATCGAAGGCATCGGCGACATTCGCGATGAAAGCGATCGCGACGGCATGCGCATCGTGATGGAGCTGAAGCGCGGCGAGCAGGCCGAAGTCGTACTCAACAACCTCTATAAGCACTCGCAACTGCAGATCGGCTTCGGCGTGATCATGCTGTCCATCGTCAACGGGCAGCCGCGCGAGCTTGGCATTGTCGAGGTCATCAAGCACTTCATCGAGCACCGCGTCGAAGTGGTCCGCCGCCGCACGGAATACGAACTGCGCAAGGCGCGCGAACGCGAGCACATCTTGCTCGGCTTCCAGAAGGCGCTGGATCATCTCGACGAAGTGATTGCGCTGATCCGCGCCGCCAAGCAGCCGAAAGAAGCGCGCGAGTCATTGATCGCCCGGTTTGAGTTCACCGAGCGCCAGGCGCAAGCCATCATCGAACTGCAACTCCAGCGCCTGACCGGCATGGAGCAGCAGAAGATTCTCGATGAACTGGCCGACATTCAGCGCCGCATCACCGAGTATCTCGAAATCCTGGGCAGCGACAAAGTGCTGCGCGCGCTCATCGTCAAAGAGCTGCGCGAAGTGCAGAAGGAGTTCGGCGACGAGCGCCGCACACAGATTGTCGACGACCCCGGCGATATCAAGCTGGAAGACCTGGTCGCGGTGGAAGACGTCGCGGTCACGGTCACGCGCGGCGGGTACCTGAAGCGCACGTCGGTGGACACATATCGCCGCCAGACCCGCGGCGGCAAGGGCCGCATCGGGATGGGTACGCGCACCGAAGATATGGTGGAGCATCTGATCGTAACTTCCACCCACAGCTATCTGCTGATCTTCACCAATCGCGGCCGGGTCTACTGGCTGAAGGCGTACGAGTTGCCAGATGCCAGCACCACCGGCAAAGGCAAGCACATCAGCAATCTCATCAACCTGCAGCCGGATGAGACCGTGAAGGCGTTCCTGGCCGTGAAGGATTTCGTGCCAGACCAGTTCATCGTGATGGTCACCAAGCACGGCGTCATCAAGAAGAGCGAGTTGACGGAGTTCGATAACCCGATGTCTCGCGGCATCATTGCAGTGTCGCTGGACGAAGGCGACGAGCTCATCGCCGCGCGCATCACTCACGGCGACAACTTCATCTTCCTCGGCTCGCACGAAGGCCAGGCCATTCGCTTCATCGAAAGCCAGGTGCGCCCGATGGGCCGCCAGGCACGCGGTGTCCGCGCGATGGATCTTGCCGAGGGCGATTACCTCGTGGGCATGGAAGTTGTAGATAAGGACTGCCTGATCCTCTCCATCGCGGAACAAGGCTACGGGAAACGCACTCCGCTGGAGGATTACCGGCTAACCGCGCGCGGCGGCAAGGGCGTCATCAACATGAAGACCACCACCAAGACAGGAAGGGTGGTCGCGATTCTTTCCGTGCGCGAAGACTCCGATCTGATGATCGTCAGCCAGAACGGCAAGATCATCCGCATCGAATCCTCCACCATTCGCCAGGCAGGGCGCTCTACGCAAGGCGTCCGGCTGGTCAATTTGGACGAAGGCGACAAGGTAGCCGCCGCTTCGCTCATCCCCGATTCCGAGCCCGGCAACGGGAACGGGCAGGAAAGTCTCCCGGTCCAGTAAACTGGAAGGGGATGGCTGCGATCGTCGAAATCTCGAACCCCGGAAGGCTGCGGGAAAAAGAAGACCGCCTCATCGCGCTGCTGCGGCAGATGGGGCGCGTCATCGTAGCCTTCTCCGGGGGAACGGATTCCGCCTACCTCGCCTGGGCCGCCAAACAAGCCGTGGGCGATAACGCGGTAGCCATCACAGCCGATTCCGCATCAATCCCCGAATCGCACAAGCGCGATGCCGAAGCCTTCGCGCGGCAGTTCGGCATCCGCCACGAGTACATTGAAACGCACGAGTTCGACAATCCCGATTACGTCAAGAATGACGCCAATCGCTGCTTCCATTGCAAGGACGAACTCTTCACGCGGCTGGAAGAAGTGGGCGCGGAACGAGGATTCACCAATATCGTTTACGGCGTAAACGTTGACGATTTGGGCGACTATCGTCCCGGCCAGAACGCGGCGCGCAGCCATCAGGTGGCGGCGCCGCTGGTGGATGCCGGTTTAACCAAGGCGGAAATCAGGGAGCTTTCGCGGCGGGCCGGACTGCCCACGTGGGACCGTCCCGCGTCGGCCTGCCTGAGTTCGCGAGTGCCGTACGGAACACCGGTCAGCATCGAAACCGTGAAGACGGTGGAAGCCGGCGAGGAAGAGATGAAGTCGCTCGGGTTCCGGCAGTTCCGGGTGCGCTTCCATGGCGACGTTGCGCGCATCGAAGTGGCGCCTGCGGAAATGGAAAAAGCCCTCAACCTGGAAATGGCGAAAAAGCTGACGGCCATCTTCCGCGGTTTGGGCTTCCGGTACGTAGCCCTCGATCTGGAGGGCTATCGTCAAGGGTCTTTGAACGAAGTTCTAAAACCCGCCCGTTCCTAAAACTCGTCCTCGGTCTTCTTCTTGCCCTTGCGGCGCATGATGATAATTCCGACCAGCACCACGGCCAGTATTCCGGAAATCAATTTAACGTTCTCTGGAGTCAGTGCGGCTTGGATCATAGATTACTCCGAAGTGGGCAGTATAGCTGATTGGTAAGAAACATTCCACTGGTCCGGCATCTGCACTCGGGTACTACTGGAGGTGGATTATGCGCTGGAGTCCCATCCTGGTACTTCTGTGCCTGACCGCGGCATGCAGCCGCCGCGAGGCGCCCAAACCGGGTTCTCAACTCAGCGGCCTCTTCCTGATTCGCGAAAACGGTCGCGCCGGTTTCATGGATAGCTCGGGACATGTAAAGATCGCGCCGCAGTTCAATGCTGCGGCTCCGTTTTCCGATGGGCTGGCGGTGGTGGATGCCGGCGGCCGGGCGGGTTATATCGATACCAGCGGAAAAATCGCGATCAATCCGGAGTTCCAAAGTGCTTCGCCGTTCGCCGAGGGGCTGGCGGGGGTCCGCGTCAATGGAGTCTGGGGCTTCATCGATAAGCACGGAAAAATGGTGATTCCGCCGCGCTTCCAACCGACGGGGCCAAGCCCGCTCCTGTTCTCCGATGGCCTTGCTGCAGTCTCCGGCGGACCGAACACGCGCGCCGGATACATCGACAAAGATGGAAAGATGGCGATCCAGCCGCAATTCGATGAGGCGCTTCCCTTCTCCGACGGTCTCGCGCTGGTGCGCATCGGCAATCGTTACGGCTATATCGACCGCGCCGGCAAGTGGGTGATCAACCCGCAGTTCGACTCGGCCCAAAACTTCTATGAAGATCGCGCCGCAGTGCGCGTGGGCGATAAGTGGGGCTACATCGATCGCGCCGGCCACATTACCGTGAATCCGCAATTCGACGAAGCCCGCGCCTACTCGGACGGCCTCGCCATGGTCGCCACCGCCGGCCGTATCGGCTATATCGACAAGAACGGCAACATGGCCGTGAACCCGCAATATGCCGCCGCCTACGACTTCTCCGACGGCCGCGCGCCCGTGCGTGTGGGCAACCGCTGGGGATACATCGACAAGCAAGGCAAGATGGTCATCAATCCGCAATTCGACAATGCCCGCCCGTTCAGCCGCGAGCTTGCGCCCGTGCAGCTCGGCGCTCAGTGGGGGTATGTCAACCGCGATGGCCGCTTCGTCTGGAACCCAACCGCGTAACGCTCAAGGGAGGAACGCATGACGCTTCGAAAAATGAAATTTGCGTGGAAGTACCGGCGTGTTCTGTGGAAGTATCGCAATGCCATCCGCCACCGCCGGGCGATCGGCGCGGCCACCTTGGCCGCTGCATGCGGAGTTGGTGCAATGATGCTGGTGCGGAGTCGCGCGAGTGCCGCCAAACAGCAGCCAGCCTAACCCCAACAACAAACCCATCGCGGGCAGCCTGGGCACGCTGAAGATTTTCGGCGTGCCCGTGCGCTTTCACTTCACCTTCATCCTGTTGCTGGTATTTCTGCTGTTCATCGGTGTCGGCGAGAAGCAGTCCGGCGCGTTCACGGCATTGTATGTGGTGGCGTTGTTCGCCTCCGTGCTGCTGCATGAGGTCGGCCACACGCTGGTGGCGCGCCACTACGGAATCCGTACTATCGAAATCGTCATGTTTCCCATCGGCGGAGTCTCGCGCCCGGAGCGCGAGCCCAAGCCGCGGGAAGAGCTGTGGATCGCGCTCGCCGGGCCAATGGTGAACTTTCTGATCGCGGCCGTGCTGATCGGCTGGCTCTCCACTCGGCAGGGCTTCGTAAACGTCATGGATTTGCGTAACCCCACCGATGCCAATCTCCTGCAGCGCATCGCCTTCGGTAACCTGCTGCTCTGGCTCTTCAACTTGCTGCCGGCGTATCCGATGGATGGAGGCCGCATTCTGCGGTCGCTGTTAGCCTTGAAGCGGCCGATCGACGATGCCACACGCATCGCCGCCGGCGCGGGACAGATGTTCGCCATCTTGATGGGGTTGGCCGGCCTGCTGTGGGGCAACTTCATGCTGATGTTTGTCGCGCTGTTCGTCTATCTGGGAGCGCTGCAGGAAGGCGCCACGGCGAAAGGACGCCTGTTCACGTCGGGCTTCCCGGTGAGCGCCGCGGCAATCACGGATTTCCGCTCGCTTCACCACGGCGACTCGCTGCGCGATGCCGGGCAATTGCTGCTCACCACCACCCAGCACGACTTCCCCGTCATGCTCGGCGATTCCGTGATCGGACTGCTCACGCGCTCCGGGCTGGTGCGCGCTTTGATGACTCACGGTGCGGATTCTTACGTGGCCGGCGCGATGGACCGCGAGTTTCTCCGCCTCACGCCCGAAACACCGCTGAGCGATGCCCTGCCGAAACTCGCGGCCGCGGGAGCTGTCGCTCTCGTCATCGATAAAGACGACCGGTTGGTGGGCATCCTCACTGCCGAGCACGTCAGCGAGTTCATTCTCCTGCGCCAGGCCGGTCTGGCGCAGCCCACGCTTCACGCCGCGTAACGCGATGCACACCTGCAAAGGCGCGCGCGTGCTAACCATGAAGTATGGGCCGTATTGCCGCTCTGGTCTTTGCGCTTCTGTCTCTCACCGCTTGCAACCGAAGTAACTTCGTCCGCAGCGCGTCCGCGTCCGGCGGCGAACCGCGGCAAGTGCCGGAAGGCAAGGTCAGTGTCTCTGGTCCGCTGCTCTCTTACGCGGACGTTGTGGACCGGGTCGCGCCCGCCGTCGTTACCATTCGATCTTCCAAGCGTGTGCGCGCTCCGCAGCAATTCCCCTTCTTCGACGATCCATTCTTCCGCGAGCTGTTTGGAGGCGGAGTCCCGCGCCGCGGCGGCGGCGGAGCCACACAAGTGGAGCACGCCCTAGGCTCCGGCGTGGTGGTTCGCGCCGATGGCCATATCATCACCAATCACCATGTGATCGATGGCGCCGAAGATATCAGGGTCGACTTAGTCGATGGACGCACTTACTCCGCGAAACTAATCGGATCGGACGCAGCGAGCGATTTGGCGGTCCTGAAGATCGGGGCCGGCGGACTGGCGGTATTGCAATTGGGCGATTCCGACAAGGTTCGCGTCGGCGATGTCTGCCTGGCCGTCGGCAACCCGCTGGCGGTCGGGGAGACCGTAACGGAAGGGATCATCAGCGCGAAGGGGCGGTCCACTGAAACCGGCGACGGCAGCTTCCAGGATTTCCTGCAGACTGACGCGCCCATCAACCAGGGCAACTCCGGCGGAGCGCTGGTGAACACGCGTGGCGAACTGATCGGCATCAACTCGCAGATTCTGTCGACCAACGGGGGCAACATTGGAATCGGCTTCGCGATCCCTTCGAACATGGCGAAGAACGTCATGAATCAACTGATCTCGCATGGGTCCGTGCAGCGCGGCATGTTAGGAGTCGGGATTCAGCAACTGACTCCGGACTTAGCCCGCAGCTTTGGACTCAACGAGAACACCAAAGGCGTGCTCGTCAGCAGCGTGACCCCGGATGGTCCAGCCGATAAAGCAGGCTTGAAGCCCGGCGATGTCGTGGTGAAGATGAACGGCACGGATCTGAAGGATTCCAACGACTTCCGTAACCGGATCGCCGCCGATCCGCCCGGCACGGACGTGACGCTTACCATTGCCCGCAACGGCGGCCAGCAGGACGTCCACGTCCACTTGGGAGAACTGACCGCGCAGTCGTCTAACGCGCAGCAGGCGCAATCCGGTCAGCTCGGTATGTCTGTAGCTCCCGGTCCAAAAGGACTTACGGTACAGTCTGTGGACCCGAATGGCGCTGCCGCACAGGCGGGGATTCAGCCCGGAGATATCATTCAACAGGTGAATCGTCAGGCCGTGCATTCGGCGCAGGACGTTCAGTCGGCCCTGCAGAAGACCAACGGCGATACCGCGGTATTGCTGATTCAACGAGGGAATCAGACGGCTTTCGTGCCGGTACCGCTGGGATGACGTGCCGACAGGAATCCTTCCTGTCGGGTCGCGCGGAGCGCGACTGGGGCGATCTCCGATCGCCTGCAACCGGTCTGGAGACCGGTCGCTACGATGCCGCCACCGGATGCCGCGGCTGATACAGCATCATGCGGACCTCGCCGGGCAGCACCATCATCGTCGTGATTCCCCAGCGCTGCTCGTTGACTCCGCCTTCGAACTTCACTCCTTTGCCTTCCAGCTCAGCCATCGTCTTTCGGATGTCATCGCACATCAATGACATTTCGTGATGCGGAGCGCCGTCCTCGCCCGCCGGATGAACGCCCACTTCGGCCGGCGGCAGCGCGAAAATCAGCCATCCGCCTCCCGCATCCACACTGCGGAAACCGAACGCCTCCTGTAGCAGCCTGCGGCATTCTTCCGCCTGCCGCGAGTAAATCAGTAAGTGGGTGCCGGTGATCGCCATGGGATGAGTATAATCGCACCCGCGCGCTCCCCGCGACCTTGCCACCACTGGAGAAGCGATTGCACCGATCAGGCCATGCCCCTGCAAATGGAAGAACTTGCACAGCGCGCGACGGACACCTTCTCCGCCGTGCCCGAAAAGATCAAAGGAAAAGAGCGCAAGATCGCTACAGGCCTCGGATGGTTCAGCATCGGGCTCGGTGCAGCCGAATTGCTGTTTCCGCGTCAGGTGGCGCGTTTGGTCGGCTCTCGCAACAACCACACGACGCTGATGCGATTCTACGGATTGCGTGAACTCGCGGCCGGCGTCGGAATCCTCAGCAACCAGACCAACCCGGCTCCGTGGCTCTGGGCGCGCGTTGCCGGCGATGCGCTCGACCTTGCCTCGCTCGGCGCGACCCTCGCCCGACCCGACAACAACGGCGCCGCGACCGTGTTCGGCATCGTGAATGTCGCGGCCGTCACCGCCCTCGACGTTATCTGCGCTCAGCGGCTCACCGAAGAACAGCAGCAGCATCCAGCCGAGCCGCCGCGCGCGCGCATCCGCCAGAGCATCGCAATCGATAAATCACCTGAAGAACTCTATAACTTCTGGCACAATTTCGAAAACCTGCCGCGTTTCATGCGCAATGTCGTTAGCGTGGAGAATCGCGGCGACGGGCGGACTCACTGGGTCGCGCGCAACCCGCTCGGCGGCAATTTCGAATGGGACGCCGAAGTGGTCAATGATGTTCCGAACACTTCCATCGAATGGCGCTCCACCGGAGGCGATATCGAAAACTCCGGCTCGGTCCGCTTCGTGAACGCGCCGCAAGGCCGCGGCACGTTTGTCAATGTCGACTTGCAATTCTCGCCGCCTTACGGGGCGCTCGGCAAGATGGCGAAAATGTTTCCCGCGCAGCAGATCCGACAGGACCTGCGCCGCTTCAAGATGCTGATGGAGACCGGCGAGATCGCGACGATCGAAGGACAGCCGTCGGGAACCCGCACAGCCAAAATCAAATTCCTGCAGGAGAGGAGCATCTGACATGAGAGCCAATTGCTGGTACGGAACAGAAAAACTGCGCGTCGAAGAGGTCCCCGATCCGCACATCATCAATCCGCGAGACGCCGTGGTGCGCATCACTTCGACGGCCATCTGCGGCTCGGACCTTCATCTCTACGACGGCTTCATCCCGACCATGGAAGCCGGCGACATTCTCGGTCACGAATTCATGGGCGAGATCGTGGAACTGGGTTCCGGCGTCAAGAATCGCAAGGTCGGCGACCGGGTAGTCTGCTCATTTCCCATTTCCTGCGGCAACTGCTTCTTCTGCAAGCAAGAGCTCTTTTCGCTCTGCGAGAATTCCAATCCGAACGCCTGGATGGCGGAACAGATGTGGGGAAATTCGCCATGCGGAATCTACGGCTACTCGCACATGGTCGGCGGCTACGCGGGAGGCCAGGCGCAGTTGGTGCGCGTGCCTTTCGCCGACGTTGGCACTATCGTCGTCCCGAACGGCCTCACCGATGACCAGGTGCTTTTCCTTTCCGACATTCTCCCCACCGGTTATATGGCGGCCGAGCAGGGGGACATCAAGCCCGGCGACACGGTAGCGGTTTGGGGCGCGGGACCGGTCGGGTTGTTCTCGGCAAAGAGCGCGCAGGTGCTCGGCGCCGAACGCATCATTGTGATCGACCGCTTTGAGTACCGGCTGCGGCTGGCGCGCCAGCATTGCAACGCCGACACCATCAACTATGAGCAGGAGAGCGTCAGCGAAGTCCTCAATGCCATGACGGGCGGGCGCGGCCCCGACGTCTGCATCGACGCTGTCGGGCTCGAAGGTCACATGCCCGGCCTCGCCGGGCTTTACGACAAGGTGAAGACCAACCTGTTCCAGGAGACGGACCGTCCGCCATCGCTGCGCCAGGCGATTCTGTGCTGCCGGAACGGTGGCACGGTGTCGATTCCGGGTGTTTACGGCGGGTTGCTCGATAAGATGCCCATCGGCTCGCTGATCAACCGGTCACTCAAGGTGCGGACCGGCCAAACACACGTGCAGCACTATTGGGGCAAACTCCTCGAGTTGATTCAGAACGGCACAATCGACCCGACATTCATCATCACGCACCATTTGCCCCTGGATCAGGCTCCGCAAGGCTACAAGATGTTCCGCGACAAGCAGAACGAGTGCGTGAAGGTGGTGCTGCGGCCGAATTAGCCACAAAACGTGAGCAGGCGCGCTCCGCGCACGTGGCAACAGGAATCTTTCCTGTTGCGGCGAACGGGGTTCGCCTGCTACCTGGTCCGAACTTACTTGCGGCGGCGGATTCCGGCGAGAAGCAGGCCCGCGCCCATCAATAACCCCATGGTGCCCGGCTCAGGCGTTGCCGCCACGCCGAACTCCGAGAAGTTTCCGCCCTCAATCGTGGAAACCTGCTGAGCGGTGAGTGCTTCGTTGAACACGGCGACGTTGTCGAGTGTGCCGTGGAAGTATTCATTGAAGTTAGTCACACCGATGTCGAAGTTGCCGCTCTGGGCGTTGTGCCCCCCCGGGGTATCGCTGATTTCGAGCGTACCGTTGAAGTAAATCTTACGGGTAGTCCCGTCGAAGCTCACCGTAACGTTGTTCCAAACGTCGTAGATCGTGTTGAGAGGGTCCGCCCAGTCGAGGTCGTTGCCCCACCAGTATTGGCGGAAACCATTGCCGTTCAACCGTAGGGCGGTGACTTCGTCCGTGTTATTGTATGCGCCCCAGCCGATGAAGCCCCCATTATTGGGACTGCCGAGGGGAGAGTCGAACCATACGGATATGGTGTAAGACGTGTTCCCTAACGGGAATTGCAACGGCACGTTTCCGCCGGCCGTCGTCAGCCCGCCCTGGTCCGTCAAATTGAGGCCGCCGCCAAATTCGCCGGCCCCGGAACTCACACCGGTGCCAATGACTTGGAGATTATTTCCCAAGCCGCTGGAATCCAGCCCCAAGTTGTTGGGATTATTGAATTCATATAGACCGACCAAGCCGCTGGCATTGGCTGCCGCCGATGCGAGTACGAGTGCTGCAATCAATTGTGCCCGAGTTGCCATGTGTACGCTCCGAGTTACACATAATACGAAATCCGGCGTTCCTTGTTCAAGAGAAGGAGTACTATAACCGAAGTAATACCGCGGCTGCGTAGATGACGGGCAGCGCGAACAGCGTGCTATCGACCCGGTCCAGGAAGCCGCCATGGCCGGGCAGAATGGTTCCGCTGTCCTTCACTCCGGCGCCGCGCTTCATCGCCGATTCGGCCAGGTCTCCCGCCTGACCCGCTGCGTTGGCTACCGCGGTCAGCACCACGGCAACCCAAACAGGAACGCCTGCAAAGTAAACCAGGTAAGTGCCCGCGAGTAAGACGCTGGTAACTACCGACGCAACCGCGCCTTCCCACGACTTATTCGGACTTACTCGCGGAGCTAACTTGCGGCGTCCGAATCGCCGCCCCACATAGTAAGCTCCAATGTCGCCGCACCAATTCAAAACCAGCGCGTACATCAGCCAGTGCGGATTCGTCTCGCGCAGCGGAATCGCGCAGCGCCAGCATCCGAACACATACACCACGCCCGCAATCAGCAGAGCGCCGCGCGGAAGAGAGTGCGCCAGATCCCGGGCGCGCATAGCCAGCGCGAAACCAGTGATCGCCACAAGCACAAACAGCAGCCACAGCACCGTCTCGTCCTGCCAGAGCAGCGCCGCCAGCCCCGCCACATAGCCGATCAGCCCCGGCTCACCGAAACCAAACCGGTCTGCAATGTCGTTGTATTCGCGATAGCAAAGAAACGACACCGTTACCAGCACGGCCATGAAGATCCAATAGTTGGCCCAAAGAACCACCCAGGCAACAATGGGAATCAGCGCGGCCGCCGTCAGGACGCGTCTCATGAGGTGCGCAGGGCTTCGATCAGGCTTTCGTCATTCGCCGCGGCAACGCGGCCGTTCCGCGCCCCGCTGAGCCCGCCATACCGCCTGTCCCGTTTCTGATACTCCAGGACGGCCTGCAGCAAATCCGCGCGCGTGAAATCCGGCCACAACGTCTCGGTCACGTACAGTTCCGCATACGCGATCTGCCACAGCAGGAAGTTGCTGATGCGCATCTCGCCGCTGGTGCGAATCAGCAGATCCGGATCGGGCGACGACGCCGTATACAACCCGGCGGCGATGGTCTCCTCGTTGACCTTCAACGAACCCAGAGTGCCTTCGATGCGCGCCATCTCCAAAATCGCATTCACGGCATCCACGATCTCGGCGCGGCCGCCGTAGTTGATCGCCAAGTTGACCAGCAGCCCCTCTCCGCCGGATGTCGCTTCAACAGCCGCGTCCAACTCGCGGCGCACGGGAGCGGGCAGCGCATCCAGGCGTCCGATGGCCTGCAGACGGATTCCGTTTTTCAGAAGGTCGGGGAGTTCCTGCCGCAAGTAGAAGCGAAGCAGGCGCCACAGGGTCTCTACTTCATGCCGGGGGCGCTTCCAGTTCTCAACCGAAAACGCGTACAGCGTCAGCACCTTGATGCCGAGCCGCGCACAGGTTTCCACGGTGGAACGCACGGGCCCGATCCCAGCCTTGTGACCCGCCACGCGCGGCAACCGCCGCCGGCCGGCCCACCGGCCGTTGCCGTCCATAATTACTGCGATATGAGCGGGAAGCCGCGCGGGGTCGATTGCCTGCGCCAAGTGCCAGTCCTTGTCCCCTGGCTGGAGCGCTTCCAGTAAAGCCGTCATGAAATAATCCCTTATGATAGCAAGGGATCAAATGCAGGGACAGACTCTCCCGGCAGCGCCCGCGAGATCCTTGGCATCCGCCCTACGCCGTCGCCCGAATCGGCTCGGCCGGCTGCGAGCTCACCCGGAAGCGGCGCGAGGTCATACGCACCGCCGTGCGCCCATGGTCGCTGCGCACGATAAAGCCGGTCACCAACAGATCAATCGGATACATGTCCCCGTATTTCGCCGGCCAATCGATGGTCATCTCGATATGCGCGCCTTCCGGCAGCGGCTTCCGGCATCGAAAACTGACTCCGTTCGTGCTCATATCACAGGTCAGTCCCGATCCCGACCGCGTTACCGCGCCCTTCTGGGACACGCGGTAATGCAGGCTCATACGGATCTCAAAACGCCGGCTCAGTCGCCGGTCGGTCGTCACAGACTCCATGCAGTATCTCCCGGGCCCTTTCCCAGGAGCTGCAAGTGGAGAGCGGGTGGGAAGCGGAAAGGGCAATATGAATTTTCGCTAATTTGAGCAATTTCCCCGCCATCCCGCCAAATGGCTGAAAGATAATGGAACGTGCTCCGGCGCGAGGGCGATTGCGCACTTCTTACCGGGTGAGAATTTCCATCCTGAAAGATGTTCGTAGCCGTTTGGTACCATAAGATTTCCCCAAACCTATGGCGCTGCGGTTCTACAACACGCTCACCCAGGAAGTTCAACCCTTCGCTCCCGCGCAGGACAACACGGTCCGCATGTACACCTGCGGCCCGACCGTCTACGACTTTGCCCACATCGGCAACTTCCGCAGCTTCACCTTCGTGGACCTGCTGCGCAAGTGGCTGCGAGCGAGCGGCTTCCAGTTGAAGCACGTCATGAACATCACCGATGTGGACGACAAAATCATTCGCAACGCTGTCGCCCAACATAAGCCGCTCGACGAGTATACCGGCATCTACACCAAGGCGTTCCTCGAAGACTGCGACACCCTTCGTCTGGAGCGCCCGGAAATGCTCACGCCGGCCACACAGCACATCGACGACATGGCCGCCGCGGTCCGCAAGCTGACCGAATCGAACCACACGTATACCAGTGAAGGTTCCACGTACTTCCGCATCGCCAGTTTCCCCGGCTACGGAAAGCTTTCGCACAATGATTTTTCCGGCAACCTGGCCGGCGCTCGCGTGGATGTCGACGAGTACGAAAAGGCTGACGCCCGCGACTTCGCGCTGTGGAAAGCGCCCAAGGAAGGCGAACCGTTCTGGGATACTCCGGTGGGTCCCGGCCGCCCCGGCTGGCACATCGAGTGTTCCGTCATGGCGATCAAATACCTGGGCGAAACGTTGGACATCCACGCCGGCGGCGTCGACCTGATCTTCCCGCATCACGAGAATGAAATCGCGCAGTCCGAATCGCTGACCGGTAAGCCTTTCGCCCGCTTCTGGCTCCACGCCGAGTTCCTGATGGTGGAAGGTCAGAAGATGTCCAAAAGCCTGGGAAATTTCTTTACGCTGCGGGACATTGTGGGGCGCGGCTACGCTCCGGAAGCCATCCGATACCTGCTGCTCAGCGTCCCCTACCGCAAGCAGCTCAATTTCACTTTTGACGGCCTGCGCAGCGCCACCACCGCCATCGACCGCCTTCGTAATTTCAAGCTCCGGCTGGAGACAGACACCTATCCGGAGGGCGAGAATGAACAGCTCACCGCGCGCGGCGCTCAGGCCCGGCAGGCGTTCGTGGACGCGCTGGATGACGACCTGAATACCGCCGAAGCGCTGGCCGCGATTTTCGAATATGTCCGCGACGTCAACAGCACCATGGATGCGGGCGAGTTTCGCGCCGAAAATGCGCGCGGCGCTCTGGACGTGCTCGCGCTCTTCGATTCCGTCTTCGACGTGCTCGCGCCGACGGCTGTGACCGGGCAGATGGAAGATTCCGAAGTGGAATCGCTGATCGCCGAGCGCACGGCAGCCAAAAAGGCGCGCAACTTCGCACGCGCCGACCAGATTCGCGAACAGCTCCTGGAACAGGGCATCATCCTGGAGGACACCAAGAGCGGCGTTCGCTGGAAGAGGAAATGAAACTCCACTCCAAGGCGGTCCATTCCGGCGACCGCAAAAAAGCCGGCGGGCACATTCCCGTCGCGACCCCGATTCACACGGCCACCAGTTACTACTACGACTCCATGGCCCAGCTTGACCGCGTCTTCGGCCGCGACGAGCATGGCTACTGCTACACCCGCTACGAAAACCCTACCACCAGCGCGCTCGAAGAGCTTCTCTGCGCGCTCGAAGGCGGAGCAGGCGCGCAAGCCTGCGCCTCCGGGATGGCCGCGCTCCAACTCGCCATCACCTCCGCTCTCGCCGATCGGCGCAAATCCATTCTCGCCGCCAACGCGCTCTACGGCTCCACCATCGCTCTGACGATGAACGTCTTCGAGCCTACCGGCGTGGAAGTGAAGTTCGCTGACATCTTCGATTTGGCTTCGTTCCGCAAAATCGCCGCGGAAAGCAAACCGGGATGCATTCTGCTGGAGACGATTTCCAATCCGCTGCTCCGCGTGCCCGAAATCGACAAAGTAGCCGAGATCGCGCGCGAAGCCGGCGCCGCCTTGATCGTGGACAACACGTTCGCGACCCCGCTCATCGCCAGGCCCATGGAACTCGGCGCGCACTTCAGCGTGCAGAGCCTGACCAAATACCTGAACGGCCATGGCGATGTGCTGGGAGGAGTGGTCATCACCGATACGGACCACATCGAGCCGCTGCGCAGCCTGGCGCGCAGCACGGGACCGGTGCTCGGCCCCTTCGAAAGCTATCTTACGATGCGCGGCATCAAGACCTTTCCGCTTCGCATGGAGCGGCAATGCGCCAACGCCTGCCGCGTCGCCTCCTGGCTGGCAACGCAGCCTCGCGTCGAACGGGTCTACTTCCCGGGCGACCCGAAGCACCCGGACGCCGCCGCTATCCGCCGCCTCTTTCCGGCCAACCTCTACGGCGCGGTCGTCAGTTTCGAGCTCAAGGACTCCGGCCGCGAGGAGGTCTTCGCGTTTATGGACGCTCTGCGGATGATCGTGCGCGCGACCAGCGTCGGCGACGTGCACACCATGATGCTCTATCCGGCGATGAGCTCCCACCGCGAGCTTTCGCCGAAGCATCGCGAGCGGCTCGGCATTCGCGATAATCTGGTCCGCCTCTCGGTGGGTATCGAAGCCGCCGAAGACATCATCGAAGACCTGCAACGAGCGTTAGCGTAGCGGACTTATCCAAGGTCAATCTAGCCACCCGCCCGTGGTGGCCTCACCATAGGGCAATGAGAACCCGGGCAGCATTGCTCCTTCTGCTCGCGGCCACCTTGCCGGCGGCCGACCTGGATATTCTGCCGCCCAACGCCAAGATGGTGGTGGGCATTCGCGTCAAATCGCTGACGCGCGCCATCGAGTCCGCCGGCCTTACCGACCAGCTCAGAAAACAGTCCGAAGGGCTCGCGATTCCCGGCTTTGACCCCTTCCAGGATATCGACGAGATCGTCATCGCCACGGAATCCGAAGGCCAGAATCCGCCCGCGCTCATGCTCTTAACCGGCCGTTTTCCACTTCTGCTGGCCACCGCCGCGACCACCCAACGCTACCGGCAGTACCCGATTTACAAGCCGGCAACCCAACCGGACCAGATCTTCGCGATTCTGGATCCAAACACTGCCCTCGCCGGTGACCGCAAGCTGGTGGAACAGGCTATCGATCGTCGCGATGGCGAACCAAAGCCGTCAGATGCAGTCGCCGCACGCATCGCCGCCCTGCGCGACCGCTATGACATATGGGGAACCGGCGACCATTCCGGCCGCTTCACCTTCGGAGCGAGCCTGCAGCACGGGTTGGAGTGCATCGCCGAGTATCACGCCACCGACCCGAAGGAAGCGCAGCAGATGCGCGACGCCGTTACACTTCTGCAAAGCATGGCCAAATCCGCGCTGAGCCAGCAGGGGAAATCGGCCGCGAAGTTCGACGTATCCATGCAGAATGGGACCATGAAGTTGGCCATCACCGTCCCGGAAGCCGAGTGGGAGAAAGCCCTGCAGGCGCAAAAAGCCTCGCTCACGCAGGCAGTCGCAGCGCGTCTGGCGGCGCCGAAACCACCCGCCACGCCGCAGAAAATCGTCAGCGACGATAAAGGCAACACGCTAAGCGTCACCCTACCGGGAAAATAGTAGCGACCGGTCTAAAGTGCGCCCTACTTAAACGTGATCGTCGATTCTCCCACGAACTTGCGATACCCCGAGAACGCCACCCGGTTGCGCGTGTGAATCCGCTCTGTCGCCATGCGAATGTCCGCATGCAGGGGAAGTAGAAACGAAGTGCCCGCGATATCCGTGAAGTCGTAATCCAGAATTCGGCTCGCCTGTGTCACGGGAAACCCCGGATCGATGATCGCATCGTCGACGATCCGCAGCACGCGCCCCGAATCCCGATCGATGTATACGAATCCCTGCTCCCCCACCAGCGTGCTTACCATCTCGCCGCCGTCTGACATTGCCGTCAAGTGGTAGTGGGAATTCGCCTTCTCGATTTTGAACGAATACACGTGCGCAGGCCGTTTCCGCAGCGTAGTCCAGTGGTCCCACCAGAAGTGCGTGGCGGACTGCCGGTCGAAAACCGAAAGCAGCAGGCTCGCGAATTCGCCCTTCGACAGCGCGCCGCCCATGCTCTCATATCCGCGAAAGGTCGCGCGACCGTTTACCGTCATCAGCTTGTAGTTCTCCTGATGGTCCAGGTAGCTGAGCTTGAGAGTGAGAATGTCCTTGAGGTTCCAACTGGTATCGCGGTTGAAGCGCTCGTAGCGGCGGACCGTCTGCTCGCAGAGAAAGTCCGGCATGGAGTCGGTGTAGGTGAGCGCATAACGCGCCGCGGCCAGCAGAATGGAGTGCTGATCGGCGGGCGAAGGCTTCTCCGGCGCGGGAAACTCCCCCGCGATATCGGCGTGCTTCTCCGCGGCCGATTCATCGCGAAGCCGGTCCATTTCCTCGAGCGTCTTGGGCCCGGCACCCAGGCTTTCGAGTTCCTCGATCACATGCTCGTCGAGAGCCTCGGCGAGTTTCAATTTGTGGATGTTGTGAGCGACGCGGCTGTCGGACTCCGAGTGCGCAAGGCCGGTGCGCACGGCGTCGATCAGCTCGTGCACGGAATTGTCCGCGGCCATCGCCAACCCGGTAATCGCAAGAGCCGCGAGCAGCCTCCGCATTCCTTTATGATAGCCGTCGCCCGTCACGTGGAACTTTCAACCCGTTATAGGGTTAAACTAGCTGAAACTCCTATATGCGACTGTTCGTGATCGCCGCCGCGCTGGCCGCCCATGCGCTTTCCGCCGGGACTTACGATAAGCCCGGTCCGCTCACCCCGCGCAATCGCGTCGATGAGTTCCTGTTCGCGCAATGGAAGGCGCTCGGCGTGGCCCCCGCGAATCTGTGTTCCGATTCCGTCTTCGTGCGCCGCGCCTACCTCGACGTCATCGGCACATTGCCAACCGCCGCGGAAGCTGCCGATTTCCTGGCCGATCCGTCGCCCGCCAAGCGAAGCGCCCTCATTGATACACTGCTCGCCCGCCCCGAGTTCGCCGATTATTGGGCGATGAAGTGGAGCGACCGTCTGCGCGTCAAAGCGGAATTCCCCATCAATCTGTGGCCCAACGCCGCGCAGGCGTATTCGCACTGGATACTCGATTCCATCCGCCAGAACAAGCCTTATGACCGCTTTGTGCGCGAGATGCTGACCGCCAGCGGCAGCAATTTCCGCTCGGCGCCGGTGAACTTCTATCGAGCGATGCAAAACAGAGAGCCGCGAGGGATCGCTCAAACCGTCGCGCAGACGTTTATGGGAGAGGCCGCAGACAAGTGGCCCGCCGCGCGTCTGGACGGCATGGCGGCCTTCTTCGCAAAGATAGGCGACAAGAAGACACTGGAGTGGAAGGAAGAGATTCTCTTCTTCGATCCCGACAAGGTAACGGACCTTCCTGCGGCCGTGTTTCCCGACGGCACGCCGGCGCGCATCGCCGCCGGCCAGGACCCGCGCGAAGTCTTCGCCGCATGGCTGATCACTTCCGAAAACCCGTGGTTTACGAGAGCGGCGGCGAACCAGGTGTGGACGTGGCTCATGGGCCAGGAGCTCACAGAGAATCCTGATCTGCTGAAGTGGCTCGCCGGCGAACTGGCGGCCTCACACTACGATCTCAAGCAACTCTACCGGCTGATTTTGAATTCCACAACGTATCAGCTCGCGCCCGCGGCGAAATCGGAGCACTTCACCGCGTATCCGCTGCGGCGGCTCGATGCCGAAGTGCTGATCGATGCGCTGGACGCGATCACCGGAACCAGCGAAACGTACTCGAGCTCCATTCCTGAACCCTATACCTACATGCCGGATTTTCAGCGCGCCATCTCGCTGCCCGACGGCAGCATCAGCAGTCCGTTCCTGGAACTGTTCGGGCGTCCGCCGCGCGACACCGGCATGGAGAGTGAGCGCAACAACAGAATCACCGATGCCCAGCGCCTTCACATGCTGAACTCCAGCCACATTCAGCGCAAGCTGCAGCAAAGCCCCACCCTGCAGGCGCTCCGCGAGATCCGCGACCCCCGGCAGTTGACGGATCGCATCTATCTCACCGTCCTTTCGCGCTACCCGACGGATGAAGAGCGGAAGCTCGCGCAGGGCCACCAGCCGCCCATCGACGTGATTTGGGCGCTCATCAACACCACGGAATTTCAGTTTCGCCATTAGGAGAAGTCATGACGACGCGCCGCGAATTGCTTCGGAACACCTTCTTCTCCGCCACCGGATTATGGATGACCGGCCGCCCCGAGCTCGCGCGCGCCGCCGCCGCGCCCGTGCCCAAAGCCAGGAGCGTAATCCAGATCTGGATGTGGGGCGGACCCGCTCACCTCGATACCTTCGACCCCAAGCCCGAGGCCGGCTACGACTATTGCGGCCCGCTGAACAGCCCCATCGAAACCAACGTGAAGGGGATACGCATTTCGGAGCTGCTGCCTCTGCTTGCGAAGCAGGCCGATAAGTACTCGCTCATCCGCAGCATGTCGCACAATGTATACGCGCATGAAACCGCGTCATACACCATGCAGACCGGCCGCATTTCAGGCGGCCACGATGTCTACCCGAGTGCGGGCGCGGTAGTCAGCCTCTTCAAAGGTTACAGCGCCGGATACAAGGGACTCATTCCGCCGTACATCGTGCTCACTGAGCCGCAGGGCCGTTTTTCCGAAGCCGGTTTCCTGGGCTCGCGCTATAAGCCGTTCGCAACCGGCGGCGACCCGGCCGCCGCGCGATTCGCCGTCGAAGGCGTGGTGCTGCAAGGTGTCACCGAACAGCGCCAGCGCGCCCGCCGCGATTACATGCACCAGATGGATACGCTCTCCCGCACGCTGCCCGATAACGCGGAGATCCAGGCGGCGCGGCAGGCTGAAGAACAGGCGTACGAACTCATCCTCGGCGACGCAGGCAAGGTCTTCGATCTCGCGCAGGAAAAGGACGAGTTGCGCGACCGCTACGGCCGCAACACCTTCGGCCAATCCTGCCTGGTTGCGCGCCGCCTGGTGGAGCGTGGCGTGCCGTACATCACCATCAATTACAAAGGCGGCTGGGACACGCACAAGCAGAACTTTCAGGTGATGCGGCGCAAGCTGCCGGAGATGGACAAGGCACTCGCGGCGCTCCTGCAGGATCTGAGCGAGCGAGGCCTCCTCTCGAGCACCATCGTATGGTGGAACGGAGAATTCGGCCGCAAACCGAAAATCGATTGGGAGGCTCCCTGGAACGGCGGCCGCAACCACTGGGGCGGCGTCTTTTCCGCGATGGTCGCGGGAGGCGGATTCCAGGGCGGCCAGGTGCTCGGCGCATCGGACGCGCGCGGCGAGGCCGTGAAAGACCGGCCAGTCTCGCCCGCCGAGCTCCTCGCTACCTTGTATAGCCTCATGGGCATCGACCCCAACGGCTCGCTGCCGCACCCCTCCGGCGACCCGGCGCGCGTGACCCCCGCCGGCACCAACCTGTTGAAGGAGCTGATCTGATGCGCGCCCTGCTCCTTCTGATCGCAGCGCCGCTTATGGCGCAGCAGCAGACGCCCAATGTCCCCCACGCGGGCTATATCTACCCCGCCGGCGGCCGGCAGGGCACGACGGTTGAAGCCGTGGTCGGCGGGCAGTTCCTCAACGGCGCGTCCGAGGCATACGTCAACGGTGCGCCGGGCGTCGCCGTGATGTTCAAACGGTACACGCGTCCGCTCACGCCGGGCGAAGCCAACGATTTACGGGAGCAGATGCAGAAGCTGAACGCGCAACCCGCGCGCACGGCCGAAGAAGCGCAGACCGTTGCCGACATTCGCCGGAAGCTGATGGAGTTTCAGCGGCGCACGGCGAGCCCCGCCATCGCGGAGAATGCGTTGCTGGAAATCACGATTGCTCCGGACGCGGTGCCCGGTCCTCGTGAGATCCGGGTCGGCGCGAACCAGGGCATCACCAACCCGATCGCGTTCGTGGTAGGAACGCTGCAGGAAGTATCGCAGCCTCCCTCGAAAGTGCCGCCCGCTTATAACACCGTCAATGGCGCGACTCCGCCGCAGCGTCCCAATCCAGGAAAGCCGGCGGCCCCGCAACTGATCGAGTTGCCTGTCACACTGAACGGCCAGGTGATGCCGGCCGCGACGGACCGCTACACGTTCCACGCGCGCAAAGGTCAGCATATCGTTGCGGCGGCCGTCGCGCGCGAGCTGGTCCCCTATATCTCCGACGCGGTCCCCGGCTGGTTTCAAGCGGCGCTCTGCGTGCGCGAAGCATCGGGAAAAGAACTCGCGGCAGCGGACCACTACTACTTCCACCCCGACCCGGTGCTCTTCTTCGATGTGCCCGCCGATGGCGACTACACGCTGGAGATTCACGACTCCATTTATCGCGGGCGCGAGGACTTTGTGTACCGCATTCACATCGGAGAGTTGCCGTATCTGGCGGGCATTTTTCCGCTCGGCGTGAAGGCCGGAAGCAAAGCCACGGTGGAAGCGCAGGGCGTCAATCTGCCGTCACGCCAACCGCTGCGGAACATGCGCTTCAAAACGCCTGGCACGAACTTCATCGGCGACGCCATTCATCCGCTGCCGTTCGTCGTGGATGTATTGCCCTCCACCGGCGCCAGGGAAACTGCCGCGCGCCGCGATAAAGCGCAGCGCGTGAAACTTCCCATCGTGGTGGATGGCCGCATCGCCCAACCCGGAGCATCGCAATACTTCCGCGTCGATGCCAGGGCCGGAGAGGAGATCATCGCCGAAGTCACAGCGCGCCGCCTGGAATCGCCGCTCGATTCCGTGCTGCGCATCTTCGATTCCACGGGCCTTCAGGTTGCCGTCAACGACGATTGCGAAGATCGCGGCGCCGGCCTACTGACGCATCAGGCCGATTCCTACCTGCAATACAAAGCCGCCGCCAAAGGCGCGTACTACGTGCAAATCGCCGACGCGCAGCATAACGGCGGACCCGAATACGCATACCGCTTGCGCCTCTCGCATCCGCAGCCGGATTTCGAATTGCGCGTCGTGCCCTCCAGCTTGAATGTGCGCGCGGGATCGAACGTGCCGGTCACCGTTTACGCGATTCGCCGCGACGGCTTCACCGGCGAGATCGCGCTAAAGCTGAAAGATGCGCCGCAAGGCTTCGCGCTGGCCGGCGCGGAGATTCCCGCGGGCGAGGACAGAGTGCGCTTTACGCTCGCCGTTCCACCGAATCGCGTAGATGTGGCCATGCCGATTCAACTCGAAGGGCATTCCGAGATTGCCGGCCATGAGGTCCGCCACATCGCCGTTCCCGCGGACGAGAAGATGCAGGCGTTTGCGTGGTTCCACCTGGTGCCCGAATCCGCGTGGATGCTGCGCGTCGTCGGCGCGGGACAGGCGCGCAACAATATCCGGGCGGCGGCCGAGAAGCCAGTGAAGATACACCCGGGCTCCCCCGTCCAGATTCAGGTGTTGGTCCCTCCGAGATTCAATGGCGCGGTGAAACTGGCGCTCAACGATCCGCCCGAGGGTCTCACGATTCAGAAAGTCTCGCCCGCGCCGAACGGCCTCTCGGTAACACTCGCCGCGTCGGCCGGCACGATGAAGCCGGGCATGAAAGGCAACCTGATCGTGGACGCCTTCGTCGAAAGACCCACGCAACCGGGAGCGCGCCAGGCAACCCGCCGCCAACCCCTGGGAGCAATTCCCGCAATTCCCTTCGAAGTGGAGTAGCGACCGGCGTCCACGCCGGTTGCACGCGAGTGAAACTCGCGCGGAGTCCTTTGGCCATTTCCCCGCTAATCTGCGAGCAGTCGCGCACAGCGCGCCCGCTTAATTCGCCAGCGGGACTTTTAACGCGCTGTCGACCACAATCACCTCAACGGGTGTTTTCGCCGCCGCCAACTTTAAACCTGCCTGATCGCGCACGGCGGCAAATACATCGGGCAGCGGCACGCCGGCGGGCGGCGCGTCATCCGGCGACCATTGCAAGTCGACATCGTAATAACCGCGCAAGCCCGTGCGGTCGATGACGATTGCTTTCATTTGCCGGGAGAGCAGCAGCGCCAGACGGTCCATCGAAAGATGCGCATACTGAAGCTTCCCTCTGCCGTAGCCCTTCAACACTGTGCCTCCCTGACTCTGGTCGCGGGACTCCGAAAACTTCACCGCGCCTTTGCCCGGCAGCAATTCGTAATGCGCCAACGGCCGCTGTTCACGATGCATGCGCAACTCGAACCGCTCCGTCAGCAGTCCGCGCAGCATCGCAAGCAACTCGTCACGCGGTTTCTCGGGCTTCGATTTGCCGATCACGTCCACGCGAAGCGCGCGGTCGCGGATCCAATCCGGTCCGGCAACCTGGTCCTCGCTCATCAACCCGTAAGCGAACTGTATGCACTCGCTGAGCGTCGCATTGCCGAGCGTGACCTCGCCATGGCTCACCGTGCCGAGATTGATATTGATACGGTCGCCCGCCTGCAAGCTCGGCTTCACGCTCGCGACATCAAACGCCGGGCCGGACGCGGACGCCAGCAGCGCAAGCGCGAAAATAACCCGCATCACTTTTTTATATCAGTGAACGTGACCGTGGATTCGCCTTCGTACTTGTGATAATTGCGGAAATCGATGACGTTCCGGCTGCAATAAGGCGTCCCCCGCTGGCAATTCAGCGTTTCCGAATGCACCGGCAGCAGGTACTGTTTGGCGTCGCCGAGCCGCGTGTATTCGTAGTCCGTCGCGGACTCCACGTGGTCGGTCGGGAAGCTCTGAGGGAACCCGTACGCCTGCATCTCGATGCGCAGAACACGCGCCGTCGCCGGGTCGATCCACACCGATCCGCGATACGCCGGGCTGTAGCTCTGCGAGCCCATGTGAACGTCCCAGTGAGAATTGTCGTGCTGCACATCGAAGTCGTAAACGCGCGCCGAAACACCGCCCGAGCGCGACACCCGCACATAATGGAAGTCGGCCGCCGTCGCTGGGGAGAACAGGTCGATCAGCATCGTGCCGAATTCGCCCGTCGACCATGCGCCATCCATCTCTTCCATTTTCTTGGTGAACTTTTTGCCGTTGATCGTGATGTTTTTGTAGCTCTCCCGGTGATTCTCATAGACCAGATCCATGTTCACCACGTCGAGAGCCTGCCAGTGCGGCGGATTGCTATCGCTCTGGTAACGCGCCATCATCTCCTGGCAAACATAATTCGGCAGCGACTCGGTGAATTCGAGCGCCGCATCGGTCGCCTTGCGGATCAGGTCGTCTCCGTTCACGCGCGGAGCACCCGCGGCCGGCGCAACATGGGCCAGATCGTCTCCGCCGCGCCCTGAAGCTGACGGCGGCGCCGGCGGCGGCGGCGACATGAGCGGGCGATCCGGAGGGGGAGGCGTCGCGGCCAGGTCGGGAGCATGCTCGCGCGCCGGATCGGCGACACCCCCCCGGCGCAACTTCGGACGGCCGGGATCGTCCGGGTCGGCTGCGGTGGAAGGCGGCGGCAGCGGCGTGTCCTTCGCTGGAGCATCCTTCACCTCACCCTTCCAGGTATCGATCACGCCCTTGCTCGGGTCTTCCTCATTCTTTGCCGCGGCCGTGACCGCTGCAGCCCCCTTTTCCCAATACACGTTCACCGCCACCATCTTGCCGTGGTCGTCCTCGGGACCTTCCACGCTCACCTGGTCTCCCTGCGTGAACTTCGGATCTTTCAGCTCGTCGCCGTTTTTGAAGAATTTAGTCTTGGAAGTGCGCTGAAACTCCATGCTGCGATCGTCATCCAGCGCGATGATGATGCTCTTGGCGTCCATGGCTTTCAGCTTGCCGCGAAAGTTCGGCATCGGCTGGGCCGTGGTGCCGCTTCCCTTCCCCGGACTCGCTTTGCGCCCCGGCAGCGGAATACCGCCCCCGGTGGGATAGCCGCCTCCCGGATACCCGCCGCCCCCGGGCGGATACCCGCCGGGAGGGTAAATCTGCGAAAATGCCGCGCAGGCCCCAACCAGCGAAATAACGGCGAAGGCGAAGACACTTCGAGCGGGCTTCATTAGACCAAGAGATGCACGGAAAGGGTACTGGGTTACGTACGATTACACGCGTCCCTCGTGCTATTCTGACGTCGGTTACTCTGGAAGGTGGGGATTCCGTGAACTCACGCTGCCTGCTCGTCGTCGATGCCGATCCCGATGTTCATAAACTCGTTACCGGCATTTTGCAGCGCGAAGGCCGTAGCATCGAAGACGCCTATAACTCGCGCGAGGCGCTGGAGCGGCTGCGCACTTTGCACTGCGATGTGGTACTGGCCGGTCAGGGGCGAAATGGCGACGACGGGCTCAAACTCGTCCGGCGGGTGCGCGCGATTCAACCGGATACTCGTGTGATTGTCACCGGCGAAAGCAAGCCGGAGCGGGTGGTGGACGCCATCAGGCAGCGCGCCTTCGGCTATGTGCATACACCCCTCGCCGAAGTGCCTCTGATCGAGACCGTGCAGCAGGCGCTGGAATGCCATCAGTGGCAGAACGATATACGGGTTACCTCCGCCCGGCCCGAATGGGTTGGCCTGGAAGTACGCTGCAAGATCGATGCGGCGGACCGCACTACGCACTTCGTCCGCGAGTTGCACGCCGATATTCCGACTAACATTCGCGACGACTTTTCCTCCGCGTTTCGCGAACTGTTGATGAACGCCATCGAGCACGGCGGCAAGAGCGATCCCAACAAGCGCGTGCGCGTTTCGATCGTCCGCACCTCGAAATCCATCATCGTGCATATGGCCGATCCGGGTCCCGGATTTTCCATGAACCTGCTGCCCCACGCCGCCATTAATAACCCCGAAGATTCGCCCATCGCTCACGTCGAAGTCCGGCTCGGCGAAGGTCGGCGTCCCGGCGGTTTCGGCATCCTCATGACCCGGAACCTGGTGGACGAGCTGATTTACAACGAGCGCGGCAACGCGGTCGTCTTCGTCAAATATCTTTCATGACCCAACCCAAATCTTTACCTACCCCGGCTCTCTTACACATTTGTAAAATCCTCGATCTTCCACTGAAGGGCCTCACTGCTGTAATCGCGCTGCTGGATGAAGGCGGCACGGTCCCGTTCATCGCTCGCTATCGCAAAGAAGCCACCGGTAACCTGGACGAGGTGCAGGTGCGCGCCATTCAGGAAAAACTGGAATACTTCCGCGAGTTGGAAGATCGCCGCGAAACCGTGCTCAACACCATCCGCGAGCAGGGCAAGCTCACCCCGGAGCTCGAAGCCAAGGTCAACGCTGCCATGGAGAGCAATGAGCTGGAAGACTTGTACCTGCCCTATAAACCAAAGCGGCGGACCAAGGCGTCCATCGCCCGAGAGAAAGGGCTGGAGCCGCTGGCGCAGTTTTTGTGGGATCAGACCGGCGCCGGGCCGCTCCTGCAGTTCGCCTCCACGTTCGTGGATTCCGAAAAGGGAGTTGCCGGCACGGATGAAGCGCTCCAAGGCGCGCGCCACATCGTCGCCGAGTGGGTCAGCGAAAACGCCGCCATCCGCAAGTTCCTGCGCGACACCATGATGACCGAAGGCCGCGTGGTGAGCAAGGCCATTGAAGGCGCGAGCGACCCGGAAGGTAAGTACAAACTGTACGCCGATTACAGCGAGTCCGCGGCGAAGATCCCTTCGCACCGCATGCTCGCCATCCGCCGCGGCGCGAAGGAAGGCGTCCTCAGCTTTGAAATTGAACTGGATCGCGAGAGGCCGCTGTTGCATATACGCGCGCAGGTGATCAAGGCGCCCGGCGATTGCGCGCCTCACTTGGAGCAGGCCATCGAGGATTCTTACGACCGATTACTGAACCCTTCCATTCAAACGGAAGTACGGCTGGAGTTGAAGGACCGGTCGGACGAGGAAGCCATTAAGGTGTTCCGCGAGAATCTGGAAAACCTGCTGCTCTCCGCTCCCGCCGGCATGTTGGGTGTGCTCGCCATCGACCCCGGCATTCGCACCGGCTGCAAAATCGCCGTGGTGGATGAGACCGGAAAATTTCTGGAGCAGGCCGTCATCTATCCCTTCGAACCGAAGCGCGATCTGGAAGGGTCGGTGCGAACGCTCGCGGCGCTCATCGCACGCCACAACGTGCAGGCGATCGCCATCGGAAACGGCACGGCATCCCGCGAGACGTCCTCCTTTGTGCAGGACTTTCTGCGCACGCACAACCTCGCCCGGATTTTCAGCGTGACGGTGAGCGAATCGGGAGCCAGCGTGTATTCCGCCAGCGACATCGCGCGCCAGGAATTTCCCGATCTGGACCTGACCGTGCGCGGCGCCATCTCCATTGCGCGCCGCTTGCAGGATCCTCTCTCCGAGCTGGTAAAGGTAGATCCCAAATCCATCGGCGTCGGCCAGTATCAGCACGATGTGGATCAGCGCCGCCTGAAGCAGAGCCTCGAAGCCACGGTGGAAAGCTGCGTGAACCGCGTCGGCGTGGACCTCAATACCGCGTCGTGGGCGCTGCTGCGCTATGTCGCGGGCATCAACGAGCGCACGGCGTTGAAGATCGTCGAATACCGCAATGAGAAGGGCCGCTTCCGGTCGCGGCTGGATGTTCGCGCGGTGCCGGGTTTCGGGCCGAAGACATTTGAGCAGGCGGCGGGCTTCCTGCGCATCCGCGGCGGCGATAATCCGCTCGATATGACAGCGGTGCATCCGGAGTCGTACCCGATTGTCGAAAAGATTGCCGAGTCGCTCGCCGTCACCGTTCCGGAGTTGATCGCCAAGCCCGACCTCGTGGAGAAGGTGAAGCTTGAGGGCTTCGCAACGGAGAATGTCGGCATGTACACGCTCGGCGACATACGCCAGGAATTGCGTAAGCCCGGCCGCGACCCGCGCGATAAGTTCGTCGCGCCCGCATGGCGCGAAGACATCCGGGAGATTGCCGACCTCAAGCCCGGAATGAACCTGGAAGGAGTGGTCACGAACGTCACACGCTTCGGAGCATTCGTCGATGTGGGCGTGCATCAGGATGGACTCGTGCACGTCAGCGAGTTGTCGCACCGCTACGTGCAGGATGCCTCCGAGGTGGTGAAGGCCGGGCAGATCGTGAAGGTGCAGGTGCTGAGCGCCGACGCCAAAGCAAAGCGAATCGCGCTCTCGATCAAAGCGCTGGAAGCGAGGCCTGCCGAGCCGAAGCGAAAGAACGTACCCAAGCCGACGTTCGACGATAAACTCGCGGCCCTGGCCACAAAGTTCAAAGTGAGGTAACGACCAGCTCCCGCCTGGTCGCAAACTAAGCATTTCGGCGAGAGAAGCGAGCCGAGACGCCCATGCGATCATAGTGATCGATGCCTGACCAGAACCCGTTCCAGGACCCGCTCCGGTTCGAGCGGCAGGTACCCGAATGCGCCGTCGTCATCTTCGGAGCCAATGGCGACCTGACCAAGCGCAAGCTGATTCCCGCGCTCTACCGCCTCGCCTTCGACCGCCGTCTCTCCGCCGGTTTCGCAATCGTCGGAATCTCGCGCACCGCAATGAGCGACGATCAGTTTCGCGAGCGGATGAAAGAAGCCGTCCAGAAGTTCTCCGAAGACACCCGTTTCGACGAAGGCGTGTGGGATGCTTTCGCCGCGGGACTTTTCTACGTGGCCGGCGATATCGGCGACAAGCAGCTCTATGAAAACATCGCAGCCAAACTGAAAGACATCGAAGAGCAGCGCCACACCGGCGGTAACGTGCTGTTTTACCTTTCGACGCAGCCCAGCCAGTACGCTCCCGCGGCGCTGGGACTCGGAGCGGCGGGTCTCGGCAAAGGCAACGGATGGCGTCGCCTCATCGTCGAAAAGCCCTTCGGGCACAACCTCGAAACCGCGCGGCAACTCAGTGACGACTTGCATCAGGTATTCGCCGAATCCGACGTCTACCGCATCGATCATTACCTGGGCAAAGAAACCGTCCAGAACATATTGGCGTTTCGCTTCGGCAACGGCATCTTCGAACCGCTATGGAACCGGCGCTATGTGAACCACGTGCAGATCACAGCCGCCGAAAGCATCGGTGTGGAAGGCCGCGGAGGATATTACGAAGAAGCCGGCGCGCTCGCCGACATGATCCAGAATCACCTGCTGCAAGTGATGGCCACCATCGCCATGGAGCCGAGCGCAAGCTTCCGCGCCACCAGCGTCCGCGACGAACGAAGCAAGCTGCTGCGTTCCATCAAGCCGATGAGCCCCGAGGACATCCGGCTGAACTCCGTAGCGGGTCAGTACGGGCCTTCCTCGATTGGGGGCGAGCACGTCCCCGGCTATCGCGAGGAGCCCGGAGTGAAGCCCGATTCGCAGACCGACACCTACGCCGCTGTCACGTTCTTCGTCGAGAACTGGAGATGGGCGGGCGTGCCGTTTTACGTGCGCAGCGGCAAGCGGCTGCCGAAGCGGGTCACCGAAATCGCCATCCAATTCAATCCGGCGCCTCTTGCGATCTTCGATAAGAACGATGGCGAGATGTCGCCGAATTTGCTGATCGTGCGCATTCAACCGGACGAAGGCATCAGTCTGAAATTCCTCTCGAAGCGCCCGGGCAGCGGGATGACTCTGCGGCCGGTATCGATGGACTTCAACTACGGATCGAGCTTCGGCGAGCGCTCCCCTTCCGCCTACGAAACGCTGCTGCTGGACGCGCTGATCGGAGACCCGACGTTGTACACGCGCCAGGACATGGTGGAAGCGAGTTGGAGCGTAGTCGAGCCGATCCAAAAAGTCTGGCATGAGACCAAGTTCGATTTTCCAAACTACGCCGCGGGAACCTGGGGACCCGCCGCCGCCGACGAAATGCTGGCCCGCCGCGGGCATGTGTGGAGGAAGCCATAATGGCCGCCACCATCTCCCCCGAACACATTCTGAAAGAGCTCGCGCAGCTCTGGGCCTCCGAAGGTCAGGAAGTGCTGCGCGCTTGCACCATGACACTGGTTGTCGTCACCGAGCAGGATGATGACCGGCAGGAGCTCGGCGAAACGCTGGCCGCGCTCATGCCCGAGCATCCGGCGCGCACGCTCATCGTCCGCCTCACCGGCCCGGGCGATTCCGCGCTTGCCGAACGCGTCTATCAACAATGCTGGATGCCCTTCGGACAGCGCCGGCAAGTGTGCTGCGAGCAGGTGGAAATTTCGGCTACCGATGGCGCGCTTTCCGATTTGCCGAGCGTGATTCTTCCGCTGGCCGTTGCCGACCTTCCCGTATTCCTCTGGGCGCGCAGTCCGCGGATGTTTGGCACACCCGGGTTCGATGCTCTGGCGCAACTCGCGGACAAAGAGATTATCGAGAGCGGCCGCATGGATCCGGCTGATGCGGTGGTTCGTATGCAGCGGCGGCTCGCCCGCGGCCCGGTGCTCGGCGATCTCTCGTGGACTCGCCTGACCCGCTGGCGCAACATGTTCGCGCAGATCTTCGAGAATCGGGAACGGCTGGCGCGCTTGACCGGCGTTCGGCGAATCCTGGTGCGCCACTCGGGCGAACGGCCGAACACGAGCGCCATTCTGATGGCTTGCTGGGTGCGCGATGCGGTCGGCGGCTCCGCGGAAATGACATTCGAAAAAGGCGAGTGGCCCGGCGCCGGACGCGCGCCTCTCGTGTTGAGCATCGGTCTGGAAGGCGAAGGCATCAATGTCGAGCTGCGGCGCGATCAGGACCGCATGATCACAACCATCGATGGCGCGTCGCAGTGCACCAATCTACCCATGGCCACGCCTTACCTGCTGATGCGCGAAGAGCTCGGCATCACGCGCCGGGATCCGGTCTTTGAGCGCACGCTGGCGTCCGCCGCCCGGCTTCTGTATTCTGAGGGCAAATGAGCGTTCGCCGTCATACTTACAATGATGCGGCTGCTGCCGCGGAAGCTTGCGCGCACCAGGTGATCGCGCTACTCGACCAGGCGCTCGCCGGTCAGGAGTTCGCGAGCTTCGCCGTATCCGGGGGCTCCACTCCGAAATTACTGTTTCAAGTGCTGGCCCGCACCGCCTTCGAGTGGAAGCGCCTGCATCTCTTCTGGGTGGACGAGCGGTGCGTGCCGCCCACCGATTCCCAGAGCAATTACAAGCTCGCCGACGATTACCTCATACAGCCCGCCGGCATTCCGCATCGGCAGGTGCATCGCATCTACGGCGAGTTGGAACCGCACGCGGCCGCTCACCGTTACGAAGCGGATGTCCGCGAGTTCTTCGGCCTGGACGCCGGCGAGATGCCGCATTTCGACGTGATCCATCGCGGCATGGGCCCCGACGCGCACACCGCCAGTCTTTTCCCGGGCGATCCGCTGATCGACGATCGCGAGCACATCGCCGGCGCGACGTTCGTGCCGAAGTTCAACCAGTGGCGCGTGACCCTGCTTCCCGGCGCGCTGCTGGCCGCGCATCACACCGTGTTCCTGGTTGCGGGCGAAGACAAGAAAGACGCCGTGCGCGCCGTCTTCAACGAGGAGTACGATCCCAAAAAATACCCCGCCCAGATGGCTTCCCATCACGGACGGGGTGTTACCTGGTTTCTGGATACCGCAGCCGCTCAGTTAATGGACTGACTCCCGCTAACGAAGCCGCACCCGTCTGTCAAAAACTCAAATTGGTTCCGTATCCCCGGCACCGTTTGCCGCTCCCTTACGGGCTTGTGAAAAAACCCGGCTGCCGTTCTCGTCGCGCTCCATCCGTCGTTCGATACACCTTTTACCGCTCCCTCACGGTCCCTCACGGTCGCGGCTCCGTTAGCAGAATCAACTACATACGGAGCCGTGACCGTTAGGGAGCGGTAAAAGGTGCCGGCGATTCGAGTGCGTTTTGAAGTCGGAGTAAAAGCAACTCGATTTTTTTCACACACCCGTAAGGAAGCGGTAAAAGGTGTATCGAACGACGGATGGAGCGCGACGAGAACAGCAGCCGGATTTTTTCACAAACCCGTAAGGAAGCGGTAAAAGGTGTATCGAACCAAGGATGGAGCGCGACGAGAACAACAGCCGGTTTTTTTCACAAACCGAGGCGCTTGTACGCGTGTGCGGCTGCAATGCGCGCCGAAACGTGCCGGCCCTCACGCTGATCATCGTCCCCATCCTCACAGCCGCGAAAGTGCCTCGTTCGGTACTCTAGACTGAGGGGGACTCTGGATGCAGCTAGGGATGATCGGGCTCGGCCGTATGGGCTCCAACATGGTGCGCCGGCTGATGCGCGGCGGCCATGAATGCGTGGCGTATGACAAGAATTCCGCGAGCGTCAAGCAACTCGCAGGCGAAGGCGCAACCGGAGCAGCCTCGCTGAGCGATTTCGTCAAGCAGTTGAAGCCCCCGCGCGCCGTGTGGATGATGGTGCCTGCCGCCGTGGTCGACGGCACCATTCATGAGCTCGCTCCGCTGCTCGCATCCGGCGACATCGTTGTCGATGGCGGTAACTCGTATTACATTGACGACATCCGCCGCGCGCAGGAATTGCGCCCGAAAGGCATACACTACGTCGACGTCGGAGTGAGCGGCGGCGTCTGGGGCCTGGAGCGCGGCTATTGCCAAATGATCGGCGGGGAGCCGCAGATTGTCGGGCATCTCGATGGCATTTTCAAAACTCTCGCGCCCGGACAAGGCGATATTGCCCGCACGCCGGGGCGCAACGGCAGCGGCGGAACGGCGGAACAAGGTTATCTGCACTGCGGCCCGAACGGGGCCGGCCACTTCGTCAAAATGGTGCACAACGGCATCGAGTACGGCGTGATGGCGGCGTACGCCGAGGGCCTCAACATTCTGAAGCACGCGAACGCCGGCATGCAGGAGCGCACCGTCGATGCCGAAACCACGCCTCTCCGGCACCCCGAGCATTACCAATACGAATTCAACCTCGCCGATGTCGCCGAAGTATGGCGGCGCGGCAGCGTCATCGCATCGTGGCTCCTGGACCTTGCGGCCATCGCGCTTCATGAGCAGCCGGACCTGGAGAAATTCTCCGGTCACGTTTCCGATTCCGGCGAAGGCCGGTGGACCGTCACTGCCGCCATCGACGAATCGGCGCCCGCGCCCGTGTTGAGCGCGGCGCTCTACCAGCGCTTCTCTTCGCGCGGCGAAGGCGACTTCGCGGACAAGGTACTCTCCGCGCTGCGCTTCCAATTCGGCGGCCACGTGGAGCATTCCAATTCCGGCGGAGGCGCCAAACAGTGAGTCAGGGACTGCTCGACACACACATGGACACCGCGGAACATGCCCGCGTCACGCGGCCCGCGGATCGCTGCATTCTGGTGATCTTCGGCGCATCGGGCGACCTCACCAAGCGCAAACTCCTTCCCACCCTGTATAACCTCGCCAAGAAGGATCTGCTGCCCAAAGACTTCGCGCTCATCGGATGCGCCATCGAACAGATCAGCGAAGAGGATTTCCGGCGGCAGGTGTACGAAGATCTCCGGGAATTCGCCGGCGCGCCCGAGCGGTGCCGCTTCTGCGATTGGCTGCTGGAGCGTCTGTACTACGTCTCCGGGGATTTTCACGATCCTGCGTTCTACCAGCGGCTCAAGGAAGTGCTGGCGGGCGTGGATGCCAAGCAGGGCACCAATGGCAGCTATGTGTATTACCTCGCCACGGCGCCCGGTCTTTTCGGCGAAGTGGTGAAGCGGTTGGGCGACGCCGGACTCACCGAGGAATCCGATGGCCACTGGCGCCGCGTCGTCATCGAAAAGCCTTTCGGACGCGACCTTGACAGTGCGCGCGCCCTGAACAAATGCATCGGCTCCGTACTCGGCGAAAAGCAGATCTACCGCATCGATCATTACCTCGGTAAGGAAACGGTGCAGAACATTTTGATCTTCCGTTTCTCCAACGGCATCTTCGAGCCTATCTGGAATCGCCGCTATATCGACCACGTGCAGATCACGGTTTCCGAAACGCTGGGCGTGGAGCAGCGCGGAGGCTACTACGACAGGGCCGGCGCGCTGCGCGATATGGTGCCGAACCACATTCTGCAGCTCGTCACACTGACGGCGATGGAACCGCCCATCAGCTTTCATGCCGACGCAGTGCGCGACGAGCAGGCAAAAATTCTGCGCGCCATCACGCCGCTGGCTCCCGAAGATGTGCTCACTCGCGCCGTGCGCGGGCAATATGGCGAAGGGGTCGTCGATGGCGTCGCCGCTCCGGCATACCGTAGCGAACCGAATGTGGCGCCGGAATCGAACACGGAAACCTTCATGGCGCTGAAGTTGAATATAGACAACTGGCGCTGGGCGGACGTGCCGTTCTACATCCGCACGGGCAAGCGGCTGGCGGCTCGGGTAACGGAGATCGCGATTCAATTTCGCCGCGCGCCGTTCGTGCTCTTCCGCGACACTCCCGTCGAAAAACTCACGCCCAATCTGCTGGTGCTGCACATACAGCCCGACGAAGGAATTTCGCTGCGCTTCGGCGCGAAAGTTCCCGGCATTCAGGTGAACATCGGCGCGGTCGACATGGACTTCCGCTACCAGGACTATTTCGGCAATGAACCTAGCACGGGCTATGAGCGCCTGCTCTATGACGTGATGATCGGCGATGCCACATTGTTCCAGCGCGCCGATATGGTGGAAGCCGGCTGGAACGTCGTGGAGTCCATCATTGACGTCTGGAAGGCGCTGCCCGCGCGCAATTTTCCGAATTACGCCGCCGGGTCGTGGGGACCGAAAGAAGCCGAAGATTTGATCGAGCGCGACCGCCGCCACTGGCGCACGTGGCCGAACGCCAACGGTCATAAACCCGGTTAACGGTGGCGCGAGAGAAGGCGTCTCTTGGGCATGGTTAAGAAATTCCTTCTCTTGCTGCCCACCGTGCTTTGCGCCGGTGGATTCTATTTGCAACTGGGTAATCCTGAGGCCAGTCCCGAGGCGCGCAAGATGCACGCCGTTCTGACGGTGACGGCCACGGGCTGCCACGATCCGGCAACAGCGAAGCTCACCGCGACGGCAATTGGAGTGGTGAACGGGGAGCGCCGTGAGATCCCGCTTACGGTGAGCAGACTCGACGCGCATCCCGGCTTCTTCGCGATCGCACAGCAGTGGCCGAAGGAAGGCAAGTGGGTGCTTCGTCTGGAGGCGCGCAACGCCGCCGGCCAATACACAAACTCGCTGATCCCCGCCGGCCCGAACGGCATCGATGCTCGGAATGACAAAGCCGGTCCGCAGGCCTTCACGAGCGCGGACGTCGATTCCATGTTGAAATGACCGTACCGATGCTGGTCGCGGTACAAGCCGGCGAAGAAGACGCGCTGATCGCGGCCGCCGCCCGTGGCGATCGCGGCGCATTCGGCGAGCTCTACGTGCGGTACTCGCGAATGGTGCACGGAATTCTGCTCACGCGAGTGCCGCCCGCCGACGCCGAAGACCTGGTGCAGGACGTGTTTATGACCGCCATGGACCGCGTCGGCGATCTGCGTACGGCAGCGGCTTTTCGTCCGTGGCTCGCGACGATCGCGCGCAACCGCGCCATGGATTTTTATCGCGGCCGGCGGCGCGGCCCGGTGGAAGTGCCGCAATCGGCAGCGCCGAATCAGGGAGCGTTCGCGGTGCTGGACGCGATCCGCAGCCTGCCCGCCGCCTATTCGGAAACCTTGATTTTGCGGCTGGTGGAAGGCATGACGGGGCCGGAAATCGCGAAACAGACGGGGCTGACACCGGAATCGGTACGGGTGAATCTGTGCCGGGGAATGAAAATGCTGCGCGAGTTGTTAGGAGAAAAAAGATGAGGCACCTATCCCCGGCACCTTTTACCGCTCCCTTACGGGGTTGTGAAAAAGATCGAATTGCTTTTTTGCCGCATTCCAACGCACTCGCATGCCCGGCACCTTTTACCGCTCCCTTACCCGGTTGTGAAAAATATCGAATTGCTTTTTTGCCGCATTCACACTCACTCCGACCCCCGGCACCTTTTACCGCTCCCTTACGGTCACGGCTCCGTAAGTGCATGATGCGGCTAACGGAGCCGCGACCGTTAGGAAGCGGTAAAAGGTGCATCGAAAGGCGAATGCAGTGCGACGAGAACAACAGCCGGATTTTTTCACAGCTCGGTGAGGGAGCGGTAAAAGGTGTATCGGAGTTCGCCAGACATGCTGACCCCTTGGGAGAGAAGCGATGAATGAAGAATATTTGTGGAACCGCTCGGGCCCTCCTGACGCTTTCGTGGAGGAACTCGAGCGGACTCTGGCGCCTCTGCGCCTGGGCGCTCCGAAACGGCGCTTCCCCGTTTTGCGCATGGCAGCCGCGGCGGCGGTGTTATCTGCCGTCGCGCTGTGGCAGATTCCCCGCCCTGCAACCTCGTGGCATGAAGGCGCGACGGCGCTCGCGCCCGGCGAAGTTGTCCGCACAGGCAGCAACGCCATCCATCTCGAAGCCTCCAACGTCGGCGAGGTGGACCTGGGCCCGGACTCCCAACTGCGCGTCGAGACGGGACGCAAACTCTCGCTCGATCGCGGCACGCTGCGCGCCTTCATCTGGGCCCCCGCGCGGCAGTTCGTGGTGGATACGCCTTCCGCGCAAGCCGTGGATCTCGGCTGCGCCTACACGCTGCAAGTGGGTCCGCATGGCGATGGGCTGCTGCGCGTCGAATTCGGATGGGTCGCCTTCCAGGTGGGTGGAAAAGAAAGCTTCATTCCCGAGGGCGCGGCGTGTGTCACGCGGCCGAAACGCGGCCCCGGCATTCCGTTTTATGAGGACGCCCCGCTGCGTCCGGCGTTGTCGCAGTGGGAAGAGGGCAAGCGCGGCGCGCTGGCGGAAATACTGCGGGAAGCCCGGCCGCGCGACGGACTGACGTTATGGCACCTGCTCACGCGAGTTTCCAACGAAGATCGCGAGCGGGTGTGGCAGCGTTTCCGCGAACTGGTTCCGGTAGATGTGGAAACCAGCGCGGTGCTGCGTGCCGACCCGCGCGCGATCGACAAATGCTGGAACGCGCTGAACCTCGAAAACACCGGCTGGTGGCGAGGCTGGGAGCGCGCCTGGCAATAGCTACTGCCGCGGATTCGGCTGGAACAGCGCCAGCGCCGCGCCTTGCGGATCGGCGAGCACAGTCATTTTGCCGACGTTTTCGATGTCCATCGGCCCCATCCAAACGCGGCCCCCGAGTTCTTTCGCTTTCCCGGTGGAAGCATCGATGTCAGTCACCAGATAATACTGCAGCCAGTGCGCAGGCATGCTCGCGGGCGCGTTCTTCATAGGCGGAATTCCGCCGATGAACTCCTGGCCGTTCTTGATGTGCAAATACCCCGACTTATCGTTTTCGCCGAGCGAGATCTCCCAGCCGAAAACTTTCGAGTAGAAGGCCTTCGCTTCATCGGGCTTGTGTGTGTTGAGATCGGCCCAGCAAAGCGTGCCCGGTTCGCCGGCCAGACCGATGCCCTGGTGCATCTTGGGCTCCCAGATGCTGAAGACCGCGCCGGTCGGGTCCTTGATCACAGCCATGCGGCCCAGCGTCATCACATCGAAGGGACCTTGCAGAACCGTGCCGCCGGCTTCTTTTGCTTTGGCAGCCATCTCATCGGCGCTGGCTACGCCGACGTAGAGCATCCAATGCGGAGGAATGCCCATTTCGAGCATCTTGGAATCGAGCTTGTAACAGCCGGCTATGTCGCGGCCGTTGGCCTTGACGGTGCTGTATGTCCCCGCGGGACCCATGTCATGGTCTTCGTATTGCCAACCGAAGAGCCCTGTGTAGAATTGCTTGGCAGCGGCCTGGTCGGTGGTGCCGAGTTCGGCCCATGCGAACGTGCCCGGAGCGTGCTTATCGATGTTAGGCATGGACGGAAGTATAGCAAGGCGCGAGTTATGCTGGTAGCTTGAAACTGGTTACATTTGTACTTGCGTTCTCCGCCGGAGCGTTCGCGCAAGATACACGAATTGTTACAGAACCGAAAATTCCTGTCGCATGTGTTACGTTGACGGCGCGACTTACCGCGCCAGGCGGAATGTTGAGCGACGCGGACGAGCGGCGGCCCGACACGGAACGCATTCAGAAAGCAATCGACGGGTGCGAAGCCGGGCATTCGGTGGTGTTGCGCGCCGCGGGTGCGGCGAATGTCTTCCTTTCGGGTCCGCTGCATCTCAAGGCAGCCGTCACGCTGGTAGTGCAGGGCGGCGCGGCGATCTTCGCTTCGCGCAATCCGCGCGATTACGATCTCACGCCAGGCAGTTGCGGCGTGGTGAATGAGAAAGGCCACGGATGCAAGACGATCATCGATGCCGTGAACGCGCCGGGCAGCGGCGTAATGGGCGACGGCGCGATCGACGGCCGCGGGGGCGCAGTGCTGTTGGGCGGCAAGGAGACGTGGTGGGACCTGGCGCATACCGCCAAGGTGCTCGATCAACAGCAGAGCGTGCCGCGCATGATGATTGTGCGCCAGAGCGATGGGTTCACGCTGTACCGTATTACGCTGCGCAACTCGCCGAACTTCCACGTCAGCGTGGAACAGAGCGACGGCTTCACGGCGTGGGGAGTGAAGATTCAGACTCCGAAGACGGCCCGCAATACCGACGGCATCGACCCATCTTCTTCGACGAACGTGACGATCACGCACTGCGACATCACGACCGGCGATGATGACGTCGCGATCAAGAGCGGCGCGCAGGGCGCGGCCACGCGAATGACCATCTCGCACAACGCATTTCATTCCGGGCACGGCATGAGCATCGGCAGCGGGACGAGCGGCGGCGTGAGCGCGATTCGCGTGTCGGACTTGACTATCGACGGCGCGGATAACGGCATACGCATCAAGAGCGACCGCAGCCGCGGCGGACTCGTGAACGACGTGAGTTATGAGGACGTGTGCATGCGCGGGGTGGCGAACCCGATTCTGCTGACGTCGATGTACACGACGTTCGCGGGAGACAAGATTCCGGAGTATCGCGGGATCGTGCTGCGGAACGTGCACGCCGTGACGCCCGGGTGGGTTACGTTTCTGGGAGTGGACGCGGCGCATGCTCTGGGAGTGCGGCTGGAGGATGTGAGTGTCGCGGGACTCACGCCGGAACGTCTCAAGGTGGAGAACGCGGAGTTGACGGGAAGCGTGAGTGCGGCTGGAGGCGGCTCGTGCCGGTTCCCCGCGGTCGCGGCGGCAACTGCTCCGGCGGCGAAAATGAAAGTGCCGGCGGAAGACGCCGTCTTCTATGTCGCAGCGTCGGGGACGGGCGATTACTGGAGTGTGCAGCGCGCCATCGACATGGCGCCCGCGGGAGCGACGGTGTCGATTGCGCCGGGGGTGTACCGGGAGACGATCGTGGTGAGCAAGCCGGTCCATCTGCGCAGCGCGTATACGGATGCGACGAAGACGGTGCTGTGCTCAGTGGAAGTGCGGAGGAAGGGGTTCACGGCGGAGAATGTGACGATGGGGTGTCAGTAGGGGGGCGCGTCGCACTCCATTCGCCTTTCGATGCACCTTTTACCGCTTCTGACGGGCTTGTGAAAACATCCGGCTGCTGCTCTCGTCGCGCTCCATTCGCCTTTCGATGCACCTTTTACCGCTTCCTAACGGTCGCGGCTCCGTTAGCAGCATCAACTACATACGGAGCCGTGACCGTAAGGGAGCGGTAAAAGGTGCCCGGGATCGGAGTGCGTTTGAATGCGGCAATAAGCAATTTTGATTTTTTCACAGCCCCGGATTACACCGGGGGGTTGTAGACGGCGATTATGGCTATTGCCAACCCGGCGGCGGATAGAAATGTGCCGAACGGGAGTTCGTAAGTGCCGGCGTCTTTACCCGCGAGTTTGACGTAGGCGAGTCCCAGAACGGAGCCGGCGATGGAGCCGAGCACCATGGTCAACAGCGCTCCTTCCAAGCCGAGAAATGCTCCAACCATGCCTACCAGCTTCACGTCGCCGAATCCCAGGCCTTCCCGGCGGCGGATCTTGTGATACAGCCAGCCGACTCCCCACAACAGAAACGCCAGCAGGAACGCGCCGAGCGCCGATTCGACGAACGATTCGAGGCGGCCGCGCAGGTCATAACCAAACACCCCGGCAATCATCTGCGCCGTGTGATCCTGCAGCGGCACCAGGAGTGAATACACGAGCCCGAGCACGATGCCACCTTTAGTGAACTCGTCGGGAAGGATTCGCTTTTCGAGATCGCTGAAGAGCAGGCCGATGAGGATGGCGCTGAAGAGGCACATTTTCAGGCCCAATAAAGTCCAGCCGTACGTCAGCACGAAAAAGAAAAACAACGCTCCGGTGAGGAACTCGACCGCTGGGTAGCGCAGCGAAACGGGGCGGCGGCAATACCGGCACTTGCCCCCGAGAATGGCATAGCTCAAGAGCGGAACGTTGTCATACCACGGAATCATTTTGCGGCAGCGCACGCAATGCGATCGCGGATGAACGACGCTGCGGCCGCGCGGCCAGCGGTGAACGCACACGTTGAGAAAACTTCCGATGATGAGCCCGAACAGGAGAGCGACAGTAGCTTCGATCACGCGAGCACCCGGCGATAAACTTCCATGGTACTGCGGACCATTTCCGCAGTCGTGAAGCGCTTCGCAATCGTGGCCTGCGCGGCTTGCGAAAGTTGATGGACGAGAGCAGGATTTCCGTGGAGTTCCTGCAGCGCTTCGGCGATGGCTTCGGGCGTGTTCTCGATGAGCATGCCGTTGTGACGGTGGTGAATGATTTCCGGGATGCCTCCGACCTTGCTCGCCACGACCGCACAGCCCGCGGACATGGCGAGCAGAACTCCGGAGCCTAAGCCTTCGGATTGCGAGACGTAGAGGAAGATTGTGGCGTGCGGCAGGTTGGCTTCCAGGTCGGTGGAAACGGTGAGTTCGAGGTTGGCGAGGCTGGCCGCTTCTTGCGCGAGCGCTCCGGATTTCTCGGGGTGAGTTAAGATGATTGGCCGCCGATGAACGCCGGTGAACGCCGATGGGACTCCGTCATAGACCACTGAGATTTTCGTTTCGGGGATTCCGGCTTCGGTGAGTACGCTCTTTACGAAGTTAGAAACGGCTATGTAGTGATTGGGCCTAGCGTATTTGAACTTCGACGAGATGGGAAATGCGACGCGGCGCGCCACGATCAAGGGCGTTTTTCGGTTGAGCAGCGCCAGCGTATGGGTTTTTGCATCGTGGGCGTGGATGAGATCGTGATTGCGGGCGCATGAAGCGAAGCGGGTGAGTCCCAGCGGTTCGACGCGCCAACCCTGTTTATGCGCGGCTTCGAAGAGCGGATAGCCGGCGCGAGCCAGGAGAGTGCAATCGTGATTTTCGGCGAGGAGCCCTTCGATCAGACGGAGCACTTGATGCTGGCCTCCGCCCATCTGCTTTCCGGCGTCGAGGTGAAGGATTTTCATCCGCTCATGTTTCTCGCTTTGGTGTATTTGAGAAACGTGTAGAACGCGGCCATGTAGGCGATGGTGAGACCTTCGACTCCGTCCTGAAAGCCGCGCTGCAGAAAGTACGTCTTAAAGAAGGTCCACGCCGGGTCGATAATCATTTTGGTGATGGGCACGTGGATATTGCGAGCGGCGATCTCCTGGGCGGCGAGGGTGGTGTAGCGGTCCATGGTCTTGACGTGCTCGGCGAGCGATTCGCAGGTGAAGTGTAGAATGTTGCCGTCGAGGTGCCCGACGCGTCCGGGGACGGTGACGCTCTCATGTACGAAGTCGCCGACCCATTTGCCTTTGGCGCGATTGTAGAGACGGACTTTGCGGTCGGGGTACCAGCCGGAGTGGAGGATCCATTTGCCGAGATATTGAGCGAGGCGCGGCATGGTGTAGCCGTCGAAGCGAGGGCCACATTTTTTGAGCGCGAGGATTTCGGCTTCGAGCGGCTCGGAGAGAGCCTCATCGGCGTCGAGCGAGAGAATCCAATCGTGGGTGGCCTGTTCGGCGGCCCAGTTCTTCTGTCCGGCGTAGCCGCGCCATCCCGCTTCGAGGACGCGCGCGTCGAGATTGCGGGCCAGTTCGACGGTACGGTCGGTGGATCCGGAATCGAGGATCAGGACCTCATCGCAGCAGCGCAGGCTTTCGATGGCTCTCGCGATGTTGCGCTCTTCGTTGAGCGTGATAATGGTCGCGGTGATCTTCATCGGGTCAGAGACCGCCGGCTGTGATGGGAGCGTAGCAGAAACAGAGGATAAAAAGGGCGAGGGAGAGATAGCCGAGTTGGCGGCGGCCGGCGCTGACGGGCGCTTCGTCATAGATGACAGGATGACGGCGGCCGAGGAAGAAGAGAACGATGCCCCAGACGAGCCAGCCGAGCCAGAATTTTCCCAGCGGCAGGAGGGCGATGCAGAGGAATTTCGAGACGGTCTTATGGCGGCGCGGGAAGAAGGAATACAGAATGTGGCCGCCATCGAGCTGCCCGATGGGGAGCAGGTTCATCGCCGTGGCGAACATGCCGATCCAGGCGGCGCGCGCGACGGGGTGTAGATAAAGATCGGCAGCGCGGACGCCGGGGAAGATGGCTTTCGCAAGAAGCCATTGCAGGACGGGTGTCCCGAAGTGGAGGCTTCCCTGGTTGGCGACGTTCGGGATCACCTTTGAAAACGCGAGGCCGATGGCGAGCGCGGGCAGGAGGAAGACGAAGCCTGCGATGGGTCCGGCAGCGCCGATATCGAAGAGAACGCGCTTGGAATAGATGGGTGAGCGCACGCGGATAAAGGCGCCGAAGGTGCCGAGGAACGGCGACGGCATGAAGTAGGGCAGGCTGGCATCGACGCGATGGTAGACGGCCGCGAGGTAGTGGCCGAACTCGTGCGCGGTGAGGATGGCAAGCAACGTGAGAGAGAACGGCAGACCGAGTGCGAGGCCGGCGGGGTGCCGCCAAAGCCAGGCATAGAGATCGAAGGAGTGTTCGACGTCAAAGGGAAGATTACGGTCGAAATCGAGCTGCATGGCAGCGCCGACTACAGTGGTGGTGAGGAGTGTGGCGAGGAAGAGTAACGTGTAGAGCCAGATACGCTCGCGCGGGCGGGTTTCCTCGGGCGCGAGTTCGGACTCACCTGGGGCGTATTGAGCGTACGGCGCTGGCGAATAATCCTCAGGTGACACAGGTACCCCACCGCGTGCAGCGGCTTACTGCAGCGTTTGGAGCTCCTTACCGGGCTTGAAGCGCACGGCTTTTCCGGGCGGGATGGAGACTTCGGCGCCGGTGCGCGGGTTGCGGCCGATGCCGGTTTTGCGCGGTTTGACGTTGAAGACACCGAAGCCGCGGAGTTCGATGCGGTCCCCCTGCTCAAGGGCGCGCTTCATGGACTCGAAGACCGTCTCGACCGCCATTTCGGCCTTGGTCTTGGTAATGCCGGTGCGATTGACGACTTCGTTGATGATGTCCAGCTTGATCAAAACTGCCTCCTTGACCGGGGCTTCAGAAAGTGACGGTGCCAACCACATGATAAGATTACGGTTAGTTGTATGTCAAGGGCGGAGATGGAAGTTCGCGGGATTGTCCCGCTACCGCAGCACAGAGGATAGACGGTGAGCGTGAGTGACGAAGAGTTTCGATTGGCTTGCGGGCGCTTTGCTACCGGTGTTTGTGTGGCTAGTGTTTTGGATTCCGAGGGGCAGCCTCATGGATTGACGGTGAATTCGTTTAGCTCGGTCAGTCTGGAACCTCCCCTGATTTTGATTTGTCTGGGGCACGCGGTCACGATCATCGACCTTTTTCGCGAGAGCAAGTGTTTTGGAATCAGCGTACTAGCTGCCGATCAACTGGAAGTGTCGGAGAAATTCGCCCGCAAGGGTTCGGACCGGTTCGACGGCATCGGCTGGTTTCGCGGCGAGAGCGGAGTTCCTTTGTTGACCGGCGCTTTGGCGAGCATGGAGTGTAGGGTCCGGCATCGGGTCGCGGCCGGCGACCATGACATCTTCATCGGGGAGATGGTCCGGTCGGCGGTGTCCGAGGGCGAACCGCTGATCTATTTTTCCAGCCAATACCGTGCGCGCTGAACGGTTTTTGTCGCGTAAGTAGCTTGTTTTCCACAAGGCGTGTCAAAAAAAGGTGCAACGCGAACGTTTTGACGTTGCCCTCTCCCAATTCCGTCATAGCATCACCGTTTGTAAACGCGGGCCCGCCGCAGCCGATTCGAACATCGGCGGTAGACTGAAGTTGATGACGAGCAACCCTTTAGCGTATCTGCACGACCAGTTGGAAGAGTGGAAGCGGGCCGGAACGTATCAGCGGCTGCGCATTCTGGAGAGCGAGAGCGCGGCCGAGGCGCGATTCGACGGCAAAGAGGTGATCAACCTCGCGAGCAACAACTATCTGGGGCTGACGACGCATCCGAAATTGCGCGAGGCGGCGCTGGCGGCGGTGCGGAAATACGGGGTGGGCAGCGGCGCGGTGCGCACGATTTCCGGGACCATGTCGCTGCACATGCAACTGGAGGAACGGATCGCGGCGTTCAAGCACGTGGAAGCATGCGTGGTGTTCCAGAGCGGCTTCGCGGCGAACGCCGGGACGGTATCGGCGATTTTGACGCCCGAGGACCACATCATCTCCGATGAGTTGAACCATGCCAGCATCATCGACGGATGCCGGTTGTCGAAGGCGAAGATCCACGTGTTTCCGCATAAGGACGTGGCGGCGGCGGAGCGGATTCTGGCGGAACTGGACAATGTGCCGGGCCGGAAACTGCTGATCAGCGACGGCGTGTTTTCGATGGATGGCGATATAGGGCCGCTGCCGGGGTTGGTGGAGGCGGCGGAGAAGCACGGCGCGATCATGATGGTGGACGATGCGCATGCCTCGGGCGTGCTGGGGAAGAACGGGCGCGGCACGATCGACCATTTCGGACTACACGGGCGCGTGCAGGTGCAGGTGGGGACGCTGAGTAAGGCGATCGGGGTGCTGGGCGGGTACGTGTGCGGGAGCCGGGACCTGATCGAGTTTTTGTATCACCGGGCGCGGCCGTTTCTGTTTTCAACGAGCCATCCTCCCGCCGTGGCGGCGGCCTGCATTGCAGCGTTCGATGTGCTGGAGGAGGAGCCTGAGCGGATCGAACGGCTGTGGGAGAACACGAAATTTTTCCGCGAGGGGTTGCGGAGCGCGGGGTTCGATACGGGGATTAGCGAGACTCCGATTACTCCGGTGATGATCGGGGACGCGGCACAGACTCACGCATTTTCGCGGGGGTTGTTCGACGGCGGCGTGCTGGCAACGGGGATCGGGTTCCCGACGGTGCCGAAGGGGAAGGCTCGGGTGCGGACGATCGTGGCGGCGACGCATACGCGGGCGGAGTTGGAACGGGCGCTGGAGGTTTTTGCGCGGGTGGGGAAAGGGTTGGGGATTTTGGGTTAGGTGGGAAATGCGGGTATTGTTCTTGTCGCGGTGGGGTCGCCTTCGATGGACCTATTACCGCTCCCTGACCTGAAAAACTCCGGGTGTTGTTCTCGTCGCGATCCATTCGTTTTTCGATGCACCTTTTACGCTTCCTTACGGGGCTGTGAAAAAATCCGGCTGCTGTTCTCGTCGCGCCCCATGCGCCTTTCGATGCACCTTTTACCGCTTCCTTACGGTCGCGGCTCCGTTAGCAGCATCAACTACATACGGAGCCGTGACCGTGAGGGAGCGGTAAAAGGTGCCGGGAATGCGAGTGCGTTTGAACGCGGCAAAAAAGCAATTCGATATTTTTTCGCAAGCCCTCACGGTCGCGGCTCTGAAAAATTCCGGTTGTTGTTCTCGTCGCGATCCATCCGTTTTTCGATGCACCTTTTACCGCTTCCTCACGGTCGCGGCTCCGTTAGCAGCATCAACCACATGCGGAGCCGTGACCGTGAGGGAGCGGTAAAAGGTGCCTGGGGTGCGACAAAAAGGATTCCTGTCGGCACGGGGATCAGCGGACGGTTGGCAGAATGTCCAGGCGGTCGTCGATCAGTTTTCCTGCCTCGATGTGAGCGGGGTGCGCACTTATTAAGTAGGGGCGGATTGCCGTGGGGTTGGTGAATTCCAGGTCGGGGTCATCGACGGCGAACAGGAGGTAGTCGCCCGTGGGGACGGTTGCGAAATTGAAACTGCCGTCGCTGTCGGTTTGGTAGGCGCGATAGTTGAGCCAATCGGGTGACTCGCCGGGCGGGGCGAGGATCACCCATACGCTATCGATGGGCTTTCCTTCGTGCTGAACATAGCCTCTCACGGCTCCCGTCGAGGAATCGGCGGTAATGCGAAGCGTTGGGGTATCGTCTTCGGAGAGATCGAGGAATCCGTCGCGCATAGGGACTCCTTCGGCGCGCACGGTTGCCCGGATGATGGCTGCGCCGAGTCGCACGCCGACACGGTAACGCCCGGGAACGACGGGGGGAAGGGTGAAGGTACCGTCCGGACGCACGATGGCCGTGGCCCCGGGCATACTCGGTTTTTCAGCCCAGAGGCCGATATACAGGGTTCCGCGCGGTCGCGGGGCCGCGCCGGTCCACTCGACGACGCCGCTGGCGCGTGGGGGGGCGCGGAGCGAAAGCTTGACATGAAGGTCGCTTCCGTTCACGTCAACGATTTGGCTGGCCGTGGCCGGGCCTTTTGAAGCATTACCGTTGAAACGCAGCAGGTACCGGCCGGGAGGCACCGCAGTGAAGCGGGAGACGCGGCCGACCGCTTGCTCGCGATCGAAGCCATCGGTTCCAAGAATGCCGTCCTGAATCAGGCTGACGTTGCCCACGGAAGGACGCTCCGGCTCGAATTCCACTGCGATGGTGGCTCCGGTAACCGTGTGGAGAGCAAAATCGGCCTGCGCTTCGCCTCCGGCCTTGAGCACGAGGGGCTCGGCTTGCCCGGGAGTAGCGGCGTTCGGGTAATAAACGGGCGCGTAGGCCACAGAGGCGGACTCTGAATTTCCAGGAGAAAAAGCCCGGGCCGCATACCAAGGCTGAGCGGTAACAGCAACGTAATACGTTCCGCCGACGATGGAACCGAAGCGATATTCGCCGCGATCGTCGGTGCGCTCCCAGCGAAACGTCTGAGCGGTCCGGCGGCCGCCATTGGTGCGCAGAATGACGAGTTGCACCAGAGCGTTTTCGACCGGGTCTCCGTTGGAATCGACGATGGTGCCGAAGATCGCGCCGAGTGGCAGCCAGCGGAAGACGATATGGGCGGTGTCCAGGTTCGGACCTACGATCACGCCAGTGGCGATCGGCGATCTGGAAGTGCGCTGACCGTAGACTTCCATGGCGGAGCGGGGGCCGGCGTGAAGATCGTAAGTTCCGGCGGGGAGGTCAAACGCGAAGCGGCCATCGGGGCCGGCGACCAGGACCTTCGGGTCGGCGTTGGGCCTGTCTTGCGGGCGTATGGCAACGTGAGCGCCGCCAAACGGCCGGCCGGTTTCGTTATTGATCACTGTGCCGGAGACCGGATAGAGGTCGGCTGCCGATGCGGCCGCGGTGAGTAACAAGAGGGTAACGAGCAGTCTCATCGGGCTACCTCTTTGATGGTGATTTCAGTGACCGCATCGCCGGTGACTTGAACGGGAGTTCCCTGCTTGAGAGCGGCGAGAACTTTCGGATTGCGAAATTCCACTTCGGCGGAATCAGGGAAGGCGTAGACCAGATACGAACCCGGCGCGAGGGAGCCAAAGCTGAATTCAAATGCTTCGCCGTCCTGATTGGTCGCCAGGGACGTTTGTGACTGACCCGGGCCGCCGAACTGCGGAACGGCAAGAACCATGAATGTGCCGGTGCCAGCGCCCGGGACGGAGATGCGGCCGTGGATGCCGCCACCGCCGAACGCATAGGCGAGTTCGATGGGCGCCGGCGGGTTTTCGGAGGTCAGCACCAGAGTGGGATTCGCGAGCAGATCCTGAGTGCCGGACATGGCCGAGTGAACGTAAGCGCCGAAGCAGTGGATGTCCAGCGAATAAACGCCAAGCGGGACACCGGTGAAGGTAAACGTGCCTTGCTCCGTGGATTGGGCATTGATGGTTTCCGGGAGTTGCGCGTTCGCCGGAGTGAGTTGGGGGCGGCACGGCGCTTGATTACGAAAACGGGGGGCCAACTCCTCAAATGCAGCGGATTCCGGACGGGTGTTCGTGGCGCGGCTAATGCCGGCGATTTCGAGAGGCGGCGACAAACGGACGGCAAGGTTCTCAACGTCCTGCGCTTTCACGGACAGAGGAGCCAAGGCGACATGCTTTTCCTGAGCAACGCGGAGCTTGTAGACGCCCGGCACTACATCCTGAAGTTCAAAACGGCCGGATGTTCGATTGAGGCTTACCCGACTGGCAGTGACGGTTTCACCGGACGTAAGCAGTTCAAACGTGACCGGCTTTCCAGATGAAATGTTGCTAAGAACTCCGCGAACTTTGTAAGACGGTTCCAGTGACAGATTCAGGTCGGCATGGGCTTCGGCGCCGGGAGCGATGTCGATTGGCTGGGCGGAATCGAGAGTGGAGCCGCCCCCGGAGTAGGTGGGACGGAAGCCATCCGAGGTGAAGAATTGCGGTGTGGCATCGCCGAGATACGTATAGGTTCCGCCGCTGAAGCCGGCGGCCTTGATGTAGTATTTGCCGGGTTGCAGGTTCCACAAGCGGTACATTCCGCGGTCGTCGGTAGCAACGCTGCGGCTCTGATTCGTTGAGCGCAGACCGGACCTGACTGAAGTAGTGATCGCAAGGATCCTGACTCCTCGCAAAGGCTGGCCGCTAGCATCCACAGCCCGGCCGGTAATCACACCTAGTGGGGAGAGTTCGAGACGCAGGTCAGACTTACTCGCAGTGAGTTCGACGGGACGATTGCCTACTCCGGAACCATTCACGTAGCCGGGCTTCGCAACGCGAATGAAGTACGTTGCCGCGGTGAGACCCGTGAACTGGTACGTGCCGGAGTCCGTGGAGAAGTTGGGGGTTTCGCCGCGTTGTTGGCGGTTGTCCAATTCAAGGACGGTCACCAAAGCTCGTTTAACGGGCTCACCGGTTTGCGAATTGACGACGGTACCGGAGAGCGTGAGGTCGCCGGCAACGGCGAGAAGAGGTGCGAAGAGGAAGAAGAGGAGTCTCAAAAGGGTTCGCCTCAGGGTGATAATTCTAACATTGCGCTCAGCTTGTATGCTAGGTTGACGGCATGAGAATTCGGCTATTCGCAGCAGCGCTCATCTGGTGCGCGGCGATGAACGCGGCGGACTTCACGGGGTGTCCGGCTCAGGTGGCAGTTTCTCCTCAGCGGATTGCCCGCGCGGTTCCGGGTTGGACACCCTTGACGGCCGAGGACGCGATTCACCGCCTGGCGTCCGTTACGTTTTACGACGGGCATCCTTCGGAAAAGGCTTCCCTGGCTCCCGATGCGGAGAATCGGAGGGTTCAGACCTGGACCTTCGCCGCTCAGTCGCGGGCTTACTGGATTACGTGCGGGTACAGCTCGACTACCGTTGTTTTGGCTCGCGAGTTGGGGCGCGAAGTTCGCAAATGCGTAGTTCGGTATGACGGAGCCGGCGCAGTTAGCTCTGTAAGTTGCCGGTAAGTAGCGAAACCGATCACTGGCGAGTTACGGGAACCATGTTGTCGTCGGCGATGCGGTCGATCAGTTTGTTATATGGATCGATTCCGGCGAAGGTTGGTTCCCGATCGACAGTGATCGTGAAGGTCTGGCGTTCCTGCGTCAGCTTCTGGCGGCTGAAATACAGAGGCGTTTCGTCGCCCTTCTTTCCGGCGAAGACTCCGATATCGATGTAATCGGCGAGCGGAACGGCTGTTTCGACTCCGTTTCCATCCGCCTGATATTTTCGGGCCTGAGTGTTCAGCGTGACGGTGTACTTACCGCTGGGAACTTTCCGGTAAGTCGCCGAGATTGCTTTGTCGTCATACAGAACGATTCGATTGAAGCCGTCCTCGACTAAGTAGCGGAGTTCCGGAGGCGTTTGAGCTTCGATGGCTGCCACTAGCATGCGCGTATCGGGATAGGGGCCGTCGGACTGGTTGTGGAAGTTGGCGAAGCGATACTGCATCAGGAAGTTACGCAGGGCGGCGTTGATTTTATCTTCACCGATGTAGTCGGCCAGCGTGTACATGATCTGGCCGCCTTTGTAATACCAGACGTAGGGCTCGCGCTGGACGAGAGCGAGAGGCGGTTCATGACGCACCTCTCCGGCGCGTCCGCGAAGGTACCGGTCAAGGTCGTGGCGCAGGACTTTGCGCATGTAGTCCTTGCCATGTTTCTTCTCCAGCACCATAAACGCCGAGTATTCGGCCAGCGTCTCGGACATCATGTTAGAGCCTTGCACGCTGGCTCCGATTAATTGATGTCCCCACCACTGATGGGCCAATTCGTGGGCTGTGACGAAGTACGTGAGGTCGATATCGTCTGCCTTGGCGAGCCGCTGAATGAAGCCGATGCCTTCGGAAAACGGCACGGTGTTGGGGAACGACTGGGCAAACGCGCGGTAGCGCGGGAATTCGAGGATACGGTACTGCGCGAACTGGTAAGGGCTGAACTGGGATTGGAAGTAGTCCAGACCGGCGCGGGATGCGGCCAGCATGGTGTCGAGATTGTAGCTATGGGCGGGGTCGTAATAGACTTCGAGGCTGACAGGACCACCGGGACCGCTGTAAGTCTCCTTTTTCACCGAGTACCTTGCGGATAGATAGGAATAGAAATTGGCGATGGGAGTATCGCCCATACTGTATTCGTAATAGTTACGCCCGTTCTGCTTCCAGGCTCGCTGCAAATAGCCGGGGGCGATTGCCGTTTGATCGCCGGAGGTACTTACGACGGTATGATATGCGATCCAATCGGCGGTGGGCGAGAAGAGGTTCATTCTGGAGTGCACCGGCTCGCCACGCGGGACCATTTCTTCCAGAGGACCGAGTTTCTGTTCGCGGCGGCGGCGCGGATCGTCAATTTCGAAGCCTTGGTCATAGCCGATGGTGGGAAAGTACCCGGCATCGAAGAAGGTTCCGTTATAGGCGAATTCCGGGAGCTCGTTACCGTCGCGGAAGCCGTGGGTGAGGTGCTGCACGTGAAAAGTCAGGTTTAGGGTTTCGCCCGGGGCGAGAGGTCGCTCGAGCTCGTAGATGGAATACAGGTTCCGCGGCGCCTGGCTGACCAGGTGGAAGGGGCGATCGAACTGGACATTGGAGATGGCCTCGTGCTCGTCTGTGAGGTGGATGGCGGAAATAGGCGCGGCGGTCTTGTTTTGGAGCGTAAAGCGGCCGCTAGCAGTGAAGGAGCGCTTTTCGGGAAAGATATCGACAGACGCATCGACGGCGGTCACTTTCGGCTGCGGGAAGAGCTCGTATTTTTTGAAGCTTCGCTCATAATCGGCTTGGATGTGGCGGCGATCATTGCCGGTGAGATATTCGTTGAAAACGTGGGCGTTGTAGAAGTACCAGACACCGGAACCGGCGGCGACGGCGAGGAAGAGGGCGGCGGCAGGAATGAGCCTCCCGGCACGGCGGAGAGCCACGCGGCCGCGGGCATGCAGAGAGTCTTCCGGTCCACGGCGTGTGAACGCGACGGAGACGACACCCAGAAGCGCAGCGATAGAGAACCAGTAAACAAGGGCCCAGAGAATAATCGGCGCAAAGTGGCCGTAACCATTCATGTCCGAGTAAGTGTAAGTGGGGACAGCCCCGGGTAGGTACAGGGTATTCTCCCAGCCGAAGTTATAAAGGATCGGCTGAAGGACAAAGATACCGATCAGGATGGCATGGCCGATGAACTTATTGGACACGAAGGTTTGGATACAGAGCGCGAAGAGAGCTACCGTGACGATCTGCGGCAACACGACGAGGAACAGTTCTTTGCAGTATTGCACTAACTCATAGCGGTAATAGCCGGCGATGGTCTGCATGACGATGCCCATCAACATGGCGACAAACAGCAGGACGACTTCGACGGCGATGATGGCGGTGAGCTTGGAGAGCCAATCGGCGCTTTCGGAGACGGGCAGAGCATCATAGACACCGTCGAAACGCGTGTCGCGTTCGCGCCAGATCAACTCGGCGGCGTAAAGAGCGGCCACGATGATGAAGAACAGCATGGCGCTGCCTTCGACAGCTTGCAGCATCAGGTACGTGACCGGCCAGACATCCACGCCGCCGACGCGGCCGGCGAACTGGCCGTTATTGATCGCAAAGACGACCAGCAGGGCGGCGATGGCCCAGAAGGGCACTTCGCGGAAGATCAGGCGGACGCGCTGACGGGTGAGGCTGAGGTATTGCATCCATGACGTACGGCGGCCGAAGACCTGAGCGACTTTGGGCAATCGCGCGGCGGATGCGGGACGGAGGGGCTTGCGTTCCCGGTCTTCAAGCTGGCGAGCTTTGGCGGCGCGCTTCCCTTGACTGCGCGCTGTGAGCGCTTCGACGGACATCGGGAAGAAGGTCCAAAGTCCGGCGAGCGAAAGAAGGCCGGTCAGCGACCAGAGAATGCGGTTATAGAGGAAGACGCCGGGCGAGTAGCCGCTGAAATCCAACGGCAGGAGAAGGGTGTTCTTTTCGACGACGGTCCAGTACTTGGTGATGTTATCGATGAGTATGAAGCCGATGGGGTCCAGTATGCCGCTCCAGAAATGTTCGAGCGAGCGCGTCGCGAAGAAGATGGTGATGAAGATGATGTACACCATGAAGAGCGCCACGCCTTGCAGGTAGACGACGAAGAGTTTGCGGGTGAGGGCGGCGACAGTGAAGAACAGCGAGCCGAGCACAAAGATCTGAACGACTACGATGGAGAGGAACGGTTGGAGCAGCCACCAAAAGTGATTGTGCGCGATGCGGGTTTGATCTGCCCAAGGGGCGAGCGAGCCCAGGAAAGTGCCGAAGATGAGGCCGGAAAAGGCGAACACGGTTGTGACAAAAGACCCGGCCCAACGTCCACCGAGATAGGCAAATTTGGAGACTGGCTTGGTGAAGAGGATCTGCACGGTGTCGCGCTGGAAATCACGGAGGATGGACGTGCCGAAGATGGCGGCGATGATGATGATACCGAAGAGGCACGCGCCGACATCGTTATAGGCGTTCGCGTAAGGACCGTTGAGCAGCACTTTGCCATTGGCGTTGCCGACGGGACCAAAGCTTTCGGACGCCACGTCCAGGAACGAAAACGCCAGCCAGATTAGAAAGTAAACGTAAGTGGAGATGCTCTTGGCGCGAAAACGTAACTCAAAGGTGAAGAATTCCCAAAACATAGTGAGCTCCTCCGGGTGCTAGTTATTCGAATGACGGGAGAGATGGAGGAAGTACACATCCTCAAGTCCGGCGGCGACGGGGCGGAAACCTGCGGCAGGGGATTCCGGAGCGAAGACGCGGATCTCATGCTGCCCCGCGGCGAGATGAGTGCTGATGACGTTCAACTCCGATTCCAGGGCGCGGAGCTCATCGTCGGAAGCGACGACTCGCGACCAGATCCTGCCTTCCAGCTCGGCCAGAGCTTCGGCGGGCACACCTTCGAGAAGAACTTCGCCGGATGCAATGATGGCCATGCGGGAGCAGAGTTCGCGAACGTCGTCGACGATGTGGGTGGAGAGGATCACTGTGACGTCGCGGCCGATCGAGGCGAGCAGGTTGAGAAAGCGATTGCGCTCGGCGGGATCGAGTCCGGCGGTTGGCTCATCGACGATGATGAGGCGGGGATTAGCGAGGAGCGCCTGGGCGATTCCGAAGCGCTGCTTCATGCCGCCGGAATAGGTGGAGAGAGATTTTTTGCGAACGTCCCAAAGGTTGGTCTGCTGCAGGAGGGCGTCGACCATGTCTTTGCGTTCGCCCGCGGCAGTGACACCCTTGAGCACGGCGAGATGGTTCAGCATATCGAGCGCGGAGAGCTTGGGATAGACTCCGAATTCCTGGGGCAGGTAGCCGAGCATTTGACGGACTTCGTCTTTGCGCGCGAGGACGTCAATGCCGTTGAGGTCGATGGAGCCGGAGTCGGGGTCCTGCAGAGTCGCGATGGTGCGCATGAGGGAACTTTTGCCTGCCCCGTTCGGTCCGAGCAAGCCGAACATGTTGTTGCCGATGGTGAGCGAGACGTTCTTGAGCGCACGGACCCCGTTGGGGTAGGTCTTAGAGAGATTGCTAATAGTGAGCGGCATTGTTAGCGCGGATTCTATCACGTGTGAACGGAGGCGGTATTGTAACGAGTATGAAGACGATGATTCTGATTGGGATGGCTTGCTTGAGTTTGGGGGCGCAGCAGGATCGCCGGCCTGCGAATCCGGTTCCGAATCCTCAGGCGCCGGCGGGGTCTCCGGCGGCCGCGGCAACCGCGGCGGAGAAGGCGGGCGGCGACAAAGAGGCTCCGCTGCCGGCGGACGCTCATGTGACGCAGACGATGGTGCTGGAGGGGAGAACGCTTCAGTACACGGTGACGGTGGGGACGCTGCCCGTGCGCGATCAGACGGGCAAGAAAACGGCGGACGTGGTTTACACGTCCTACACGATGGAGGGCGCCGACCGGCCGGTGACGTTCGCTTTGAATGGCGGTCCGGGGGCGGCGAGCGTGTTTCTGAACTTCGGCGCGCTCGGCCCGAAGCACGTGGAGTTCGGCGAGCAGGGCGATTCTCCGAGCGATCCGGCTAAGCTGACGGACAATCCGGGAACGTGGCTGGACTTCACGGACCTGGTGTTCATCGACCCGGTGGGAACGGGGTATAGCCGCAGCGCGGTGACGCCGGAAGAAACGCGGAAGCAGTTCTACTCGCCTGACGCGGACATCCATTACCTGTCGCGCATCATTTTCGACTGGCTGGTGAAGAACGGCCGGATGCAATCGCGGAAGTATCTGGTGGGCGAGAGTTACGGCGGGTATCGGGGACCGCGGATCACTTACTATCTACAAACACAGATCGGGGTGGCGATGAACGGCGTGGTCTTAGTTTCGCCGTACTTGAACCCATCGATCAATGAGGGGGGCGAACTTTCGCCGATTCCCTGGATGGTGTCGCTGCCTTCGATCACGGCGGCGCACCTGGAGCGCGAGAAGAAACTGACTCCCGAAGCAATGGCTCAGGTGATCGCGTATACGCGCGGCGAGTATGCCACGGATTTATTGAAGGGGCGCAGCGATCCGACGGCGTTATCGCGGCTGGTCAAGAAGGTTACGGAGATGACCGGGCTGGAGGAAGAGTACGTGCGGCGCAGCGGCGCCCGATTGGAGATCGGGGCATACTTGCGGGAAGTGTTTCGGGAGCGCGGGAGAATCGGGAGTATCTACGATTCCAATGTGACGGGCTTCGATCCGTATCCTTTCGCTTCGCAACAACAGGTGAACGACCCGATGCTGCAAAGCATCATTGCTCCGACGACGACGGCAATGGTGGATTTTGTAACTCGCGTGGCCGGCTGGAAGACGGATGCCAGATATAACACGTTAAGTTATGAGGTGAATGGACAGTGGGACCGGAGCGGGAACGCACTGAGGTCAGGAGCCGTGCCGGATTTGCGCGGCGCTGTGGCGACGGATCCGAAGCTGCGGGTGTTGATTGCCCATGGCTGGAACGATCTTTCGTGTCCGTTTATGGGCAGCGTTTTGACGGTGGACCAGATGCCGGTGATGGGGGACGCATCGCGCGTAACTGTACATGAGTATCCGGGGGGGCATATGTTCTATAGCCGCGGGGCGAGTCAGGCGGCGTTGCGGCGGGATGTTCGGGAGATGTTCGGGAAGCACTAGATTGGGATTATTGGGACGCAGATGAACGCAGATGGACGCGGATAAGAGCTTTTTATTATTGGCCGCCGATGAACGCCGATGAACGCCGATAAGAGTTTTTATTGGCTTTTTAGTACCCATGTGGTCATTGCTCTTTGGTTTTGGACTACTGTTGTTTTGATGGGGTCTTCCAGGGTTCCGTTTAGGGAGTGAGTGAGATCTAGTAAGTATTGTTCGTCTACTAAGTATCTTTCGCTTCCGTCGGGGAGTAAGTGGCGGCGGCCGTTTAGTTTTTGGATTTGCGTTTCGATTCCTATACTTGAGGCGAGGCGGGCGAAGAGGAGGCCTTTTGGCTTCAGGCGCTTCCAGATCGCGGTTAGCATTGCCTGGAAGTGGTCGTCCGACCTTGCGAAGTGGAGGACTGCGCTGGCTATTGCTATATCCGCTATGGCTTCCGGCAGGGTTGTCGATTCGATCGCCTCGGCTCGGAAGTTGGCCGGGGGCAGATTGGGTATCGATTGCGGGTGTTGGTCGATGGCGTAGACTTCGTATCCATTGCGCAGGAAATAGACGAGGTTGCGGCCTCCACCGCAACCTGCGTCGAAGATCGTCATTCCCGGGGGGATGCGGTTGCGCAGAAGTTGATCGAAGAGATAGATATCGATGTTGCCGAATTCCTGTTGAAGGTTCATTGCGGGTTGGCGATTCCGGTTACGGAGAGGATTCTTCCATCGGCCGCGAATTGAAACACGCTGGTGCCGGACACCGGGCCGGCGGACCACTCGGAGAGCACCGTACCCTGACAGTGCCGCACGTTGCCGGCGCGCGACAACACGATGCCGGGCATGAAGCGCTGGGCCGCCGCGATGTGCGCCGAGAGGTCATCGTAGCCTTGCAGAAGGCTGTACCGGTCGCGGAATTCGATCCGCGGGTGGGCGATGCGGGCGATTTCGGCGGCGCGCCGGGCGTCCTCTTTGATCTGCCAGGCGGCGTACCACGCGTCGACCGTATCCACGGCGGCGGCAAAATTTTCATTGGCGACGACGTTCGCGAAGACCGAAAGTTGGAAGCGCCACCCTTGCACATGGAGGTCGCGCGCGGACTCTTCGGCGAAGTGGTGGGTGAGGTGGAGGGCGGTGCCTTGGGCGTGCGGTTCCAGGCGGATGTGGACGCGCGAGCCTCCGGGAGGGATATGCTCGCCCGTGGCGTAGCCGTACGTGAAGACGATGGACCGTGGAGGATCGACCGACAGGACTTCACCGAGAATTTCGACCCCGGTGTGGCGGATGTGGACCTTGCCACCCGGAGTGGCGTCGATGGTGGAACCGGCGCCCCACCAGTTGGCAAAGCGGGCGCTATCGGTGAAGTAGCGGAAGACGGTTTCCGGCTCGGCCTGGATGACCACGGTGCGATCGAGATGGTACGGGTAGTTTTCCATTCATTTCCTCTTTGGGCCTCGCCGGGACTGTTCGAGTTCGGCGGCCAGTTTCAGTTTTCGCAGCGGCTCATTCCATTCCGCTTCGAGGAGTTTGGCGACGGGTCCGAGCGCCTTGCGGCGTGCTTTGTAGAAGCGGTGTCGATCTTCGGCGCGCGCTTCGATGAGGCCGGCATCGAGCAGGGTTTTGAGTTGGAGGGAGACTGCGCCGAAGGTGACTTCGGGCATGGCCTGGTGGATGGCGCCGGCGGAGAGTTCCCGGGTCCACACCAGCCGGAGGATCTCGCGGCGCCGGGGGGAAGCCAGGACTGCGAGAGTGGACGGCATGGAAATAGTTTAGTTGAAACTAAAATATAAAGCAAGAAAAAAGGCAGCCCCTTTTGGGAGCTGCCCTTTTCGTTTTACCTGTGCAACGGTTAGAACGTGATCTTGGCGCCCAACTGCATGCGGCGCGCCGCACGCCAACTGGTGACTTCACCGAACGTAGTGCTGGTGTTGTTGGTGGAGAGACCGCTGGGGTTGACCCAGTTCAGGACGTTCAGAGCCTCGGCGCGGAGCTGGAAGTTGTAACGGCCTTCATGCCCCATGCGGAAGTTCTTCATGGCGGAGGCGTCCCAGTTGAAGTAACCGGGGCCGTGGACGGTGTAGCGGCCGGCGTTGCCGGGGCGAATGGTTCCCTGCGGCACAGGCTGGAAGCAGGAGGCATTGAACCACAGTGGACCACCGCTTACGGCGACGCCGCGGAAGCCTTGCGGCGCATTGGCGTTCGGATCGCAAACCATATCCGGGCGGGCGCTGGCGGCACTGCTGCCGAGAATGCCCAAGCCGGCGGGATCCACACCCGAGGTCGTAACTGTGGAAGGCAACCCGGTTTGGAAGGTGGTGATACCGGTGACCTCCCAGCCGCCGAGAATGGCGCGCTCGACACCGTGCGAACGGCCGAAGAACGGCAAGGTGTAGACGTAGTTGAGGGTCAGCACCTGCGTGCGGTTGAAGCTGGCCGGACCGTATTCGCCCTCATGCCAGTTGTAGGCGTTCTGCGGAGCGTTGGAGCGGTCGGAGCTGTTGTCGGTCAACACCTTGCTCCAGGTGTAGGCGGCGTTGAACAATCCGGCGGCGCCGAAGTTCTTGCGAACCGTGGCCTGCAGCGAGTGGTAGTTCGAATCGAACGCAGATTCCACTGTGTTGATGGTGTTGAAGCCGTAGAACGGACGGACGGCGTTAATGCGCGGCGTGTCCGTGGAAGTGAAAACAGTCAGACCGTTGGCCTGGTGCAAACCGGCGGCATAAGCGACGCCCGGCATGGCTTCGTTGATATCGACGATGCCGAGCAGGTGCGTGCCTTTGGAACCGTAATATCCGACGTCGAGAAGAATGGCCTTCGGCAGCCGGCGCTGGATATCAAAACTCCACTGCTGCGTATACGGGACATTGGCCGGAAGCTGGGTGCCGTGAAGGGCCAGCGGCGCGGCGGAAACGTTCTGGGTGGCCGACCCGATGCTGCTGAAACTGCCGTTGCTCAAGTTGATGCTCTGCACATACGGCGGATCCGCAAACGTGTTCTGCTCATAGGTGCCGAACAGAGTGGAATCGTAATAGATGCCCCAGCCTGTGCGAATCGCGGTCTTGCCATCGCCCGTCGGGTCCCAGGCGAGGCCGATGCGCGGCGCGAAGTTGGTGTACTTGTTGGGCGCAATGTGATCGCCGAACGGAGAGCTCTTGCCGCCCACGATGATACCGTTCAGGCTGCAGTTATTGCAGGTGCCGGCGACGATATTGCCGTTCGTGCTATCGATCACCGGAGCGGAGGAACGGGAGTAGAGAGCCGGATCGAAGTTATCGAGCAGGTTGCCGGTGTCCGTAGGCTGACCGAAGAAGCTCCAGCGCACACCGTAGTAGAGAGTGAGGCGGGAGGTCACGCGGAAATCGTCCTGCGCGTAGGCTTCGTGCTGCCACGCCCACAGGTTCGGCGTAATGTCGGTGGACGGCATCGTGAACGAGGCGACGTTGCCGAGCAGGAAATTAGCCCAGGACTGAGAGAAGTTATTGGTCCCGGTCTGCACGCCGGCGTTGCTGAACGTGAAGACGCCCTGCTGTCCGGCCGCATTTTCCGTCTTGTTGTATTTATTGATGCTGATGCCGGCCTTGAGGGTATGGCGTCCCATTACCTTGGTGAAATTGTCGAACCATGTATAGTTGCGGTTGTACTCGTTATACGGTCCGTAGCCGCCCAGAGTGGAACCCGATGTGAAGGCCAGAGTCGGCACCACGCCTTGCGTGTTGGCAAACGGTTCGGGAACGTTGATGTCCGGATTGTTGCTCTTGTTGGCCAGCCCGGTTGGCGTGGAGTTGATCGCGCTTTTGGAGAAGTTGAAACCCGCATCGTTCACAAGCGTCGCGCTAATCGTGTTCTGGAAGTGAATGCTGAAGCTGCGGCCGGGCGAGTTCGTGCTCGTTGTGGTGACGTTTGGAATCGCGAGTCCTTGGAAAAGACCGCCGGGTTCCACGGTCGGAATATCGTCGATCTCAAAGCGTCCCCAGATGAGGAACTTGTCACTCACATAGTGATCGATTCGGCCGATTTCCTGACGGCTGTTATACAGATTCCTCTGCGGGAAAAATCCTGCGGAGGTGGCTGCTAGCGAGTTCACGGACGAGAGCGGCAGCTTGCCGTAGATGTCCTTTATGTACTGCGCGGAGATGGGGTTGATCAGATTTTGCGGAATGGTAGTGGTGATTTCACCGCCGGTCGGGCAGCCGCCGCTGGCAACCGTGATACAAACCGGCTGCGGTAACTGACCCGTCAACATCGCCTGCGTGGGCAGCACGGGGTTGAACGTGGTGTAGGTGATGATCTTGCGCCATTCCTGGGAGAAGAAGAAGAAATCTTTGTTCTTGTCCTTATTGAAATGATTCGGAATGTAGATCGGGCCGCTGAAAGTGTAGCCGAAATCGTTCCAACGCAATGGCGGAATCTTCGATTTGCAATCGGAGAAATTGGCCGTGGTGCAAGGAGTGGACGGTGAGGCAGTGTCCACGTTGTTCACCTTGTTGGCGTTGTTGGAGTAAAGATTGGCGTTCAGTTTGTCGTTGCGGAAGAACTCGTAGGCGGTGCCGTGGAAACTGGTGGCGCCGCTCTTGGTGACGACGTTGATCTGGGCGCCGCCGGCGCGGCCGCTGTCCGCGGTGTAGAGGCTGCGTTCCACCTTGAACTGCGCAATCGCATCGACGCTCGGGAACGTCATCAGCGTCAGGTTGCTGCCGCGGTCCACGTTGTCGGTGCCATCCACCGTCCAATTGTTGGCGGAGCTGCGATTGCCGCCGATAGAGTAAGGAAGCACGGCGGCAGTTCCAGCGGGCGACGAGTTGCCGATATAGAGATCGTCCGTAGTGCTCGCCGAGACGCCGGGCATCAGCGATACGAGTTGTTCGTAGTTACGCGTGCCGAGCGGAAGTTCGCGCACCTGGCGGCCCTCAACGGTGCCGGTGGCGGCGATGGTGCCAAGTTCCACCTGGACAGGGTCGGCCTTTACTTCAACGCTCTCGGTGGCGGCGCCGACCTGCAGCGTGAAGTTGATCTTCAGATCGTCATTGACGTTGAGGACGATATCCGGCCGGTTTTCGGCCTTGAACCCCGGAGCTTCGACTTTGATCGTGTAATTTCCGATCGGAAGGAACGTCGCCGAGTATGTGCCGCTCGCGTCCGTGGTGATGACTTTCAGATCGCGATTCTGGTCGTTGTTATGAACAGTGACCTTGGCGCTCGGCACAGCCGCGCCGGAGGGGTCGAGAATGGAGCCACTGATCGTGGCTGTAATGTCTTGCGCGGCGAGAGCGGCCGCGATCGCGCAGCAGAGCGCGAGCGTCTTCGTGATTGTCGAAAATCCGAACAAGCGAGAACCTCCTTGCATTTTTCCAAGATTATGTCATCCTATCCTTAATATGTCAATAGCAGGTCCGCTCGACAAAGATCTGCCGGTTCCGCTCTACCACCAACTGCAAGAGGTGTTGAAGGCGGAGATCGAAACCGGGGCGTATCAGGCGGAAGAGCAGCTACCGAATGAGACGAAGCTGGCGGAGCGTTTCGGGGTCAGTAAGATCACGGTCAGGCAGGCGCTGCACGGGCTGTCGGAGATGGGGTACATCCGGCGCGAGCACGGCCGGGGCACGTTTGTGGCGCGGCGAAAGTTCAACGAAGGTCCGCGCGAACTGACGAGTTTCACGGAAGAAATGCGGCGGCATTCGGTGACGGCCGGGGCGCAGATTGTTGCGCAGAGCGAGGAAGACGCTTCGCCGCAGGTGGCTCATGCTTTGCAACTGGGCGCGGGCGCGCGGGTGTATGTGCTGAAGCGGATCCGGCTGGCGGATGGCGAACCGGTCAGCGTACAGACGGCGCACATTCCCGCCGAGTTCGTGCCGGGGATGCAACTGGAACCGAGCGCTTCGCTGTACGACGTCTTGCAGCGGCAATATCATCTCTTCGCGGCGAGAGCCAAGGAGAGGTACTTCGCCGCCCTGGCCGATGCGGACGCCTCGGAAGTGTTGCAGATCGCCGTCGGGTCCCCGGTCTTCGCGGTGGAACGGATCACGCTGCTGCCGAATGACAAACCCTTCGAGTTTGTACAGAGCATCGTGCGCGGAGACAGGTACTCGATTGTGCTGGACCTGGTAAAACACGGCGCTGAAAAGCGAGTCCTGGCGCTGAGTTAAGCCCACGGCAGGAAGGATTCCCGTCGTCACGCCGGACGAAGAAATGTTTCGGTCACGATGGCCTGCGCTTCTTCTTGGATTCTCTTCAGGTGTTCCGGGCCTGCAAAGGATTCGGCGTAGATTTTGTAGACGTTCTCGGTTCCCGACGGCCGCGCGGCGAACCAGCCCCTTTTCGTGGCAACCTTCAGGCCTCCGAGCGGGGCATCGTTAGCGGGCGCTTTGGTTTGCTTGCTTTCGATCGGGTCGCCGGCCAGTTCTTTGGCTTGCACCTGCTCGGGCGAGAGCTTTGCGAGGATCGCTTTTTGCTCCGGTGAAGCGGGCGCGTCGATTCTTTCGTAGACGGGGGCTCCGTAGCGGGCGGTGAGTTCCGCGTAGAGTTGTGCGGGATCCTTGCCGGTGCATGCCAGGATTTCCGCCGAGAGGAGCGCGAGGATGATGCCATCTTTATCGGTGCTCCACGCCCTTCCGTTGCTGCGCAGGAAACTCGCTCCCGCGCTTTCTTCTCCTCCGAAGCCGAGCGAGCCATCGAGCAACCCATCGACGAACCACTTGAAGCCGACGGGCACCTCATAGAGTCGCCGGTGGAGTCCGGCGGCAACGCTGTCGATGATGGAACTCGACACCATCGTCTTGCCGACTCCAGCGCCGGCACTCCAGCCGGAGCGATTGGCGAAGAGGTACGAAATCGCGGCGGCCAGATAGTGATTCGGGTTGAGCAGTCCGGCGCTGCGTGTGACGATGCCGTGACGGTCATGATCGGTATCGCAGGCGAAGGCGATATCGAACTTGTCCTTGAGAGCGATGAGACCGGCCATGGCGTATGGCGACGAGCAATCCATGCGGATTTTGCCGTCCCAATCGAGCGTCATGAAGCGGAACGTGGGGTCGACTTCGGCGTGCTGAATGGTGAAGTTCAGTTTGTAGCGCTCGGCGATGCGCGGCCAGTAGGCGACTCCGGCTCCGCCGAGCGGGTCGGCTGCGATGTTCAGGCGGGCGTCGCGGATGGCGTCGAGATCGAGCACGGCGCAGAGGTCGTTGACATACGCGGTGACGTAATCGTGCCGCTTCGTGGTGGCGGCAGCGAGAGCGCGGGAGTATGGGAGGCGCCGAACAGCGGCGAGGTTCGCGAGGATGATCGCATTGGCGCGATCCTCAATCCACTTGGTAGCGGAGGTATCGGCGGGGCCTCCGTTGGGCGGGTTGTATTTGAAGCCGCCGTCTTCCGGAGGGTTGTGCGACGGCGTGATCACAATTCCGTCGGCGAGGCCACTGGCGCGATCGCGATTGTAGGTGAGGATGGCGTGGGAGAGCGCCGGGGTGGGAGTGTAGGCAAGGTCGCAATCGACCATGGCCACGACGCCGTTGGCGGCGAGAACTTCGAGCGCCGTTGCAGAGGCGGGTTCGGAGAGGGCATGCGTGTCCTGCGCGAGAAAGAGCGGTCCGGTGACTCCGTTTTGTGCGCGGAATTCGCAGATCGCCTGCGAAATCGCGAGGATGTGCGTTTCGTTGAAGGAGCCGTTGAGGGAGGTTCCGCGATGGCCGGAAGTTCCGAACGCGACGCGCTGGGCGGTGTCGGAAAGATCCGGTTTTTCGAGGTAATACGCCGAAATCAGGCGGGGCACGTTCACCAGTACGTCGGCAGGCGCAGGTTGGCCGGCGAGGGCGTGGGGCATCGTCCTTTAACTTACCAGACAGACGCGGGAATGAGGCGTATACTGTGTGTCCATGCGAACCATGATTCTGCTCGCGACGATGCTGCTGGGCGGGGCCGCGGCGTGGTGTCAGACTGCCGCGCAGTTGCCGAAGGATCAGCAGGCATATGAACAGTTCCGTGCGTGGATGACGCGTTTGCCTCCGGACGAGCAAAAAGCGCCGAACCTGAAGGAGAGGTACGAGACGTACCTGAAATCGAGGGGCGTTTCCGAGGCGGAGATCGCGGCGCAGATCAAGATGATCGAGGACCGTGGGAGCGCGATGGAAGTGGCGCTCTGGAACCGGATTCTTACGGCTGAGAATCCGAGTTTCAACGTCAACCCGAACGCATTTCTCGTGGAGATGGCGAAAGGGCGTAAGCCGGGCACAGCGCTCGACGTCGGGATGGGTCAGGGACGGAACGCAATCTGGCTGGCGCAGCAGGGTTGGACGGTGACGGGGTTCGATCCGGCGGAGCAGGCGGTAGCGCTCGCCAAGCAAACGGCGCAAAAGCTCGGGGTGCGGCTGACCACACAGATTGCCAGGGAAGAAGATTACGATTTCGGCGACCGGAAGTGGGACCTGATTCTGTTGAGCTACGTCGGCGTGCGAGGTGTGGAGCAGAAGCTGCAGCGCGCGCTGAAACCAGGCGGCGTGGTGGTGGTGGAGGCGTTCCATCGCGATGCGACGAAAGGACGGTCCATCGGCCCGGCAGTGGTGTTCGACACCGGCGAACTGGTGACCAGTTTTCCGGAGCTGCGCGTAGTGCGGTATGAAGAGCCCATGACAGAGGCGGATTTCGGAAAACAGTTGATGCGGGTGGTGCGTTATTGTGGGGAACGGCCTCAATAGCGAATGCAACCCTTACGGCGATTCGTTGGACAGACGGTTTTGGTGACGGGCGCGGGACACGGCATCGGACGTGCAGTGGCGGAGCGGTTCGCGGCGGAAGGCGCGCGGGTGGCGGTGAACGATCTTCACACCGAACGCGCGGAAGAAGTTGCGGCGGCGATCGGCGAATGCGCGATTGCGGCGCCCGCGGATGTTTCGAGCAAAGCCGCGGTGGAGGCGATGTTCGACGATGTGCTCGCACGGTTCGGGCATTTGGATGTGCTGGTGAACAACGCGGGCGATATCCACGCGGCGCGGCATTTTCTGGAATCGGACGAGGCCTGGTGGGACCACGTGGTGGGCGTCAACCTGAAGGGATCTTTCCTGTGTGCGCACCGGGCGGCGCGGCATATGGCGGCGCGGCGGGCGGGCGTCATCATCAATATGTCGAGCGGCGGAGCGATGCGGGCGCATCGCGGGAATGTGGCCTATGACGCCTCGAAAGGCGGCGTCGAGGCAATGACGCGCGCGCTGGCTTTGGATCTGGCGCCGTACGGGATTCGCGTAAACGCGGTGGTTCCGGGGTTGATTCGAACTTACGATATCGACGATGCGGCGGCGGCGGAACGCGGAATGGTGGTGCCGATGGCGCGGCTGGGCGATCCGGAAGATATCGCGGGTCCGACGGTGTTTCTCGCGACGGACGATGCACGGTATATGACCGGAGCTTGTTTGACGGTCGATGGCGGCGTGCTCGTGCAGCAGCGGTCGCCGCAGGTGGAAACGTTTCCGGTGGGACGGTTTCCGGACCCTCGCCGGTAAAATTTGCGACCGGGCCGGAGCCCGGTAGTTACTTCAATGCCTCTTCCAGCGCTTGCAGGATTAGATTCACGTTTTCCGGTGTGGAGCCGTAGCCCATGGTTCCGATGCGGAAGACTTGCCCAGCCAGCGGGCCGAAGCCCCCGGCGATCTCCATGTTGTACTTCTCCAGCAGGAACTTGCGGACTTTGGCGTCATCCACTCCCTGTGGAATGCGCGGGGTGTTGAGCGTCCAGAGGCGATCCGCGGGATTGGCGACGAGCATCGTCAGGCCCATCGCTTCGATGCCTTTGACAAATGCCTCGTGATTGCGGCGGTGACGCTCCCAGCGATTCTCCAGCCCTTCCTCCGCCACGATGGCGAGACCTTCGCGGAGTGCGTAGAACAGAGTCGCGGACGCGGTGTGGTGATACTTGTGCCCCGTGTAAAAGCTGTCGAGCAGTTGCAGATCCAGATACCAACTTTGCACCGGCGTCTTGCGGGCTTTCAGCCGGTCGAGCGCCCGTGGAGAGACGGTGATGGGCGCCAGTCCGGGCGGGCAGCCGAGGCCTTTCTGCGTGCAACTGTAGGCGATGTCGATGCCGTTTTCATCCACCAGCACCGGCATGCCGCCGAGGGAAGTGACGCAATCGGCGATGGTCAGCGCATCCACTTCATGCGCGGCTTCGCAGATCGGCTTGGCCTGATTGAACATGCCGGTGGAGGTTTCGGCCTGCACGAAGGCAACAACGTTGGGGCGCTCGCGGCGGATAAAGTCGCGGACCTCCTGGTGATCGAACGGCTGACCCCATGGCTTGGCGAGGCGGACGACGGTAGACCCCTGACGGGCGGCCATCTCGCCGAGACGGTCGCCGAAGAAGCCGTTCGTCACGAGCGCGAACTTGTGGCCGGGCTCGGCGAAATTGGCGACCGCGGCTTCCATCCCGGAACTGCCGGTGCCGGATACCGCCATGTTGAACGTGTTCCTGGTCGAGAACACATGGCCGAGCAGCGTGCGGACCTCATCGGCAACCTGGAAAAAGAACGGGTCCAGATGGCCGACCACGTTCTGGCCCATTGCCCGATACACGCGCGGAGCTACCATGCTGGGGCCGGGGCCGAAGAGGAGGCGCTGAGGCGCCTCAAGAGGAGGGAATTGCTGCGGCATAGAAACGTTAGTGTAACCCGTGGCGGAACACAAAAAGTACGCGATAATTCCGCAAGTACTTATTGAGGATTGCATGCAGGCAGCGCCGCGAAAAGGCTTGGACGATGTGGAGGAGATCTTTGCCGGGGCCGTCGAACTGCGCCCGCAGGATCGCGAAGCATTTTTGGATGCGGCTTGCGCCCGAAATCCGCTGGCGCGGCAGGAAGTGGAATCGCTGCTCGCGTTCGACGATGAAAGCGGGTTGCACATTTCGGGAGTGCTGGCGCGCACGGCGGCATCGCTGGTCGAAGAGCCTTCGATGGTTGGGCGGCGTTTCGGTCCCTATCTGGCGGAATCGCTGGTGGGAGCGGGCGGCATGGGGCTGGTGTACGGCGGCGTGCGCGCGGACGATGAATTTCAGAAGCGCGTCGCCATTAAAGTGGTCAAGCGCGGCATGGATACCGCGGCCGTACTAGAGCGGTTTCGGGACGAGCGGCAGATTCTGGCGAGTTTAGACCATCCGTACATCGCCAAGCTGCTGGACGGCGGCACCACTGAGGAAGGCGTGCCGTACTTCGTCATGGAATTCATCGAAGGCAAACCGATCGACGAATACTGCGAGAGCCGCGGGCTGGGTGTGCGCGAGCGATGCGAGTTGTTGCGGCGCGTGTGCGCAGCGGTTTCCTTCGCGCACAAGAACCTGGTGATCCACCGCGATTTGAAGCCGAACAATGTTCTGGTGACGAGCGACGGGACGCCGCGCCTCCTGGACTTCGGGATTGCGAAACTGCTGCGAAGCGAGCCGGTGGAATCCACGGCCACGCGCATCGGTGGCAGCATGGCGCTGACGCCGGACTACGCGAGTCCGGAACAGGTTTGCGGCGGAGCCATTACGATGGCGACGGATGTATACGCTCTGGGCGCGGTGCTGTACAAGGTGCTCACGGGCGTGAAGCCGCACGGATTGACGGGGCATACGCGCGCTGAAGTGGAAGATGCGGTGTGCCACCGCGAGCCGCTACGGCCCTCGCTGGCGGCGCCCGAAAACCTCCGGCGGGTTTTATCCGGCGATCTGGATAACATCGCGATGATGGCGCTGCGGAAGGATGCGGGGCGGCGGTATCAATATGTGGAGCAACTCAGCGAAGATCTCCGGCGCTACCTGAGCGGGCTGCCGGTATCGGCGCGCGAAGACACCGTGTGGTATCGCGCGGTGAAGTTTCTGCAGCGGCACCGGGTGGGTGTCGCGGCGTGTTCGCTCACACTGGCGGGACTTCTGGCGGGAGGCGTGGCGGCGGCGTGGGAGGCCCGGCAGGCAAACCAGGCGCGCAAATTGGCGGAGGCGCGACTGGAGGCCATCGCCGAACTGGCGAACACGGTCCTCTTCGACGTGCACGACAGGCTGGAGCGGCTGCCCGGCGCCACGGAGACGCGCAAGCAGCTTGTGGGATCGACGCTCACGTATCTGGACCGGCTGGCGAATACGACGGGCGCGGACCCGAACATTCTGGGGGCGCTTCACGACGCGTATATGAGGATGGGCGATGTGCAGGGCTTGCCGGCGCATCCCAACTTGGGGAATCTCAGCGGAGCGGAAGCGAGCTACCGGAAAGCCGCCGCGCTGCTGGATCGCGACATCGCGCTGCATCCGGGGAGGACGCCGCTGCTGGCGCGAAAAGCGGAAGTGCATCGCAATATAGGGCTGATCGTCAAGGATACGGGACGGCCGGCTGAGGCGGCGCAACATTTCCAGATCTCGCTGGACGCAGCAGCGGCGGCAATCAAGCGGGACGCGGGGAACAAGGCTGCGCGCACACAGGCGGCGTTGACGAATCTGGAAATGGCGGATTTGAAGCGCGATGCACCTGACGAAGCGCTGGTGTACGCGCGGCGCGGCGCCGATATCGCCGAGCAGCTTGCCGCGCAATATCCGCAGGAAGCGGACGCGGTGGAGCGCGTATCCGACACGTATAGCGAGATCGGGCAGATTCTGCATCGCGCCAACAGGCTTAATGAAGCGCTGGAGTCGTTTAAAAAGGCGGCGGCGATTCGCGCGGACCTGATCGCGCGGCACCCCTACGATGCACTGCTGCAGCGCGAGTTGATGATGGCGTACGGACACATTTCGGACGTGCTGGGAACGCCTTTCGGCAGTAATCTGGGCCGCCACGAGGAGGCATTCGCGTACCTGGAAAAGGCAGGCGCGATCGCGACCGAAATGGCCAAGGCGGACCCGAGCAATCATCTGGCGGCGAGCGACCTCGCGACTGTGTTGATGCGCGAGGGCCTGGTGCTTGAAGATGCCAAAGACGCGCGGCGGAGTCTGGAGTTGTTGCGGCGCGCGGCTGCCATGAAGGAAGAGATGCAGCTTGCCAGCCCCACGAATCGCCGGAACCGTTCGGATTTGGGGCTGATCTACGAGTACGAAGGGGCGCGGTTGGCGCAACTGGGAGAGAATCAGGCGGCGCTGGACCAGCTGAAGAAGGCAGCCGATATCACGCACACATTGCTCGCGGGCGGCGACACGGGGTCGTATTTCGGCAATCTCTCGGTGCGCCGGCGCATCGCGCTGGTGAAAGCGGTCCAGCACGATTGGGGCGGCGCGGTGCAGGACGCGGAAGAGACGATCGCCGATGCGGACCGGTGGGCCGCGGAGCGGAAGGATATTCCGCGGCTGCAGCAGTATCGCGCACTCTCGCGATTCTGGATGGCCGAAGTGTACGAGAAGTTCTCCGCGTGGAGAGCCGCGGCCGGAATGTACGAAGCGAGCCTCGAGCGGTGGCGCGACCTTGCCGCGGGTCAGCGTCCGGGGAATGCAGACACGGAAGTGGTGCGCACGGAGAAGGCTTTGGGGCGGGTAAGGGAGTTGATGAAGAGAAGCCGGGCGCGCTAGGCGCGCCTGGTACCGGGCTGGAGGCCGGCACCTACTTCGCGACGGAGCCAGGCTTGGGCGATTCGGAGTTGATTGCGGACGCTGTTTACCGGGAGGCCGAGGAGGTCGGCTGTCTCTTCCGCGGTGAGGCCTGCGAAGAAGCGCAATTCGATGAGGCGGAGCTTTTCGGGATCGTGGCACTCCAGCGCCTGCAGCGCATCGTCCACTGCCAGCATCTCATCGGGACGATCGTCCGGCGAATCCCGCGCTTCATCCAAGGGCACTTTGCAGACTTCCCCGCCCCGTTTGGCAGTCATGCGGGAACGCGCGTGATCCACCAGAATCTGGCGCATGATGCGGGAGGCGATGCCGTAGAAATGCGCGCGGCCGGCGTATCCGGGCTGCTGCCGGCCAACCAGCCGGAGATACACCTCGTTGACGAGCGCCGTGGCCTGCAGTGTATGTCCGGGAGCTTCGCGCTTGAGGTACGTAGCGGCCATGCGATGCAGTTCCGCGTACACCAGCGGAACTAACCGGTCCAGCGCATCGGGATCTCCGGCGGCAATTTGGGAGAGCAGGAGAGTTACCTGGGCCTGATCGGACACGAGAGCTATTTTTTGCCTTTCGCGCGCTTGTACTCTTCGCGGATTTGCTGAAGCTGGCGCGCGTGCCCTTCCGCGTGCTCCGCGTACCCTTCCAGCATCGCGCGCAACGTGATCGCGCCGCGCTCGCTGTGGCTGCCGCTGCGCGCCCACGCGGTTTCGGGAAGCTCTTTGAGCAGTTCGTAATTCTCCGCCCGGACGCGGCGGAAGCTTTCGAGCGACTGTTTGGGTTTACGGCGCGCGTAGTCGAGATTTGCCGTCCACTTCTCCTGATCGAAAGCGATCAGGGTCGGGTTGTCTTCCGCGATTACCTGGCGGAAACGGTGCGCGCCGACGAGTTCGGCATCGGCGACATGCGCCACAATCTGGCGGATGCTCCACTTGCCGGGGGCCGGGACGAAGTCCTCTTCTTCGCCGAAGACGCCGGTGAGGACGAGGGCAAGCAGTTCGGGACCACGGCGGTAGCGTTCTAACAGTGCGTTGATTTCGGACATTGGCAGCTCAGTAATAATCGGCGCAGCTCATGTAGTAGCCGCATTTTTCGCAAAACAGCTTGCACTTGCGGGAGGCAAGGCGCGTGGAGCAGACGGGACAGTAGAGCATGGGCTCATCTTCCTCGCGCGGCGGCTCATCGGCCCGCGGCTGCTGTTTTTGCGGCTCCCCCACGAATGCTGAGATTATACAATGGGCCAAGCATGAAACTTTGGTTGGCAGTGTGGCTCATGGCGGCGATTCCTTCCGCTGGAATGGCGCAACGCGCGGGCGGACGCCCTGTGAAGCTGGTGGCGAGAGGCACGCGCGGAGCGGTAGGCGGCGGCACGGAATATTCCACGGAAGCCGGAATGCGCATGTTCACGACCGGCGGCAACGCAGTGGACGCGGGCATCGCGACGATGCTGGCGGGAAGCGTCGTGGAGTTTTCGCACTTTGGCGTGGGAGGCGAGGCGCCGATTCTGATCCGCACGAAAGAAGGGAAGGTTTTCGCGATCGCGGGAGTCGGCACCATGCCGAAGCTCGCGACGGCCGACTTCTTCCGCAATCACAAACTGCAGCCCGATGAGATTGTCGATCCGCCCGAGGGGCACGGCCTGAAAGATTGGGTTCCGGTGGCCGGAATTCTCTCGGCCATTGTTCCGGGAATGGTGGAAGCGGCGCTGGTGACGCTGCGCGATTTCGGCACCAAGAGCTTCAGCGAGGCAGTTGAGCCGGCCATTGAACTGGCGGACGGCTTTCCGATCGACGAATTCCGCGTCAGCGCCATCGGCGCCAGCGTCAAGTACCTGATGGCGTGGCCGGACGCGGCGAAGGTATTTCTGCCGAACGGGCGAGTGCCGCGAGTGGGCGAGATCTTCCGCCAGCCGGACCTGGCGCGGACGCTGCGCGCCATGGCCGCTATCGAAAAGGCGAAGCTGGCACAGGGCGGCACGCGCACGCAGGCGATCGATGCCGTTCGCGATTACTTCTATCGCGGCGAGATCGCGCGGAAGATCGGCGATTATTCGGAAAAGCACGGCGGTCTCTTGCGGTACGACGACATGGCGGCGTTTCACCTGGAGCCCGAGCAAGCGGTTTCCACCACGTTCCATGGGTACACCGTGTACAAGCCCGGCTTCTGGAGTCAGGGCCCGGCGATGATTGAAGCACTGAATATTCTGGAGGGCTTCAATCTGCAGGAACTGCACTACAATTCGGCGGAGTATCTACACACGATGGTGGAGGCGCTGAAGCTTGCGTACGCCGATCGCGACACGTATTACGGCGATCCGAAGTTCGTAAAGATTCCCGCTGAGCGTCTGCTTTCGAAAGAGTACGGGGCGGAGCGGCGCAAGCAGATTGGTCCGGAAGCTTCCATGGAGTTCCGGCCGGGCAATGTGGAACCGAATCCGCCGAAGCATCCGTGGTATGTGCCCACGGCGCGCTACGATATTCCGCCGGCGCTGCTGGCGAAGGATACGACTTGCGTTGACGCCATCGATAAAGACGGCGTGGCGATTTCGATTACGCCATCGGGCGCGTGGCTTCCGGCCGTGGTGGCGGGCGATACGGGCATCCTGCTCACCGAGCGCGCGCAGAGTTTTCTGCTGATTCCCGGGCATCCGAACGAGCTCGCCGGAGGCAAGCGCCCGCGCGTGACGCTGAGTCCGACCCTGGTGGTGGGTCCGGATAAGAACGTGCTGGCGCTTTCGACGCCGGGCGGCGACAACCAGGACCAGGCGCTGCTGCAGGTGCTCTTCGATACGGTGGAGTTCCGCATGAACGCCGAATCCGCTGTGGAAGCGCCGCGGTTTCAGACGGAGCATCTGGTATCGAGCTTCGATAATCATGCGATGAGCCCCGGCAGCCTGCTGCTCGATGAGCGCCTGCCCGCGGACGTGATCGACGAACTGAAACGGCGCGGCCATAAGGTGCAAGTGAAGACGCGGTACGAGAGCGGGTCCGCGCCTGTGCTGATTCGTTTGTATCCGACGGGGCTGATCGAAGCGGGAGCAGACCCGTATTACTTCCGGTCGGCGCTGGCGTGGTAGGCGGGCTCTTCGACGAACCCAGCACGTTCGATCGCGATGGGCTCGCGGCGAAACTGCGGTCGCTGGCGGCGCGCGGGATTTTTATCGGCGGGAGCTCGTGGAAGTACGAAGGGTGGCTCGGGCAGATTTACTCGCCGGATCGCTATCTGGCTCGCGGCAAGTTTTCGAAGCGCGTGTTTGAGCAGGAGTGCCTGCGCGAATACGCGATGACCTTTCCGGCGGTTTGCGGCGATTTCGCGTTTTACCAGTTCCCCACCGAAGAGTTCTGGAAGAAGCTGTTCGGGCAGACACCGCCGGGGTTTCAGTTCGCGTTCAAAGTGCCGGAACAGATCACGTGCAAGATGTTCCCCGTGCATGCGAGATACGGCGCGCAGGCAGGCCGCGAGAATGAGACGTTTCTGGATGCGCATGTGCTGCGGGAGATGTTCCTGCGTCCGCTGCTGCCGTATCGCGATAAGACGGGGGTGCTGATTTTCGAATTCGGCACCTTTTCGAAGAAGAGCTTTGAGGAGTTGCCGGCGTTCCTGGAGCGGTTGCATCCGTTTTTGACGGCGCTGCCGCGCGAATTCCGGTACGCCGTGGAGATTCGCAATCCGGAATTTCTGGAGCGCGATTATTTCGACTGCCTGCGCTCTCACGGCGTGGCTCATGTTTACAACGCGTGGTCGCGTATGCCGGAGCTGCGCTATCAGATCGGGATTGCGGATTCGGCGACCGCGGATTTTCAAGTGTGCCGTGCGCTGCTGCGTCGCGGAAGGCTGTATGAAGAGGCGGTGCAGCAGTTCGCGCCCTATCGCGAGGTGCAGGATCCGAATCCCGAGGCTCGCGACTCGATGCGGATTTTGATCGATCGCGCGAGGGAGAATAAGCAGTTTCTGTTTCTGTTCGTGAACAACCGTTTGGAGGGGAACGCGCCCGCCACGATACTTTCGGTTGTGGAGGATTAGGGGGCGCCCCATGGTGATAGAGGGCTTCACGCGCGACATTCCTTATTACATGGAACTGGCGGATTTCTTCATCGGGAAACCGGGACCGGGTTCCATCAGCGAAGCGTTTGTCAAAAATCTTCCGGTAATCGTGCAGCGGAATGCGTGGACGCTGGTCCACGAGCGGTATAACGCGCGATGGGTGGAAGAGCAGGGCGCCGGGATGGCCATCCGCAGCTTCGACGATACCTTCGCCGCGGTGCAGTGGCTGCTCGCGCCCGGCATATATTCCACGATGCGGGCTCGCGCGGAGGCCATTCGTAACAACGCGGTGTTTGAAATTCCCGACTTACTTGAGACGGTTCTGGCGGACAGCGGCCGCGAGCGATGCCCCGTGACTACGCGCGATCTCGCCTAAGTAGTGCGCGCTGGGCTTGATATGCCGGTCGCGCGTGAGTAAGCCGAATTTCGGACGGTAACCGAATATCCATTCGAAGTTATCCATCAGGGTCCAATGAATGTACCCGCGGATGTCCAATCCATCGGCAACACAGTTCGCCATGCCGGCGACCGCGCGGCGGATATACTCAATGCGCCGGGAATCGTCTTCGCTCGCGATCCCGTTTTCAGTGACGTATAGGGGCACGCTCACGCGGCCGGCGGCATAACGCAGGCATGTTTCCAAAGCTTCGGGCCAGAATTCGTACCCCATCTGAGTCAGTTCGACCCCTTCTTCCGGAGCGAGATCGCCGCTCTTGCCCACGCGGCAGCGAGTGTAGACCTGCACGCCGAGGAAGTCGCTCGCATTGGCGGCATCCATCCAGGCGTGATATACCTTGGCGCATTTCGTATCGCGCTTGCTCTTGGCGCCTACTGCTTGTTCATCCTGCAGCGAGATATTCAGGCCGATGGGATAGCTGCCCGGGCACGCCTTCATAGCGGCACGCGCGCGGTGGTGCGCGGCGATCATGGTTTGTTCGAGCTTCCTGGGGTCGCCGAGGAAGAAGCAGCCGAAGGTGCCTGTGCCGATCGCTTTGGCGGCTTTGCGCCGCATTTGGAACAGGGTGGTGAGCGGTATTCCGGTTTTGGGAACCCACTCGAGAAGGGCCGGCAGATTCGGCTCATTGAATGTGGAAGCCACGGCGATGGAGTCGCCCATGTGCCGGGCGACGCGCTCGGCATAGCGCACGAACAGATCTGCCGCGCCACGGGCTTCCCAGCCGCCCATGCCGGCAAACCATCGCGGCGAGCTGAAGTGGTACAGCGTCACCATAGCCTTCACACCATTTTCGCGGCACGCCTCCAGCATGCGCCGGTAATGATCCAGCGCGGCTCCGGAAAAATGACCTCGCTCCGGTTCCACGCGCGCCCATTCGATGCTGAAGCGGTACGTGTTCAGACCGAGGTCGGCGAGCAGGCGAATGTCCGAGGGAAAGCGATGGTAATGGTCGCAAGCATCCAGCGAAGGCTCGACGAAGAGCGTCGGCTGAATATGTTCGGCGATCCAAAGATCGCTATTGATGTTGTTGCCTTCCACCTGGTGCGCGGAGGTGGCGGCGCCCCAGAGAAAGTCTTCGCGAAAAAGCGGCAGTTCAGTCATCATGCAGGTTGCGGGCGGCGACAGCGGAGCCCGCTGAGCAGCGATATATAGAGGATGGCAGCGGCAGGCAGGCCAACGCAAGTCCACCCGGCAACCGCATGCCCAAACCAGACGGCAACGCTCAGTGCGAAAGGTGCGTTGTGGCCGAGTTGGATGGGAATCAGCCATTCGCCGATTCGCGCCAGCGGCAGAGTCAGCGCGAGCTGCAAAGGACCGGTGGCGAAATTGACGGCCTGCACCAGCGGCATATTCAGGCGCAGCCGCAGGGCGGCGGCCGTACAAAGCACAGTGGGGCAGCCATAGATGGGAAACAGTCCGAACACTAGGGCGATCGTCAAACTACGGGCGAGTGTCTCGGGATCGGCAGCGTCCCACGACAGCAGGAATCTATGCCTCACGGCAGAAGCGGCCGGCCACCGAAGACAAATGCGATCGGTCCAATGCTCACGGTCCGGGTATTGCGGGTATCGTTTCAGCATGTCCCATGCTGCTTCAAGCACGCGGACGGCCATGTTCGGTGACGCGCTCGTCCGCCGGAATGGATGGTTGAGCACGATCAGCACCCCGGGCGCGGCGCGTCGGGCGGCAAGCGAAACGCAATTCCCGGCTATGACTAAGTTGTGATGTCAATGAAGCAAATGGGAGTAAGTCGATGCCGCTGGACTGGCGATCGGCTATACTATTTGGCGCATGTGCAGCAAGTTTGTCGCGGTATTTTGGGTGGCCATTGTTATGGGCGCCCAAACCCCGGCTGAGAAGCCGGCGAGCGTGGAAGGCGCCGTTCTGAACTCGGTGAGCGGCGAGCCGATTCGCAAGGCGGAGGTCAGCCTTGCCAACGGCAACGTCACCGAGGAGATGGCGGCCATGATGCGGCAACTCCCGAATGCCCCGAAAATTCCGGGGCAGACGGTTGCCACCAAAACCCTGTCGGCTACCACCGATGCGAACGGTAAGTTCCGCTTTGAAAATCTCCCGGCCGGAACCTACTTCCTGAAAATCAAGAAAGTGGGTTTTGGAGAAGTGTCCAAGGACTCGCTGACCATCACCGCCGGCCAAGCACTGACAAAACTGGATTTCAAGCTGGTGCCTAATGGGACCATCTCCGGGCGGGTGGTCGACGAGGATGGCGACCCGTATCCCACTGCCATGGTGACCGCGCAGATCTACACATACATGGGCGCGCGGAAGCGGCTGGTGCCGCTCGATACGGGGCAGACCAACCCTAAGGGCGAGTTCACTCTGAGTAAGCTGCCTCCGGGCACTTATCTGATTGCCGCAGACGTTCAGGACTTCGAGTTAAGTGCGAGCGATGCCGAAACCGCTTACGTCCGCACTTATTATGCCGGTACCATTGAGCCCTCGGAAGCGCAAAAGACCGAACTCGCTCCCGGCGCGGAGATCAATGGAATCACCATACAGATGCACAAGGGCAAAGTGGTGAAGATCAAAGGCAAGCTGATGGATGCTGCCGGCGCTCCCATCACGAACGCGCAACTGATGCTTATGGGCGCCTCGCGGATGGGCTCCATGTCCATGAAAATGGTGAACGACCCCGAAGGTAAGTTCGAGATCGGCAACTTACAACCGGGGACTTACACGGCGATGGTGATGCAGATGCAGGGCGGGTCCCCAAAGATGAACATGATTCCCCTCATCGTGCCGGACAAGAACGTTGACGACCTGCGTCTTGCGCCTAAGCCCGACGGCGCCATTCAGGGAACCCTGACGGTGGATCGCGGCGATAAGGTATCCCTCAAAACGCTGACGGTGATGCTATCCGCGGACGACGCAATAGCGCTGATGCCTTCTAACGCAACCGTCGAGGAATCCGGGAAGTTCACGCTGGAGCATGTCACGCCGGCCGTGTACGAGGTGAACGTGAGCGGCTTGCCCAAGGGCACGTATCTCAAATCCGTGACGTTCAACGGTCGCGAAGTGCTCGGCGAGCCAATCGATTGTTCGGCGGCGGCCGCCGGGAATCTGCATATCGTGCTTGGCGGCGATCCCGGTAAGCTCGATGTCACCGTGTTGAATGGCGACAAGCGCGCGGCGGGCGCACGCGTCGTGCTGCTGCCTGCCGACCCCGCGCACCGTCTGCCGGTAAATATCCAGGACGGAACGGCGGCGGATTCCGGCCAACTGACGCTGGAAGATGTGCCTCCTGGCGACTATCTCGCGCTCGCCTGGCAGAAAATCGAGGAAGACCAATGGCTCGATCCCGATTTTGTGAAGAAGTATGAGGATCGCGCCGTGAAGGTACGGATTGCCTCAAAGGGCGCCGACAAAATCGAATTGAAAGTGCAGTAACTCGCCAGTGAACGCCGCACGCGATCAATAGTCGACTTTGATCAGGAAGAGTCCCTTCGCGGGCGCCGTAGGGCCGCACTTCGCAGGCAACGTAGTTACATCGGCGATGTTGCCCTTCCCTGCCTCGATCAGCGTGCCCACGATATTACGAACCATGTGCTTCAGAAATCCGCTGCCGCGCACCCGGTAGATGAGCCGGTCGCCTTCGCGAATCACGGTGGATTCGAAGATCCGCCGGACCTTGCTCCTGCCCTCCGCATCGCGATCGTCGCTCGCGGCGAACGCAGTGAAATCGTGCTCGCCCTCAAACGCGGCCGCCAGTTCCGCCATGCGCGCCTCATCGAGCGGGTACGGGAAGTGATGCACGTACGGCCACTCGAACGGCGCGCAGACCTCGGCGCGGAAGATTCGATATTCGTACGTCTTGCCGGTAGCCTGAAAGCGCGGGTGAAATTCGGAGTCCACCTCCTCGGCACAGAGAACGCGGATCGTAGGGGGCAGCAGGCGATTAATCGCACGCCGCAGATTCAGCACGGGAATCGGATTTTCGATGCTGAAGGCGGCTACCTGTCCAAGCGCGTGCACTCCGGCGTCCGTCCGTCCGGAACCCGCAACCGGCACAGGCCGCTTTTCGATGCTGCTGACGATCTCCTCGAGAATGCCCTGAATGGTCGGCAGCCCGGGTTGCACCTGCCATCCGTGAAACCCGCCGCCGTCGTAAGCCACGTGGATGCGAATGCGGCGCATCACGCGGGCCGGGAGCCCGGTTTCACCGCCGGAATTCCGAGCGCGCAGAGCGGGCACTGTTCGGGATAATGCGCGGCCACCTGCATCGTGACTAGTGCGGTGCGCGGGACCCCTACGTCCGCCTGTCCGCCGCTGCGATCGATGATCGATCCTGCGGCCACCACCTTAGCGCCCATCGTCTTGAGCACGTCAACCACGTCGACTGTGCTGCCGCCGGTGGTGATCACGTCCTCCACCACTACGGCGATTTCTCCACCGGCGATGGTGAAGCCGCGGCGCAGCATCATCTTGCGCGTTTCGGGATCGCGCTCGGTGAACTGAAAGCGGCAGCCGAGGGCGCGCGCCACTTCGTGCCCGATGATGAGTCCGCCCAGCGCGGGCGAGACTACCAGATCTACCTTACCCGGAAAGATATCATGGAGTTGTTTCGCCATCATGCGGCCGAGTTTTTCTGCCGCAGCGGGGTGCTGCAGCACGAGCGCGCTTTGCAGATATTCGGCGCTGTGTAGTCCGCTGGTCAGACGGAAGTGGCCCTGGAGATAGGCGCCCGTAGACTCGAACAGTTCCATTACAGATGCGGCTTGCGGCGACATTTCAAGCGCTAGGATAACATTCACCGGCGCGCCAGCACCCGAAATTGCACGTTCGGGAACACTGCTGCAAGAATTACCTAATCTCACTACACGGCGCGCGTCAGAAAGGAACAAACATTTGCCACCGTCGCGCCAAATTTATATATGGAGCGGCGAAAAAGCCGCGGTAATGCCTGATTCGCGGAGGGATTTCGGTTTGGTCCAGGGATTGCTTAAAGGAGAGCGTGACTAGGATTTCACAGGCCCGAGGAGAGACGATTGAAACCTCGCAACTAACCCTGCCTTTTGAGTCACCTCGCATAACACCCTTCTAGCTGTCCATAAAACCCTCACAGTTGTCTCTCCTGGGCCTGTGGTTGCCTTAATGGCAATCGCGGGCCTTTCCTGTATGTGACAACACCTTTCGACGAAGTTCGTCGAATGTGCGGAAGTGAGTTTCAACTGCGCTGAGGCATGGCGTAGGATGGAGGGATGGCCAAAGGTATGTTTGAAGTGGAATGCCCGTGCTGCAAAGCGAAGCTGAAAGTGGACGCGGAAACCGAGGTAGTTATCGCGCACACCGTTCCCGAAAAACCGCCGGCCATTGAGGATCTCGCCGCCGAGGTCGCCAAACTGAAGGGCGAAGGAGCGCGCCGCGAAGAGGTCTTCCGGAAGCAGTTCGAAGCGGAAAAGACCCACGGCAAAGTGCTGGAGAAGAAATTTGACGAGCTCTTCAAGCGAGCGAAGGCAGACCCGGACACGCGGCCGCCGCAGCGCGACATCGATCTCGATTAGGCACGTGACGCGCTGCTCTTACACTGCCATCAGCAGATTTTCCGCGAACGGCCACTCGTCGTCGATCCACCGCGTTTCCAGACGGAACCCGGACAGTCGCGCCATTTCCCTGATTTGATCTAAACGGAATTTGTGGCACGCTTCCGTGCAGATGGTTTCGTTCGGGACGAAGTCCACTATCAGGTCCGCCTGGTGGATGCTCACGATCTGGTATTCCTTTGACCGCAGATGCATTTCCACGCGCTGCGCTTCTTCGTTGTAGCGCGCCTGATGTTCGAAGCAGCGCAGGTTGAAATCCGCTTCGAGCTCACGATTGATGCGCGCCAGCAGATTCAGGTTGAAGGCTGCGGTGACTCCGGCGGCATCGTCATACGCGGCTATCAGTTGATTCGCCGGCTTCACCAGATCCGTGCCGAGCAGCAGCGCGTCGCCCGGCATGAGGCACTGGCGGATGGCGTATAGAAAATCGATGGCCGCGTCCGGTTCGAAGTTGCCGATCGTCGACCCCAGAAACAGGATCAGTAGCGTCTGCCCCGGGAACCGCCGGTCGGCGACTTCGCGCAGTCCCTGCAGGTAGCTGGTTTCCATCGGAAAAATGGCGCCCAGCTTCCAGAGTTCCTGCTGGCAGCGGGCGAGCGCGCTAGCGGAAACATCGATCGGGTAGTAAACCACAATCTGCCGCTGGCGCAGTTTTTCGAGAATCGGCCGCGTCTTAATCCCAGTGCCGCTGCCAAGCTCGGCGACCACTACGTTGCCGGGAAGCCGGTTCACCAGATCGGTGGAATAGGTTTGCAGAATTCGCGCATCGGCGCGGGTAAGGCCATATTCCGGCAGGCACGTGATGGCGTCGAAGAGGGCGGTACCCACTTCGTCGTAAAAATAGCGGCACGGCAGCGTCTTCTGCTGCACACGTGTGAGTCCAGCACGCACTTCACCGGCGAATTGATTGTCCAGGGCTCGTGCGTACATCAGGATTCCGCCAACCGGAACGTCGCGTAGACATAAGGATACTGCGGGCGAAACCAATTCCGGAATGACGGCCGCACAAAACGAGCGGCAGTGCGGGGAGAAGCTCCTTTCAGAACATAGTGAGCGCCATCGAAAAACGGCTCGGAATAGTTCCGATAAAACGGGAACGGTTCAAAGCCTTCGAAGGGCGCAAACGGCGTGGAGGTCCACTCCCAGCCGTTGCCGAAGAGCTGGTGCGCGCCGTTGCCGGCGGGCCCGGCGGTGACGGGCACGGGATCCCAATACCGAAAATCGTAATTGTGCTCGGGATCCGGCGATGCGCCGCAGGCCGCGCGATGGAACTCCGGTTCGGTGAGCAGGCGCTTGCCCTTCCACGCAGCAAAGGCCTGAGCCTGGGCATGCGTTGCGTACACCGGCGCCTCCAACGGCAGCGGCACTTCGGAGAACATCCCGCGATAGTGCCAGCGTCCGGCGCGAGGCGTCCAGAAAAACGGCGCCTCCGCCCCCTGTTCCACGAATTCCAGGTACTCCCGGTTCGTTACTTTGTAACGCGCTACTCGGAACCCGCCGACCGGAACGGTGTGCGCCGGAAACTCGTTGTCCCAACCGAAACCGTGATCGGGGTTGAGCCCCAGAGCGGCGAGACCGGCGGGAATCTCGTGAAACTCCTCGCGCGAAGCGGGTCGCGGCACAGCCGAGTGCGCATCCGCGGATGCCACCTTTCCGGTATACGGAAGCTGGTGCAGAATGTACGCCAGCGTTTCCGCGTGCATGAGGCGATGCTCGATGGCCGCGTGCATCAACTGTTCGGGAATGCGGTCCAGCACGGAATCGATCTCGTCGCGCGTCCGCTGGTTGTAGCGCTCGATCTCCGCGATAGAGGGCCAGTCGGCGGGCACGTCATCGGGAAGACGGCCGGGAGGCGGATCGATGCCGAAAGCGAAGAGGTTGTCGAAGGTTGGGTGGAACGCCGGCACGTCGAGCGCATAGCGGGCGAGCAGGTTCCAATCGAATGCTTCCAGGTGTCCCAGGTAGAAGACGATGCGGTGCCGCTCGGCAATCGGCCTCGCGTAAAGATGATCGGGGCGCACGACTCGGAAGAGGTCATCGGTCAGGCGTCGTGCATCGGACAGTTCCTGGCCGAGGGCGTGCGGATCGGGCATAGGAGCGCCCTTTCAGTCTATCGGAACATTTCCGGCCGGGGATGTACGGGTGCGTACGCGTTCAGCGCAGGCAGACGAATGCGAAGCCCATGAAGATCGCGAGTCCCACGCTGAGCCATGCGATGGATTCGCCGATTTCGCCCGCGTGCGATGCGTGCAATGCTCTGGGCAGCGCGCGCAGGCGGCCGAACGCGCGGCGGAACGTGGGGGAGCAAAGCGTCTGCCGCGCCACAAAGGCGGCAATCAGCAGGGCGGCGAGGCAGCGGAGAATATCGATCGGCCCAGCAGGAACATCGTGCACCGCCACCGGAAAGGGCGCGAGATTATCCAGGACTCGCTGCGCGTAGGCTTCGCGATTCTGCACGTAGAGCGCGGCGGATTCGGCGGCTCCGGTCAAGCGCGGCGCAAGTCCGGTCGCCAGACCGGCGATCAGCAGCAGGGTCGCGCCGGCGTAGAGCTCGAAGGGCGTGCCGGAGTGCTGTTTGATAGCTTCCACAGGCAGAGGCTCGGAATCCGCGCCTGGTCCCCAGCCGAAAAAGACGCGGCCGCAGAAGCGAAAAACAGCCGCGCTGGTGAGCACGGCGGCCAAAAAGGTCACCCACGGAATCCAGTAATAACCCAGCCGGTGGGCGGCGCCGTCCATCATCACGTCGCCCCAGAAAATGCCGAAGGGCGGCAGGCCGGCGAGGCCGATCGCGCCGACGAAAAAGAGCAGGCCCGCATAGCGCATGTGACGGGCGCGGCCGAGCAGATGGAGCTCATCCATGACGCCGAGGCGGTGCACTACAATCGCCGCGGCCAGAAATAAACCGCCGGTGAGCAGAGCGTGACCCATCATGTAAATGGATGCGCCGGCGAGCGCCTCCGGGGTGAGCAGCGCCACGCCCAGCAGCATCACCCCGGAGTGGCTCACGATGGAAAAGGCGAGCAGTTTCTTCAGGTGTCTCTGCATGTAACTGGCGAGCGCGCCGAGAATGGCCGTGGCGGCGGCAAACGCCACCAGCAGGTTGCGCAGCTCATTGGAATGCGGCGCCAGCACTCCGGAGAACACTGCCCAGTAGACGCGCACTGCGCCGTAGATTCCGAGCTCGGCCATAATGCCGCCGATCACGGCGCAGACCGGCGCCGGAGCTGCCACAAGCGCTTCTGGCAACCAGAAGTGGAATGGCGCGATTGCGGCCTTCATCAGGAAACCGCACATCATCAGCGCAAACGCGACGGCGATCAGCGAATCGGACGGCATGCTCGCCAAGGCGCGGCCCGCCTGCGCCATGTTCACCGCGCCGGTTCGCAGATAGACAAGCGCGATACCGGCGAGCACCAAGGTTGCGCCCGTGACGTTGGCGATTCCCAGATGCAGCACGTTCTTCAGCGGCACACCGCAATCGGGATGGTAAACGGAGAGGCTGATCGCGGCCGCCGTCATGAGCTCATAAAACACGAAGAGGTTGAACAGGTCGCCGCTTTGGCTGAAGCCGTTCATCGCGGCGAGCAGCACCAGCATCAGCGCCTGAAAGATCGGGCCGACGGAATCGAAGTAACGGTAAGACAGCACCAGCGAGAACGTCACCAGCAAGCTCGAGAGCAGCACCAGCATCGCCCCCGAATTATCGATGACGAAGCCGATTCCGCGTGCCGCTCCGGCAGCGGGCGGAAGATCGCCGAACCAGTAGACAAAGATGGGAGCGTCTCGCGAGAAAATCACCATGGAGAGGGCCGCAAACGCGACCGCCGCGGCCGCAACAATGGCCAGCAGCGACGCCAGCCAGCGCGGCAGAACGCGGTTCAGCGCCGCCAGGAGCGCCGCGACCAGCAGCGGCAGTGCGACAGGAATGACTGGAGTGTACACGCTCTTGTTCAGCTCCGCAGCGCTGCGAGTGCCAGCAGCAGCGCGATGATGGAGAGTTGCAGCAGCAGCGCCACGGCGATCATCGCCTGCACCAGCGCGCCCGGCCCGGCGGCCAGCAGGAAAAGACAACCGGAGCTTTGCGCCACTGCAAGCGCAAGCACCTGCCGCATCGGCCGGCGGCTCGCGGCAACGCCATAGAGTCCCACGGCCAGCAGAAACGCGGCGGTGGCGCAGATGAGATGGATCACCGGCGGCCTCCGGCAAGGTTGCGCGCGAGCAGCACGAAGCCCGCGGCGACCGTCACGGCAATTGAGACTTCAAGCAGCGAAAAAACACGCGCGCCCGAAAGTAGAGCCACGGCGGCGGCTAATCCCGCCACCACTTCCATTGCGGCGGACCGGCTCCTCAGCAACACCGCTGAGCCAAGCGCCGCAGCCAGCAAAGCGAAGGCGGCAAGAATGCTATCGAGAAATCGCCATTCGAAATTCACCGTGGCCACTCCGGTCACCGGCGGCGCAGGTTGCGACTCCGGCAATACGCGCACCGCAGTGAGCACCATCAGCAGCACCGCGAGCATACAGACTACGAACACGCCGATGCGCAACCAGCGTCTCACGCTGCCCCCTCCCGAAGTGCCAGAATCAATACCGGCAGCGCCACCCCGCCGAGCGCCAGTTCGCACACCGCCGCGGTCGGGGCGCCGGCCGCGAAAAAGACAATAGCCAGCAGGAGTCCGAACGCGCACATGGCGATGGCCAGCGCGCGCGCATCGCGCAGCAGCAATACACTCAGGCTTTCGGCAGCCAACAACAAGAGCAGCGCCGGCATCGGAGTAGCGATAGCAAGCCTGCTGCCAGCGCACCTCGCCGGCGCGGTGGAAGGGTGCGCGGTGTGACAAAATGGTCGATTCCCCTCTATGAAACCGGCCATTTTCGTCCTCATTCTATCCGCCTCCCTGGGAATTGCTCAAACTCCCCTCGGCACTGTTACCGGCCTGGCGACAGATCCCTCGGGCGGCTCCGTGGCCGGCGCGAATGTGCGGATCACGAATCAGGACACCGGAGCGGTGCGAACAGCCGCAACCAACAGCGCGGGAGTATATGCGTTCCCGGATCTGGCGCCCGGGATTTACCGCATGAATGCCGATGCGAAGGGTTTCCGCGCGATTGAGACGCGGCCGTTCGCCGTCGCGCCCTATCGCTCCGTCCGGCAGGACCTCGCGTTCCAACTGGCGGCTGCCAATTCCGAAGTGGTGGTTACGGACGCAGCCGCCGCGATGATCCAGATCGATTCACCCGCCATCGCGACCGCGCTCACAGGCCGCCAGATCGTCGAACTGCCGACGAATTATCGCAGTGTCGCCAAGAATTCCGGCGATTCCGGGCTGATCTCCGAAATTCTTCCCGAGACCGTGCCGGGTGTGGTGCAGGTGGCCAATGGCGCCAAGTGGCTGACCCCCGGCGCAACCGCGTCCAGTGTGAAGGTGAAGGTAGACGGCATCGAGACCACGTTCGGAAACTTCGGGAGCCCGGACAACGTCTCGCAGCCTTCCCTGGAGGCGATCCAGGAATTCTCGGCGAACGTGCTGACGACGCGCGCCGAGTTCGGCGGCATGGGAACGGTGACTACCGCGACCAAATCGGGCGCGAATCAATTCCACGGCGGCTTATACGAGTACATGCACAACAGCGCGACCGATGCGCGCAACGCCTTCGCCACTACCCTGCCCTTCACGAATTTGCACAACTATGGCGGCACGCTCGGCGGCCCCATACAGCACGACCGCACCTTCTTCTTTGCGGATTTCGATGGCGAGCGGGGCGTTGCGGCGTACCTTTTTTCGCCGAACGTGCCCACGCTGGCGATGCGATCCGGTAACTTCGCGGGTTTTGCCGGCCTCACGAATCCGTTCGGCGGCGTGTTTACTGGCAACACCATTCCGCAGCAGTTACTCAGCTCTCAGGCGCTCACGGCACAGCGGCTGTTCTTTCCGGAACCGAATTTCGGCGCCCCGAACCTGACGGCGGCGAATTACCGCGCGAGCTTCGATGGTCCGGAGGTGCATCGGACAGAGGAGCTCCGCATTGACCACAGCCTGACGCGCGCGAACTCGGCCTTTCTTCGGTACGAGAATCGAAAGGACGATTACCACATCCCCGGCGCGCGTTCGCCGCTACCGCCCATCACCATCGGAACCAGCGACAACATCCGCCGCGTGAACTTCTGGACGCTGGGCGACGTGGCCACTCTGCGGCCCAACCTGGTGAACGAATTCCGCGCGGGGCTGGTGATTCTGGTCTCGGCGAGCAGCGCCAATTTCACCGGGCAGGATGAGATCCGGCAGATCGGAATCTCAGGGCTGCCGGATCGCGGCGGGACTCAAAGTCTGCCGTTCTTCAGCATCTCCGGCTTCAGTAACAACAACATCAACCTGCTGAGCCCGGTCAACGACGGACACGCCCAGTTCGCCGACAATCTGAACTGGGTCCAGGGCCGGCACTCGATGAAGTTCGGGGCCGAAGAGACAAACTGGTTCGTAAACCGCTATATGCCGAATAACTCGGGAAATCCGGTGTTCGGCAGTTACTCTTTCATCGGTAAGTTCACCGGAAATGCTTATGCCGACTTTCTGCTCGGGTTGCCTGCGACAGTCACTCGCGAAGAGCCATTCGCGACGCAGTACAATAGGTCGCGCGATTGGGCCGGATACGCGCAGGACGATTTCAAAGTGACTCCGCGGCTTACGCTGATGTACGGTCTGCGCTACGAGTACAACGGTCCGGCGTACGCACGGGACGGCAACATGTACTCCTTCGATCTCGCAACAGGCAAGATTGTGCTGCCGGGCCAGGACTCATCGCGATATCTCAGCAAGCTGTTTCCCGCATCACTGCCGGTGGAGGTGGCCTTCGGTAAATCGCTGCGCAACGGCGACACCAATAACTTCGCGCCGCGCTTCGGATTCTCTTACCGGCTGGACCAAGCCGGCAATACCGTTTTGCGAGGCGGGTGGGGCGTCTTCTATAACCACTACTCCGAAAATATCCCGGGCGACCTGGCGACAGGCCCATTCGCCGCGACCACGCTCACCACCAACAGCTTCACCAATGGCCAACCCGCCTTCACGCTCGCTAACCCGTTCGCTGCCCCGAGCACTCCGGGCACGCTCGCGTTGAAGGCCGTCTCGCCGAATCTGCTCAACGCATATACGCAGCAGTATTCCCTCACCCTGGAGCACGAGATCAGTCGCGATACCGGCATCCGCGTGAGTTACATCGGGTCCAAGGCGACTCAATTGACTTACCGCCGCGACGTGAATCAGCCTGTGGCATCGACGCTCCCCTTCAGCGCATCGCGCCGGCCGTATCCGCTGTTCGCGACCATCAACTACGCGGACAACGGCGCGAACATGCTGTATAGCGGCATGCAGACGCAGGTGCAGCGGCGGCTCAGCCACGGCCTGCTCTTCACCTCTACCTGGACTTGGGCGAAGGAAATTAGCGATGCCGATGAGACCGACGACTTCGAGCTCGGCGTAACCATCGAGGACACATACAACCGGCGGCGGGATCGCGGCAACGTGTACTCGGTGCCGCGGCATCAGTGGCAGAATCAGGCGCTTTATAATCTGCCGCTGGGGCACGGTCCCATTCTGGATGGATGGCAGATCAACGCGCTGCTCGACGTGAGCACCGGCAACTGGTTCACTCCGCTGATCAGCGGTCCCGACCCGACGGGCACGAATCAAACCACACTGCGGCCGAATGTGAACGGCGCGATTCCTATGCCCAAGACCATTGGCGGGTGGTTCGATCCGAGCGTGTTTAGCACTCCGGCAGCCGGTCAATGGGGCAACGCCGGCCGCGGCATCATTCAGGGTCCGGGCTGGGTGCTGTTCAATGCGGGTATTCAAAAGACCGTTCGTCTGGAGAAACTCGGGAGCTTCCAGATTGTGGCTTCGTTCCAGAATATTCTGAACCACACGAACCTCGGCGAGCCGACCGGCGGCGGCAGTCCGCTGCCGGGCCAGACCGTGGTGAATAACGCCAATGGCGGCAGAATCACCGCGACCGCCATCTTCCCGCCTGCCGGAAGTCCGCGCACCGGGCTGGTGGGCCTCCGCTGGAGCTTCTAAGCGCGGTTACGATGGAGGGATGATCGCCTCCATCAATCCCGCGACCGGCGAAACGCTGCGCACGTTCGATGAACTCACGCCCAGGGAAGTCGATCAACGGCTGACCCGCGCGGAAGCGGCGTTCCAAAAGTACAAGCACACGTCGTATGGCGACCGCGCCGGCTGGCTGACACGCGCGGCTGAGATTCTGGAAGGCGAGCAGGACCGGCTCGGCCGCATCATGACTCTCGAAATGGGTAAGCCGATCGCCGCGGCACGTAGCGAAGCCGCCAAATGCGCCACCGCGTGCCGCTATTACGCGGAACATGGCGCGCAGTTGCTGGCCGATGAAGAGGTACAAGCGGGTGCGGGCCGCAGCTTCATCAAATACCAGCCCATCGGGCCCGTGCTCGCAGTAATGCCGTGGAACTTTCCGTTCTGGCAGGTGTTCCGTTTCGCCGCCCCGGCGCTGATGGCGGGCAATGTCGGGCTGCTGAAGCACGCGTCGAACGTGCCGCAGTGCGCGGTGGAAATCGAATCGGTGATCCGCCGGGCGGGCTATCCGGACGACGTGTTTCAGACGCTGCTCATCGGGTCCAAGGCGGTCGCGGCGCTGCTCGACGACGCTCGCGTGCGTGCCGCATCGCTGACCGGCAGCGAGGAAGCCGGATCGAAAGTCGCCGCGCAATGCGGCAAGCAGATCAAGAAGACCGTGCTCGAACTCGGCGGCAGCGACCCGTTTATCGTGATGCCGGGAGCGGACCTGGATCGCGCCGTGAAGACCGCGGTGGAGGCGCGATGCATCAACAACGGCCAATCCTGCATCGCGGCGAAACGCTTCATCGTGCATGAGAGCATCGCGGCGGAGTTCGAACGGCGGTTCGTTGCCGCGATGGAAGCCCTGCGCATCGGCGATCCGCTCGATGAGAGCACGCAACTGGGTCCCCTGGCAACACCGGATATCGTCAGCGGCCTCGAGGATCAGGTGCGGCGGACGGTAGACGCCGGGGCGCGGCTGCTTACGGGCGGCCAGCGGCTCGATCGGCAGGGCTGTTACTTTGCGCCCACCGTGCTCGCCGATATTCCGCAGGATTCGCCCAGCGCGCGCGAAGAATTTTTCGGTCCGGTGGCGCTGCTGTTCCGCGCCCGCAGTATCACCGACGCCATTCGCATCGCCAACGACTCGGATTTCGGACTCGGCGCTTCGGCATGGACGAACGATGCCGCCGAGCAGAGGCGGTTCATTGATGAGATCGAGTCCGGGATGGTGTTCATCAATTCGATGGTGGCCAGCGACGCAAGACTGCCGTTCGGCGGAGTGAAGCGTTCGGGCTACGGCCGTGAGCTGAGCGAATACGGCATCCGCGAATTCGTGAATATCAAAACGGTAAGGATTGCGGAGCAGTGAGGGGTTGGGAAGGAATGCGGGTGTTGTTCTCGTCGCGATCCATTCGCCTTTCGATACACCTTTTAACGCTCCCTCACGGGTCTGTGAAAAAATCCGGCTGTTGTTCTCGTCGCGATCCATTCGCCTTTCGATGCACCTTTTACCCCTCCCTCACGGTCGCGGCTCCGTTAGTAGCATTAACTACACACGGAGCCGTGACCGTTAGGGAGCGGTAAAAGGTGCCGGGGAAAGCGAGTGCGGTTGAATGCGGCAAAAAAGCAATTTGATATGGGAGCGGTAAACGCAGCCGGCGATGCGAGCGCTTAGGAAACGGTAAATGGTATTTCGAAAGGTAGACCGCCCGGCGGTGAAAGCCGCCCTGCACGCCGTTCCCGCGATCCTTGCCTTCGCTCTGCTCGCCTTCCAGCTTGCCGTCCCGTGGACCGTCGCGCACCTGCACACGCAAGACGGCCCATCGCACGTCTATGGCGCGACCGTGCTGTCGGGACTGCTGCTGCATCACAAGACGTCTGTCTATTCGCGCCTTTACACGGTGCAGCGCGCGGTGCTGCCGAACTGGACTTCCACGCTGGTGCTCGCCGCCGCGAGCGCCGCCGCCGGACCCGCACACGCCGAGCAGATCTTTTTCACGCTTGCGATCCTCACCGGGTTCCTGTCGTGGGCCTACGCGAAGAACGCCGTTTCTCCGCAAGAGAACCGCTGGTCGCCGGTCGCGCTCTTCCTATATTCCACGTGGTTTCTGTGGTCGGCCGGCTATTACAACTTGTACCTCGGAATCGCGCTGCTGCCCCTCGCGATCGGACTCTACGCACTGAAGGGGGGCTGGCTCACTCCACGACGCACAGCCGCACTCGCGCTGCTGTTGCTGCTTCTGTTCGCCACTCACGTGGTGGCGGCTGCATCGGCTCTCGCGGTGTTGCTGACCATCGCATTTTGGATGCATATCGTCACTCCCCTATCAGCCGGCGAGCGATGGCACGCGCGGCAAATCGCGCTCTCGGCGCTTGCGTGCCTGCCGGCCATCATACTGCTCGCGATCTTCGCGGCAACGGTGGAAAACGGAGCGACCAAGCTCGAGCCCAATATCGCGGCGGCGTGGCATGCCTTTCCGAAGCACGCATTTCTCACATCGCGCGACGACGCCCAACAGTTCTTCGCGTGGAAAGCGCTGCTGGTGTGCGCGGCCATTTCCGTGTTGCTGTTTCGCAGGCGGGAGTGGGCATCGATGAAGGGCGCGGTCGCCGTCGCCGCGGCAATGCTCTTCGCCATCTACTTGCTGGTCCCCGACGAAGGGCTCAATGGCGCCGATGCCAAGATCCGTTTCGGTTGGGCCTTTTTCGTAGTGGCGGGGCTCGTCGCCATGAGTGCTGCGCGGTTAAGCTGGGCGCGCATTCCCGTCGCGCTGTTGTTCACCTGGTGCGTGTGGGTCAACACGGTTGCGACGCAGCAGACCGCCGCCGCCGTGAGCAATGCGCTCGGCGATTATCTCGCAGTCGCAAACCAAATTCCGGAAGGCGCCACGTTCGTGCGCTTCCGCTTTCCGACGCCGCAATTGCAGGAGCGCTACAACATCGTCTCCATCGGTCGCGACCCCATCTTCCACCTGGACGCGATCGTTGCGGCGAAGCGCGGTGCCATCGATCTCAGCGACTACGAGGCGATCGTCGGCATCTTTCCCCTTCTCTATAAGCGGTCGCTCAATCGCGATTACTTATCGACGCTGTGGGGCTTCGAAGGGCCCGACCCGGCAGTCCAGAAGAGCTTCGATTGGGTCAGTGAGAACTTCCCGGCGCGCATCGATTATGCCTTGCTGGTCGGCGACACGGATGCGTCCCGCGCGATGGGCTCGCACCTGGAAGCCACCATGCAACTGGCCGCGGATTCGCCTTCCCATTGGTTCCGCTTGTACCGGCGGCGATAGCTGCCGTTGCCCGGTGTATCATAGCTGAACGATGCGAAACACGCGGAACGGACTCGTATTGGTCGCGGCCCTTGCCGGTGTGTCCTGCACAGCCTGGGGACAGGGCGGTCGCGCGGGACGGGCGGCAGCGGCCCAACAGCAGCAGGGTGCTCCACCAGCCGCGCAACAGGCCGCACCCGGAGGCGCGGCGGCTGCGCCTGGCGGCAGACGCGGCGGAGCAGGCGCGGCGGCCGGCGGCGGCGCCAACGAATTCTACAATTACGACCCGAATGCCGCAGGAGGCATGCCGGTAGGGGAGGGCGCGCCGGTTGAGACGCATGGCAAGGTCACGGTAAATGGTGAGGCCGTCGCCTACACCGCGCGCGTGGGCTTCCTGCCACTGCGCAATGCCACCAGCGGCATCACGGAGGCTCACGTTTTCTACACGTACTACGCCAAGGACGGCGCCACTGACCGGCCGCTCGTTTTTTTCCTCGGCGGCGCACCTGGCGTCGCATCGGCGTGGCAGGAATTCGGCGGACTCGGTCCGAAGCGCATCAGGATGGCCGCCGACGGCGTCATCACTGCGCCCTACACGTGGGTCGAAAACCCAAACACGTTGCTGGGCGCGGCCGACCTGGTGTTCGTCAATCCGGTGGGCACGGCGTTCAGTCGTCCCGACACGCCCGGCCGCGCGGCCGGCTTCTGGAACACCACAGCGGACACCGCTTCGCTCGGCGAATTCGTGCGCGGCTTTTCGCGAACGTACAGCCTCACGGGGTCGCCTGTGCTGCTGGTGGGCGAAGACGCCGGAACCGGACGCGCTTCGGGCGTCGCTCTGTATCTGCATGAGCACGGCATTCCGGTGAGCGGCGTGGCGCTCCTTTCGATGACTCCGAGCGCCGATGCCGCCGCCGGAGATACGCAGTACATCACGCTGTTCCCCAGCCTGGTAGTGGCCGCGTGGAAGCACAAGAAGCTCGCGCCGGACATGAACAACATGAGTCTGGAACAAATTGCGGGCCAGGCCCGGCAGTTCGCGTCACGCGAATATCTGCACGCGCTGTATAAGGCCGACCGCATGACGGACGCCGAGCGCACCAAGGTGATCGCGGATATGGCGCGCCTGACCGGCGTATCCAAGCAGTTCCTCGTCAATAACGATTTGCGCATCACGCTGGACCGCTTCAACGGCGAGATCCTGCGCGATCAGCATAAGGGACTTTCGTACTCCGATGCGCGCGTGGCGGGCTTCATGCCGGATACGGGCGGCGGCGGGCGCGGCGGTGGAGGCGGCCGCGGCTTTGGCACTCCGGCGCCACCTCTGGACCTGGCGATGAGCACGCTCACCGCGCCGTTCCAGCTCGGCTATGAGGGCTACCTTCGCAAAGAGCTGAATTACGGCGGCAACAGCGGCGGCCTGTACTATCTTTCGAGCGGCGGCGTGGAGGGCTTCACCGCCACCGGCAACGATGAGACCAGTCTTTCCGGCGCATTCGCGCGCAATCCGAACCTGAAGCTGCTGGTCGGCATCAATTATTACGACTTACACTCTCCGTTCTACGCCACGGAGTATGCGCTGGCGCACCTGAATGTATCTCCGGAAGTCCGCGCGCATAACATTATGGTAAGTCATTACGAAGCGGGTCAACTGGCTTACATGGACAGCAAAGCGCTCGCCAAGCTGCAAAGCGACCTGGCTAACCTGGTCGCGGAAGCGACGGGAGGGAAGAAATGAGACTTACCGCACAGCTTACGATTTCGGCTCTGCTGGCCGCCGGCGCCCTGCTCGCTCAGGGCGGCCGTGGAGCGGGTGCAGGCGCCACCAACGGCTTCTATCGATACAACTACAACACCACGGAAGAGATTCAGCCCGTCCGCTATCCCGCCGAGCCCATCGTGACGCAGCACCAGATCACGCTGCACGGCGAGACCATCAATTATTCCGCGCATGTGGGTTTCATGCCGATCCGTCACGCCACCAGCGGTGTAACTCAGGGCCACTTGTTTTATGTCTATTACTCCAAAACCGGTGTCACGGACAAATCCAAGCGGCCGGTCTGGTTCCTGTTCAATGGCGGCCCGGGCGCGGCGACAGTCTGGCTGCACATGGGCGCATTCGGCCCAAAGATGGTGAAGTTACAACCGAACGGCATGCAGATGCCGCCGCCCTACACCTATGTGGATAACCCGAACTGCCTGCTCGATACCGGCGACCTGGTCTTCATCGACGCCATGGGCACCGGCTACAGCCGTCCCGACCATCCGCGGTTCGGCGCCGATTTCGGCGGGGTTGAAAACGATCTCGCCGCCTTCGGCGAATTCATCCGCAGCTTTCTGAATGAGTACAACCTGTGGGGATCGCCGCTGTTCGTGGGCGGCGAAAGTTATGGAACGACGCGCGCCGCGGGCCTCGCGGGATATCTTACCGACCACGATATTCCGATCAACGGCGTGATGCTGCTTTCGGCGATCATCGACGTCAATGCGAACGCGGGCGAGCAGCGCCAGCTCGCCACACTGCCCACCGAAATCATGACCGCGCATTATCACAAGAAGCTGCCGCCGGACTTGCAGAAGCTCTCGGTGGAGCAGATCGCGGACAAGGCGCGCGAGTTCGCTTCGGGCGAGTATCTGGAGTATCTCTTCGATGGAGCGCGAGCCACGCAAGCCGAGCGCGAGAAGGTGCTGACCGATTTCTCCCGCTACACAGGACTGCCTAAGCCCTTCGTCGATTCCCTGGACCTGCGAGTGCCGCTGGGACCGTTCAGCACGGAATTGATGCGCGAAAAGCACATGATGACCTCGCGGCTCGATTCGCGCTTCGCGGGTTACCAGATTGATGGGGGCGCCACCAACACGAGCTTCGATTTCAGCAACGCCAATATCGAGAACTGCTTCCTGACGGCCTTTGAAGCATACGTTCGCAATGACCTGAACTATAAGAACGATAATCTCTATTACGTGGCCGGCAACGCGCCGCAATGGAGCGGAGAATACAACACAGTGGTGAACCTGGAAACGGGCTTCGCGAAAAATCCGAGCATGAAACTCTTCGTAGGCTTCGGCTACTACGATTTCGCCTGCCCGTTCTACCCCATGGAATGGACCATCGCGCACCTGAAAGTATCGGACGAAATCAAGAAAAACAACATCTCCCGGGGATACTACGAATCCGGCCACATGGTGTACATAGACGCAAAAGCGGCAGCGAAGTACCACGCCGACTTAGTGAAGTTCGTCGAAGGGGCTTTGCCTAAGTAAGTGGCAGGGCTCATTTACCACAGAGGCACAGAGGACGCACAGAGGACACAGAGAAACACTTTTAGTCTTCTCTGTGAAGGCTCTGTGTCTCTGTGGTTAAATCGCGATGTCCCTACCCACGGCCAAAGCCAGCAGCGGGAAATAATCCCGGTACATGTGGTAAGTCAGATAAAACACATTCGGGAAACCCGTCCCTGTGCTTGCTTGTTCCGGCCACGTCCCGTCGGGCTGTTGCAGAGTTAGCAGAAACTGAATTCCCTTCTTCAGCGCAACCGAATCCTTGTCTCCCGACGCTGCCAATCCCAGGACAGCCCACGCCGTCTGAGAAGCGCAACTTGCCGCGGCGACGAAGCGGTCTTCCGTATAGCTTTCGCAGGATTCTCCCCAGCCGCCATCGGCGTTCTGAACGGTGCGCAGCCAGCGCGCTCCTTTGGCAATAGCGTCTTTCGCTTCGCGCGACTGGCTCGCGGCCAGGCCTCGCATCGCCAGGAACGTTCCGTAAAGATAATCCACGCCCCAGCGGCCGTACCAGCTACCGTCCTGTTCCTGCGCGTGGAGTAAGTACGCCACCCCTCGCCGCGCCGCATCGTGATCGGCCATTCCCCTTCGACAGAGACACTCCAGCACCCGCCCCGTGATATCCGGACACGTGGGGTCGAGCATCGCGTTATGGTCCGCGAACGGGACCTCATTCAACACGGCCCAGTTGTTGTCCACGTCGAAAGCCGCCCAGCCCCCGTCATTCGATTGCATGGCCAAAAGCCAGTTGATGGCGCGGCGTTCGGTGGCGGCTTGCGCCTGCGCGTTGCTCGCCTTGGCATGCATCAGCGCCAGCAGCACCATGGCCGTATCGTCGATATCCGGATAAAACTCGTTGGCGAATTCAAAAGCCCAGCCCGATGGCTCCGTATCGGGACGCTTGACGCTCCAATCGCCTTGGCGCCGCACCTCTTTGGTCAGCAGCCAGTCGGCCGCCGTGGTTAGGTGCGGACCGGCATCGCCCGCTTCGCCCATGGCAAACGCGCAGATCGCGGTATCCCAAATCGGCGAGACGCACGGCTGGAAGATGAAGCGGTCGCCGTCCTCCAGCAGCAGCGATTCGAAGTGGCGAATCGCTTCCATCCGGTCGGGATGATCGGGCGCGTAGTTGAGCGCGTCGAGCGCCATGATGAAGTACATCATCGCCGGGTAAATCGCGCCGAGCCCCTCGGTGTGGCGCGTGCGCGTGAGCACCCACTGTTCCGCCTCGCGAACGGCCGCCATGCGGATGCGCTTCGGCCCGCGCGCTTCCCAGATCTTGAACAGTTTATCGAGATGGTGAAAGACCAGCGAGAGGCCTTTGTTTCGCGGCAGCGACAGCTTCCGATCCGGGTCCAGAAGTTCGTCCAACGCAAAGCCCGCGGGCGCGCGCCGTCCCCGTCCGCAGGACTGCACAATCGAAAGCGGCACCAGAATCGACCGGGTCCATGACGACATTTCGTATAGCACGCCGCCGGGCAGCATAACGATTTCCGGCGGCACAGTGGGCACATACTTCCGCGGGTACAATCCGAACAAGCTGAGGTTGATCTTCACGTAGCTGTTCGCCGCCTGCAAGCCGCCGAGATCCAGAATGCAGCGGCGCGCGCGGCGCAGCGGGTCGCTATCGGGATCCACGCCGGCGAGTTTAAGCGCCGTGTAGGCCTTCACAGTCGCGCTGACTTCCGCGGGTCCGCCAGTGTAAATGTTGAACCCGCCATCGGGGAGCTGCCGCTCCAGGATTGACCGGACAGCCTTCCCGATGCGCTCGCGCGTCGGCGGATTCCAGATGCGGCCTTCCGGCTGGTGCAGCCACAATTGCAGCAGGATGTAATCGGATTCGAGCGTGGTATCGGCGGTCAGCTCGCCGCACCAGAAACCTTCGGGCGCCTGCTGTTTGGCGAGCGCTTCGCGGGCGCGGCGAATGGCGGTCTCAATCGCTTGCGCCGAAGGAGCCGGGACGCTGGCAGATGATACGCGCGGACCTGGGGCCGTCATTTCCTTCCACTCGTAGGACATCTAAGCTGAAATCTTATCGTAACAACGTAAACTGAGGAAATGGATTTTCAACTGGACGCGGTGGAAGCTCGCGCACTCGGCGCGCTCATGGAAAAGGAGATGGCCACGCCCGAGTATTATCCGCTCAGCCTCAACGCGCTGGTGAATGCGTGCAACCAGAAGTCGAACCGCGAGCCAGTAGTGTCCTACGACGACGAGACCGCGGAGGCGGCGCTCGAACGCTTGCGAGACAACGGCCTCTCCACGCGCATCACCGGGCGCGACGTTCGCGTACCGAAGTACGGTCAACGGTTCACCGAGAAGTACAACCTGGGCCGCCGCGAGGAAGCGGTGATCTGTCTGCTGCTGCTGCGCGGTCCGCAGACCGTCGGAGAATTGCGCGGGCGCAGCGACCGTCTGTATCAGTTCGATGATCTCGAAGCGGTGGAAGCCACGCTCTCGCGATTGAGCGAGATGGGCTTTGTGACGAAGCTGGCCCGCCTCCCGGGCTCGCGAGAGGCACGGTACGCGCACCTTCTGTCGGGCGAAGTGGAGGCCGCCGTCGAAACGGAACACGCGTCCACTCCGTCTCCATCCCCGGGCGCGCCGAGCGATCGGGAGCGCATCGCGGCATTAGAGCGGGACGTTGCCGGGTTGAAGGCGGCATTCGATGAATTTCGGCAGAAGTTCGAGTAGCACAGCCATTCTGTTTTTCGTGGCGCTTCGCACGCTCGCGGCACAGGCCGTGGAAGGGCAAGTGGTCGACGCGCACACCGGAGCGCCGGTTCCATCCGCGCAGATCGTGCTTCTGCAACGGCCCGGGCCGCCGGCTTACGAAGCTCACGCGAACGCTCTCGGGCAGTATCGAATCGAACGTGTGAAAGCAGGAGTGTATACGCCGCGATTCTCCGCTCCCGACTACTGGTCCAGTTACAGCGGCCTGAACCCGGACGCGGCGCCGGCGTTAGCTGTTGCTTCTGGAGTCGATGCCATCCGCCTGGACGGGAAACTGGAAAGAGTCCCAAAAATCTCTGGTCGCGTGATTGACGGGGACGGCAATCCCGTACGCTATGCTCGCGTCTGGCTGATATGGGAGGACCCGGCGTGCCGTCCGCCCATGTGCATCCGCATTACTCACGAGTTGAAGTGCAACGATGCCGGCGAATACAGTTCGCACGAATTCGATACGCCCGGCACCTGGGTGGTTGCCGCCGCGGCGCCTTCATCGTGGAAAGCTCCGAAAGAAAAGGACGGCCAGCCGATGGGTTGGGCGGAAACCTACTACCCCAACGTGGCCGATCGCGCTCTCGCGCAGCGTATCCCGATCCGTGCGGGTGATGACCGGCGCGGCATCGACATTCGCCTCGCCGCCGTCCCCGTGCATCGCATTGCCGGTCGAGTGGTGGGCCCCGGTGGCGACGCGCTCCAGCACGCAACGGTGACACTGGCCAGGGACAACGGCCCGGATTTCGACGCTGAAACGGATAAAGACGGAAGCTTCTCCTTTGACGCTGTAGCCGACGGCAACTGGGTTTTGTTCGCACACGGCGACAAGTCGAACTCGAAGCTCATCGGTATGCGCGAATTGCGCCTGGATTCCGAGGATGCCACAGAAATGCGCCTCGCCTTGACCGCGCCGTTTTCGATTCACGGGAGCGTTACCGCCGAGCGTGCGGAGGGAATGCCGGCGCCTCCCCGTCCGGAGATCGTGCTCCTGCGCGACACGTCCGTCGTCCGCGTCAGCGCATTCCCAAGAACCGATCCCGCGAGAACTGACGATAAGGGCGCGTTTACTGTTGCTAACTTATACCCCGGCCCCTATCGCATCCTGATTATGGACCCGCCGCTGCCGCCCTACTATCTGGACGCCATTCGCGTCGGCGACTTGGACGGCGCCGAAAGCGTTCCGATCGCGTCAGCCGCGCAAACGGTGGAGGTTCATTACAAATCGGACGGCGGTCGCGTGATCGGCACGGTCTCGGGTTGCAATCACGGAACCGTGACACTCATTCCGGCAGACTCCGCGCATCGCCGAGGCTTCTTTCGCGGCGCCGCGTGCGGCAGTGACGGACGCTTCGACATCATAGCCGTAAAGCCCGGCGACTACTACGCAATCGCCCTGCAGGACCCGGCGGCGATGATGAACCTGGCGACCGATGACGCTGCCATTCGCTACCAGGGCGTCCTCGTCACCGTACGCCGCAACGAGACCACGCAAGCCGACTTAAAGTTCTGACCCCGGCAACAGCCGCTGAATCAAGTCCGCGATCTCGAACACCGCCCGATTCTCGATGCGCTCCGTCGCTGCGCGGAACTTTTCGTACTCGCCCGGCCGCAGCAGCCGTTCGACAGCCGCCGCGACCTCCCGAAAATTCCGCAGCACAATGCCGATTCCCTGCTCTTCCACCCACTCGGCGTTGTAGCGCTCCTGCGGCAGCGTCCACGCGTTGCGCTCGACAATCACCGGCAGATGCATCGCCACCGCCTCGCTGATCGTGCCCGGACCCGGTTTGCCTATCAGGTAATCGGAAAGCTGCATATAGCGCGGGATCTCCTTCGTGAAACCTTCCACGAATAACGGCGCCGGATGCGGAATCGCCTTCAATTTCGCGGCGAGTTTTTCATTGTGCCCGCAGATCAGGATGAGCTGGCGATCCGGCAAGCTCTGCGCGATTTCAAGCATGACTTTCGATCCCTGCCCGCCGAACAAGACGAGTCCGACAGGCTTGGCCGGGTCGAAGCCGAGAGCCTTCCGCGCGGCCGCGCGATCCTCCGGCGGAAGCGGCTGCACGTCGTAAAACCGCGGGTTGAGAATCATGCCGGAGACGCGATGCACGCGATGCCCGGCGTGTCCCAGCGCGCGCGCCTGCTGCGCCGCCTTCTCGCTACCGCAGACCACATCCTGCGCGTGCGGTTCCAGCCAGAAATGCGGCGGGTAGTCGGCAATGTCGGTCAGAATCGTCACCAGCCGCGTGCCGGGCAGCGCCGTCTCCAGACTTTGGCAAAGCGCTCGATTGAAATTCGGCACCAGCGACACCACCAGATCCGGCCGGCTCTTCTTCCAGTACCTCTCGAGGACCCGCACTTGCTGCCGGTGGAACATGCGAATCAGCAGATGCATCATGACCACAAGCTGCGGCGAGCCGAGCGTCCAACCACGCTTGAGCAGCAGGTTGTAAACATCCTGCAGACGGTGCCGCGTGAGCTTGCGGAATACGTCGATCTCGTCCAGAATCTCCTGCAGATTCACCATGCGGATTTCGACGCCTGCGCCCTGCTGCTCCATCACCTGGCGCAGAGCGGTGGCGGCGGAACGGTGACCGCCCCCGGCGTCGAAATACAGGAAATCCAGCTTCTTCACTCCCAACGATTGTGCCATGCGATACAACCCGCGTGGCGCAAAACATGTACGTTCATGAATGTTTTTCCGCTACGTCACCGAATTGTAGCGAGTGCCGCCTTAGAACTAAACTGTATGCAGAGCACCCACGTCGAAATAAATGGTCTTTCACCTGCTGTTCCTGCAAACGCCATGCTGAGCTTCATCGCGCGCCGCGACCATAGGCTGATGCGGCGGCTGAATCGCTGGTCCGCGCCCCGCTGGATCCGCGTGTGGATGCTCTGCGCCACGCGCGGCGGCGATGGGTGGCTGTGGTACGCCCTCGGAGCGATCGTATTACTGGTGGGCGGCCCCGACCGGTTTTGGGCCGCCGGCTCGGCCGCCGTCGCGGTGGCGCTCGGCATCACCCTGTTCCTGAGGGTGAAGAAAATGACCGGCCGCAGACGTCCCTGCGCCTTGGAACCGCATTGCTGGGCCACGCTGCTGCCTCCCGACCAGTTTTCGTTCCCATCGGGCCACACCATCACGGCGTTCGCGGTATCGGTTTCGCTGATCCGGTTTTACCCGAGCCTCACAATCGGGCTGCTGTTCTGCGCCATCTCGGTCGCCGCCAGCCGGATCGTGCTCGGAATGCATTTCCTCAGCGACGTGCTCGCCGGCGCGGCCATCGGAACAGGTTTGGCGCTCGTCGTCACCACCGTCGCCATGCGCTTCGCGTAGAGCGCCCGGTCCAATCCGCGGCTCTGAAAACTCCGGCTGCTGTTCTCGTCGCGCTCCATTCGCCTTTCGATACCGTTTACCGCTCCCTCGCGGGGTTGTGAAAAAATCCGGCTGCTGTTCTCGTCGAACTCCATGCGCCTTTCGATGCACCGTTTACCGCTTCCTAACGGGGTTGTGAAAAAATCCGGCTGCTGTTCTCGTCGAAGTCCATGCGCCTTTCGATGCACCGTTTACCGCTTCCTAACGGTCGCGGCTCCGTTAGCAGAATCAAGTACATACGGAGCCGTGACCGTGAGGGAGCGGTAAAAGGTGCCGGGGATGCGAGTGCGTTTGAATGCGGCAAAGAAGCGATTCGATATTTTTTCACAAACGCGTGAGGGAGCGGTCAAAGATGCGGGAATGCGCGTGCGTTTGAATGCGTCAAAAAGCAATTCGATATTTTTCACAAGCCCTTAAGGGAGCGGTAAACGGTGCCGGGGATCGGAGTGCGTGAAGCGTCCGTTAAACTGAATTCATGCCCATTCGAATCGTGCAGGTCGACGCCTTCACCAACCGCCCGTTCGCCGGAAACCCCGCCGCTGTGTGCGTCCTCCCGGAAGCCCGCCCGGACGACTGGCTGCGCAACGTCGCGCGTGAAATGAACCTCTCGGAAACCGCCTTTCTCGTGCCGCAAAATGGCGGCTATCACCTCCGCTGGCTCACTCCCACCGTCGAGGTCGATCTCTGCGGTCACGCGACCGTCGCCAGCGCCCACGTGCTCTGGGAAGACGGCCATCTGCCGCCCGGACAGCGGGCGCATTTCCACACCCGCAGCGGCCTCCTGCTCGCCGACCGGCGCGGCGATTGGATCGAGCTCGACTTCCCCGCAAAGAGTGCCACACCGTCCGCCGCGCCCGACGGACTCCTCTCTTCGCTAGGCGTTCCCAATCCGCTCTACGTCGGCCGCAACGCCTGGGACTACCTGGTCGAAGTGGAATCCGAGGACCAGCTCGCCGCCCTCTCTCCCGACCACACGCAGCTCCGCAAAATTCCTGTACGCGGCGTGATCGCCACCTGCCGCGCAAAGTCCGGCAGCGAGTTCGACTTTTTATCGCGCTTCTTCGCCCCGGGCTCCGGCGTCGATGAAGATCCCGTCACCGGCTCCGCCCACACTGCGCTCGGCCCCTACTGGGGAGCAAAGCTGAACAAAACCGAAATGACCGGCTTTCAAGCGAGCCAGCGAGGCGGCGTCGTGCGCGTGCGGCTCGCCGGTGACCGCGTCATTCTCGGAGGGCAGGCGGTCACCGTGATGACGGCTGACCTTTTGGCGTAAGTGATAAACTGGCCAAGTGCCGAAAGACGTCCCCGATGATCCGCCGCCGTTTCTGGGCGCCTGGAAACGCGTCTATATCTGGGTGATGGTGTACCTGGCCGGCATCATTGGCGTCTTTTACCTGTTCACGAGAGCCTATCGATGAGACCGCTCGACTGGGTCGTCCTGCTCGTCTCCCTGATCTCCATCATTGCCTACGGCCTCTACCGCAGCCGCGGCAGCAACACCGTCGATCGTTACCTCCTGGCCGGCAAGAGCATGCCGTGGTACGCCATGGCGCTTTCCATCATGGCCACGCAAGCCAGCGCCATCACCTTCATTTCCACCACCGGCCAATCGTTCGTCGACGGCATGCGGTTCGTGCAGTTCTATTTCGGCTTGCCGATTGCGATGGTCGTGATCTGCGCGACCGTCGTGCCGCTGTTTCATCACGCCAAGGTCTATACCGCGTACGAGTACCTGGAAAATCGCTTCGATGCGAAAACCCGCGCCCTTGCGAGCCTGATCTTCCTGCTGCAGCGCGGCCTGTCCGCCGGCCTTACCATCTACGCGCCCGCGCTTGTCCTGGGAGTGATTCTCGGCTGGCCGGAGCGTGTCACCACTACGCTCATGGGAGCGGTCGTGGTCACCTACACCGTGCTCGGCGGCATCAAAGCGGTCACCTGGAGCGACGTGCAGCAGATGTGCATCATCTTCCTCGGCCTGATCGTCTCGCTCGTCACCGTGATCGTTCTGCTTCCTTCGCAGGTCTCCTTCGGCGACGCGGTTTACCTCGCAGGCGCCGCCGGCCGCCTCAACGCCGTCACCACGCACTTCACATGGAATGATCCGTTCAACATCTGGAGCGGACTGCTCGGCGGCACGTTCCTCTTCCTCTCTTATTTCGGCTGCGACCAATCGCAGGTGCAGCGCTATCTGACAGGCAAATCGATCTCACAGAGCCGCCTCAGCCTCCTCTTCAACGCCGTCGCCAAAATTCCGATGCAGTTCTTCATCCTGTTCATCGGCGCGATGGTCTTCGTGTTCTACCTCTTCACGCAACCGCCCCTGCTCTTCCAGCACGCCGAGCTCACTCGCATTGGCGCCACCGCCGAATTCCCCGCCGTACAAGCCCGCTTCAATGAGGCGTTTGCCCGCCGCCGCAATGCTGCCCTGGCCCTCGCGAAAGCCCACCATGACGGCGACGCCGCGGGCGAAGCGGCACAAAAGGAGCTCTACCGCGCCGCCGAAACAGATGTCGATGCCGTTCGCACCCAGGCGCAGAAAATGGTGGAGCAGAACGGCGGAGAAAAGGGCTTCAAGGACACCAATTACATCTTTCTCTCCTTCGTGACGCGCTATTTGCCGGTTGGGATCGTGGGCCTGGTGATCGCGGTGATCTTCGCGGCCACCATGTCCGCAAGTTCCGGCGAGATCAATTCGCTGGCCACGGTCACCATCGTCGATATTTACAAACGCCACATCCGGCCCGGCGCAAGCGACCACCACTACGTCTCCGCCTCACGCTGGGCTACTCTCTTTTGGGGAATCTATGCCGTTATGTTCGCCGGATGGGCGGGCAAGCTCGGCGCGCTCATCGTGGCGGTGAATAAGGTGGGGTCGCTCTTCTATGGTTCGTTGCTTGGCTGCTTTGTGCTCGCGCTGCTATTCCGCCGCGTGCGGGGAACCGCCTGCTTCATCGGAATGATTGCCGGAGAAGGCGCCATCCTGGCAACCGCGAAATTCACGGACGTCTCATTCCTCTGGTACAACGTAATCGGCTGCGTAGTGGTGGTGACCGTCGCGCTGCTGATTACGAGTTTCGATGCGCCCCGTACGGCTCCCTCGGGGTCGAGCGCCTAATTCGCCTTTTCCCGGCACCTTTTACCGCTCCCTTACGGTCACGGCTCCGTTTGTGGTTCATGCTGCTAACGGAGCCGCGACCGTGAGGAAGCGGTAAACGGTGTATCGAAAGGCGAATGGAGCGCCACGAGAACAGCAGCCGGATTTTTTCACAAAGGTGTACCGAAACCGCGCACGTGGCAACCTATGCCGCTGAACCCTTCCGCCGCAGTCGCCGCCACAGCAAATACCCGACCAGCACCACCGCGCCCGCCACGCTGGCCGCCACCAGATACCCTTCCACGTGCTCCTGAACGCTCTTCCAGCGCTCGCCCAAAAAGTAGCCGATGCCGACGAACGTCGCCACCCACATCGCCGCCCCCGAGTACGCGAACACCGCGAACATGTGCGGCTCTACGTCGCTCATTCCTGCCGCGTACGCCGTCAAATGCCGCACGCCCGGCACGAAGTAGCCGAACGTCAGCCCCCAGTGGCCCACGCGCTCAAACCAGGCATGCGCCTTCTGCACGTGCTTCTCCGTGACGTGGATATACCGGCCGTATCGATGAATCAGCTTCATGCCGAAATTGCGGCCCAGCCAGTAGCTGACCGTAATCCCGCTCACGCTGCCCGCCAGCGCCGTGCCGAAGGCGAGCGGCAGCGATAAATGCCCGGCGTACACCAGGTATCCGGAAAAGGTCAGCAGTGTTTCGTCCGGCACAGGCAGCCCCACAATGCCGAACATCAAGAGCAGAAAAATCGCGAGGTACCCATACTGCGTGATCCAGCCGAGTACCTGATGTTCCACGCGCGGCTACACCACCAGGGATGTGATGTCCACCGGCGTGCGGACGCCGCCGATCACCACCAACCCGCTCTCCGTCACGTGATGGTGCTTGCGATCCGCCGCCAGGTCGTATCCAATGCACGCGTCTTCCGGAATCCGCACGTTCTTATCGAGGATCGCGCGGCGCACCTTCGCCCTGCGGCCGACGTCGCAGTTGTCCAGAATCACGCAATCCTCCACCAGCGCTCCCGAGTGCACGCGCACGCCCCGGCCGAGCACTGAGTTCTTCACCGTGCCGCCCGAAAGAATGCAGCCCCCGGAGATGATGCTATCGATTGCGTGGCCCCGCCGGTTCTCCTCGTCGAAGGCGAACTTCGCCGGCGGATCGGGATAGCTCGCGCTGCGCAGCGGCCATTCGCGGTTGTACAGGTTCAGCGCGGGCGAGACCATCCGCAGATCCATATTCGCTTCGTAGTAGGCTTCTATGGTTCCCACGTCGCGCCAGTACGGCTCGTTTTCCACCGGTTCGCCGGGAATGCGGTTGGTCTGAAAATCGTACGCGTACATCTCGCTGTTACCGGCGAGTTTGGGCAGAATGTCCCGCCCGAAATCGTGATTGCTGTTCTCCTCGTTGGCGTCTTCATGCAGCAGGCGCAGCAGCGTGCGCGTGGAGAACACGTAGTTCCCCATGGACGCGTACACGCGCTCGCCATCGCCGGGCATGGTAGGAGCATTTGGATTCTTCTCGTGGAAGCCCATGATGTGGCCGTCCTCGGACGTTTCGATGACGCCGAATTCGTGCGCGTGTTTCTTGTCCACCGGAATCGCCGCTACGGTCACTTCCGCCTGCTTCTGCACGTGGAAGTCGATCATGTTCCCGATATTCATCCGGTAGATATGATCGCCGCCGAAGATCGCCACTACGTGCGGGTCGCTCTGCTCCACCAGGTTGATGTTCTGGTAAATCGCGTCCGCCGTGCCCTGATACCAGGTCTCGCCCGGCGACCGCATCTGCGCCGGCACCGGAATGATGAACTGCGATTTCAGCAGTCCGCCGAACTGCCATCCCTCGCTCAAATGTTGCAGGAGCGACTGACTCCGGAACTGCGTCAGCACGTACACGGAGTAAATGCCGCTATTGATAAAGTTACTCAGAACGAAATCGATGATGCGGTACTTGCCGCCGAACGGAACGGCCGGTTTGGCCCGTTCCTTTGTGAGCGGGTACAGCCTGGTACCCTTACCGCCAGCCAATACAATTCCGAGCACTCGTATGCGCATAGGCGAACCAAACCACATTGTTCCAACAAGACACGGAAAATGGCAAGAGGCAAAACGGCTTCAGCGTTTCACCACCGTCAGGGTCACCTCAGACGGGTATTCGCGCGAATGGTGGATCGCGTTGTGCGCCACCGCCCCCTTGGCCTCGTCATAGTTGTTGCCGCCTGTGTTCATGTTCCGGTCGAAACGCGGGAAGTTGCTGCTCGATACTTCAATCCGCACGCGGTGCCCCGCCGGAAAGTAATTGCTCGTAGTCATTGGCTGGATCGCGACCTTGTACACCTTACCCGGCTCCATCCACGCGACCGGCTTATCGTAACCGTTCCGGTACCGCAGCCGCTGAATGGTTTCATCCAGGTTATAAGCTGTGCCGTCCGGAAAGACATCGATCAGCTTCACCGTGATATCGGTATCTTTCGCATCGCTCGAAACGTACAATGTGGCGTCGATGGGGCCGCTCGCCTCCACGCCTTCTTTCAACGGTTCGGACGTGTACACCAAGATATCGGCGCGCGCCTCCATCTTGCGCTGATCGAAGGCGCCGCCCGTGACCGCGTTGCCCGTGCAGCACACGTTCCCGCCATAGCTCGGAACCGGGTTCATCGGGTCATACGCGAACGTATCCGCCCGATCCTCTCCCGGCGCCGCCGCGCCCAGGACGCCATCGCCGTTCAGGCTGTTCGCCCTTCCGCCGCTCCCCAGGTAAAACGTCATCGGCTGCGCGCCCGCCGGAGGCCACGTGTCGGCCGTCTGCCACTTGTTCATTCCCATCGTGTAATAGCGGACCTTGGGCATCTTCTCTAATACGCCGTTGTTCTCGCCCTTCAGGAAATGGTCGAACCAGCCATACGTCAGCTCCGAATAATTCAGCCGCGCATCGCCCATATCGCGCTCGCCCACCACGGTGTGCTCCGTCGCGCGCGTGTAACTGCAATGCAGCGTCGGCGCAATCACGGCGTACTGCTCATTGGCGATCTCCGGCCGTGCCGTCTTCCGCACAAAGTTATACGCCGCCAAGTTCGGACCCACCGACACGTCGTACCAGCTCATGAACCAGAAACCCGGCACGTTGACCTTCATATCGTCGTGCCACAGCCCGCCGCGATACCAGTCCGGCGAATTCGGCGTGCGCTTGATCATGGCGCCGCCGGTCGATACTTCCATGCGGTCCGCAAAAATGCCGCGCGGTCCATTCACCGCCTTCAGAATGTCCTGCTCCGGCAAATGCTGCAGCGCCTTTGACCAGTCCACCGGCGGCATCTGCGGCGCCAGATCGAACATGCGCGAGGCCGCGATCAGGTCCGCCTGCGAAGTATTCGGCGGAAACATCGGCCGCACCTGATTTTGCTCCCCGTAAATCCACGCGATGAACAGCATCTGCACCGCGCCGCCGCGATACCAGTTGCCCTGTTCGTAATACGGGCCCACCCGGCCGACACCCGCCCCGAAGCCCTGCGGGATCATAGCCGCGAACGCCGGATTCCCCTGCGCCGCCACGCCAAGCTGCCACTCCGCCGTCGACGAGCAACCGATCGTCCCCACCTTCCCGTTCGACCACGGCTGCGAGCTCATCCACGTAATCGCGTCCGACCCGTCGGAGAGCGGAGCGCCCAGAATATCGTAATTGCCCTCGCTGAAGAAGTGGCCGCGCTCGTTCATCTCCACGTACGCGTACCCGCGCTTCACCGCCTCCAATTCCGCCGTCATGTCGCGAGGCAGACCGTTCTTCACGTCCCAGTAATTGAAGTTGTAGGGAGTGCGAACGAAGATGACCGGAACCTTGCCCGTGGCATTCTTCGGACGATAGATGTCCGTCGCCATGCGCTTCCCGTCGCTCATCGGAACCATGACCTTGCGGTCGATGACGGCGATGCTCTCGAGCTCTTTTTCAGTAGCGTTGCGAGCCGCAATCTGCTGAGCGGTCAGTGCGCTTCCGCCTTGCGCGAATAAAGAGGGAGCAAGCAGAAAAAGTAGGCCGGCAGCCGTTTTCATAGTCCACAGTGTACTGCATCATCGCAGGCGATCGTGTCAGAGAGGATTTGAATCAGAGTCCGATGATCATCGTTCCCCAACTCCGTAACAATCCTCAAGGAATCGCCGCCTCCGCCGATATGTCCCCTGAATGATCTCCATCGTAGGAATCGTCATTGTCCTGGGAGCAATTGCCGGCGGCTACCTTATGGAGCATGGAAAGCTCCTCGTCCTTCTTCAGCCGGCAGAACTAGTCATTATCTTCGGAGCGGCCATCGGCACCGTCGTCATTGCCAATCCCCTCCCCATTCTCATAGCCATAGGGAAAGGCATCGCCGGGGTCTTCACGGGAGGGCCTTTCACCAGGGAACGTTATACGCAGGAATTGAAAATGATCTACGAATTCCTCACCCAGGGCCGCAAACTCGGCACTGCGAAGATCGAGGAAGATGTGGATAACCCGGCCAAGAGCCAGATCTTCTCCAAATACCCGGTATTCCTGAAAAACCATCACGCGCTGTCATTCTTCTGCGATACGTTGCGCATGGCGGTTTCGGGCGGCGTCGATCCGCTCGACATCGACCAGATGATGGACGTGGATCTCGAAGTGCACCAGCGCGAGTCGGCCGAACCTGTGGCCGCGCTCACCACCATGGCCGATTCGCTGCCGGGTCTTGGCATTGTCGCCGCCGTGCTCGGCGTGGTCATCACTATGGGCGCGCTCGGCGGCCCTAAGGAGGAGATCGGCCACCGCGTCGCGGCCGCGCTCGTGGGCACGTTTCTGGGAATCCTGCTCTGTTACGGCATTTTCGGTCCGCTCGCCGCGGCCATGGGCAAACAGAATGAAGCCGAACACCATTATTTCGGATTCCTGCGCATGGCCGTGCTCGCGTTCGTCAAGGGGCTCAGTCCGATGATGGCCGTCGAACTGGCCCGCCGCGCGATTCCGACCGGAGTCCGCCCCAGTTTCCAGGAAATGGAAGCTGCATGCCGCGGAGGGAGCTCCGCCCCGGCAACGAGGGCCGCCTGACATGGCCGAAATCAGTGAAGCTGCTCCGCAAAAGCCGCCCGCACCCATTATCCTCATCCGCAAGAAGAAGGCGGGACACGGCGCGCATCACGGAGGCGCGTGGAAAGTCGCCTATGCCGATTTCGTCACGGCCATGATGGCCCTCTTCATTGTGCTCTGGTTGATGAGCGCCGATAAAGAGGTGCAAAAGGCCGTCAGCGCGTACTTCAACAATCCGTCCGGCCCCGGCAAACAGGTCGGCACGGCCGCCGCAGGCGCGGGCAACGCCATCGAACTGCCCAAAGACGACATGAGCAAGCTCCGCGAGAAGATACAGCAGGCGCTCATGACCGTCCCCAATTTCAGCAATCTCAAAGACCACGTCGAGATAACCATCACCAGCGACGGGCTGCGCATCGAGCTGCTCGAAACCGAAGCCGGCATCTTCTTCGAATCGGGAAGAGGCGCCCCCAGCGAAGCCGGCACGGAGTTGCTCACGCGGCTCGCACAGGAACTTGGCAAGCTCCCCAACCATCTGCTCATAGAAGGCCACACCGATTCAAAGCCCTACGGAAGCGGCGGGACATACACGAACTGGGAGCTCTCCACCGACCGCGCCAACTCCGCCCGCCGCATCATGGAATCCAACGGCATTCGCCCCGAACAGATCGTCCAGGTGCGAGGCTTCGCCGACCGCGCCCTACGCCACCCCGAAGATCCCGCCCACCCCTCCAATCGCCGGATTTCCGTGATCGTTCAGTACCAGAGTCCCTGAACCGGGTTGTCATCGGCGGCCAATGATCTTCCGCACACTCCCGCCCTGCAATCCGTCGCGAATCTGCCACATGCGCTATAATGAATTCGTTCTGCCCGGCAGTTTCACTTTTATCTCCTTCTATGTTCCTTAGTGTCAAAGAACTGGAATTAAAGAAGGTCCGTTTTGACCAGACCTTCGAGCCCGGCCAGATCGATTTTTCAGGGGAAGATCTCCAGCAGGCTTCTCCGCTGCACGCCAACGGGAGCGCCGAGCTGTTACCGCATACCGATGGCGAAGTCAGGGTTCAGGGCCGGTACACCGTTGAAATGACGGCGCAATGCGACCGCTGCCTGGGCTCCGCCCGTTTTCCGTTGGATGCCGGCTTCGATCTCTTCTACCGGCCCGCCAGCGCGATCGCGCGCGACGAAGAAGTGGCCATTGATGAAGGCGAAGTCGAAATCGGCTTCTACCAAAATGGCGGCCTGGAGCTCGAGGATATTTTGCGGGAGCAGGTGTTGCTTGCCCTCCCGATGCAAAAGGTGTGCAGCGACGTCTGCAAGGGAATTTGCCCCGTTTGCGGCAAAAACCGCAACGAGGCCGCCTGCGATTGTAAGATGGAGAGTGCGTCGGACCGCTGGAACGCCCTCCGGAATTTAGAACTGAAGAAATAGAGGAACCCGCGCCGGCTGTTCGATCCGCCGCGCCATTAAGTTGTAGAGGTAGAGATATGCCGAATCCCAAACGTAGACATTCCGCGGAGCGCACCGCCACCCGCCGCGCCCACGATGCCCTGAAGACCGTCAGCATCTCGGAATGCCCCAATTGCCACGAGCCGAAACTCCCCCACCGTGTTTGCCCCAAATGCGGTCAGTATAAAGGACGCGAAGTCGTCGAAGTTGCCGAGGAGTAAGCTGGCCGCCCGATGCTGACGATCGCTTTGGATGCTATGGGCGGGGACACTGCCCCGAAGTCCGAAGTTGAAGGAGCCATTGAGGCCGCCAGAAGCCTGGGAGTACGCGTCATTCTGGTCGGCCATCGCGACAAACTCGAACAGGAACTCAAGCGGCACAACGACTATCGCGACCTGCCCGTCGAAATCGAGCACGCCGAAGAAGCGGTGACCATGGAAGATTCCACCACCGCGGTGCGCACGAAAAAAGACAGCTCCCTGCGAATCGCCTCGCGCCTCGTCAAAAGCGGGCGCGCCGCCGGACTTGTGTCCGCGGGCAATACCGGCGCCGTTATGGCCACCGCCAAGATCGTTCAGGGCGTCGTCCCGGGCGTGAAACGGCCTGCTCTCGCCGGTGTGTTCCCGACCGTCAAAGGCTCGCCCGTCATCGTGGTCGATGTCGGCGCGAATGTCGATTGCACCCCGGACATGCTGCTGCAGTTTGCCGTCATGGGCGAAATTTATTCGCGCATCATTTTACGCACGCCCAAGCCGCGCGTCGGAATCCTTTCCATCGGCGAGGAATCCCATAAGGGCAATGAGCTCAGCCGCACCGCGACTGAGTTGCTGAAGCCCATGAATCTGAACTTCATCGGCAACGTGGAAGGCCGCGATATCTTTGGGGGCGACGTGGACGTCATCGTCTGCGACGGTTTCGTCGGCAATGTCGCGCTGAAAGTCAGCGAAGGGCTGGTCGATATGATCAAGCACCTGCTGCGCGAATCGCTCGAGTCCACCATCAGCTCCAAGATCGGGTCTTTGCTCTCGCGCACCGCCTTTGTCGATTTCAAGAAGCGCCTGGATTATTCCGAGTACGGCGGAGCGCCCCTGCTCGGCGTCCGCGGCGTCTGCATCATTACCCACGGGCGCGCCAACGCGAACGCCATCAAGAACGCCATCCGCGTGGCTTCGGAGTTCTCGCAAGGCAAGGTCAACCAGCACATCGAGGAAGAATTGGTAGTCGGGGCCCGCTAGCAGCGCGCCGCATGTTTGGCAAATTCCAGCTCGCTCTTCTGTTCCTGCCTGCCCTCGCAATGGCGCAGCAGCACGCCACCCTCACCGTGGGCAGTGCCGCCGCCGATTCCACCAAAGCCATCGTTCGCATCGATGCCAAAATCGACTCCGGCTGGCACCTCTATGCCGCCACCTCCCCAAGCGGCATCGCCCTCTCCTTCACCACGGATTCACCCGCCGTCACCAGCATTAAGATCTTTCAGCCCGCGCCAAAAGTCTCCTACGACGATGTGGTCCAGGCCAATCGCGAAGTCTACGAATCCGATACCAGCTTCTATCTCGAACTCGCTCTGAAATCCGCCGCCACCACCATCCCGCTGAAGGCGCGCTATCAGGTCTGCAGCGACACGCAATGCTTCCCCGGCCGCTGGAACACTGAAGTCGCAATCCCCCCTGCTGTCGCGTCGCTGCCCGCCATCCCCGCGGGCTATACCGAAGCCAAGGGCGCCGCCAAAACCGTCGCCTCCACCGGCGCGCCCGTGCCCGTGCGGGACGAGTCCGGCTGGGGCTTTTTCATCGTCACCGCCTTCGGACTCGGACTCGCTTCCATCTTCACCCCTTGCGTCTTCCCGATGATCCCGCTGACCATGTCCTACTTCCTCAACCGCAATTCCGGCGGACGTAGAGACAGCATCACGCAGGCGGTCGTTTTTTGCCTCGGGATCGTCGTCCTCTTCACCGCCATCGGACTTGCAGCGACGGCCGCGCTCGGACCCGCCGGCGTTAAGAATCTCGGCGGCAATCCGTGGGTCAACGGCTTCATCGCCGCGCTCTTCTTCGCCTTCGCCCTCAGCCTGCTCGGCGCCTTCGAAATCACCATTCCGTCCTCCGTCCTCACGCGCCTCAACAAATCCTCGGAAAAAGGCGGTTTCGGCGGCACGCTGCTGATGGGCTTCGCGTTCTCCCTTTCCAGCTTCGCCTGCGTCGGCCCGTTCGTCGGCACGCTCCTCGCGGCTAGCGTCGGCGGCGGTGGCGCGCGGCCTCTGGTCGGCATGGTCACCTTTGCCACCGGACTCGCGCTGCCTTTCTTCGTGCTCGCACTCTTCCCCGGCTATTTGAAACGCATGCCCCGCAGCGGCGGATGGCTCGCGCGCGTGAAAGTCGTCATGGGCTTCGTCATCATGGCGGCTTCCCTGAAGTACCTCTCCAGTGCCGACCAGGTACTGCATTGGGGCTTCCTTACGCGCGACCGCTTCCTGGCCGCGTGGGTCGTTCTCTTCGCCATGGCGGGTCTCTATCTGCTGGGTTTCCTGCGCCTCGAAGGCGTCAAGGCCGATGCCGAAATGGGACTCGGCCGCCTGCTCACGGGAATGGCGTTCCTCATCTTCGCCATCAGCTTGCTGCCGGGTATGTTCGGCGGTCGCCTTGGCGAGCTCGACGCCTACATCCCGGAGGCCGCGGCCGGAACCGCGCTGGGAAGCGGTGGCGCGGCATCTCCCTCAGACTCGCTTACCTGGCTCAAGGACCGTTACCAGGACGCCCTCACCCAGGCCCGGGCCGAAGGCAAGCTCGTCTTCATCGATTTCACCGGCTACGCGTGCACGAACTGCCATTGGATGCGCGCCAATATGCTCTCCCGCCCGGAGATCGCCGCGCTTCTGAAGAACTTCGTGCTCGTCGAGCTCTATACGGACGGAACCGACGCCGCCAGCGAAGCCAATTCCAAGATGCAGGTCGCGCGTTTCGGGACCGTAGCCGAACCGTTCTACGTCATCCAGACCGCCGACGAAAAAGTGATCGCTACCTTCGATCACCTCACCAAAGATCCCGCCGAGTATCTCGCTTTCCTGCAAGAAGGTTCAGGTCAATCTTCCCCGTCGGCAACACTCGGCGCCGCCGCCGCGCCCGCGGCCGATCTGAAGATCCCCAAGCTCACCACGCTCCAGGGAGCGCCCATCGACGCCGCCGCCTTCGCCGGCAAAACCGTCGTCCTCAACTTCTGGGCCACCTACTGCGTTCCCTGCATTCAGGAAGTTCCGATCTTCAACAAGATCGGCAAGCAGTACGCCGGACGCGTCGTGGTCATCGGAGTCTCCATGGATGAGCCCGACACCGACGTCGCGGGCTTCCTCAAAAAGCACCCCATGGACTATCAGGTCGCGAAGGGCTCCCCGGACCTCACCACGCCGTACGGCCTCGACAGTCTTCCCGTCACGTACGTCTTCGACAACTCGGGCAAAGTCACCGCGCATTTCGTCGGCTCCGTCAAAGGCCAGGAAGATCAACTCACAGCCGCACTCCGGTAGCGGCCTGCCTCCGGGCCGGTTGCACTGAATCGTATTGTTCACCCCCGAACACAGGTAACTTACTTGCAAAGCTGAAGCTGGGGTCTGTAACCAATGAAAACACTTCTTACTTCAGCATCTCTTTCCTTATTACTCATCGTTTCCGCGGGAGCGCAGGAACGTTCGCACGTAGCATTTAACATAGGAGCCGGCTTTACCGAACCGGTAGGCCACACCGGCCGTGTTACCGACATGGGGTGGAATGTCGGCGCGGGCGTAGGGTATAACTTCAACCCGTATGTCGGGCTGTTAGTCGACGCCAATTACTCCTCCTTCGGCATCAACTCCACCACGCTCGCCAATGTAGGAGCTCCGGGCGGCGGCTTCCACATCTTCTCCGCTACGCTCGACCCGATCATTCACATCGCACCTAAGTCGCACGCCGACGTGTATATCACCGGAGGCGGCGGCATTTACCATCGCAACCAGGACCTCACGGCTCCGGCGACCGCCATCACCACGGGCTTCGATCCGTTCTTCGGCTTCTTCCCCGTTGCGGTCAGCACCAATCAGGTGCTGGCTTCCTACACGGTCAATAAGCCGGGCGTCGATATCGGCATGGGCATTGCATTCGGTTCCAAGTGGCACGGAAAGTTTTTCGCCGAAGCCAAGTACAACCGGATCTTCATGCGCGATTCTCACACGGACTATGTTCCGGTAACCTTCGGCTTCCGCTGGTAACTCGCAAGCCCGGCGGGGCGTCATATGCTGCCGCCGGGCTTAGTTCGCCGCCGGACGCTCCACCCGATCGATCACCAGAACCTTGATGGGTGCCCTTCGCGATTCGAGTTTCAGACCGAGATCCTTTTCGAGCGCGTCCAGGAAGGTCATGCCGCCCTTCTGCTCCGCTTCTTTATCGGGAAGGAACTCCAGTTTAAAGTTGTAGTCGCCGCTCAGGCCGGTTTGATCCACAACCACCCGCCCCATCCGCCCTGAAAGATAGCCCTCGGCAAACGCCTTCATCGATACCTTCTTCGCCTGATAACTGTTGTTGCGCCCGATGTTCTGCGGGCCCTGCTCGTCGCCGTCCTGCCACCGTTTCAGCGCCGGATGAATGCCGTTCTTTCCTATCGTCAGCGCATACACGGGCATTTCTCTGGTGTCCTCGTGCAGCACGAGTTGGAAGCGGTCCGCGAGCAGCGCGCGCAGCCGCAGCCGCATCCTTTCACCCGCGCTCTTATCGTTAAACTGCGCTTCGGGCTCCCCGGCGGGAGCCTTGGCGTGGATATCGTAACGCTCCACGTCCAGCCAGCCCGGAGCGCCAATCAGTTGCTGGTCGCGAAGCGAATACGCGATCGTAACCAGCGCGCGGGCAGGCACATTTACCGCGTCCAAGCCGCCACCCGGCGAACGATTCACATTCACGTCCGAGCTCATCGAAGTATTCGGCTTCACCGACGCAACTTCAAACGTTAACTCCTGCGCGCCCACCGCCGAATGAGCCGCAAGCCAGAGAACACTCAGTAGCGCCGCCTTCATCCAGTGATGGACGCGCGCCGCCGCAAGACGATAGGATTCTCCAACCGTCCGCCGCGCATGACAAACTAGGAACGTGCGTACGCTCGCCCTTCTGGCCTTGATCGCCGCATTGCCCGCACAGGATCCCGTCTTCCGCACCGGAGTCGCCCTCGTGCGTGTGGATGCACAGGTTTCTTCTCCCGCCGGAATCGTCGAAGGACTGCAAGCCGAAGATTTCATCGTCAAAGACAACGGCCAGCCGCAAGCCATCAAGTATTGCACCCAGGATGAAGACCCCCTCGACCTGCTCCTGCTGTTCGACATCAGCGAATCCATGAAGCCCAGTATCCGCCGCGTCGCAGCCAGCGCGCGCACTGCCCTGTCGGAGCTCCGCAAGGGAGACCGCATCGCCGTCGCGGACTTCAACACCGACGCTTACCTGATGGCCGGCTTCACCGACGATCTCGACGAAGCGGCCGATAACGTCAGCCGCGTCGTCGACCTCCGCTTCGGCGGAGGTACCCACATCCTCGGCGCAATCAATGAGGCCGCAAAGTACTTCGAAAAGAACTCAGACCCGCACAAGCGCCGCGCCATCCTCGTCTTCACCGACGACGAAGGCCAGTTCTCCGCGCGCGAGAAAAACGTCGTCGACCGCATGTGGCAGAACGACATCCTGCTCTGCGGCCTGATCATCCGCTCCCATCCCCAGCAATTCGGAGGCGCGCTTCCCGGCCCCACCAGCGAAGACATCCTCGGAGTCGTGGAGAAAACCGGAGGCGAAACGGTCGATGCCGACGATCCCGGCCATGCGTTCCGCGAAATGCTCCGCCGTATGCGAAAGCGCTACAGTCTCTACTACGAGCCGCCCACCGGCAAGCCGGGCAGCGCCCGTAAAGTCTCCGTGGACCTCTCCCCCGCCGCCAAGCTCAAGTACACCGGCGCACAAGTCTTCGCGCGCAAAGGCTATTTTCTGAAGTAGCTTTTGTAATCTCACTTGTCCGCGGACCGACCGGTAGCGACCGGTCTCCTGACCGGTTGCAGCGAGCGAAGCTCGCCGGGGCGCGCCATGCGCGCCTGATACTGACGCTCCGGTTGCGGCCTGCCGCACTGTGATACTCTGCCCCCATGCGCAAATCCGCTGTCGCCGTACTCGCCGCTCTTGGCGTCTGCCTTTGGCTCAACGCCCAGGAACGCGAGAGGGTCGATCTCTCCGCCGCTCACAAGATTCGCTCCGAAGCCTTCGGCCGCAACTCCAAAGTGATGGACACTGCGTTCTGGCTGACAGACCGCTACGGCCCGCGCCTCACTGGCTCGCCGCAAATCAAAGAGGCCGCCGATTGGGCGGTCAAAAAGCTTACCGAGTGGGGGCTCGTCAACGCCAAAATCGAACCCTGGGGAGGCGGAGGCACCTTCGGCCGCGGCTGGGAATGCACGCGCCTGGTGGCGATGATCAAGTCGCCTCAGTTCCAACCGCTCATCGCCTACGCGCAGCCGTGGTCGCCCGGCACCAACGGCGATGTCACCGGCGAAGCCGTGCTCGCCACCATCACCAATGCCGAAGAAATGAATCAGTGGAAGGGCAAGCTGAAAGGCAAGATCGTGCTGACCTCGCCCGAGCGCGACCTCGCGCCGCCCACCGCTCCGCTCTTCGTGCGCCTCACCGATGCCGAGCTCGCCGACGCCGCCACTGCCCCCGACCCGACTAGCGGCAATCCCTCTTCCCTGCCCCTCGGCTTCATCCGCAATCCCGCGCCTGCAGCGCCGGCCGCCGGTCGCGGAGCGGGCGGACGCGGAGGCGCAGGCGGTGGACGCGGAGGCCAGCAGAACTTCCGTTCCGAGTTGAACAAATTCCTCAAGGGAGAAGGCGTGGTCGCCGTCGTCTCCGCGGGCAGCCAGGAAGGCGGCACCGTCGCCGTGCAATCCGCCGGATCGCCGAACCCCAGCCAGGAGCCACCGCCGCCCTCAGTGGTGGTCGCCGCCGAGCACTACAACCGCATCGCGCGCCTGCTGCAACACAATATCCCCGTCACACTTGAGCTCGACGTGCAGACCCGCTTCACAGACCCCGCCGACAGCTTCAACATCGCCGCCGAAATTCCGGGCAGCGACCCGAACGCCGGCCTGGTGATGCTCGGCGGCCACTTCGATTCGTGGGCTTCGGCTACCGGCGCCACCGACAACGCCGCCGGCTCGGCCGTCGCCATGGAGGCCGTCCGCATTCTCAAGAGCCTGAACACGCCGCTCCGCCGCACCGTGCGCATCGCCCTCTGGACCGGCGAAGAACAAGGCATTCTCGGCTCTCGCGCCTATGTGAAGGAGCACTTCGCCGACCCCGCCGACATGAAGCCCAAGCCCGAGCACGCGCGCCTCTCCGCGTATTTCAATCTCGATAACGGCAGCGGCAAAGTTCGCGGCGTCTACATGCAAGACAACGATCAGTTGCGCCCCATCTTCGAAGCGTGGCTCGAACCCTTCCGCGACCTCGGAGTGAATACGCTGACCATCCGCAACACCGGCAGCACAGACCACGTGTCGTTCGACGCCGTCGGCCTGCCCGCTTTCCAATTCATTCAGGATCCGCTGGACTACGGCTCGCGCACCCACCACACCAACATGGATGTCTACGACGAGCTCCGCCCCAACGACATGGAGCAAGCCTCCGCCGTCATGGCCTGGTTTGTCTACAATACGGCCAATCGGGGAGAGCAGCTCCCCCGCAATCCAATGCCAAAACCCGGAGCCGGCCGCGGACGGTAGGGGTTGTGAAAAGATATCGAATTGCCTTTTTGCCGCCATTCAATCGCACTCCTATCCCCGGCACCTTTTACCGCTCCCTTACGGTCACGGCCCCGTATGTACTTGATTCTGCTAACGGAGCCGCGACCGTCAGGGGTTGTGAAAAAATACCGAATTGCTTTTTTTGCCGCATTCAACCGTACTCCTATCCCCGGCACCTTTTACCGCTCCCTCACGGTCACGGCTCCGTATGTAGTTGATGCTGCTAACGGAGCCGTGACCGTGAGGGAGCGGTAAAAGGTGTATCGAAAGGCGGATGGAGCGCGACGAGAACAACAGCCGGATTTCTTCACAAACCCGTGAGGGAGCGGTAAAAGGTGCATCGAAAGGCGGACGGAGCGCGACGAGAACGGCAGCCGGATTTTTTCACAAGCCCGGTAGATATCGGCATGGCGCCTCAGCGGCCCATGTATCGCCAATAGCCCATATGCGGCTGTTCCGGTTGGCCGAGGATGCGCTGCTTCTTGATGACGTCCGAGTTATCGGCGGTCAACTCGGCCAGCGTGACCACCTCATAAGGCGTCCAAAGCGAATGACTCCCCGTGAAACGGTTCACTGCGTCGCAGAACGCGGCGCCGCCCTCTAAGAGCGTTGCGCAGACGAAATTCGCGCAGTTCTTGAACAGTAGAGAATAACGAGCTCCCGGAAGGTGAGAGAGCCAGAAGGCCCGCATCTTGTTCTCGTCGAGGCAATCGATTTCGATGGTGGCATGTGGATCGCACCCTTGGGCTTTCACATCCTGAGGGTAAGTGTAATTCGTCGAGCCCCCGCCGGTTACCAATATGTGTCTATCGATCAACCCTTTGGGCCAAAAACTCACGTATTCGGCAACTCCGGGGCCGCCTCCGAAGGAGATATCCATCGATGCATGACCCAGGTTTCCGTCGTGAGGATACCACGCGTAGACTTTGTTCACGGCTCGCCACTCCTTCCGCAAAGGAAGTGTGCCCCACCTGCCTTCGGAAGCAAGGCAGGGCATCCTTTTAGCTTGCCATAGCCACGCGCCCGCCGCTAGTTTGGTTTCTCCAATACGTGATCCACGATGATCACGGGAATGGATCGCTTTTGCTTGACCAGCTTCAATCCGAGCTCTTTCTCAATCGCCTCGAACACGGAGATTCCGGTCGAATCGGAGGCTTCCAGCAATGCTCCGGACGCGCCCCCGGCCGCAGCCGGCGCAGTCTGCAACTGGTTTTTCGGAGTCCAGCCGAGGATAAAGTCCCATCCGCCTTCCAGTCCTGTCGCGTCCACGATCGGATGATCGATATAAGCTCCCGCCATCCGCTGCAAGGTCTCGGCGAGCTCGGTCGTGCTGGTGTTCTTGCAAACGACCATCGGCCCCATGTTCGGGACCGGCTTGGGAGCACTGGGGTCGGGCGTGCAACCGGACCGTTCGGAGTCCTCCGCCCGAATCAATTTTGGTTTGGCGGTTGCGGTCGTCAGTGCATATACGGTCACTTCCCGAGTTTCGGTGTGAGTCTTCAATTCGAACTGGTCCAGCAGCAGACCGCGCAACATCTCCAGTCCGATGCTGAGCGGCGGCGGCTGCGTCTGCCCGTGAACTACGTTGGGGGCGCCTTCGCCGGTCGCCGGAACTTTCGCGAAGATGTCCCAGCGCTGCGAATCCGCCGATTTCGGCAGCCCGACCACCACGTCCCCCGCAATATTCGGCGAGATCTGCATCGATGCGGCGATCAGGAAACGCAGAGTGCCGCCAGCGTGCATCTGGCTGCCGCCGGTGTACACCAGACCCTGGAATGGCCGCGCGTTCGGATCCGCGGGCTTGATGCTCGCGGCCTCAAACCGGGCGGCGGCGAGACCCAGCGACGTGCCCACGCCGTCCGGATTGGCCGAGGGGTGCCGGTTCACCTTCTCTATGCTCAGTGTCGGCATAGGCACGTCTTTCAGCGCGAGTTTCAGCCCCAATTGCTTGTCCACGGCATCGAAGAACGAAATGCCATCCTGCCCCTTGGCCTGAAGCGCGGCGCGCGGAGTCCATTCGATATCGAAATCCCACGTGCCCTCGAGCCCGGTGGAATTGACGACTTCGCGATCGATGTATGCGCCTGCCATCTGACGCAGATTGCTCGCAATGTCGTCCGCCGTCATGTTACGGCAGGTAGCGGTGACATTAGGCGGAGGCTCGCCCGGGGCACCGCCCCCGTTCTGGCTGAACTGGCAACCGGCGCGTCCCGCTCCGCCCGCCGCTTTTAATTTCGATGCCTTCCCGACACTCAGCACGTAGCGCCGCACAGGGCGTATGGCGTGAACAACCACCAAGCCGAACCGCTGCGCGAGCAAGCCCTGCAACATCAGCTTGGCGGAGGCGGGAGTGGTGCCGTCCGGCGCCTTCGCGATGACGTCGAAAAGGTCGGTATTCACCCAACCCGGACCGCCCGAGATGTCGTCCGCCGGCACGCCGTAAGCCGCCGTGATGAGATCGAGCATGGTCGCGTCCCGGTTGATGTAGCGTCCGGCGCGAAGCACGCCTCCGAAATTCTGCGCGAATCCCTTTGCCGTCGTGCTGACGTGGACATCAGCTACTTCAAAGTTTGCAGGCTGCGCGAATGCGAGTATCGTAGTCAGCGAGCCAAGCAGTGCAATCTTCTTCATAGGGTAACCCCCAGATTATTGCTGACGTGTGGCAGTGACTATTGTCTCGCATCCGGCCTAGGCTTTTTGAGCCGCCGGCTGTGTGAAAGAGTCGAGTTGTTTCCGTATCCCCCGGCACCGTTTACCGCTCCCTTACGGTCACGGCTCCGTATGTGGTTGATTCTGCTAACGGAGCCGCGACCGTGAGGAAGCGGTAAAAGGTGTATCGAAAGGCGAACAGCAGCCGGATTTTTCACAGACCCGTGAGGGAGCGGTAAAAGGTGTGGAATGCTTACTTCGCCGCTGCCTGAGCTACGCCCGCCTGATCGCGAATCGTGTCAGCCTTGTCCGTGGCTTCCCACGAGAACGTATCCTCGCTGCGGCCGAAGTGGCCGAACGCGGCCGTCTTCCGATAGATCGGACGGCGGAGCTTCAGGGTATCGATGATTCCCTTGGGCGTCAGCGAGAAATTCTCGCGAACAAGCTGCGTGAACTTATCGTCCGCAATCACGCCCGTGCCGAACGTGTTCACCGTCACCGAAACAGGCTCGGCCACGCCGATGGCGTAAGCGAGCTGCACTTCGCAGCGGCTGGCCAGCTTGGAGGCGACAATGTTCTTCGCGATGTAGCGCGCCATGTAGCAGGCTGAGCGATCCACCTTCGTCGGATCCTTGCCGCTGAACGCGCCGCCGCCGTGACGGCCCATGCCGCCGTAGGTGTCCACGATGATCTTACGGCCGGTGAGACCGGTATCCCCGTGAGGTCCGCCCACCACGAAACGGCCGGTCGGATTGATGTGGTACTTGGTTTCGGAGTCCACCATGTTGCCGGGCACCACTGCGTCGATGATGTGCTTCTTCACTTCGCGGCGGAGTTCCTCGGTGGAAACCTCAGGGCTGTGCTGCGTGGAAATGACCACGGCTTCGATGCGCTTCGGCACGTTGCCCACGTACTCCACGCTCACCTGGCTCTTGCCGTCGGGCCGCAGGAAGTTGAGGACGCCCTCGCGGCGCGCCGTCGAAAGACGCTGCACCAGCTTGTGCGCCATCATGATCGGCAGCGGCATGAGCTCCGGCGTTTCGTCGCACGCGTAGCCGAACATCAGGCCCTGGTCGCCGGCGCCGCCGGTGTCCACGCCCATCGAAATATCGGGCGACTGCGACTGAATCAGGTTGTGCACGCCGCAGGTGTTCGAATCGAACCCATAGGTGGCATCGTTGTAGCCGACGTATTCAATGGTGCCGCGAGCGATGCGCGGAACGTCCACGTACGTCTTCGTGGTGATCTCGCCGGCTACGATGCACGTGCCGGTGGTGACCAGGACTTCGCAGGCCACGCGGCCAGTGGGGTCGTCCGCCAGAACGGCGTCCAGAACAGCGTCGGAAATCTGGTCGGCGATCTTATCGGGATGGCCTTCGGTAACGGATTCCGAGGTGAATAAGTGTTTTTGATTATCTGCCATGATGCCTCCTAACTAGTAACGGTAATGATCCGGCTTATACGGCCCTTCCACGGCGACGCCGAGGTATTCGGCCTGCTTCGGAGAAAGCGTGGTGAGCTTCACTCCGATTTTCTCAAGGTGCAGCCGCGCCACTTCCTCATCCAGCTTTTTGGGCAGCGTGTAGACGCCCGGTTTGTAGGTGTCGCGGTTCTTCCAGAGGTCCAACTGAGCCAGCGTCTGGTTGGAGAAGCTGTTGCTCATTACGAAGCTGGGGTGGCCGGTGGCGCAGCCCAGGTTTACCAGGCGCCCTTCGGCGAGCATGAAGATGCTCTGGCCGCCGTCGAAGCTGTACATATCCACCTGCGGCTTGATGTTCGTTTTCTTCGCGCCGGATTCGTTCAGGCGATCCACCTGAATCTCGTTGTCGAAGTGGCCGATGTTGCACACGATGGCCTGATCCTTCATCTTCCGCATGTGCTCCAGCGTGATGATATCGCAGTTGCCCGTGCAGGTAACGTAGATATCGCCGCGGCCCAGCGTGTCTTCGATGGTGGTAACTTCGAAGCCTTCCATCGCCGCCTGCAGAGCGTTGATGGGGTCGATCTCCGTCACGATGACGCGAGCGCCCATGCCGCGCAGCGAGTGCGCCGAGCCCTTGCCGACGTCGCCGTATCCGCAGACCACGGCGACCTTGCCCGCCACCATCACGTCCGTCGCGCGCTTGATGCCATCGGCCAGCGATTCGCGGCAGCCGTAGAGATTATCGAACTTCGATTTCGTCACCGAGTCGTTGACGTTGATCGCGGGGACCAGCAGTTGTCCCGCTTCGTGCATCTTGTACAAGCGATGCACGCCGGTGGTGGTCTCCTCGGAGACGCCGCGCCATTCCTTCACTACCTCGTGCCAGCGAGTCTTGTTTTCCGCGTGGATCTGCTTCAGCAGGTCTTTAATGACCTTTTCTTCGTGGCTGCCGGAAGCACTGTTTACCCAGTCGCTGCCGTTTTCCAGTTCGTAGCCTTTGTGGATGAGGAGAGTGGCGTCACCGCCATCGTCGACAATGAGCTGCGGACCCTTTCCACCGGGATGCGAGAGAGCCTGGTACGTGCACCACCAGTAGTCTTCCAGTGTTTCGCCCTTCCACGCAAACACCGGAATTCCGGCGGCGGCGATCGCGGCCGCGGCATGGTCCTGCGTGGAGAAGATGTTGCAGCTTGCCCAGCGCACGCTGGCGCCCAGATCGGCGAGCGTCTCGATGAGCACGGCCGTTTGAATGGTCATGTGCAGCGAGCCCGTGACGCGGATGCCGGCCAGCGGCTTTTCCTGCGCGTACTTGCGGCGAATGGCCATCAGGCCGGGCATTTCGGATTCAGCGATGGAAATCTCTTTGCGGCCCCAATCGGCCAGCGCGAGATCGGCAACTTTAAAATCGGTTTGGTTCAGAGTGGCGGTACCCACTAAATTCCTCCTCAAAAACTCTATACATCATATCAACAAATCTTGATACATTGATATTAGAAAATTAACGCAGATGGCGTCAATCCTAAAATCTTTGCGGCTCGCGGCGGACCCCGCCCGCCTCCGGTTGCTGCTTCTGCTGGAACGCGAGGAGCTGAGCGTCGCCGAGCTGCAGGACATACTAGCCAAAGGGCAAAGCCAGATTTCGACGCATCTGGCCCAGCTCAAACAGGCCGGCCTGGTGGACGACCGGCGTACAGGAAAGAACGCTTTTTACCGGCTCACCGCGCCGCCGGAACTGATGAACGCCCTCCGGCAGGCGGAGAGCGAGATTCCGGAAGCCGTCGAAGATCGTGCCGCTTTGAAGCTGACCATGCGCAAGCGGCAAGATAAGATGCGGCGCTATTTCGATGAACTCGCCGGCAAATTCGGCCGCCAATACGTGCCCGGCCGCTCGTGGAAGGGCGTCGCCGAGGCGCTGATCAAATTGATGCCGCCGATGGTCATTGCCGATCTGGGCGCGGGCGAAGGAACCATCTCGCAGTTGATGGCCCAGCGAGCCAAACGCGTGATCGCCGTCGACAATTCCGAGAAGATGGTGGAGTTCGGTTCCGAGCTCGCGCAGAAGAACGGCATAGGCAACATGGAATACCGGCTCGGCGAGTTGGAAGATGTGCCAATTCGCACGGGCACGGTGGACCTCGCGCTCATGAGCCAGGCGCTCCACCACGCGCAGCATCCGGATCGCGCCGTTGCGGAGGCCTGGCGCATTCTGAAACCCGGCGGCCGCATCGCCGTTCTGGACCTCAATCGCCATAGCTTCGAAGAGGCGCGCGAAATGTACGCGGACCTGTGGCTCGGCTTCACGGAGCTCGAGCTCGAACGGTATTTGAAGGAGCAGGAGTTTCGCAACGTCGAGACCGCCGTGGTCTTCCGCGAACAGGAAGCGCCGCACTTTGAAACCGTCCTCGCGACCGGCGATAAATAACGCGCGGCTCGCGCAATCGAACGCAAGGTCACGGCCCGCATGCGCCGCCGGTGCTAGAATCGGGGCTTCGGAGATACTTACTTGCGATTCATTACGTTTCAACGGCGCTCAGGCTATCCTGAATTGGGAGCATTGATCGACGGCGAACTCATCGGTCTGCGCCAGGCCGGATTCGATGACCTCATTTCCGTGATTACGGGTGGCGCCGACACGATGGACCAGGTGTTTCGCTGGGTGGACAATCCTCCGGGCGGCGAACGGCTGGACCCGGCGAAGGTCACTTACCTTCCGCCGGTCGTCAAGCCGCCGAAGATCATCTGCATCGGCCTCAACTATCGCGATCACGCCGAAGAATCGAAACTGCCCATCCCCGAGGTGCCGACGGTGTTCTCGAAATTTGCCACCGCGCTTACCGGTCACGGGCAGCCGATCGTGCTTCCAAGAAATTCCACGAAGCCGGATTATGAAGCGGAATTCGCAATCGTGATCGGCAGGGGCGGAAGGCACATTCCTGAGGCGCGCTGGCGCGAGCACGTTTTCGGGTACACCATTTTGAACGATGTCAGTGCGCGCGATTTTCAAATGGCGACCAGCCAGTGGATGATCGGCAAAACGTTCGATACGTTCGCGCCGCTCGGACCGGCGGTGGTCACAGCGGATGAGATCGAGGACCCGCACAATCTGCGCATCACGCTCGAGCTCAGCGGCGAGACAATGCAGGATTCCAATACCAGCAATTTGATTTTCAAAGTGCCGCAACTGATCGCGCATTTGTCGAGTGTGTTCACGCTGCAGCCGGGCGACATCATCGCGACAGGAACACCCGCGGGCGTGGGTTTCGCCCGCAAACCGCCGCGCTGGCTGCGCCCGGACGACGAGGTCACGGTGCGGATCGAGGGAATCGGCGAATTACGCAATCCGGTAGTAGCAGAGAAGTAGCGGCGCCGGAGTAGGATATAAGAATGTCGCTGCCGCCCGATCTGACCATGGAGGACTTCCGCAATCTCGTAGAGACGCTGCAAAGAGCAATTTCGGAGATGTCCTCGCTCGCCGAGCGCATCGACGCGCTCGAAAAAGCGAACGCCGCCAGCTACGAAGCCGCCGTGGCGCTGAAGGACAGCCAGCAGCAGTTATACGAAGCGCAGCGCGCCCAGCAGGAAGTCAACCGGCTGATGAAGCAATCCCTCGACGACTTGCTGGTCGTGATGGGCCGCAAGACAACCGTGCACTAGCTGCTAGAATCGAAACAGCGCGCGCCCGTAGCTCAGTCGGATAGAGCGGCTGGCTTCGAACCAGTAGGTCGGGAGTTCGAGTCTCTCCGGGCGCGCCATTTTCCTTCTCGGCGTCAATGCGTTCGACGGCTGGCGCTGTTTTCTCCGCCATCAGAGAGCGACTGGCCGAGAGCCTTCCTTGCGGAGGGCGCGGATCAGGGCCACAAATTCCTCAGCCCCTTGCGGATCATACTCGGTGTCGGTCCCAAGCTCGTCCAGGCTGACCGCCGGTTTCAAGACCACGCCTGCCGGCAGCCGCACCGGTGCCTGTTCCCTGCCCGTTTCCGCGTTGTCGGCCCACCGTGCCATCTCGCTTTCTCAGGTAGCGAGGCATTTATCCGCGTGGATTGTCGCGAAGGTCGTTCACGTAGGCGATGCCGTCCGTGATGTCGTCCCGATCCGCCCAAAGTCCATAGAAGGGCAGGTCCTTGATGGACCGACGACCGCGGGGCGATTCGTTCTCTGCTGGCACGTGCACCTCGACCACCGTGCCTTCCTTGATCGCTACTTCTTCCAGGGGCCGGAAGATGCCGTTCTCGTATCTGGCGGGAATCGTCATGTCGGTGCCGACCTTCTCTTCAATCGTAGCACCGGGGTCTCTCCGGGCGCGCACTTCCACTGGGGCCGTCGACAGCTCGGCCATTCCGCCGGGGGTCCCGGTCAGCCTACCGCGAGTTCACTTCGCGCACCAGCGCGAATGCCGCGTTCGTCTGCGGAATCGTGAAGCTGAACTCCACACGCGATTTCGCATCCACGCTTGGCACTGTCGTGCTCACCGCGCCTAGCCGCGATCCCGCGTCGTCGGTCACATCGAAAATCAGTTGTGCATCGTGGATCGTTCGCGCCGTGTTGTTCTTCAGCACCCCCGCCAATTTCAGCGGCGACCCGTGCTCCACGTGGACATCCATCACGTCCAGTTCGTGATTGCTCCTGATTTCCAGATCCTTCTCATTCAAATTGGGCAACATCTTCTGTGCAATCTGCGCGGGCGTGAGTTGCTGCTGCGGAGCCTCGGACGGGGCCAGGTATCCCATGGTCGCCAGGTAGATCGCCGCCAACACAAGAACGAACGGGACCGCGACCACCGCGGCCAGACGGACTCGCTGCCCCAGCGTCCGGTTGGTCAGGTAGAGCGGGTCGCTCGGCGCTGCACCCCCGGAAAGGAAGCGTTCAATGGGGCCGCGCAAGGGGCCCAGCCACCGCATGCCATCGGCGTTGCCTGCGGTAGAACCCGGCCGCATGCCTGCGAAAACAATTGACTCGAAAAAATTACGGAGGCGCTTCATACCTACTTCTGCCCGAACGTCATTATAGCGTGCGTCTTCACACAAAGTGGCGTCCCGGCGTGGCTAAGAAAACAAGGGTACGGCGGGTGCTTTTCACATGGGTAGCTCCGTCCGTCTTTGCGGGCGGATGCGTGTACCAAAACACGGAAGGAGTTTGCATGCAAAACCGTTTACAATACCTGGCCGCGGTGGCGGCCTTCGGAGTTCTGGCGCTCGCCCCGGCAATGGCTCAAAACACCAGCGCCAACCGGCTCGGGAGCGCCGACAATACGTTTGCCATGAAGGCAGCCCAGGGCGGAATGGCCGAAGTGCAACTCGGCCAGCTAGCCAAAGATCATGCCAAGAGCCAAGCCGTAAAAGACTTCGGCGACCGCATGGTCACGGACCACACCAAGGCGAACGATGAGCTGAAGTCCATCGCCGCAAAGAAGGGCATCACGCTTCCAACCTCGATTGACGCCAAGGATCAGGCCACTTACGATCGCCTCTCCAAACTGAACGGCGCCGAATTCGATCGCGCTTATATGGCCGACATGGTGAAAGACCACCAGACTGATGTCGCCGAATTCAGGCGGGAATCCCAGAACGGCAACGACGCTGACCTGAAGGAGTTCGCCGGAAAAACGCTGCCCACGCTTCAGGAACATCTCAGCCTGGCGCAGAAAACCAACAGCGAAGTGAAGAAGTAATTGCGCGGCAGGTGATCCGACGCGCCGCTTCAACCTGCCCTAACGCCTCGCCCCGCCGCGTAGCCGGTCCTCCAGCGCGCGCAAGTTTTCCTGCCTGCCCATCACGATCAGAAAATCGCCGCCGCCGATCCGCGTATCCGCCGACGGGTTGAACAGCATTCCGCCGCTTCGCGGACGGATGGCCATCACGATCACTCCGAACTCGCGGCCAACCTGAATATCCTTGATCGTCCGCGACGCCACATCGCTGTCATCCGCAACGCGCACCTGCTCGATGTTGATGTCTTCACCCAGATCGTTGGTCGTGAAGTCGAGGAACTTCATCACGTGCGGGCGCAGCATCGATTGCGCCAGCCGGTGTCCCGTCATGGAGTACGGCGCGAATACCGCGTCGGCGCCCGCGCGGCGCATCTTCTCCTCGGCGCCTTCTTCGGCAGCCCGCGTCGCGACGTAGAGATGCGGATTCAGTCCCTTCGCGGAGAGCAGCACGAACAGGTTGTCGGCGTCCGTGGCCAGCGCGGAGACCAGGCCGCGCGCACGGCAAATTCCGAGTTGCGACAGCGTTTCGTCGCGCGTGGCGTCGGCGGCCACAGCCAGCATTCCGCTCAACATGGCGCGTTCCACGCGATCCGGGCTGTTGTCTACGACGACAAACGGCACGCCCGCGTGCTTCAGTTCCGATGCCGCGCCGCGACCCACACGGCCGAAGCCGCAGATGATGTAGTGATCCTTCAGATTGTCGATCATGCGTTTGTTCCGCCGCTTGCCGATGGCATCGCCGAATTCCACCTCGATGATCGTCTGCGTCATCGCGCCCATGGCAATGAAGATCGTGGTTACGCCGAAGAAGATGAGGAACGAATTGAAGACGCGGCCGGCTCTGCTGAGTGGATGCACCTCGCCATACCCGACCGTGGTCATGGTAGTGAGCGTCATGTAGAAAGCGTCGAACGGCGGATAGCCGTCGATGATGGTGAACCCGAGCGTTCCCACCAGCAGCGTTCCCACAATCGCCAAAAGTATAAAAAGAAGTCGGCGCGTGAGCCGGTTTGTCGGCATCTATGGACCAAGTATAGCGAGCGGTTTGCTAAACTGAACCTTAGCGCATTTCCGCAAGCTTCACTCAGCGGGCCGGTAGCTCAATTGGTAGAGCATCGCCCTTTTAAGGCGGTGGTTGCGGGTTCGAGTCCCGCCCGGCTCACCAGTATTTCCTTCCGTCGGACGAACCAGCTGACTACTTCCCCACCATCAGGATCGTAAACGACCCCGGCACCACCGTCCCCTGAGGTCCACGACCGCCGCCTGCCGGAGCAGCCGGAGCCGGCCCCCTCTCTTGCGACATCGTAAACAGGTGGCCTGTCTTCCTATCCAGCGTGATCGTGCGCGCGCCATTCATCGTCTTCAAATTCTGCTCCACCTCGAAGCTCGTGGGGCTCGTCTCCTTCACGATCGTCATCGTGCCGTTTCCGTGCGTGCTGAACGCCTCCATCGTCGCGGGGTTGAACGCCGCGCCGTCTGAGCCGCCTGCCAGCGGCAGATTCGCGAGGATCTTCCCGTCTTTCGCGCTCAGGATGACCATCATCGGCTGAGGCGGTTGCGCCGGCGGATTCCCCGACCGCCCGCACGCCGCGAACAGCACCTGATTCTTCACATCCAGCGCCAGCCCGTTGCATCCGCCCTTGTCGACGAACGAGTAGTGCGCCGTCGCCTTCATCGTCTTCACGTCCACTACCGTCACACTGCCCACAGCGTCCTGCATCACCACGTACAACGTGCCCTTGCCGTCCGCCACGCCCTGCTCCGGCACGCCGCCCAGATCGATCGTGCCGAGCACCGTGCCGTCTTTCGAATCGATCACCGTCGCATCCTTTGTTGGATGGCTGAAGACATACACGCGCTGATTGAAGTCATCGAACACGATGCCGTCGGGCCGCGCCGACCCCACGTCGATGCTTTTGATCAACGTGTGCGTTTTCGTGTCGAACATCGATACCTTCGGATGGTCGCTCGTGAAGCCGTGCCCCGATTTCGGATCCACCGCCGTGCCATTTCCGCCGACTCCCGAAATCTCGCCCGCCGGCTTGAGGGTATCCAAATCGAAGATGGTCAATCGCGCAGGCTGCGCCGCTACCTCGGGCGTCGCGTCTGTTGCCGGCACTGCTCGCGTCGCGCCGCGCGGAATGTACAGGCGGCGTCCATCGCTATCGGCGTAGATGTAATCCCATCCGCCTTCGCCGCCCACCCTGGCCGTCTTCAAAACTTTGTAGGGTCCGCTCTCTTGAGCGGAACCGGCGGGCGCAAGCACCGCGAGTGCCGCGGCAAGAACGAAACAAAACTGGCGCATTCTGGTTCTCCGGCGATCAGTATAGTACACGCCGCTGCCAAAGGCAGAACTCGCCTCGTCCCCCTACGATTTTTTCTTCTTCTTCGGAATCTTCGCGCCCGATTTGCGAGCCTCGCTGAGGGCGATCGCCACGGCCTGTTTGCGGCTCTTCACCTTCTTGCCGCTGCCGGATTTCAACGTTCCCTCTTTATGCTCCTTCATCACCTTGTGGATCTTCTGTTTTCCACGCGACTTCGATGCCGAGCTGGAGCCCGACTTCGATGACGAACTCGACCGCGATTTCTTCGCCGAACCCGAGCGTGATTTCGATGCAGCTTTCTTAGCCATTCATTTCCTCCTGTGTCCGGGGCGCATGTGCACCACAGCAATTTGAAATCCACACTGTGCCCTTTGACCCAGGGAGCCGGAATGTTTGGCACTTACTCGCTACTTTTTCCGCCGAGCAGTCCGCGCAACAGCCCTCCGGCAGACTTCCCGACGCTTTTCACCTTCTCCGCCGCCACAGCGTTCAGATCGGGCCGGAACACCGGGTCCGCGCACGTTCCCTGCACCGTGAACGGGATCGGTGTGTCCGCCACTGCCGCCATCACGCCGGATGTATGGACGATCGCTCGCATCTTGAAGTCAAGCTCATTTGCCGGACTCACGCTGCCCGCGCCGCTCAACTCGCCGATCGCCGGCAGCACGAGCTTCATGTCGTTCGCGCTCGCTCCTTCCGGCCCCACCCGCACATCGGCGCTCAGCGTTTCGATCTCCGTGTCCGCACCGCCCTTCACGCCCGCCAGCCGCTCGATCGTCTCCATCTTTTTGGGCAGATCGAAGCGGGTGAGCCTGCTGCGATTCAGCGCCACTGATCCCACCGTGACCAGCCGGTCCGCCGGACCCTCCATCGCCAGCGCCCCCGTCGCCGCGCCCCCTTGGGGTTGTGAAAAACTCCGGCTGTTGTTCTCGTCGCCATCCATTCGCTTTTCGATACACCTTTTACCGCTCCCTCACGGTCGCGGCTCCGTTAGCAGAATCATGTACATACGGAGCCGTGACCGTAAGGGAGCGGTAAAAGGTGCCGGCGATTCGAGTGCGTTTTGGAAGTCGGCGTAAAGGCAATTCGATATTTTTTCACAGCCCTCTTGTAAGCGGCTACCGGCCGGCAGCACGATGCCGAGCGAGGGCAGCAGCGCCTCCAATTCGCCGACCGGCATCGGTCAGATGCGCCACTGCGCCGCCGATATGCAGGTCACCCTGCTGCAACGTGCCCATGTGCTTCCGCAAATTGTGATCCACCGAAAAATCCAATGCCGCCGGACGCGTCGCACTTTCCCGCTCACCTGCATCGTGCGCCCGTCCGATGCGCCCGAGCCATCCACGGTAAGCAGGCCGGCCAGATCGGGAGCGAAATCGTTCATCCCCGATCCCGCCAGGTCCAGCGCCGCGACTTTCAGCGACACATTCACCGGCATCATCGCGGAATCGGAAGCGTCGATCGGTCCGGCCTGCCCCTTCACCTCGATAGTTCCGCCGCCCGCCACATCGGCAGCCAGCGTGAAAGGGAATGCCGACGACGCCGAAAAATCGCGCACTTCCGCATTCACGTGGTGAAGCACCCGCGGCTTCCAACGACCCACCGTGCGGCCTAGCCGCACGCTGCCATCCGTGATCCGCACAATCTTCACTGAAAGATCGAGCGGCCCCCCGCCGGCCCGCGCCGCAGCCGGTGCGCTCGCTTTCCCGCCGAGACTGGAAAAATTCCAGTTGCCGTTCGGCGCCTGAGTGAGCACGATCTCGGGCCGGTCGATCGTCAAATGCGTGATTCTCAATTTGCGCGACATCAGGAACGGCCAGATCTCCGCGCCCACGCTCAACTGCTTCGCGCTCACAAACGCCGGCTTACCGAACGCCTGGTCCTCGGAAACCGAAAGATCGTCGGCGCTCACCTCGCCTCTCCAAAGCGAGAAGTGCAGCTTACCCAACTTCACCTCGCGATTGAGCGCCTTGGAAAGCTCCGCTTCGAGGCTCGGTTTGAACCGGTCCACATTGTAAAAAATGGCAGGCTGACCACCGCTGCTACCGCGCCCGCCGCAACAATTCCCACCCACTTGAACATGCGCCGCACCAGTGCCCCTCCGTTATCGAGTGTACTCTTGAAGGGAGCGCGCCTGATGAAATCCGCGAAGAATGTCTCGGCCGTAGTCCTCGCAATCCTGCTGGCCGCCTGCCTGTTTGCTTATTACTCCACGACCTCCGCAAATCCTGCAGCCGCGCCGGAAGCTGCCGCCGCGCAACAGCTCGTCGATACTTCGCTGCTCCAAACCGCGATCTCCCTCGCCTCTTCCGCCGCGACTCCCGACGAGCAATCGCAAGCGCGCGAAGCCTGGCGTCTCGCGGACCATGAGCTCGATCTCAGCTTCGCTCACGCGCTGCGCCGCGCCGAAACCGAGATGGCAGCCGCCACGCCAACCACCGGCCCGCAAAAGGAGCTCGCCGCCCGCATCGCTACGCTGCAAGCTCGTGTCGAAGCGGGCAAGAAACACGTTGCGGATCTCGCCGCCTCCGCGGGCGAAGACCTCGACCGCGCAAAGGCGCAGCTCGATCTTGACCAGGATGCCCTCGACGACGCTCAGCAGGATCTCGCCCGCGCTGAAGGCGATAAGCGCGCGCGCCTGCAGCGCCTGCTCCAGGAGCATCAGGATTCCGAGAAGATCGCCGACCAGGGCCTGAAGTTCGCGGCGGCCGAGCCCACCGCAACCGCGCTGAATCAGCTCCACGCGTGGCTCGCGGTCCGTCAGTACACTGCGCGGCTGGAGACCGCACGGCGGCAGGCCGCGTCGCACGCGCAGACTCTTCTCAATCGTCACAACGCGCTGGAGCGCCAAACTCCCGCGCAACAATCCGCCGACGCCTCAACCACCCGGCTGCGTGCGTTGGCCGGCGAGCACAAGCAACTCGCCGGTCTCGATCAGCGCATTGAAGACTCGAAGCAGCTTGCCTCCGTTTACGGACGGTGGGAAGAACTCGCCGCCGCGCGGCAACGCGCCGACCTACACCTGCTCCTCCGCTCGCTCGCCCTGATCCTCGTCATCCTGCTCGTAGCCGTGCTGCTCTATCGCGCGGCCCGCGCCGCCTTCCGCCGCACGGATCGCCGCCGCACGCATCAGCTCCGCATGATTGCCGGAATCACCGTTCAAGTCCTCGCGCTCGTGCTGATCCTCCTCGTGCTCTTCGGTCCGCCGACGCAGCTTTCCACTGTGCTCGGCCTCATCACGGCTGGCATAACGGTAGTGCTGAAAGATTTCATCGTCGCCTTTCTCGGCTGGTTCGCTCTGATGGGCCGCAACGGCATCAGCGTGGGAGATTGGGTGGAAATCGAAGGAGTCTCGGGCGAGGTGATCGAAATCGGCTTCTTCAAGACGGTGCTCCTCGAACTCGGAAATGGAGGAACCGGCCATCCCACCGGACGCCGCGTAGCTTTCTCGAACAGCTTCGCGATGGCCGGCCATTATTTCAACTTCACCACCGCCGGACAGTGGCTCTGGGATGACTTGCAGATCACGCTGCCGGTCCGCGAAGATCCCTACGACACGGCGCACCGAATCCGTGAAATTGTGGAAGCCGCCACGCAGGCCGACGCAGCCGAAGCCGCGCAAGAGTGGCAGCGCTCCTCACACTCGCTAACCGCGCGCGAATTCTCCGCCGCCCCGACCGTCAATCTCCGCCCCGGACTGAACGGCTTCGACGTTGACGTCCGCTACATCACCCGAGCCCCGCAGCGCCACGCCGTCAAAGCAAAGATCCTGCACGACGTCGTCGATCTACTTCACGCCTCCCACTAACCTGCGGCCTCCGTGCCGACAGAAATCCTTCCTGTCGGGCCGCGCGAAGCGCGGCTGAGATCGTGCGTACCGGCAAATGTTGTTCAACTTACTCCCTTGCCGGTCACGACTCCGTATCTACTTGATCTTCATAACGGAGCCGCGACTGTAAGGGAGCCGGTAAACGGAGTTCAAGTTATACGCCACATCCGAACAAGCCCACATCCTCAGCGGAGCCGCGACCTTAAGGGGCTGTGAAAAAATCCGGCTGTTGTTCTCGTCGCGATTCATTCGTTTTTCGATACACCTTTTACCGCTCCCTTACGGTCACCGGCTCCGTTAGCAGAATCAATTAAATACGGAGCCGTGACCGTCAGGGAGCGGTAAAAGGAGTTCCCCTCTCCTTACTTCTTCGCCACCGCCTTCGGAGTTTTGATCGCCGACCACTTCGCCATCACCGCCACATACGAAGCCTGAGCCGTATGAAACGCCTTTAACTCACCCGCCGTGGGAGGCATTTCCGACCCCTGCATCGGCATCACCGCCGCAACAAGCTGCTGCCCGATCGTCGCCAGATTCCCCGCTCCCGCGGGCTCCGCGGCCGCACCGAAACCGCCGCGACCGCCCCGGCCGCCACCGCCACCCGCCGCCTGTTCCGGAGCCAGCTCCTGCAGCGCCTTCCTCCGCGGATCCTCCGGCTTCAATTTGCTCATCAGTTCCCGCGCTTCCTTGTAAGCCGCCGCGGCATTCCGAGCCTCCGTCTCCGCCTGGGACGTCATCGTGAAAATCTGCTGCACCTCCGGCGTTACCTTCACGCGAGGCTCCATCTTCACCACGATCGGCTGTGTCACCGATTTTCCATCCGCTGTCAGCCGCACCGTATAAGTCCCGGGAGCAACCCACGGCGAATTCACACCCGGATACGTCCGATGCGGAACCGCAGCCGACCCGCCGCCGCCCCGACCTCCACCGCCGCCGCCCGGCAGCGGATCGTAATGCATATCCCAGCTAAACCGGTGCATCCCCGTACTCGCCTTCACGGATTGCTGCGGAGCCGGCCAGTACAGCGGCAGGCCGCAATCCGGCGCACCCGGGTTTTCCTGGCACAAGCGGTTGTAGGCCACCGGATCGGTGGCCGGGTCCGGCGTCCGCACCGGATCGTGACTCGAGTACGTGCGGATCACCTTGTCCCCACTCAGGATCTCCAGCTTTACCTCGCCCTGGACCGCTTCGGGCAGGTAGTAATCCAGCAGCGCGCCCGGCGGCGGATTTTCCCCCGCGGCCATTTCCGGCGGCCACGGAGTCGGATCGTTCGTCCCGAAGCGTATGCGCACCGCCGTCGCCGGCTTGAACAGATATGCATTCTGCGCCGCAGCCGCATCGGCCGCCTGGCGCAGCGGAGTCACGTCGTCCAGAATCCAGAATCCGCGGCCGTGCGTCCCCGCCACCAGGTCCGAGCACATGCACGCCGCATCGTCCTTCACGGCGATATCGCGCACGCTGATCGCCGGCATATCCAGCCGCAGCGAGTGCCAGTTATCTCCATCGTCGAACGACACCCAGACCTGCGTGTCCGTGGCCGCGTACAGCAGCCCCTTCTTCCGCGGATCTTCGCGAATCGAATTGGCCACCGCTCCCGGCGCGAGCCCGTTGTCGATCTCCGTCCACGTCTTGCCTCCGTCATGCGTGCGCCAGAAGTGCGGATTCATGTCATCCAGCCGCAGGGTATTCGCGGCCGCGTACGCCGTCTTCGCGTCGAAGTGCCCCGCATCCATATTGAAGATGCGCGTCCACGCCTTCATCGCGGGCGGAGTCACGTTCGTCCATTTCAACCCGCCGTCGATCGTCACCTGGATATTCCCGTCGCCCGTGCCGGCCCACAAGACATTCACGTCCAACGGCGATGGCGCCAAGGCGGTCACCGTGCCGAGCGGCGACGGAGTCACCGTGCTGCCGTACTTCCCTGCATTCGATGGAACTTCCCACGTCTGCCGCGTGAGATCGCCGCTGATCGGCGTCCAGCTATGCCCGCCGTTGGTCGTCTTCCAAACCCCGGCCGTCGCATAGAACAGCACGTTCGGATCTTTCGGCGACCAGATCAGCGGCTGCGTGCGCACCGTGCGCGCCGGCGGCTCTTTTCCATTCGCCGGCTCCGGCGCGGCGCCGCGACCTCCGCGTCCGCCGCCCGGACCCACGTTCGCCTTCTGCGCCGTCACGCGATTGTAGACGGTCACCTTGCCGCCATACACGAGGTCCGGATACTTCGGGTCCGGCGCTGCTTCGCCGTACTCCTCGATTCCCACCGGATGCCAGTCGTGGAACGTGATCTCGCCGTCCATCCCGCGACTCGCCACGCATGCCGACCCCGAATCCTGCTGCCCGCCGCACAACCGGTACGGGAATGCATTGTCGGCCGTCACGTGATACATCGCCGCGGTCGGCTGGTTATACCAGTTGCTCCAGGATTGCCCGCGATTCGCCGAAATCACGCCGCCCTGGTCGCTCACCACCAGGAGAACGTTCGGATGCAGCGGATTCACCCAGCTCTTCTGATAATCGTCGCCGCCCGGCGCGCCTCGAACGGCGGTCCACGTCGCGCCTCCATCCTCGCTGCGCCAGAAGACCGTCGAGCAACTGTAAATGACATTCGGATTTTCGCCGTCCACCGAAATCGTCGGCACATCGCCGCCGCCGATGCGCCCCAGGGGACGCGGATCGGCAGTGCCGTTCCCCGCCGCCGGAGCCCAATGCTCGCCGCCATCGGCGGTTTTATAAAGCGCCATACCGCCGCCCGCGCCGCCGCGGCCGCCACCGCCGCCTCGTCCTCCGCGACCGCCGCCGCCACCGCCTCCCTGGCTCGCGATCATGGCATACAGAATCCGCGGATTGCTCTCCGAGATGCCCAGATTCGCCTCAATCAACTCCGCCGGAAGTCCGCCCGCGAGCTTTGTCCACTTCGTGCCGCCGTCCGTCGATTTATAAATGCCGCCGCCCGTACCGCCAAACGCGCCGTTTTCCCAGAAGCCCTGCTGCTGCTGCCACATCGCCGCATATACCGTATTCGGGCTCTTCGGGTCGATGCGGACATCGTTCGCGCTGGTGTATTCGTCCGTGTAGAGCACCTTGTCGAACGTCGCGCCGCCATCGGTGGAGCGGAACACGCCGCGCTCCGCGTTCGGACCGTACGGGTGCCCGAGGGCCGCCACGAACAGCCGGTTCGGATTCTTCGGGTCCACGTCGATATTGGCGATCATCTGCGAATCGCGCAGCCCCAGATGCGTCCACGTCCTTCCCGCATCGGTCGACTTGTAGACGCCATCGCCCGTCGCCAGATCGGGGCGGATGATGCCCGCGCCCGTGCCCACGTAAATCACATTCGGATCGGAAGGCGCAACCGCAATGGCGCCGATCGAGCCCGTCGATTCTCTATCGAAGAGCGGCGTCCATGTCGACCCGTAATCGGTCGAGCGCCATACGCCGCCGTTATCGAAACCGATGTATGCTACGTTCGGCTGGCTCGGCACGCCTGCGACGGCGCGCGCGCGCCCGGCGCGAGTCGGGCCGATCGAGCGCCAGTGCATTTCAGAATAGAGCTTGGGACCCATCTGCTGAGCCGAAGCCACGGCTGCGATGAGAAAAAGTATGTGCCTCACAGTTGAAGAGTGTATCCGATTTTACGCTTGCCGGAGGCTTCACATTGGCAGGGCGAATGCTCTATGGATAGGCAGGAGGCGTGAAAATGCGAAAACTCATTAGCGTTGGAGCACTACTCGCCGCTTCGGCCCTGAGCTCGTTCGCGACAGTAAGGCCGGTGATCATCATCCACGGTCGTCACCATCATCACTATCATCATCGCTACTATCGTCATTACGACCGGCGTTGGAGGTAACGACCGGCCTCCCGGCCGGTCGCTAATCTGTTTTCAAAAACAAAGAGCCCGGAAGTTCATCGCCGGGCTCTCCTTTTTTATAGCGCTGTGTCTTTATCTTGTAGCGCTCTGTTTTACCGCACAGCCTGTTCCTTCGGAGTCGAAAGGTATCCCGAGATGGTATCCTTGCCGACCGAATTCACCACCATCTCATAAGGAATGTGGCCGCCTTTGGCCGCATAAAACTGCACCGGCTCATTGACCGTCTTGTCCTTCTTCTCCACGGTCTTATCGTCCACCAGAAGATCCACAGTGTACTTGTTGTGCTTCGGATCTACCTTGCGAAGCCGCACGGTAATATCGCCCACGCGAGCCGGTTTCTTTTCGGCTTCTTTGCCCAGCTTGAACTCCACATAGTTGCGCTCGCCCAGGCGCCGCAACGCCGCCAGTTCCGTCGCATTCGTGGCGATCAAACCGCTCTGCACGCCCAGATCCCCGCGCGTCGATTTCAGATCCGCGATCGTCTTATCGAGCTGCGCCTGCGTCTGCGACACCTGGCTGCGCACCGTGCCCACGTCCGTCGAAACATCGGCAATCTTGGCATTCGCCGTGGTCGCCTGCTGCCGCACGTCGCTGATTTCGCTGCTCACCTGCTGCTGCACTTTCGCCTGCTCAGCCTCCAGTTGCTTGGCGAGCTGATCGGCGTGAGCCTGCGCCTCCACCTTCGATTGATTGCTCATGGTTCGAGCCTGCGCCCGCGCCGCATCCAGCTCTTCCTTCAGATTCTCCATGTGCCGGATCTGTGCCTGCGTCGTCACGCTGGAAGCGTCGCGCACGTTGCTCAGCTCACTCAAAAGCTGATCGTGCGTCTTGGCCAGGTCCGTCCGCAGATGATCAATCTGAACGTACAGGTAGATGTTGGCGGCAACCAGCGCGATCAGGGCGCCGGCCACCAGCGCGGTCAACAGACCCGAACGCTGCGGCTGCGGTTCCATATAGGTAGGTGTAGGGCTCACGTAAACAGTACTCCTTCGAAAGTCTCTTCAGTATAGATGGGCGCTAAGCGCGTTTCGGTTACATTGAACCGAGATCGAACGCCTGGCCCGGTGCGGCAACCACCGCTTCCAAATTGTATCTTTTGGCCAACAACTTCGCCAAAATCTGCGATTGCTCCGGTTCTCCATGCACCAGAAACACCTTTTTCAGCCCCGGAACCATCGGCGCAATCCATTGTAATAATTCATTTTGGTCGGCATGGGCGCTCAATTCGTCCAGGCTGGTAATCTCCGCGCGAACCCGCATCGGCTCGCCGAAAATCTTTACTTCCGGCCACTTCTCCACCAGTTTGCGGCCCAACGTGTCCTGGGCCTGAAAACCGGTGATCAGTACCGTATTCCGCGGATCTTCTATGTTGTTCTTTAAATGGTGCAGAATGCGGCCCTGCTCCGCCATTCCCGATGCCGAAATCACAACCATGGGCCCGTGCAGGTCGTTCAGCTTCTTCGATTCCGCGGCTTCGCGAATGTATTGCAGCCGCTTGAATCCGAACGGATCCTCGTGGTTGCGCAGGTACGCCATCGTCTCTTCGTCGAAGCATTCCGGATGCGCGCGATGCACTTCCGTCACGTTCACCGCCAGCGGACTGTCCACGAAAATCGGAATGTTCGGAATCTGTTTTTCATTCGCGAGTTGGTGCAGCAGCAGCACCAGTTGCTGCGTGCGGCCCACCGCGAACGCCGGCACAATGATGCGTCCGCCGCGCCGCGCGGTCCGGTTCACTACGTCGGCCAGCTTGGTGATCACGTGCGAAACGCTCTTGTGCAGCCGTCCGCCGTACGTGCTCTCCATAATGAGGTACTCGGCCGGCGGCATCGTTTCCGGATCGCGGATGATCGGCAGGTTCGCGCGCCCGACGTCGCCTGAAAAAGCCAGCCGCACCGTCGAAGGGCCGCTCGCATCCGTCAGCATAATGCTGCTCGAACCCAGTATGTGACCCGCGTCGTAGGCTTCGTAGGAAACGTGCGGCGTAATCGAACACTGCGTGTGATATTTGACGCCCTGGAACAAAGGCAGAGTGGCCTCCGCGTCCGCCATCGTATAGAGCGGCTCAACGTGCTCGTTCTGCTGCCTTCTTTCGAACCGCTTATTCAGATACTCCGCGTCGTGCTCCTGAATGTGCGCCGTGTCGCGCAGCATCCACCCGCACAAGTCGGCGGTCGCCGGAGTCGTATAGATCGGACCCGCGAACCCGTTCTTCACCAGCGTCGGCAGATTGCCCGAGTGGTCGATGTGCGCGTGCGAGAGCACCACGGCGTCAATCGAAGCGGCCGGAAACGGAAGGTTGCGATTCTTCGCATCGGCATCCTTCCGGCGGCCCTGATACATGCCGCAATCCAAAAGGATGCGCTTCCCGTCAGCCTCAACCAGATGCATCGATCCGGTCACGGTCCCGGCGGCGCCAAAGAACGTGAGCTTCATAGTGAGCGGCCTCCCCGCCGGCCACTCATCTTACTCAACCGCCAACCCCAAAAACTGCTTCGCGTTGGCGTAGCAGATATTCTTCACTACCGGGCCAACCAGTTCCATATCGTTCGGAAGCTCGCCGCTTTCCATATCCTTGCCGAACAAATCGCACAACACCCGCCGGAAATACTCGTGCCGCGGATAGGACATGAAGCTCCGCGAATCCGTCAGCATTCCGACGAACCGCGAAATCAGCCCGCAGTTCGACAGCGCGTTCATCTGCCACTGCATCGCTTCCTTCTGATCCAGGAACCACCACCCGCTGCCGATCTGCACTTTCCCCGCTACGCTCCCGTCCTGGAAATTGCCGATCATCGTCGCGACCGCGTAGTTATCCGCCGGATTGAGGTTGTATACGATCGTCTTCGGCAGCGCCTTCTCCTGCTCCAGCAGGTCGAGATACGCGCCCAAAGCGTCGATCTGCGGCCAGTCGCCGATTGAATCAAACCCGACATCCGGCCCGAGTTCGTGGAAGCGGCGCGTATTGTTGTTCCGCCGCGCGCCGATGTGTAACTGCTTCGTCCAACCCTTCTCGGCGTCCCATATGCCGAACAGCACCATCATGTAGCCGGCAAATCTCTTCTGCTGATCCTCCGTCGCCGCTTTGCCGCCGCGTGCCTTGTCGAAGATCGCCGCCGCCTCTCGCTCCTCGCAGAAATCCGCATAGACCGTATTGATGCCGTGGTCGCTGAGGCGCCCGCCCATCTGGTGGAAAAAATCGTGACGCTGCTTCAACGCATCCACATATTGCTGGAATGTGCCCGTGGGCTTTCCGCTCGCCGCCTCCAGCTTCTCCAGCCACGGCCGGAACGCTCCCGGCAGATGCACGTTCAACGCTTTGTCCGGACGAAATGCGGGGAACATCTTCGTCGCCGGGTTCGACGCCGCCATCGCCTTGTGATATGCCAGATCGTCGGTCGGGTCGTCCGTCGTGCACACGGCCTTCACTTGGAATTTCTTCATGATGCCCTGCGCCCGCAGATCGTCCGCCGCGAGCTGCTGGTTCGCCTCGTCCCAAATCTCCGGCCCGGTCGCCTCATTGAGCAGCTTGTCGATGCCGAAATACCGCTTCAGCTCCAGATGCGTCCAGTGATACAGCGGATTGCGCAGCGTTTGCGGCACCGTGCGCGCCCACGCCATGAACTTTTCGCGCGGCTCCGCATCTCCCGTGCAGTAACGCTCGTCGACACCATTCGCGCGCATGGCACGCCACTTATAATGGTCGCCCTCCAACCAGATCTCGAACAGATTCTTGAACTGCCGGTTGTCCGCGACGTCCTGCGGCGGAAGGTGGCAGTGATAATCCAAAATCGGCTCGCCCGCGGCGAACTCGTGATATAAGCGGCGCGCGGCCTGGTTGCTCAAAAGAAAATCTTCATGGATGAAGGACATGGGCGTAAACCCCGATTGAAACATAATTCTCGCCGCAAGGGATAATGGGGTTTGCTTCGCGAATTTGTCCAAATGGTGGAAAGCGGCGACAAGACGCCGCAGGACCTCCTCCAGATCTGCCTCCGCCGCATAGCCGAGCTCGACCCATCCATCCACGCATGGGTCCAGGTCGCGCCGCGGCCGGGCGACCCTCACGGCCTGCTCCGCGGAATTCCCTACGGACTGAAAGACATCTTCGAAACGCGCGGCATGTCCACCGCCTACGGCTCGCCGCTCTACGCCGGCCGGCAGGGAGATCGCGAAGCCGCCATCATCGATGAACTGGCGCATTCCGGCGCCGTCCTGGCCGGCAAAACCGAGACGTCCGCTTTTGCGTCCTTCGATCCCGCGCCCACCGTCAATCCACGACTCCCGGGGCACACGCCGGGCGGCAGTTCCGCCGGTTCAGCCGCCGCCGTCGCCGCCCGCATGGTTCCTTTCTCGGTCGGGTCGCAGACGCTGGGCTCGGTGCTGCGCCCCGCGTCCTATTGCGGCGTCTGCGGCTTCAAGCCGAGCTTCGGGCTCCTCTCTACAGCGGGGATGCTGCCGTTTGCACCGTCGCTCGATACGGTCGGACTCTTCACCGAAACTGCTCGCGACATGGCGCTGTTGTGGTCGCGCGCTTTCGACGGCCGTCTCGACCTGGAATTTCGCCGGCCCCTTTATATCCGCGTCGCCGCCGACCCCGTCATGACCGCCGCGCTCGACGACGCCGTGGAACGGCTCCGCGCCGCGGGCATCGCGATAACGGAGACCGGACCGCCGGAGCGATGGGACGAGCTCGTCGAGGCCGCCTACTCGATCAACTCCTACGAAGGAGCGCGCTCTCACGCCGCTCGCTTCGAACAATTCGGCGACGCCATCGGCAAACGGCTGGCGCAGCTCATTCGCCACGGACTCGCCATGCCCGTCGAGGAATATGAGTCCGCCCAGCGGCTGGTTTCGCGGATGCGCACGGAGGTTGCGGCGTTGTTCTGGGAGCATCCCGCGATCATCACGGCGGCGGCCACCGGACCGGCGCCCGAAGCCGCATCCGGCACCGGAGATCCGCGCAATAACGCGGCATGGACCGCGCTCGGATTGCCCGCCGTATCCGTACCGCTCCCGCGAGCGCCGCTGCCGGTGGGAATACAAATTGTGGGGGCTTGGGGACGTGACGACGCCGTAGTATCCGTCGCCGCCGATGCTGAAAAACTCCTGATTGCGTGACGACAGGAACCCTTCCTGTCGTGCCGCGCGGGGCGCTGCTAAGCACTTACTAAATAAAACTCCCTGCCCCCGAAGGGCCATAAGTACGGCCCTCCGTGAGCAGGGAGTAGAGCACACACAACTTACACCGAACTTAGGCGCGGCGGAAACGCCGCATCATCAGCGCTCCGAGCACTAAGGTCGATCCAAGCAACATCGAAGTTCCCGGCTCCGGCGTTTGAGCCTGGTCCTGAATGCTGCCCGTGATTGCCACATTGCTGCTGCTCGTGCCGTTATTCGCCGGCGGAGTGATATTCACGGAGTTCGGCAGCGTGAGCGTGAAGGAGTACGGCGTGCCGAGCGGCGAAGCTGGACCCGGAACCGTGCAGGGACCGCTGCTGCAAACTGCCGTAAACGTCGCCGTGGGATTCGTGAAATTCACGCGAACTCCACCGATGGTCGATCCGGCAGTCACCGAACCGTTGAGCGTGGCCGAGAACGTGGCCGGATTGCCGCTCGTAACATTCGGACTCGTGAACATCACTCTCAACGTAAAGGAATCGCCGGTGTAGGCGCCCGTTGTGTCGAGCAGTGTGAAATAGCCGAAGTTATCCCCTGTCGGAAGGGTTCCGGCCGGCGAGCCGTTTGCTGGCGCTGCGTCGCCGATTCCGCAGAATCCCGTTGCGTCCGTCGTGCACTTGAAACCAGGCACCACGTCGGGCGTGAAGAAAAGCCCGTCTGTGCCGTCCTGAGTTACGGCTGTTGTAGGCGTACATCCGGCGCCAAAGCATGCTGCCGTGGTCCCGGTGTAGGTAATGAAAGCGGCCGATGCCGTAGGTGATGTTAAAACCAACACCGTGCAAAGGGCCACCAAGGCGAATGAAACAAACTTCATGTGCTGTCCTCTCCTCCTGGGTATTGCGGGCTTAATTCTTTTTCCTCTCCCGCCGATACCTAGGATGGCGGATAGTTACTCCGCCGCGCAATAGGAGAATTCGGAAGATTGCTCGCATGTTGCACTTGTCTTGTAAGTTGCCTGACTAAGCACTTACTCGCACGGTATCCTTCCACACCGCCTCGATGATTAGTGTGAAAGACAATAGAAACTTTCCGCATAGAACGTGAGAAAGCTAACGCACCTTGAGTTAGAAACTTCACCTTTTTTACTTCGGTACGAAACCGCAGCATCGCGTGTGTACGATAGGATCATGTCCGCACGCAATCGGCTGGAATCGTACTTCTGCTTCGCGCAACTAGGCGCCTCCTGGCGCACCGAAGTGCTCGCGGGCTTAACCACTTTCATGACGATGGCCTACATCGTATTCGTCAACCCTGCGATTCTTCACGAAGCGGGCATGCCGCTGGCTGCTGTCACCGCCGCGACCTGTCTCTCCGCTGCCATCGGATGTTTCCTGATGGGCGGCCTCGCTAAATATCCCATTGCGCTCGCCCCCGGGATGGGCCTCAACGCGTACTTCACCTATTCCGTGGTCAAGGGCATGGGAGTTCCCTGGCAGGCCGCGCTCGGCGCCGTTTTCCTCTCCGGTGTGGCTTTCCTCTTATTGACGGCGCTCGGCGTACGGCAACTGATCCTCTCCGCGATTCCTTTCGAGCTATATGCCGCCGTCGCGGGCGGCGTCGGATTATTCATCGCACTCATCGGCTTCCGCAATTCCGGAATCGTCCTGCCCAATGCCGCGACCACCGTAACGCTGGGCAATCTCGCGGACAGGAACACCGCGCTCGCCATTTTCGGACTGATCCTCACAGCCGCACTCCTGGCGTGGCGCATCCGCGCCGCCATGCTGATCGGCATTGTTGCCACCACTGTCATAGGCTTGGTTACCGGCATCGCCAGGTGGAACCCCCAGGCCTACCACCTCCGCGACCTCGCCGCGACAGCCGGCAAACTGGACGTGCCCGCCGCCCTGCGCGCCGGGTTCGTTGAAATCGTCTTCGTATTTCTCTTTATCGACTTATTCGATAACATCGGGACCCTGGTGGCCGTGGGTAAAAAGGCCGGATTATTCGACGCCGCTCATCGAATTCCCCGTGTAAATCGCATCTTATTCTCCGACGCCATTGCTACGATCGCAGGCTCACTTACCGGAACGTCTACCGTTGTAAGTTACATCGAAAGCGCCGCGGGAGTTTCCGCCGGAGGCCGTACCGGAGTAACTGCCATCGTCACCGGCATCTTATTTATCGCCGCCTTGTTCCTCGCGCCGGTTGTAGGGGCAATTCCCGCGGCGGCCACCGCGCCCGCCCTCATCGTCGTCGGCAGCATGATGGCGAGCGTTCTCGCCGAAATCGAATGGCAGGACCCCGAAATCGCGATCCCCGCGTTTCTCACCATCACTGCCATTCCGCTGACCTTCAGCATCGCCAATGGCCTCGCCTTCGGATTTACCACGTACACGCTCCTGAAACTCCTTCGCGGTAAATTCCGGCAGGTTAACTGGTTCATGTATCTTCTCAGCGCGCTATTCGTGGTTCGTTTTGTATATCTGTCGAAGAGCTAATGGAAATGTGGCCGCAAATCACCGCCAGTGGTGCTTTTCCACCGGCGTTTTCTTGCGCGTTTTTAATGCAAGTTACTGGAGCAAAAGCAGATTGGATGTGTTAGATATGTGGAAGCGGAGTTCCAATATGCGCAAACTCTCGAAAATCGCGATTCTGACGGCCGTTGCGGCTGGGGCGATCCTGGCGCAACCCGGCGGGCCTCTGCAGCCCGGCGGTGACCAGGACCCTCCCTCGCGCGTCGCGCGCCTTAATTTTCTAAACGGTCCGGTGTCATTCCGGCCCGGCAGCGTGGATGAGTGGACAGCCGCCACGCTCAACTACCCTCTCACCACCGGCGATCACCTCTGGACCGATGCCGGCGCCGTATCCGAGCTCCATATCGGTTCCACCGCCATTCGCATGGATCATGAGACCGCGATGTCTTTCCTCAACCTCGGCGATCAGACGGCGCAAATCAGCCTGACGCAGGGCGGCCTGGAAATTCGCGTACGCTATCTGGGCGAAAACGAAAGCATCGAAGTCGATACTCCGAACGCCGCCGTTTCCCTGCTGCGTCCCGGAACTTACCGCATCACCGCCGATGGCGACAGCGGCATTTCCGTCGCGCAGGTGCGCAACGGTGAAGCCGAAGTGACCGCCGGCGGGTCCGCCTTCCCGCTGCGCGCCGGACAAAGCGCCCGTCTCGCCGGCATGGATAATGTGGGCCAGGATATTTCCGCTGCCGCGCCGCCCGATGCCTTCGATAAATGGTGCGATTCGCGTGACCGCCGCGAAGATGAGAGCGTCTCCGCCCGCTACGTGCCGCGCGAGATGATCGGCTATGAGGATCTCGACAGCAACGGTGTCTGGACGGAAATGCCGCAGTACGGCATGGTTTGGCGGCCGCGCGTCGTGGACGTTGGCTGGGCTCCCTATCGCGAAGGCCACTGGGCCTGGGTCGCCCCTTGGGGTTGGACCTGGATTGACGATGAGCCGTGGGGCTTCGCGCCCTTCCACTACGGCCGCTGGGCCTATGCATCCGGCGCCTGGTTTTGGGTGCCGGGCCGCATGGTCGTGGGCGTTCGCCCCGTGTACGCGCCGGCCCTCGTCGCCTTCGTCGGCGGTGGTGGCTTTGGGGTCGGAGTTGGAGTGGGCGGCGGCGTGGCCGCGTGGTTCCCCCTCGGCCCCGGTGAAGTCTACCGGCCCTCCTACCGCGTCAGCGAAGTCTACGTGCGCAACGTAAACATTGTGCACGTCAGGGACGTTACGATCATCAATCAGTGGAACGTCTCTAACGCGCGCTACGCCAACCGCGAGATCGTCGGAGCCGTAACGGTGGTCCCGCACGATACCTTCATTCACGCGCGGCGCGTGGATCGTGAAATCGTCGTGGTCCCCCGTGAGACCATCGTGCGCGCCAGTGTAATCGGCACGACCGCGCAGGTCGCGCCGGTCCGCGAAAGCGTTGTCGTCCGGCCTGCCGTAATGGTGCGAACGCCGCCCGCGCGGATCGTCGAACGCACCGTCGTCGTGCGCAACGCGCCGCCCCCGCCGCCGGTCTCCTTCGCCGCCCAGCAGCAGGTCCTCCGCAATAACGGCGGACGTCCGCTGGACGCCCAGCAGGTGCGCGAAATCCGCTCAACGGCGCCCGCTCGCGAACCGATAATCCGTCAGTCGCAGCCAATGATGCAGCCGCAGCCCCGGCGCGAAGAGCAGCAGCCGCGGCGGGAAGAGCAGCCGCCGCAGCGTTTCGGAAGGCCGCCGGCCAACGATCGTCCCGCTGCCGTGCGTCCCTCGGAGCAGCAGCGCCCGGCCGAACAGCCGCGTCACGAGCGGCCCGCCGAGCAGCCCCGGCCCGCGCAACCGCGCGTCGAACAGCCGCGCCCTCAACCCGAGCAGCCCCGCGCCGTTCAGCCTCCACCCCGGCAGGAGCAGCGCACCGAGCGCCCGGCTAACACCGAACACAAAGCTCCGCCCAAGCGCGAGGAACGAACCGAAAAGAAGGGCGGCCTGTAAGCTAACGGAGCCGCGACCGCGAGGCACCTTTCACCACTCCCTTACGGGGTTGAAACAATATCGAATTGGTTTTTTGCCGCGTTCAAACGCACTCGCATTCCCGGCACCTTTTGCCGCTCCCTTACGGTCACGGCTCTGTATGTAGTTGATTCTGCTAACGGAGCCGCGACCGTGAGGGAGCGGTAAAAGGTGCATCGAAAGGCGGACGGAGTGCGACGAGAACGGCAGCCGGACTTTTTCACAAACCCGTAAGGAAGCGGTAAAAGGTATCGCAAAAGGCGAATGGGGTGCGACGAGAACGGCAGCCGCATTTTTTCACAGCCCCGTAAGGGAGCGTAAAAGGTATCCGAAAGGCGAATGCACTGCGCCGGGAACAACACTCAATAAGCCGCTTTGTCCGGCTTATTGACCCACATCTCGAACGGCCGCACCGCATGCTCTTGTACCACATGGATCATCGGAATCGTCCGCTCCGAATGCGGCACCGCGATCTGCTCGTAGATAAACGAATCGTCGAAGCCGGCCGCCGCCGCATCCGCCGCCGTTGCCGCAAAATAAACCCGCTCGGGACGCGCCCAGTACAGCGCTCCCAAACACATCGGGCAAGGCTCGCACGAGCTGTACACCTCGCAACCCGACAATTGAAAAGTCCCGAGCACGCGGCACGCCTCGCGAATCGCTACGATCTCCGCATGCGCCGTCGGATCGTTGGCGCGCGTCACCTGATTGCACCCCGTGGCGATCACCACCCCGTCCTTCACCACCAGCGCGGCGAACGGGCCGCCGTTGCGGCGCACGCTTTCCATAGCGAGTTCGATAGTCTGCTGAATCAACGATTGAGGCATGTTTGGCGAATGAGCCTCTACCAGACTACAGCAGAAGTCCCGCGGCGCGCTCTCCGCTGGCAATCGCGCCGTGGACCGTTCCCGAATGCCCTTCCCCGTTCGCTGCCTCGCCTGCGAACACAAGCGTGCCTTCGAGCGGATCCCCGAAGCGTTTCTGCGCCTCCAACCCGCCCACCGTTACGTAGCTGTATGCCCCGCGCGCGAATCGGTCCGCCGACCAGTCGTGCGCATGCCAGCTCTCCAACGCGCTAAAAACCCGCTCCTCCGTAACTCCCAGAATCCGCGCCAGCGACCCCACGGCAGGCGCGAGCCAGTCCGCAACGCCCTGCCCCTGCCACGCCTCCGCCGCCGGACCGCCCGTCCAACCCACCAGCATCGGAGCCCGCGCCGGATGCACCGTCCACCACGTCGGCATCCACCTCTCGTACGTCGAAAACAGAAACCCAAGCTCCGCCAGATCGCGATTCTCAGCCCAAAACGGCCGCCGGAATCGAAGCGCCACCCGGCAGGCATGCCCCATCGCGATCTTTTGCAACGCGTCCCCCAACTGTGCCGGTTCCGGATCGAACCGCACCGCCCCGCTCTGCAGAACACCCAGCGGCAGCGTAACAATCGCCTGCGCGGCCGCAAACTCCAGGGGACGACCGAATACCGCCGCGTGCACGCGAACCTCTCCGCGGCGCCACCTCACCTGCTGCACGACCGCATCGAACTGTATGCGCACACGCTCCTGGTCCAGCCCCCCGATCATTCGCTCCAGCAGCGCGCCATACCCGCCGGAGAATTGGAACATGCGGTCGCCTTCAGTCTCGTCCTCCGCCTTCTGCGTCTCCGCCAGCGCGCGCAGGCTGAAGCGCTCCGTGTCCGCCGCGTGAAACCCCTCCGCGAAGCGCGCGATCTGCCGCCGCGTTTCCTCCCGAGCGCCGCTGTGCCTCAGAAATTCCGCGAGCGACTGTTCCGGAGCCGCGGCCATCGCCTCTTGCAGGCTCCCGGCCCCCGGACCCTCGCAGCGCTCCAGACGGCCGCCGCGCCGGCAAAAATTCTCACCGCCGCGTTCGAAGGCCGCCAGACGCCCGGCCTCGATTTCGCGGAACAGTTCCGGCGGTTTGCCGTGGATGAACTCCGCGCCCAGCTCCACCGGAGCCGCCCAGCCCGCTTGCATCTCCGTGAGAATGCGCCCGCCGGCCCGCTGCCGCGCCTCCAGCACCAGCACGCGCTTTCCAAAACGAGAAAGGGCGCGGGCCGCGGCAAGACCTGCCGCTCCCGCGCCCAAAATCAGGACGTCCGGCGTTTCCACGCCATCACTCTACCAGCCAACTGGCCGGTGCGCCGTGTTTAAGGTTCCACCAAACCGGCGCGAATGGCGTAACGCACCATGCTTGCCGTCTCGTGTACACCCAGCTTCTCCAGAATGCGGCTCCGATGCGAATCGCAAGTCTTATAGCTGATGCCCAGGCGCAGCGCCGCTTCTTTTGTGCTTTTCCCGTTAGCTATGAGTACCAAAACTTGCCGCTCGCGCTCGGTGAGGGAAAACACCAGGCGCGCCGACGCCTCATCTGGAGCATAGTGGCCTCGCTTGCGGTCGCTCACATCTGTCGCCGAACCCAGGAACCCTCCATAGTCCCCGCTCTCGTCGAACTCCGGACCGCCCGTAATCTCCAGCCACCCATACTCGCCGCTGGACCGTTCCATGCGGGTTTGCACGCGGAATGGCTGGCGCGAAGCGAAGGCCCGCAGATACGTCTCCATGAAGAGATCGCGATCGTCCGGGTGCAGTCCCGCTGTCCATCCGTTGCCTGTTTCATCTTCCAAGCGGCGGCCGCGATACTCCAGCCACGCCCGGTTAAAGTACGTGCACATTGCATCAGGCCCGGCAGTCCAAATCATGAAAGGCGCGGATTCTGCTAATGCTCGAAACCGCGCGGTGGCAGCCTGATGTTGCTTTTGCAGGCTCCCCTCCAATTCCACAATCCGCCTCCGAAGCGTTTTGGTTTCATCCAGGTATCCTGGGGCCATTTCAAATCCAGCCATGGTATACCCGATAATAGAACGAGCAGTACTAAGGGTAAAGTACCAAAATAGTGTCGTAATTCAAATTTCACCTACGTATAGCCAGGAGAAAACCCTAGGGTATCGAATCGTGAGACCGTGGAACTTTCCCGCGTGTCTGCCGAATTACCATTGAGACCATGCCATGAGCCAGCGCCTTGAGCAAACCGACGAGGAATTGCTGGCCCGCCTTCGCAATGGCGATGAGCAAGCGTTTGTATCGCTTTACAGGCGGCGGCAGGCCTCTATTTTCCGCTTCGCTTTGAATATGTCGGGGTCCGCCGTACAAGCCGAAGACATCACCCAGGAGGTCTTTTTGGCCCTCCTGCGGCATGATCTCGGCTTCGATTCCACCCGCGGAACACTCTCCGGATATTTGTTCGGAATCGCACGGAAACTGGTGCTCAGGCACCTTGAACGCACCCGTCCGGACGTCGCTATTGAGCCTGACGGGGAGGAAAATGCCCCCTCTGAGCTATCTGTGTCTCACGACCCGCTTGCGGATATGTCACATCGCGAGACAATTGAGGCCCTCAGGCGCGCAGTCGTCACTTTACCCCGCCGGTATCGCGAAGTCGTAGTCCTCTGCGACCTCGAAGAGATCGATTACGCGGCCGCCGCTGAAGCGCTCGGCTGCCCCATCGGAACCGTCAGAAGCCGCCTGCATCGTGCTCGCGCGCTCCTGCTCGATAAACTGAACCAGGAGCGCCGCCCGCGTCCTGGGATGCAAAGCTTGAACCCAGCAAGGTGTGAAATATGAACTGCCAGGAATTTTGGGACACTCTTCCGGAACCCGGCGCCTCTGAGGGAGCCGCTCACCTCGCCGAATGTGCGGAGTGCGCCGCCCGCATGGACGGACAGAAGCATCTCGCCTCCGCCATGGCGTCGCTCGGTACCGAATGGCGCCGCGAAGAAGCGCCCGGCCATCTGGAAACTGCCGCGCTAGCCGCCTTCCGCAGCCAGACAGCCTTTACCCGCGCCCGCGCCGTCCGCCGCGCGTGGACCCCGCTCCTCGCCTGGGCCGCCGCCGCGGCGTTCCTCATCGCGCTTTCCCTGATGCTGGTGAAGCCGCAGGCGCAACCCGCCGCGCATCGTCCCTCTCGCAGCGGCGGCTTGCAACAGGCCGTTCTTCACACCGCGCCGCTCGATGACGAAACCTCCGCCGACGGCTTCATTCCGCTGCCCAACGCGCAGCGCGTGGATTCGCCCGACACCATGAATGTAGTCCGCGTGGAACTGCCCCGTTCAGCCATGCTCGCGCTCGGCCTGCCCGTTGCGCCCGACCGCGTCACCGAACTTGTGGAAGCCGACGTCATGCTCGGGCCCGATGGCTTGGCGCGCGCCGTCCGCTTTGTCGAGTGATGCCGATGCTCGCAAGATTCGCAATCGCGTTCGCCGCTGCCGCGCTGGTGCTGACTGCACAGCCGCCGCCGTTTCCTCGCGGGGGAGGCCCGCGTTTTCTCGGAGCCGAGGCCGGCATGCCCGGCCGCGTGGTGAAGAACGCCCCGTATTCCGCCGACATGATCACGGAAACCACGCAGGCGCTCCCGGACGGCAACCGCATCCACCAGACCATCACAGTCCACGTCTATCGCGATAGTGAAGGCCGCACCCGCACCGAACAGCCTCTCAGCGCGCTGGGAGCGCTCGCCCCCGGAAGCGATCTGCCGACCGTCATCTTCATACATGACCCCGTCGCCGGTGCAAACTACGCCCTCAACCCCCGCAACAAAACGGTGACGAAATCCGGCTGGAGACAAATGGGTGGACGCGGAGGCCCCAGAAACGGCCACTCCGAGACGCTGCCGAAACAGACCATCGAAGGTCTTGCCGCGGAAGGAACGCGCATCACGCAAACCATCGGCGCCGGAGAAATCGGAAATGAAAAACCGATCGAATCCATCACCGAACGCTGGTATTCGCCCGACCTGCAAATCAACTTACTGGTCAAACGATCCGATCCCAGAATGGGAGAGACAGTAACCCGGTTAGTCAACATCAACCGCAGCGAACCAACAAAATCCCTCTTCGAAATCCCGTCAGACTACAAACAAAGCCGGTAACGACCGGTCTCCCGACGGTCTCCCGACCGGTCGTAGTCGCGCGCAGCGCGACTGGTACCGGCCGGGAGGCCGGTACCTACCCTAGCCACGCGCGGAGCGCGACTACGCCTTCATTCCTGGCCCGCAACCGCGAAGTTCATCATTTCCTTCTTCGCTTCAACCTTGGCCCGATCCACCCCCGGAACCGCCGCCACATCTTCCCACCCCTTGAAAGCCGCGTGCGACCCCCGCCAGTCCACCACCGCCTTAGCCTCCGCCGGACTAAACCCCAGCACCGTTCGTAACTCGTCCACCGGAGCCGTATTCACGTGCACCTTAGCTTCAGGTCCGAAATTCGCGGCGAGATACTCCGTCACCGCCGCGATCTCCTCCGGAGTTCCTTGCGCGCCCCGATCCACCATCTCATTCACCTTCTGCGACCACGCGTCTTTACTCAGCCGCAGCGCGCGAATCACATCGAGCGCATGGCAATCCACGCACACTTTCCCGACAGCTTCCCTGCCCTTGCCCGCGGGCAGCGCCGCCGTATCATCCGCGGCGATCCCCGCCGCGCACAGCAATCCCAATAAGCAAATCCAACGCATCGTTTTCATTTTCGCAAGTTAATCGCGCATCCAATGCTCTTCGTCCGGGGAACCGGAACCGCGCGCCCCGCCAGCACCGCATCGAGCGCGATCCGCAAATCTTCGGACGTCGCCGATTGCCGCGCTTTTCCGAAATCCGCCACCCTGTTATCGATCCGCCCCAGATACAACACCCGGCCATCGGCGCTCAAGACGGCCGCCTGCGGAGTAATCGTCGCGCCCGTCCACTTCACCAGCACCTGCTCAGCGTCCACCAGCAGCGGAAATCGGTAGCGGTACTCCTCCGCATACTTCGCCGCTTCGGCCGCCGTCACGCTGGCATCCGCCTGCACCGCGTACACCCCCACGCCGCGACCCGCATAGGCATCCCGAATCCGATTCATCTCCGGAACGTAGCTGTTCGCCACCGGACAATCCGTCGTGACGAAGAACAGCACCACCGCCTTGTCGCCGCGCCACTCCGCCGCCGTATGCGCCGCTCCGCGGGTATCGCGCAGTGAAAATGCGAGGGGAGCCGCCGCGCAATGTGCGCCCAGCGCCAACGCCACTACCGGCAATACGTATCCCTTGAGCATCGCGGGCTCAATTCTCTGGCGGCTTTTGCGCGCTGGTAATCACCAAGCGTTGAACCATCGGCAGCATAATCCAATTATCCCAAGTAAAATTGCAAACTGCTCCACCACGGGGAAACCGCGGGGCCGCGCGGTGCGTCTAGTCGACAGTAGCGTCCCACTGAGTTTTTTATGACCTCACGATACGTGTGTCTAACGGTCCTCGGATTCTTTCTCGCCACCGGCATACAGGCTCAGCAGCGCGTTCCTGCCCGCATTGACAACAGCAAAACCGTGACTCTGGCGCACAGGGTGCATCCCCTCGCCACCCCTGCCAACGATCGCGGAGCAGTCTCCGGCGATTTCGCCCTTTCCGGCATGTCGCTGATTCTCAAACCCACCGCGGCCCAGCAGCAGGATCTCTCCCGCCTCCTCGCTCAACAGCAGGACCCATCCTCCCCCAACTATCACAAATGGCTCACTCCCGAGCAGTATGCCGACCGTTTCGGCGTCTCGGCTGACGATCTCGCGAAGGTCACCTCCTGGCTCGAATCGCAAGGCTTCCACATCGCCGACGTCGCGCGCGGCCGCACGTTCATCCTCTTCGACGGCACCGCCGCGCAAGCGCGCACAGCCTTCCACACCGAAATCCATCACTACAGCGTCAACGGCATCAGCCACTACGCCAACTCCACCGACCCCGCCATTCCCGCCGACCTGGCGCCCATTGTCGGCAGCATTCGCGGCCTGAGCGACTTCCGCCTCAAGCCCCGCCTCAAGCCTCACGCCAATCCGCAATCGATTCTCTCCGGCGGCCAGCATTACCTCTCGCCCAACGATTTTGCCGCCATCTACAACGTGGCGCCGCTTTACTCGGCCGGCATCGACGGCACGGGTCAGAAACTCGCAATCGTCGGACAGACCGCCATCAATCTTTCCGACATTACTAAGTTCCGCACCAACATGAAGCTGCCAGCCATCAATCTCACGCAAACGCTGGTGAAGGGCTCTTCGAATCCCGGGATCAGCAACGACGACCTCCCCGAGGCCGACCTCGATATCGAATGGAGCAGCGCCGTCGCACAAAACGCCAATATCATTTACGTCTACTCCGGCGATGTATTTACCTCCATGCAATACGTCATTGATAACGCCATCGCTCCCGTCGTAAGCATGAGCTACGGCGGCTGCGAACTGTGGGACCTGGCGGACCTTTCCAGCACACAGCAAATGGCGCAGCAGGCCAACGCGGAAGGCATCACCTGGATCACGGCGGCCGGCGATAGCGGAGCGGGCGATTGTGAAGATCAGGGCGCGCTCGTCGCGCAGGACGGCCTCAGCATCGACGTCCCCGGCAGTATCCCCGAAGTCACCTCCATGGGCGGCACCGTATTGAGCGACGGCGCATCGTTCTGGAGCGCCTCCGGAGGCGCGCAGGGCTATATGCCCGAAGCCGTCTGGAACGACACCAGCGCCGGCGCGGGACTGGCGAGCGGCGGCGGCGGAGCGAGCATCTTCTTTCCGCAACCCGCCTGGCAAACCGGCTCCGGCGTCCCTAATGACGGCGTGCGCCACGTGCCCGATGTCTCCCTCTCCGCCAGCAACGAGCATGTGCCTTACTACGTCTACTCGGGTTCGGTGAATTACTACGGCGGCACCAGCGCGGCCGCTCCCACCATGGCGGGCATCGTCACGCTGCTCAATCAATATCTCGTTCAGACGAATAGCCAATCACAACCCGGACTCGGTAACATCAACCCGGCCCTCTATCGTCTCGCGCAGACCAACCCGAACGCGTTCCACGACGTCACCACGGGAAACAACTCCGTCCCCTGCGTCGCCGGCTCGCCGAATTGCAACAATGGCTTCTTCGGGTATGACGCCGTCCCCGGTTATGACATGGCCACGGGACTCGGCTCTGTGGATGCATACAACCTGATCCACGCCTGGAGCAGCAGCCCGGTGACCTCGTCGGCCGTCACCGTATCGATCGACCAGAATCCCGTCTTCGAACAGGCCAGCAGCAAGTCATGGCAGTTCACACTGACCTTGACGGAGGAAGCGGGTGTAGCTACGAAGCTCACCAGCCTGAGCATCAATGGAGCGGATTACTCTTCGCTGATAGCAGGTAAGTTCGGCGGAGGAGCGATTGCCGCGAACGGCTCCGTCACCGGCACAATCAGTCTCAGTAACATCAACGTGCCCTCGAACGTGCTCTTCGGCTTCAACGGAGTCGACGCCAGCGATCACACGTGGACTTACACCATGGCGATTCCCTTCTCCGGACCGCAAACGCACATCAGCGTCGCCGGAGTAAGTAACGCCGCGTCCGGACAACAGGTGTTCGCGCCGGGTATGATCCTGAGCGTCTACGGAGCGGGTCTCGGAAACTGGGTGCAATCGGCGGGATCGCTGCCGCTGCCGCAATTTCTGGGCGGCTTCGAAGCCACCATCAACGGAGTTACTGCCCCGATATACTATGTCTCGCCGAACCAGGTGAACATACAGATTCCGTACGAGACAAGCTCCGGCATCGCCACACTAACCGTGGGCAATCCCTGGGAAAACGCGAATTTCCGCTTCCGGGTGGCCGCCGCCGGACCGGGAATCTTCACCTTCCAGGACGGCAGCATCAATCCGTCAAACAACGCAAAATCGGGAGACGTCGCGACCCTGTTCGTCACAGGAGATGGTCAGGTAACGCCGAAACTGGCCACGGGAGCAGCGCCCAGCGCACGCTTGGCAAGCCTGCCCAAGCCCACCCTGCCGGTCACAGTAACGGTAGGAGGAGTGGTCGCCGCAACCCAGTTCATAGGAGTGCCGACCTGGGGAGTAGGAATCACTCAAATCAACTTCCAAATCCCCGACGGCCTCTCCAAAGGCCCGCAACCGGTGGTAGTTACGGTAGGCTCGGCAGTAAGTCAAACCGCAACGATCACAATACAGTAAAAGCAAATTATCGGACGCAGATGAACGCAGATTAACGCGGATAACACATTTTCTTATCCGCGTTAATCTGCGTCCCCTAATCTTAAATCCGAGCCAGCCGCTCCCGCGCATCCCCAAACTCATCCAGCTTGATCCCAAACCGATCCATCAAAGATAAATACAAACTGCACATCTTCCGTCCCGCGGCCCCGTCCTGCAAGTAATTCAGCACGCGGCCAGTCTGCAACGTCCCGCCGAGTCCGCCCGCCAAAACCACCGGCAGCCGCGTATTGTCATGCAGCCGTCCGATCCACAAGTTAGAGAGGAACATCAGGCAACTGTGATCCAACACCGTGCCATCGCCTTCCTGCATCGCATCTAACTTAGAAGCCAGGTACGCGAATTGACTCACATGGAATCGCGCGATCCGCTCATACCCGTCCGACTTATTATCGTGCGAAGCCGCATGATGCCCGTCCCGCACATTCAGAAACGGATAATACATCGCCGATAAATCGCGGGAAATCAAAAGCGAGGCCACGCGAGTTTTATCCGTCTGAAACGCAATGGCGATGATGTCGCACATCAGCCTGGCGTGCTCGCGCAGATCCTCCGGCAGCCCATTCGCCGGACGCTCCATCGCCATCGCGACCGTGTTCTTCGCCTTCGCCGACTCGTCCGCCGAATCCTTGCTCTTGCGCGCGCCCTCCACCCGCTTCTCCACTTCGCGCACGCTCGTCAGAAACTCATCCAACTTACTCTTGTCCGTCGACCCGATCTTGCGCGTCAACGCTTCCGCGCGATCCTTTACGCGATCCAGCACACTGATATTCTGCATCGCGCCGCGATTGTCGAACACGCTGTCCCACGCCAGCGAAGGATACACTTCCACAGGCACCGGCGAATCCGGAGTCTGCCAGGAAATGTGTGAGCTGTACGCCAGCGAGAAGTTCGTCTCGTGATACCCCGTCATGGGCTGATCGCACGCCAGCACAATGCTGCTCTGCGGCGTCTCCTCTCCCACGCGGCTGGCGATCATCTGGTCCACGCTGATGCCGGAATGAATGATCGCGCCCTTGGTGATCTTCGCGCCGGAAAGCAGACTGCCCGTCTGCGCGGGATGAATTCCCTGCCCGATGAGCGCATTCACATGCAGCCCTTCCACCACGTTGATCTTCTGCTTCAGCGGCTCCAGCGGCTCCAGCGTGCGGCTGAGATTCATTGCCGCGCCCTCGCCTTCGGCCTTCCAATGATCCTCATTAATACCGTTGCCCAGGAACATGACGCCGAAGCGCTTCGGGAATGCCGCTGCTCCCGGCGTATCGCCAAACGCATTCAATGATTCCAGCCACGGGAGCGCTACCGCGCAGCCCGCGCCGCGGAGAATAGCGCGGCGGGAAACGCCTTGCCCCGATTTTTTCTTCGATCGCGCCATGTGCTTCACCTCCTGGATTCTATCTCAGATGACTCGTGCTGTACCGGCCGCCTCGCGTTCACAAACTGCGGGCTTGTAACGATGCTTTCAATCACCGCATCGAAGCGGTATCCATTCGCCGGAAGCCGCTGAACGATGCGCTCCACCAGGTCCTCATCGGAAAGTTGCAGCGAGCGATTCAGCGCATAAGCCACCAGCTTGCGCGTGACATTCTCTACAAATTCGCCCTGCCGCTTCTCGCGAATCCACTCCTTCACGCCCTCGATTCCCGAGCCTTCGCCGCCGCCCGGGAACTCCGCTTTGGCATCCACCGGACGGCCTGCCAGGTCTTTGGCGCGCGATTCGCCCACCGGCCCGTAGCCTTCGAACGCGAGGCCTGCTCCATCGAACTTCGCGTGGCATGCCGAGCACAGCGGATTCTGGCGATGCTTCGCCAGCATGTCGCGAATCGGCAACTCGGCTTTCGATTCGTCGCTCGGCAGCTCCGGCACCACCGGAGGCGGCGGCGGAATCACCTGCCCGAGCACATCCCGAACCACCCAATGCCCGCGCTTCACCGGACTCGTTCGCAGCCCCGGCGAATTCTGCGTCAGGAACACCGACATCGGCAAAATGCCGCCGCGATTATACTGATCGGCGTCATCCACTCGCACCCAGTGATCGGCGGCGCCCGTCACACCGGGAATTCCGTAATGTTTTGCCAGCACAGGATTCACGAACGTATAACGGCCATAGAGCATGTCCAGCACAGAGCGGTTGGAACGAATCGCATCTTCCAGGAAGCGTACCGGCTCTTCGAACATGGCCTGGCGCAGCTCATTGGTGAACTGCGGGAAGCGATCGCGATCCACCGTATTGGAAGTTTCAAAGTGGCGGAACTCCAGCCAGTTGCCGCCGAACTCCGTCGCTAAACCGCGCACGCGATCGCTCTTGAGCATGCGCCGCGTCTGCGCAAGCAGCACCTCCGGACGCGTCAGGTCGCCCGACGCCGCATGCGACAGAAGTTCCGCATCCGGCATGCTGCTCCACACGAAATAACTCAACCGGCTGGCCAGCGCGTACGGCGAGAGCGGCAGCGTCCCCGGCATGCGCGGCGGCAGCGCCGTACGCACCGGGCCAAGCTTCGGATCCAACAAGTCGATGCGATACAAAAAATCGGGCGACATCAGAATGCTCACCAGCGTTCCGCGCACTGCATCTTCATGCGAACCGTCCGTCTTGCCGCGCAGTTCGCGATAGTAAGCCAATAAGTCATCGCGCTCGCTCTTCGCCAGCGGACGCCGGTAAGCGCGCTCGGCGAGCGCCAGCAGCGCATCCAAATGCTTCGGCTCGGCCTTGGCGTGCTCCTCTTCCAGCGCGCGCAGTGTGGTGTTCACGCCCACAAAGTGATGGGTGATCGCTTCCTGAGCAACGGAATCGTTACCCGGATTGGAAGCCCACTTCGCCAGATACTTCTCCTTCAGCTCCTGAATGATCGCGGCGTCCGCGATCGCGTGATTCGCCGGCCGTGGCGACCCGGCTTCGTCGCCCTTCCCATCCACTTCACCGCTTTGATTGAGGTAATACTGCTCCCAGGTGCGCTCCGTGTATGCCGCGACGAAATCGAACTCGTTCCACAAACGCTCGAGCTCCTTCTGGCCTTTCTCGTCGAGGATCAACTCCATGAGCGGCACATCGTCGCGGAAGTAGCCCATCGTGTTGTGATAGCCCGCGCTCAGCAGACGACCCTTATCGTAACGATCGTCCGGGAAGTAGCGGCCGCGCTCACTCACATAGAAAGCGTCGGGAAACACGCTGGCAAAATGCTGGAACGCCGCTTCGTAAATCGCTCGCTGCGCCGCCGGAACTATTAAGTCCGCGTCTCCCGCGCGCATGCTCGCCGATACGGCCGTCCAATACGGCGCCGTCTCGCGATGCAGATCCGGAAACTGCGGAATCGGCGGCAGCGGCTGCTGTATGTCGCCATCGTTGCGCAGCACCGAAACGTCCGCCTGCCGGCGATGCGTGGCAAACTGCAAATTCTTCCAACTGAGCAGCGGCTGCGACCCGGCCGGAAGCCCGCGCACTTTCGGAGCCGCAAACTGCATCGCCGTATGCTTGCGGATCTTCACCACGAAATCGCGCATCTCCACGCAGCGCGCGCGCAGCAGTTGCGGCGCGGCGCCGGGCGGAATCTCACGCCACATGCGCTGCAGCTTCGCCACCGGACCAACGGCGCCGGATTCATGCAGAATGCCCCAAACCACCGGCAGATACTTCGCGCTTACCTTCGATTCCGCCGCTATCGACGTGAGCGTCGCCATCGGCTTCCCGATCGCCGCACGATTCTTGTAGCGCCACGCTGCCTGAAAGTAATCCGCGAAGTCGGTCGGCTGGGCGTAATAGAAGTTGACGATTCGCTGGATGGCATACTTCTCACGGTCCGTTTCCACCAGCATCGGATATGGCGCGAAGTCGAGCGTGTCCGGTTTGAAGACTAAGTGGTCCGCCACATCGCGCGCCGCCTGTAAGTACTTAGTAAGTAGCGCGGGAGACATGGTCAGCGATTCGCCGGAGTTATCGAAACCCGCCTGATTCGCGGGGTCCAGCGGAAACTCCTTCGTGGGCTGCAGTTCCTGACCGGTCAGGTCGGCGATCGTGTAGCTGTATTCGGCGTTGCTCAAGCGGCGCGGCAGGACGATACCCGGATCGCCCGCGCTCTTGCGAATCTCTTCCGCTCGCAGCGACTGAATCCACTGAATCACACGGCGGCGCGCATCGGCGGGCGGCGGCGGCACGGGCTTCGGCGGCATCTCCTGAGCATTCAGGCGCGCCATTACCAGTTGCCAGCGCGGGAACTCTTTCGTCACCGATTCAAGTGTGGTGAACGACTTCAGGTCAAACTGCGCGGCGGGAGATGAGCCGCTGTGGCAGCCCGCGCAATAGCTGTTAACAAAAGGTCGTACGGTCTGCTGAAACTCGCGCTCCAACGTCGATTGCGCCGCACCCAATGTGGCGGACAGGCACACTCCCAGGGACAACACTCGTTTCAGCATCGCTTAGCATGCCATTATCTAACGAAACGAGAGTTAAAAACGCGCAATTTGTATCGTATTCAACAGACTGCCCTTGGAAAACACCCACGCGCGAGAGGTGGCTTCACGTCCGCCGGAGCATGGCCGCGGCATGGCGCGCCAGCGACGGAATCTCCTCCGCCGAGTAGACCGTGTACTCGTCGCGATAAGCGGCAACTTCGGGATGGCGGCCGCCCATCATCCACACGAGGTCGCCCGCGCCGCCGAGCTCGCACACCGCGCTCTGCCACTCGGCGTACCACGCATCGCGGTACGGCCCGGCGATGCCATATTCCTCCAGCAGCACCGGCTTGTTCGCGCGCCGGCCCGCGTCGATATGCCTGGCGATCCATTCCCGCCCATACGCCGGCGGCACATTCATCTGATGCGCGGCCGGGTAGAAGTGATACGTCCCGAAATCGATCTCCGGTATCGCGAGAATCTCATCCACCACCGCGTGCCCTTCATCTCCCGCTGCCACCAGGTGGTTGGGATCGAGGCTCTTGACGAACGGTGCCATTTCCGCGATCCACGCCAGCATCGGCCTGCAATCGCGGCCGCAGCGCGGCTCATTCGCGAGTTCCCACGCCAGGATCGCCGGCGAATCGCGATACCCGCGTTTCACCACAGTCGCGATCCATTCCTGAAACGCCGCGCGCGCTTGCGGACGCGAATAGAATTCCTCGCGCGCCAGGCGCTCGCCGGGAAAGAGCCGCTCCAGGTATCCGCTCATGCCGTCGAAGTCGTCCCAGTAATTGACGAGCGGCAGAATCAGGCGAAGACCGGCGCGTTCCGCGGCAGCGACTAACGCATCGAGCTGTCCGAGTCCTGCGGGATTGTGGAACGCGGTGCTGCGAATCGTGTTCGCGCCGGCAGCCTGTATCGAAGCCAGCGTCGATTCGCGCGCCTCGTCGCCGCAGCGCGAGAGAAAATAGCAATTGACGCCCACCACCGGAAACGGCGAGCCTTCGGCCGTGAAACCCGTGCCCGCCGTCCGCACCATCAGAACTTATAACCGAACGTCAGCGAGACAACGGGGTAGTATCGAAACGCAGTCAGGTTGTTTTCGATGCGATTCTGTTCCGCCAGTATGTTGGTCTGAACGATTGGATTCGTAGCAGCATCCAGGCAGGCGTTCGCCACGCACGCGCCGCCGTTCAGCGCGAGCCTGGCATGCGGCGAGCCCTGAAACACGACGCCTGCGTCAAAGTTCATCGTGAAGTGGCGCGCGCTGCGCGGCAGCAGATTGCCGAAGCCGATCAAAAGCATGGGAGCAACCTTGCGCGTATCCACGGTCCCGGTGCCGCCGATCGGGTTACCCGGCTGGCTGACGTAAGTCGCGCCGCCCAGTGTGAACGCCTGGCCGCCCGCCACCGACGCAGCAGCTTCCGCTTTGTTACCGTCGTAAAACATCAAGCCGGGGCTGACGTGCACCGGTCCGCGAATGTACTGATCGAACAGAATCTCCGCCGAGCGAAGCGTGAGCGTTCCATCGTACCCGATGCCGTGACTCGAAAACGTATCGCTATAACTGAACGCGTTGAAGCCGAACCGAAGGTTGGAACTATGCGTCACAGCAGTGGCAGCCTGCACCTCCGCGCCGAGCGTGGATGCGCCGATCGCGACTCCCAAGCGAGGGAGCGACTGCGCGCCCAACAAGCCGCACGCCATCAAGCTGAGGAACACCCGCCGCACTGCTCAATTATGCGGGCACGCGCCAAAAACGCGCGGTCGCCTAAGATACAAAGACTAGCGATGTCCTCGGTGAATAAGTAATCCCCGCCGGCTTTGGCACTCCAGCCGCCAGCAACGCCTTCGCGCACCCCAACCAGTCGCCGCCTTCGCTCGCGCGCGCCATGCAGGCGAAACTGAGCGTGCCGATCGCGTTGTCCTTGTACCCATGCTGAACGCGCCAATCGGCTCCGTGCGCCAGAAGCCATTCCGTCATGCCGGCGTCGCCGCGAAACACCGCGTGATTGAGCGCGCTCGCCCGCCAATTGCCGCCGGTCACATCGATGGGCCAACCCACTTCCAGCATCGTGCGAACAGCGGACCAGTGCCCTTCGGCCGCAAGGTCCGGCAGCGTGCGCAATTGATAGTCGCTCAGTTTCCCGATTAAGTCCGGCTGTGAGGCCAACACGGCACGCGCGCTCTCCGCATCGGCGCGGGCGCACGCGGCTACCAACTGTTCGCGCGCCGAGAGAGGCGCTTCACCGGGAACCCGCGCCAGTAGCTGCGCGGCGATATCGGTCAAACCACTGCGCAACGCGAGACGATACGGAGTCACACCATCGGGATTCGGCGCAGCCGGATCCGCTCCCGCATCCAGCAGCATCTGTATATGCGCCGCCGACCTGCGCCGCTTCAGAGCATGGTGAAGCGGACGGCCGAGAGATTTCGATTCCTCCTTGGCGTCGCCGCCGTTCTCGAGCAGCAATTGCAGCGCCTCCAGAGTGTCGAAATCCAAAACCCGGAACAGCGCGTTCGTGCCCGTCACACGCGCTCCGGCGGCGAGCAGCAGGCGCGTCCGTTCGAGCGTCTTGCCCTCCAGCGAATGGTAGAGCGATTCGTTGTCGTTCGGATTCGCCCCTGCCGCGAGCATCATCCTGGTGAGCGCGGTCGAGTGATTGAGGCCCGCCGCTCCATACAGCGCGCTCAACGAGTATTCCCATTCGGGGTCGAGCCACGAACTGTTCGGGTCTGCTCCCGCGTCCAGGAGGAGGCGCGCGCAGTTATCCAAGCGAGGCAGGAATTCGGAGACCTGCGAGAGACCGGAGAACGTCACGGCGCAAAGAGGGCAGTATCTTCATCGGGCCGCCGGGCGTGCGCACCCACTCGGATTTCTCCGCGATTGCCGCGCGAACCATCTCCTCGTTGCCGGCCGCGCGAGCGAGGTATGCATCGATGGATGCAAGCGCCGGATGCTGCGCGAGCAGCCGCGCGGCGACGTCCGGCCGCGGCCGGTCAAACCCGCGGCCATAAACCGCATGCAACCACGAATCGATAATCTCGCGAGGGACTGCGCTTGCCATATTCAGCCAATATCGCAATCCAGACGTAGCGACGGGTCTCGCCAGACTGTCGCAGGCGATCGGAGCTAGCCTACCGATGAATCAGCATCGCCGAGCCGCTGACCTCGAGATAGATGCACTCTTCGCCCAATTCGGCGGCGAGGCGGGACAAAAAAGATTTGAGCGCGGCGAGCTTGGAATCCTGCGTGAGCGCCACCGTGAATTGGCGGTGCTCGCCGTAGCTTTCCGCGCCCTGGGAGTCCTTCCAGAAGCCGAAGATGTTTCCGGCCGCGGCGGTGTACCCTCCGAATTCGTCCATCAGGAACCGGTGCACGTGCTCTTCGAGAGGCATGCCGTGCGAAGCCCGGTCCCTGAGTTTCAACGAAGGGAGCAGAAACGCCGCCGTTCTGCCGAGAAACTGTTCCGCAGCCATGATACTTTACATCGCAGAGTGCAGCTTCAGAGTTTTGCCGGCGACCACGTACACGCGCTCGGCGTACTGCACCGCGCCGCCTTCGCGAATCTCTATGTTGTACGTGCCGGGCCGCAGATGCATGGTCTTATTCTGATGGACCGTGCCCGCGAACGCGCCGTTGATGAACACCTGCGCGTCTTTGTCTTTCATGTCCAGCTTGACTTCGCCGGAATTCGGGTACGCATAGGCGGGACCCCAATAGCCGCCCCAATACGGTCCCCAGAACGGGCGATAGAAACCACCGATGTAGGGACGCCCCACGACCACAACTCCGCGAACGGCGGCCGATGCGCCAACCGGCGCGAGCGTCATCAGGGCAGCAGTTAAACTCAGCAAAGCTTTCTTCATTTCGACCTCCGCCGCTGATAAAGGCAATCGGAGGGCCACGAAAAAAGGCTGAAAATGAAGGGATTACAAGAGGTGGCCGCCGGGCGGCAACCACCACCTCTGGCCGAAATCAGCCAACTCTACGCGAAGCACTTTGCGAACGCCTGCTGGAACTTGGCCATCTCCTCGCGCGTCCCTACGCTGACGCGGATGTGAGTCGGCAGGCTCGGCCACGGGCGGCCGACGTATACCAGTTCCTTGCGCAGCGCCGCGATGGCATCGCGCGTGGGGCGCTTGGTGTCCACCATGAACTTGTTCGACACTGAGGGGATCACGGGGAAGCCCTTCTTCTGCAGGAACGCGACGGTGTTGTCGCGGACGTCGGCATTGATGCGTCTGCGCTCGGCAACCAGCGACTTCGATTTCAATGCCGCCATCGCCGCGCGCACCGTGGTGGTGGGATTCCAGCCGATGCCCATGCCGCGCGTTTTGCGGAGGAGGTCCGGACGCGCGACCGCCAACCCGCAGCGCAACCCGGCCATGCCGTAAATCTTCGAGAAGGTGCGCAGGATGATGACGTCCTTATCCGCCGCCACCATGTCCATGCAGGTGTGCTCTTCTTTGCCGGCGAAGTGAATGTACGCTTCGTCGATCATCACCACGCTGCCCGACGGCTTGTTCGCAACGAGCCACGCAATGTCCTGTTTCGGCGTCGTGCTGCCGGTGGGGTTGTTCGGATTGCAGACGTAAATCAACCCGGCATTGGGCACTGCGGCCATCGCCTTCACATCGTGCGAATAATCTTTGAGCAGCGGAACACGTACGGTTTGCGCGCCGAGGAAATCGGCGGCTTCGCGGCCGGCTTCATAGCCCGGGTCCACAGTCACGAACGGACGCGTGGGCGAGGTGAAGCTGAGGACCGCCTGCAGCAGCGGCGCGCTGGAGCCATCGTGCACCTGCACGTAATTCTGCTTCACTCCCTCCTGCGACGCGAAGAGTTCCTGCATCTCCGCGGGAAGGAAAAACATGTAGCGCCCGCCATCCGTCGCCGTCGATGCGATGGCGTCGAGCGACTCCTTGCAGGGGCCCAGCGGGTTTTCGTTGTTATCGATCTTCACCGCGCCATTGGGAAGCCGACGGGCCTCGATTTCCACCTGCGCGAGCGCAAATTCATTGAAGCCCGTGCTCGCGGCGAGCATTGCCGCGAACCGTCCGAAAGAGCGCCGCGAAAATGCCTGCCGCGCCACACTGATCTCTTGCCGGTTCGTCTCAATCACGTGATAGTCCCTCCTCACGATATGGTGGAAACAATAACGCAGGCGTGCGCCCAAGTCAATCGGAGGGTTGGGGTGGTTTGGGGGTCAGTGCACTTCCCGCTGCTGGCGGTGTTGTTTCGCCGCCAGTGAAAACCGCGGTTCGGGCGGCGCACCATCCAGCAGTACGCCGCGGAGATACTCCGCGACCGCGGGGGCGTGCTTGAAACCATGCCCGGAGCCGCCGCCCGCGAGCCACACGTTGGGCCGTTCCGGGTGGCGGTCGATGAGGAGGTCTCCGTTCGATGTGTTCTCGTATTGGCAGACCCGCGCCTCCGTGAGGGGCGCATCGCGGAGCGCGGGGAAGCGCTGCTGCAGAAAGTCGCGCGCCGCCCGCACAGAAACGCCGGAAACGGTGCGGTCGCCGGTATCCGGGTCAAATGGCGGACCGTGACGGTCGAAGGCGAATTTTACTCCGCGCGATTCCAGGTCGGGAAAACCGTAAGGACCTCGCGGGTCGGTGAAGTCAATCCATACCGGCATGTGCGGCGGTGCGAATCGCGGGTCGCCCGGCGGTGGGGCGAAGAAGAAAACCTCCTGCCGGGTTGGATAGATGCGTGTGGCGAGCAGGTCCGGGAAGATCTTCGCAAGCCACGCGCCGCAGGCATAAATGTGCGTGCCCGCATGAACGCCGTCAGCGCTTGCCTGCCGGTAGACTCCGCCGGCAGCGACAAAGTCATCGACTACGGCAGCGACTCCGCGGCGCGCCAGAATGGCTCCGCTTTCCGGCTCGAAGATTCCGAAGGTGATGCCGTCTGGAACGGCCATCTGCGGGTAGCGGCGAGCGATTTCACCGGCGCTGAGGATTTCGTGCGGCGCATCGGCGGCATGCAGCGTTTGGCGGGTGGCTTCGCTGTACGCATCGCCGTCGCGGGCCATCCACAGCACGCCGGTGCGGCGGAATAGCGGCGCAGCGACTTCGCGCCATCGCACGAGCGAGCGCATCGCCATGCGGGTGTAAATCCCGTCGGCGCCGTAGCCCATGCGGATGATGCGGCTTTCCCCGCCGGAACTGGCGCGCGAATGCGCCGGACCCCAGGCGTCCATTAGAATCACGCTCGCGCCGGACTGCCGCAACTCCCTGGCGATCCACGCGCCGAAGACGCCGGCGCCGGAAACAGCGAAATCGAAGACTCGCATGGGGCTTTTCAAGCTTACTCTCCCGGTGTACCATTGATGGCGACCTGGGGAGGGGATAACGTGCAGACTACTCGACGCAGTTTCCTTGCAGCCGTGGGCGCCACCGCATCGGCAATGGCCGCATCGGACGCCGCGAAAACCACGCCGGCCGCGGCCGGATCGCGATTTTATGTAGCGCTCGTCACGCCGTGCGACTCTCGCGGGCGCTTCGACGAGGCGCTGTATCGCGACCTCATGCCCTTCTACAAAGAACGCGGCGCGGATGGAATCCTGGTGCTGGGGAGCACGGGCGAGTTTCCGTCCTTCTCCGTCGCCGAGCGCAAGAAGGTGGCCGAAGCCGCGCTGAAGCATCGCTCCGGGCTCGACATGATGGTGCAGGTGGGGACTCCGAATCTGCCGGAGACGCTCGATCTGCTGGCGCATGCGCAGGCCAACGGCGCCGACCAGGCGCTGTGCATTCCGCCGTTCTATTTCAAGAACCCGGCGACCGAGGCTCTGACGAAATACTATTCGCAGGTGCTGGAAGCGGCAAAGATTCCGGTGAACCTGTACCATTACCCGGCGATGAGCGCGATTCCCATCTCGCCGGCGCTTCTGCACAGCCTGGAGCACTTCCCGACTCTCGCGGGCATCAAGGATTCGACGGGCAACGCCGAGAGCTATGCCGCGAACATGAAGGAGTTCCCGAAGCTGAACATGATGACGGGAACGGAGAACAATTTGCCGGCGGCGCTCGCGGCGGGTAAAGGCGCGATTCTGGTGAGCGGCAATCTGTTTCCGCGGCAGGTGTCGGCTTGCTTTGAAGCTCAGCGCAAGGGCGGCGATGTGGCCGCGGCATGTGCCAAGCTTCGCGAAGTGAATGCCCTTTCCCGTGTGCAGGGCGGCGGGGGGGCGGCGGCGATTAAGTTTGCTCTGCAGGCTTACGGATTCCGCGAGAGCTTCGTGCGTCCTCCGCAGTCTGAGTTGACGGACGCGCAGAAGGCCCAGTTGCGGGCGAATTTCCCCAAGATTAAGGTTTTGGGGTAAAGAGCGCGCGCGGCCTCGCTTCGCTCGCCCGAAAAGCTCAGTTAGCGACCGGTCGGGAGGGAGACCGGTCTTTACTTTGCCGTGATTTGGATTTGCTTCAGCGCTTCGGCTTGCGTGTCCATGTCCGCTTTGCCTTCGGGAAAGCGATTGACCGCGAGTAAGTAGGCGATAACATCGGCTGTCTTCGCCTTGGTCAACTTACCCGGGGCATTCGCCGGCATGCTCTGGCGCGTCCTGTCGAATAACACGCCGACGCTTTGACCGGTCCAGTTGGAGAGGAACTCCGTTCCGGCAAGCGGTGGGGCGGATTCTCCTCCGGTCAAGTCAGTGCCGTGGCAGGAGCTGCACTCTTTCGTGTACAACTCCTTGCCTCGCGCGGCCTGATCCGCCGAATAGACTCCGTCCCACACGGTGCGTCCGCTTTGCGCCATCGCGACGACGGCGACTAAGGCCAGGAATACTCTCATTGTGCGTCGTCCGGCAGGCGGTAGGCGCGATATTCCCCCGAATAAGGTCCACCACTGATCGCGATGACGATGTACTGCTTGCCGTTGACTGTGTAAGTCATGGGCGACCCGCTTTGCGGCGCGGGCATTAGAACGGCGCCGACTTCTTTGCCCGTGGACTTATCGTAAGCGCGCAACATAGCGCCTCTCGCCCCGGACGGTGACGTAGTAATCAGACTGTCACCGGCTATGACGAGCGACTTAGTGACAAGCGTTCCGATGTTGTAACCGGATTGTCCGGTCCGGGGAATGGTGAGACCCTTCAACGCGGCGTGATTGCGGATGTTGTCCGGGGTTTCGCCGTGCGCGATCTGCCATTTGATATCGCCGGAATCCAAATTGATAGCCGAGATGGTGGCGTAGGGAGGCTTAATGAGAGGCAAGCCCTGCACGCTCAATCCTCCGTACCCGCCGCCTCCGCCGCCCGGAGCAGGCGCGCGAGCGGGCCGCGCCTGAGGAGAATCCGCGCCCGCGTTTTCGCCCGGGCCGTTGCGCATGCGAACTTCCTGCCCCGCGGTGCCGGCGACGAAATCCATATCGGAGAGCGTCTTGGGCGGCCGCGCGAGTCCGATGGGCGTGACGCAGGCGTTGCACGCGTAAAGAAACGCGGTGTGTGTTTCCGGATCGTACGATCCGCCCGGCCAGTTCGTGCCGCCGCTCGCCGTTCCGAGTGTGAGCGTGGCCAAAGGTCCGCCTGCCTTGCTCTCGACCGGAGGCGTGTACACCGGCCCGATTTTATACTTCGCAATCAAGGTGCGCGCTTCATCCCGGAGAGCGGGGGTGAAATCGATGAGGTCATCGACGGATATGCCGTTGCGCGCATAGCTTGCGGGGCGAGTGGGAAATGGCTGAGTGGGCGAATACCATTCGCCGGGGACAGCGCCCTTCTCGACGGTCCGCTCCACGATGGGCCACACGGGCTTACCGGTCTGACGGTCGAAGACGTAGAGAAAGCCCTGCTTGGTGGGCTGCGCGACGGCATGGACTAACTGCCCGTTGACGTTGATATCCGCAAGAATGGGCGCGGATGAAATATCCATGTCCCACAGCGGGTGGTGGACTAACTGGAAATGCCACTTCCGTTCGCCGGTCTTCAGATCGACGCAGACTAAGCTCTCGCCGTATAAGTCATTGCCGGGACGGTGGCCGCCATAGTAGTCGCCGGTGGGCGATTCGACGGGCAGATAGACGAGACCGAGTTTCTCATCGACGGAAATCTGCGTCCAAACTCCGGTGTTGCCGGTATAGTCGGCCGACCCGTTGAGCCACGTGTCGTAGCCGAACTCGCCCTTCATGGGAATGGTGTGGAAGATCCAAAGGCGTTTGCCGCTGCGGACGTCAAAGCCGCGGACATAACCCTTGTTGTTCTTCATGCTCTTGGGCGTCATGCCCTCGCGGAAGGAAGCGCCGATGATGACTGTGTTCGCGGCGACGACGGGAGCAGATTGCAGACCGATTTCGCCGGTGGTGAGGTCGGGAAAAATGGTCTGGTCGTCATTCAGTTTGAGATCGATCGCGCCGTTATCGCCAAAGCTTTGGATGGGCACTCCGGTTTTGGCATCGAGGGCGATGAGCCGGTATGCGGGCGTGACGTAGAGGATTCGCTCCTGCCGTCCGTCGGTCCAATACGCGACGCCGCGGCCGGAGAGTTGGCGCGGCGCGGCCATGGCGCGGGCGCCTTCATGCTCGCCGTGGACCCAGAGAACTTCGCCGGTGGCGGCATCGAGCGCGACCACGCTGCGGCGCGTTCCGGCAGTGGCATAGAGAACGCCTTTGACCATGAGCGGCGTGCCTTCGAGCTTGTATTCCGGGCGCGAGCCGAGGTTATCGGTCTTGAAGGTCCAGGCGAGCTCGAGGTCCTTGAAGTTCGACGCGTTGATCTGGTCGAGCGGACGGTAGCGGGTGTTGGCAAGGTCGGCGCCGTAGGTCGGCCACTCGACGTCTTTGGTTTGGGCCGCGGCCATGACGGCCGTCATTGCGAGCACTGGGAAAAGTCTTGTCACGCTGCCTCCTCGCATCATCGATCTCAGCTAGTATAATCGAGCAACCCGAAAGGGGGGAGACCTTTTGATGCAAGCACGCGCATTGGCGATTGTTCTTCTGTCGACGGCCGGAGTTCTGGGGCAGCCGAATCCGTACCGCACGGTGGAGCACTGGTATCAGCTTCCCGAAGGGCGGACGATGGGGTCGACGAGCGCGGTGAAGGTGACACCGGACGGGCACATCTGGGTGGTGGAACGCTGCGGCGCGAACTCTTGCTCGGGAAGCGACCTTGCGCCGATTCTGGAGTTTGCTCCATCAGGAAAACTACTGCGCTCGATGGGCGCGAACATGTTCATCTTTCCGCACAGCATCACGTTCGATAAGGACGGGAATTTTTGGGTGACGGACGGGCAAGGGCGCGATGGAAAGGGACAACAGGCGATCAAATTTTCGCCCGATGGCAAGGTGCTGATGACTTTGGGGAAGGCCGGGGTGCCGGGCGACGGCGAGGACACGTTCAATCAGCCGAACGATGTGGCGATTGCTCCGAACGGGGATATTTTTGTGTGTGACGGGCACCGTCCGAACACGGGCAACGCGCGCGTGATCAAGTTTTCGAAGGATGGAAAGTTCATCAAGCAGTGGGGCGGTCACGGGTCGGGGCCGGGCCAGTTTGAAATGCCGCACACGCTGGCGTTCGATTCGAAGGGGCGGCTGTTTGTGGGCGACCGCGGCAACAACCGGATACAGATCTTCGATCAGGACGGGAAGCTTCTGGCGGAGTGGAAGCAGTTCAGCCGGCCAAGCGGAATTTACATCGATGCGAAAGACACAATCTACGTGACGGATTCCGAATCGACGGAGAAGGACGGGTACGGACACAATCCCGGCTGGAAGCGCGGGATGCGCGTGGGCAGCGCGAAGGACGGCACGGTCACCGCATTCATTCCGGACCCTTCACCGGGGACCGCGGTCACCAGTTTCAGCGAGGGCGTGGCCGCCGCGGCGAACGGCACGATTTACGGCGCGGAGGTGGGTCCGCGCGACGTGAAGAAGTATGTCAAACGGTAAAAGGAGTTAGCTTAGTCAAAACCGTGCAGCATGCACCGTTTTGGCGCAGGCGAGCTTCGCTCGCCACGACAGGAAGGATTCCTGTCGTCACGACCTACTTCGACCTTAACATGGGCCAGCTTCGGGTTTGAGCGCGAAGAAACTCTCCTCTTGACAATCTACAAGTGCTGGCCTAGGCTTTTTGTAGAACATCTAGGGAAGGGACGAGAATCATCGCATGTCACTCCACCGAATTCTGATTGCACTATCACTCGGCTGCGGCGCGGTATTCGCGCAGGCGGCCGCTCCGCTGCTGGTCGACGCCGACTGGCTTTCCGCGCATCTGCACGACAAGAACATGGTTGTGCTGCACGCCGGGCCTGCCCAGGATTATGAAGCGAATCACATTCCAGGAGCCCGGCGGCTGAGCGCGGGCGACCTCGCCAAGCCGGCGAATCACGAGAACCCGAAGGACCTCTCGCTGGAACTGCCGGGTATCGAGGAACTGCGCTCCAAGCTGGCTGCCGCCGGCATTTCGGACGATTCGCGGATTGTGGTGACCTACAGCCGTCCGGAGATGTTCCCGGGCGCGACGCGAGTGGTTCTCACCCTGGTGTATGCCGGCCTGGGCGACCGGGTCTCCATCCTGAATGGCGGTCTGCCCGCGTGGACGGGCGCCGGCAAACCGGTCAGCACCGCGGCCGCCGATGTCACGCCCGGCAAACTTTCGGCGCGGCCGCCGAAGAGCGTGGTGGTGGATGCGGACTTCGTGAAATCGCTCAACGGCCGTTCGCATTACAAGCTGGTAGACGCGCGCGCGCCGGTTTACTTCAACGGCACCGAGGACACGTATAAGAAATCCGGACACATTCCGGGCGCGGTAAACATTCCGTTCACAGAGATTCTGGACAACACCGGACACGTGGATAAAGCGAAGGTAGCGGCGCTGTTTCAGAAAGCGGGGATCGAGAACGGCGACACCGTGGTGGCGTACTGTCACATCGGCTTGCAGGCGACGGCGGTGATCTTCGGCGCGAGACTGGTGGGCCATCCAGCGGTGTTGTACGACGGCGCGTTCCAGGACTGGGCGATCAACGAGCGGGGACCGGTGGAGAAATGAAGTCGCGCGCTTACGCCGATCCGTACATTGCGGGCGTAGGGATCGGCCTGGTGCTGCTGGCGGCGTATGCTGTGGCGGGGCGCGGGCTCGGAGCATCGGGCGCGTTTTCGACAGTGGTGGCCGCGGGAACCGTGGCAGTGCGCGGGCACGGCGCGGCGGCTTCGCCTGCCGTGGCTCCATACCTGAGCGGCGGCATATTGCACGACTGGCTGGTGTTGGAACTCTGCGGTGTAGCTCTGGGCGGATTTCTTTCGGCGTGGCTCGCCGGCCGCTTCCATTTCGCGGTGGAGCGAGGACCGCATCTTGGCGTGCGCGGGCGAGTGGCGGCGAGCGTGTGCGGCGGGGTGCTGATGGGCATTGGCGCGAAGTTCGCGCGCGGATGCACCAGCGGCCAGGCGCTCACGGGCGGCGCTCTGCTCTCGGCGGGAAGCTGGCTGTTTATCGCGGGATGTTTCGCCACGGCTTACCTGCTTTCGCCGGTGGCCAGGAGGTTGTGGCGATGACGGTGGAATGGGCGGCTTCGGTGCTCGGGCTGGCTTTCGGATTTTGTCTGGAGCGCGGCGGCCTGGCGTTCGCTCCGAAACTGGCGGCGCAGTTCTATTTGACGGACCTGACGGTTTTCAAGGTGATGTTCAGCGCCTTGCTCACGGCGATGCTCGGGGCATTTTGGCTCGATAAATTGGGGCTGATGGATCTGTCCCAGGTCGCGATGCCGGAGACGTTCGTGCTGCCGCAATTAGTGGGTGGGGCACTGTTCGGGGCCGGTTTTCTGATCGCGGGATTGTGTCCGGGGACGTCGTGCGTGGCCGCGGCGTCAGGGCGGCTGGACGGGGTCGCAGCGATCGCGGGAATTCTGGCGGGAGTGGCGGCGTTTAACTCGGCATATGGATGGATCGCGCCTTTTTATGCGAGCACGGCACGCGGCGCGATCGGCTTCCCCGAATTACTGGGTATGTCTCACGGACTCGGCGTGGCGCTGGTGACTGCGATGGCTCTGGGCGGGTTTTGGGCGGCGGAGCGCATTGAGAGATCGCGGGCATGAGAGAGCGGCGAATCCTCGCGGTGGCGGCGGCAGTGCTCGGGCTGGGCGCAGCGGCGGCGGACCTTCGACCGTCCGCCGACGTACGGCATTTGGCGACGGAGATTGAAGCCGAGGCGGATCATATTTCGGCTCTGGATCTGGGCGCGCGAATCCGCAGCGGCGAGCCGGACTTGCGGGTGTTGGACCTGCGCTCCGAAGCCGAGTTCACGTCGTTTCATATTCCCGGAGCGCGCAACGTATCGCTCACAAAGTTGGCGGCGGAGCGACTGCCGCGGCAGGGCACGACGGTTCTGTATTCGGAGGGCGGGACTCATGCGGCGCAGGCGTGGGTGCTTTTGCGCGTGCAGGGATATGGGAACGTATTCGTTTTGCGCGAGGGGATCTATGAATGGATCTCTCGCGTGTTTCAACCGCGGCTGGCAGTGGACGCGAGTGCCGCCGAGCGCACGGAATTCGCGCGGGCCGCGGAGTTGAGCCGGTTTTTCGGCGGCACACCGCTTGCCGGCGTTCCGAGAAGCGAAGTTCCGCAGGGTTACTGGACGGGCGCGACACCGGCATCGGCGCCGCTCATCGAGAAGATTCACCGCAGGGGCTGCTGATGGGACCAGCTTTCGATTTCGCGGAATTGCGGAAGACGGAGTTCGGGCGGCTGGATGCGACCGGAAGCGTGTACATGGATTACACGGGCGCGGCGCTGTATCCGGAATCGCTGGTGTGCCGAAGCGCGCGGCGGCTCAACGGGTGCGTGTTCGGCAATCCGCACTCGGAGAGCGGTCCGTCACTGGCGAGCACGGAGGCGATGAACGAGGCGCGGCGCCTCACGCTGCGGTTTCTGCACGCGGACGAGAGCAAATACGATGTCGTGTTCACCGCCAATGCGAGCGGCGGCATGCGCCTGCTTGCGGAGGCGTTTCCGTTCGGGCGCGAATCGCGGCTGGTGCTGACGGCGGACAATCACAATTCGGTGAACGGGCTGCGCGTGCGGGCGCGGCGGCGGAGGGCGGCGGTGCAGTACGTGCCATTGACGAAGGAGTTGCGGGCCGCGGATGTGCGTGAGTTTCTACCGGCGGTGCGGCGGCCTTCGCTGCTGGCGTATCCGGCGCAATCGAATTTCTCGGGCGTGCAGCATCCTCTGGGTTGGATCGGGTTGGCGCAGCGGCACGGGTATCGCGTGCTGCTGGATGCGGCGGCGTTCGTGCCGGCAAATCCGCTTTCCCTCGCCGAGTTTCCGGCGGATTTTGTGGCGCTTTCGTTCTACAAGATGTTTGGGTATCCGACTGGGGTCGGCGCACTGGTAGCGAAGCGGGAGGCGCTGGTGGAGCTGCGGCGCAGTTATTTCGCCGGCGGCACGGTGCAGTTCGCGTCGGTGCAGAATGAACTGGTGCGACGGCGCGATGGGGGCGAGGGATTCGAGGACGGGACGCCGAATTTTTTGGCCATGCCGGCGGTGTGCGACGGGCTGCGTTGGATGGAGGGGCTGGGGGTTCGGCGAGTGCATGCGCGCGTGGCCGCGGTGACGGAGAGTTTGCTCGATGGGTTGAACGGGTTGGGCGACTCGGTTTGCGTTTATGGCCCGCGGGAGATGCGAGCGCGCGGCGGGACCGTCAGTTTCAACGTTTGCCGCGCCGGGCGGGTGGTTCCGTTTGAGGTGGTGGAGGCGGCGGCGCGGGAGCGGGGAATCGCAGTGCGAGGCGGGTGCTTTTGCAATCCGGGGGCGGCGGAGTTCGCGTTTGAGATTCCGGCTGGGCGGGCGCGGCGGTGTTTGCGCGGGGAGTTTTCGACCGGCCGGTTTCGGGAGTGTTTGCAGGATCGGGCGGTGGGGGCAGTGCGGGCGTCGGTGGGAGTGGCGAGTACGGAAGGGGATGTCGAGCGGCTGGTGGCGGCGATCGGGGCGGTGGCGGGGTAGGGGTGGACGCTTTTCGGGCGCGCTTTGCGCGCCTGGTACCGGTCGGGAGACCGGTACCTACCGGCTGCTTGCGGAGGCGGCCAGGAGGTGGTTTACAGCGGCCAGAAAATCTTCGGCTGCGAATGGCTTCTGCAGGAATTCTACGCTTCCGGGACGTACGTCGTCGGGGTGGAGGAGAGCGCGGCGGCCGAGGTCGGCTAGGCTGAAACCGCTGATGAAGAGCAGCCGCATGGCCGGCTGGAGCGGGATCACCTGGCGCGCGACGGCGGGGCCGTTGGTTCCATTCAGGACCACGTCCGCCACCATGATATCCAGCGGCCGCAGGAGTTCCTGGGCACAGCGAAGCGCGCAGCTTTCGTCTTCGCAGGCGATCACCTGCACATTCAGGGAATCCAGAAGGGAGTTGAGAACCAGGAGAGTGTTCGGGTCATCGTCAAGCACAAGCACAATGGGCGCGGCCGCATTGGATTGAGCCATCGTCAGAGGGCCTCCGCGATAGCAAACTGCACTTTCAGGCAATCCGGACAGAGGCCGTGCGTGAAATCCGCCGCCGAGTGCGCTGCGATGTAGGATTCCACCTGTTCCCAATCCCCGACCGTGTTGCAGATCCGCTTGCAGGTGCTGCAAATCCGCATCAACCCGCGCAGGTTTTCGAGTTCGCGCTCTTTGGCTTCATCGGCGGCCTTCTGCGCCTCGACGCGCTGCGTGACATCGATACAGCTTCCGATGTAGCCGAGGAACTCACCCGCTTCCGAGTAGAAGGGAACGCCGCGGTCGAAGATCCAGCGGTACGCGCCATCGGCACGTTTGAGGCGGTAATACATTTCGAACGTTTCGCGTTTGCGAAAGGATTCGAGGTAGGTGGTGAGACAGGACGGGAGATCATCCGCGTGAACGCCCTCGGCCCACTGATTGCCAATTTCCTGTTCCATGGTGCGCCCGCGAAAGAGCAGCCAGCGATCATTAAAATAATCGCATTCGGCCGTGGTATTGGCGCGCCAAATCATGATCGGAGCCTGCTCCACCAACACTTGATATTCAACTGCGGAAAGGGTGACGCCCATATAACGCCGATAATAGCGCCACCAAGCAGGTGGACGGATTTGGAGGGGTGAAAATTTATACGAAGCGCGGAGGGGCTGAAGCGGGGGCTGATTCGATTGACTTCGGCCTGTGCAATCAATATAATTCAGTCCGGGTTTTCGACTGTTACATTCCGGTGAGGGGCCCGAAGCATGCATCGTCTTGTACTTGGCAGCGTTGCCGCCGTGTTCGCGGCCGGTAGTGTGTGGGCCCAGTCCGCGCATAAAGCGAGTTCCGCAGCACCGCAGCAGACCTTCGTCAATCAATACTGTATTGGCTGCCACAACGAGAAGCTGAAGTCCGGCAACGTCAACCTGTCAAAGCTCGACGCGGAAACCGGCGAAAAAGCACTACGGATTCTGCATGCCGGGATGATGCCTCCGCCGGGAATCCCGCGGCCTCCGGCACAAGCCACCAAGGCGTTTATCGCTTCGCTGGAAAGCTCGATCGATCAAGCGGCGTCCGCGCATCCGAACCCGGGCCGTCCGGCTCTGCACCGGCTAAACCGGACCGAGTACGCGAACTCCATCCGCGACCTGCTGGACGTGCGGGTAGACGTTTCCGCTCTGCTGCCAACCGACGACATGAGCCACGGGTTCGACAACATGGCGGACGTGTTGACGCTTTCGCCGGCATTGATGGAAGGCTACATTCGCGCCGCCGGCAAGATCAGCCGCGAGGCGGTGGGCGACCCGCATGCGCTGCCTCTGACCCACACCTACTGGATTCCGCGCGTGCTTTCGCAAGTGCGCCACGTGGATGGCACGCCGATGGGGACGCGCGGCGGACTGGCAGTGGTTCACGATTTTCCGGCCGATGGCGATTACGTCTTCAAGCTCGGGTTTTATTATTCGCCGACGGGTCCGTTGTTTGGGATGAATCAGGGGAAGGGCCAGCAGATTGAAGTGGCGGTGAACGGCGAGCAGGTGGCGATGATCGACATCAATCCTGCGATGACGCTGGCGAAAGATGGAATCAAGACTCCGCCGATTCATGTGCGCGCGGGTCCGCAGCGAATTTCGGCATCGTTCCCGCAGAAGTTCGATGGACCGATCGAAGACGAATACCAGATGGTGGAGCAGAGCCTGGTGGATGTGAGCGTAGGCGCGCTGCCCGGCATGACGACGCTGCCGCATCTGCACGAGTTGAGTGTGACGGGTCCGTTGAAGGCGGAAGGCGTTTCCGATACGCCGAGCCGGCGCAAGATTTTTGTGTGCCGTCCGGGCGCGGGCGAGGACGAGATTCCGTGCGCGAAGCGGATCCTTTCGGCGCTGGCGCGGCAGGCGTACCGGCGTCCGGTGACGCCGAACGATCTGGAAGACCTGCTCAGCTTTTATCAGCGCGGGAAGAACGAAGGAAATTTCGAGACGGGGATTCGCACGGCCATACAGGCGATGATCGCGAGTCCGGAATTTGTTTTCCGGTTCGAGAAGACGCCGGCGGGCGTGGCGCCCGGAACGAATTACCGCGTGAGCGAGTTGGAACTGGCTTCGCGGCTTTCGTACTTTTTGTGGAGCAGCGCGCCGGACGATGAACTGGTGACGCTGGCGAGCGAAGGCAAGCTGAAGGACGCGGCGGTGCTGGAGAAGCAGGCCCGGCGGATGCTGGCGGATCCGAAGTCGGAAGCGCTATCGAAGAATTTCGCGAGCGAGTGGCTGCATCTGCAAAACCTGAACGAGGCGGTTCCGGATCTGTATCTGTTTCCGAATTTCGACCGGAGCCTGGCGAATTCCATGCGTCGCGAGACCGAACTGCTGTTCGACAGCATTGTGCATAACGACAGCAGCATCATGGACCTGCTCACGGCGAACTACACGTTTGTCGACGAGCGCCTCGCGAAGCACTACGGAATTCCCAACGTGATGGGAAATCGTTTCCGGCGGGTGGCGGTGACGGACCCGAATCGCTACGGCGTGCTGGGGCATGCGGGCATACTCACGCTGACGTCCACGGCGATCCGCACGTCGCCCGTGCAGCGCGGCAAGTACGTGATGGAAGTGCTGCTGGGGACTCCGCCGCCGCCCGCGCCTCCGAATGTCCCGGCGCTGCCGGAGAATGCGGAATTGCGCACCGGCCACGTGGCGAAGCCGCTTTCGGTGCGCGAACGGATGGAAGAGCATCGCGCGAATCCGACTTGCGCAAGCTGTCACAAGCTGATGGACCCGATCGGCTTCGCGATGGAGAATTTCGACCCCGTGGGTGTGTGGCGGACGCACGACAGCGGCTTCCCGATCGACCCGAAGGGACAGATGTTCGATGGGTCAAAGCTGGACGGTCCGGTGGCATTGCGCAATGCGCTGGTGGGGCGGCAGGACGCCTTCCTCGCGGCATTCACGGAGAGCTTACTGGCCTACGGACTGGGTCGCGTTTTGGAGTATTGGGACATGCCGCAGGTGCGCTCGATTGAGCGCGAGGCGGCGCGGAATAACAACAAATTTTCGTCGTTCGTGCTGGGCATCGTAAGAAGCCCGGCGTTTCAGATGCGGCGCGCGGAAGAGGCTGAACCCAAGGGGACAGCGCCCACGATTTTGAACTTGCAGCAGTAGGAGAGACGCAGGTGCAATACATCACGAAGAAGCATCTTTCGCGCCGCATGGTGTTGCGCGGCATGGGAGCGGCGCTCGGTTTGCCGCTGCTGGACGCGATGGTTCCGGCGCAGACGCAGGTTGCGAAAACGGCGGCTGCGACGAAGACGCGGCTGTGCTGCATCGAGATGGTGCACGGGTCGGCGGGCGCGACGGGAGAGGGCACGAACAAGCACTACTGGTCGCCCGCGAAGGAAGGACGCGACTTCGAGTGGAGCCAGACGCTGGAGCCGCTGAAGGACTTCCGCGAGTACATCACGATTGTCAGCGACACGGATCAACACCCGGCCACGGCGTGGTCGGCGGCGGAGGAAGGAGCGGACCATTTCCGGTCGAGCGCGGTGTATCTGACGGCGGCGCATCCGAAGATGACGGAGGGCTCGGATTATTTCGTCGGCACATCGATCGACCAGTTGTACGCGCAGCAGTGCTGCCAGGATACGCCGCTGCCTTCGATTCAGCTTTGCATCGAGATGGTGGATGCATCGGGCGCGTGCGATTACGGGTACGCGTGCGTGTATGCGGATACGATCAGTTGGGCGTCGCCGACGCAGCCGCTGCCGATGACGCTGGATCCGCGGATGGCGTTCGAGAATCTGTTCGGCGAGGGCGGCACGCCGGAAGAGCGGGCGTCGCGGCAGGCGACGAATCGCAGCATTCTGGACTGGATTTCGCGCGATGTGAACCGGCTGCAGAAGAATCTGGGTCCGAGCGACCGGCGGCGGTTGAACGCGTATCTGGACGATGTGCGGGAGATCGAACGGCGGATTCAGCGGATCGAGAAATACAATGCGAGCGGCGCGGCGCGGGCGCTCCCGGCGGCTCCGCTCGGCGTCCCGGATAACTACGAAGAGCATTTGCGGCTGATGTTCGATTTGCAGGCGCTGGCGTTCATGACGGACACGACGCGGGTTTCGGCGTTCAAGATGAGCCGCGACGTCAGCGGCCGCGTGTGGCCGGAGAGCGGAGTGAAAACGCCGTTCCACCCGTGCTCGCATCACGGCGAGAATCCCGCGCGCATCGCGGAGTTCGCGAAGCTGAACCGGTATCACGTGAGTCTGCTGCCGTACTTCCTGCAGAAACTGAAAGACACGCCGGATGGCGACGGCAACCTGCTGGACCATTCCATGGTGCTCTACGGCAGCCCGATGGGCGATTCGAACGTGCACAATCACAAGCGCGTGCCGATGGTGCTGGTGGGTCACGCCAACGGCATGCTGAAGGGCAACCTGCATGTGCGCACGCAGGATGGCACGCCGGCGGCCAACATCATGCTGACGATGTTGCAGAAGCTGGGCGTGAAGGCGGAGAGCTTCGGCGATAGCAACGGGACCGTGGCGATTTAAAGGCATGAGGCACGTATTACCCCGGCGAGCGGAGTTGCGGCTTGGTCGCCGGCGTTCGGCACGGCACGAGGTTCGATGCACCTTTTACCGCTCCTTCTGCTGTTCTCGTGGCGCTCCATTCGCCTTTCGATGCACCGGGGATACGGAAAGAATTCGATTTTTTCACAGCCCCGTAAGGGAACGGTAAAAGGTGTGACGCGCATTGAGGGTTGTTAAAAGAGGGAACTGGCGATGTTGAAGATTCTGGCTAGCGGAGTACTGGCGGCGGCGCTGGCGTTCGGCGCGGCCGATTCGCGGCTTTCCGAAGCGGCGATGCAGGGCAACAAGCAGCAGGTGCAGCAATTGTTGAAGGAGCGCGTGGATGTGGATGCCGCTCAGGGCGATGGCTCCACTGCGTTGCACTGGGCGGCGTTTCACGACGATCTCGAGATGGTGAAGATGCTGCTGGCCGCGGGCGCTAATCCCAAGGTGACCACGCGCGAGGGCGCCATCACGCCGCTATTTATGGCCTGCCAGAACGGGAATGCTGCGGTGATCGAGGCGCTGCTGCAGGCGGGGGCCGATGCCAACGCGGTGAACGCCAACGGCACGACGGCGGTAATGACAGCGGCATCGAGCGGAAGCGTGGACGCAGTGAAGGTGCTGGTGGAGCACGGGGCGGATGTGAAGGCGACGGAGGCGGCGCACGGGCAAACGGCGCTGATGTTTGCGGCCGCGCTGAATCGCGATGCGGTGGTGCGGTATCTGCTGGCGCACGGCGCGGAGGCGAACGTCACGAGCAAGGTGACGAAAGTGGAGCGCGTGCGGTTCGACCAGGACGGCAACATTGTGGAAGAACGGCCGGGCGCGGCGGGCGGGGGTCGTGGAGGCCGCGGGGGTCGCGGGGCTGCTGCCGCTGCACAGTCGGCGGCCGCTCAGGATAAGGCGGATGAAGCGGCGGATGCGGCGGCGGCAGTTGCGGCGGCGAAATCGGCAACGGACACTGCGAAGGCGGAGCTCGAGACATTGGCTCACGCACTGCAACTGAAATCGGCCGAGTTCCTGCCGGCGAAGGCGAAAGCTCGCGCGGGAGACGTGGCGGCTCGCGCTCCGCGGCGGGTGGGCGCGGAGTTCATGGGCGGCAACACCGCACTGTTGTACGCGGCGCGCGAAGGGCACATGGAAACGGTGCGCGCGCTGGCGGAAGGCGGCGCAGATCTCAACATCGCGAGCGCGGATAAGTTCACGCCGCTGGTGATCGCGATCACCAATGGCCATCTGGATGTCGCGATGTATCTGCTGGACAAGGGCGCGGATCCGAATCTGGCGACTCTCTCGGGGCTCGCGCCGCTGTACGCAGTGGTGGATACCGAGTGGGCTCCGCATGCCTGGTTTCCGCAGCCGAACGTCGACCAGGAAAAGACGCGGTATCTTGACCTGATGAAGGCGCTGCTGGAGCACAAGGCGAACGTGAACGCGCAGTTGAACGATAAGCTGTGGTTCCGATCTTTTACGAACGACTACACGTGGGTCGACCCGGGCGGGGCGACGGCATTCTGGCGCGCGGCGCAATCGAACGATACGGCGGCGATGAAACTGTTGGTGGAGCATGGCGCGGATCCGAAGATGACAACGAAGTCGGGCGTGACTCCGCTGATGGCGGCGGCGGGAATCGGATGGGCGGCGAATTGGAGCGTAAACGCGCCGGAGCCGCCGGTGAATGCGGTGAAGCTGTGCGTGGAACTGGGCAACGATGTGAACGCGGCGGAAAATCGCGGCTACACGGCGCTGCATGGCGCGGCATACCTGGGCGATAACGACATGGTGAACTACCTGGTGAGCAAGGGCGCGAACGTGAAGGCGCGCAGCAAGGCGGGCGACACGGTGGCGGATATGGCCAACGGTCCGACGCGCTTCGGACAGCCGCATCTGGAGACAGTGGCGCTATTGGAGAAGTTGGGATCTGAGAATTCGCACAACTGCCGCAGCGATATGTGCGTGGTAGCGGCGCGCGCATCGGTGTACGAGCGGCCGCTGACAGCGGCGGAACAGCAGCAGAAGGACGCAATGGACAAGTTTGCCTCGGTGCTGGGATTCCAGTCGGCGGTATACCTGGCCGACGTTCCGGCGGGCCGGGGTGCTCCTGGTGGGAATCAATAAGCTACTGGCGGCGGGCGCGCTGATCGGGATCGCGGCGGCGCAGCGGTACGCGACGGATCTTCCGCTGGACCACGCGGCGATTCAGTACCGGACGGCGGCGACCGGCGATGCGGTCGCTCGATTGATTCGCGAGAAGCGGTCGGCGCGCAATCTAGCCGATCTGCTTGCGCAATTGAACATCAATATCGATTCGCAGGCGCTGGTGTTTTCGAAGACCAGTTTTCAGGCAGAGCGCATTTCGCCGCGGAATCCGCGGGCGATTTACTTCAACGACGATACGGCGGTGGCGTGGATTCGCGGCGCGGCATCGATGGAGGTCGCGAGCCTGGATCCGCGGCAGGGCGTGATTTTTTACAGCTTCGATGGCGAGGGATTTCACCGGCAGGCGGCTTGCTTGCACTGTCACACCGGCGCGTCGACGCAGGGTGTGCCGGGGATGTTCGTAGGGTCTGTTTTTCCCGGAGTGAGCGGCGCGGCGGATCGCACGGGTGCGATCATCACGGATCATCGAACGCCATTTGCGGACCGGTGGGGCGGGTGGTATGTGAATGCGGCGCGCGGCGAGCAGCGGGATCGGGCGAACGGGGTCGCGATGGACCCTTCGGAGCCGCACGTGCTGAGCTCGCATCAGAATCTGGCGTCTCTTGCGAGTCGCGTGGACACGGCGGGGTATTTGAGCGGGGTGAGCGACATCGTGGCGCTGATGACGTTCGAGCATCAGACGCAGATGGTCAATTTCATGACGCGGGTGGGATGGCTGGCGCGGATGGGCGAGAATTACGACGCAGATCTGGATGCGCTGCTCCGCTACATGCTGTTTCTGGATGAGGTGCCGTTGAAGGAGCCGGTGGAGGGTGTTTCGACTTTCACGAAGACGTTTCCGCTGCGCGGGCCCAGGGACCGGCAGGGCCGAAGTCTACGGGATTTCGACCTGCAGACGCGGCTGTTCCGGTATCCGTTGAGTTATCTGATCTACAGCGCGCAATTCGATGCTTTGCCCGAGGCGGTGCGGGACAAGATTTACCGGCGGATCGCGTCTGAGCTGAAGGGCCGGCGCGACGTGCTGGAGATTTTGCGCGACACGAAGAAGGATCTGCCGTCGTGGATGCGCGCGGGTATATGATATTGCGCATGCGATGGTTCGTGGTAGGCGCGATTGCGCTGCTGCCGGTGATGGCTCAGGAGAAAAAGGCTCCGGCTCCGCCCCCTAAAAATTTGAAGGTGTTGAAGGTGAACAGCTCGGCGGAGGTGGGTCAGATCATGCGCACGTTCACGGCGGGGCTGGGCGTGCAGTGCACGTACTGCCATGTGCAGGGGAACTTCGCAAGCGACGAGAATCCGAAAAAGGAAACGGCGCGGCACATGATCACTATGATGCAGAAAGTGAATGCGGAGTTCACGGACGGGAAGATGCATGTGTCGTGCTACACGTGCCATCGGGGGGAAGCGGAGCCCAAGACGGCTCCGGAGCCTAAGTAGGCCGCGGGCGCGGGCAGTGTCAGTTCACCACAGCGCGGCAAGCCGCAAACGGATTGGGGCGCCGTTCCGTGTGGGTTTGCGGCAGCGCAATTCCACCACGGAGACGCGGAGGCCGCGGAGAGGGCGCAGAGAAAACAGGCATTACCGCTGAGATGGAGGGAAGGCGCGGAGGCTTTTGAGAGGCGCCCGCGGGGTGTTGGTCGGAGGTTCGGCAGCGCCGGCGGCTTTCATGAAAGAGATTCTCTGTGAACTCTTGTTTTTTTCTTTGTGTCCTCTGTGGTTAATTGCGTTGCCACTGGCTTCACGGCTGTTTCCGCCAGGAAATCCACTACTTCCTTGGCGTAGCGATCTACGGTGAACCTTTGTTGCCAGGATTGGCGGGCATTGGCGGCAATTTGGTGGAGAACGGCGGGATCTCCTTTTAACAGTTCGACGCTTCGGCTTGCCATTGCTTCGACGGAATCCACCAGATAGCCGTTGACTGCGTCTTCGATGACTTCGGGTATCCCTCCGGAATTGAAAGCGATCACCGGGACTCCGGCGGCGAAGCCTTCCAGGATGACTCTTGTGGTGGCTTCGTGGGCTGCCGAGGGGACCAGTAACAGATCGACTTCGGCGAGCGCGTCGTAGACGTTGGCGATCCAACCGGGAAAGGCGACGGGCAGCCCTTCGGCTTCGCGGTGAACGTCGCGTTCATAGCGAAGCGCTCCCGCGTCGGCGAAGAGGGCGGCTCCGTATACGGTGAATCGGGCATCGCCGAGGGTGGCGTGAATGGCTCGCGCGGCGCGCAGGAACTCAAGCTGGCCTTTTTCCGGCGCGATGCGGCCGATGCAGGCGATGCGCGGCGCTGCCGATGGAGTTTTGCGCCAGCCGGGCGGCGGTCCGGCGACTCCGTTATAGATGACGTGTCCACTCCACGGGCGCACGGCGAAATCGCAGCAGCCGAGCACGGTGGCGCGGAGGCGCGAGAGCGCAGCGGCGGTGAGGCGGCGGGACATCGGGGTGGAGACGATGCTGTGCGAGTGGAAGACCACGGGCACGCGAAAATTCGCAAGCACCGCCGCGGGCAGCAGACGCGGACCGTTGAGGTAGACGGCTTCGGCGCCGAGCGATTCGGCCAGGTCGCGCATTTGACGGGCGAGGCGCGGCGTGCCGGAGACGAAGCGGCCGAGGTCGCGAACGGTCTTGCGGCCGGAGTGGTAAGGTCCGCACTCGATGCGCTCGGTGGGAACTTCGAGCGCGCGCAGACGCTCGCAGAGCACGCCATCGCCCGGCAAGCCGGCGACGCAGCGCCACCCGCGCCGGTGAATTTCCGCGACCACGTCGAGGAGGCCCTGCTGCGCGCCGCCGAGGTCGCTGAACTGATCGAAGAGCAGGAGCCTCATTCGCGCACCGCCGCGGCGAGCACCCAGAAGTACACGGGCAGGACGCGCCAGTAGGTGAGAATGTCACCGGAAAACATCTGAATGGCTTCGCCGCACCAGAAGCAGAGCATCCACGCGCCGAGGAAGGAGCGCTGTGCAACGGCGGATCGCGAAGCTTTCCATGAGGCGCGCAGCACGGCGGAGTTGAACCAGATGAGGGCGAGCAGGCCGAAGATTCCGGTTTCGATGAGCAGGCTGAGGTACATGTTGTCGGCGACGATGGGTCCGCCGGCGGCGTCGCTGTAGGGCAGCGTCTTGTACCCGATGCCGAGGAGAATGCTGCCGGGATGCGCGGCGATCCAGGAGGTGAGGGTACGCCAGCTTTCGACGCGGCCGGAGAGCACCCCATTGGTCGCGGTGAAGAGGAACTCGGCGGACCCGGAGAGGCGCACCCAATACATTTCGGCGAAGGCGGGAAACAGTTTCCAAATGAGGGCCGCACCGGCCAGCGCGGACGAGAAGGTGACAAGGATGTGCGTAAAGCGGATCCGCCGGCGATTGATCCAGAGCAGCACAAGTGCGGCGACCGCCACAGTGATGAGGGAGGCTCGCGAGTAGGAGAGCACGAGCGCGGCGAGGAGCACCGCGCCTCCGGCGCAAAGTCCAGGTCGCGAGACAGGCGATTCGGCGGAAGGGCGCGAGAGCGCGACCAGGATCATCACCAGAAAGAAGGCGCAGAAGTTGCCGAGAGTGCTGGCTTCGTAGAAAAGGCCCTGGGCGCGGCGATAGACTCCGGAATCGAGCCAGACGAATTGAGGTCCGTAGCCGGCGGGCGCGGGGAACTGATAGTAGAAATCGACGCACGCGAACAGCGCGGAGACGATCGCGAACCAGTAGAGCAGGCGCACGAAGCGGGATACGCTCGCGTCTTTGCCAGGTCCGTAGGCGGCGTAGAAAAAGATGTAGACGGGGATGCCGAAGAGGGCCACGCGGGCGAGGCTGGCCGCGGCGGGCACGAAGCCGGAACGCAGCACGGCTTGCGGAACGCTAAGGAGAAGCGCGAACAGAAGCGCGGCGAGGGAGAAGCTGACGGAGTTCAGGGCGATGCGCCAGCGCGGCAGCCAGAGCGCTCCGGCGAAGAGTCCGAGAGCGGCGGCGGCGAGGCACGGGTGCGGGCCGGAATCGCCGGCAGCTATGGGCAGCGGCGGCAAAAGCAGCGCCATGCAAAAAAAGAGGGTGAGCCAGCGGTGCGGCTTCCGCAGGGTCCACCACGCGACGGCGAGGGCAGCGGCGGGCGCGGCAACAATGGCCTGGCGAGCAACGCCGGGGATGACTGCGATGGCGGCGGCCCACGCGCCGAGCAGCGCCGCGGCAACGTGCGGGCGGCGTAGGGACGCGCTATTCACGGCCGGCTCGCGCCAAGGGACGGACGGGCGCGCCGCGGAGCATGCGCTCCTCGCGGAAATTCATTTCGAAGGCGAGATAGACGAGCGGCAGGAGAGTGCCGAGAAGCAGCGCGGCCGCGACATTGAGAGGAAGGTTAGGCGAGGAGGGACGCTCCGGCACAATGCCGGGGTCGACGATCTTCAGGCGCTCGCCGCGGTATCCGGCATCGGCGCGCGATTCACGGACGCGGCCTTCGAGAGAGGCGAGTGCGGTCTGCGCGGCTTTGCGTTCGGCTTCCAGATGTTCGCGATGGGCCATGCGTTCGCCGAGCAGTTTTTCCTTGCGAGAGGTTTCCGAATCGAGCGCCGCCAGTTGCTTTCGCATTTCTTCCAGGCGCGCGCGCGCATCGGCGGTCTCGGCGCGCGTTTCGGCGGATTGCGCCGATTGCTTTTCACGCTGCGCCGCATCGACAAGATCGACTTCGGCGTTGATGGCGTCATGCTGGAGCTTGGAACGGAGGTCGGAGGCGTTGTCGATGTCGGCCTGCAGGTCTTGCGTGGGTTCGGTGACGAGGGCGCGCGACCATTCGGCCTCGACTGCGTTCAGGTGCTCGCGGGCTTGCTGAACGTCGGCAGAGATTCCGGCGGTCAGGTCGCGGTCGCTTTCGGCCACGAGGGTCTGGTTGAGGCTGACGGAGGATTCGGCGATGAACTGCGCGAGCTCGTGAGCGCGGCGCGGGTCGGGCATGGTGGCGCTGATTTCCAGAATGCGCGTGTTGCGCACGAGGGCGACTTTCAGGGCCTTGCGCTTCATGGATTCGATGGGCATGGCGCCGAGCGAATCGCGCAGGTGGAGGCGCTCGACGGCAGTGCGGAAGAGACTATCGCTGCCGGCAAACTCCTCGTAAGTTTTCAGAGATTCGAGATAGATGGGGCTGACGGCCATGGCGGACCGCTGGTCCGTGCCGGCCGGGGGCTCGATGACAATGCGAGCGGTGGCGGTGTACTCGCGGGTCATGAGGAGGCTCGCGACGACGGCCAGAGCGATGGCGACCGCGCACGAAGTCAGAACGAATTTCCAACGCTGGCCCGCGTAACGAATGTAACGATAGAGGTCGAAAGTCTCGCCCACCGGATTCCTGAGTTAGTGTAACCGATATGAACGCGGTTTTCGGCGCCACCATTTTGCTTGTTGCGCTTGTAATAACTCCGGGCTGGCTTTTTTACTTCGACGTGACTCCCAAACTGGTGATTTTATTGGCCGGAACTGCTGGTGCGTGCGTGTGGGCGGCGGTGCGCGGGTGGGGCGGCGCGGGGCGGGCTTATCGCCTCTTCGGGTGGCTGCTGGCTGCGTCGGCAGCGTGGCTGGCGATCTCGACATGGCTCTCGCGGAATCCGGCGCTGTCTGCTTTCGGCACAAACTGGCGCCGATTCGGAGCTGTGCCTCAGGTGGCGCTGATGGCGTTCGCGTGGCTGCTGGCAGGATACACGTCGGGGCGGGTGGACCGGGCGCGGGCAGTTTTGCGCTACTTTGTTCCGGCGGCGGGGATCGCGGGCCTATATGGCATCGCGCAGTACTTCGGTTGGGACCCATTGCTTCCGGCGAGCGCGTATCACGTGGGCGAGGGCGTGTGGACGATCGTGCGGCCTCCAGGGACGCTCGGGTATGTCAGTTATTTCGCGACCTTTCTGGCGGGGTCGGCATTTCTTTGCGTTTGGGTAGCGCGTGCGGAGGCGGGCCTGTGGCGCGCTGCCGCCTACGTCTGCGCGGCGGTGGCGGCGGCGGCGATGCTGTTGACGGGCACACGCGCGGCGATGTTCGCTTTGGCGCTTGGCGGCGCGCTGTGGCTGTGGGCCCGCGGGGCTCGCGTGCCGCGGCGAGTGCTGCTGGTGGGAGCGGCGGTTGCCGCCGCGGGCGCCGGATTCTATTTCCTGCCCGCGGGGCAGCAGATGCGTAGCAGGGCTCGATGGTTTGCCGAGGATCCTTGGGGGGGATCGCGGCTGCTGTTGTGGCGGGATGGGCTGCGGATGGCCGCCAGTCGGCCCCTATCGGGGTACGGCGCGGAAGTGTTCACGGCCGAGTTTCCGCAGTTCGAATCGACGGAGTTGGCGCGGAAGTATCCCGACTTTGTGCACGAATCCCCGCACAACATGTTTTTGGATGCGTTGATCGCAGAAGGGGTACTGGGATTGATCCTGCTGGTGGGAGTGGTTGGGCTCGGGTTGTGGAGTTCGCGGCGGGACGCGGAGTTATTAGGCGCGCTCGTGGCGGTGGTTGTAGCGCAGCAGTTCACGGTCTTCGTCTTGCCGACAGCTTTGTTGATGATGGTGATCACCGCCGTAGGGGTTGGGCAGAATTCGGACGCGGCGGAGCGAAGGCGTTCGCCGGGTGCGATGCGGTTGGCGTTCGCGACGGCAGCGGTATTCTTTGCGTACTGCCTGGTCCGGTACGGTGTGGCGGATCGGGAGCTTGCCCAGAGTTCCGCGAGTCTGGCGCGCGCCGACGCGGGCGCCGCGGCGAGATTCTACTCCGAATACGACCGCTGGCGGATGCCGGGGACGAGCGCGGCTTTATGGTATTCGCGGGCGCAGCTCACGTTAGCATCGACCGGGGCGAATCCTTTGACGAAGATTCAGGCTCTGGCGCAGGCCGGCGCAGCGGCGGATCGCGCCACTCGCGAATCCGAGGACCCTTGCAACGCGTGGTACAACGCTGCGGCCATTTATGCGACGCAGAACGATTTCGCGCATACCGAATGGGCGCTTCGGTCGGCAATTCACGCGAATCCACATTGGTTCAAGCCGCACTGGACGCTCGCGCAGGTGTTGGCTTTGGCCGGGCGCGCCGGGGAAGCGGAACGGGAAGCGGCACTGGCAGTGGATCTCGACGGTGGCAAGCACGCCGAAGTGGTGGCGACGCTTCGGAGTCTGCGCGGCCAGGCAGCTTTGCACAGGTAAAATATCCCCAATTTTGCTTTGTGACTTACGCCGCGGCAACTAGAATAAAGCCAAGGAAATCTTGTGAGGCTATTCCATACTGCAGTACTCATCATCGCCGGCTCCGCAGTGGCAGCCGCGCAGACTCCTACGATCGCCGACGGCGGCGTACTCAATGGGGCGAGTTTCGCGAAGGGCCAACCCGTTGCAGCCGGGTCGCTCGTCTCGATCTTCGGGTCCAATCTGGCGTCCACCACGGCAAAGGCCGATTCCATTCCGCTTTCGACTTCTTTGTCGAACATCTCGGTGACATTCAACGGCATCGCGGCGCCGATGATTTTCGCGTCGCACGATCCTGCAAACGGCGACCAGCTGAACGTCCAGGTGCCGTGGGAAGTCAAAGACGGCTCGGCTCAGGTGGTGGTCAAGAACGGAAACGCGAGCTCCGCACCGGCGACCGTCACCATCGCAACGGCGCCCGGCATCTTCAATTTCATCGTGGGCAACACGCTGCAGGCAGTGGCATACGGGAACACGGACTATCTGTTTGCCGCGCCGGCAGGGGCGATTCCCGGTTTGACGACTCATCCGGCGAAGATTAATGACCCGGCAACTCTGGTGTTACTCGCAACAGGCCTGGGGCAGGTGAGTCCATCGGAAGTGACGGGCAGCGGCGTGACGGACATCAATGCGCTTCCGCAGACGGTGACCAAGCCGCAGGTGCTGGTCGGCGGGGTTCCGGCCCAGGTGGTGTATTCGGGCATGACACCGCAGTTCCCGGGCGTGTATCAGATCAACATCATCATTCAGCCCGGAACGCCGACCGGCAACGCAGTGCCGGTGCAGATCTCGATGAATGGCGTCACGTCCACGAACCAGGTGACGATCGCGGTCAGTAATTAGCTGGCGGTGAGTTCACAAGTTATTTACAAGGTTCCGACCAATTTACCGGGAACGACCCTCTACTATCGGTTCAAGGTGAGACGTTGGCGACAATACCTGTAGTCCGAAATGTCGTTGTTGGAGACGCGATCGGGTGGGAAGCGGTGCACCTGTTCGAGCGAACTGCCGCGCTCGTGCTGCTGGTGCTCTGCCTGCCGGCGATGATAGCGAGTGCGCTGGCGATCTGGATCCTCAGCCGGCGCACTCCCCTCATCGCTCATAAGCGGGTGGGGCGGGGCGGCTCGGCGTTGTGGATGCTGAAGTTCCGCACGATGTGGGGAAGTCGCGGCGAACGTGGCGAGTGGCGGTGGGTGGATTTCATTGCCGACGATCGCGGCCCGGCGCTGAAGGGGGCTCACGACCCTCGCGTGCGCAGCGGGCTGGCGCGGTTTCTGCGGCGCCATTCCATCGACGAGCTGCCTCAGTTGTGGCACGTGGTTCGCGGGGATATGTCGCTGGTGGGTCCGCGGCCTCTGACGCAGCGCGAGTTCCGGGAGTATTACGGCGTGTATGCGGATGAGGTGCTGCAGGTGCGTCCGGGGCTGGCGGGTTTGTGGCAGATTTCGGGGCGGAACCGGCTGACGTATGAGGATCGGCGGCGGCTGGATCTGGAGTACGTGCGCGGGCGGAATCTCGGGATGTATTTCGGGATTTTGCTGCGGACGGTGCCTGAGGTTTTCCGGGGGCAGAATAGCTGGTAGCGGGCGGCAGTATTTAGCGCTCCTTGGTCCTCGTCGCGCTCCATCCGCCTTTCGATGCACCTTTTACCGCTTCGTAACGGGGCTAAAAAAAATCCGGCTGCTGTTCTCGTGGCGCTCCATCCGCCTTTCGATGCACCGTTTACCGCTCCCTCACGGTCACGGCTCCGTTAGCGGAATCAACCACATACGAAGCCGTGACCGTAAGGGAGCGGTAAACGGTGCAGGAGATACGGAAACAACTCGATTTTTTCACAAACGCGTAAAGGAGCGGTAAAAGGTGCACCGAGCTACCACCGCACGAGCGCCAGGATGTGGTGTTTGAGGCGGCTTAGGAACCACTTCGCGTAAACGACCCGGCTGGATTCTGTTTCCGTGGCTCTCGATGGCGGCGGCAGATTCGTCGGCAGCAAGCGACGGCGCGCCACGGCGGCTTTGTCTTTCCAGGAATGCAGCAGGCTCAAGTGCAGGCGGAGTTCTTTCTTGTTGGGGATGAACGGACGCAGCGCCGGCGAGGCCCCGAAATCCGCGAACCATGCCCGCGTTTTTGGCGGCAATTGTGCGGCTTCTTCGCGCACTGCCGCGGGCAGATCGCAGCCGAACCAGGCTTCGCTCAACAGGAACGACACAGTTTGCAGGCGGCGCAGATCCGGCGCGTGAAGGGATCGCCACTCCTTCCAGAACATTTCATCGCGCGCGCGGTTTTGCAGCAGGCTCGCGACTTCATAGACATGGAACACTCGCGTGCTTCCGTGCAGGAGGTGGCGAAGCAGATGCAGCGCGGCGTACGCCACAGCGTCCTGGGGGTAGAGCACGGGAATCTCGACGCCGCCGATCGTGCGATGCGTCCGGCGAGTCCAGAACTCCTCGACTCCGGTTGCGGGCAGCCGCTGCAGTTGCGGATTCCAGAAGCGGAAATGCAGTTCGACGGCGAGCGGCATCTCGGGGTCGAAGTAATCGCCGCGCCAGCGCCAAGCGGTTCGCGGGAAAAGGCCGGGAAGATGGTCCGTGGGGAACTTCTCCATGCCGGCGATGGTTTCGTAGTTGCGAGCGTGCAGAGCGTCGCGCGCGGCTTCTACGGTTTCGCGGGGGATGTAGAGATCGATATCGTATTGCGCGCGGTCCTGCGGGCGGATGCCGAAGAGATCGCATTGGGTGATGCCTTTCAGCGCGACGAAATCGACGGGCAGGGCGAGAAGGTCGCGGTAGGTTTGTTCGGCGGTGCGGAGGCGGCGCAGGTTCTTCGCGGCGCGGGGGGCGACGTCTTCGGGGAGGATGTCGCGAAGAAGGAGCGTAAGAGCTTCGCGATCGCAGTAGTCGAGGGCGGCGGAGCGCTCTTGCGGACTGAGGGCGAGCAGCGCGTCGGGTTGCGGGTCGCGCAGATGGAGCGCCGCGAGCACGGCGGCCACATGACGGGGAAGTCCGGGGCAGTGCAACCAGGGGTTCGGCAACTTAAGATGTTAGCTCGATTGTCGCGATGCGTTCGTGGCTGGGTAGCGCATCGCGTCCATGTACGCGTACAGTAGTGAATGGTCGCGATGACCGGCCCAACGATTCGGAACATGGAGAGTAACTTTCATCCCGATCCGCCGCCGGCAGCCGCGCTCCGCGCGACCCGACAGGAAGGATTCCTGTCGGCACGTGGCAACAGGAATCTTTCCTGTTGCGGCGAGCGCAGCTCGCCCGGGCGAACTTCGTTCGCCTGCAACCGGTCTGGAGACCGGTCGCTACGTGGAACGTAGATCGGCGGGAGAGAATGCCCGATAACTTTCATCCCGATGCGCCGCGGCCGGCTTACTTCGACGACGCCAAAGGCGCCTGGGTCTTGAGCCGCTACGCCGATGTGCTGGCAGGCTTGCAGCATCCACAGTTGTGGAACGTGGGCGCGGGCCAGAAAATTGTTCGCGATTCTCGCGACGAGGCTGGCCGTTTGAAATTGCGCGCCGACGTGCTGGCGCGGTTTTCTCCGGCGCGGTTGACACAGTGGCGTCCGCAGGCGGAAGAAGAGGCGCGAACAATCCTGAACGCTCTCAGCTGCCGGACCGCGGACTTGCTGAGCGAATTCGCCCTGCCGTGGGGTTTGAGCCTGGCGATGTTCGCGACCGGCATGTGCGCGGAAGAGCGCGAGAGGCTCGGAGCTTTGAGCCGGCGCGTGTTCGCGGCGACGGGCGAGAAGGATGGATCGCCTGTTTTGGAAGACGCTGCGATCGCAACGAAAGAGCTCGAAAGCGTCTTCGAGAAGGCCTCCGTGCCCATGGGGGAACCGACGTTCGTGGCCTTTTCCCAGACACTCCCGAGGCTGCTGAGCAATTCGTGGCTGGCGCTGTTGCGGCACCCCGCCGAGTTTGCGAGGCTGCGGGAGTCTCCCGAACTCATGCCGGGCGCAGTGGAGGAGTTGCTGCGGTACGGCGGAGTCGTGCGGCGTGTGTATCGCCGCTCAACCGCCGCGGTGGAGATCGGCGGCGCGACAATAAAGGAAGGTGATCTGGTGATGCTGATGCTCGCCTCCGCAAATCGCGACCCCGAGCAGTTCGCGGACCCGAACCGGCTGGATGTGACGCGCAGCATCGCCACTCAGGTGTCGCTGGGCTCGGGGAGAAATTCGTGCGTGGGCGCGGGCCCCATTCGGATGGCGCTGGCAGTAGCGACGGCGGCGCTGGTATCGATGTTCAAGGAAGCGCGCCTGGAAAACGCGGGCGCATGGCACGTCGGGTCGGGGTTCTGGTTTCCGAGCTCGATAAATGTAACACTTTTAGCGTAAGTTTTACAAACTCGCCACAACTCCAATGGGCACAGTGACTCAAGCTAAAACCATGGCAGCCATCCCCAGGGTGCAGAAAAAGAAGATCGTATTCTTCTTCCCGGCCTTTTCCAGCCAGGAAGCCACGGCTCCATTAGGCATACTCGCGGTTTCCACACCGTTGCTGCGGGCCGGATATCAGGTGAAGCTGGTGGATTCCACCATCACTCCGAATTTCCAGAAGCGCGTCATCGAGGAACTGCAAGACGCCATCTGCCTGTGCGTGTCGCTGGTGACGGGTCCGATGATTCGCGAGACGGTGCAGATCGCCCGCGAAGTGAAACGTATTTATCCAAACATGCCGATCGTGCTGGGCGGCTGGCATCCCTCGCTGCTGCCGGACCAGACGCTCGCGGCGGAATACGTCGATGCCATCGTGGTCGGTCAAGGCGAAGAAGCGCTGCTGGACGTGGTGCGGCATCTGGAGGCCGGCGAATCGCTGAAAGGCATCGCGGGGGTCGGGTACAAAGAAGACGGACGGGTGACGTTCAACCCCGCGCGCGCTTTGAGGCCGCTGAAGGAGATGCCTCCCAAGGCGTACCAGCTCGCCGATTTCGACGCTTATGAGCGCGTATGCGGCCGGCGCTGGGCGATGTATACATCGAGCCTGGCGTGCCCGTATAACTGCGGCTATTGCACAAACGACGGCGTGTACGGCCGGAAGTGGAACGCCCTCGATCCGGATCAGGTTGTGGAAGAGACCACCGAACTGGTGAGCCGCAACAACCTGGAGCTGCTCTGGATTGTGGACGACAATTTCCTGGTGGATCGCGACCGCGCTGTGGGCATCGCCGAAGGACTGGTGCGCCGCGGCGTTAAGTTCGACTGGAGCATTCAGGCATCCACGAATCTGGTGATGCGGTTGAGCGTGGAGGAACTGAAGCTGCTGCGCCGCTCCGGACTCACGCAGATGTCGCAAGGCGCCGACACCGGCTCCAAGCGCATGATGCATCTGATGGGCAAAGATTTCCAAACGCTCGACTCCATCTACGGCGCGGCGGAGCGGTTGCACGCTGCCGGCATACGGCCGAGTTTCAACCTCATCTTCGGGTATCCCGGCGAGACGGAAGTGGAGCGCCGCGAATCCGTGCAGTTGATGATGAACATCTGCCGCAAGTATCCGGGAGCGGAATTCTGGACGAACATTTTCACGCCGTATCCCGGCAGTCCGGTGATGAAGCACGCGTTCGAATTGGGAATCGAAGTGCCGCGGTCGCTGGAAGGCTGGGCGGATTTCTTCCCGCGCTATACGGTGCTGCCGTGGCTGAAGGGCCGCGAGCACACGCGCGTGCAGAATATGCGCGAATATATGCGTGTGGCATTCCATCGCGTGCCGATCGGAAAATATCGCACTCCGGCGCTCAGCCGGCTGATCTTCGAGCTGATCAGCGGGCCCGCCCGCTGGCGGCTGGACCATCACGTGTACGCATTGCCGGTGGACCTGTGGGCGCGCAAAACGGCACAGAAGTGGCTGACGCCGCCCAAGCCGAAGGTGGACGCGCATCAGTTATCGGCTGAGCCGGTGACCTGCTAGGGGGCCCCATGGCGGATATTCTTCTCACGCATTCCAATCACCTGTTCAACGACCGGAAACAGGTGCGCAAGATGCAGCCGTATCCGCCGCTGCAAACTCTGGTTGCGGCCGCGTGCCTGCGTGAGGCCAGCTATGAGGTCGCACTTTTCGATGCGACGCTGCAGGAGCCGGAAGCGGGCTTCGCGCGTGCGTTGGAGCAGCACCGTCCGCGGCTGGTGGCGGTGTGCGAAGACAATTTCAACTTTCTGACGAAGATGTGCCTGCTGCGGAATCGCGAACTGGCGCTGTGGATGGCGCGGACCGCTCGCGAGGCGGGGGTACCGTGCATCGTCAACGGATCGGACGCGAGCGATCGCGCGGCGGAGTACCTGCGCGCGGGATTTTCGTTCGTCCTCGCGGGTGAGCTGGAGGAATCGATTCTCGAAGTCGCGCGGCTGGTGCTGGAAGGCGCGGGCGCGGCGGTGCAGATTCGCAGCCTGTCCTTTTGGGATGCGGCGGCCGGAACGGAACGGCACACTCCACGCCGCCCTCCGATTTCGAACCTGGATGCGCTGCCGATGCCGGCCTGGGACCTGGTGGACGCCGCGCCGTATCGCGCGGCATGGCAGGCGGCGCACGGCCACTTTTGCATGAATGTGGTTTCGAGTCGAGGATGCCCGTACCGCTGCAACTGGTGCGCGAAGCCGATCTGGGGCGATACGTATCACTGCCGGTCGGCAAAACTGGTGGCGGAGGAAATCGCGGAGATCAAGAAGCGGTTCGCGCCGGACCGTCTGTGGTTCGCGGACGACATCTTCGCGCTCTCGCAACAATGGACGCATCAGTTCGCCGAAGAGATCGAGCGGCTGGATGCGCGCATTCCGTTCAAGATGCAGTCGCGGTGCGACCTGATGACGCGGCAGACGGTGGCTGATTTGCGGCGTGCGGGCTGCGACGAGGTTTGGATGGGCGTGGAATCCGGCGCGCAGGATATTTTGGACGCGATGGACAAGGGCACGCGGCTGTGGCAGGTGTTCGAAGCGCGGGAGAATCTGCGGCGCCACGGAATCCGCGCATGCTTCTTTTTGCAGTTCGGATACCCCGGCGAGACGTGGAAGGAAATCGAAAAGACCATCGCGCTGGTGCGGGAGACGCGGCCTGACGACATCGGGGTTTCGGTATCGTATCCGCTGCCCGGCACCGCGTTTCATGAGATGGTTTCGAGCCAAATCGGACCAAAAGAAAATTGGGCCGATTCGGACGACCTGGACATGATGTTTCAAGGCGCGTTCACCACGGATTTCTATCGAGCGCTGGCGGATGCCCTTCACGCGGAGGTGCGCGACGGCCGTAGCGCGGCGGCAAGCGCGTGGGAAAACGTGTTCGCGCTGAAGGAATCCTGCGCGCGGAAGATGCCCTTATGGATCTCCTGCTGACCCACGGATACTTTCTGAACGAGGACGCGAAAGAGCTTCAGATTATGAAGCCGTACGCGCCGCTCGGCATTCTGTACCTTTCGTCGCACCTGCGGGCGGCGGGCTTCGGAGTGGAGATCTACGATTCCACCTTCGGCTCGCGCGAGGAACTGTTTCGCATCCTGAAGACGGAGCGGCCTTCGACGCTCGGAGTGTACGCGAACCTGATGACGCGTCCGAATGCGGTGGCGATTATTCGTCACGCGGCGGCGTGCGGATGGCGCGTCATAGCGGGTGGTCCGGAGCCTGCTAATTATCCGCAGGAGTATCTGGCGGCGGGCGCGGCGGCGGTCGTAATGGGCGAGGGCGAACTCGCGCTGGAAGCGATTTTGCGCGGTACGCCGCTGGATCAGGTTGCGGGACTGATGCTGGCGGGCGGCAGCACGGGTCCGGGACAGTTGCTGGCCGATCTGGACGCGCAGCCATGGCCGGACCGCGAGCGCATCGATATCGAGCGCTATCTGTCGGCATGGCGCGAACGGCACGGGGTTGGATCGGTATCGTTGATTACGGCGCGCGGATGTCCGTATCACTGCCGCTGGTGCAGCCACTCGACGTTCGGCAAGACGCACCGGCGGCGGTCGGCGGCGGGTGTGGCGGAGGAAGTGGAGTGGATCGTGGGGCGTTACGCGCCGGAGCAGTTGTGGCTCGCCGACGACGTGTTTACGATTCATCACGGATGGCTCAATAAATACGCGGTGGAGATGAAACGGCGCGGGCTGCGGGTGCCGTTCGAATGCATCACGCGCGCGGACCGGATGAATGCGCGAGTGGCGGCGCAACTGGCCGAGCTGGGCTGTTACCGGGTGTGGATCGGCAGCGAGAGCGGGAGCCAGCGTTTGCTGGATGCGATGGAGCGCGGGGTCACGATCGCGCAGGTTCGCAACGCGGTGGCGGAGTTGAAGGCGAACGGAATTCGCACGGGCATGTTCTTCATGTGGGGCTATGAAGGCGAAGAACTCAGCGACATAGAAGCCACGTATGAGCATGTGAAGGCGTGCGAGCCCGATCTGTTTTTTACGACCGTGAGCTACCCCATCAAGGGCACGCCGTATTACGAAGAGGTTTCTGAAAAGCTGGTGCAGCTTGGGGAATGGCAGGCGGGCACGGATCGCGACGTGAAGATTCGCGGGCGCCACTCGCGGCGCTTCTATCAATACGCGGACCGGTTGCTGCAGAGCAGCTCTGCGAGCGAAGCGGAACTTGCGCGGCAAGGTTTGCAGGCCGCGTACGACGAGGTGGAGGCATGAGCAGCGCCGCTCTGTTCGATTCGCTCGCCGCCCGTTATGACGAGTTGTGGACCACCACGGCAGTGGGTCGCGCGCAGCGCAACGCGGTGTGGCGCGCGGTAGACGGGCTGTTTCGCGCGGGCGACCGGCTGCTGGATGTCGGGTGCGGCACCGGGGAGGACGCCAGGCACTTTGCGGCACGCGGAATTACGGTGCACGCGGCCGACGCATCCCGCGCGATGGTGGCGCAGGCGGCGGCGCGCGGCGGGTTTTCGACGCAAGTGCTCGCCGCGGAACAGATCGGAATGCTGTGGCCGGCGCAGTTTGATGGCGCGATTTCCAATTTCGGCGCGCTCAATTGCGTAACAGATGCCGCGATGGTGGCGCGCTCACTGGGCCGCATCGTCAAGCCTGGCGGCGCCGTTGCCGTGTGTATCATCGGGCGCTTCTGCCTGTGGGAGACAGGCTATTATTTGCTGCACGGGAAGTTCGGAAAAGCATTCCGGCGCATGCCTGGGCGCGCGGGCGAGATTGCTTATCCGAGTGTGCGGGAGCTTCGTGAAACGTTCTCGCGGGACTTCACGCTCAAGCGCTGGATCGGAATCGGGATGCTTGTGCCGCCTTCGTACGTCAAGCTGCCGCGGCAACTGGTGCGCGTGCTGGAGATGGCGGACCGGTTTGTGCCGCTGCGGTGTTGCGCGGATCACCGGCTGCTGATCTTCGAGAGGAAATGACTATGCTCGCCAGCGCGCGCCGCCAGTTCCTCGACGATTACATCAAGATTCGCCACGCAGAGGGCCGCGGATCGCACGATTCCGCGTACTACCTGGCGCTGCCTTTCCGCGACATCACGGGCCGCCTGCAGGACCAGTGGAACATCCGCGCGAAGAGCTTCCGGTACCTGGAGCGTCGCGTGCTGCCTCGCATGGAAAAGCGCATCGCGCGTCCGCTACGGATCGCGGATCTGGGCGCGGGAAACTGCTGGTTGAGCTATCGGATGGCGCTGCGGGGTCACCAGCCGCTGGCCGTGGATATTCTGACGGATTCACTCGATGGGCTCGCGGCGGGGCGGCATTATCAGGCTGAGACGCCGTTTCCGCGCATCAATGCCGAGTTCGACGATCTACCGTTCGCCGCCGGCAGCGTGGATCTGGCGATCTACAACGCGTCCATCCACTATTCGGCGGATTACCGGCGAACGCTGACGGAAATTCGCCGGTGCCTTTCGCCTGAGGGCTGCTTCACGATCATAGATTCGCCGGTCTACAGGCTGCATCAGCACGGCGAAGCGATGGTGCGCGAGCGCCACAAGAATTTTCAGAAGACGTACGGCTTCCCTTCCGATACGCTGCCGAGCATCGAGTATTTCGACCTGCAAATGCTCGACGAACTGGCTCGCGACCTCGGAATTTCGTGGACCATTGACCGGCCGTGGTACGGCTGGCAATGGGCCATGCGGCCGTGGAAAGCGCGGTGGCACAAGCAGCGGCCGCCCTCCAATTTTTGGATATTGACCGGCAGGTTCAGGCCATGATTATTCTCTTTCACCCCCGCAGCACGAAGCCGAAAAATCGCAGGCTGCCGCTGTCCGTTTTGTATTTGGGCGCGGTGCTGGAAGGCCGTGAGGAATACGAAATTGTCGACGGCAATGTGGAAGCGGATCCGTGGGCCAAGATCGACTGGCTGGTGCAGAACCATCGCGTGGAGATGCTCGGCGTCAGCGTGATGCCCGGTCCGCAACTGCTACAGGCCGTTCCGGTGTGCCGCGCGTTTCGCGAGAAGTATCCGCGCATTCCCATCGTGTGGGGCGGCTACTTCCCTTCCCTCTATACAGAGGCCGCGCTGAACGCCAGGTATATCGACTTCGTGGTGCGGGGTCAGGGCGAGGACACGCTGCTGGAACTGCTCGATCAATTGCGCGGCAGCCGCGATTTCGCACGCGTGCGAGGACTCGCATATAAAGATGCGTTCGGCTTCCACGTGCACACGGCGACGCGCCCGCTTCGCTCCCCGGACGAATTTCCGCATCCGCCGTACCATCGCATGGACCCGGGCAAGTACATCGCGCGAACGTTCCTGGGGTCGCGGACGGCCGTGCATCAGGCGAGCATCGGATGCCCGTTCCGATGCAACTTCTGCGGCGTGGTGCCGGTGTACGATCGCGAAAAGATGGAATCGCCCGCGCGCACGGTGGAGATTCTCGATGGACTGCAGCGCACCTGGGGCGTGAACGCGGTGCAGTTTTACGACAACAACTTCTTTCTTCGCGAAGACCATGCGCGCGAACTGGCCGGCCGGATCGCGCCGTTGAATCTGCGGTGGTGGTGCGAAGCCCGCGTGGACATTGTGCTCAACTACTCGGACGAAACACTGCGGGCGCTGCGGCAGGCCGGCTGCGTGATGATCTTCTTCGGCGTGGAATCCGGGAACGACGCCGCGCTGAAGAGCATGAAGAAGCAGCTCACCAGCGAGCAGACGATTGCGCTGGCGCGGCGAATTCGGGAGTTCGGAATTGTCCCCGAGTATTCGATGATTTTCGGGAATCCGGAAAATGCGGAACAGGACGTGGCGGAGACCATCGGCTTCGTGCGGCGGATCAAGCAGGCGAATCCGGATGTGGAGATCGTGGTGCAGACCTATGTGCCGACGCCGCAGCAGAATGGCACGTATGGCGACGTGAAGATCGCGTTCCCGTCCACGCCGGACGAGTGGATTACACCCCACTGGTATGCGTACCTGATCCGCACGGACCCGCAACTGCCGTGGCTGGCGCCGCACGTGAAACGGCGAATCCGCGACTTTGAAACGGTGATGAATTCACGCTGGCCCACCACACAGGATATGCGTTTGCCGGGGTGGGGCCGCACGCTGTTGAAGTCGCTGAGCAGTTGGCGGTATGCGATGGGGGCGTACGATTTTCCCGCGGAGTTGCGGCTCGCGCAAAAATTGGTGCGATTGCGGCAGCCGCGACTGGAGAGCCTCTGATGAGTGGGGCGATTCCGGTTTCGGCATTGCAGGGTTATGCGCTGTGGGCGGAGACGTGGGACGACACTCCTTCCCCGATCGCGGCGCTGGAACAGCGAATGCTGGAGCCGTGGATCGCGGAGTTGCAGGCGCGCCGCGCCGTGGACGTGGGCTGCGGGACGGGTCGCTGGACGAAGCGATTGGGCGCGGTGGGGCTGGATGCGTCCAAGGAAATGCTCAGCGTGGCGGCGCGGAAGGCGGATTTGCGGGGGCGGCTCGCGGTGGCGAATGCTTCGCGGCTGCCGATTGCAACCGGGGCGGCGGATGCCGTGTTGTGCGCGCTGATGCTCGGCCATGTGCGCCGCCAGGAGGCTACCATGGCGGAATTCGCTCGCGTGCTGGCGCGCGGCGGGCAACTGCTGCTGACGGATTTTCATCCGGCAGCCGTGGCGCGAGGTTGGCGCCGTACCTTCCGCGATGGCGGCCAGGTATACGAGCTCGAAAATTATTCGTACACAGTGGAACAGCTTCGCGAGTGGGCGCCCGAGCTTCGCCTCGATCGCGCAGTAGATGCGAGCATCGGTGAACCGGAGCGGGAATTGTTTGCGCACGCGGGCCGGCCGGAGTTATTCGCGGCGGCTTGCGAATTTCCCGCCGTCCTGCTGACGCGCTGGACGCGCGTATGAAGCCTCGCGATCTGGATCTGACGGGCTACACGCGGCTGCCCGGATTCATCAATGCGCACGATCATCTGGAGTTCAATCTGTTTCCTGCGCTGGGTCGCGGCGGATACAGGAATGCGACGGAGTGGGCGCGCGACATTTACCGGCCGGATGCTGCGCCGGTGCGCGAGCACTTGCGCGTGCCGAAGCCCGTGCGGCTGTGGTGGGGAGCCCTGAAGAATCTGCTGAGCGGCGTGACTACGGTGTGCCACCACAATCCATATGAGGCCGAAGTGTTCGGGCCTGAGTTTCCGGTGCGCGTAGTGCGGCGGGTTGCGTGGGCACATTCGCAGGCCTTCGATCCGCGGCCGGATGAGGCGATTCGGAAAGCGCCGCGGACCTGGCCTTTCGTGGTGCATTGTGCCGAGGGTGTGGATGCCGCGGCCGGGCGGGAGGTCGCCGGTCTGGACGAGGCAGGCGCGCTCGATTCGCGGACCGCAATTGTGCACGGCGTGGCGCTGCGGCGCGCCAGCATTGAATTGCTACGGCTGCGCGGGGCGTCGCTGGTGTGGTGCCCGACTTCCAACCTGAGCATGTTCGGCAGAACCGTGCCGCGCTCTGTGTTTGCCGCGGGCGTGCCCGTTGCGCTCGCCACCGATTCGGCATTGAGCGCGCCCGTGGATCTGCTGGATGAGATGGCGGTGGCACGGCGATATGTTCCGGCGGCGCGGGTGCGGGAAATGGTCACCAGTGTTCCCGCGCGAATTCTCCGGCTCTCGCCGCGGGTGTTGGAGCGCGACTGGATCGCGATGCGCGGCGAATCGGAAGTCGCGCTGGTGGTGGTGAATGGCCGCATCAAGCTGATCTCACCGGAACTCGCGGCGCAACTGCCGAAATCCGAACGGCGGCGCTTTGAGCGACTTCACGTGGAGTGCCGGCCGCCGGTGCTGGTGGCCGCGCCGGTCGCGCGGTTGCGGCGCGCGGCGGAGAAGCACCTGGGCAGCGACCTGCGCCTCGCCGGCAAGCAGGTGCTGGCATGAATCACGCGATCCAGCGGTTGCCGGTGCTTCTGCTGGAGCCGCACACGCGCTGCAATTGCCGCTGCGTGATGTGCGATATCTGGAAGCGCACGGACGCACAGGAAATCAGCGAAGGCGAGTTGCGGCGTCACCTGGACGACATCGTTCAACTCGGCGTGGAATGGGTGGTGTTCACGGGCGGCGAGCCCCTGATGCACAGCGACCTGTTCCGGCTGGCGGATTTGCTGCGCGCTCGCCGCATTCGGGTGACGGTGCTCAGCACGGGGCTGCTGCTGGCTCGCGATGCGCGGCGGCTGGTGGAGAGCACGGACGAAGTGATTGTCTCGCTGGATGGTCCGCGCGATGTGCATGACGAGATCCGCCGCGTGCCGGGAGCGTTCGACCGGCTGGCGGAAGGTGTTGCGGCGGTCCACGCGATCGCGCCCGAGTATCCGATTTCGGCGCGCAGCACGGTGCAGGCGGCGAATGCATCGCGCTTGCGCGAGACGGCCAGGACGGCGCGCGGGCTCGGGCTGCGGTCGATCTCCTTTCTGGCGGCCGACCTTACCTCCACCGCTTTCAACCGTGTAGTCGCGTGGCCCGAGATTCGCCAGAGCACGATCGCGCCGGAACTCGCGAAGCTGGAGTCTGAAATAGAAGCGCTCATCGCCGAGTACCCGGACGACGGTTTTATTTCGGAGTCGCCTGCAAAACTTGTGCGAATCGTGGCGCGCTTCCGTGCCCATTACGGTTTGGAAGCGCATGCCGCTCCGCGGTGCAATGCGCCGTGGGTGTCGGCAGTGCTGGAGGCGAACGGCGATGTGCGGCCGTGCTTCTTCCATCCGGCGATCGGCAACACGGCGGAGGGCGGCCTGCGCGAAATCCTCAACAGCCCCGCGGCTATCGCATTCCGCGAGAGCCTGTCGGTGGCCGATGACCCGGTGTGCCGCCGCTGCGTGTGCTCGCTATATCTCGCGCAGCAGACGGATGGCATCATCGAGCAAGCTGTAGGCCAGGCGCCGGGCCGGTAGCGCGGCAAGCTGCGCGACCGTGCGCTCGTGCGCGGCGTTGACTTCGGGACCATAGCTCGGCAAATCCGCGAGCAGCATCGTGGCCGCGTCTTCGGAGTTCACGGATGAAATCGCCGGGGGCACGCCGTCTTCGCGCTGGAGGAATACGAGTTTCGTAATCCGGGCGTGGCGCGCGGACCTGACGCCGGCAAGCAGCGAGACCGGCGCTTCGAGGGAGAGCTTGCCGTTGGGCAAAGTGCGCGCGGGAAAGCCGGCGAGCTCTGGGAAATGCCGGGCAGCATCCCCGCGCAAGCGCACCTGGTGCGGTTTGCCGATGGCGAAAAGTTCGTCGATACCGGTGCGAACCCACGTGCAATCGTCGGAGAGGAACGTGAATCCCGCTCGTGCAGCGGCGACCGCCAGCGTACTTTTCCCCGCCCCGGATTTGCCGCACAAAAGCAGGCCCTCGCCGTCGCGCGCTACACATGCGGCGTGCAGGGACACCACGTAGAGGTTCGTCAACATCATGTACGCGAGAGCGTCGAGGAAGAGCCAGCGGAAGAGCGTGTGGTCGGCGACGGTGGCTTGCGTGACGTATATGGCCGCCTCGCCGGTGACGGTGTCGGCCGAGGCGAAGTTCCGCGAATCGGACACAAACAGGAGCAGGTGACTATGCTTGCGAAAGGCGGGGGCCTCCGCAATGGCGCCGCCCGGGTCTACGACTACCGAAATTCGTAGCGGCCGCACATCGAAGTCGCCGTTCCATTCGCCCCAGGATTCGCGAGCGCAGTCCATCACACCTTCGGAGTTCGTCGCGAGCATCAGTGGGAAGCCCGCGGGATAGAAGGTGCGTCCCAGCGGCAGTTCCCGATCGCATTGCAGCGGATCGAAGCGTTTGGTGTTGCAACCGTAAAAGCGCCCGTCAGTCACCCGGCCATGGTCCTCGCTTACGAGTATGCTGGAAGGACGGTGCGCGCGGCAATTGTCCATTACTGGCTGCTCAACCGGCGCGGCGGCGAGAAGGTGGTGGACGCCCTCTGCCGTCTGCTGCCGGACGCGGACATTTTCACTCTGTTCTGCGACCCCGAAACGCTTAGCCCTACGCTGCGCGACCGCCGCATCACCACCAGCTTTCTCAATCCGCTCCGCCGTGTTTACCGCAACCTGCTGCCCCTGATGCCGATGGCGCTGGAAAGCTTCGATCTGCGCGGGTACGATCTGGTGGTCAGCAGCGAATCGGGTCCGGCGAAGGGTGTGATCACGTCCAGCGGCACGCGTCACATCTGCTATTGCCATACGCCGATGCGATACCTGTGGGATCTCTACCCGGCCTATCGCAACGAGTGGACGCACTCTCGTTTGAAGAGGGCGCTGATGACCCCGGCGGCGAATTATCTGCGGCTCTGGGATTACGCATCGGCGGCGCGCGTGGATCGCTTCATCGCCAACAGCCGGAACGTACAGACGCGGATCTGGAAAACATACCGGCGCGAAAGCGATGTGATTCATCCGCCGGTGGACGTGGATTCCTTCTACTCGCGGCCGGCGGACGATTACTATTTAATCGTCTCCGAACTGGTGGCTTATAAGAGGCTGGAAAGTGCAGTGCGGTGTTTCGCGCAGTCGGGGCGGCGTTTGAAGATCGCCGGAGCCGGTCCTGAATACAAGGCGCTGCGCGCAATGGCTACAAACAACATCGAGTTTCTGGGGCGCGTGACCGATGAGGAGCTGCGCGAGTTATATGCTCGCTGCCGCGCATTTTTGCTGCCCGGTGAAGAGGATTTCGGCATCACACCGGTAGAAGCGCTGGCGAGCGGAAAACCGGTGATCGCGCTGGGCCGCGGCGGAGCATTGGAGACAGTGCCGTTCTTCGGCGGCGTCTTCTACGACTCGCCGGAGCCGGCGGCGCTTGCGGGCGCGATCGCGCGGCTGGAGACGATGGAGCCGGCGCTCTCATCGACCGACCTCCAGGCGTGGTCCCGGCAATTCTCCGAAGCCGAATTCCTGCACAAAATGTCGGCGGTGTTGAACGATCCGGAAGGCGCGCCCTTCGACAGCACGCATTCCGGATCGCGGACGCGTCCCTAGTTTACGAAACCGACGGTGGTGATGAAGATGTTGGAGCCGGCGACGTGGGCCGCAGCCGCGCAAGCGCGGCACAACAGGAAGGCCCTGTCGTCACGTCACAAGGGAAGCGGGTTCGAAAGCGGTCCCGCTTCCCTTGGTCGCGTGCTAGGCTTCCTTGATCCAGACGATCGAGGTGAGCGGGCGCGGGCCGCCGCGGCCTCCGGCTTGCGGATACTCCGTCGGAGCGCCGTCGCGATTGGTGCGTGCGTAATTCGGAATGGCGAGCAGATCGCTGCCATCTTCGAATTTGCCCTTGATCGCCATCACGCCGCCCAACAGGTCGGGGCGCCATTCGGCGGCTAGCGGCGCGGTTTTCGAGATCGGCTTGGTGATGTCCTGGTCGACCTTCTCGATGTTGTAGATCAGCGGACCGTACTTCAGCGCGACCTTGCCCTCGTCGGGATGGGACACTTGGCCGCCGCGGTTGCGGGCGATAATCCGGTCGTCGGGATAGACGCGCTGCACTTTGAGCGGAAGCACGACTTCGACTTTGTCGCCGGGCTTCCAGTTGCGTGTGATCACGGCATAGCCGTTTTCCATCTTCGCGTTGACGGCGGCGCCGTTGACGTGGATCGCGGTAACGCCGTTTGCCTGAGGCGTGGGCCTGTACAGCTTGCTGACGCCTCGATCCGGAACGCGGACGCGAAGGCTGAACGTCTTCGGGGCCTTGGGATTGACGGTGATCGCGACGTTCCCCTTCCACGGATACTCGGTGTTCTGCACCATTTCGACATCGGTGCCGCCGACGTTCTCCACCGTGATGGTGCTGCCGATGAACAGGTTGACGTAGATGCCGTCCGGGCTCTTGGTGTAGACCCAGGTGGGCATCATGAGCAGCGTGCGCGGAATGTTGCCGACGCAGCACGGGCAGACGTGCCAGCCGTAACGCACCTTGTTTTCGTCGAGCGGATTGTCGTAGTAGAAATTCTTCGCCGCCAGATCGTTGGCGCCGAGTAGCGCGTTGTACATCGATTCTTCAATCAGGTCCGCGTACTTAGCTTCGTGATAAGCGAGATGCATCTTCCAGTGGAAGAAGATTTCGCCGCAACTCGAGCATGCCTCGCAATAGGCCTGATTGCTGAGAGCGTAGTTGACGCCGAAGCCCTCCGACGTATCGCCGCTGCCCACTCCCCCGGTGACATACAGCTTCTTATCGACCAGATTCTTCCAGAGCGACTTGACGGCGCTGTGGTATTCGGGGTCATGCGTTTCTACGGCAACGTCCGCCATGCCGGAATCCAGGTACATGGCCCGGACGGCGTGGCCGACCACTTCGTACTGCTGGACGACGGGGAGATGGCTCTGATCGTATTCCGAGCGTTCGCTGAAGACCGTGCCATCGGGCCGAGTTCTCTCCACCGCGGTCGTGGAACGGCAATCGAGCAGCCACTTGGCCGTATCAATGTACTTCTGTCCCTTGCCGCCGCCTTCCATGTCGTTGACGAAGCGGCCGAAGCGAACCAGGGCCTGCTCCATTTCCTCGTGCCCGTCGTACCACGGCTTTTTGGGCGCGGGACCGAGATTGTTGTACCAGCAGTCCGCGAGCTTCTTGGCCGCGTTGTACAGGCGAGCGTCCTTTTTCTGGGTCATCAGGTAATGGTTGATGGCCGATTCCAGAAAATAGCCCGCGGTGTAGCCTTCGTGGTTGCCGCGAGTCGCCGGATCCCAGTGTTTGAGGTTCGCCGGCTGCGACGGCGGAAGTTCAACTTTGGTGTCAGGCTTGCCATCGGCATTGTCCCCGGTGACGCGCTTAGCCGTAATTTGAACCGCGTTGCCGCCTCTGCCGCCGCCGCCCGCAGGCGCCGGAGCTTCGGTCAGGGTGATGCGGATGGGAGTGGTGGTGAAATCCTGATTTACCACCGGGAAGAGGATGGTGGTTGAGGTCTTCCCGTCAAACGGCTCTTCCGTGTTGGCCTGGTTCTGGCCGCGTCCGCCGCGGCCAAAGCCGCGATTCGCACGGAGCGTGCCGTCGGGTTCCTGCGAGACGCTGATGCGGGCCAGCACCACAGTTCCGTCGGGCTTGGTGACGGGAACGGGCGGCAGCGGACCACGGCGCGGCGCCGCAGCGGTGAAGGCCGTCTGCAAGTAACCGTCGGGTTCTTGCGCGGCCAGGATGATGGGGATCCATTCGTCGAGCGTTTTGCGGAACGTCTCGTGAGCCTTGATGATGTCGGCATCGCCTTGGGGCTCGACCATGAGCGCGATGCTCATGGCTTCCACGGTCTGGTGGACCCAGGCGTTTGCGAAGACGTAGCCCTTGTGGTATCCGTGCGGCTCGCCGCGCAGCGCTTTCCCGGCGTTTATGAAATTATCGATGCCACCCTGGCCAATGGGGAGATCCGTGCGGTTGATCTGGTCTATGCAATGGGGGATCCAATTGACGATGAGAGCCTTGGCGCGCTCATTCCAGAACGGGCTCGAGATCTTGAAGTTCTTGGTGTAAACGGCTTCCAGTTGCTTGGCGGGCGGCGGCGCTTCCACGGAGACGTGCAGAGAGGACGAGTGAGTGCTCTCGCCATTGTTCACCGTCAGTTTCAGCGTGTAGTCCCCGAGTGAGGAGAAGGTGGCGGTGGTGGTCAGCGCTTTCGGGTCGGCGAAGGTAACAGTGCCGGGTCCGGACTCCTTGCTCCAGACGGTGGACATCGCCGGTGCGGCAGCCGCGGAGTTGGCGACGGTCTGACCGTTCGGTCCCAGATAGTTGACGCCCTGATCCTGGGCTTGAGGGCGTCCCATGACCGGCGGTTCGCCATATCCCGCCCATCCGTGAAGATAGGTTTTCGCGCCGAGGACATTGATACGGTCCACTCCGGCGCTGCCGGAGAGGGGCGCGGTCGCGGCTTCCGTGTCGGCGGCCCCGATAATGGCGCTCTTCAATAACGGGGAGAGCGCAACGGATGCGCCGACTGCCTTTCCTGCCGTGCCAAACAGGGCGCGGCGGCTCAACTGTGTGTTCTTCAAATGCTCTGTCAAGCAGTTACCTCTTGGGTGAATACTACCATTTTACTAGATTCTTGTAAGCGCTAACAGGAAAGATTATGGCTGTCGGCGACGGGCCAGGAGATTGGCCTTGTTGACTGCCAGTCGGCCTACCGGTCACGCGCTCGACTTCAGGATATTGGGCGGGCAGACGACCCGCTGAAATGGTCAACGGCTCGAAGAGTTATGATCGAGGAATGGAGCGAAGCACACCGGACCTGCAACTCCGGCTCATTCGTTGCCGCCGCCTTTTCTGGTTCCTCCTGCACGGGAGCACGGCGATGCTGAGGATGCCCATTAATCTTGGTCTTAAGCTGCTCAGTCGCTTTCGACGACCCGGATACCCGCTCGACCCATTCATCGGCGTCCGAGTGCCCAGGACGCCGTTGCTCCCCCGCCGCTCTGCGTCAATTGCTCTGGACGAGCCGGATTGAATTCGGATATCCCCACTTCACCTTCCGCCTGAACTTCCTGCGGTGATATGATGTTCGCCGACGAACGGGAGGAGTCTATACGCTTGCTGGCTTTGATCGCGATCCTGGCGGCGTCCGCCGCCGGGCAAACCCCAACCGCGAATCCGCAGGTCGAGAGTGCAAGAAAGTTCTACGGTAACGTCAAAGACCTTATTCTGAAGTCGGCGGATAAGATGCCCGAGGACAAGTATCCCTTCAAGCCGGCGCCCGAGGTGATGAGTTACGGGTTGATGCTGGCGCACCTCGCCAATGCGCAGTTTTATCAGTGCAGCACAGCCATGGGTGAAAAAAATAGCGACAAAGGCTTCCACGAATTGCTGCACACCAAAGCCCAGATTCTCGCCGGCTGAAAGAGGGCTTTGCCTATTGCGACGCCGCATACGCCAAGCTGACCGACGCCGGTTCGGCGGAGATGGTGAATTTTTTAGGGACGCGCGTGACTAAGCTCGCCGGCCTCTATAACAACACCTCGCACTTGTGGGAGCACTACGGCAATCTGGTGACGTATATGCGAATCAACGGCATCGTGCCGCCCAGCAGCGACCCGCAGAAGTAGCCCGGCCGCGGCATGGATCTGCGTTCGGACTTGCACCCGCGGCTGCGCAACGGCGATAATACTGGAGGGTATCTGAGCTCTTGAGGCTCAGTATCCACTCAGCGGAGGCGACTATGTCCCCTATTGCACACCACGCGATGCCGCCGAGCCTGTCTCACGCCGCATAAAGTCGGCCAGTCAGGCTGGCGCCCATCCTTTCAACCAGTGAGTTGACGCCGCAACGCATTCCTCTGCGTTGCAGGGCAAGCCTACGTGTGTGCAATAGGGAGTCTGTTCTGAAAGAACATAAACATCGAACTAAAGAAACAGAGTTCGTGGATGCAGAGTTCGTTGAAGCTCTGTACGAAGCGGATTCGGGCAGCCGGTCTTCTGACCGGCAGGCACAACGAAAAACACAACAACTTTGCCGGCAGGTTGAGCGGGCATTAAATCTCGCGTTCGCCGACCGCGACGCCTCGGATGACATCGGCGGTATCTTCGTCGATGAAGTTTCGCCGGCGCCAGACTGCGGGCGCATGCTGGTGCATGTCGTTATTCCGGCAGACCGCCCGGTAGCGAACGTGATCGGTGCTTTGCGCCGCGAATCTCCGCGGCTGCGTACTGAAGTGGCCGCGGCAATTACCCGGAAGCGTGCGCCTGAGTTGTCCTTCATTCCCGTGTCTCCGGATGGAGGCAGCCATGAGTGACGAACGCATCGCACCGATGCGGACTTGGCTCGCGGGCCCAATGGATGCAGACGTGTCGGAGGCGATTGAGCGCCTCCGGCGCGCCCCCAACGTCCAACGGTTGGCGGTAATGCCGGACGTACACCTGTCGGCCGACGTGTGCATCGGGATTGCTATCGCCACGTCATCTCTCATCTATCCTCAAGCCGTCGGCGGCGATATAGGATGCGGCATGCTGGCGGTGGCCACCGATGGGGATTCCGCAGCTCTGCAAAATCCCAAGGCGGCCGGACACGTCTTGCGAGAACTAAGTGCGGCGGTGCCGGCTCGCCGCCGCAACCGGCGCGACACGATCTCTCAACCTGGCGACGTGGCACAAATGACGCTCAGTCACCCCAGCCTCGAGTCGATCCGGCGCAATGATGGCGCTCTCGAATTCGCAACGCTAGGCAGCGGAAATCATTTCATCGAGATTCAGGCGGATGAGGATGGCCGGCTCTGGCTCATGATCCACAGCGGATCCAGGGCAGTCGGCCAGGCGATCCGCGACCACCATCTCAGCCGTGCGGAGTCCGGGAGTAGTCGCCTTCGCGCGCTGGACGCCAGATCCGATGCGGGCGCGGAGTACCTGCACGATGCCTCGTGCGCCCGCCGTTATGCCGAGGCGTCGCGCATGGCAATCGCAGAAGAGCTCGGCGGCGTGCTGGCGCGGTCCATAGGTGCGCATATCTGTTGGGAAACAGTGATCACCACGGATCACAACCACGTGTCGCTCGAAACTCGCGGCGGCCGGGATCTCTGGGTGCACCGTAAGGGCGCAATGCCGGCTCACCTTGGCAAACATGGCGTTCTGCCAGGATCAATGGGCAGCCCCAGCTTTCATGTGGAAGGGCGGGGGGAAGAAGCGGCGCTTTGCTCGAGTGCTCATGGCGCGGGCAGGGCGTTAAGCCGGACAGCCGCTCGCGACAAAGTTTCGGAACGTGAACTCCGCCGGCAGATGGCCGGAATCTGGTACGACTTCCGCCTCGCGGGGAGACTTCGTGATGAGGCTCCATCGGCTTACAAAGACATCCGCGCGGTGTTAAGAGCGCAGAAGGAACTGGTGAAGGTCGTGCGCACCCTCCGGCCGGTGTTGAACTACAAGGGCGTGTGAAAGGGTCAACCGCGGGCCGCGACGAAGCCGCCGTAGGCGTTGGCAAAGTCTTTCATGTAGAGAGTGTAAGCTACCTCCTTGCGGGTACCCCACGTATAAACGCCGAGCCGAACGCTCTCGCCTTCGACGGCGATGTTTTTGGCCAACACCCAGTGATTAAAATTCTGCCCGACGATGGGACCGAAGACAGTTTTTTCACTGACGATGGACTTCCATTGCTCATCATTGTCTTTAACGGGCGCCACGTCCGCATATTTGCCGCTCTTCGCTCTCTCGCGCTGCTTGTCGGTAGCCGGTTCAAACGTCAGGAGTCCCGAGTTGATCTGGAGGAGGACGCGGAAGCCCAAGCTGCGTAAAGTGCAGGCAACCGTAAAGTTCACCGCGGGATCAGAGAATTTGCCGCCGCCGCACATTCTTTCCACAACTTCGCGCAGGCCGATGGGGTGAAAGTTGGCGTAAAAGGAAGGGGCGAAGAGGCTGGCGAAAGAGTCGGCTAAGCGTTGATAACACATCACGGATACGACCTCGGTGTAGCCGGCTTCGAGGCAGTAGTTAAAAATTTCGGGGTTTTGCGTTCCGCTGTATGAGCCACGATCAGTCCCTTCGGGTATGGGGCCGTCGGCGTTACGAAGACTGGCGGCGAAGAGCCAATCGGCCTCCGGGATGGAGCCCGCGGGATTAAACTCGCGAACAAACTTATTGGGAACAATCGGCGATCCGGAATCAGTGGTCGCTTTTCCGGCGGTGAGCAGCTCGTAGGCCATGGAAACGTAGTTGCGGGGTTTGGATTTGATCCAGAGAACGACAAAGTGAGCGGGTCCGCAAATGCCGAAGGTCATCTGATTGACACGCTCTGGTTTCATCAGGCGGATGATCATCTGGTAGGTCACGATTTTGACGTCCAGATGGGGGAAGAAGGTGCTGGCGGGCATCTCCAGAAACTTCCCCATACTCCACACGGCGCCGATACGTTCGAGACTCTTGCTTGAACGCTGCATGCACTTATGCGCCATCAGCCAAAAGTCTCGCATTTCGTTTCCGGAGGCGGCGCCGTTGAATTGAAAATCGCCGCAGGCACGCGCGAAATCTACCGGAGAGGCCGGCGCGCTGTGGGTAAGCTGCAGCAGGATCGCGGACATGGGAGTGGCCATAGATGAACTGTGAGGTAGTATACTGCCGCCCCGGGCTCGGCCAGCGTGCGGAAAAGCGCATGTCGATATCGAAGCGCTTCCAATCCGGCTTTACTCCGCTGAGCCTCTCACTTGCGCAGGTCTTCGAGCCGTCCCCGCAGGACGGCTCTCCGACCCACGCATGTAGAACAACTCGCCTCAGTTCTTCCCTGTCACTGTCAACGTGGCGGTTTTGGTCGCCCCGCCAAAACTAGCCGAGATCGCTGCAGTCGACGTTGAGGACGACTTCTGCGTCCGCCCGGAAAACGTGGAACTCGTCTTTCCAGCCTGCACCGTAATACTCGCCGGCAACGTAGCAACGGCCGTATTGCTGCTCGAAAGCGTAACCACGGCGCCGCCGGAAGGCGCGGGCGCGTTCAGAGTAACCGTTCCATTGAAATTACTCCCCGCACTCACGGTAGCCGGATTCAGCGAAATCGATGCCAGGAAAACGGCTGATGATGGCGTGATCGTCACCGTCCCCTGAACGCTGCTATTCCCGAGGTTAGCCGTAACCGTCACCGGCGTATTGCTGAGCACGCCACTCTTCGCCGTGAAGGTGAAGGTGCCGCTGGTTGCTCCCGCCGCCACGGTCATTGACGGCGGCACGAGACCGAAAGAGTTGTCCGAAACGAGTCCAACGACCTCGCCACCCGAAGGCGCCGGGCCGGAGAGTGTCACCGTTCCCTGTGACGTCGAGCCGGCCGGCACTGCCGCCGGGTTGAACGACAGAGAGGCAAGCGCTACACCGCCGCATGCTCCGCCGGCGCTGTTGAGTGTCAGCTTGAAAACCGTGCCGTATCCCGCTGTTCCGCCCTGGTTCGTCACGCCATAGAGATTGCCCGCGCTGTCAGCGGTCAGGTTTCCTTCAGGGTTCCAGCCGTTCGGTCCGCTGAAGGTCACGAGCGTGCTAAGTTGACCCGCTGCCGAATACTCATAGATGATGCCGTCTCCGAAGGAGCCGCCCATTACCGTGCCACCGAAGAGATTACCGTGACTGTCCATGGTCACGGCTCCTGATGGAAACATCCCGTCCGCCGGCACCTGGGATCCATCAAAGCTCACCAGCGTCGTAAGTTGCCCGGTGGCCGTTGAGTACTTCCATAAGGTTCCGCAACACGCGTTGGAAGGCGTAAAGAAGGCGCCGCCCTGCACGGTGGTGCCGTACAGATTGCCTTGGCTGTCGATAATCGGGGGCGAGGAAGGAAGCATGCCATTCAGACCGTTGAACTCCACCAGCGTCGTGAGGCCGCTCGCCGCCGAATATTTAAAAAGCAATCCACGGCCCTGGCTGCCGCCCTGGTATGTTGTGCCATAGAAGTTGCCTTGTCCGTCCGTAACTAAGCCTCCCGAAATATTGCCGCCGCCGTTTGCCGATGAGAACAGGACGGGATTGGCGAACGTCCCATTGGAAGCTTGTTCGAAGACAGTCCCTAAACCGAAATCGCCGAGGGAAGGGTTCCAATTCGATCCGCCCTGCCACGTTGTGCCGAACAGATTGCCGGCCCCATCGATAAGCATTCCCACCGGGTTCGCTCCGTCGGGTCCCGAGAACTGATGCGCCTCCGTGAACTGCCCCGCCGCGGAAAGCTTGAATACGGTACCCCACCCCAGATGACCGTTAGTGTCGGGCGTGAAATCGACGCCACCGTAGTAAGTGGTGCCATACAGGTTACCCTGGGCGTCTATCACAAGAGGTGTAAGTGGCCTGTAACCGTTGTTAGATGGCGTTGACGTACCGCTGAAGCTGAAGAGCGTCGTCAGCCCCGCCGCGGGCGAGTACTTCCAGACGGTGCCGAGTCCATCGTTGACCACGCTGCTGCCCAGAGGATTGAAGGACGGTCCGCCCTGCGCGGTCGTGCCGTACATATTCCCCTGCGCATCGAAAATCACTCCGGCGGCAGGATACTGCCCATTGACTCCGTTGAAATTGATTAAGGTTACGGGACCGCAAAAGTCTTGAGCGCCGGCGGGCAAGACTTGCAGCACAAAAGTTGCAGCCACAACGCACACAAACTCGCCCTTCAGATGGCGAGATACATCCGATAACAGACGCACGACTAGTTCTCCTTTTCGCGAAGCTCGCGAGTGTTTGGAATTCTCTGACCTTCGCCGCGCGGAGAAGCTCTGGTTCCGATTCTAAGTCGCCAGGAATTGCACTTTGTATGGGGATTGTAAAGTGTTCGTGAACGGGGCGAGGTGCTGGGTGAAATCAAACCACGCGTTGTTTTGTGGTTCTCAGCGCTTTGCTGATTTGTGTCCAGCCCAGCCTTGATTTTAATGGTGCGCCCGGACAGATTCGAACTGCCGACCTTCTGGTTCGTAGCCAGACGCTCTATCCAACTGAGCTACGGGCGCGCACACGGCAGGATCAACCCCTTTACTGTACCCAACTGCGCCCATTCGGCGCAACACCTCTGTCACAATATCAATTGGTCATGACCGAACGGCTTTACTACACTGATTCCTATCTCCGCGACTTCACGGCGCGCGTCATCGAGGGCGCCGGCTCCGACGTCGCCTACCTCGATCGCACCGCGTTCTACCCGACGTCGGGCGGCCAGCCCTTCGACCTCGGCTCTATCGCCGGTGTCCCCGTCCTCGACGTCATCGATGAGGGCGAGCGCATCGCGCACAAACTCGCTGCGCCTTTGACCGCCGGGCCTGCCGTCGATTGCTCCATCGACTGGCTGCGCCGCTTCGATCACATGCAGCAGCACACCGGGCAGCATTTGCTCTCCGCCGTTTTCGAAGAGCTCTTCGGCCTGAAAACGGTCAGCTTCCACATGGGCGCCGATTCGTCCACCATCGATCTGGAAGGGCCGGCAGTCGATGCCAAAATGATCGCCGAGGTGGAGCGCCGCGCCAACGAGGTGGTCTTCGAAAATCGCGCCGTTGCCGTCGGCTTCCAACAGGCCGCCGAGGCTGAGGGGCTCCGCAAACCGTCCGGCCGCGAGGGCACGCTACGCATCGTCACCATCGAGCACATGGACCGCAGCGCCTGCGGCGGCACGCACGTCCGCGCCACCGGCGAGATTGGACCGATCCTGCTGCGGAAGGTCGAAAAGGTCCGCGCGGCTGCGCGCGTCGAGTTTCTTTGCGGGGGCCGCGCCGTTCGCCGCGCGCATGCCGATTACGAAGCGCTGAGCAAAGCTGCACAGATGTTCTCCGTCTCGCTGGACGAAGTTCCCGCGATGCTGGCGGGCCAGATCGAGACGGCGAAGGCTGCCGAGAAGGCCCGGCGCAAGCTCGAACTCGATCTCGCCGCGTTCCAGGGCAAAGAGCTTTATGCGACCACCGCACCGGGCGGCGACGGCATGCGCCGCGTGGTGCGACGCGCCGAACGCGGCAACCTGGAGGATCTGCGGGCGATCGCGCAAAACTTCACCGCGCAATCGAAAGCCGTGTTCATCGCCGCGCTCAGCGATCCGCCATCCGTGCTCCTGGCGGCCAGCGAGGATGCGGGTGTGGATGCGGGGAAGCTCGTCAAAGCCGCGGTCACGCAGGCGGGCGGACGCGGCGGTGGAAACGCGCGCATGGCGCAGGGCAGTGTCGCCGATGCGTCGGCGCTCGATGCCGTGCTGAAACAGATAGGCGGCTAGTGGGTCTTCTTCGCGGTCTTCGGAGCGGTCCTGGCCGGCGGCTTCAACAGCGCCTCGATGGAATTGCGTAGGTTCTGCGCCTGCTGCGGGTCGCCGAAGTACTTCTCGTCGGCGCCTTCGTGCTGTTCGCGGATAATTCCCTGCCGGTCGATAAACATCAGCATCGGCATGTGCGGGATGTTGTTGCGGCCGTACTGATAGAGGTTCAGCACCGCGGAGCCATCCATGTTCCAACCGACGGGGAAAGGCGGATTGTACGTTTTGACAAACAGCGGCACGGCGAGGTCGGCAGCCTCCTGCACAGCGCAGGCAAGCACCTGGAGCCCCTTCGGCCCGAGCTCATTCTGCAGCGGCGTCAACAACTGAACCGTATGCTGGCAATGCGGGCACGTGGTCAGGATGGACGCCAGCACCACCACTTTCCCGCGATAGCTCGAAAGCAGAAGCTGCTTGCCTCCGGGCGTCGTGATGACGAATTCGTCCGCCTTTCGCGGCACGGTTTGCGCGGCGAGAGTGCCGGCCAGCGCGAGCAGCAATGCGGCGAGAACGGTTGCGCGACCCTTGAACATACGTTCAGTCTATCGCAGGGTCAAGCCCTTCCACGCTGGTGACCCGCGTGCCTGAGAGGCTCAGCACAAAGCGGCCGTCATCTCCGGCGCCTGTCACTTCGCTTGCAGACTCGGATGCGACCTTCAGCGACTTCCACTTCTTCGCCAGCATCTTGCGGTAGGCCGCGAAGAACTGCTGTGCGCTGGCCTCGCTGTCCCAATCCGAAGCGTATAGCAACACGTCGCGCCCGGCTTTCTTGTCCTCTCGCAGTTCAAAGCTGCAGCCCCGCCAGTGTGGCGAGATTTCCGCGGACTGCTCCTTGCCCACCGCGTCGTCCAGCAGAATGCCGTGCTCCAGTTCGCCGAACGAGCCCCCGATCAGCCCCTTATAGGAATGCGGCAGCTTCGGATCGGGCAGCGGCGGGTCCGTAGGCTTCACATCCGCGAAATACTTGTCCGGATGAATAATCTGCTGGGTGGAAACGGGCGCGTGGCGGAAGACCATCGCGAAGCCCTCGTTGCCGTAGCGCTGCACCACCGCGTTCTGGAACAGCAGCCCTTTGGTGTACGGAAAGATCAGGGTCACTCGCAGGTATAGCGGGCTTTTGTCATAGACGGGGAACTGTTCGCCACCGGTCTCGCTCATGTTGCTCATGGCTTTGGCGAGTTCGGGCGATTCCCGCAGGCTCTGACCGTTGCGGCGCGCCATATACTCGCTCATCAGCCAGGTCGCCTGACCCTCCATTACGGCCAGACGGGCGGACGACCCATCGTCACTCTTACGACCTTGCTTGATATATTTTGCGAGGTTGAAACTTTGATCGGCCAGGGCGTGCGCCAGCTCGTGCGCGAGCACAGGCTCGAGGGGATCGGTGGACTTGGTTTCGGTGATGAAGAGCTTCTTGCGGTTGTAATCGTAGAAGGCAGCCGCCTGCTCGGTCAGAAGGTCCACCGTGCTCGTAGCGAGGTTGAAATCCTGCGGAACGAAGCCAAATTTCTTGAGGACCAGTTCCTCGGCACGAACCTCGTCGGGCTTGGTTTCCTCTTTGACGCGCTTTTCGAGGAACTCTTTGACCTTATCCTTGGTAATGAAGTCGCAGGGGACGGGGTGTTTCAGCGGCAACCCGGAAATCTGTGTCAACTCTGACGCGATTGTGGGAACCTGCCCACACAGATTCGCTTTCTGGTCCGCCTGCGAAGCCGAAGCAGCAACCGCCGCCCACAGCATCGCCGCCAGCGGTACTACCCTGCGCACAACCCTCATACTTTCAGGATACATGCGCGCTACAATGGAACCTTCAAAACACCCTTAGCATCAGGAGAATTCTTTTGGCGGACGACAAACTGTATAAAGCAGAGTATCTGGGAAGCGGCACCTTTGTGATCAGCAAACCCAAGCGGAAGAAGATCAAAGCGCGGCAATCCAAGCTGCGGAACCCGGGACGCGGCTCGCGCAAATAAGCGCGCCGCGCACCTACTGGCGCGCGCGGCGTCCGGAATCCATCAACCGGAAGAGACCTTCGAGAGCCACCTTTTGCAGTACAAAGGCTCCAGCGAAACTGCCCACCAGCGTTGCGCCAATCACGAAGGCATCCATCGTTTTTATCCTCTCTCCACACGTGAGTAGAGCAATTAACTGGCCATGCGAATTACTGAGCTCATACTCCACCCGATTGCCATCGCCGATCCGCCCCTGCGCAGCTCATATGGCCTGCATGCGCCGTTCGCGCTGCGCACCATCGTCGAGCTGAAAACCGACTCCGGACTCACCGGCATCAGCGAAACGTACGGCGGCGATGGACCGCTTGCCGGCCTCGAGAGCGTTCGGCATCGCGTTGAAGGCATGGACCCGTTCCAGCTTGCCGGGCTGTATCGCGACCTGACGGATGAGGCGTCGCAGCAGATGGAATCCGCTCCGGGCGGCCGTACGCAAACATACCTGGTTCCGGGCGAGAATCCGCTAGACCGGCATACCCGGACCTTCGCGGCGATCGAAATTGCGTGCCTCGATGCCATCGGCAAAGCCGTTGGCCGGCCGGTTTGCGACGTCATCGGCGGGCGCGTGCGGGATCGCGTCAGTTTCTCGGCCTATCTTTTCTACAAGCATGCCGGAGGGGGCGGTGTCGGCGCAGATGCCCGCGAGGACGAATACGGCGAAGTGCTGGACGCGCAGGCGTGCGTCCGGGAATGCCGGCAAATGGTCCGCAAGTACGGCTTCCGCGAGATCAAGCTGAAGGGCGGCGTCCTGCCGCCGGATGAGGAAATCGCGAGCATACAGGCACTCCGCCAGGAATTCGGCGGCGCGTATCCCTTGCGCATAGACCCGAACTGCGCGTGGAGCATCGAGACGAGTGTGCGCGTCGGCAGGGAGTTGAAAGAGGAGCTATCGGCGGGCGGTTACCTGGAAGACCCCTGCGCGACGCTCGAAGGCATGGGCGAAGTACGGCGCAGATTAATCGCAGAAGGCAACGATACGCCGCAGGCGAGCAACGTGGCGGTCACTTGCTTCGCCGATGTTCCGCGAGCGAAGGAGTTGGATGCCGTGCAGATCGTGCTGTCCGACCCGCACTATTGGGGCGGCATGCGGAACATGCAGCATCTTTCGCAGTTGACGAGCGTGCTGGGAATGGGACTCTCGATGCACTCCAACAGTCATCTGGGAGTGAGCCTGATGGCGATGACCCATGCCGCCGCGGCTTGCCCGAACCTGACCTACGCCTGCGACACACATTACCCGTGGCAGACTGAGACGGACGAAGTGGTGTCCGGGGGAAGAATCCGCTTTGTCGACGGCTGTGTGGAGATCCCGAACAAGCCGGGGCTGGGCGTGGATTTGGATTACGATCAGTTGGCGAGAGGGCGCGAGCGCTATAACAAGATTCCGTTCCGCAAGAGAGACGATGTCGCGGAAATGAGAAAGCATGTCGATCCCAATTGGGAACGAGTGCTGCCGCGCTGGTAGCGACCGGTCTCCAGACCGGTTGCCGCTCTCGTCGCACTCGATTCGCCTTTCGATGCACCTTTTACCGCTCCCTTAGGGGCTTGGGAAAAATCCGGCTGTCGTTCTCGTGGCGCTTCATTCGCCTTTCGATACACCTTTTACCGCTTCCTAACGGTCGCGGCTCCGTTAGGAGAATCAAGTACACACGGGCCAGGTGCCGGAGATCGGAGTGCATTTGAATGCGAGAAAAAGCAATTCGATATTTTTCACAACCGCGTAAGAAAGCGGCAAACGGTGCGGATGCGAGTGCGTTTGAACGGCAAAAAGCATTCGATATTTTCGCAATCCCAGTCGCGCGCGGCGTGGCCGTTCACCAGCCGGGCTTCCACTCCCAGCCTTCTTCCTTCGCCGTCACGCGACCCGCGCTCGGAAACGGGAAGTGGAACGCCATCACGCGGGCTTTTTCTTTCTCCGCCCGCTCCATCAGCCGCCTTCTCGTCTTCACGCCCGTTTCGCTTTCCCAATCGAACCCGTTCTTCCAGTGAGGATTTTTCAGATGCAGAGGATGCGATGCCGCATCTCCCAGGTTCAGCAGTCTCTCGCCGTTTGACCCGATCATCACTGCCATGTGACCCGCCGTGTGGCCGGCTGCGGGTATCGCGCGCACTCCCGGGGCGATCTCCGTTTCGCCGTCGATCGCGTCGATCATCCGTCCGAACGGCCACATGGCGCGCCGGTTGTGCTCGGCTTCGATCTCGGAAATGATGTGCCGCGCTCGCCGGAACACGGGCCGTCCGCTTTCATCGAGCGCTCCGCCAATGTGATCGCTGTGCGCGTGCGTCAGCATCACGATATCGATGTCTTCGGCGCGAACTCCCTCCACGGCGAGCCGCGGCAGAATCGCTCCGGCAGTCGGGGCACCGGGACCGGCTCCCGTGTCCACCAGAATCGTGCGGGTGCCGGTCTGCACCAGCAGGCAGGTGCACGGGCAGACGATGCGCTCGCCGATTCCCGCCCGCAGCAGGTCCGCGGCCGGTGCGTCGGGGAAGAACTCGCGGGCGCTGTAGGAGAAGTAGCCGTCGGTGAGCACAGCGCATCGAATCGTCCCTATCTCGAACTGCCATCTTCCCGCAGGCACCCTCTAGGACTAGCCGCTTTCAGACCAAAAGTCAAAATTATCTGATTTGAGAGAGGATTCCGTTCAGATAGGAGCGCCCTCTAGCGGAGCGGGTGAGGTTTTAAACGGGAAGAAGTAGGAAAACTGCCGGGCAGAAGTGGGGCGGGAAACCCTCTCTCACCTTCACGGTAGCAACGGGCGGCACAGGCGCCGTTGCACAAATTCGCCAAATGGTTGATAATAGAGAGAAATTATTCTGAAATCTTCTGTGAACCGGTTTCCCGCGCCCCACTCACAGTGTGCCTGCACTTCACGGATTGACCGCGCCAAATATAAGGATCTAAAATGGATGTCAGCCGATTCAATCCAGCCTGTTTGAAAGCGGTGAGCCGTATGACTGCTACACGCCTTTCCTTTGTTTGCGTATCACTTTCCGTCATTGTCGGGGTATTCGCGGCACAACAAACCGATGTGCCGAAGCCTCCTCAACGTGAGACCAACGCCAAGCCTCTCACCGAAAAACAGAAAAAGGCGAAGGATGCCAAGCTCCGCAAAGAGCTCGAGACTCCTTACCGCAAGTGGCTGAGCGAGGACGTCTCCTACATCATCACCGATGAAGAGCGCGCCGCTTTCAAGCGCCTCCAGACGGACGAAGAGCGCGAGCAGTTCATCGAACAATTCTGGCTCCGCCGCGACCCCACGCCGGACACCATCGAGAACGAATACAAGGAAGAGCACTACCGCCGTATCGCCTACGCCAATGAGCACTTCGCGTCGGGCATTCCGGGCTGGAAGACAGATCGCGGCCGCATCTATATTACGTATGGTCCGCCGGACGAAATCGAAGACCACTCCTCGGGCGGTTTCTATGAACGGCCCCCGGAAGAAGGCGGCGGCGAAACATCCACCTTCCCGTTCCAGCAGTGGCGCTATCGCTATATCGAGGGAATCGGCAACAACGTCATCATCGAATTTGTGGACCCCACCATGTCGGGCGAGTTCCGCATGACCATGGACCCGAGCGAAAAGGACGCGCTGCTCTACGTCCCCGGCGCCGGTCTCACCATGATGGAACAGCTCGGCCTGTCCGATAAGACGCAGCGTTTCAACAATACCGACGGCACGCACCTGGGCACTCCATTCGGCGGTCAGCCGGAAAGCATGAACGAGTTCAACCGCCTGGAGCAGTTCGCGAAGCTGCAGCGGCCGCCCGAGATCAAATATAAGGATCTCGAAGCCGACGTCACCAGCCGCATCAGCTACAACATTCTGCCGCTGCGCATCCGCACGGACTTTTTCCCGCTCACCGGCGCCAGTGTCCTCACGAACGTCACCGTCCAGTTTGATAATAAGGACCTGCAGTTCACGGCGAAAGATGGCGTCCAGAAAGCCATTGTCCACATACAGGGCAGCATCACGAGCATGACCCGGCGCATCGTGAGCACCTTCGAAGAAGAGGTCACGGTGGACAGCCCGCCGCAGATGCTGCAACAGTACGCCGCCCGTAAGTCTATCTATCAAAAGACAGTTCCGCTCGCGCCCGGCACTTACCGGCTGCGCGTGATCGTGAAAGACGTGGTGGGCGGAAACCTGAACCACTACGAGCAGGCCCTGACCGTGCCGCGCATCGACGCCGACAAGGTCACGCCGAGTTCGCTGGTCCTGGCCGATCTGATTGAAAAGGTACCGCCGAAGAGCATCGGCGCAGGCCAGTTCGTGATCGGCGATTCCAAAGTCCGGCCGCGCATGGACGATAGCTTCAAGCGCGACGAAAAGATGGGCATCTACTTCAAGCTCTATAATTTAGGGCCTGATGAGACCACCCATAAGCCGGCCGGCGAAATCTCCTACGAAGTTGTGAAAAAGGGCTCCGGAGAAATGGTTTTCCCCGAGTTTACGGAGCAAATCGCACAGATTCCGGACGCGTCCACCAGCCAGGTAACGGTCGAAAAGCTGCTCCCGCTGAACTCGCTCGCGCCGGGTCACTACACGCTAAAGGTCAAAGTTACAGATAAAAATCGTAATCAAGTGCTCCCCTTGACTGCCGATTTTACGGTAACCTAACCAGTGTGGGGCAGGGTCCGGCCCCGCGCGCTTGCCAGAGCGTCATTTGGATGTTTAAGACGAAGACGCACAAGACGTTCGCTTCCCTCACGCTAGGGTTAGCTTGTCTGGCTGCTCCGTCCGCCGTCATGGCCATCCAACCCGTTCAAATGACGGGGGCACTCACCGGCATCGTCAAAAACTCCAGCGGCATTCCGCAGATGGGCGCCGCGGTACAGATCTTCAATAAGCAGGAACGGCTGATCGGCCGCGTCCTCACCGATGATCGAGGGCAGTTCAAGCTGCTCGGCTTGCTGCCGAATATCTATTCCATCAAGGTCAGCCTGGCCACCTACGTTCCGGTGATCAAGCGCGACATCCTGGTGCAGCCCGGAATGCGGTCTATGCTGAGCGTCAGCCTCAGTACCCTGTTCAGTACGATTCAGCTTTCCTATCCCACCAGCGATGCGGGCGGCATTATGTCCGATGACTGGAAGTGGGTGCTGCGCAGTTCGTCCACCACGCGTCCGGTGCTCCGTTTCGTCGAGGACGGCTCTACTGTGGACGCCTCGACGCTGGATACGGCCAGCACGCTGGCTGAACCGAACCCGCTGTTCTCCGATACTCATGGCTTGGTGAGGCTCTCCGCGGGGGAAGGCACTCTGCTCGCCGGAATCGCCACTGAAGCGGATATGGGCACTGCGTTCGCGGTCGCCACCAGCGTCGCCGGAAAGAGCCTGCTGCAAGTGAGCGGCAACTTCGGCTATGGCTCGGCGTCGGGGGCGCCCGCGGCTGCATTCCGCACGAGTTTCAGCCACAACCTGATGGGCGGAAATCCGGAAATCTCTCTCACCATGCGCCAGCTCATCATGCCGGTGCACGTGAGTGCGGATTTGGCCGGCGACGCGCTGCCGATGCTGCGGACCATGTCCGCCAGCTTCGACGATCACAAGCAGCTCGCCGATAACGTGACCCTGCAGTACGGCTTTTCCTTGGACATGGTGTCGTTCATGGAGCACATCAATTACTACAGTCCGTACGCACGGCTGCGGTATGACCTTTCCAGGAACTCCACGCTCGAAATGGCCTACAGTTCCGGCAACGCACGCCCGAACCTGAGCGCGGACGCGGGTCCCGCCGATGAAGCCGATCTGCAGCATGATCTCAGCACCCTCGGCCTTTTCCCGCGCATGTCCCTGGCAGGCGGTAAGCCGCAGATCCAACGAGGCACCGAATACGAGCTGGCCTTCACCCACAAGATGGGCTCACGCGCGGTCAAGGTGACCACCTACCGCGAGCATGTCAGCAATCTGGCGCTCTCCATGGTTGCCCCGGGTGGCTTCTTCGGCGGTACGGATGTGCTTCCCGACCTGTTCTCCGGCAACTCGATCTTCAATATCGGCACCTTCGGCAGCACGGGGTTCACGGGCGCACTCACTCAATCTCTGGGCGCATACCTGAGCGCTACGGTAATTGCCGGTTCAGGCGGGGCGCTCACTACGGCCGACCGGCAACTGGTCAGCAACTCCCCCGATGAGCTCCGCTCCATGATCCGCGCCGGGCGCCGCAACGCTGTGACCGCGAAAGTTGCCGCGACCAGTCCCTGGACCGGCACGCATCTCATCGCGAGCTACCAGTGGACCGGCGACCAGCGCTGGGCAATGCCTGGCAACCTGTACAGCACGCAAGCGTATCGCCCCATGCCGGGCTTCAATCTCATGATCCGGCAGCCGATTCCCGGGCTCGGCAAGCGAGTGGAAGCCACCGCGGACCTTCGCAATCTGCTGGCGCAAGGCTATCTTCCCATCGGCACCGCCGACGGCCAGACGATTCTGCTGGTCGAAAATCCCAGGTGTTTCCGCGGCGGGCTGAGCTTTATCTTCTAGTTTGCGCACGGCCCATGCGCATCGATTCCCATCACTACCTCACGTCCGCTCATCCGATCGAGCACCTCGCGCCGATCCTGGAGCGCAACCGCTTCGAGGGCTCGTTCTGGATCGTGCAGCCGGGGCAGGATCCCGCGCCGGCCGCGCATCCGATGATTCAGGGTTTCGCGATCGATTGGGAGCGCCGCGAGTTGCAGCATCCGAAGCTGCGGGCGGTGTCGCTCGATCTGGCGAGCGGGTTGCCTGAACCTCGTGATCTTGCCGCAGTGGCACGCCGCGGCTTGGCACTCGATGTGGATCTGCGGGGCGACCAGCTCGGGCTGGTTCCGAAGCTTGTGGACGCGGCGCCCGGTTTAGAAATCGTGCTGGCGGAGCATGGCTGGCCGGACGGCTTCCAGGCTCTGGCGGCGCATCCGCAAGTCTCTATCAAAGCGATCGGGCTGCTCGACACGGCACACCGCGCGCAGATTCAGCTCGCCCTTAGGACGTTTGGGCCGCATCGGGTGATGTTCGGGAGCGCATGGCCGAACTGCCTGCCCGATCGGATCTGGAAAACGACGCTCGCGGGTTTTACGCAGTGCATCGGCGCGCAAAGTATGGAGTCGCGCGAACTGCTGCTCGGCGAAAACGCACGGCGGATTTATCGACTGGGGGAGACATGGCCCGAGCTTTCGGCTTCAACGACGATGAACTGAAACTGTTGCTGGTCGCGGTGCGCCAGATGCGGCGCACGTTCGCCACGCCGCGAAAAAAGGATGAAGCGCTGGAAGCGTACGCTCAGCTCTACGACGAACTCTACGAAAAGCTTCGTGACATGGCGGGCCCGCTCCCCGAAAAAGTGGAAGAGGCGCTGGATTAGGCCACGGTGGCCGCGCCATTTGCGTTGCGCTAGACTGAGCGCGTGAGAATGGTTGGATTAGGCTTACCCGAACTCATCGTGCTCACGATGATGTTGACCATGGGCTGCGCCGTCATTGCGGTTGCCTGGTTTTTCGTCAAGAAGGCCGCCGCGCCGAGCCGCTATTGCCCGGCGTGCGGGCGCGGATTGAAGCAAGCTGCGGAAGCTCCCTTTTGCAGCTACTGCGGAGCGAAACTGGCGTAAGGCGCGGCGCCGCCTATTCGCCCAATACCGACCGAATCTTTTTCCCCAGAGCTTCCCTGCTGAACGGCTTCGGCAGAAACTCCACGCCTGCGTCGAGCACTCCGTGATGCACCACCGTATCCTCGGTATATCCGGAAAGGTAGAGCACCTTCAGATCGGGCCGTGCCGCCTGCAACGCATCCGCCACCTGGCGGCCACTCATGCCTGGCATCACCACGTCCGTCACCAGCAACGCGATCGTGCCCGCGTAAGACCGGCTGATTTCGACGGCCTCCGCGCCGCCGGCGGCCACCAGAACCCGATATCCGAGGCGCTGCAGCATCTTCACGGTGAGGTCGCGGACCGACTGCTCATCTTCCACCAGCAGCAGGGTAGCGCTGGGGCCGCTCTCGTCCTCGCTGGATTCTCCGCCCTCGGGGGATTCGCCCGCGGTCGAATGCACTCGCGGAAAATATAGCTTGAACGTGGTTCCCTGCCCCGGTTCGCTGTAAACCCAAATGTCGCCACCGGTTTGCTTGACGATGCCGTAAACGGTCGCGAGCCCCAGTCCGGTGCCCTTGCCCTTTTCCTTGGTGGTGAAAAACGGCTCGAAAATGCGGCGCTTCGTCGCGGCATCCATACCGACGCCGGTATCGCTGACGGCGATCATCACGAACTCGCCGGGCGTCACTCCCATGTGGCTCTTGGCGTAATTTTCGTCGAGTTCCACATTGCCGGTCTCCACAGTGAGACGGCCGCCCAGCGGCATGGCGTCGCGCGCGTTCACCGCCAGGTTGACGATGGCCTGCTCCACCGCGTTCGGGTCCGCTTTGATGTTGCCCGTATCGGAGCTCAGCACCAGCTTCAATTCGATATCCTCGCCGATCAGCCGCTGCAGCATTTTCTCCGTTCCGGCGAGCGTGGCATTGAGGTTCATCACGCGCGGCTTCATGATCTGGCGGCGGCTGAACGCCAGCAGTTGATTGGTGAGCGCGCCGGCGCGGTCCGCCGCTTTGAGAATCTCTTCGGCATAGCCGCGGAGAGGGTCCAGCGCGGAGAGCTCATCCAGAATCATGCGGTTGTACCCGGAGATGACGGTGAGCATGTTGTTGAAGTCATGCGCCACGCCACCGGCCAGGCGGCCCACCGCCTCCATCTTCTGCGCATGCATGAGCTGATCTTCCAGTTGTTTCCGCTGGCTGGTATCGCTGACGAACGCGATGGCGAAGACTCCCTCTTCCATCTCCACGTAGCTGAGACTCACCTCCACCGGAAACTCCTGCCCGTCTTTGCGGCGTCCGGCCAGCTCCATGCCGATGCCCATCGGGCGCGCGTGCGGGGCGACGAAGTACCGGTCGCGATGCGCGGCGTGCCCTGCCCGCTGGTCCATGGGGAGCAGGACCTCCATCCGGCTGCCGAGCAATTCGTCGCGCGTATAGCCGAACATCTCCTCTGTCCGGCGGTTCACGAGCACAATCCGGCCCGTGCGATCGACACTGAGAATCGCCTGAGCGGCCGATTCCATCAGTGCTGCCAGCAGCTTTTCATTCTTTGCAAAAATTCCCAGTCCCTCAGACGGCATGTGCTTTATATTGTACCTGCGCGCACAGAGTAGTTGCAGTAAAAGCGGAGGCGGGCGTACACTGAAAAACATTATCGGATGTCGATTACGAACCTCGATACAGAACGGGACCTGTACTCAGGCCTGATCCGTTTGCACGTGTTGCATCACGCCGCGTCCGAGCCGATTTTCGGACTCGGCATGGCCGAAGAGCTTGCCCGCCACGGATATCGGATCAGCCCCGGAACCCTTTATCCACTGCTTCACAGCCTGGAGAAGAAGGGTTACCTGCGAGGCGTGGAGAAGCGCAACGGCCGCTCCCGCCGCAAAGTCTATCGCGCGACTCCCGCCGGAAAACGCGCGCTGCTCGCAGCCCGGGAAAAGGTCCGCGAGTTGTTTCGGGAGCTCATCGAAGGCGAATGAACGTGCGAAAGTTTTACAGTTTTGTCATCGCCGCAGCCGCGCTCCGCGGCCAGCCGCTCACACTTTCGCAGACGGTGGACGCGGCGCTCCGCAACTATCCGTCGATCCAGGTATCGCAGGCCGAGATCGACGCGGCGGCCGCCGGCATACGCATCGCGCGGACCGCTTACCTGCCGCGCATCGATACTCTTGCGCAAATCAATCGCGCAACTCGCAACAATGTATTCGGCATGCTGCTGCCGCAGTCCGTTATCCCTTCCATGAGTGGTCCGGTGATCGGCAGCAACAATCTGGGCTCGGCTTGGGGCAGCGCGATCGGCGGCCTGGTGACGTGGGAGCCTTTCGATTTCGGGCAGCGCGCCGCGAATGTTGCCGCGGCGGCCGCACAGCAGAGCCGGCAACAGGCGGCGTTGAAGCGGACGCAGTTCGAAATCGCCGCCTCCGCGGCCGGAGCTTATCTCACGCTCGCAGCGGCGCAGGAGACCGTGCGCGCCGCGCAGGCCGGAGTCGACCAGGCGGACACAACCGTACGCCTCGTGACCGCGCAAGTCCGCGCCGAGCTTCGCCCGGGAGCCGACCAATCCCGCGCCGCAGCGGAAGCGGCGGCTGCCCGCACCCAACTCGCGCAGGCGCAGCAAGCCGTGGAATCCGCCCGCGCGGCGCTGGCTCGGTTCACCGCCACCGACCCGGCCGCGCTGGCGATCGCCGCACCGGGACTGCTCCGCACGCCTCCCGGCGAAACGCCACCGCCTGCCGACCCCGCTGCCAACCCGCTCGCCGCGGAACAGAACGCCGCCATCGAAGCGGCGCGCGCCGAACTGCACGCGCTGGAGCGAAGCTACTTCCCGCGGTTCTATCTGCAAGGCGCGGCGTACGCCCGCGGCACGGGCGCGGAAGTAAGCGGCGTCAATCTCGGCGGCGTGAACGGACTCGCGCCCAACACGCAGAACTACGGCCTGGGACTCACCGTGACATTCCCTGTTACGGACAAATTTGCCTTGCGCGAGCGCGAGGCGCAGCAATCGGCCCTCGTGCGCGCCGAGCAGGCTCGCGCGCGCCAGATTGCAGTCGACTTGAAGGCGCAGTGGAACGAAGCAGTGGCCGCGCTGCACGGAGCGCGCGCCGTCGCAGCCAATGTGCCGGCGGAACTCACGGCCGCCCGCGACGCGCTGCGGCAGGCCACCGCGCGCTACCAATCCGGCCTCGGCAACCTGGAAGAGGTGGCCGAAGCGCAACGCCTGGTGACGCAGTCTGAAATTGACGATGCGCTTGCGCGGCTGAACATCTGGCGATCCCTGCTGGCCATCGCCACTGCCGCCGGCGACATACGCCCGTTCGTCGCGGAGGTGGAGCGGTGAAACTGGTACTCGCCGCACTCACGCGGCCGATCACCGTGGTGGTCGCGATTCTGGCGGTGGCGCTCTGTTCCATCCTCGCGATTGAGCGCATGCCGGTCGATATCTTCCCGCAGGTCGGCGACCCGGCCATCTATGTCGCGCAACCGTACGGCGGTATGGACCCCGCGCAGATGGAAGGCTACCTCACGTATTACTACGAGTATCACTTCCTCTACATCACGGGCATCGATCACGTCGAAAGCAAAAGCATACAGGGCGCCTCGCTCATGCGGCTGGTGTTTCACCAGGGCACGGACATGGCGCAAGCCATGGCCCAGACAGTCGGGTACGTGAACCGCGCCCGTGCATTCATGCCGCCAGGCACCGTGGAGCCATTCATCACGCGATTCGACGCGGGCAGCGTTGCCATCGGCCAGCTCGTCTTCAGCAGCCAAACGCGCAACCTCGGCGAGATGCAGGATCTCGCGCTGAATCGCGTGCGCCCGCTCTTTGCGACATTGCCCGGAGTCTCCGCGCCGCCACCGTTCGGAGGCAGCCAGCGCACCATTGTGGTGACGCTCGATCCCGACAAGCTCCGTCAGTACGGCATCTCTCCGGTCGAGGCGATCGAAGCCGTGAACAAAGCCTCGGTCGTCGTCCCCTCGGGCAACATGTGGACGGGCAGCATCGAACGCATTGCGCGCACCAACGCGTCGCTCGGCGGGAATCTCGCCGACCTGCTCGCCGCGCCCATCCGCCCCGTTTCGGGCACCACCGTGTACCTGCGCGACATCGGCACCGTCGAAAACGGCACGGACCTCGTCACCGCGTACGCCCACGTGAATGGACGCCGCACCGTTTATATCCCGGTTACGAAGCGCGCCGACGCCTCCACACTGGACGTCATCAATCGTGTAAAAGCCGCGCTACCCGATTTCAAGAAAATCATTCCCGATGACATCGATGTGCGCCTGGAGTTCGATCAATCTCCCGTGGTCGCTAACTCGCTGCGCGGGCTCGTCATGGAAGGCCTTCTCGGCGCCGTACTCACCGGCCTGATGGTGCTGCTCTTCCTTCGCGACTGGCGTAGCGCGCTCATTGTGGTCGCCAATATTCCGTTCGCGCTTCTGGCCGCGGTGGTGCTGCTGTGGATCACCGGCCAAACCATCAACATCATGACGCTCGGCGGACTCGCACTCGCGGTCGGCGTACTGGTGGACGAAGCCACGGTCGAAATCGAGAACATACACACACGTATGCTGCCCGGTGTTTCACGCGCGCGCGCCGTGCTGGAAGCCTGCAGCCGGACCGCCATCGCGCGGCTGCTCTCCATGCTGTGCATTCTCGCGGTGTTTGTGCCTTCCTTCCTCATGACGGGCGTGGGCCGCCAGCTTTTCGTTCCGCTTTCGCTCGCCGTGGGCTTCGCGATGATCGCATCCTACCTGCTCTCCAGCAGCCTGGTGCCTGTCTTTTCGACGTGGCTGATGAAGAATGCGCACCAGGGGGAAGAGCGCGGCCTGCTTCGACGCACCTACCATCGTTATGTTTCGGGCGCGCTGAAAATGCGCTGGCCGCTAGCCCTTCTCTGGCTGGCCGCGTCGCTCGCCGGCGTTTACTTGCTGCTGCCGGGCATCGGCACGGAAATTTTTCCCGACACCGCATCGCTGCTCTACCGGCTGCGGCTGCGCGCACCGGTAGGCACGCGGATCGAACAGACGGAACGCATCGTGCTTCACGCGCTCGATATCATCAATCGCGACGCCGGAGCCGGCAAAGTCGCGATCACCAGCGACTTCATGGGCATACAGCCCTCCAGCTATCCCGTCAACCTGATCCACCTGTTCACCACTGGTCCGCAGGAAGCTGTCATCCAGTTCTCCCTGAAGCCTGACGCTCTGCGCGGCGAGCCGCTGCGTGAAAAGCTGCGCGCCGATTTCGCTCGCGAACTGCCCGGCAGCCAGGTCTCTTTCGAAGCCGGCGACATTGTCAGCCAGGTGATGAGCTTCGGCTCGCCGACGCCGATCGAAGTCGCGATCATGGGCGTTAACCTGCAAGACAACGCGGCGTACGCGCGAAAGGTGCAGGCGCAACTCGCTCATTTGAATTTTCTCCGCGACCTCCAGGTCGCCCAGGAGCTCAACTATCCCACGCTCGATATCAACATCAACCGCGCGCGCGCCGGCCAGTTCGGTCTGACCATGAATGATGTGGTCCAGTCCGTGGTGCCCGCCACTTCTTCTTCGCGATTTACCGCCCCGAACTACTGGCGCGACCCGGCGAGCGGCAACGCGTTCCAGATTCAGGTACAGATTCCGCAAAACCGTATACAGAGCCTGGAGGCGGTCGGCAGCCTTCCGGTGATGCGCGACGGCCGCCCCACGCCGCAGCTCGACGATATCGCCACGCTGCAGACGGGCTCCATGCCGGGAATGATCGAGCGCTTCAACGGTCAACGCGTGGTCAGCCTCACGGCGAATATTCACGATATCGCCCTCGGGCTCGCGGCGCCGCAACTCAATCGCGCAATCGGCGCCGCGGGCGCTCCGCCCGAAGGCGTCACTGTTCGTCTGCGCGGCGAGTTGCCGGCGCTCGAATCCACAATCGCCAGTCTGCGCACGGGACTCATCCTCGCAATCGTCGTGATCTTCCTGCTACTCGCCGCGAATTTCCAATCCTTCCGCCTCGCGCTGGCGATCGTGCTTACGATTCCCGCCGTGCTGGCAGGCGTGCTGCTGATGCTCATCGCGACCGGCACCACGTTGAACATCGAGTCGTTCATGGGAGCGATCATGGCAATCGGCATCGCGGTGGCGAATTCGATTCTGCTGGTCACCTTCGCCGAGCGCGCGCGGCATGAAGGCGCTCCGGCGCTCGAAGCTGCCCGCGATGCCGCCGGTTCGCGCCTTCGCGCCATCCTCATGACGGCCGCTGCGATGATCTGCGGCATGGCGCCAATGGCCATCGGCTTTACCGAAGGCGGAGCGCAGACCGCGCCCCTGGGCCGCGCCGTGATCGGCGGATTGATCGCGGCCACCTTCACCACGCTCACCGTGCTCCCCGCGTTTTACGCAATTTTGCAAAGGAAGGCTCCCGCCGTATCGCCATCGCTCAATCCGATGGACCCGGCGAGCCATTACTACGATGTCCAGTAAACTCTTTCTATTTGCCCTGCTGCCGGCCGCCTTCGCGCAATCCTCCAAGCTGGTTGCGGTGGTGGCCAAGCCCGTCGCCCGCACAGTTGAAATCCCCGGAGAGATTCAGCCGTATCTCATGGTGGCGCTGCACGCCAGGGTCTCCGGCTATGTCGAGCGCATGCTCGTGGACCGCGGCAGCATCGTGAAACAGGGCGAGCTGCTGGCCGAGCTCAGCGCGCCCGAAATGAACGCGCGAATCGCGCAGGCGGAGTCCGGCGTGCAGGCGGCCGATGCCGACCGCATTCAGGCTGAAGCGCAACTCGCTGCCGCCCAGGCGACACTCGACCGCTTACAGAAGGCGGCCCAAACGGAAGGCGCCATCGCCGGGAACGAAGTCGTGCAGGCGCAAAAACAAGTCGAAGCCGCCGAAGCGCTTGTGCGATCGCGGCGCCAGGCAGTCGCCGCCGCGCAGAGCGCCGCACAGGCGCAGAAGGACCTGCAAGCCTACCTGAAGATCACCGCGCCGTTCGATGGCGTGGTGACCGACCGGCTGGTCCACCCCGGAGCGCTCGTCGGTCCCGGACCCGACCCCGTGCTGCTCGTCATTCAACAGGTCTCTCGCCTGCGAATCGTCGTGCCGGTGCCGGAAGAAGATGCCGGAGTGCTGCCGCGCGGAGCGTCAGTCGTGTTTCACGTCCCCGCATTTCCGGAGCGCACGTTCACCGGGACCGTCGCGCGAGTGGCGCACGCGCTCGATACCAAGACGCGGACCATGCCCTTGGAGTTGGATTTCGTGAATCGCGACGGATCGCTCGCTCCGGGCATGTTCCCGCAGATCATTTGGCCGGTCCGCAGCAGCCACGACGCGCTATTCGTGCCGCGGACGGCGGTGGTGACCACCACGGAGCGCACGTTCGTAATCCGCGACAATAACGGAAAGGCCGAGTGGGTGGACGTAAAAAAAGGGCCGGCCGATGGCGACAATGTACAAGTCAGCGGAGCACTCCGCCCCGGCGACAAAGTGGTCCGCCGAGGCACAGACGAGATCCACGAAGGGGCGCCGCTGTGAGTATCCCCGGCACCGTTTACCGCTCCCTCACGGGGTTGTGAAAAACATTCAAACGCACTCGCATCTCCGGCACCTTTTACCGCTCCCTTACGGTCACGGCTCCGTATGTAGCTGATTCTGCTAACGGAGCCGCGACCGTTAGGGAGCGGCAAACGGTGTATCGAAAGGCGAATGGAGCGCGACGAGAACAACAGCCGGAGGTATTTCGAAAGGCGCATGCATCGCGACGCGCCAATGTCTCACTTCCCGACCCCTACCGCGCCCCCTTCCGGGCGGCCGCGACCATTTCCTTCACCTTCGCCATTAACTCCGGAGCGTGATACGGAATGCCGTCCTTGATCGTCCACTCCACGCCGCCGGACGCGCCGCCGGGATACAGCACCTTCAGATTCTCCAGCGGATTCCCGTTCACGACGATCAAATCGGCGGCCCACCCCGCGCGCACGCGACCGAGCTTATTCTCCTGCCCCAGGATCTTCGCGTTATTCCCCGTGGCCTGCTGAATGATGCGAATCGGATCGAAGCCCGCCTCTTGATGCAATTCCATGGAACGAATCAATCCGAAGCCGTACATCTGATAAATAAATCCGGCATCGTCTCCCACGCCGATCAATCCGCCCAGGGCGTCGAACTGCCGCAGCGCCGCCATCCAGAGCCGGTAATTCTCCTTCCAGTAGGTCTCATCCGTGCTGCTCCAGTTCAAAGAATACGATCCATGATTCGCCGCATTCGGCCGGAAATATTCTTCGAGCGTCGGATGAAGGTACTCGGCGAACCAGGGCTGATTCTGCGCGCGCTGCAAGTCGCGGCTCGCTTCGTAAATGTCGAGGGTCGGATCCCACGCCACATTCGCCTTCACCATGCTTTCGAGCACCTTCGTCAGACGCGCCGGATCGGCCTCACGCCATAGGTGGCCCGCATACCGAAACCGGTCCGTCTCGTTGTTGTAGTTGTAGCTCGCTGGGAAATGCTGGACGCCGTCGGCGAGCGCCGCGTCCGGAATGCCGTACCAATGTTCGATGCTCGTGGTGCCGAACTTAATGTCGTCCCAGGCATTGGTCTCTTCGACCCCCGCGTGGTGGGCGATGCGCAGCCCGAGTTCGTGTGCTTCGGCTTCCATGGCCTGCATCGTGTCGCGGTCTATGCCCAGAATCTTGATGCCGTCGGCGCCCATCGCCTTCAACTCGCGCACATGCGCCCGAGCTTGCTCCGGCGTGTCCGGCCGCCCGAACATCGGGTAAACGAAGATGCGCGGCGCGGCGATCTGCCCTTCCGCGCTCTGCCGGCGGAGCTCGAGCGCGCGCCGCGTATCGCTGCCGACGTCGCGGACCGTCGTGATGCCGCATGCCAGCCAGATGTTCAACTCGTATTCGATGGGCTGCGGCTTGCCTCCGCGCTCCTCCTGCAGGTGCGCGTGCGCATTGATCAGCCCGGGCAGCACGTACTTGCCGGTGGCGTCGATGACGGCATCGGCCTGCACCGCCGTTCGCCCGCCGCGGCCGACGGAAACCGGGTCGAGCGGAATCACGCGAGCGATGACGCCGTTCTCCACCAGGATGTCCTTCGGCCCGCTCGCCGGCGTGCCGTTGCCATCAATCACGGTCGCATTGTGAATCAGAAGGCGCTGCACGCGGCGGCCGTTTACCGGAATTTGCGCCGATGATACCGCCGCTGCCACCGCAAGCGCAGCCACAAATTGAAATCGCATCCGTTCGATTGTGTCACAAAGCGATAGAATAAGAGAGTCCGCGGGGGCGGTTAGCTCAGTCGGTTAGAGCGTCTGGTTTACACCCAGAAGGTCCGCGGTTCGAGCCCGCGACCGCCCACCAACAAAACAAAATACTTACTGAATGCCGCTCGATTTCTCGGTGGGCCACTTTGGGGAATTCTTGGGGGACTCACTGAAACGTTCTACATCGCGGCCGATTGAATCGAGCGCGGAGCGCATCTCTTCAACTGAGAAGTGGCCATACCTGGCGCTCATCTTCGCGAGAGTCCCCGGGCTCCATCCTACGATCTTGGCGATTATGGGCAGCGGGACTCGAGCATTGATCATGCGCGAAACGCCGCTATGCCGCAAATCGTGCAGGCGTAGCTTTGAGAGGGCCCGCGGCAGTTCCGCTACCGTCCATCCGCATGCCGTGCACGCGTAGCTGCACTCTGACTGCTCAAGGCGGCCGCCGTGACACTCTGGACAATGGCGCTGCGTTCGCATCCGCGCCTGCTCCCAAGCCTTCTTTATGCTTCCCGTGGGTCGCGTGGGGTCTGTGTCATAGACGGACGCTCCAGTGAAACCGAAAGTGCCCTCGGCGCCCGCGGTCCCGCACCTCTCATACGGAAAGACGAAATGCTCTGGCCGTCGCTCCGGAAACTGCTGGGCCCAGAATGTGAGAGTTTCGAGGGCACGGGGCGTAAGCGGTACCGTGCGGTTCGAGCCAGCTCTGGTTTTATCCTTCCCGAACGTGAGGCACCGGTGGGCGAAATCAACGTTGCGCCACTGAAGCCGGCGAACAGTGCCGTAACGTGCGGCGGTTTCAATTGCGAGCACCACGAAGGGCAGTAGAAGCCGGCTCCTGGAGTTGCCGCACTCGGCAAGGAGAACAATCTCTTCCGCCTGGCTAAGGGCGTGCCCAACGTCGTCACGTTCGGGCAGCGTCTCGACGCCTGGCCTAATCCTTTCCCACGCGCCGTGGCGCTTCAGGACGGCGCGCAAGCAATCCACTTCGATGTTGACGGTTCGGTTGGACGCGCCCGCGGCCGTGCGCGCCTGCTGGTACCGGCGAATGTCGCGCGGCTCGACGTCGACCACAAGGCGCTTGCCGAAGATAGGGCACAGATGCTTCCATGAGTTTTCCGCAATGCCGTACATGCGCGGCGACCACTTGACCTGCTTCGCCTGCATCCAATCGGCATAAGCGGCGGAGATCATCGGTGCACGCTCTTTTTTTCGTATACCGCCGGTTCCCTCTCGGAGCTCCTGCTGGCGCTTTCTCTCAACCTCTCGGGCGCGCGTAATAGAGGTTTGCTCGGTAGACTCGCGGATCCGCTGACCGTGAAACTGGAATTCCAGCCAGTACACGGACGACTCGCGAAGCTCCTTCGTTTTCGGATCGCGGAATTTTGGCCGGTAGACAGACATTGTGGTTATCCCTTCGACGACTCTTTTGCGATTTGCTCAAGGTGGCCGGCCGATCGCTTAAGGAACTCCGATGCGGCCGACATCTCCCGCCTGTTGTCGAACTTTGCAAGAACATACCCGCGGCCGCTTGGCCCAGCTACGACCAGTTGCTTTATTTTGAGAGGGGCCATCATTTCCATGGCATAGAGTAAGTGGAACTGCTCCGGCAGGCCTTTGAGGTTATGTATTTCCGCAACCTCGGCGAAACGCAGCAGGGCCGCACCGCGTGGCGGCGGGTTGTTCGTTTCCCATCGCGCGACGGTGGTGACCGCGGTTTTCATTTCAGAGGCGAACGCCTGCTGAGTCATATTCAAGGCTTTCCGCAACGAAATCAGCGTCTCGCTCGCGGTCATTCCCAGAGCATTGCGCGGCGGGTTACCTACCTCGGACTTTCTCGCAGTAACTTTTTTAGCCATGGCCCTAGCATATCCCGTAATTACACTAATTGCAATTTCTTTTCTTGCAATTTCATTACATGTAATGTAAAGTTGGATTCAACTGCACTTCTGGTCTTTGAAAACTGAATAGCGGATACAGCGCGGACCTGCCGGTGAAGCAGGCACCGGCTGAAACTGCCGGGAGCTCGATAGCAAGGGTGACCCGTCACCGTGGCCCAGTGGGGCGCGGCGCAGGTGGAAGTAGTGAAAAACCAATGGGAGCGCGCAGCGCGCGCTCCGATCAAGGAGGAACTTATGAAAGGCAACGCATTGAACATTTCGCAGGCAGGCGCACTACTGACGGTTCAAGAGGCCGCTGCGCAGCTCGGGCTGAAGCCCAAAACGCTACGACAGTGGATTTGGCGGCGCGAGATTGAGTACCTGAAACTCGGCGCCGGCTCAAAATCTTCTGTTCGAATCCGACCAGAGACCATCGCGAAGATTTTGGAGCAGTCCGTTATCCCAGCGCTGGAATCGCGATGAGGCCCTATGCTCCGGATTCGCGATTGGGACAAGCATTTTGAAAACGCCGCAAGCCGCAAGCTCAAGCGCCTCGATTGGGTCGCGATACCAAACAAGACCTGCGGCGAAGGCTACGTGGCCTTAGTTGACCACGAGAACGGCGCCGCGCACCTGGGCGCGTGGTATGCCATCGTCGAGGCAGCGAGCAAACAGAGCACGCGTGGCATCCTACCGGCCGGCATCCCCCCAACACTCGCCGGTATCTGCCGGAGTCTTGGCAGAATGTCCCGGTTACCAGCCGACGTCTTCCATGAAGCGATCCCGCGGCTTCTGGAAATCGGATGGCTCGAAGAAGTCGTTGCAAATCAACAACCCGCCGCATCATCGGCAGATTCTCCCACTACGTCGGCAGATTCTCCTGACGCATCGGCAGATTCTCCCGCAATAGTGGCGCTACAGGGAATAGAACTACAGGGAATAGAACCGAAGGGAAGTACATCGAACGACCGCACAGCGCCTCCAGGAGCGCCGATTCAATTCGGAGACTTTCCCCTCTCGGCGGCGGCCGTTCGGCGGCGCTTTGCAACCGCTGACGTCGTAATCGTGACGCGCATCGTCGAAGCGTGCGCGGCGGCTTTCGCCTCTGTCGATAACCCAGTGATCGAAACACCCGGGGACAGTGAATTCGCAGCAGCGATTGAGCGCGCGGCAGAAGAAACCAAAGATCAACTATCGCCTGCTCTGTTCCTGCGGACCGCGCCCGCCGTGATGGAAAGTTGGGCGAGATACGGCAGGGAAAGTAAGCGCGCGACGAACGCGCGTCAGGCAGGCATTGACGCAGAATGGGAGGCCATCGGAAATGGAACACGGTAAATCGAATTGCCAGACCTGTGCTGGATATATCCGGCTGTGTAGCGGGCTAGACTTCTTTCCCGCCGATGCAGAGGTAAGAAAGCTGTTGATTGAGCGTCTGCATGCCCTCGCAAAGAACCACGACCACGCGCAAGCCATGATCGCGAAATGGCTCAACACTCAGACTGCGGCGCCGAAGGTAGCAAACCTGGTGGACTTGGCCGGCGAGGTCCGCGCGGAACACCAGACCCTACCCGACGGATGCAACGTTTGCCGTGGCGAATTGTGGATTGTGGTGGAAACCGGGGCGAAGCGCTGCAGTTGCGCCCGCGGCTTGGCTCTGAAGGCGAAGGACCGGGCCCGGGAAGATGAACGGAGGGCCAAGAATGCAGCGTGATGAATCGCCGCGGCGCACAGTGAAGCAGGGCACCGCACGCGAAGATGAATTTCTCGCCGCGCTTCTCGCCGGCAAGGGCTTCGGGGAAGCGTGCAAGGCCGCCGGCATCGGCCGGAGTACAGGGCTTCGCATTCGACAGAAGGAAGCGTTTCAGCGGCGCTTTCGCGATGCACGCTCGGAACTGCTGGAGCGCACCATCACCGGGCTGCACGCCGCGGCCGGTGACTGCGTGCGGACGTTGCACGCGATCGCGAACGACGGGACGGCCAAAGGCTCAGACCGAGTACTCGCCGCGCGGCACGCGATAGACCTCCTGCTCCGCGGTGTCGAGCAACTGGACTTCGCTGAACGAATCGCGCAACTCGAAAAACTGAACCAGACGGCGGAGCGGAGATGAGGGCTAGTACCCACGGAATTCCCAAAGGATGCAGAGATAAGCCACTGATTTTCAAAGACGATAACTCCGCTGTGCAGGCAGATGGTCCGAGGTTTGGCGGAGGGAAAGGCAATTTATGAACATTCTCGAAGAGTACTTGGTGTCCATTGGATTTTCCACAGACGAAAATTCCTTACGCAAAATGCAGGGCGTTCTTGCCACTGCGGAGAAGGCCGTCGAAACGCACACGTTCGGCATCGCGCGCAAGCTACTGGAAGCGCAGGGGGCCATAGTTGGTGGTTTCACCACTGTCTCGGCCGGAATTCTCGGGATGGTTGATAAGGTCGCCATGGCCGACCAGGGCTACCGCTTGATGGGAATGCAGATGCTCATGAGCACAGAGCAGGCCCGCAAGCTCGATATGGTTACCAAGTCGCTGGGCGCTTCAATGGAGCAAATTGTCTGGGATCCCGAACTCCGCGCCCGCGCGGGCGAAATGAGTCAGCACATTGACCACATGACGGAACAACTCGGCCCCGGCTTCGAAAAAAACATGAAGTCGGTTCGCGACTTCCGCCAACAATTCGCGCTCCTTGGAATCGACGCGAAGTTTTTAGGCATGCAGTTCGCCTCGGATCTTTTCGACAAACTGGTACCCGGCAAGGATCGGCAGGAGAAACTCGATAAACTCACGCGCTGGGAGCAAGACTTCGAAGGAGGACTTCCGCAGTTATCAAATACCCTTTCTTCCGCAGCAATACCGGTCCTGAAAGACACCTGGTCAATGCTCGGGGCCACGGGCGAGGCCGCGCAGGCATTCGGCGCGGCTTACTCAACGGCTGTCGGCATCATCTCCGGCGACAAATCGATCGAGGGCGCCACGTTCAGTTGGGAAAAGTTCGCCGGCGCGATGAGTAAGACGGAGCACGCCCTCACGGCCGCGGTGGAGTGGATTGCTCACGCCGAGACGGGGATTGCGCACTTCGGGATGGCTGGTGAACTCGTCGCCGACAATCTGATCCACAAGTTTACAGAGATGGAGAAAGCGGCGCAGAACTCCGGATTCTTTCAAAAAGCCGAAGCGGTCTTCGGGAAGGTGGCAGCCAGCCCGATGGCGCAAAAGTACGCGGCGGCCGTGGCTGTGCCGACGGGCAAGTTAGGGAGTGCGGTCCAGAGTGTTTACGACTGGCTGGTGCCGGCGGACGCGCGCGCAGAAATGCGCGAGTTCCAGAAGAGCAGCCCTCTGCTCTCGACGCTCGTGCGCGGGGTTAGCTCCAGCCTCTTAGGGGGCCTTTTCTCCAGCGAACTGCTCGACGCACCTTCGGCTGAGGAGCAGGCCAAAAGCAGAAAAATCTACGGTGACTACACGGCACAGATGATTCTCGGGATGGTCCGTGGTACAGGCACATCAAAGAGACAGCAGGTCGACGACGTGATCGCGCATCCCATGGTCCCGCCAGTGAGCGGCCCTCCGTTAGCGTCTCCTCCTCCGCTACCAGCGCCTGTAGCCGTTCCTGTTCCGGATCACGCCGCCCAGGTCCACAGCGTGGCGCCGCACGTCGCGCGCCGAGCCCCTACGTTGACTGATATTCAGAGACTGATCGAAAGCTCCGCACTCACATGGAGCGTTGACCCCGCGCTCGCGCTCGCTGTGGCGAAAGCTGAATCCGGTTTCGATCAGAACGCAGTGAGCCCCAAGGGTGCCATCGGCATCATGCAGTTGATGCCGAAGACCGCTAGTTCCCTTGGAGTGGACCCGCTCAACGTGCTGCAAAACATCGACGGCGGGGTGCGTAACCTCGCCGAGCTTTTGAAGCAGTACCACGGCAGCATTTACGCGGCGATCGAAGCCTACAACGCAGGGACGAAGCGAGTTGACAACGCGCACGGCGACCTCTCCAAACTGCCGCCGGAAACTCAGCAATATGTCCCGCGCGTGCTGCAACTCATGCACGAGTTCGAGCAGCTTCTCGCACCGCCATCTGGTAGTGCGACAAGCCGCGATGTACCCCCTACGCCATCGGCGTACCTGTTTGGCCCGAAGTCTCTCACCTCACCTGTTTGGCTGAACACGAATTTTGCGCCGGATTGGTCGCATGTCGTAACGCCAACGCTTGCGAAGTGGGAAGCGGCCGGCGGAGATCCCTTGTCGTTCATGAATCGCGATTGGTCGGCAGCCATTGCGCAGATGGATCGGCCGATAGCGCCGCAAGCGCCGCAGGTCACACATGACGAGCGCTCCATAACCATGGGGGATGTAATTGTCAACGTCACTCAACCTGGTGCAGATGCGTACACGATCGCGAAGTTAGCGCGGCAAGAGATCCGCGATGAACTGGACTCGCGCATAAAGTCGAACCTTGCGCAAGTGTCGCCAGCTTACTGAAAGGAGAGTCACGAACGATATGGGTATAAAAAGCATTCGCACAAGGTTGGAAGCGCTGGAAGGGCAGTTACTCCAGGGCGATGACGCGAAGTTGTTGGACATGCTCGTTGCCGCGACCAACAACCCAGACGATCCGACCGCACGCGCAACACTGGCGCGCGCCGTCGTAACGAACTTCGGTTGCGACGGGTTGCGCAATCTGGCTGAGGTCTTTCTTGACGGGCCAGTCCCCCAAGAATCACCCAAAGAAAAGGAAATCTGCGACGGCAACCTACAGTAATCAATCAATCTGGATTCCGCCTGGAGAACAGGCGTTCCAGGGTATTTCGACGAAATCGAAAGGAGAAAACATGCAGGACAGAGGAATAGACGATCAATTGAGGCAAATGCAGGACGCCTCGGCAATACCGGGAGCCGGGCAGCCCGCTCCGATTCCTTCAATGGAACCGTTGGACGCGCCGCTAACATTGGCTACCGCGGTCGATTTGCCGGAGGTCCCGGGGGACCGCGATCCGGTGAGCGGACTCATGCTCAGAAAGGCGGACCAGTGAGCACGATCACGCGGGAAACAGACTTGCAAGCCGCGCAAGCGCAGCTCGACGTTGAAGCGGCGCTACTCCAGTTAAAACAGAAGGAAATCGCAACGGAGCGATTTAACAGACTGGAGGCCGAGCACCAAACGGCCGTGAGCGAGTGCAGGGCAGCAAAGGAGAATCTGCAGCGGGCGCGCGAAGAGGCCAATCGGTACGGCGATCCCTCTGGCCTGTACCTCAAGGCCATGAATCGCATGAAGGCCATTCAGACCGACTACTCGAATCACATGATGAACTACCCATCCCCGTCTACGTATCCGACGGCCGAAGAGTTAGACGCATGGCAACGGCTGAAGGATGACCTTACGGCACGTCTGGAAGCGGCTGAGGCCGCTTATCGGCAGACCGGTGCAGAATACGAAGCTGCGAAAGCCGCTCGCAACAGTGCGCGCGAAGAGTTCGAGCGCCTTGTATCAAGGGAAGCAGAATTGCGCGGCCGGCTGTATCCAAACAAGAAAAGCGGCATCACCATCGAGGTAATCGACGGGGCTGCGCCAGGTGCAACGTATCGCAAGTCCGACTTGATCGGAAATGCATAGAGGAAAAGACGAGAAAATGACAAAGCTATTAGGCGGCCCAATGTTTTGCGCGATCCTGGAAGGCGAAGGGCCTAAAATATTCACCATTCCAACTGGAGATGGATCACAGACAACGCTTCGACTTGAGGGGGATTACGACCAGACCAGTGAAGACGTGCATTATCGATTCTCCGGAATAGCGGATCAATCCAGATTCGCCACCACGGACGATCCGACGCTTCAGTTCACCGCCGATGCGCCGTACTTTGAATTCACCTTTGACTTGGCGAGCATGCCCCGCTGGCTCTCGCTCTTGGTGAAACCGAATAGCGGCCCCTATCCGACGCCGGCGATTCGAACGTTCCAACTGTTCGTCGGTAAATAGGGCTTTGCCCCGCGGCGGAGTCGAGTCGTGTTCGTCCTCCTTCGCCGCGGCGTTTGCGGTGGCACGTATGGCCCGAGTTTTGCTCTGTTCATGGGCAACTCCTT
>DATNFO010000017.1:0-2971 GCA_035606355.1 Candidatus Limnocylindrales bacterium | reverse complement strand
CAATCTGATGATCAAGAAAGCCGGCATGGGCATCTACGCGACCGGAGATCTGATGGGAGGCGCAGCCCAGCATCTCTCCGAAAGCGATTTTGATCTGGATGAAGCCTTGAACCTGCAGCATGGCGGCTTGCTCGGCATGGCTACCAAAAGCCTGGAACTTGGCGCGACCATGGCTCTCACCGTCGGACAGGTTGGATTGCACGTTTTGGGAACTGTCATCGAATCCGTTGGGGACGAATTGACCCAGGGAGCCCTCGCTGCGGGCATCATTTACTATCACGGCATTGCCCTCGCCTCCGATACGCTTGCGCTGGACCAGGTACACCGCCAAAGCCCGGCTATGAATCGAAGCCTTCGCGATGGCGTCTGGAAAATGGGAGAAATTGCCGGATCGATCTTGCGCGATCTGGTCCGGCAGCGCCGTACAGCATTCCGCGACCGCCGCCGCCGGATGGTGCGCACTCTGCCCAAGAGCGCCTACGTCGGGATTCAGACATTGTTCGGCAGAAAGGCCGCTCAGCAGACGTCTGCGGCTCAGTCAACCTCTTGAAATCTGACCGAAATGAGATACGGAAGTTGAGACAAATGAGACAATGAGACTCCTGTGATACGATCCGAGTGGATGGCCACAAATCTCTTAACCATCGACGAAGCAATCCGGGCATTAGGGGTCTCGCGCTCGACGCTTTGGCGGCGGCTCCAGCGCGGTGACCTCCCGAGCGTCAGGCGCGGCGGACGCCGCCTCGTGCGCCTGACAAAGACCCGGAAGGCTGCTGGTGGGAAGGCCTCAGGTGATATTCCGCCCTTCACAGAAGGCCACCCGATTTTTCGCCTGATGGGTGCTGGACGCAGCGGAGGCCAATCACCTGGCGCACGGGACAAACACGCGATTCTGGACGCATGACCGTCAGGCGTGGCGTTCTGTGGGATTCGAGTGCAATTCTCGCGCTGCTGGATGCAGACGACGCGGATCATGAACGCGCAGTTGCGATTGCGGGCCACATTGCATCGGAGAGGCGGCCATGCTTCATCACGAACTACATCGAAGTGGAAGCCCATGCGCTGTTGTTGCGGAAGCTGGGAAGGGCCCTCGCCGGGGAATGGCTACTCACTGGCGGTCTGCCGGTGATCCGGGCGCTTCCGGAGGAGGAGGATCGTGCCCGAGAGATCATCGCGCGCAACTCCGATAAAGACTGGAGTCTATGTGACGCGATTTCATTTGCACTTCTAGATGTAAGGGGAATCCGCCGCGCTTTCACGTTTGATCGCCATTTTCTTCAGTACAGCCGGATTGACGTCCTCGGCTTATCGCGCTGATTCTGCACTCCGGAGCTTTGCAGAGCCGCAGTTGCATAAGGGCCTCGGTGTTCTGTAGGGATCGGGGATGCCCGATCCGATGTTGTAATGACCGGGACAGCTCACTGATCACGTCGTGCCAACCAGCAACTCTTCCGAATTGTATGGTGGACGAAGGCCATCCGTCCTGCCGCTGAAGTAGCGCCGGCCAAGAGTTTCCGCTGAGACGTGCTGGACATCTCGAAAACCGGCCTCACGGGCCAGGGCGAGCATCTCCGCCGGCGTGAAGGATGTGATGAAGGGCGTGCCGTTTGCTCGCGCTCCCTCCGCCGCGCGCTCAAGCGCGGGACCCACCTCGGGGTCTACCAGTTCGGCCGGCAGCATGAACGACATGACAAACGTCGAAGATGGCGCAAGCGAACCTGCCCGGCGCAGCGTGGCCGCTATCGCGTCCTTAGAAAGATACATGCTGACTCCGGTAGAAGCGATAACCGCCGGCCGGTTTGCCTCGAATCCGGATTCCGCTAGCCGCTCCCACCACGCATCGCCGGCCTCGAAGTCGACCGGCACGAGCCGCAGGAACGGCGGGATGCCAAGGCCGAGGTCGACGAGGCGCTGGCGCTTCCACGCCTGAGGACCCGGCCGATCAACCTCGAAGACGAGCAAACGCGAGGCGAGCCCCGGGCGACGCTGGGCGAAACTGTCCAGACCGGCTCCGAGGATCACGTACTGGCCGACGCCGCTTGCAGCTTGCTCCGCAACCAGGTCTTCGACGAAGCGAGCTCGGGCCAGAATGGAGGCGCGAAAAAAGCGCGTGGCGTGTGGGTCCATGTCCGGCCGATCGCGCCAGCCGTCGCCGGGATCCGCCAGTTGCAGGCCAATCTCGTCTTCGAGCACGTGAGGCGGCGGATCGATCTGGACATGCATCGCTCGCCACAAGGCGACCCGCACCGCTGTGCTGTCTGGCTCCACGGTTAGCATACTGGCGCGTGATCGCATTCAATTTCATTTTCGATCACCTTCAGCTTCGGTTGGCCTGCGGCCCGTTCGCCTCCAGTTCCTCCAGTCTGCGATTGGCGGTTTCTGCTTTTTCTGGATCTTTCGCCAGGTCAACCAGAAACTGATCCACGCCGGCGAAAAACGCCCGCACGAGTTCCGGGACGTCGGCTGAGGAGTGGCGTATCAGTCTCCCTCTCCCCTCGCGCGTAAAGCGTGAAGGAGCGCCTCCGTGTAGCACGCTGCAGCGCGTTCCATATAGATCTGTTCCCGTCGGCGGCGTCGGGCCGGCGATCTTCACGTACCGCTCGGCCCATTCGATGAAATCCGAGCGCATCACGTCACTCCGGCTCGCAGGCATGTTGAGAAACGCCATCGTATCCATCCCCGAATAAATAAGGATGACTGCGGCCCGATAGCAGTACGCTTCCAGTAGTAACCGGATGGGCCGTTTGATTCCATCCTCAATCACGGCCCGCACCGCCCAGGTGTTTAGTACAACGTCGTCACGTTGAGTGCTTAAGGCCGCTTCCGTTGGTCGCGGCTCTGAAAGCTGCTGAAAGTACCAGAATCGTTTTCTGAGCCATGACCGAAGGGAGTGGTTGTGACGAGGTTGGTTTAGTACTGATTTACTGAAACCTTTGCTCTGGGACCGCATAGAATAATCAAGTATGCGCAT
>DATNFO010000016.1:0-22471 GCA_035606355.1 Candidatus Limnocylindrales bacterium | reverse complement strand
AACTCCGCAAGCAGCCAAACGCCGTGCTCAGAAAATCGCCCGGGAACTGCGAATTCTCGGTTACACCGTCAATATCAAACCCGCTACGGACGCAGCACTCCCATTGTGACTTTCAACGGAGCGGTAAAAGGTGCCGGGGATCGGAGTGCGTTTGAATGCGGAGAAAAAGCAATTCGATATTATTCGCAAGACCGTAAGGGAGCGGCAAAAGGTGCAGGGGATACGGAGTGGATTTGAAGGCAGCAAAAAAGCAATTCGATATTTCTTCACAGCCCCTGACGGACGCGGTCTTCGGCCTTCTCCCGGCAGTGTTTTTTTTGTGGCATCCTTGTACGCATGCCAATTGAGACTCGTCGTACCGAGGCGGGAGCCGCTGTGGTGGCAATCACCGGCCGGTTCGTTTTGGGTAAGGATGTCGAGCGGCTGGAGACGTGCGTCAAGGAACTGCTCGCGCAAAACCAGCAGCGCATCGTCTTCGATATGGCAGGGTTGGATTATGCCGATAGCGCGGGTATCGGCACGTTTGTTTCCTGCCTCACGATGATCAAAAAGGCGGGCGGCGAACTTCGGCTGGCCGGAGTTCCGCCGCGGATTCAGCGCCTGCTGACGATTACAGGCGTGGATCAACTCATGCCGCGTTACCCGAGCGTCGCCGAAGCAGCCGCCGGTTAGTATTAGTACCGTGGTCCGGTCCGTGCCACTGGTCTAACCTAAGGAGGCACGTAACCATGAGGACCCTCGGTTTATTGACCGGCATCCTTGCCGCCGGTCTGTTCATTGCGCCCGCGGGCGCGGCCGATCATTCGAAAAAAGTGCGCCGGGAATCGCAGGATTCGGATATGCAGCGCGCCATCGAATTCCAACGGAATGAAGACCGTGCGGCGGCTCGCCAGGCCCGCCTCGAAGCGCGTCATCCCTCCGTGACTTACAACAATGAAGCGAATCGCGAACAGCAGGAAACGCTGCCCGGCCGCAAGGTCGGCGACCCCGGTCCTAAGGTAAAAAAATAGCGCGTTCCGGGCTGCCGCGAAGCGTACATAACCATACCGAATCGGAGCAAGCCGCTGTACGTTCCAGTACGGAGTGGCGGCCCTGACTGCGGGAGTTACCTCCATAATCGGAAGAGTGTCCGAAATCCGACGCCACTAGTGTCCACTTCCTGAGGTAACCCATGAGCGCACGAAGCCTAGCTACGCCCGAAACACTCGATAAGCGCGAGCTGCTGAAAGTCCTTGCCGCATTCCGCCGAGGCGATTTTTCCGTACGAATGTCCGGCGATGGAACGGGCACGGACGCCAAGATCGCCGAGACGCTAAACGAAATCATAGAGATGAACGAGAAGATGGTGCGCGAGTTTGCCCGCATCTCCAACGCCGTGGGCAAGGAGGGGCGCATCAATCAGCGCGCCAATCTCGGCAATCACGGCGGCGGCTGGGGGGCATGCGTAGACTCCATCAACACGCTCATCGGTGACGTGGTGCAGCCCTCCACCGAAGTGGCGCGGGTCATCGGCGCGGTGGCAAAGGGCGAGCTCTCGCAGAACATGGCGCTGGAAGTGGACGGGCGGCCGCTGAAGGGCGAATTCCTTCGCACGGCCAGGGTGGTCAACACCATGGTTGGCCGGCTGAACGCGTTCGCATCGGAAGTAACGCGCGTGGCTCGCGAAGTCGGATCGGAAGGCAAACTCGGAGGACAGGCGGTGGTGCAGGGCGTCGCCGGAACGTGGAAAGATCTCACGGAATCCGTGAACTCCATGGCCAGCAACCTCACCAACCAGGTGCGTAACATCGCGGGCGTCACCACCGCGGTGGCCAAGGGCGATCTTTCGACGCGCATTACGGTGGACGCGCGGGGCGAAATTCTGGAGCTGAAGAACACCATCAACACGATGGTGGATCAGTTGAGCTCATTTGCATCGGAAGTAACTCGCGTGGCGCGCGAAGTAGGTACAGAAGGCGAACTCGGCGGCCAGGCGGAAGTGAAAGGCGTGGCAGGCACGTGGCGGGATTTGACCGAATCGGTCAACTCCATGGCCAGTAACTTGACTAACCAGGTGCGTAACATCGCAGCCGTGACTACGGCCGTGGCAAAGGGCGACCTCTCCCGCAAAATCACGGTGGACGCGCGCGGCGAAATTCTGGAGCTGAAGAACACCATCAACACCATGGTGGACCAGCTGAGCTCGTTCGCATCGGAAGTAACTCGCGTGGCTCGCGAAGTCGGTACGGAAGGTAAGTTGGGCGGCCAGGCAGTCGTGAAAGACGTCGCCGGTGTGTGGAAGGATCTTACCGACAATGTAAACTCCATGGCCGGCAACCTGACCAACCAGGTTCGTAACATCGCAGGCGTGACCACGGCCGTGGCGCGAGGCGACCTTTCGACAAAGATTACGGTGGATGCGCGCGGCGAAATTCTGGAGCTGAAGAACACCATTAACACGATGGTGGACCAGCTCAACGCGTTCGCATCGGAAGTTACCCGCGTGGCTCGCGAAGTCGGTACGGAAGGTAAGCTCGGCGGCCAGGCAGTCGTGAAGGAAGTCGCAGGCGTGTGGAAGGATCTTACCGACAGCGTGAACTCGATGGCCGGTAACCTGACCAACCAGGTTCGTAACATCGCCGGTGTGACCACGGCTGTGGCCCGAGGCGATCTTTCGACAAAGATTACCGTCGATGCGCGCGGCGAGATTCTGGAGCTGAAGAACACCATTAACACCATGGTGGATCAGCTCAACGCGTTTGCATCGGAAGTTACCCGCGTGGCTCGCGAAGTCGGCACCGAAGGTAAACTGGGCGGCCAGGCGGAAGTGAAGGGCGTCGCCGGAACGTGGCGGGATTTGACGGAATCCGTAAACTCCATGGCGAGCAACCTGACCAACCAGGTTCGTAACATTGCCGGTGTGACCACCGCCGTCGCCAAGGGCGACCTTTCGACAAAGATTACGGTGGACGCGCAAGGCGAAATTCTGGAGTTGAAGAACACCATCAACATCATGGTGGACCAGCTCAACGCGTTTGCCAGTGAGGTTACCCGCGTGGCCCGCGAAGTCGGTACGGAAGGCAAGTTGGGTGGCCAGGCGGTGGTGAAAGACGTCGCCGGCGTCTGGAAAGATCTTACGGACAATGTAAACTCCATGGCCGGTAACCTGACGAATCAGGTTCGTAACATCGCCGGCGTGACGACGGCCGTCGCCAAGGGCGATCTTTCGACAAAGATTACGGTGGACGCGCAAGGCGAAATTCTGGAGCTGAAGAACACCATCAACATCATGGTGGATCAGCTCAACGCGTTCGCCAGCGAAGTTACTCGCGTGGCGCGCGAAGTTGGTACGGAAGGTAAACTTGGCGGCCAGGCGGAAGTGAGAGGCGTCGCCGGCGTCTGGAAGGATTTGACGGTCAGTGTGAACTCAATGGCGAGCAACCTGACCAACCAGGTTCGTAACATCGCCGAAGTGACCACCGCCGTGGCTAACGGCGACTTATCCCGCAAAATCACGGTGGACGTGCGAGGCGAAATTCTGGAGCTCAAGAACACCATCAACACCATGGTGGACCAGCTCAATGCGTTCGCGAGCGAAGTTACTCGCGTGGCGCGCGAAGTCGGTACGGAAGGTAAGTTGGGGGGCCAGGCGCAAGTGAGAGGCGTCGCCGGCACCTGGAAGGATTTGACGGAATCGGTAAACTCGATGGCGAGCAACCTGACCAACCAGGTTCGTAATATCGCCGAAGTGACCACCGCCGTGGCAAACGGCGATTTGTCCCGCAAAATCACGGTGGACGTGCGAGGCGAAATTCTGGAGCTCAAGAACACCATCAACACCATGGTGGATCAGCTCAACGGTTTCGCGAGCGAAGTCACCCGCGTGGCGCGCGAAGTCGGTACGGAAGGTAAGTTGGGCGGGCAGGCGCAAGTGAAGGGCGTCGCCGGCACGTGGAAGGATTTGACGGAATCGGTGAACTCGATGGCGTCGAACCTCACCAACCAGGTCCGTAACATCGCGGAAGTGACCACCGCCGTGGCCAACGGCGACTTATCTCGCAAAATCACGGTGGACGTGCGCGGCGAAATTCTGGAGCTGAAGAACACCATCAACACCATGGTGGATCAGCTCAACGGTTTCGCAAGCGAAGTTACCCGCGTTGCGCGCGAAGTCGGTACGGAAGGTAAGTTGGGCGGCCAGGCGGTTGTGAGAGGCGTCGCCGGCGTGTGGAAGGATCTTACAGAGTCGGTGAACTCCATGGCGAGTAACCTGACTAACCAGGTTCGTAACATCGCCGCGGTGACCACGGCCGTGGCGAACGGCGACTTGTCCCGTAAGATCACGGTGGACGTGCGAGGCGAAATTCTGGAGTTAAAGAACACCATCAACACCATGGTGGATCAGCTGAACTCCTTCGCCAGCGAAGTTACGCGCGTGGCGCGCGAAGTCGGCACAGAAGGCATCCTCGGCGGTCAGGCGCAGGTGAAAGGCGTTGCCGGAACGTGGAAGGATTTGACTGACAACGTGAACTCGATGGCCGCGAACCTCACCACCCAGGTCCGCGGTATCGCCAAAGTCGTGACCGCGGTGGCGAACGGCGACTTGAAGCGCAAACTGGTTCTTGAAACGAAAGGCGAAATCGCGGAGCTCGCCGACACCATCAACGGCATGATCGACACGCTGGCCGTGTTCGCCGACCAGGTGACCAGCGTGGCGCGCGAAGTCGGTATCGAAGGTAAGTTAGGAGGTCAGGCGCGCGTGCCCGGCGCCGCCGGTATCTGGCGCGATTTGACTAACAACGTGAACCAGCTCGCCGCGAACCTGACCACTCAGGTGCGCGCCATGGCGGAAGTCGCAACCGCCGTGACCAAAGGCGACTTGACCCGATCCATCGCGCTGGATGCGCAAGGCGAAATGGCGGCCTTGAAGGACACGATCAATGAAATGATCAGCAACCTCAAGGAAACCACTCGCAAGAATACGGAACAGGACTGGTTAAAGACGAACGTCGCGCGCTTCACATCCATGGTGCAAGGCCAGCGCGACCTGCTCACTGTTTGTAAGTTGGTGCTGAGCGAACTGGCTCCGCTGGTCAACGCGCAACAGGGCATCTTCTACATCAACGACGCGCCGGAGGGCGACGAACCATTGATGAAGCTGTTCGCCAGCTACGCCTATCGCGAACGCAAGACTGTCTCTAATATGTTCAAGGCCGGCGAAGGATTGGTCGGCCAGTGCGCTCTAGAAAAGGAACGCTTCGTACTTACCAGCGTTCCTCAGGATTATATTAAGATCTCCTCGGGGCTTGGCGAAGCTACTCCGCTGAGCATCGTGGTGCTGCCGGTGCTGTTCGAAGGCCAGGTCAAGGCCGTCATCGAGCTCGCCAGCTTCCACCAGTTCAGCGACATCCACCTCGCCTTCCTGGATCAGCTCACCGAATCGATGGGTATCGTGCTCAACACCATCGCGGCGACTATGAGAACGGAAGAACTGCTGAAGCAATCCCAGGCGCTTGCCGAGGAATTGCAGAGCCAGCAGGAAGAGCTGACCAAAACCAACAAGCGCCTGGAACAGCAGGCCAACACGCTGCAGGCTTCCGAAGAACTTCTCAAGAGCCAGCAGGAGCAGTTACAGCGTACCAACGCCGAACTTCAGGAAAAGGCGAGATTGCTCGCCGAGCAGAAGACGGAAGTCGAACGCAAGAATCAGGAAGTGGAACAGGCCAAGGGAGCTCTGGAAGAAAAGGCCGAACAGCTCGCACTTACTTCCAAGTACAAGAGCGAATTCCTTGCGAACATGTCGCATGAGCTCCGCACGCCGCTCAATAACCTGCTCATTCTTGCTAAGATGCTGGCGGAGAATCCGGACGGCAACCTGCAATCCAAGCAGGTGAAGTTCGCCGAGACGATCCACTCTTCCGGCACCGACCTTCTCTCCCTCATTAATGACATTCTCGATCTCGCCAAGATCGAATCGGGCACCATGGCGGTGGACCCGAGCGATGTGCGGCTCGCCGAAGTTCGCGAGTACGTCAATCGAAACTTCCGCCATGTGGCCGACGGCAAGAACCTCGAGCTCTCCGTAGACCTCAGCCCGGATGTGCCGATGAGCATCGCTACCGATGCCAAGCGCCTGCAGCAGGTGCTCAAGAACATGCTGTCGAATGCGCTCAAGTTCACCGAGAAAGGCAGGGTTGCGCTGCGGATCGAAAACGCCGCGACCGGCTGGTCGCCGGACAACCCGATGCTGGCCGCCGCCGATACGGTGATCGCATTCAGCGTCGAAGATACCGGAATCGGAATCGCCGCGGAGAAACAGAAGATCATCTTCGAATCCTTCCAGCAGGCCGACGGTACCACCAGCCGCAAGTACGGCGGCACCGGACTGGGTCTCAGCATCAGCCGCGAAATCGCCCACTTACTCGGCGGCGAAATCAGGCTGCATAGCATTCCCGGAGTCGGCAGTACGTTTACCTTGTACTTACCCGCCACTTACAGCGCGGTATCGTCGCACAGGGCGGAGCCCCGCAGCCCCCGTGTCGCGTCAACGGCAACCGAATCCGTTATCGCGGTTCCGCGTCTCAAAAATCCCCAGCTCGTTCGCGTGGAGCAGGACGACCGCGAAAACATCCAGCCCGGCGACCAGTTGCTCCTGGTCATCGAAGACGATTCCACTTACTCCCGGATTGTGCTGGATGCTGCCCACGCGCGCAGTTACAAGGTGATTGTCGCCAATCGCGGCGATATGGGCCTGGCGATGGCGCGCAAGTTCCAACCCACCGCCGTGCTGCTGGATATCGGCCTGCCCGATACCACCGGCTGGGCCGTGCTGGACCAGTTACAGCACGATCCGGAACTGCGCCACATCCCGGTGCACGTGCTGTCCATTTATGAGGATCGCCGCCGCGGACTGGCGTTAGGCGCCGCATCCTATTCCAAGAAGGCTGAAGGCCGCGAAGTGCTGGAAGACGTGCTGGGCCGTGTGTCGGAATGGACCGCCAAGAAGGAGTTCGACCTCCTGGTGATCAATGCCGATGAGGCTATGCGCCGCGACGTGGATAACGTGATTGATTTCGATAACGTCAAGCTGACGTACCCGGCCACAGCCAATGACGCGCTGGAAACCTTCCGCTCCGGTTCGTTCGATTGCGTCCTGTTAGGCGTAGCGGAATCCGATGTCTCCGCAGCCGACTTACTCGTGGAGTTGCAGAAAGCCACGGAAAGCGATCTGGAGATTATCACTTATGCTCCGGAGGGGGCTGCCTCGCAGGACCTGAGCCTCGCACCTTTGCGCGAAGCTACCATCGTTCGCAGTGTGCACTCGCCGGATCGGCTGATGGCGGCTGTAACCCGGGCGCTGCATATTCCTGAAGCCTCGCTGCCGGAGTACAAGAAGCTCAAGCTCGAAAAACTCCGCCAGACGGATCACGAGCTGATCGGTACGCGCGTTCTCATAGTAGATGACGACGTGCGCAATATCTTCGCACTTACCAGCATTCTGGAACGGCATCAGATTGAGGTGCTGCACGCCGAGAACGGGCGTATGGGCATCGATACCCTGGTGCAGAATCCGGACATCGACGTTGTTCTGATGGACATCATGATGCCCGGCATGGACGGTTACGAGACCATCCGCGCCATTCGAGAGGTGGAGGCGTTCCAGAACCTGCCCATCCTGGCAGTTACCGCGAAAGCCATGAAGGGCGATCGCGAGAAATGCATCGAGTCCGGCGCCAGCGATTACATCGCTAAGCCGGTGGACCTGGATCAACTCTTCTCGCTGATGCGCGTTTGGACCCATGAGCGGCGGCAGAAGGTCGCCTCCAAGGCAGGCTTTACGGCATGAGTCACGTAGCCGCGCCTTCGGTCGCCTGGACGGGCGGTTCCGTCTCCGCGCAGGAGATAGAACCCGTTAAAATCCTGCTGGTCGACGATCAACAGGATAATCTCCTCTCGGCGGAGGCGGTTCTCGAAAGTCTGGGCCAACAGATTGTCAAAGCCGAGTCGGGCAGGGAAGCCTTGCGCCAACTGCTCGACCATGATTTTGCGGTCATCCTGCTGGACATCATGATGCCGGAAATGGACGGCTTCGAAACGGCCGCGCTCATCCGGCAGCGCGAGCGTTCCCGCCATACCCCCATCATCTTCCTCACGGCGTTGGGCCGCAACGAAGCCGCCATGCGACAGGGTTATGGCCTCGGCGCCGTGGATTACATGCTCAAACCGTTCATCCCGGAAGTTCTGCGGTCGAAGGTAAGTGTGTTCGTCGAGCTGCATCGCAAGAATGCACTGCTCGCGCAGCAATCCCGCCTGCTGGAACGGCAGAACGCGGATCTGCAGGAGGCGATCAACCGGAGTTGGCGGGCCGAAGAAGAAATTAAGGCGCTGAATGAGCACCTGGAGCGCCGCATCCGGCAACTCAACGAAGTGAACCATGAACTGGAGGCCTTCAGTTACTCGGTTTCGCACGATTTGCGCGGACCTTTGAATCGCATGGCCGGCTTCAGCCGCGCGCTGCTCGAATTCCATTCCGAGAAGCTCGACGAAGAAGCGCGCATATATCTGGAGCGCATTCAGAATTCGTCGCGCCGCATGAGTGAGTTAGTGGAAGATCTGCTCAATTTTTCCCGTCTCACTCGCGTCGAAATGACCGAGCGTCCGGTGGACCTCAGCGCCATGGTGCACGCCATCGCCGCGGATCTCTACGGGCGCGACGCCGCCCGCAACGTGCAATTTCACGTGCAAGAGGGCGTCCAGGTGTGGGGCGACCAGACGCTGCTGCACGCCGCGATTCAAAACCTGCTGGAAAACGCGTGGAAGTTCACGCGCAAGAACGCCACCGCGAACATCACATTCGGAACGGCGGATACCCCCGAAGGGCCGGCGTTCTTTTTGCGCGACGATGGAGCCGGCTTCGATATGTCGGATGCGTCGCGCCTGTTTCACCCATTTCAGCGGCTGCACAAGGACACCGAATTCGAAGGAACCGGCATCGGGCTCGCCACCGTCGATCGGATCATCCGCCGCCATGGCGGCCGCATCTGGGCCGAAAGCCGCGTAGGAGAAGGCGCTACGTTTTATTTCACTCTGCGCCAGGAAGGTAACTCATGACCCAAGCCGCGGTTCGCTTTGAGCCAATCCCCCTGAATGTATTGATTGTCGAGGATTCTGAAGAAGACGCGGATCTGATTGTCCTCGAACTGAAGCGCGGCGGCTTCGCGCCGTTTTATCGCCGCGTGGATACCGGTGAGCAGATGCGCATCGCGCTGGAAGAGCGTCCCTGGGACCTGGTTCTCTCGGATTACTCCATGCCGCGTTTCTCCGTGACCGAAGCGCTGGACCTGTTGCAACGCTCGGGCCTCGACGTTCCGTTTGTCATCGTGTCGGCCACCATCGGCGAAGAAGCCGCCGTGGAAGCCATGCGGGCCGGCGCGCACGATTACATCCTCAAGCACCGCCTCGGCCGCCTGGTGCCCGCGATCAAGCGTGAGCTGCGCGAATCCGCCATGCGGCGGGAACGGCGGAATCTGGAAGAACAGCTTCGTCATGCGCAGAAGCTGGAGAGTCTGGGCTTGCTCGCCGGCGGCGTCGCGCACGATTTCAACAATCTGCTCACCGGCATTATGGGCAATGCCAGCCTGGTGCTGGAAATCGTCGAATGCGATGTCACTGCGAAGAACATGCTCCAGGACATCATCCGCGCCAGCGAGCGCGCCGCCGATCTGACGCGGCAACTGCTCGCCTATGCGGGCAAGGGCAAGTTCATCATCGAACCCGTGGAGCCGTCCGGCCTGGTGCGCGATATCAGCGACCTGATTCGCTCGTCCGTGCCGCGCAGCGTGGAACTGACGCTGGACCTGCATCCCAGCCTGCCGCCGACCGAAGGCGATCGCAGCCAGATTCAGCAGCTCGTGATGAATCTGATTCTCAATGCGGTGGAAGCCACCGGCGAGCGGCCCGGAATTGTTCGCGTCACCACCAGTCTTCACGAAGTCCGCCCGGGCGACCCCGTAGCGCATTTCCGCCCCGAACCGCCGGTGCCCGGTATGTACGTCGCGGTGCAGGTGAATGACGATGGCTGCGGCATGAACGAAGCCGTGAAGAGCCAGATCTTCGATCCGTTCTTCACGACGAAATTCACCGGACGGGGGCTGGGCCTTGCAGCGGCGCTCGGGATCGCGCGCGGCCACCACGGAGCCATCGGCGTCGAAACGGCCGAGGGGCTTGGCAGCACGTTCACGGTTCTGCTGCCCGTCGCGGGCGAAGTGAATCCCACGGAGGTGGATCGCGCGGGCATCCATGCGGTTGCCTCCACCAGCTCGGCGACCGTTCTCATCATCGACGATGAAGATGTTGTCCGGCGCACGGCGCGCGCGACGCTCGAACATTTCGGCTTCACCGTGTTCGAAGCCAGTGATGGACGCGACGGCGCCGATCTCTTCAGCCGCCTGCACGATCGGATCTCCGCCGTGCTTTTGGATCTCACGATGCCGCACATGGACGGCATGGCTGTGTGGAGATACATCCGGCGAATTCGCCCGGACATGCGAATCGTGATCTCCAGCGGGTATGAGGAATCCGACGCGATGAAGCAATTCGACGGCGACCCAGCCCTGCTTTTCGTGAAGAAGCCGTACACTGCGGCATCGTTGATCCGAACCCTCCGCACCGCGCTAGGGTAGGTACCGGCCTCCCGGCCGGTACCAGTCGAACTCCGCTCGCCTGCCACCGGTCTGGAGACCGGTCGCTACTTGGCCCCGTAAGTTTTCGCCAGATATTCCACGATTATCTCGGCTTGGGACGGTGTGGCCTTGGCGCCCCTGCCGATCATGATCTGCACCAGCGGACGCCACTCCTTTGCCGTGATCTGTTGCGCCTTGATCACGTCCAGATTGTGACACTTCGTGTTACAAGTCCGCTCCACGAGCGACTTGCCGTCTTTACCCGCGGCCGCGGCCAACAAGAGCACGCCGATGTAAGCAGAAGTCACGTCTTCTCATTCTCCCAAACCTGTCCGCTTTCATCACATCCTGTCCGCACGCGAACACCCGATCCTCGACAGAGCGCTGATGAGGCAAAACTTACGCGAGGCAGGCGGCGTGCACCTGAGCGCGTTCATGGATCTCCGTTACGCGCTGCGCTCTATCCGTAAGGATCCCTCCTTTACCCTGCTCGCTATCCTGGTGCTCGCCCTCGGCATCGGCGCGAATACCGCCGTATTCAGCGTTGTCGATGCCGTCCTGCTGAAGCCGCTCGCGTACAAGGACGCCGATCGCATCGTGGTCCTGAACTCCCTCTTCAAAAAGACGGGCGGCAAGGGCCACGTCTCCGCGCCTGACTATTATGACTGGCACGACCAGAGTTCCGCGTTCGCGGCGATGGCGTATTACAACGGCGGCGAAACAGCAGTCGCCACTCCCAACGGTGGCGAGTACATCGTGGTCAACCAGGTAACGCCCGAGTTCTTCGATGTCTTCCAGGTGCAGCCCGCGGCCGGCCGCCTGCTTACAGCGGACGATCGCAAGGCCGGCACCAATGTCGTCATCGGCTACAACTATGCGCTGGCGCATTTTCCGAATGCGGCCGCCGCACTCGGGTCTACGGTCCGCATGAACTCGGCAACGTTCACCGTTGTCGGCGTGGCGCAGCCAGGCTTCGGGTTTCCGGAGAAAACGCAAATCTGGATGAGCGCCAATGCGCTGTATCCGGAGACCACTTCTCGTTCTGCTCACAATTACAACGTGATTGCGCGTTTGAAGCCCGGCGTGACGCTCGACGAGGCGCAGACCCAGATGACAACGATCGGCACACGCCTCTCACAGCAGTATTCCGACGACCGCTTGAAAAACGTTGCCGTGACGCAGCTTCAGGATCGTATGGTGACGAATATCCGCCTGACCCTGTATTTGCTGCTCGGCGCGGTAGCTCTGGTGCTGCTGATCGCATGCGCGAATACGGCGAATCTGCTGCTTGCGAAAGCTACGGCCCGAACGCGCGAGATGGCGATCCGTGCGGCCGTGGGGGCCAGCCGCGGCCGCATTATCCGGCAACTGTTCACCGAAAGCCTCGTGCTGGCGATAGCGTCAGCGGCGGTGGGTCTGTCGCTGGCGTCGTTCGGCTGTCGTGCGCTCGTGGCGCTCGCGCCGGCGAATCTGCCGCGTGTCGGCGAAGTCTCTATCGATGGGCGCGTGCTCGCATTCACGCTGCTTCTCTCCGTGGCGTCGACCCTGCTGTTCGGTCTGGCTCCGGCGTTTCAGGCATCGCGGACGGATCTTAACGCGTCCTTGAAGCAGGGCGGAGGCCGCACCAACATCGCCGGATCGAATGGCTTGCGGAGCGTGCTGGTAGTCGCGGAAGTGGCATTCTCCGTAGTCTTGCTTGCGGGCGCGGGGTTGCTCATTCGCAGCTTCAACGCGCTCAGTAATGTCGAACTCGGCTTCCGTCCGGAACACGTGCTGGTGATGGAAACGGAAATCCCTGCGATGGATCGCGCCGGAAGTTTGCGAGCCGTCCAGGTGTTTCGCGGGCTGCTGTCCGAAACCGCGGCACTGCCTGGCGTGGTAGCCAGCGGAGTCACCCTCATGCCGCCCGGCAATTCCGGGTCGGACGGCGGCTATTTCGTGGACCGCCTCCCGGATTTCAAAGAGCCAAACTCGCCTCAGGCACTCTTCTCGCTTGTATCGCCGGGGGTGTTCGCTACGCTCGGTCTTCAACTGAAAGCGGGCCGCGACTTTACCGGCGCCGACACGTACGAGGCACCCTTCACCGCAATCGTCAATGAAGCCTTCGTCAAACAAAGCTTTCCGCACGCCAATCCCATAGGCCACATCGTGTACTGCGGTTTCGATTCCGACAAGCCCATGACCGTCGTGGGAGTGGTCAGCGATTTTCACCAGCTTGGACCAGCGGTGCCGCCGCAGCCGGAACTGTACATGTCGTACCAGCAGCACCCGCGCAACCATCTGTACCTGATGGCGCGCACGGCGTCCGAACCGGCGGCGCTTTCCGAAACGTTGAGGCGCATGGTGCACGCGCGTTCTCCCGAAGCGTCAGCTAAATTCTCCACCCTGCAACTCCGGGTGGAAGAAAACGTGGCGGCGCCGCGATTCCGTATGCTGCTGCTCGGCATCTTCGCCGGACTGGCCCTCTGTCTTGCGATGGCGGGTGTGTACGGCGTGATGTCATACGCGGTGGGACAGCGCTCCGGCGAAATCGGAGTTCGTATGGCGCTCGGCGCCGGCCGCGCCAGCGTGCTTGGGCTCGTTCTCATGCAGGCGCTCAAACTGATTGCCATCGGCCTGGCGTTTGGGCTTGCCGCGGCATTCGTTGCCAGCCGTTTGCTCACCAGCATGTTATTTGAGGTGAAGCCGGCGGATCCCGTGACGTATGTCGCGGTTGCCGGCGCGCTAGGCCTTATCGGGCTATTGGCGAGCTATTTCCCGGCGCTCCGCGCCACCCGAGTCGATCCTCTGACCGCCCTGCGCCAGGAGTGACTTGTTGCCGCAGCCGGCCAGGCGCAATATCCGAGAGAAAGCCGGCCCTTCGCGCACTATCTCTGCGCGCGCATGCGACCGCTTGTCCTTCTCACGTTCGCCTTGTCCCTCGTCGCGCCTGTTTCCGCCGCCGACGCAAAACTCGTGTCGCGACTGTACATGGCGGCTGCGCCCGCCAATCCGTTGTACGGCGACGCGCTGAGCATCGGTGTGCTCGTCATGGGCGCGGATTCACCGATCCCGACCGGCACGGTCACCGTCTCCTGGAGCGGTGGCTCGGCCGTTGCGACTCTCGACTCCACCGGTCACGGCAGCCTTAGAGTACCGGTCTTCCCGGCGGGACCGATATCCTTCGGCGGCTCCTATTCCGGAGACGCGAACTACAATCCGTGCCCTCAGGCGCTGAGCGTCACCGTCGCTCAAGCCGGCAGCGTCGTCACGCTTTCCTCGCCGCCGCCGCAGATCGGGCAGCCGGTCACGGTGACAGCCGTCGTTTCGCCCGCGAATTGGGCCGCGGTCGTGCCGACGGGCAGTGTCGCTTTCGATCGGCCGGGATGCGGGGCGGTCGCGCTGCAGAACGGAGTCGCGCACTGCACCGCGACGTTCACCCAAGTGGGCGCGGCCACGATAACAGCCGCATACTCGGGAGACTCCAACGTGCTCGCCGGCTCGGGGTCGGTTGGCGTTACGGTCGGCAAGCTTGCTCCGGCGGCATACTTGGCCGCCGCGCCTGCATCAATTCTTTACGGCGAAGCCGTTACCTTGACCGCGCTCGTTCTCGGTGCTCAGTCGGGACCCGCGCCGGCAGGAAGCGTGACATTCACCGAAGGCGCGGCGACGCTCGGCAGCGCCGTGTTGGGCGCCGATGGCCGAGCCCGCCTGCTCGTGCCGCTCTTTGCCGCGGGGTCGCACTCCGTCGTCGCGAGCTATGCGGGCGACGCAAATTACCAGTCCGCCGCCGCAACCGCCATCACGCTCGCGGTGGGGAAAGTGGCCGCGACGGTGTCGCTCGCTGCCACGCCCGCGCAGATCGGGCAGCCCGTCACCGTGAAAGCCGTCGTAACGCCCAGCAACTTCGCGCCTGTCGTGCCAACCGGCTGGGTGACTTTTAACGCGCCGGGATGCAGCAGCGTGCCCGTCGCAAACGGGATCGCGGCGTGCACCACGGCTTTCGCGCAAGTCGGCGCATTCGCTCTCACCGCGTCCTACTCCGGCGATGCCAACATCTCCGCGGCTAACGCGTCGCTACCCATGAACGTTGGAAAGGTCGCTCCGTCCGTCTATCTTGCGGCGACGCCCATCGCGCCGCTGTATGGCGATTCCGTCACGCTTGACGCGCTCGTGCTGCGCGTCGATAGCGCGCCCGCCGCTACCGGTTCGGTGACATTCGCCGATTTCCCGCTGGCGCTCGGAAGCGCGCCCGTGGGCAGCGATGGACACGCCTATCTGACAGTGCCGTCGCTCATGGCCGCGACGCACAACATCACCACGTCGTACGTAGGCGACGCGAATTACCAATCCGCCAGCGCGACGCTGAGCCTTTCGGTCGCAAGAGTGGCGACATCGGTCGCCATTGCCTCCACTGCCGCGCAATTGAATCAGCCCGTCACGTTGAAAGCCACTGTCGCACTTGCGAATTACGCTGACGCTCCGCTGGAAGGCACAGTCGCCTTCACCAGTCTCGGAATTCCGATACCCGGATGCGCCAGGCTGACGCTGCAGAACCGCACCGCTTCTTGTGGCATTACCTTCGCCCAGCTTGGAACGGTCTCGATTGGAGTCACCTACGCTGGCGATAGCAACACCAGTCCGGCGACAGCCACTATGCAGGTCGCGGTTGCTCATGCCGCCGCCTCAGTTTACGCGGGTGCGAACCTCGGCGGACAGGTTTATGGCGCATCGGCGACGCTGACCGCTCTGGTCCTCGGCGCTTCGGGCTTGCCGTCGCCTTCAGGGTCAGTCACTTTCTCCGATTCCGCAATTCCCCTTGGCAATGTACCTCTTGGGACGGGCGGCCGGGCCTCGCTCCCGCTTTCGGTTCCTCTGCGCGCGGGCACCCACGCGATCACCGTCACATATAGCGGGGACGGAAACTACGGGACGGCAACGTCGGATGCCGAATCGATTACCGTCTCCCGTGCCGGCACCGCGGTCGCACTCTCCGCTCAGACCGGCGGACCTTTTATTGCCGCCGTGTCGGTGACGCCGCCGGGGGCAGGAGTGCCCTCGGGCAACGTACAGTTCCTGACGGGAGGCGCCGTTTTCGCAACCGTTCCCCTGCAAGGAGGTGTTGCCACTCTTACCAGCGCGACGCAGACGGGGACGATCACCGCAAGCTATACGGGCGATTCGAATTTCGCCCCGAGCACTTCGGTCCCCACCGCCGTTGCCCAACCCCGCGCACTCGTGATGGTAACCAGCGATCACAATCCCGCGACGGCCGGGCAGCCCATCCTCATCACCGTCTACGTGACTCCGAACGCCGGAAGCACGACACCGACCGGCAGAGTCGTCGTCGCCGCCGATGGCGTCACTCTGGGCAATTTCGCGCTTACCGCCGCGACGGCGACCATCTCCGCGAGTCTCGCGTCCGGCAGCCACTCCGTGATCGCCTCCTATTCCGGCGATGCAACCTACCCTGCGGCGACGGGAAACCTGACGCAGACAGTTTCGAAATCCGCGGCGAGTCTCACCCTTGCGGCATCCGCGACAAACATCGTTTACGGCCAGCCGGTCACGCTGACGGCGCAGTTGACGGCGCCCGGCGATGATGCGCCCACCGGCGACATACAGCTTTGGGATGGTGGTGTAAACATCAGCAGCATAAGGGCTTTGACGAAATTGGGTTCGTTCCTACATTGCCCGGCAGCCGCCGGAATGCACCTGATCTCGGCGACTTGGGCCGGCGATTCGTTGTGGAGTGCGGCTACCTCGAACTCTGTCGCGATCACCGTCGCCAAGGCTTCCACCCGGACTGCCGGGTCTGCCGCCGCGGACGGAATGGCCGCCAGTGTTGTCGCCGCTGCGCCCGGTTCGGGGACGCCGACCGGAACCGTTCGATTCATCGACGGAACCTCGGGCGTCCTCATCGCGACCGCCGAACTTTCCGGCGGCATGGCATCGGCGGCGGCAGCGGCGAACTCCTCCGTGATCGCCGTGTATTCCGGAGACGCCAATTTCCTGCCCAGCAACTCTCCTGTTTTCAGCCTCGTAGCGGTGACGAATGCGGCTTCTTACGCACAGGGAGCGGTCGCTCCGGATGAAATCGTCTCCGTATTCGCGTCCGGCATCGCAGTCGATTCGGTTTCTTCCCCGGACGCGGTGCCTTCACTGGGAGGCGTTTCGGTCAAGCTCGCGGACGCCTCTGGGGCGGTCCTGGCGGGCGGGATCTTCTTTGTTTCACCGAATCAGGCGGAAATTCGCCTTCCGGGTGGCCTGGCAAAAGGTCCCGCGACCCTGTTCCTCACCACGGCGAGAGGAACGACGCTTTCTACGCCAATTGTAGTTGGCACGACTGCTTCCGGGTTGTTCACGGCGGACGCCTCCGGGCAGGGTGCTCCCGTAGGTCAGGCTGTGCGGTACCACCGGGATGGTACCTCCGAACCCCCGGTGACCCTTACCGAGCCGATCGGCTTGGCCGAACCCGGCGACTCGGTCTACCTTACTCTTTACGGCACCGGCATCCGCCATTTCACGTCCGGCGTGACGTGCACCATCGGCGGCACCCCCGCTGTCGTGGTCTATGCGGGTCCGCAGCCGGACTTCGCCGGCCTGGACCAGGTCAATTTGCTGATCCCTCCAATGGTCCCCACCGGGCCCGCAGCCGTCGTCCTTTCGGTGGACGGCGTTCCAGCTAGCACCGTCGCCATTAACTTTAGGTAACCAGCCGCTTTAGTAAGACACACAACCGAATCAACGCGCCGGGATATAGCGTCCGCACTGTAAGCGGAACTTCCGCGTGCACCACGAGCTTCGCGCAAGACGGCGCATTCGCACTCACGGCGTTCTACCCCGGCGCTGTATGGCCCGAATACAATGGCGACGGCAACTACGGTACTACGAGTTCGGACGCTGAGACCATTCAGTGGCTGGCGCCTCCGCGACGGGGACTGCGTTTCAACCGCATTTACACGTTGATCACTGGCTTTAATTCACATTCGGACAGCCGCGACTAACTATAGTTAACACTAAGGACTGGCGGGAAGTGATGGTACGCTCCTGCGGGGACAGGAGGCCGCAAACAGGTGTACGCGATGGTAAAGTTACGTACATATTCTCCGAGGGCTCATGCTGATCTCCCGAACCAAACTTCTGACGTTCACTGCGGCTATCTTACTGGCGCACTCTGTGGCGCACGCCTCGACATACCTATGGAGCACGAACGACCCAAAGTACGGTCTTTTGAGTGGTGAAGCGGATTTTACGGTCAGCACTGACACGGATACTTCCCACTGCGGAGGGTCAGCATCCTGCTATCTCATCACTATGAATGTCAGCAATACTTCCACGAGTCCCGCAAATCAATCCTCGCAGATCACTCTGGGGCTCTTCTTCGACATTCAGAACAGCAGCGGGGTGAAAATCGCCAATCCTATCGGTATGCTGTCGGCTACGGCGACCCTCGGAACACTTTCCTCCCTCGGGACAACCACGGTCACGACGGGCACCCAAGGCGTCGATATATGTGGGAGCGGTGTGGGGCAGGCCGGCAAGAAGCAGGAGACTTTGAATTCCCTTTGCAGCCCGACGGTGTCCAGCGGGTGGGAAGCTGCATATACTGCCTCTTCCAAGGGGTTGCTTACAGGGTTTACTCAAGACTACGCTGTCGGCGACGCTGGTTGGGGATTGTTTAACGGCGGCAGTGTCGGGAACCCCGTAAACGGACTTGCTCCACAGTCTGGCCTCGCTCCCGTGTCGAACGGGAACATCACGGGCAATTATCCGTTCGTTTACGAGACCGCTAAGTTCTTGCTCTACGGGCTGACGACTCAAAACGTAACGTTCAACAACGTACAGGCGGCGTACGGAACGCAGCCGGAGGCTGAGGTCGCCGCACTCCTGCAAACGAACTCCGCTCCCGAACCGGGTCCCGTCTTCCTGATGGCCGGCGGATTTGGTCTGATCGCGCTTTCGCGGCTGCGCCGCCGCCGGTGACAGGCGGCTTCTGAGCGCATCGAAGGGTTTGCTAAGCCACACATTCCTCTCCAATTGTCAAAAGCACCACTGCGTTGTTGCACTCTGAACGTGTTTCCGATATCATTAGAGAGTTTCGCGAGAACAAGCTTTCTGCCTTTGTGCTACCACTCGTCCGTGGGCGAGTCCGGCCGGAGGTGAGGCCCCGCTGCTAAGCCGGTTACGCCGGTAGATCATGGGCCTGTCCGAAGCAGTAATCCTCGCTAGTTTAAACCCCGATTGGGTTTTTGCCGGCAGTCGCAGTATCGCTCCGGCCGTCGTGGATTGCGCCACGTAATTGATTTTCAACGAGCAAGAGGAAATTCGTGCCAACGTTTAACCAACTAGTGCGCCACGGGCGGAAACCGCCAGCCTGGAAGACGTCTAGCCCGGCGCTGGAAAGCTGCCCGCAGAAGCGCGGAGTTTGCACCCGCGTCTACACTTCCACTCCCAAGAAGCCCAATTCGGCGCTGCGGAAAGTTGCCCGCGTCCGCCTGACCAACGGGATCGAAGTGACCACGTACATTCCTGGCGTCGGGCACAACCTTCAGGAACACTCCATCGTGCTCATTCGCGGCGGCCGTGTGAAAGATCTTCCGGGCGTCCGCTATCACGTCATCCGCGGAGCCCTGGATACCGCCGGCGTAGCCAATCGCAAACAGAGCAGATCGAAATACGGGGCCAAGCGGCCCAAGTCGTAGGAAAACTGTATGCCACGCAGAAGAAGAGCCGTCGTTCGAGAAGTTTTGCCCGATCCCCTCTACAATTCCACGCTGGTTGAGAAGTTCGTCAACTCCATGATGTGGGACGGCAAGAAGAATACCGCGCAGTCCATCTTCTATCAAGCAATGGACAAGCTGCGCGAGCGGACCAGCGACGATCCGCTGAAGGCCTTCAAGAAGGCCGTCGAGAATGCCAAGCCGCTGCTCGAAGTGAAGACCCGCCGCGTCGGCGGCGCCAACTATCAGGTGCCGATCGAAGTGCCGCAGAATCGCCGCACTTCGCTCGCCATGCGGTGGATCATCACGCAAGCCCGCACGCGTCCGGAGAAGGGCATGAGCGAAAAGCTGGCTAACGAACTGAACGACGCCGCCAATCTTCGCGGCGGCGCGATTAAAAAGAGAGACGACGTTCACCGCATGGCTGAAGCCAACAAGGCCTTCGCCCATTACCGGTGGTAGGGAAAAGGATTCAGGTTTAGACGTTTTTATGGCAAGAACCATACCGCTCGAGAGGATGAGGAACATCGGCATCGCTGCACACATTGATGCCGGTAAAACCACAACCACAGAGCGCATTCTGTATTACACGGGGCGTTCACACAAGATTGGCGAAGTCCATGAAGGCACTGCCACCATGGACTGGATGGAACAGGAACAGGAACGCGGCATCACCATCACTTCAGCCGCCACCACCTGCTCCTGGCGCGACATGCAGATCAACATCATCGACACCCCCGGCCACGTGGACTTTACGGCCGAGGTGGAGCGCTCCCTGCGCGTGCTCGATGGCGCCGTGGCGGTGTTCGATGCCGTCGCTGGTGTGCAGCCCCAGTCCGAAACGGTTTGGCGGCAGGGCGATAAGTATCGCGTCCCGCGCATCTGCTTCATCAACAAAATGGACCGCGTGGGCGCCGATTTCTACCGCGCCGTGGATACTATTGTGGACCGCCTCAAAGCGCGTCCCGTGCCGATTCAGATCCCGGTCGGCGCCGAAGATCAGTTCAAGGGCATTGTCGACCTGGTCGAAATGAATGCCGTTCTTTGGCGTGACGAAACTCTCGGCGCTCAGTTCGATGTGGTCGAGATTCCCGAAGACCTCAAGGAACAGGCTCAGCACTACCGCGAACAGATGATCGAAGCCGTGTCAGAATTCGACGACACGCTCTTTGAGAAGTTCATCAACGGCCAGGCGCTCACCAATGCCGAAATCAAAGCCGGCATCCGCAAGGCTACCATCGCGATGAAGATTTTCCCGGTGATCTGCGGTTCGGCATTCAAGAACAAGGGCGTCCAGACGATGCTCGATGCCGTCGTGGACTACCTGCCTTCGCCGCTCGATATTCCTCCGGTGGAAGGCACGGATCCGGACGATCCGGAAAAGAAGATTATCCGCAAGGCTTCCGATTCCGAGCCGTTCTCCGCCCTGGTTTTCAAGATCATGACGGACCCGTATTCGGGTCAGCTCGCGTTCTTCCGCGTGTACTCGGGCAAGATGAACGCCGGCGAATCGGTATACAACGTCGCCAAGGGCCGCAAGGAACGCGTCGGCCGCCTGATGCGCATGCACGCCAACAAGCGTGAGGACATCACGGAAATCATGGCGGGCGATATCTGCGCCGCCGTTGGTCTCCGCACGGTTTCGACCGGCGACACCATCTGCGACGAAGACAAGCCGGTGGTGCTCGAAAAAATTGACTTCCCGACGCCTGTGATTCAGCTCGCGGTTGAGCCGAAGACGAAGGCAGATCAGGAAAAGCTCGGCATGGCCATCGCCAAACTGGCGCAGGAAGATCCCACGTTCCGCGTGAATACGGACCCCGAAACGGGTCAGACGATTCTCTCCGGCATGGGCGAACTGCACCTGGAAATCATTGTGGACCGCATGATGCGCGAATTCGGCGTCGCCGCGAATGTCGGCAAGCCGCAGGTGGCGTATCGCGAAACCATCCGCAACACCGCCGAATTCGACTACACGCACAAGAAGCAGACCGGCGGCAGCGGCCAGTACGCGCGCACCAAACTCCGCGTGGAGCCGAACCCCGGGAAGGGCTACGAGTTCGAGAACGAAATCAGGGGCGGCAACATTCCGAAGGAATTTATCCCCGCGGTGGAAAAGGGAGTTGTGGAAGCTCTCGAAGGCGGCATCATCGCCAACTACCCCATGGTGGACGTGAAAGTCTCCGTCTTCGACGGCGCTTATCACGAAGTCGATTCCTCGGAAATGGCGTTCAAGATTTGCGCCTCCATCTGCGTGAAGGAAGCCGCCCGCAAGGCCAAGCCGGTTCTGCTCGAGCCGGTGATGGCTGTAGAAGTGGTGGTTCCCGACGAATACATGGGCACGGTCAACGGCGATCTGATCTCCCGCCGCGGACAGCTCGAAGGCACGGAGATCCAAGGCACCACGCAGATGATTCGCGCCAGCGTTCCGCTGAGCGAAATGTTCGGTTATGCGACCGAGCTGCGTTCGCGCACGCAGGGCCGCGGCAGTTTCACGATGCACTTCTCGAGGTATGAAGAGGTGCCCAAAAGTGTGAGTGAAGAAATCATCGGCCGGGTTCAGGGCAAAGTTACGAAGTAGCAATTTTATAAGGAGATTCGTGGCAAATGGCTAAAGAAAAATTTGATCGCAGCAAACCGCACGTAAACATCGGCACGATCGGTCACATCGATCACGGCAAGACCACCTTGACCGCCGCAATCACCAAGGTGCTTGCGAAGCACAATCCGAAGGTGAAGTTCCGCAGCTTCGATTCCATCGATAACGCGCCCGAGGAAAAAGCACGCGGTATCACGATCGCCGTCGCCCACGTCGAGTACGAAACGGCCAACCGCCACTACGCGCACGTCGATTGCCCCGGTCACGCCGACTACATCAAGAACATGATCACCGGCGCAGCCCAGATGGATGGCGCGATTCTCGTGGTCGCCGCCACCGATGGCCCCATGCCCCAGACCCGTGAGCATATCCTGCTCGCCCGCCAGGTGGGTGTGCCGTACATCGTGGTCGCGATGAACAAAGTGGATATGGTGGACGATCCCGAGCTTCTCGACCTGGTCGAGCTGGAAGTCCGCGAGCTGCTGAAGAGCTATCAGTTCCCCGGCGAC
>DATNFO010000015.1:0-357717 GCA_035606355.1 Candidatus Limnocylindrales bacterium | reverse complement strand
TGTCCACCGTGCGGGCGCAAGATGGAAAGCGGTGCTCCCCAAGCTGCCAGATGCGGCGAGTCCTCCGCATCTACTTCTTAGGCGTTTTCGTGCCTTTCTTCCCTGTGTATGGGTTGACGTTTCCCTTTGTAGAGAAGTTGTCCTTCTGAGTGCCATTCGGGGCGCTACGCTTCGACGGCTGCACATGCGTACCGTTCTTCTTTGTATAACCTCTGACACTCACGTCCGAACCGCTCTTCGCCGTGGCCTTAGATGCTTTCGGTTTGCTGGTCTTGGTCTTTGCAGCGTGGTTTGAACTGGAACGGCCCTTTGCAGCGGCGAGACCCGATCCGACCATGAGCACCAACGACAGCAGAAGAGCTTGGACGATTCGCATGGTGGGCGAGTCTATCACGTTCATAGGCTGCGATCAATTAGAGGCTTGTTCTGCTTTACCGAAGGGCGACCTGATTGGGCGGTTTTGATTGGGCACATCGTAGTTGAATCGGATCGTTCAGGCTGGTAATCTTGTTCCCTCGGAAGGTAGGTCTTCGTGAGTTGGCGTTTCCGCAAGAGTTTCAAGGTAATACCGGGCGTTAAACTGAATTTGACCAACCGTGGCCTGAGTGCGACGTTCGGCGCAGCGCCATTCAGTGTAAACGTGGGACCGAGGGGTGTCTACCGAAACGTCAGCATCCCCGGCACCGGGATCTGGGACCGGCAGAGGATCGGTGGTCCTCAATCTCCGTCGCCTCATCGTCAACTTCCCGACGTAGGTAATTCCGATTTTCCGGCTGCGCCGCCCGGATCTCCGGTCTCACCAGCATCCAGCACAGAAATCCATAGCGCCAGCACGGAACTTCTCACAAGCGAGAGCTTGGAGCAACTACGGCGGCTTCTAACAGAGGCTTACCACGAGCGGGATGAACTCACCCGTGAGGTTTCGACGGCCACCAGCGAAGCGAACACTGCTACGAGACGGTACGAGAATTGGGAGCGGGGTTTCCTTCTAAAAAAGGTCTTCAAGCGATCCTTCGCCACTCGGAAGGAAGTCGCTGAAACCGCCACTGCCAAGCTGGAGGAACTGCAAGAGCAACTTCGGTTGACCACCATCGCCACCGAGATCGCTGTTGATCGGGAACAGGCCGAACCGTACTACCGGATGCGTGACGCATTCGCCGTGCTTTCCGAATCTCAGAAGATCTGGAATGTCCTGACGGAGAAGGCGATTGACCGGGTTGCCGAACGGTCCAACGCCAACACAGCCGTGACCCGGACTCCGCTGCCGTTCTCGCTCAACTCCTGTGACCTGATTCAGTGGGACCAGAAGGTGCCGCACCTTCCCAATCGAACCGGGGGAGACATGTACATCTTCCCCGGCTTCATCCTTTATAGGGCGTCGAAGCAAGCCTTCGCCTTGATTGAGTCCCGTGACGTGACGCTTCGGTTTGTATCGACGCAGTTTACCGAGACCGATCCGATCCCCTCGGACTCGCAGATCGTCGGTCGCACGTGGGCCAAGTGCAACAAGGACGGAAGCCCGGATCGCCGGTTTCGAGACAATTATCAGATTCCGATAGCGCACTACGGCACTTTGCTCTTTAGCAGCCGAGACGGGTTGGACGTGCGATACATTTGCTCGAATCCCAGATCAGCGGAAGAGTTCGTCAAGGCGTGGACGGCGTTCCAGATGTCGTTCGGGAGTGACACACAGAAGAGGCCCCCTTCGGCTGTGCCGGGAGATGCTTACGACGCAACCGGGCTGATTCTCCGGGGGAAAGAGGCATTTGAACGGCACCGATTGGCGTCAGAGGCGTTTAGCGCTGCCCACAAGCAATTTAGCCACACCATCCTTGCCGTCGCACAGGAACATCAGGGAGAACAATCCTGTAAGGCGACACTCTCCAAAGAGGACTTTGAATCGTATGCCGCAGCCGTATCGGAGCTAATTGCTTCGGCAAAGAATCTCGAAGAGAACTCGCCATTCGTGACAAAAACGGCACGGGTCAAGTTTCAACGTGCGATTCAGATTCTTGAATCGGCGTGGACCGGTTTTGGTGTAGTGAGCGAAGGGCGATTGAATGGCGATGGACTGGTGCCGTTTTTCAACGCCGTCACCGCCTTCCTGACTTCACAACAGGAGTTCTTCGAGATCGGCGCTGCCGCTCTCGAAAAAAAAGCCAAAAAGCTCGGAGCGGCGGGCCGCTAGACCAGTGCCATACCGTAGAGCTTCGGCGCTCGAAGGAACCGAATGAAACGGACAATCATCGTGCTCATGTTGCTCGTTGGTTCTATCGCCGGATGGAACTACATCACTCTTTCAAAACCGGTTGACACGACGCTCGGTCAGGATTCGAGGAATCATGGGATCGAAGTCCGGGTTCATTACCACAATTACATCAGCCCGTCCGTATTGTCGTTCGATCTGAGATCCGTGTCCGGGGACAACAGCATGGCAGACGTGTTTAGAGTATTTCTGCAATCATCAAAGGCGCTTCGAGAGCACGAATTTGAAAAGGTCGAGTTGCAGTACCGGGGCGATGTTCGATTCTTTCTTGAGGGCAAGTACTTTAAGCAGCTTGGCAGCGAATTCGATTTCCAAAACCCCGTCTACACGATGCGGACCTTCACTTCGCATCTATACCGACCGGACGGAACGAAGGCGTTTCCTGAATGGACGGGCGGCTGGCTTGGAGTTATGACGAAGGAATTGGACCAGTTCAGCGAATTTCACAAGCAATGGTATTTGACGATTTCACCAACGCCATAGCACACGAGCGATTTCCATGCCCGCACAAGAGATATTCGGATCACCCGCAGTCACAGCAGAAGCCTTGGTCCGAGCCATGACCGAGATGCAGGTCTTCTCGGCGGCTCCCACTGGGCGTGCGGAGTTCAAAGCGGTGAAGGCCCAGATGAAACACGAAATCGCAAGGGTGCTTGATGCGTTGGGCCGCACTTGCGGAATGGAAACCGTCCATGAGTCCCACCCGCAGGAGTTCCTTTACGATGTTGTTTGGATCGCCCCTTCTGGCACGATGGGTCTAGCCGTGGAGTGCGAGACGAGCATGTACGTTGCCGACGTACTCTACGATTTCAGGAAACTCCTCTATGCCAAAGCGCCGCTGAAACTGATGGTCTTCTCCGATTCAGCCCAACTCCGACGCCAAAGCATCATTGACAGAATTGCGGACGAACTGAAGGCGTTTCATGGGCATCTTCCGGGTGAGGAATACATCGTTGTTCAGTTCTGCAATTTTCAAACGGGATGTTTGGAAGCGTATCGGTTCGTGGCGACACGCTCCGTCGAACTGGAGAAGTTCCATGCTCACACGTGGCCGACTTCCCGTGGGGCAACCACCCGTCCACTGCGGAATCAGCGTCCAAAAATCACAACAGGTAGACCCACCGAAAAACCGACAGTGAGGTTTTGAAGAAGGGTCCCATCTGCGTTGCTCTGTAGAGCGACCGCCCCGATTTTCAGAGGAGGGAGATTGCGTCCTACATCACCCGGAGAAGATATCGGAAAAGGGACTCCTGCCGGTTTGGAGGGGCCGGGATGCAAACATGACGGTCCAGTACCCGACCCGGAAGTGAAGCCTACAGAAGATTCGGCCCAAAAAGCCGTGAAACGGAGTCCCTTTGCGAATTCCGTCCAGTAGAAACGCCCTATCTTCTACCGACCCAATTTCACCGAAATGACTGTCGCCCTGCATTTGTCGAAGTGTCGATACCGATGGTTTTACCGAACCGTCAACGCACGTGTGTACAGCCAATGCGCCGTCCGCTTCAAGCCGACACGGTTCATACGAATTGCGAGATCGCTCTGAACCTTGGCACTGTCCGTCACGAATACCGCAACAAACATTCCGGCGATCCATGACGCCAAGCCGCTACCGATGACCGACCAGAGGCTTGGATTGATGAACCACCCGATCAGACCGCCCACGATCAGAAAACCGAGTGGCACTCGATATCCGAAATCGTTGGGATGAGCGTCCAATTTCGCCTTCATCAAAGTTTGAAGGGATTGGAGCGAAGCCATCTGTTTTTCCAGCGGCTCAACTTCTGCCATTACATCGGGTGTAGTGCTGCGAAGCTCCTCGGTCAGTCCGTCATATAGAGCCTTCCAAGCGGCCTGTTCAGCCGTCAGGTTATGTGAAACGAGATCTGTCCGGGACTTGGCGTATTCCCGGATTTCCATCGTCTCTTCAATCGTGAGTTGCGGTCGAGCGCCGACTTTGGCGGCGAACTCCGCTTTTACAGTTTGCAGCGCCGCCGTGAATTCATCTTCGGTGTACACGGTAATCATGTAATTCTATTGCGTGTCGGCGTAGGCGGCAACTCATGATCGCTGCCGATCTTCGGTCCCAAATACTCGGTAACGAAGCGACACACTATGCCGAAGTCCCTCTTAGGCAGGTCGCTTGAAAACCAAGCATGAGTCGTGCGGTTTGTCGGTCTTGCCCTGTAGCAGCGTACAGAGTTCCCAACCCTTTTCACCAGCTTCTTCGAGGAAGTGAGCGATGCTCTGCGGCCCGCCATCCATATCGCTCATGTACTCAGGGTGCGCTTCAATCGTGCCGTCAATAAAGTAGGCTAAACCGTACTTCCATTTTGTCATGATGTGCTCCACAGTCACATGTAATCCTTCATCGGAATTCCTCTTCCAATGCGGCCAAAGCAGATTCAGCACTCTCGAAGTGCCCAGTCCAGTCGGTTTGAACCCCGTGTCGTGCCCGGAGTAATTGCCAATCGTGCCGGTAGGGTGCTCCAAAATTGGCGATCCATGCCTGTTCTCCGGGCGGTAGTCCACCCCGGACTTCATATTGCGTCACTTGGGTCCGCTCTGTGGCGTCCGGGCCGTCACCAACCCATGCGATTGCGTGTATCGTGAGTGGCGCTGTCAGGCGAACCTTCGGTTTGTCTGGAACTACAGCAACCCGCCCGGTTCGCTGAAGCTCCGTTACCAACTTCTCGGCAGCGGCAAGCACCGCCGCACGCATTCCTCCAGCGCCGATGAAATCCTCTGGGATGGCCTTCGCCTTCTCCTCGATTCCCGCATCGAAGTTCGTGACTTGAACCATCGCATACGTCTGATTCTGTCCACCAACAACATCAATGTTCACTGGGAAATCATTTGGTGGGTATCGACGGACTAGCTCCCGTTGGATATCACCTTCGAGCGTCCGATCCCCCAATAGCGCAGCGCTCCGGTTCCAGTGATGCAGATCCAATCGAATCTGATCCACGTTGCGCTGGTACGGACGATTGAACTTCCAGTCAGGCGGGCGATTCTCGAAGATCTCGTGGAACTTTCTGGCTTCTACCAAGGCTCTATTCGGAACGGAGTTCAATTCCCACAACGGGAAGAACAGCCCCGCCGTTTCGGGCGGCATCCGCTTCGGGTCCAGACCGTTTGGGCCGACGATCAACCCAACCTGCCCATTGAACAGATCAGTTCGGGCGTCGAATCCTTCCCTGCGTAGATGTGCAACGAGGGTTCCCAAATCGTTCATTTGAATTGGGAAAGTCATCTTTGTCGTTCTTCTTTCTGTTGGTCCAGCCGATTGCGTACTGGTGGTTTCAATTCAACATCCAAGATGCTGTTGACTACATCCTTGAGTCGCAGTTCGTAAGTTTCCGGCGTGAAGGTGACCCGGTTCAGTGAACCGATCATCGGCGGGCATTTGTCGCAATCGTCTATTTTGATCGGGATGATCTTCTGGACTTTGCCCGCCATCTTCCGGCCTATCGCCGTTTCAAGTTCGGCCTGAACCCAAGGCGAACTGATGCTGTTATTCGATAGCACGTATATGAAAAACTCACAATCCTCAAGACCCCTGCCAATTCTCTCAGGAATGGAATCACCCGCCTTGATTTCCCATTGTGAATACCAAGCGTCCACGCCGTAGTCGCATAAATCCACAGCGAACTTGTGCACGAACTGGTGATCCTGCCCGCTGTGGCTGACGAACGCTCTAGGTGGTGCCGATGCCGGTGCCGCAATCACCTGTGGCGACGTGTCGAGTTTCGCCGTGACCGTGGAGTTGCCATGCGACTTTCCGGCAACCCGAACTTCGACGCCGCTCGGTTCAGTTGATCGGGTACGTGACGATTGTGCCTCAAGCCCCTCGAAGTATTTTCGTCCGGGAAAGGTCACACGCAGTTCAAACGGGTAGCTGAAGTATTCACGGTCGCCCGCATACCGCACCCAATCGTTTTTGGGATAGCTCCATTGGCGGAACTCCATGAATCTCCGGGCGTAGAGATCGTCAAGGGCATCAACGAGCACGGCCTGTTCCACGGATTGAAGGGAATTCGCCAGCGTACCGAGATCGGCGGGTCGCCATCTCGCCTTGCCAGCAGATTCAGCGAATCGGAAGATTTTCAGTTCAAGCTCTTCGGCTGGAACCATCGCCGTGCTTCATCCTTCGTAGAACCCTCCACGCAGCCACCAACTGTTGCACCGCAGCGGCGGGCGGGAGCCGTTTCCCATCGTAACGGCAGTCGTTGTGCGCCGTCCGGTAGACGCCTTCGACACCATCCGTACTCAGCATGGACAAGCGCCGACTGAACTCGGTCAGTTCCTCACGGTTCATCACCGGTTCCCGTTCCGGGCGGCGTGCCATGCGAAGCCAGAATAGCAGATTCGCTTTTTATTCGCCACCGGATTTTTGCCGTCTTGCGGCTGCGACACGGGTCAATGCGTCGTGGGTTCGGTAGATGACCCCGGCGTGCCCCAGAGGTCATCGTAAGCAGCAACCTCAATGGCGTCACGTGCATCGTTGAAAAGCCGAAGAACGTCCAAAGAAACGGCGTGTTGTGGATTCAGCGAGAACAGCGGCGGAAGTTGTCTGTCCAATTCTGTCAATATCCGCCGAACCTTATGCGTGGCTGCAAGTGGAGCGAGATGTAGGTAACGAACGAACGATGCCGATGCTGTCTTAAAGACGGCGTGATACTCATCCATTCTCCCTTGCCATAATGCGTTGGCGCTCTGAGTGCCTTCCGGGAACAGTGTTTTAATCTCATGTAGTCTTCCTAGAGCGGCGGTACAGTCGGTTATGGAGGTGACTAGATTCACGTAGATCTCTTTCCGAAACTCCCACCGATTGTCCCGGCCCTTCGCTTCGGCAGCGAGTTCGTGTTTGATTGTTTCCACGGCCCGTGCGATTTGCTTCTGTTCTTCAATGAGCTTTTCGATCTGAGAAAACCGGGCGTCAATTGAAGCCTTCTGCTGTGCGTAGCCGCTTGAATAGGAGTTCAAAGCTGCCCAGATGGGCTTCACGAGAGTCTTTACGATCACGACTACGGCGGCGCTGGTCAAGACCGTCGAACCCAAAGCGGCAAGAATCCAATCGAATGTGGCTGGCATATTACTATTTTGGCCGGTTCATCCGGCAGACGGCTTTCTGACCGTATCCGTCACCCGGTTTGACCGATACTCCAATTTCCGGTGCGGCTCTAACGTAGACCTTGTACCCATCCCGGCGCTTTAGCCGTGATCTCCCCGTCCCATTCCGTAGCGCTGTCAGCACCGCATCCACGAACATGAACTCCGACATTCGCTTCGAGTTGTCGGTTTTCTGCGCTAAATGCGGTCCTTCATCGCCACCAACGCTCCGCTTGTGGCGTTGAGCGTTAACACCTTGAGGCAGGTTTCGGTAGTGACCCCGCCGTACTCCCCCAAGCCATAAGCGGTTGCAAAGAGTGTCACACGCCAAAACTTGCTGTCCTCGATAAGTTCGACTTCTCGCACCTCAATTCTGAAATCGAACGTGGGTCGTTTGATGTCACGAAGGTATTTCTCAGCGAATGTGACGGCGGTATTGGCATCAATCATTTTGTTGAATCAAAACAAAACGTTTTGTTCGTCCTGTTTGCCCTTCTTCTGAAATGGTGCTCTCTTGTAGCTCTCAGTCGGGGAGTAGTGCGTTCGCCCGATTTGATCGCAAATCAGATTCTACCGATTCGTTCGGGGTTTCATGCCGAAACGTTCCGATGCAGCCAAAGGTGGCGGCTCCCGGAGCGGAAACGTAGCAATCCGTCTTGGCTTTCAAAGTCTATACCCATGCTGCCATGTCCACGATTTTGCGCTCTTCCGCATCCGTCCGATATCCGATTGCATGAATCTGGAAATAGATCGGCAACTCTCGCTCATCTGGGTTCAGACCTGTCCGAATTGGAATTTCAAGTATCGGACGGACCTTGCCCATTGACGGCGTGATGACGGGTCGCAAGATGGGCTGAGTATTTCCGCAGACCCCCCGGTTCGAGTAGCAGAAGTAGGAGATATAAGGGACGCCATTCCTCGAACCACCTGCGATCTCAACAATCCCGGACATGCCGCCCATGTATTCTTGCGCCAGCACGGATCTCGGAACATGTACCTCGAACATCAACAGTTCGAGATCCACGTTGCCGACGTTCTGAATGTCGAACCAAAGCGAATTTCCGCTTGGTACCGGCTCAACTTTCAACGATCTGTAGATCAATGCCGTCTCCGCTTCTTCCATCTCCTGCGAATACGCCTTCGCATCAATAGCACCCGGACTGATGCCAAGCCGATTCCCGATGTCATCCAAGATCAGTCCGATATCGTCAACGCTCCGAGCCTGTATGCCAGCCATCGGCCATGACATCTGCCCAACCGACATGTGCTTGATTGCGACCGGGACCACAAGGCTTTCCATCCCCTCACCGAATCCAGCCTCAAAGTTGATCCATTCACGGCCCTTTGATTCCTGAGAGACCAACACGAGCACGATCTCGCTCAAGCGCAGATTCTCAATGATGTGGTTGTACCATTTGCGCCCGCCGCCGATACTCTTACCATCGGAGGAGACGAACACGGGAACCTTGTCTCCGAACGCCAACTTTACGTATCTCTGCAAGACGTGTGCGACCGGCTTTTCTTCAGTAATGTGGCTGATGAACACTCTCTCCCGTTGAGGGACGTTGAGCTTTCCCCAGTGGCTCCGTCCCTCCTCGGTGATCGTCGCACCGAACGGACCAATGAAGAAAAAGCCCTCATCGTCTTCTTCTGAACCTGAATAATCCCAAGGTTGCCCGCCGCTATATTTCCAAAGCTGGAGAGTCCCACGTTTCCAGAGGCGTTTGAAGGCAGCTTTGAGTTCTGCGTCATCCGTCAAATCGTGAACCAATCTCCTGACGGAATTGCCCCATTCGCCCCACGACGCTTGGTGCTTGCCACCTCCGAATGACATCACGATCTGGAGGATTGCGAATTCCAATCGGTCGGGTAGCGGCCCTTTGACCATGAGATCACCTTATCGGAGCTAAACGTCGGTGGCAGGGCACACCCACCGCAATCGGCCCACTGGCATCCGCTCTCGTTGATCCAGCGATGCGCCCCGTGGCGTGATTGCAGCTTCGATTTTGTTATGTTCCCGCAAATCGGTCAGGATCGCTTGCGCCCGCTCACCAGAGCAAGCCAGCACGTCTTGGATCGTGCGGACGCTGACGGCTTTGAGGGCATCTACGTTGGGCGCTTCGGGAAGCGCTACGAGCGCATCAACGATTCGGCGTTCCTGATCCCGATTCAGCCCTGACATCTCCTCAGAATAACAATCGAGAATACGCCGTTCGTCGGCGTCCGACCTGCACCGGAACCGATCCTTGCCGTTATCGGGTCGGCGCAGGCCGGGGCTTCAAGAGCGCCCGATTGTGTTCCGGTTGTCGTGGGATCGAACCTCACGACGTTGCGGACGCAGCGCCGATTTAAGCCGGTTCGCCGGTCAAGCCCTCCACGACTCGTCTGAATTCGCTCTCGTATCGTCCATCCCGCATCGCCATCAGCACGGCTTCCACGAACATGAATTGGACATGCGCTTCGAGGGTTCGGCCTTCTGCCGCAAATCCGAGCGCTTCACAGTTCAGCCGCAACGCCCTTGCGAAGCCATCTCGCTCTGCCGGTGACCTGACGTGGAGTTTTTTCAGTTCTGCCTTCTGCATATCGAAAATCGAGTACCGCATATAAACTGATTCGACATTTGGTGGGAAAAGCTCCAGCGGTCGTGGCTGGAACGTCGGACGGGACGGATCGGCGTCGGCTAGGTACTGGTTCCGAGCCTCCAGCGATGTGTAGCTTATCCGAGCAATTTCAAAAATAAGCTACAAAACAAGCTACAGGGGTCATTAAAATCGTTGTAGGCTTTTGATGGTAAAGGAGATGAATGGCGGGGACGACGGGGCTCGAACCCGCGACCTCCGACGTGACAGGCCGGCGTTCTAACCAACTGAACTACGTCCCCGCGATGTCACGCAGATATTTAGATGCTAGCACGTCAGTTGCGCCGTGCGCAAAATCCGCGCGCAAAAGTTGCGCCCGTGCGCTGTCCCCGGAGCGACGCGCACGCTGCTACCGTGAAGGTATGAAATTCCGCCTCTGGGCCGTCGCTCTCTTGATCCCCGCGGCGTTTGCCCAAAAACCGACGCCCGAAGCCGCACGTCGCTTCATTGACGACGCCGAACAGAAGCTCCTTGTCATGGGAGTCGAACAGTCGCGCGCCGATTGGGTCCAGAACACGTACATCACCGACGATACCGAAGCGTTGTCCGCCAAAGCCGACCAGCGCGTCATCGATGAGACCGTGAAATACGCCAAGGAATCGACGCGCTTCGACGGGATCAAACTCGACCCGGTTACCGCGCGCAAGATCAAGCTGCTTAAGCTCTCCCTCAGCGTCGCGACGCCCGCCGACCCCAAGCAGGCCGAGGAACTGACGCGCCTGATCGCGGCGATGGACGGCATGTACGGCAAGGGTAAGTACTGCCCCAAAGGGCCCGATAGCTGCCTCGATATCGAGCAGATCACGAAGATTATGGCCGATAGCCGCGACCCGAAAGAGTTGCTCGACGTCTGGACCGGCTGGCACAACATTTCCAAGCCGATGAAGAACGATTTCGTCCGCTACGTCGAGCTCGCGAACAAAGGCGCAAAAGAGCTCGGCTTTGCGGACAACGGCGCGATGTGGCGCTCGCAATACGATATGCCGCCACAGGATTTCGCGCGCGAGGTCGACCGGCTGTGGCAGCAGTTAGAGCCTCTCTATAAATCGCTGCACGCGTACGTGCGCTGGAAGCTCCGCGAAAAATATGGCGATGCCGTTCCGGCGAACGGTCCGATTCCAGCACAGTTGCTGGGCAATCTCTGGGCGCAGGACTGGAGCAATGTCTACCCGCTCGTCCAGCCGAAAAATGCCGATCCCGGCTACGACCTTACGGCTTTGCTGCACCAGCACAACGTCGACTGGAAGGGGATGGTGAAGTATGGCGAGAATTTCTTCGTATCGCTGGGCTTCGCTCCGCTGCCGCAGACATTCTGGGAAAGGTCGATGTTTCTCAAGCCGCGCGACCGCGACGTGGTCTGCCACGCCAGCGCCTGGGACATCGACGCGGTGGACGATCTTCGCCTGAAAATGTGCATACAGATTACCGGCGAGGATTTCCTCACCATCCATCACGAACTCGGCCACAACTTCTATCAGCGCGCCTATGACAAGCTCGCGCCGACCTTCCGCAACAGCGCCAACGACGGTTTTCACGAAGCGGTGGGCGACACGATCGCGCTCTCGATTACACCGGAATACCTGGTGAAGATTGGGCTGCTGGATCGCGCGCCGGATACCAGCAAAGACATTGGGCTGCTGCTGCACAAGGCACTGGAGAAGATCGCTTTTCTGCCGTTCGGCCTCGTTATCGACCAGTGGCGCTGGAAGGTGTTCTCGGGCGAGATTCCGCCTGATAAATACAACCAGTCATGGTGGGATCTGCGGCTCAAATACTCGGGCGTCGCGCCTCCCGCCGGGCGTACGGAACAGGATTTCGACCCCGGAGCGAAGTATCACGTCGCGGCGAACGTGCCGTATATGCGCTACTTCCTTGCGGACATTCTCCAGTTCCAGTTCCATCGCGCGCTGGCGCAGACGGCCGGGTGCACGGGACCGCTGAACCGCTGCTCCATCTTCGGCAACAAGGCGGCGGGCGCGAAGCTCAACGCCATGCTGGAGATGGGACAGCGCCAGCCGTGGCAGGATGCGCTTGAGAAAATTGCGGGCACAAAGCAGATGGACGCCACTGCGATCCGCGACTACTTCGCACCGCTACAAAAGTGGCTGGACGAGCAGAACAAGGGCAAGCCGGTGGGCTGGTAGCAATCAGGCTGCTGTTCCCGTAGCGCTCCATCCGCCTTCCGGCTCCCTCACGGGGTTGTAAAAAAAATCCGGCTGCTGTTCTCGTCGCTCTGCATTCGCCTTTCGATACACCTTTTACCGCTTCCGACGGTCGCGGCTCCGTTAGTAGTATCAATTACATACGGAGCCGTGACCGTAAGGGAGCGGTAAAAGGTGCCGGGGATACGGAAGCAATTCGATATTTTTCACAGCCCCTGACGGTCGCCAGCCATTAGCGGAGCAGCGGGTTCGTGGTCCACACGGGCGCCGCTGAAAAGGCTGCTTCCACTTTCGCCTCCCACTGGGATCGATTCCCCCACGTAGCGATTTCCAGCTCTGCGCCGTTTTCCTGAAAAGCCTTGAACACAAATCCGATCGAGAACGCGCCGACCCCATTAGGGCCGGAGCCGCTGGTAACCATCGCCAGCAGAATGCCCGCCTGATTATAAACAGGCGCCCCGGAGTCGCCTTCCGCCCACTTCAACCCTTGTTGAAGCCCGGCTTTGGAGGGAACTATTTTGAAACGCCCCGCATACCCGGCGTCGTTCATCTTGCCAGGTTTGGGAGTCGGGTCGGCGCCGGCCGTGCGGGCGCCGCGCACCATGACATCCAGGTTCTGGGCCGGAACTCTGAACATGTTCACCATTCCCGTCAACGGAGTCCGGGTGCCCGCAACGTTGAAATTCTCCGCCGTCATTTCATGTGCCTTGGTCACTTTAGCCAAGCCGGCGTCCATTCCTTCCAGGACCTTTTCGTTGAACAGCAGGTCTCCCCCGGAGATGACTCCCGTGGGGTTCTTGTCGCTGTCGTAAACAATCGCATTCGCTCTCTGCTTCCCGGGCGGACTAAGGACGTGTCCGCAAGTTAGGAGATACAGTTGTGACTCGCCCTTCTTGAACACGAAACAGCAGATTGTCCCGCGGACAAATGCGACACCTTCACCCGCTGAAACTTGCAGCTGAATCGTACCACCGGGGCAGAAATCCGATGCCAAGGCCATAAAAGTTTTCCTCTTGCCGAGTATAGGAGCGATTCCGGCTTCAGGACTATCATGCCTTCAATGGATGCGCCCGGTTTTTGCGCGTTTTCGAACGATGAACCGGAGTGACGGTTTCAGACCGTTGTCTGTTCCGTGCGCGCGATGATTTCGTTCTGCAGGGCGACAGTGAGGTCGCAGAAGTAGTCGCTGTACCCAGCCACGCGCACGATCAGGTCGCGATGTTTTTCCGGCTCCCGCTGCGCGGCGCGGAGCGTATCGGCGGTGACCACATTAAATTGAATGTGGTGGCCGTCCATGCGGAAGTAGGAGCGCACCAGGTGAGCCATGCGATCCAGTCCTTGTTCTCCCTCAACCACCTTGGGCGTGAACTTCTGATTCAGCAGCGTGCCGCCGGTGCGGGCGTGATCCAGGCGGGCCGCCGATTTAATCACCGCTGTGGGCCCGTGGCGATCGGCGCCTTGCGCGGGCGAAATGCCGTCGGAGTGCGGCTCCCAGGCTCTGCGCCCGTCAGGGGTCGCGCCGGTCACCGACCCGAAGTAAACGTGGCACGTGGTGGAGAGATAGTTCACGCGATACGATCCGCCCTTGGTGTTCGGACGCCCGTTGATGGTGTCGAAGAACAGGTCGAAGACGCGCCCGAGAATCTCGTCGGCGTACGCATCGTCATTGCCATACTTCGGCGTCTTGTTCCACAGCATGAGGCGTGTCTTTTCGTGGCCCTCGAAATTCTCCGCAAGCGCGTCGAGCAGTTCTCCAATCGTGAGCGAGCACTTCTCGAAGACATGATGCTTGATCGCGGCGAGACTATCCGTGCAGGTTCCCGGCGCAACACCCATAATGTACGTCGAGTTGTAGCGCGGTCCGCCATCGTTGTAATCGCGGCCATTCGGCATGCAGTCGTCGATCAGCAGCGAGAGGTACGGCGCGGGCATCAGGCGGGCAAACAGGCGCTCGATCACGTTGTTGCCGCGAATCTTCACTTCCACCAGATACTGCAACTGCCGGGCGAAGGCGTCCATCACCTGTTCAAAGGAGTGGAAGAGGCGCGGATCGCCCGTTTCGATGCCCACCCGCTTTCCGGTGCGCGGATCCATGCCATTGTTCAGCGTGATCTCGAGAACTTTCGGCAGATTGAAGTAGCCGGTGAGGACGTACGCCTCCTTGCCGAAGGCTCCGGTTTCCACGCAGCCGCTGGTGCCGCCGGCGCGCGCATCCTCGATCGATTTGCCCTGCCTGAGAAGTTCCTCCACCACCATGTCGGCATTGAATATGGACGGTTGACCCCAACCCTTGCGCACGATCTCCAGGCCGCGCTTCAGGAAGCGGTCCGGACTCTTGCGGCTGAGTTGCAGATTCGTTGAGGGCTGCAGCAGGCGCATTTCATCGATCACCTCGAGCAGCAGGAAGGTGAGGTCATTCACCGCTGATGAGCCGTCGGGGTTGAGTCCGCCGGTGTTGATGTTGCAGAAATCCGTGTAGGTGCCGCTCTCGGCCGCCGTGACTCCCACCTTCGGCGGCGCGGGCTGATTGTTGAACTTCACCCAGAAGCACTGCAGCAGTTCGCGAGCCTGGTCTTCGGTGAGTGTGCCGGCTTCCAGATCCTTCTTATAGAACGGGTACAGGTGCTGATCCAGATGGCCCGGGTTGAACGAATCCCAACCGTTCAGTTCGGTAATGACGCTCAGGTGAGTGAACCAGTACGACTGAATCGCTTCCCAGAAATTCCGCGGGGCGTACGCGGGCACGTGCGTGCAGACCTCGGCGATGCGCAGCAGTTCCTCGCGGCGGCGGCCATCGGGTTCGGCGGCGGCCATGCGCGCGGCGGCTTCGGCGTGGCGTTCGGCGAAGTTCATGACGGCGCCCGCGGCGACAAACATCGCGCGCAGTTCCTGCTCCTTGTCATAAGCTAGCGGATCGTTGAAGTAATCCAATGCGTCGATGGCGGCGCTCACTTCCCGCTGCATTTCGAGCAAGCCCTTGCGATAAATAATGTCGCCCAGCACCGTGTGCCCGGGCGCGCGCTGCTCCATAAACTCGGTGAAGACGCCGGCTTCATAGGCGTTCTTCCACTCCGGAGTCATCTCCGCGAAGATGCGATCGCGGATGCTGTGACCCTGCCAGAACGGAATCACTTCCTCGCACTGTATGCGGCGCGTCTCTTCGTCGACGCAGTAGGAAATCTTCTCGCGCGTGTGCAGAATCTGGAGATCTTCCATGCTATGGCAGCAGAGCTCGGGATACGTTGGCGTCGCCTTGGGTTTAGGACCGCGCTCGCCGACGATCAACTCTTCGGCGCCAATGTAGATCGTCCGATTCGCGTAAATGTACTCCAGGCTCTTCGCGCGCAGCATCGGCGGCGATAGCGGACCGGCCGTGCGGTAGAAATCCGTCAAGAGCTTCGCACGTTCCAGAGACACGTACGGCTTGGTATTCAGGCTTGCTTGCCGTAGTCTTTGCACTCGTTCCGTCATGGTCAACCTCCTACTGTTACCGGTAAGCCCGCGCGCTTTAGAGCCTCGCGAAAACGCGCGAGGTCCGCGGCTGCGGGTTGTGGCGTGCCCGCAAGTTTGTAGGCCAAGCCGAGGCGGGCATATTTCCCGGCGCCGATATCGTGATAGGGCAGCAGTTCGATGGCGCGCGGCCGAACGCGCCCCAGGTATGCAGCGAACTCCGCCATGTCCTCCGCGGAATCGTTGACGCCGGGGACCACCGGTATGCGCACGCTGACGGCGCGTCCGGCTGCCACCGCTTCTTCCAGGTTTGCCAGGATGCGCCTGTTAGAGACGCCCGTAAACCGGCGGTGCTTCGTTTCGTCGATCAGCTTCAGATCGAAGAGCAGCAGGTTCGCGTGGGCTGCGACCGCCCGAAAAACTGCGGGGTCCGCGAAGCCGCACGTTTCGATAGCCGTGTGGATGCCGCGACGGCGGCACGCGGCCAGCAACGCCGTGGTGAACGCAGGACGCGACAGAGGCTCGCCACCCGAAAGCGTCACGCCGCCGCCCGATTCATCGAAGAACAGCAGATCGCGCTCTACTTCGGCTACCAGTTCGCTGACGCGGTACTCCCGTCCGGCGATTTGCCGGGCCTCGGCCATGCAGACATCCACGCATGTCCTGCAAAAGTCGCAATCTTCGGAGGTGCGCAGCGCGCCGCCCTCCTCGGAGATCGCGTGCCGCGGGCAGGCGTCCACGCAATCCAGGCAATGGCGGCAGCGGTCCTCGAAGTACAAATGGTCGGGGAGGAATCGCTGGCTTTCGGGATTGTGGCACCACCAGCAGGAGAGAGGGCAGCCTTTGAGAAAAATCGTCGTCCGTATGCCCGGGCCATCCCCGGTCGCGAAGCGCATGACGTTGAAAACGAGGGCCGAAGGGTCGGGCGATGCGGCTGGTTTCGCGGCACCCCGCGCCGTGCTGGCCTGTTTTCGGGTCAATCGGATCTGCTTAACCTAATATTAGCAATTTTTGCCCCGCGCGCTACAATTTCAGTAATGGCCAACGAAACTTACGCAACGTTCGACACGACCGAAGGAACGTTTAAAGCAAAGCTGTACGCCGACAAGGCTCCCAAAACCGTGGAGAACTTTGTCACGCTCGCGGACGGCAGCAAGACGGGCAAGCCCTTTTACAACGGCACCGTTTTTCATCGCGTGATTCCCGATTTCATGATTCAGGGCGGTGACCCGGAAGGCACGGGCCGCGGCGGTCCCGGATACAAGTTCGGCGATGAGTTCCACCCCGATTTACGCCATGCCAAGCCGGGGCTGCTTTCAATGGCGAATGCCGGTCCGAACACCAATGGCAGCCAGTTCTTCGTCACCGTAGCCGCGACTCCGTGGCTGGACAATAAGCACAGCATCTTCGGCGAAGTCACCGAAGGCTATGACGTGGTGAAGAAAATCTCCGAAGTGCCGCGCGGCGCGCAGGACCGCCCGCTCAAGGAAGTTCGCATCAACTCCGTCACCATCGAACGAAGCTGACGCGAGCCGGCTGGCCAAATGAAGCTGGCAATTTTCGGCGGCACGTTCGACCCCATTCACGATGCGCATCTGGAGGTCGCGCGGGCCGCCTCCCTGCATTTCCACCTCGACCGTGTGCTGTTCGTCCCGGCTGCCAGTCCGCCGCACAAGTCGGCAGGCGCACGTGCGCCCTATGAAGATCGGGTGCGGATGGCGGAGATTGCCTGCGCGTGCGACCCGCGCTTCGAAGTCTCGCGCCTGGAAGAGGGCACGGTGCGCAGCTACTCTATCGACACCATCGAGAGGGTTCGCGCGCGGCAGCCTGAGGGCGAACTGTACTTTTTGATCGGCGCCGATGCATTCGCCGAAATCCGCACCTGGCATCGCTGGCGGGATGTTGCTTCCGCGGTGACATTTCTCGTGGTGAGCCGACCGGGGAAGATGTATGAAGCTCCGGAGGAAGTACGGCTGGAACGGCTGGACAGTCTGGAGTTGCCGGTATCGTCCTCCGAAATTCGCGAGGCTCTGGCGGCGGGCGAGCAGCCGGCCGGAGTGCCTGCTGGTGTGCTTGCGTACATATACAGCCGCGGCCTCTATGGCGCTCACGTGGCCGCCTGACGTGGCCCCCCGCTACAGGAGGTGTGTCGCGGTGCTCCGAACCCCCGCCTTTCCGCAATCCGGTCCGGTGACTCCCATTTCCCTGTAAGTCGCGATTTCTCTTGTATATAAAACAAATGTGGTGGATTATGTTTTTGGGCTAAAATCGCATGGCACCACCCGTGCAATGAAGGAGACACTGAGGCGTGTCCCCTCCGGGTGTGCCTCTGGAGCTTGCATGTTGAAAAAACTTAATTTTGTATTCATTGTCATAGCGCTTGGGCTGGCTGCGGCCGGCTTACAAGCTCAGACGCTCGCGTCCGACCAGACGTCTCTCACGTTCTCCGCGCAGGCAGCGGGACAGCCCAGTCAGCAGAGCGTGAACATCAGCTCGTCGAACGGAACGGCAATCTTCTTTATCGCGTCGACGAGCGAACAGACCGCACCCGGCACGCAGTGGCTCAAAGTGAGCGACTCCAGCAATCCGACGCCGGCGCCCGGGACAACCGGAACCACTCCTCAAGCCTTGACCATCACTGCCGACCCGACGGGTCTTTCGGCCGGCAATTATACCGGCCAGGTGGTCATCAGTACGCCTGCCGGCGGCAACACGGTAACCATCAGTGTCACGTTCACCGTGAGCGCGATTGGTGTGAGCCCGTCCTCCCTTAGCTTTTCCTATCAAATCGGTGGAACCGTGCCGAATGGCCAGAGCATCACGCTGACCGGCGTTCCCACGAACTACACCGCGTCCGCGTCAACCGCGAGTGGCGTCAACTGGCTGCAGGTCGCCCCCGCGTCCGGAGCATCGCCCGGCGCCGTGACGGCTCTCCTCGATCCGACGATTACGCCGACTCTCGCAGCCGGCACTTACAAGGGCACGGTCACCATCACGCCAACCGGCACCGCGAACAACACGCCGGTGACGGTCCCCGTCACGTTGACGGTTGCGGCTGCGCCCACCGTGACGGTGGGCGCATCGGGCGTCCAATTGAACTTTCAGATCGGCGGCGCGAACAACCAGGTGCAGCAGAGCATCACGCTCAGCACGAACTCCGCGCAGCCTGTGAATTTCAGCATCGCGGCAACGGTGGCGAACAATCCCGCCGGCCGCAACTGGATCGTAGTCAATCCGAGCAGTGGAGTGATCCCGGCGAACGGCAGCACTACGGTCACCGTTACTTATGACACGACGGCGAACCTGCCGGCGGGCACGTGGACGGGCTCCATCACCGTCTTCACTTCGGGCACCGCGCAGACACAGCAAACCGTTCCGGTGAACCTGCTGGTTTCGAATCAGCCGCTGTTGAGCGTGCCCGTTTCGGCGCTGAATTTCACCTATGAGCTCAACAGCACGGCTCCCCCTGCGCAGACCGTCACGGCGATCTCCACTGCCGTCGCGGCGAACGCAACCACGGGTCAGATGCCGATTACCGTTGCAGTCTCCAGCAGCGCCCAGAGCTGGCTGACGGTGAATCCGCCGAGCGGTGTGACGAGTTCGCAACTCACTACCGGAATGCCGTTGAGCATCGCGGTGAACGGCGCCGGTCTCGCTCCCGGCAAGTACACCGGCACAGTCACGATTACGGGCAACGGGGCAGGGAACGCTCCGCAGACCATCACCGTGAACCTCACGGTAGCGAATGACCCGAGCATCGTGCCGAACAACCCCGCGTTGACATTTGAATTTCAGATCGGCCAGAGCGCGGTGGCTGCCTCGCAGCTTTCGCAGACCCTGACGCTCGCCAGCAGCAACGGCGCGACTCTCAACTTCTCCACCGCGGCCACTACGAATAACGGAGGCAGCGGATGGCTGACGCTCAGCGGCAACACCGTCTCGGTGAACCCCGCGGGATTGACGGCCGGCACGTACACGGGCCAGATCACGGTGACAGCTACGAATCCGGCAACCGGCAACGCGGCCATCAATAGCCCGCTGACCATTCCGGTGACGTTCTATGTCAGCAACAACCCGCTGCTTGTTCCGGTGCTGCCGGGCAATCCGCCGGCGCCTCCTACGTTCACGGCACAGGTCAACGGCAATGCGCCCGCGGCGCAGAACATCACACTGCTGAGCTCGGCGCCCGGCACGGCTCTCACTTACAACGTGACCTTCACCACCGCCAACGGTGGAAACAACTGGCTCTTCGTAGCTCCGCAGAGCGGCAGCACGGCGAACGGCGCGAACGTGGTGACCATCTCTGTGTTGCCGGGCCTGCTTTCGCCCGGCACGTATACGGGAACGGTGTCGATCGTCGCTAGCGGTCCTGGCGGCACCACGGTCCCGGACGCAACGGCGGCCAATCCGCTGACCATCCCCGTCACATTCCAGGTGACGGCGGGCAATCTGGTGCTCAGCCCGACTTCGCTGACGTTTAGCCAGGTTGCGGGTGGCTCCGCGCCGGCCTCGCAAACGGTTCAGGTGACCAGCAGCACAGGCACGGCGCTGAACTTCAGCGCGGTCGCTTCGGAAAACAGCGGCACCTCGGTCAACTGGCTCACGGTGACCCCGGCCAGCGGAGCGACGGGCAGCAGTGTTACCGTCAGCGCCGCTGCTGGAACTCTTCTTCCCGGCACGTACACGGGACAGGTCACGTTCACCTCATCGAACGCCGCGACCGTCACTCTTCCGGTGACCTTTACGGTAGCGGCGGGAACCATCGCCGCCACTCCCACCACACTGACCTTCACGCAGACGGCCGGCGGACCCGCGCCGCAATCGCAGACGATCAGTTTGACCAGTACGCCGGCGCCGGTGAACTTTACGGTCACCGCAACAGCCAACAACAGCGGCACGTGGCTGACGGCCACGCCCGCTACCGGAACCACTCCGGGTAGCGTTACGGTTTCGGCGAACGCCGGCACTCTCGCTGTCGGATCGTATACCGGAACGGTGACCATCGCCTCGCCAAATGCGACCGGCAGCCCGATCTCGGTTTCCGTCACGCTCAATGTCGTGGCGCCACAAACTCTCTCGGTGACACCGGCGGGTGCGCTCACGTTCAACTACGTGATCGGCGCCAGCGCTCCGGCGACTCAGGGGCTCTCACTCACTTCCAGCGGCAGCGCGCCGTTCACCGCCACCGCCTCAACCACCAGTTGTGGCAACGGCTGGCTCACGGTGACTCCTACCAGCGGGACGGCCACCGCGAGCCCCACCGTCGTGACAGTGTCCGTGAACACCGCGAGTCTGACTACCGCGCAGAACTGCACCGGCGCGATCACGATCGCATCGCCGAACGCCGCGCAGCCGATTACGATTCCGGTGAACCTTTCGGTAGTGGCGATTCCGGCTCCCGTATTCCTGAAGGTTGCCAATGCGGCCAGCTACATCTCGAACGCGATTTCGCCCGGTGAGCTGATCATCATCGGCGGCACAGGCGTCGGACCGGCCGGAGCGCCCGTCTTCGGAACGGTGTCGAACAACTCGCTCTCCACGCTGGTGGCCGGGACGCAGGTGTTCTTCGACGCCACGCCCGCTCCCATCTACTACGCCTCCGCTACCCAGACGGCCGTGTTTGTGCCGTACGACGTAGCCGGACGGCCGACCACGAATATCACGGTGAAGTTCCAGGGGCTCACGTCTAACAGCCTGACTTACACTGTGGTCCCGGCGGTGCCGGGTATTTTCACGCAGAATTCGCAAGGTAGCGGACCCGGATCGATTCTCAATCAGGACAATTCCATCAACGGACCGAACAATGGAGAGTCGGCCGGCCGCGTGGTTCAGGTCTTCGGGACCGGTGAAGGCCAGATCAGTCCCGCTGGTGTGACCGGAACGGTGATCTGCCCGACGGGCCAGGTCTGCACGATCAGCCAGATTCCCACACCGCTGCTGCCCGTGACAGCAACCATCGGTGGAGTGGCGGCGCAGGTAACCTTCGCGGGTGAAGCCCCCGGAGACGTCAGCGGCGTCCTACAGGTCGACGTGGTTGTCCCGGCAGGAGTACCAGCCGGTCCGCAACCGATCGTGATCAACATCGGTGGGAACCAGACGCAGACAGGCGTCACCGTACAGGTGAAGTAAAGACAAGCGGCGCTTCTGAACCACAGAGACGCAGAGCCAACAACAAGAGGGCACAGAGAAAATCAATTCTCTGTGCCCTCAACTTTTTCAAACCGGCGAGGCCCTCACGAAAATCTCAGCGCCTCAGATGGTAGTCTTGTCTTCTCCGTGTTCTCTTAGTTTTTCTTCCAACCTCTGTGGTTAAGAAGCAATTCCCCTACCCACGCACTAAGCCGCCGCCAGCTTAACCACCTTCTCCGCAGCGTCCCGCATATCCGCTCCCACCGTGAAGTTCAGGCCCGACTCCACCAGAATCTGCCGGCCTTGCTCCACGTTTGTGCCTTCCATGCGGACCACGATGGGCACTTGAATATTCAAATCGCGCGCCGCCGCTACTACTCCGTTCGCCAACGTGTCGCAGCGCAGAATGCCGCCGAAGATGTTGATCAGCACGGCGTGGACGCTCTTATCGCTCAGCAGAATACGGAACGCGTTCTTCACCTGTTCCGCGTTGGCGCCGCCGCCGACATCCAGGAAGTTCGCCGGACTCCCTCCCGCGTATTTAATAATGTCCATGGTCGCCATCGCGAGACCCGCGCCGTTCACCATGCAGCCGACCGTCCCATCCAGCTTGATGTAGTTCAGGCCGTACTTCGAAGCTTCCACTTCCAGCGGATCTTCTTCGTTGGTGTCGCGCAATTCGGCCAGTTCCTTGTGACGGAACAGCGCGTTGTCGTCGAAATTGATCTTGGCGTCCAGCGCGTACACCTTGCCGTCCTTCGTCAGAATGAACGGATTGATCTCGGCCAGCGACATATCCATCACCACATAGGCACGCGCCAGCGCGATCATCGCGGCCACCGCGCCATTCACGCTCGCCGCCGGAATGCCCATGCCGAAGGCCAGCTTGCGGGCCTGATACGGGTCCAGGCCGACTCCGGGCTGCAGCGTCTCTTTGAGGATCAGCTCCGGCGTCTTCGCGGCCACCTCTTCGATCTCCATGCCGCCCGCCTTTGACGCCATGAATACGGGCTTGCCCTGCACGCGGTCCAGAACGATGCCGAGGTACAGTTCCCGCTCGATGGGCAGCGTCTCTTCGATGAGCAGTCGCTGCACGACGCGCCCTTCCGGACCGGTCTGGTGCGTCACCAACGTCATCCCGAGCATCTTTTCCGCGATAGCACGCGCTTCGGCGGCATCTTTGGCGACCTTCACGCCGCCACCCTTGCCGCGGCCCCCGGCGTGAATCTGCGACTTCACGACAACGCTGCCGCCCAACTCTTTCGCCGCGGCTTCCGCATCGTTTACATTGAGTGCCATCTTCCCGCGCGGCACCGGAACTTTGTGCTGGGCCAGGATGGCCTTACCCTGATACTCGTGTATTTTCATGAGAAATTGCGCCTGTATTGTATGGCAGACTCAAATATATCATGTCCATTTTGCCTTACCTGGAACGCTTGGCGGCTCGCGAAAACCTGGGTTCGGAAGCCGCTGAACAGGCCATGTACGCCATCCTTTCCGGCGAGGCCAGCCAACCGCAGATCGCCGCCTTCTTAATGGGGCTGAAAACCAAGGGCGAGACCGTCGAGGAGTTGGTGGGATTCGCGCGGGCGATGCGATCAATGGCCGTTCAAATCGATGCCCAAACGCCCGGCGCCCCGCTCATCGATACGTGCGGCACCGGCGGCGATGCTGCGGGCACGTTCAACATCTCTACCGTGAGCGCGTTCGTGGTTGCCGGCGCCGGCGTGCACGTTGCCAAGCACGGAAATCGCGCCGCGTCCAGCGCTCCGGGTTGCGGTTCCGCGGACCTGCTGGAATCGCTTGGTATCGAGATCGCGCCCGCTCCGGAAGCCGCCGCGCGCGCCATCCGCGAAATCGGCATAGGGTTCCTGTTCGCTCCGGCCATTCACACCGCGATGAAGCACGCGCATCCCGTGCGCACGGACCTGCGCTTGCGCACCGTCTTCAACCTGCTGGGTCCGTTGACCAATCCAGCGGGAGCCGATGCGCAACTCGCCGGCGCTCCGAGTGAGCACGCCGCGGAGTTGATGGCGGGCGCACTGGCAGCGCTCGGCCTGCGTCACGGCTTTGTGGTGCACGGGTCGGACGGGTTGGACGAAATCACCACCACCGGACCGACCACTGTCTTCGAAGTTCGCGACGGCCAGGTAGAGCGCCGCACGGTGGAGCCTGCCGATTTCGCGATTAAACAGGCGACGTTGGAACAGCTCCAGGGCGGAGCAAAAGACCGGAATTGCGAAATCGCGAAAGCCGTACTAGGAGGCGAGCCAGGTCCGCCTCGCGACATCGTGCTGGTGAACTCCGCTGCCGCGCTAGTCGCAGCCGGCCGGGTTGCCACGTTCCTGGAGGGCATGGCAATCGCGACTGTTTCGATCGACAACGGCGCGGCATGGAAGAAGGTAGAGGAGTTGGCGGCGTTCGGTAGAGGATAAGGCCACATCGAAGACGCGCTCCTATGGTGCCGCGTGTGCACCGCTGGGCGAGCTCCGTTACTGCAACCGGCCTGGAGGAGACCGGCCGCTACGCCGGAGTTGCCTTGCGTTCTTTTGCCGTCGCCCGCACCAGCACAGCCCACAGCAGGATCGCTGGAATGGCCAGCAAGCTTCCCTCGGGCCCCACGCTGCCGCCCGAGAGCCATGCCGCTCCGTGCGGGTGTCCCGTGAGCCAGTGATGCGACGACGTGCCGCCGCTATCCGCCACACCGTAGAAGAAACTCTCGCCCCAATCCCAGCTCGCGTGGCACCCGATGGCCCACCATAACGATCCGCTCCATCTCAGCGTGTACGCGAACACGAGCCCGGCGAGCATGGCGTTCACGACACCCATAATTTCTTCCCCGCGATTGCCGATATGGCCGAGCCCGAACAGGACGGCAAAGATCACCGCCGCGGGCCAGAATCCGATTCCCTGGCCAACCGAGTACAGGGGGTATCCGCGCATGAACAGCTCTTCGAACAATCCGACAAGCAGAAAATCGACGGCGAGGAACGCGCCCCAAGCGAGTATGTCCACCCCGTGCAGCCCAGGCGCGCCAAACGAATAAGATCGAATCGCGACCAGCCCGCCCACGAGCGCGCTGATTGTCAGGAAGCCGCTGCCGATGCCAGCCGCGAAGTTCCGTCCGCGATCGGCCGGCGACAATCCGAACGCCGAAACCGGGCGGTTCTCCACGCGCGACATCACCCACATTCCCACCAGCACGCACGCAAGCGCCAAGGCCTCCCTCAACATGTCGATAGCGTAGGCCGGCAAAATGGTGAGAAGGCGATACTGCACGAGCGCGGTCTGCGCCGCAAGCAAAAGAAGCACGACAACCGCGAACAGCGCGAAGCGCCAGCCCGCCCGCAGGCCGTGAGGTCCTATGAAGATGCGATCGGCATCCACACCCTCAGGTTAGCTCAGCGCTCTGGCGTGATTCCCTCTGCGACCCCTCTGCGCTCTAGGCGTCTCCTGCGGTGAAGCGTTCCTTCGTACTACCGCAAGTAAACGACGGCGCCGAATTGCTGAGGCACCGCATTGCTTAATCCCAGATTGAATAAGGTAACTCCCGCCGTACACAACGTCGGCGTGCATGCCATATTCTCGGTGGAAGAAGGCGCCTGCAGATTGACCTTCAGCACATAAGGGCTGTCCTGCGACGAACTTTCCACGCTCCAGCCACCGCCTGCAAACAAGAGCGGCCTCTGAGTAGGGTTGGAAAGTCCGTTCACGAAGACCGAGATTACCGACCCAAGCTGCGCCGGATTACTTGCCGAATTCAGCGAGCCATCGGCATTTCGCGCGACCGCCGCAAACTCCGCGAAGCTCGGTATGTAAAATCCCGGAGTGATAAACACGGCCGGCTTCGCCTGCGCCACGGCAAATTGCAGACCCATGGAGGAGTGACCGTCCACCGTAACCTGCATCGGGCCCGGGAACGGCGGCACGGCGACATTGATCTGGGTTGCCGACGAAAAAAGGACGGTTGCCTGCTGATTGCCGAAAGTGACAGCGGCGCCGTTCAACCCGCTGCCGAAAATAGTCAGCAGTTGATTGGCAGCGATGGGCCCGGCCGGCGAGAAATCCGCGGCATCCACTACGCACACCACGTGCGGCGTCCCGCCAGGCGGCGGGGCCGCGCCAAAATCGACCGCACCCACAAAGGCTCCCGGCGCCGTATTTGGCCGGAAGACGTCGAAGTTGGATCCGTTCGATGTGAGGGGGAAATTCGGCCCGGCCGTTCCCCCGGCAGTCCATAGCATGCTTCCTGCCAGCGCTGCACCGGCCAGCGTAGTACGCGCTCCGCCCAGAAACTGCGTGCCTGCCGGATTCCCCGCTGCATCCACTTCGGAGACGTATGCGGACGCCCCCGGGCCCGTCGGGTTGGGCAGGCATCCGGACGGCACCGCGGCCAATGCCGGCAGAGCCGCGGCTACATCGTATAGTGAAATTGTTCCGATGTACCCTCCGGCATACGCGTTGCCCTTTGCATCCACCTGCACTCCCAGACCTCCTACCGGGACGGAGTAAATCAGCTTCTGACCCGCCGCATCCAACTTAGTCAGAAATGGCAGCGCCGGCGTTGACAGGTTGACAAGGGCGGGCGCCTGCGGAATATCGGGCGGCGTAACGGTATACGGATATCCTGCACCGGCGACACCGGTCAGATACACGTTGCCCGCGCTGTCCACCGCAAGGCCTCCGTTGACGGTGCCACTGTTGCCCGACACGGCAGTGGAAAAAATCAACTTTGAGCCTGTAGGGTCCAGCTTCGACACGTATTGATTGGCCCCCTGAAACGTCCCGTGGCAGGGGGCGATGCAGGTTTGAAATGCGGGAAACCCAGGCTGATAACTCCCCGGAGTAGTCGGGTAAGTCAGCGACCCGGTCGAGCCGGCAACATAGATGTTACCAACCGAATCCACTGCGAGTGAGTTACCGCCAATTCCGGTTGTCGAAAAGAGTAACTTCTTTCCCGAAGCGTCTAACTCGAGTAAGTAAGGCTGGAATGTTGTATCGGGCACGCTATATACACCGGTCGTCGACGGGAACCCGGCCGCGACGCTGGTCCCCGATACCAGCGCCTGGCCGGACGCATTCACCGCCACCGCCAGCGCGAAACTGTTCGTGGACCCGCCCAGCAGCGTCGAATACACCAACTGCCCGGCGGCATCGATCTTCGCCACCCAGGAGCGTTCCGTGCCCGCGGCGGGCGATGGCGTCGTGGCCAAAGCCGCCCCCGAGGTCACCGGAAAATCGGGCGATTGCGCCACGCCGGCGACATAGGCGTTTCCGGCGGCATCCACGGCAATGGAGCTTGCCGAATCGTTTGCCGCGCCGCCGAGAATGCGCACGTATATATAATTCGTGCCGCCCGGATCAAGCTTCACGACCATGGCGGAAGTTTGGAACGTGAGGGGATCGACCGTCACGACGCCGGCGATGTACACGTTGCCCGCGGCGTCGGTCGCGATCCCTTTCGGCGTAAAGTTGTCGCGCAGGTAAGTGGAGTAGGTGAGCGCGGGTGAAGCGGCAAATACAAGACCCGAGCACAGAACGAGTAGGGCTATCCGAATGTGCATGAAAAAGGAGTACCTCAGGTGGGCGCGGACAACTTCAGAATATCATCCCAGGAGCATTCACGCCGTCCCAAAATCGGACAATTTACATATTCGAAGTAGTATCCTAACTGATTGATGCGGAACAAAATGTCCTTTGGTACGGGAACTGCCCCAAGCGAACCCTTACGATGAGATCGACCGACAACGGAACGGCCACCATCCTGATCGCGGACGACCAGCCGGACGTCCTTGAAGCCCTGCGCTTCCTGGTGAAAGGCGAGGGCTATCAGGCGGAAGCGGTCACTTCGCCCGCAGCCGCCATCGACGCAGTGGAATCGCGTGACTTCGACGCGGTGCTCATGGACCTGAATTACACGCGCGACACCACGAGCGGTCAGGAAGGACTGGAGTTGCTCAATCGCATTCAGGGCCTGGACTCCAACCTTCCCGTCATCGTGATGACCGCGTGGGGTTCGGTCGAACTCGCGGTGGAGGCCATGCGGCGCGGCGCCCGCGACTTCATCCAGAAGCCCTGGGACAATGCCCGCCTCTCCGCGATTCTCAAAACGCAGATCGAGCTCGGCCGCGCCCTCCGCAAAGGCCAGCGCCTCGAGGCTGAAAATCGTGCTTTGCGCGCCGAACGGTTTCCGCAGATCATCGCGCAATCCGCGGCTATGCGGCCTGTGCTCGACGTTATTTCGCGCGTCGGCCCGAGTGACGCCAACGTGCTGATCACGGGCGAAAACGGCACAGGCAAGGGCTTGGTCGCGCAGACGCTGCACTCCGTTTCGCTGCGATCCACGCGCCCCCTGGTGACTGTGAACACCGGCGGTCTCGCCGAAGGCGTTTTCGAAAGCGAACTGTTCGGCCATGTGAAGGGAGCGTTCACGGACGCCAAGGCAGACCGCGTCGGCCGCTTCGAGATGGCCGATGGCGGAACGCTCTTCCTCGACGAAATCGCCAACATCTCGCAAGCGCTACAGGCGAAGCTACTGCGCACCATCGAGACTGGTGAATTCGAACGCGTCGGCAGCAGCAAGACGCGGCGCGTGGACGTTCGCGTGTTTTCGGCAACGAATGCGGATCTGAACGCCTCCGTCGCGGAAGGCAAGTTCCGGCAGGACCTGCTGTTTCGTCTGAACACGATCGAGATTCGTCTGCCTTCGCTGCGCGACCGCCGCGAAGACATTGCTCTTCTCGCCGTCCATTTCCTGCGGCAGCACGCTGAGCACTATCGCAAGCCGATCACCGGCTTCGACGAAGGCGCCATGAAGGCCCTGCTGGCGCACAGTTGGCCGGGCAATGTCCGCGAACTGGACCACGCCGTGGAGCGCGCCGTACTCATGGCCCAAGGCGAAACGGTGCGCGCGGGCGATCTGGGTCTGCGCGCCGGCCGCGAAGGTCCGCTGCGCCTGGAGGAGATGAGTTTGGAGGAAGTGGAGGCTCTGCTCATCAAAAAAGCGCTGGCACGCTTCAACGGCAACGTCAGTCACGCAGCCAATGCGCTGGGCCTTAGCCGCAGCGCACTGTATCGCCGGTTGCAGCGCTATGGACTTTGATCCGGACGCTCCAGATCCCAAGCAGAGACCCGCGCGCGTCGGCTACGAAGGCCGCATCGTCGGACTGGCGGTGCTGGCGGGTCTGCCCGGCTCGGCCACCGCATTGCTTATGTTGTGGAGCGGCAATTATGCGCTCCGCACGCAAGCCACACTCACCGTCATCATCGTAGCCGCATGGCTCGGGTTTGCGTTCGCTGTCCGTGAGCGCGTGGTGTTCCCGCTCCAGACTTTGTCGAACTTGCTCGGCGCACTCCGCGAGGGCGACTTCTCCGTTCGCGGCCGGGCTCCACGACCCGACGACGCACTAGGCGAAGTCATGCGCGAAGTGAACACGCTCGGAGCGACCCTGCGCGAACAACGCCTCGGCGCGATGGAAGCGACAATGCTTCTGCGGACCGTGATGCGCGAGATCGACGTGGCCATCTTCGCCTTCGACGAGAATCGCCGCCTGCGTCTGGCCAACCGCGCCGGCGAACGCCTGCTTGCCGCCGACCCCGAACAACTACTCGGCCAGACAGCCGAAGACCTGGCGCTCGATACGTGCCTGGATGGTCCGGAGCAAACCACGATGCAGTCCGTATTCCCAGGCGGCGCCGGCCGCTTCGGCGTGAGGCGCACGCGCATCCGCGAACGTGGCATGCCGCTGGAATTAGTCGTCATCAGCGATTTGACGAAAGCCCTGAGCGAACAGGAACTGCTCGCGTGGCAGCGCCTGGTGCGCGTGCTGGGTCACGAGCTCAACAATTCGCTGGCGCCGATCAAATCCATCGCCGGCAGCCTGGAGAGCATCATCATGCGCGATCCGCTGCCCGATGACTGGCGTGAGGATACGCGGCGCGGGCTGCAGGTCATCACATCGCGCAGCGAGAGTCTAAGCCGCTTTATCGGAGCATACGCCCGCCTTGCGAAGCTGCCGCGGCCGCAACTCCAACCGCTGGACGTGGCGGCGGCCGTCACTCGCGCGGCGACTTTCGAAACGCGCATACCGGTGCAAGTGGTCCCGGGAACCGATCTGACCGTGCAGGGCGATCCCGACCAGTTGGAACAGGTGCTGATTAACCTGCTGCGCAACGCGGCCGATGCATCGCTCACCACGCATGGCGGAGTGCGCACTGGCTGGCGGCGCGACGGCTCGATGCTCGAAATATGGATCGAAGACGATGGGCCGGGCCTCTCCGGCACGGCGAACCTGTTCGTCCCGTTCTTCACGACCAAGCCCGGAGGGTCGGGCATCGGGCTGGTGTTGAGCCGCCAGATTGCGGAAGGTCACGGCGGAGCCCTGGCGCTGGAGAATCGCACGAATGGTCAGGGCTGCGTCGCGCGCCTGCGGCTGCCGGCTTAAGCCGACGCGCCTTAATCTGACTAGACTAGTTAGCAGGTGCGGCGATGAAAAAGAAACCACGGCAGGGAGCCAGCGTGACGAAGCAAAAGGCCGTTCCGCTCATTGCGGCCGAGGAGTACGCTCGGATCACCGATCCTCAACATCCGGCTGGTACCTTTGCCCAGTTCTTCGCGAAATCACCGCTGCGCGGCTCCGGCATTAAACTGGACCGTGAGCGCGACTTCGGCAGAGAGATCGAACTGTGAACCTCTATGTACGCGATGTTGCCGGAACCGCCGTCTCAACTCTGAACCCTTGGTCGTGACGACAGGGCTCCGACCGGCTCCGACCCTGTCGTGGCGAGCGCACGCTCGCCTATCCCGAGCGAAGCGAGGCTAATCCAGATGTCTCCATCGCGACTCCTCGCCAATCGTGCTCCAGGAACCCTCCTCGCCGCTGACGCCGTCCACAATCCGACCTTCGACACCCTCCGCGACCACCTCCCCGAAAACCCGCAATCCGCCAAACAAACCGAATCCGCATCGGCGTTCATCGGCGTTAATCGGCGGCTAATCCCTAAGCCCTATCAGCGCCACCCCAGCCAGCCCAAATCGAACCCACTCGTGCAACTTCTAGTACTTACTTATCTAAAGTAAACATGGCGTCCCCTCATGCGAGTTAGATCTAATGAGTCAGTTGTAGAGGAATGCGGGCAGTACTAACTCATTCGGTACTATTACGGATATCTAACTCATGCCGGCCCCCGATTCACCCAGTTTTTACCCTCCCGAGCCCGAATCGCTCGAGCAGACCGGACTGCCCGAGTCCCTCGTCGAGCAGCTTATCCTCAAACTTCTCTACTTTCGCGGGGACTTATTCGGCCAGGACCTGTCTGTCGCGGTTGGCCTGAAGTTCAGCGTCATCCAGGACATCGTCGAATCCCTCAAGCTGCGCCACCACCTGCAGATTAAGCGCTCACTCGGCGTCGGCAACGTCAGCGCACTCCTCACCCTAACCGAATCCGGCCGCAGCCGCGCACGCGACGCTCTCGAAACGAATCAATACGCCGGGCCCGCGCCCGTGCCCCTCGATCAGTACATCGGGGCCGTCCGAAAGCAGAAACCTGTCGATGGCTGGCTCACCAAAGAAGGCTTGCGCCGCGCACTCCGCGGTATGGTGCTCACCGAGCAGGTGCTCTCGCAGATCGGCCCGGCCGTCAGCTCCGGAAACTCCATGCTCGTCTATGGCAAGCCCGGTGACGGCAAAACGTTTCTCGTGGAGTCGCTCAACGGCGTTGAAAGCGCGCCGATCTTTGTCCCTCACGCGCTCGAATGCCAGGGCAACATCATCCAGCTCTTCGATCCCATTTACCACCAGCGCATCGAGGATGAGGAGCGCAGCGTTCTCACAGTCGCCATCGAACGCACCTACGACCATCGATGGGTCCGCTGCAAACGGCCCTTCATCGTCAGCGGCGGCGAACTTTCGATGTCCATGCTGGACCTCAAGTTCAACGGCGTGTCGAAGGTTTACGAAGCCCCGCTGCAGCTCAAGGCCAACAACGGCATGTATCTCATCGACGACTTCGGCCGCCAGCTTGCCACCCCCGCCGAGGTCCTCAACCGTTGGATCGTGCCGATGGAGCGCCGTGTCGATTTTCTGAGTTTCCTCACCGGCGGCAAGATGACGGCGCCGTTCGAGACTTTCCTCGTGTTCTCCACGAATCTGAACCCGGCGGATCTGGGCGACGAAGCCTTCCTGCGGCGCATTCAATATAAGATGCTGCTGCAAGGTCCCAGCGAAAGCGAATTCGTGCGCATCTTCGAAGGTTTTTGCGCCTCGCGCAAGCTGCCATGCCCGCAGGGACTCGCCTTGCGCTTCTTGGAAAAGCACTACCGGCCCATAAACAAGCCGATGCGGCGTTGCCATCCTCGCGACGTGCTTTCCCACGTGCTCAACCTGATCCACTTCGAGAAGCTCCCGTATCAAATCACCGAGACGCTGCTCGATCGCGGCTACGAAAGCTGTTTCGTGCAGGAAAATCAAGGATCCGCCCCGGTCGAGAGCGTCATTGTCCCGGCCGAGATCAAAAGCTGTGCCGACCATTGGGGCGACCGCCTCGCACAGATCGCCACCGCCTTCGGAAGCCTCGCCTTGTTGTCCGAGTATTACGACCGCGATACCGGCCGCTATTACGAGCTGACCTCCGCACGCGAATACGGCGAAGCCGAAACCGGCCGGGCCCTCGCGCGCCTGCACAGCCAGGCATTTCGCGATTGGCTGGGGCTTAATCTGGACCAGAAAAAGCGCGACCTGCTCCTCTACACGGCTTCGACGCCGGGAGCGGCGGCGCGTCTGCGGGGACTTCCCGAGGACCTCGCCGCCACATTCACACCGTCCTCTGCGACGGCCGATGAACGGGCCCTTTTCGCCCACGATCTCGCTATGGTATTGCTGGCATTACCGGGCCGCGAAGAGCCCTCCGCGCCCCCAGCGGATCCGGAATTGGCCGAACCGATACGGCGCATCGCTTAGCGCCGGTATATACTAATCCTGAATAATGCCTCGGAGGTTCGCTGTGTACCTGAAACGCCTCCTCCCTATCGCGGCCGCTTTGGGCGCGGCAATCGCCGCCGTGGAACCTGGTTCCCGGCCGGCGCCTAACTTCGACGCCAAACTGAATCCCGAAGAACGCATTCAACATGCTCTCAGCCGCCTGACCTTCGGCGCGCGTCCCGGCGACGCCGATGAAGTGCGCCGCATGGGAGTGGATAAGTGGATCGAGCTGCAGCTCCATCCCGAGCGCATCGCCGAAAACCCCACGCTGGAATCTCGCCTCAAGCCGCTCGAAACACTGCGCATGGATGACGCGGCAATTTACAAAGAGTATTACCTGAGCGGCCGGGGGATGATGATGGTCACGCCGCGCAGGATAAACCTCAACGAAATGCTGCCCGGCGAACAGTTCAGGAAAGTCTTCAACGGCACCGCCGAAGAGCGCCACGCGAGCCTGCTCGCTCTCCCGCCGGAGAAGCGGATGGAGGTCCTCACGGTAGTGCCGCAGAACGTTGTGGATGACCTTCCGGACATGAAGAAGGAGCGGGAGGAGGCGGTACGAAAACAGAACGAGGAGCGCCAGGCCGAGTTGCGCCGGATGCGTCCGCCGCTTACCGACCTCCTGGAGCCCGCCCAGGTCCGCATTGCGATGAGCGGATCCGCCGCCGAGCGCGATGCGCTATTAGCATCGCTCGATGCCGGCAAACGGGAACAAGTCATTGCGGTGATGCCGCCCAACGCGCTCAGCGGCCGCCCGGAGCTACGCCGCATGGCCGCCATGTCGCGCAATCCTCGCGACGTCCCTTCATCCGACCTCCGCGAGGCTAAGCTCTATCGCGCCATCTACTCCAACCGGCAGTTGGAAGAGGTCCTCACCGATTTCTGGTTCAACCATTTCAACGTTTACGAAAATAAGGGTCAGCAAGGCCGCAGCGTGCTGGTGTCCTATGAACGCGATGCCATCCGCCCGCACGTGCTCGGCAAATTCAAGAACCTGTTATTGGCCGTCGCGCATCATCCGGCGATGCTGTACTACCTCGATAACTGGGAATCCATGGCGCCGGACGCCCTGGAAGTCGGCCCGTTTGCGCCGGTCCCCACCGTGACTGGAAATGGCGTTATAGGCGGTGGACGCGGCGGGCCGTTCTCGCGCCTTTCTCACGGGCTCAACGAAAACTATGGCCGCGAGATTCTCGAACTGCACACGCTCGGCGTCAATGGCGGCTACACGCAGCAGGACGTCATCGCCGTGGCGCGCTGCTTCACCGGCTGGAGCATTCGCCAGCCGGTCGGCAAACCCGAGTTCGTCTTTGCCGGCTTCATGCATGACGACGGCGAGAAGGTCGTGCTTGGCCACAAGATTGCAGCCGGCGGCGGCGAATCGGATGGGCTGCAGGTCATCGATATCCTGGCGCACCATCCCTCTACCGCGCGATTCATCTCCACCAAGCTGGCTCGCCGCTTCGTCGCCGACATGCCGCCGCCCGCGCTCATTGACCGCATGGCGCGCACCTTCCTGAAAACCGATGGCGATCTGCGCGCCGTGCTCGAAACCATGTTCACCTCCCACGAGTTCTTCAGCGAAGGGGCGAGGAACGCGAAAATCAAATCGCCGCTCGAGTTCGTCGCCGGAGCCGTGCGCGCCCTCAACGCCGACGTGGAGGACACGTTCACGCTGGCGCAGAACGTCGCCGATATGGGCGAGCCGCTGTACAACAAGGAAGTGCCCGCGGGTTATAAGGACACCGCCGACGCGTGGCTGAGCACCGCCAACGTCGTCGCCCGCATCAAGTTCGCCGAGAACCTCGCGACTGGCAAAGTGCCCGGCGTGAAAGTGGACCTCTCGCGTTTCGATAACAAACCGGCGGTGCAGATTGCCCGCGAAATACTGGGACACGAACCTTCACCCGCAATCGTCAACCTGTTGGATGCCGGCGTGAATCACGCGGCGTCTGTCCCCGGCACCGTATATTGTGCCGTTTGCTCGTCACCGGCTACTGTCGTCGGCTCGATGTTGAGTTCACCTGAATTTCAGAGGAGGTAACCCCGATGCTCACCAGGCGATTTTTCCTGCGCGGATCCGCCGTGGCTCTTGCCGGAGCCGGAACCGCTCCCATGTGGCTGTGCCGTGCCGCCGCCGCGACTCAAACCCGCCGCAAGGTGCTGGTCGCCATCTTCCAGCGCGGCGCCGCCGACGGCTTGAACATCGTCGCGCCTTTCGGCGATAAGCGCTACTCTGAGCTGCGGCCCACCATCGGTCTTCCAACGCCCGCGCGAGCAGCAGGGCAGGGAAACGGGACGCTCGATCTTGACGGGTATTTTGCTCTCCACCCCTCCTTGCAACCGCTGAAGGAACTTTGGGACCGCAAGACGCTTGCCGTGATCCACGCAGCCGGGTCGCCCGATCCCTCGCGCAGCCACTTCGATGCGCAGGACTTCATGGAATCGGGGACGCCGGGCGCCAAGCGCGACGGCTGGCTGAACCGCGCCCTTCCTGCGCCCGGACCCGATACGTCGCCGCTGCGCGCCGTCTCGCTCGGCGCCACGCTGCCGCGCACTTTGCAAGGCGAGCGATCGGCCATCGCTGTCGCCGATCTGCAGCAATTCCGCATGCAGGATTCCAGCGCCTCGCTGATCGAAAGCATGTACGAAAGCTCCTCCGATCCTCAACTCGCGCACGCCGGCAAAGACGCGTTTGCCGCCATGCGCATGTTGAAATCCATCAGCCGTCCCAACGGCCCGAACGGGTATCAGCAGGGCGGCGAGCTCGGCCGCAGCCTGCAACAGATCGCCGCTCTCATCAAAGCCGATGTGGGTGTGGAGGCCGCCTTCGCCGAGATCGGCGGCTGGGATCATCATCAGAACGAACCCGGCCAGATTGGCAACGTGCTGCGCCAGTTCGGGTCGGCGCTCGCCGCCTTTAGCAAGGATATGGGCGACCGCATGGAGGATGTCGTTGTCGTTACCATGTCCGAGTTCGGCCGGACAGCGCGCGAAAACGGCAACAGCGGCACGGACCACGGACACGGCGGCGCCATGTTTGTTCTCGGCGGACCGGTATGCGGCGGAAAAGTATACGGCAAATGGCCCGGCCTCGAAGACGAGCAGCTCTACGAAAAACGCGACCTCGCCGTCACTACGGATTTTCGCGCCGTTCTGAGCGAACTGGTCACAGCCCAACTCGGCGGCTCCGATATGGCGAATGTCTTCCCCGGTTACCACCCCGGCGAACCTTTGGGAATCGTGAGATCCTAGATCTCACCATGAAGCATCTCGCTCCTGTTCTGCTCGCGGCTCTCTTTGCCGCGGGGTGCGCTGCGCCTCAACATCCCGCCGCTGCCGTTTACTTCGATAACACCGGTCGCGATGACGTGCTTTCGGGCGGCGTCAAGATGATTCCCATCCAGACTCCGAAGGGCACGTTCAAAGTGTGGACCAAGCGTACCGGCAACAATCCCACCATCAAAGTGCTGCTGCTGCACGGCGGGCCCGGAGCAACCCACGAGTACATGGAGGCCTTCGACAGCTATTTCCCGCAAGCGCAGATCGAATATTACTACTACGATCAGCTCGGCTCGGCCTATAGCGATCAGCCCGATATCCCCGAGCTCTGGGACACGGGGCGCTTCGTCGAAGAAGTCGAGCAGGTGCGGCGGGCGCTCAAGCTGGACAGCAGCAACTTCTACCTTCTCGGCCAATCCTGGGGAGGGCTGCTCGCCACCGAGTATGCGTTGAAGTATCAGCAGAACCTCAAAGGTCTGATCATTTCCAACATGGTCGCCAGCATTCCCGAGTACAACCGTTACGCGCACAACGTGCTCATGCCGGCGATGGATCAGAAGGCCCTTGGCGAGATCCTAAAGATCGAAGCCGCGCATCAATATGATTCGCCGCGTTACGAAGAGTTGTTGATGCAGCACTTCTATACCGAGCACATTCTTCGTATGCCGGCCGAGCAGTGGCCTGACCCCGTGGTCCGCGCATTCGCCAAGATCAATAAGAAGATCTACGTCCCCATGCAGGGGCCGAGCGAAATGGGCGCTTCCGGAAAGCTTGAAAACTGGGACCGTACGGCGGACCTTCCGAAGATCACCGTGCCCACTCTCGCCATCGGAGCAAGGTACGACACGATGGAGCCCGCCGGGATGGAGCGCATCGCTAAATCGGTCAAGCACGGCCGCTATCTCTTCTGCCCGAACGGCAGCCATCTGGCGATGTATGACGACCAGAAGACGTACATGGCCGGAGTGATCCGTTTCCTCACCGATGTGAATACAGGACAATTCTAGTCCTAATTGTGAGAGAATAGGGTTGGGTTATCCGATATGACGAAGTTCCCGATCCACCCGCCTCATCCCGAGCGCATCTGCTGGGGCTGCGAAAAGTTCTGTCCCGAGAACGATATGTGCTGCGGAAACGGAACCATCCGAGCCCCCCACCCGGTAGAACTCTTCGGAGACGATTGGTTCGAAGTCCTAACCGCGGAAGAAGCCAAGTAGGTACCGGCCTCCCGGCCGGTACCGTGACCGGTCGGGAGACCGGTTTGCTACTGGCCTGTGCCCGTAAAGTTCAGCGTGATTCGCGTTTCGTTCTGTACCGGGACTCCGTTCAGCAGCGTCGGACGGTACTGCCACTGCAGGATCGCGTCGGTTGCGGCTTTCTGCAGCAGCGGATGGCCGTGCAGCACTTGGACGTTCTTGACTCTCCCGTCAACGCCGATGGTTGCGACCACATCCACGCCCCGAACTGCTGGGGCCGGGAAGAAGCAAGTAGGTACCGGCCTCCCGGCCGGTACCGCGACCGGTCGGGAGACCGGTCACTACTGGCCTACGCCCGTAAAGTTCAGCGTGATTCGCGTTTCGTTCTGTACCGGGACTCCGTTCAGCAGCGTCGGACGGTACTGCCACTGCAGGATTGCGTCGGTTGCGGCTTTCTGCAGCAGGGGATGGCCGTGCAGCACTTGGACGTTCTTGACTCTCCCGTCAACGCCGATGGTTGCGACCACATCCACAGCGCCCCGAATTCCCATCTGGCGGGCCAGCTTGGGATACTCAGGCTCCTTGCGGAATACCAGTTGCGCCTGCTGAATCTGCCCTCCCGAGGGTAGCTTGGGCGCATTCGCCGACGATGGAACAGTCTGGGCCGGAGCCGCTGCCTTCGTGGCCGGGGCCGGGGGAGCCGAAGGAGCAGCCGTCATGGAGTTCAGGTTGACACCCGCGACTGCCGACGGCGCCTGTATGTCGGGACGCGAAATCGAGGGCGCATCCGGCAGGTCGACCGGAGCGTCGCTCGGAGTCACCGGCCGCAGGCGGCTGGAAAGCGAAGTGGCGTCAAAAGGTTTGGTCGGAATGGATCGCGGAGTTTCTTCGGCCGGTTTGTCTTCCTTCTTGTTATTGTTCGCTGTGTCCGCCGCCGGGTCGGCCGGCTTGACCGGCTGCTGAGCGGTGGTGGGAGTCGCTGGTTTCGACGCTTGTGCCTGCTGTGTGCCCTGACCATTCTCTTCCGGAATGGGCGAAGGCCGTGTGCGCAGCACCCGGACCGATTCGCTCGCCGTCTTCGCGTTCCCCTGACCCGTCACTTCCATACGGAAACTGACGTCCGCGCTGAGTGGGGAATACACGATGCTGCCGTCGCGCAGCCGGCTCAGGTCCATGTCGTAATTCTCGTGACGGTCGCCGTCGGAAATCGAAAGCACTGCGTGGGACGCCTTGCGGATCGCATCGGAGTCGCGATTCCAGGTCAGCAGGATGTCGGTGCCGGTGCGCTCGATCCGCAGAGCAAGCGGCGACGTGTCCTGTCCCGGCACGCTCGGTCGCTGTCGCAGAACTCCCGGATATCCGAACAGAACCACGCCGATCAGCAGCACGGCCGCCAGTGCGACAATCAGCAGCGGCCTCATGGAGCGCGCAGCCTTCGCTTCGACCTTAGGCTCAACTGCCTTTTTGGCGGCCGGCTTCGGAGCGGGCTCGGCTGCCGGTGCCGCCGGTTTCGCTTCTGGAGCCGGAGCCGGAGCCGGAGCCGGAGCCTTCACTTCCGCCTGCACGGGAGCGGGAGCCGGCGCAGCCGCGGCTGCCGCGCCGGAAGAAGGCGCGGAGTTCACGGGGGTCGACGGAGCCGGTGGCGCAGCGGCCGCGGGAGCAGCCGGAAGATTAATTTCGCGCCGGGAGGCAATCGGAACGATTTGTGCACGCGCCGCGGGTTTCGGCGACGCTGGAGACGGCGCCGCTGTTGCCGCTGCCGGTGCGGGCGCGGGACCGGACGTTTCCGCCGGAGCCGCGGATGCCGTCAACTGCGAGCTGCGAAATGCAAATTCCTGATAACTGCACTCAGCCCGCATCGAGCCCTGTTCCCAGATGAAGATGCCTGCCGCGCTGGCCTTCGCCGCGTAGGGGCGCACTAATAGCGCAATCTGGTGAGGCTGCTTGAAGCGCGCGTCCAAAAACGCCGCATCCTCGTTATCCAGCGAGAGTCCCTTGCGCGTGTGACTGCGGAAGAAGCCCAGCACCACCGTGGATCCGCCCGATTCGCGCTGCTGAATCGCTCGCTCAAACCGGCTCATATCGCTGTCGCCCAGGCGGTAGAGCGGGCCGCGCGAATAGTCGCAGGGAATCGTCTCGTAGTCCTCCACCGCGATCGCGAGGGGATTGCCCGGCTGCACCGTACCCAATAAGATGCCGCCGATTTCCGAGCCTCGAGAAGTGAGCGAGCGGAAGCTCTCGACTACTTCCTTCTCCAGCCGGTCAATAACGTTGAGAGAGATCCGCACAGTGACTGGCTTCTGCGGAACTTCCCATAAGTAGTAACTCGCATTGGATTGTTGCGGAGTAAGTACTTCCGCGCGCGCCGTTGACTCTGCCATAGTGTTGATAACCTCCGGCGGGAGTACTGCACTGGTACTCCCTGTTCACGCACGATTCTAGCCGATAGATGCGAAAATCCGGCACACTTTTTGCGGTTAGCTAACCAAAAGCAGCATGCAATCACGGTTATTGCCTGCTCTCTACTAACCGCGTATGCCTACCGCTACTAACCTTAGTTAGTAATGTCTTGCTGCCTGTTCATATCGTAGTAATCCGGCCCGCTCCCAACCTATAATTTCGCTCAATGAATGGGCGCACATGCCAGCTTTGCGGCAAGCCCTTGAGCCGCATCCGGGTCGGGGCCGGCGGCGACTTCTGCTCGCGCGAGCACCGCAACCAGCACCGCCTGCGCTGCGGCATGGATCGTCTGATGGAAGCCAATCAGATGGCCAGCCTCATGCGCCGCCGCGAGCATCTCAAGCCCCTCAATGCGATGGATGCGCACTCCGCCGCAGCCGCGCATCGCCGTTCCTTCTCCGAACCCGCGCCATGGAAACCGGCCGGCACGCCCTTCGCCCGCCGTGTCGCGCCTCGTCTGCATGCGCGAATGCGCTCCTCCGGGGATTACGCCCGCGTCCGCCCGGGCGATGGCGCCGGCACGCAGCGTAGAATCGAACCCGCGCCCGCGCGCAATCGCCGCCGCGCCCCCATGCTCAGGACCCGCGCCGGGCACGTGCGCCGCGCACAGTTGCGCGCCAGCGTCGCGCTGCTGCGTTATCACGTCCTCGATTGCGAGGGAAACCGCCGCCTGTTCGGCCCGGTGCTGCGGACGTTCCAGCGTCCGCTTGCGTTCACCCAGCGGACACCGAACCTCGCCGCTCCAAAGGTTCACGCCACGCGCGCTACTCACGGATTTCTGGTGCTCGCGCGAAAGGGTCGCGATATACGCGTCTCCGCATCGCAGGCCTTTCGCATTCCACGCCCCTTGCTGCCGCGGCCCGAATTTCAGGCGCAACTGGACGTCGTGATGAGCTGGCCGGAGATTCTCCCTGTCCGCTCGCGCATCCCCGTCGCCGCGCCGCAGTATCGTCCGGGCGGCGTAACTATTCCCGTTTCCGAGATCGTTTTGCCGGCGGCGCCTCCCGCGCACACGCCCATCGGTCTCCCCGGACTCGCGACGCTCGTGTCGCGCCCCGTCAATGCCGCGTCCGGGCATCGCGTTGGACAATCGCCTTTTGCAGTGCAAGACCCGCTGTGGTTCCGAGGCTCGGCGGGCCAGGAGGATGACGAAGTATGAGCAGTGCCCTGAAGACCCCCAAGAGCGCGCCGGTGCAAAGCATTCGTTCCAGCCCGCCTCCGCCTCCCGCGCCCCCGGCCGGTCAACCGCAGGGACACCTTGCGCGCGCCGTGGCGTATCACTTGGCCGGTAATCGTGAGGAAGCTCTCCGCCAGCTTCAGGCCGGGCTCAAAGCGGGGGAAGCGAGCGCCGAAATCTATCGCGCCATGGGACACATCCAGTTCGAGATGGGCTCCTATGAGGATTCCGCCGCCAGTTACCGAAGCCTCCTGAAATTGAAGCCCCAGTACGCCGGCGGCTGGTTCAACCTGGCGATCTCCCTGGAGCGCCTTTCGAAATGGGAGCAGGCGGCTGAGGCGTTCCACAAGGCCAATACGCTCGACCCCACGCAGCCCGATTCTCACCTCGGACTCGGCGTCTGCCATCTCCGGCTCGAGGATCCCAAGAGCGCACTGTTCGCCTTCGAAAAGTGCCTCGAGATTGCACCTGACCTCGAGGACGCGCTCTTTGGCAAAGCCGCCGCGCTGCAATCTCTCGGACACGGCGCCGAAGCCTCTCAGCTTTACGAACGCATTCTGGAGCGCAACGCGGATAGCGAAGAGTCTCTCTCCAACCTCGTGCTCATCGGCATGGCGAAGGAAGACTTCGACATGGTCCGTGAATATTCAGAGCGTCTGCTGGACCTGCGACCCGATTCCACCATCGCTCTTGAAGGACTCGCCGCCTGGGCCTGCGCCGCGGGCGAAGCCGGACTCACCGCGAAGTTCTGCACCTTACTGGTTTCATCGGTGCCCGGCCACTTTGAAGGCTGGTTCAATTTGGCGCTCGCGCATCAGAAATCGTCGCGCTGGGAATCCGCCGCCGAGGCATACGAAGAGGCTCTCAAGATTCGTCCGCAGTCGGCCGAAGCGCACACCAACCTGGGCATCGTTCGCGAACAGCTCGGCGACGTCGCCGGCGCCCGCAAAGCCTACGACTCCGCTATGCAGGCGAATCCCGAGGCGCTCACGCCGATTTGGAACTGCGCTCTGCTGCTGGAGCACGCCGGACTGGTGGAAGACGCCGAGCGCTGGTACAAAACGCTACTTGAAAAGGCGCCCAAGGAAGAGGAAGCCCGCTTCCGTCTCGGTTACCTGCGCCTGCAGCGCGAGGATTATCGCGGCGCCGCTGAAGCCTTCGAAAGCTGCCTGAAGTATCGTCCGAATTGGCCCGAAGCTTACGCCAACCTCGCTCTCACGTACAACGGACTCGGCGAACGCGCCCAGGCGGAGCGCATCTATCAGCGCATGCTGGAAACCGATGCCAAAAGTCTCGACGCCCTGCGCGGTCTCGCGGCGCTCGCCATTCAGGCGGCCGATTACGATGCAGCGCTCGAGCATCACACCCGCCTCATCGACCTCGGCGAGCGCAGCCCCGAAGTGCTCTACAACGCCGGACTCATGTACGAGCGTCTCGGCCAGAACGACAAAGCCATGCGCCTCTATCGCGACGCGCTGGCGCAGCAGGCCGAAATGCCCGAGGCCCTGCTAAACCTGGGCCGCTTACTGGAATCGACGGGAAAGAGCGACGAAGCCCGAGCCTGCTGGAGCAAAGCTCTGGAAGCCGAGCCTGCTCTGGCCGAAGGCTACTTCGGTGGAGCGATGGAGTAACCGCCAATCACCTGTTGGCTTCGCCTGCAACCGGCCTGTAGACGGTAGGTACCGGTCTCCAGACCGGTACCAGGCGCGCGGGGCGCGCCCGGCCGCGCGAAGCGCGGCTCCGGACGTTGGCCATTTCACCCTGAATCTGCGAGCACGTTCCAACAGGAATCTTTCATGTTGCGGCGAACGGAGTTCGCCTCTGGCGTGCTCTGCGCGCCTGCAACCGGTCTGGAGACCCGGTCGCTACCAAATTGTTGGCGCAACTGCGGCAAGTCAACGCATAATACGCGTATGCCCAACATCCCATCGTGGGACGAGTATTACATCGACATTTGCAAAGTCGTCGCGCGCCGGAGTAAGGACCCGAACACGCAGATTGGCTGCATCATCGTAGGTCCGAACCACGAAATCCGCTCCACCGGATACAACTCCTTCCCCCGCGGCATTCGCGACGATGTCCCCGACCGCCTGGTGCGCCCCGCCAAGTATCTGTGGATCGAGCACGCCGAACGCAACGCCATCTGCAACGCCGCGCGCGCCGGCACCGCTACCGAAAACTGCACCATCTATGTCGAAATTATGCCGTGCATGGATTGCGCTCGCGCGGTGGTTCAGGCCGGCATTGTGGAAGTGGTGATTTCGGCCGAGCGCATGCGGCAGTACTCCAGCGAATACTACAACGAGCACTTCGGCATGGTGGAGACGCTGTTCTCCGAAGCACGCACACGAGTTCGTCGCGTTTAGACGGTTGCCGCGACCGTCTTCTTACGCCTCCGGAGTCGTCTGCGGCGAATTCATCGCCTGGCTCTCCGATGCCGCTTCGCTCACCGCTCCGGCTGCCTCCGTTGCCGCACCGTCCGATCCATTTTTGAGCGGCAGCACGGTATAAAAACGGTTCTGGCAGGTTCGGCATCGGAATGGGATGCGTTGAAACATCCCCATGATCATATCGAGCACACCGTGCGTTCGCGATGGCCGGACATCCCGGGCTCCGCACCCGGGGCAGCGCATTATTTTTCCATGTGGTCCCGTTGGCAAGGCAAATCCCTTATTGAGAGATTACCACTTTTGTGAACAATTGCACGCTGGGCTGGTGTTCTAACATCCACTGTAGTATTATCAGATCGTACCGCTGTAATATTTAGGACAATCGGGACAGACCCGCGAGCAGCTTCAGGAACCTTCTCTCGCCCTCTCTTCCTTCTGCTGAAGTTCTCGTAAGCGGCCGAACCTGGGTTGGGAAGGACGAGAACCATGCCGGAAAACCCCAATGGACGTCGTGCCAGACGCCCGTACGGAAAATGCAGCCGTGAAGAGCTCCGCGATGCGGAAGTGACGGCGAATGAATTTCTTACCGAGAATTGCGCGCAGATCTCGGACACCCTTCGCGCGAAAGTCCGGTTCCTGGAAATTCTCATCCACAGACTCTCCTTAAAGACCACGACGTTTGAAGATCGCCTGGATTACTTTGCGCGTATTGGCGAAATCGCCGTCCTGATTCAGGACGATGCCGATGGCTTCTTCGAACTCGCCAGCGAGCCCATGGTCGCCCGTATCCTGGGCACTGTCACCCGCAAGAGTTAAGCCGCGAGTTTTTCCAGATCCTCGGGTGTGCCGATCGCCATCGCCTGTTGCGATGGATTGATCGCCTTCATCAGACCTGTCAGCACGCTTCCCGCTCCAATCTCCACGAATCGAGTGACGCCCATGCTGGTCAGCGCCCGCACACTTTCCACCCAGCGCACCGGATTGGGAACCTGTTGGTAGAGGCCCTCGCGCGCTTCGGCGCCCGTCGAGACGGACCGCGCCTGCCAGTTGTTGACCAGCGGACAGGCCAAATCCGCGAATTCGGTGGAGTCCAGATCGGCGCGGAGCTTTTCCTGCGCCGGAGACATGAGAACGCAGTGGAAGGGAGCGCTCACCGGAAGCAGCACCGCACGACGCGCGCCCGCCGCTTTGGCCAGCGCAATCACCCGATTCACCGCTTCGGCATGGCCGGCGATGACAATTTGGTCGGGAGAGTTGAGGTTGGCGGCACTCACCACTTCGCCCTGCGCGGCTTCCGCCAGAACGCCGTCGAGTTTGCCTTCGGGCAGCTTCAGCAAGGCAGCCATGGCGCCCACGCCGGGCGGCACAGCCTGCTGCATATATTGACCGCGTTTCCGCACCAAACGAAGGGCGTCGGCGAATTGCAAACTGCCGGCCGCCACCAGCGCGGAATACTCCCCCAGGCTGTGACCCGCCACCGCATCCGGCGCGATTCCGGCAAAGCGCTCGCGCACCGCCGCCAGGGCCGCCATCGATACGGCAACCAAAGCGGGTTGCGTATTCTCGGTCAATTTGAGTTGATCTTCGGGACCTTCGAAGCAAAGGCGGGAAAGGGAAAAGCCGAGCGCATCGTCAGCTTCCTCGAAAATGCGGCGCGCAGCGGCGCTTTGGTCAGCAAGGCTCTTGCCCATTCCGGCGAACTGCGAGCCCTGGCCGGGGAAGAGAAAAGCAGTTTTGGGTGTCAAACAGGGATTATAGCGTGACGCGACGCTCTAACCCACTTTGACGAGCTGCGGCGCAGGCTTCTGTTCCGTTTGCTTCTGGAACCGGCAGAAGTTGACGCATCCCTTATTCTTACAGGTTATACAGACTTTCTTCTGTGCCATTTGATCTAACCTTAATCCACTTCCACCAAATCGCCAAAAGGTCTTATGAGGGCGTCCCCCACTACCCCGCCACTGAGGGTAGTCAGTAGCGACCGGTCTCCCGACCGGTCGCAGGCGCACAAAGTGCGCCCGATTCCGTACCCACGCCGTCTGCGTCAGGCTAGGACAGTAGCGACCGGTCTCCTGACCGGTCGCAGGAAAGATTCCTGTTGCCACGTGCCGACAGGAATCCTTCCTGTCGGGTCGCGCGGAGCGCGACTTAGACGCACAAAGTGCGCCCTAGCCACCCCTAGAACATCAGCCGCAGCGACAACTGCATATTCCGCGGATCGTTCGTCTGCGTCAGGCCGACCACTCCCGCATTCGTGGAATTCAGGCTCGTGCTCGGCAACCCGAGTTGCGGAGAGTTCGTCGCATTAAACGCCTCGGCCCGAAATTGCAGCCGCATCCGCTCGTGCAGTGTGAACGCTTTGAACATCGACACGTCGGCCGTCGGCACCTTCGGCGGACGCAGGGAAGGGAAGCGAAGGCTCAGCGTCCGCAGCGTATTATTCTGCTGTTGGATGAATGCGATCGGCTCGCTCGTGCTTGCGCAGTTCGTCCGTGTGCCGTTCGTCTGCAGCGTGCACGTATTGAAGTAGCGCTGCTCCGTCGAAGCGTCCCCGAGCGACGGATCGATCCCCGAAGAGTAGTAGTTGCCCGGCGCGCCGAGAGGGAACCCGTTCTCGCGCACGAAAATCCCGTTGAGCTGCCACCCCTTCAGGAAGATGCCCGCAACTCCCTTCGTATGGCTGAAGACGGGGAGTGCCCAATTCCCACTCACCACGATGCGATTCGGCGTATCGGTCGCCGTCAGTGTCCGCGCCGGAGAGGCATCCTGATTATTCAGGAACGAAACGGCCTCCATCGTCTTCGAGTAGGTGTAGCTCACCAGAAAATTCAGTCCGCGCGTGAAGCGTTTATCGAACCGGACCTGCAGCGAGTTGTACCACGCCGACCCGATCGGAATACTCGTTTCATTCACGCCGGTAAATTGCGGATACGGCAGCAAAAGCTGCTGGCGTGTCGTCGTATTACCGTTCAAACTGGTCGCGGGCAACCTCCCGGCGAACGGATTGGCGACGCTATCGGTAAGGTTAGGCGATGCGAAGTTGCCGCCGTACTGCAGTAACTGCGCGAGGCTCACCGCATTGAGTTGGTGCGATGCGTCCAACTCCTTACTGCGGCTGCCGACATACGACACTTCGACCACGGAACGGAATGGCAGCTCCTGCTGCACACCCACCGAAAACTCGTGCACCTTCGGAATCACGCGATCCGGATCCACAAAATTAATCGATTGCCCGAGAAATGTCGCCAGGCCGAGGCGGCTGCCAGTCGGCGTCAGAATGCCCTGCGGGTAGGGATCGGACAGCGTATTGCCATTGCTGGTGATGTTGCCGTCGTTGCTTCCAGTGTATGGAGTGCTCGTGCTGAAGCCCTGCGTCGGAGGCGGCGTGAACGTCGCCAGATAGCTCACGCCATAGCCGGCACGAACTACCGTCTTGTTCAGAGGATGCCACGCGATTCCCGCGCGCGGCTGTATGTTGTTCAGGTCGCGCTGATACGGAATCCGGTTTCCCGGCGTGGGAAAGGTGAGCCCGCCCTTCAGCGTGGCGCCGGGTTGCAGCGGATTCGTGACTTGCAACGGGCTGGCCGCGTTGAAGTCGAACGCTGCGTCATTCTGGTTGTTCCGTTCCGTGACCGGCGACTCGTAGTCCCAGCGCAATCCCAAACTGAGCGTCAGCTTGTTGGTCACACGCCAATCGTCCTGCACGAACGTGCCGTAATAGTGGTAGCCCCAGGCGAGAGCGGCGTTAATCGGCGCGCTGCCGCCGGAAGGCATACCAAGCAGCAGAGACGCGATAGCGTTGCCGGTGCCGGTGGTGCCGGTGAGAGCGTTGAACTGCGTCCACCCGGAGTTGAAGCTGTAACTGCCGAAATTCGTGGTGGGCGAATTGATGTTATCGAGCATCACCCGAAATTCGCCGCCAACCTTGAGTTGATGACGATTGATGCTCCGGCTCGCAACCTCGCTCCATGACCAGCCGGCGCTCTCGGTAAACTGATTTCCGGAACTGCGGCCGCTGCCGAACGTGGTGTAGCCGCTCGGTGAGATGGTCGGAAAATACGGTGGCAGCGTGTTGAGCAGGGAAGACGGGAAGCCGAGCGAGGTCGGGTCGAATCCGCTGGTGTAAAGCGTAATCCAGAGGTCGTGGCGCAAGTACCCGACGCGCGACGTCAACACGGTGGAGGGCGAAAGGATGCTCGTCAGGTCCAGGTTGCCGCCCTGGCTCAGCCGGCCGTCGGTATATTGCGGCGATGCGACTTTTGGAAAGCCGTTGGTGTCGTTGACTTCCGTGCGGAAGCCGCGCACGAATCGCGAGAAGAATCGCTCCTTGGAGTTGATGTCCTGGTCCACGCGGGCCACATGCGCGTCGTATGCGTCGGTGCGGCTGTTCGGCGCCGCGACCAGGTTGTTGGTTTGGCCTGGCTGATTCGGCAAGGGAATGTAGCTGGCGATCTTCGCGCCCACGGGATTGAACCGGTTCGTGGGAATGAAGTTGCCGGGGAACGGCGAACGCGTATACGTGTTCGTGCCCGTCTGCGTGGTTGTATTTGGATCGTAAATCGTGATCGGCGTACCGTTACTTTGCAGCGTCGTGTTGAAGTTGCCCTTCAGTGCTTCCGGTTGCGGCGTAGTCGACGTCGTAGGCGACGGAATGGCGTCGCGCCACAGCTCGTAGGAATACATGAAGAACGTTTTATTGTGGCCGTCATAGAGATGAGGAATCACCACGGGCCCATCGAGCTCGACGCCGGGCTCGTTCTGGTGGTACGCCGCTCGCGCGTTGCCGATGCGGTTCTGGTCGAAGGTGTTCGCGGTGAGTACGGTGTTCTTGTTGTACCAGTAAGCAGCGCCATGATACTGATTCGTGCCGTTCTTGATGCTGACGGTCATGGTGCCGCCCGCGGTGCGGCCGTACTGCGCGTCGTAGTTATTGCTGGCGATGCGGAACTGGCTGACGGCGTCCTGGTTCGGCACGAATGCCATATTCGTGGCGCTGGATCCGGTTTCGACGCCCGTGTTCGGCACGCCGTCCAGCAGCAGGTCGCTCGCGCCGGTGCGGCCGCCGTTGATCGACATGCTTTCGGCGACGTTGTTCCCCGAATCGAACGGGCGCACGGCCCGGCTCAGCGGTCCCGCTCCGACGTCGAATTGCACGCCCGTCGCTTCGACGCCGAGCAGGAACGGATTGCGGCCCACGGACGGCGTATCGCGCACGTTCTGCTCGTCCACCACCTGCCCTTTGTCGGTGGCGATGGTTTGCAGCAGCTCGCTGCCCGCGCTGACGGTGACCGTCTCGTTGACCACGCCGACTTCGAGCGTGAAGTCCTGCTGCACCTGATCGCCGACGCGCAGCTCGAGATTGTTGCGGACGGCCTGCTTAAAGCCCGGAGCGCTGGCCGTCAGGCGGTAAACGCCAATCGGAATCACCGGAAACGCATAATAGCCGGATGTGTTGGTGGTCGCGTGGATCACGTCTTTTGTGTTGACGTTCTGCGCTTCCACGGCGACGCCTGGGATTACGGCGCCTTGCGAATCCTTGACGAGTCCGGCGATGCCGGCGCGGAACTCCTGCGCTCCCAGCGGCAGGACAGCAAGCAAAACCGTACAGAACAGCCGTTGCGACATGGCGAGATTTCCCCTGGTTTGAAAGAGATATCAGAGGTGATGCCGCCCGGAAAGTACATTTACCGATTTCCCCGCCGTTTCGTCATTCGGAACATGCCTGCGTGAGTCTGAAGAAGTTTGCACACGCAACAGCCCCACGCTCGTTCTGCAGAATGAAACAGCAGTAGGTACCGGCCTCCCGGCCGGTACCAGGCGCGCAGAGCGCGCCAGTCGCGCCCGAGGCGACGTTTAGTTCAAAGCCATCGACCGCTCTTCGGTCTGATCCAGCACCGCCGATTGCAGCGTCTCGAGAGCCTCCACAACGCGCTCCACCAGATCGTCCGTCTGAGCCATGGCCGTTCGCGCCGATTCGATCGCGCCCGCTTGCGTCTTCAGCTTCTGCTCGAAGCTCAGCAGATCGTCGGCCACCAGGTCGTGCAGTTCGGAGATCTGTTTCCGCACTCCCTCGATCGCGCCTTCCGCCTGGTCGATGCGAGCCGAATCGCCGCCCACGCCCTGAGCTTCCACGAGCGCAAGCCGCTGGCTGACCGCTTCGATGCTCTCGCGCGCGTGAGCCGCCGAATCGACAGCTGCGGCCTGATCCTGCTGGCGCGACTCGTCGAGCCGTGCGCCCAACTCCGCCACCTCACGGCGAAGCGCTTCCACTGCCTCGTCCGACATTCGCTGTTGCTCCGACGCACGCGCGGAAACTTCGGCCAATTCGCGTCGCAGCGACTGCACCGCTTCGTCGGCCCACCCCTGCTGCTGAGCCAGCCGTTCGGCCGTGCGGCCTTCCGCTGCGGCCGCAGCCTGAGTCGTCGCTTCCAGCGCGGCAGCCTGCGCATCGGCAGTCGCTTTTTCGTGTGCCCCCAGCCGCGCGACCAGCCGCCCTTCGAGAGCCAGCAAGTCAGGTCGAGATGCATAATCCGCAGCCGATTCCCGATTCAGCGCCTCAGAGGCGATGCGCTGCATCTCCGCCATCGCCCGTTCATTCGCCTGCAGCCGCGCCGTGACTTTCGAATCCAGTTGCTGCATCTCGAACCGCAGCACCGGATCCGGCTCGGGCTCCCGAGGCTCGGACACAGCCTTCTGCACTTCCAGCAGCAGCTTCTCGAACGTCTGCAAACGCGAGCCTAAGCGGGATTCCATCTGTTGCGCTTCGAGCTGCAACGCCGGCAGGGTTTCAGCAGACTGCTGCCGCAATTCCGCGAGCGCCGTTTCGTTCGCCGCCAACCGTTCCGCGAGCCGCCCTTCCAGCTTCTGCATCTCCCCGCGGAGAATCGCCGCCGACGGTCCTTCGCCCGGTTTCTGCGGTTGCGCCGCCGCCCGCTGCGCGGTCACCAGGAGCATTTTCAGCTCCACCATCACCTTTTGAAATCGCTGCGGTCTGCCCGCCGGGTCCACCGACATGCACGGCATCGTGAGGCGGTCCACAGCCGCGCTCCCAGAGCTCGGCGGCGTGGTCCGGTCCGTTCCGGCGAACGCCTTCCGCCCGGTCAGCACCTCATAGAGCACGGCGCCAAAACCAAACAGGTCGCTGCGCCCGTCCGGCGCGTTGCCCTCTAACACCTCGGGCGCGGAATACGGCTGGACCTCCTCCGGCGACGCCGCGTTTACCACCTCCGCCGAGGGTCCGTTCAGAAGGATGTTCGCCGGACACACTGCGCCGTGCGAGCGCCCTTCATCGTGCATCTTACGGAGCTGCTCCGCCACGTTCATGGCATAGCGCAAGCCTTCGGAAGGCGGGATTCTGCCTTCGGAAAGCCGTTCGGCGAGGGATTTTCCGGTCATCGTATCCATGAGTAAAACAGGTAAACAGGATTGCGGCAAGTACTGAGAGGAAAAATCCGAGGTACCGATGGTACTAAAGCCGGGTTTCAGTTGTTTCCACCGGGGCACCGCCCGACCGTAGCCGCTCGACTACCCACGCGCGCGTAAACCGGAAAAGGAATTCGAACACGTCCGGAAGATGCAGTAGTGACCGGTCTCCCGACCGGTCGCAGGCGCGCGGAGCGCGCCTAAGTGCAGACAGGAACCTTCCTGTCGGGTCGCGCATAGCGCGACTCGGGCGAAACTTCGTTCGCCTGCAACCGGTCTGGAGACCGGTCGCTACTGATTGCCCGCGCGACTGACTCAACGGCCATCCTGTTCCCGCGCCAACTGAGCCCGGTAATCCTTCTCCGCACCATCGATGAAGGCGCGATACCCCGCCGGATCGACGAACGCGTTCCCCGCCGCCCCAACTTTCATTCGCTCGTACTTCGCCTTCATTCCGTAATACCCGCCGTGCGCGCCGAGAAAGATGTCGCACGGCAGCGACCGCAGCAATTGAAACGTATGCGCGAAATCGTCCGCGATCCCCGGATAAAGCGGATGCCTGACCAGTTCCACTCCCGGATTGATGCCGACCCCGCCAACGATCACCACGTTGTAACTGCGTCCGCCGTCCGTCGCGCGCATCGTCCAGGTGGTGCACCCGATGCTATGTCCCGGTGTCATGTGCGCCACTAAGGTTACGCCGCCCAGAGTAACTGCCTCGCCGTCACGCACCACGTGATCCACCTTCACGGGCGGATAAGTGATCTCGCGGCCGAAGCGAAGATCGGCCTTCCCGCCGCTCTCCAGCACCGCTACTTCTCGCTCGCTCGAGTAAATCTTCGCGCCGGTGAGCCGCTGCATCTCGTGCATCCCGGCCACATGATCGTAGTGCGCCTGGCTGTTCAGCAGAATCTTCACGTCCGCCGGACGAAACCCAAGCTTCACGATGCTGTCGCGAATCAGGGCCGGAGTGGTCTCATAGCCGGCATTGATGAGGATATCTCCCGCGGGAGTGGTTACCAGGTAAGCCGCGATATCGCTTGACCCGACGTAATACAGATTGTCCGCAATCCGATGCGGCGGAAACGGCTGATTGTCGGTCTTATCGGCCGCGAACGCAATGGAAAACGCCAGCGCCCCCAGCGCCGCCGCTTGAACGGAAATCGTCATCCCTAAATTCTACAGGGCTACTCATTCCGCAGCGCCACCACCGGCTGAACCCGTGTCGCTCGATAACCCGGCAGCACGCAAGCCGTCACCGCCACCGCCACGAGTATCGCCGCCACCGCTCCGAACGTCAGCGGATCCGCCGCGCTGACGCCGTATATCAGCTTGCTCAACACACCGCCCAGCGCGAATGCGCCCGCCGCGCCGATCAATACGCCCAGCAGAGCCGGTTGCATGCCTTCCGCCACGATCATCCGCAGCACGTCGCCCGCACTGGCTCCCAGCGCGATGCGTATTCCGATCTCATGCACGCGGGTGCGCACGCTATACGCCAGCACGCTATAGATTCCGACGATTGCCAGCAGCAATGCCAGCAGCGCCAGCGCCGCGAACAGCCACATGCTGAACCGGTGCTGTGCCAGTGTCTGCATCACCAGATTGTCCATCGTCTCCACGTTTCGAATCGGCAGCGTCGGGTCGATGTTCGCCAGCACACCGCGAATGCCGGCCGTCAGATTCGTCACCGGATGCGACGATCCCCGCACCACCAGGTTCACCGGCAGCTTATAATCTTGTGCAATGGGCAGATACAGCATCGTCACCGCCTCCAGCCCGTCGAGTCCGCGATCCTTGATATCGCCCACCACGCCCACTACTGTGCGCACCGTGTCCGGCGTAAACGAAATTCGGAAGCGCTTCCCGATGGCGTTCTCGCCCGGCCAGAACAGCCGCGCCATCGATACGCTGATCACCGCCGGCGCTTGTTCGTCTGTCGTCTCCGCCATCGTGAAATCGCGCCCCGCCACAATCGGAATGCCCATCGTGTGGAAGTAATTCGGAGTCGCCTGCCGCACCGATACGTTGCGCTGTAGCGCGAATACCTCCGCCGGACGGCCTTCCACGGTGATCGGCTGCTCACTGCCGCCATCGAGCGGCAGATAGTCGATGGCTGCCGCTGAGGCGACGCCCGGTAGCGCCGCCACTTTCGGCAGGAATTCGTCGTAGAACTTGCTGCGCTTGGCAGTGTCGCTGGATGCGGGAATCGGCACGCTCATGGTGAGCACGTTCTCCGCGCGAAAGCCGGGGTCTGTGCCGCGCAGCGCCCACAGCGTGCGAATCATGAGCCCCGCGCCCACCAGCAGCATCAGCGAAAGAGCTACTTCCGCCACCACAAGCGCGCCGCGCGTGCGCTTGCCCGCTGAATAGCTGTCCGTTTTGCCGAAACCCTGCTTCAGCGAATCGTTCAGGTTGCCTTTCAGCAGACGGCTTCCGGCCAGCAAGCCGGCCGCGAGCCCCGTGAGCACGCTCGCGATCAGAGTGAATGCGAGCACCCGCGCATCCATCTGAACTTCGGTCGCGCGCGGCAGTTGATCCGCCAGCGCTCGCGTCACCAGCGATTGTCCACTGCGCGCCACCAGCAATCCCAGCGCGCCGCCGATCAATGCAAGCAGCGTCGTTTCCACCAGCACCGGATGCAGCACCTGCCGCCTGCTCGCGCCGATGGCCGCACGAATCGCGAACTCTTTGCGGCGCGCGATGGTCCGCGCCAGCACCAGGTTCGCCGTGTTGGCGCAGGCAATCAGCAGCACAAATCCCACCGCGCCCAACAACGTCAATAGCGCCGGCCGTACGGAGCCTACCAGCAAGTCGCGCAGCGGAATGACGATCGCGCCCCAGCCCTTGTCCTCTTCCGGATACTGCTTGGCGAGCCGGTCCGAAATTACATTCATCGCCGACTGCGCGCGTTCCTTCGTCACTCCCGGTTTCAATCGCGCCACTACCAGCCAGTTATGATTGCCGCGAGTCGCGCGATCCTTCTCCGTCCACGCGTTCGGAATCCACGCCTCCATGTCCATGGGAGACCAGCTCTTCACGTGGAACTCCGGAGGCATCACGCCGATCACTGAGTAAGTGCGCTTGCCGAGTTCCATGGTTCGCCCCAGCGCGCCGGATGGCGACCCGAAGTAGCTCCTCGCAGTGCCGTCGCTCAGCACGATCACGTTGTCGCGCCCCGGCTGGCATTCGTCGCCGGTAAATAACCGGCCGGCTTCCGGCTTGACGCGCAGCACGCGGAAGAAGCCGGCATCGGAAATCGTCGCCTTCAACACTTGCGGCGTCGTGCCGCCGCCCACCCGCAGCCCGCGCGCGCTATAGACGCTCATCGCGTCGAAGACATCGTTCTGCGCGCGCCAATCGAGATAATTCGCGACCGATACCGAGAAGCGTTTGATCCCTGGAAAGGCCGCCGCCGGAGGCACATGGTACACGGTGACGATGCCCTCCGGTTCGGGGAAGGGAAGCGGCCGCAGCAGCACGGTGTTGACTACGCTGAAAATCGCCGTGTTCGCCCCGATACCCAACGTGAGGATGGCCAGTGCCGAGATCGCAAAGCCGGGATTCTTGCGAAAGACGCGCAGCGCTTGATTGACGGAAGAAAAAAAGCCCATGGTCGGAAGTCCGGAACCGCAACCGGACTGCCAACCATGGGCGTCTTATCTATCAATCACTTGCTGCTGCAATTCCCTTCGATGGTGTCCGTACGTGGGACTGCCGGGACTAGAACTGATACCGCCCCGTCAACTGAATCACTCGCGGGTTTCCCAAAACCGACGAGTAATTCCCGAATGTCGCCGGGCTGTCAATCGACAATTGAGCGCTCGCCGGATCGAATCTCACCGTGTTGCTGACGTTGAATGCTTCTCCGCGAATCTGCAGCGTGTGAGTGCGATCCTTGCGAGTGAGAATTGTGAACTCCTTACCGAGACCCACGTCCAGGCTGAACAGTCCATCGCCGCGAATGATATTGCGATTTCCCGTTTGTCCGGGCAGCGTGTAATCGAAGCTGGACAGTGCCGCCACCGGATCGGCAAACATGTTCGGGCCGCCGTGACCGCCATTCTTCGTGGTCTGCTGCACCGGCACCGGACCAACCAGCGTCGCGACAGGCGTCAGTTGCCAGTCCGTCGGCCAGTTGCCGCCGTTGCCCACGCTCACCGGGAAGCCCGTGGACGCATGCCAGATTCCGCTGAACTGCCAGCCGCCCAAAAACGCGTCTACCACGCGGCTCGACGTGTTCAGGAACGTTTTGCCGTGGCCGAACGGCAGTTGATACACCACGAACGCGCTGAACAGATGCGTGGTATCGAAGTCCGCCACTCCTTTCTGCTCTCCCGGATTCCATGCGTTCTGCACCAGACCCGTGTAACTCCCGTTGCCGTTCTGAAAACTTTCGCCATAAGACGAAAGGTCCGTCGCCTTAGACCATGTCCAATTGAAATCGAACTGCAAACTGCTGCCGAGCCGTTTCCGGACCGTCCACTGCATTGCATGATAGTTTCCGCCGCCGACCGTCGATAGCGAGGAGAGAGCGGCAAACTGCTTGCTGTACATCGCGTTTGGACCCAGGATGCTGCACGGGTCGCAATCCGAACCGATGTCGTCGATCAACTGCTGCGCCGTAGTTTCGTTGTACACGTTCGGCAGGAAGTAATCGCGGTACAACACCTGCGTCGCCGTCAGGCCGTGCGCCGGGTCGGCATACCCCTTGAACAGGTCTTCGAAAAACGGAATCGGTTTCACTGCGGATACCGGAACGCCGTTCGCGCCATTCTGCCGCGAGAGCAGCGACATCGCCGTTGCCGCCTGGAAGTAAGTCTGGCCGCTCTTGGTATCCACCAGGTTAGTAGGCATCGCGAGGTCGACGTGCGCCAGCGAATGCCGCGACAGCCGTCCCACATAACTGCCCTGTATATACAGCCCGTGGCCGAATTCGCGCCCGATGCTGAAATCGATATTCATCGTGTACGGCGACTTGATCGCCTGGTCCACCGAATTCGCCACTGCGAACGAATTCGGATAAGTCTGCGGGAAGCCGCCTTTCGGCGCCGGCGCCAGGAACTGCGACGGCAGGTTATAGAAGCCGGTGAATCGCGGAGCCGTCGCCGCATTCGAGAGCGGATTGCTCGGCGATACCGTTGAGGGCAGGAAACTGGAGAAGCCAAGTTCCGTTGAATCGTACTCGCGCGCCACGCCTTCGCCGAACAGGTCATAGTACATGCCGAAACCCGCGCGGATTGACGTCTTTCCCTCACCGCCAAACAGGAACTTCGAGATTCCGGAGTCCGCGTGCGGCGAGTAAGCGATGGCCGCGCGCGGCGACCAATCTTTTTGCGCGTTATACAACCCGTGAGTCCCGGGGGCGCCCAAAAGGTTTAAAGAAATCGGACCGGCGCCTGCTTGCGATTGCCCCTGCGCCGCCAGTGCGCCGCGTTCGTTGAACCACTGGCCCAGGGGAATGTTCGGGCTTGCCTGCTGTCCATTCGCCTCATATACCGGAGGCGAGTAAGTGAACCTGAGTCCCGCGGTTACCGTGAAATTGCGCTTTACTTTCCAGCTATCCTGCGCATAAAATTCCCAATCGTGGTCGATGAAGCTGCGCGAGACTCCGGCGCCCTGCGGCAGCACGTTACCGGACGCATCGTAGTTATACTGCGCGTCCACTTCGGGAATCAGCCCGAGCATGTCCACCATCAGCCGTTTGTATGCCGTAGTGTTGGCTGCGTCGGACGCCAGAAGGCTCAAGCCGCCATCAAGCAGAACGGATGAATTCAGGTAGCCCGTACTGAATGAGTGCGAGAACGTCGTGCTTCTGTTGTTCACCAGCAGGGCCGTAGCTCCAAAGGTGATGCTGTGGGCTCCCTTGATCCAGGCCATATCTTCGCCGATGGTATGCACGGGAACGGTCCGGCTCAATCCCGGAGTAAGTGCTACTGGAGAATCGATATTGCGGAAGAACACATAGTCCGCGCTGATGAGTCCGGTGCTGTCATAACTCTGCCGCGTGAAACCCCACCGCAGATTGGAGGTCAATGAGGGAGTCAGCAGTGCAGTATAACCCACCGCGAAGCCCTTGTTGTTATCGAGGTAACGGCTGGCCGCGGCGCCCGGAAATTGGGGAAGGGCCGCGGAAGAGTTCGGGATGAAGTCGTCGTTCTGCAGATTTCCGCGCCAGAATACCTGGTGCTTCCCGGCTGAATCCACCTGCCAGTTCAGACGCGCAATGTAAGTGTTCCAGCTCAACGGGACCGCTGCGTTGAAGCGGTAGCCGAGTGTGTTCAACTTATCTCCTACCGAAGAATCGTTCGGCAGCGGATACGTCTTCAGCAGGTTGAGCACGGCCGCGCTCGGGCCGATGTGCGCCGGGTCCAGCGCCGTAATCTGCGCCGGACTGAGTTGCCCGACGCTTCCGTCCTTCCGCTGGTAAGTGAAGATGCCGTTCCGGAAATCGGCTGTCGGAACCGTACGAACCACCGACTGCGAGCTTGCATCGCGGCGGCCTTCGTAATTCAGAAAGAAGAACAACCGGTCTTTCTTGATCGGACCGCCCAGGGACCCGCCGAACACATTCCGCACTAACTGGGTTCGCGGCGTTCCAATCCGGTTATTGAAGAAGTTATTCGCTTCCAGCGCGGTGTTGCGGTTGACCTCATACAGCGACCCATGGAACGTATTCGTTCCGCTGCGGGTGACGAGTGTGACTTGCGCCCCGGAGGTGCGCCCCATATCCGCGCCCCCGTTGGTTGTGATCGTGCGGAACTCTTCCACCGAATCCAACGTCACGCGCAGCACGCTGGTAAATGCGGTGTGGTTCTGCTGATCGTTCACGTCCACGCCGTCGAGCGTAACATTCGCCTGGTCCGTTTTGCCGCCATTCACCGCGCCGCTTCGATGGTCGCCGTTCGTCCCCGGATCCGGCTCACCCAGAAAAACCACGCCGGGCTGCAGCGCCAGTAGGCCGACCACGTTGCGGCCTTCCAGGGGCACTTGCGTAATCACGTTGCCGCTCACGGCATTCCCCAGGGATGCGTCGGTGGTGTTGACCTGAGTCGCCTCGGCGGATACCTGAACCGTTTCGTTCACGGTCCCGACCTGTTGGAAGCGGATCGGCAGGCTTGCCGGAGTATTCACCAGTAACTCGACGTTCGGCATGGAGACCTGCGCGAAACCGGGCGCCTTCGCAGTTACCGTGTAAGTCCCCGGTTCCACTTGTAAGAACGAATAGCGGCCCCCGGAATCGGCAGTCGTCTGCCGGGTGGCATGAGTGGCGTCGTTAGTAATTGTGATCGTAGCTCCGGGAATCACCGCACCGGATGGATCGGAAACACTTCCGGTCAAAGACGTAAGTGCTTGACCAAGCAGCGCACAGGCACACACCGCTAAGGCAAGAAACAAGTTACACAAGTTTCGCATATTACCCCTCTCACAAGCGATTTGCCGATATCGTAACACCGGCAGTCCCTGACGTACAGGCCGGGGCAACTTACGTTCTTAAAATGTATGAGTGTTTACTCACACTGCGCGGCTACTACTATCAAAAACTTGTGGGCGCCGGCGTCGCTACTTCATCTCCACATCATTAGCTGCCAGCGTCCGGCCCAACCCCTCGTCCAAAGCCACCTTCGCATGCACATAAGTGGAAGCCGCCGCCGCGCTTCTCGGAAAGCTGCCGGATCGCCGCCACCTGATTCGCAATCTCCACTGCCAGCGCGTAATGTACGAGTCTTTGCCACGTGCCGACAGGAATCCTTCCATCGGGTCGCGCGGAGCGCGACTTTGCAACCCGTCTGGAGACCGGTCGCTACTTCATCTCCACATCATTAGCCGCCAGCGTCCGGCCCAGCCCCTCGTCCAAAGCCACCTTCGCATGCACATAAGTCGAAGCCGCCGTCAACTCCGCCGATTGCGCATTCGCGAGATCCCGCCGCGCGATCACCACCGCCCCGACGGTCGACGTTCCATACTGCAGCTTTTCCTCCTCGCCCGCCGCGAGCTTCTCGGAAAGCTGCCGGCTTTCCACCGCCGCTACATACCGCGCCCGAGCCTGCCGGATCGCCGCCACCTGATTCGAAATCTCCACTGCCAGCGCGTTCAACGTCCGCTGCGTATTCAACTCCGATTGCCGCGCGCTCAACTGATCGATCTCGAAATCCGCAATCGCCTGCCAGTTCTTGATCGGCCCGTTGTAGCTCACTCCCAAGCGCTCATTCGGAAAATTCCGCCGGAACACCTGTCCCAGCGCCGACCCCAATCCGCCCACGAAATACTTGTCCGCTCCCGCGCCCGGCACTAGCGACCCCGTTTGCCCGTTGTTGTAGCTGGAAATGCTCGCTCGCAGCGTCGGCAGCACACCGTTCGCGGTGCCGATCGTGTTCAGCCGCGCGATCTCCGTCTGCATGCGCGCCAGCACGATGTCCGGCCGCTGATCCCGCGCCGTCGCCATCAGTTCGCTCACGCTCGGTATGTCGTCGATGTCCGGCACCTGCAGCGTGTCTACCGTGACGATGTGCGCCGCGTCCAGTTCCTCATCCTGGCCGCCGTGCCACGTCAGCAGATCCTTCATGGAATTCTCGCGCAGCACTGCCGTGTTGGACGCCACGCGAAACGCCTGCTGCTGCCGCGCTGCGTCCGCCTGCGCCGCGATCAAATCCACCGCGGGCGCCGCCCCCGCCGCAATCTGCTTCCGCGTATCGGACAACAGCCCCTGCGCCAGCTCGTAATTCCGCCGCTTGTATTTCAAATCGTCGGCCGCTACCGAAAGGTCCCAGTACGTGTCCAGCACCGACCGCACCACCGCGCTCACACGCGACCGATACTGTTCGCGGCTGCGGTCCACGCCCCGCTCGGCGATCCGTATGAATCGCCCGTTCACCTTCTCGCCGAATCCGTCCAGCAAACTCTGCGTGTATGAAAAGTTCAGCTGCGCGAACGTCGTCGGGTTCAGCACGTCCGTCGGCGCCGATTCGTTGGAGTACGAATCGTGATACGAAAGCCGCACCGATCCGCCCAGCAGCGTCCCTTGCTGCACCGCCGCATCGTAGCTCCGGTATGTGTCCACCAGGTTCGTCACGCCCGAAAGTACGATCTGGTCGAACGGCGTCGTCTGGTGCCCGAACGAAGTCTGCACGTTCACGATCGGATCGAGTTGCGGCGTCACCGGACCCACCTGTTGAATCAGCGCCGCGCCCGAGAGCGTAGCGATTCCGCCGCCGCCTCCTCCGCCTCCTCCGCGCGAAATGCCGGCGACGCCTTGGCCCGCGCCCAGATTCACACTCACCGAACTGGCCGCCGTCACCCCGCGCAGGGGACCGCCCGATTGCGCGCGCTGCACCTGCCAATCCGCTTGCACGATTGCATAGCGCTGGATTTCGAGATCCAGTGAATTCTCCAGCGCCAGCTCGATGGCATCGTGAATCGTCAGATGCACCGTGCCGGCGCGGATCAAGTCATGCAGCCGCAGCCCGTGGTTGACGCGCAGCTCCGGCACATATACCGGCTTGTACGATCGCAGGATCGGCCACCCGCCCGGACGCACCGGCCCGATCGGCGGCACCGTCTGCGCAATCGCGGTCCACCCTAGAGCCGCGCTCAAAAGCAGCCGCTTCATTGCGCGCCTCCTTTGCTCGCGGGCAGCACGTCGGGCAGGGAACTCTGCCTCTCCACGCGCCCGGCCTCCGCTTCCCGCATCGTGATATTGTTGCGCTCCAGCGTGACTCCCAAAGCCTCTTCAAACGCGATGCGCGCATGCGTGTAGTTCGCCATCGACTGCACTTCTTCGCTCTCCGACGTCACCACGTCGCGCTGCGCCAGAATCACCAGCGCGCTCGTGCTCTTGCCATACTCGTTCTTCTTTTGCTCAGCCTTCAGCGTGTCCTCCGCGAGCTTGCGCGTTTCCACCGCCGTCTCATACCGCGCCTGCGCCTGCTGCAGCCCGATCATCGCGTTGCGCACGTCCACTCCCACCGAGTTCACGCTCTTTTCAAGCTGAAGCTGCAACTGCCGCAAGCTCAACTGGTCGATCGCATAATCGGCCTGCGCCGCGCGATTGCGAATCGGAATCGTCAGGTTGAATCCCGCCGAGTAATCCGGGAAATTGCGCCGGAACAACTGCCCGAGAAAGCTGCCATATCCGCCGATATAGAACGGGTCCGGCTGGCCGTACAGGAAACCCACATTCAGCGGATTGAGCACGCCGATCTGCGCGTGATTCGTGAAACTCGCAAACGCCTGCAGCGATGGTTTCAGCGCGCTCCTGTCGCCCTTGATCAACAGGCCCTGGCTCTCGATATTGATGCGCGTCTGCTGCAAATCCGGACGCTGCGCCATCGCCTGCGCAATAAGCTCCTTCACCGGCGGCAGCACGCCCGCCTTCGGAACCTGAATGCTGTCCAGAGGCACGATGTGCACCTCCGCCAGCAGCGGATCTTCGATGCCGCGCTTGCTGAGCGCGTTCTTTAGCACGATCTCCTGTTGCAGCAAATTGGTCTGCGAGATCAGCACGTCCTGCCGCCGCGCCGGAATCTCCGCCTGCGCGCGCGTCACTTCGATGGCTGCAATCGCGCCCGCCGCAAGCTGTTCGCGATTGTCCGCGTACAGCTTCTCCGCCGCCTCCAGCGCAAGCTGCTTTAAGCGCACGTCCTCGTTGAACGCCACCAGGTCCCAGTAGAGATTCAGCACCGCCGATACGGTAGTGATCACCTGCTGCTTCAGTTGCAGGTCCGTCACCTTCGCGTTATTGCGCGCGATCGTGATGTACCGGCTGTTGACGCTCGCGCCGAAGCTCTGCAGCAGGTTCTGCGACACGGTCAGACTCAGTTGCCCCTGAGTTACCGGGCTGAGAAGAGTCGTCGGACTGTTCACCGTGGTGCGTCCGCTGCCGAAATACAACTGCACCGCCGTGCCCGGCATGAACTGCTGGTTGTAACTCGCGCTGAAACTCTGCGAGCCCTGCACCAGGTAATTCGTCTGGTCCACGATCAGGTTGCTCTCCGGATACGTGAAGTGCCCGAAGCTCGCGTTGAAGGAAAGAACCGGATCGAGATTCGGCACCAGCGAGCCGAGTTGCCCCGTAATATTTCCCGCGGAATTGACGCCCGACCCGGCCGCCTGGCTGATCGCCCCCACGTTGATCCCTGTCGTGCTCACGCTCACCGGGCCGGCCGCCACCGGAGTGCTCGGAGCGCGCAACGCTCCGCCGACCCGCGCGCGCATGATGTCCTCCTGCGCCAGCAGCGGACCATAGCGTTGTATCTCGATGTCCAGGTTGTTTTCGAGCACCAGCGCGATCACGTCCTGCGCCGTCAGGTACAGGTTGTTAGACCGGATCAGCATCGCCAGACGCCCGGAGTTGGTCAGATTCACCGGCGGCACGTAGCGCTGCTGGTAGTTGCGCGTCAGAAACCCGAGCGGCCGCGGCTTCGGCGGCAGCACCGTGAGATAGCTGTTTTCCTGAGCTCCCAGAGGCAGGCAAAGCAAAATGGCAAGCAGACAACGCGTTCGCATGAGTAGGCGGAAGGTGCAATCGCACGGCCAGCCGATGTAGCTGAAAACGAACGAGGTTGTACCTGTCTAGCGTCCCAATTTAGAACACTTGCGTTCGCGCTCGGACACTCTATTTCAGGGTGGTGACGGAGCGGTATGCAGCAATCCGCCCGCCCCCGCCCACCGCCCATCCCGCGCCCGACGGCAGGAACTCCAGCGCGTTGTACCCGGTCGAATCCATGGCCGTCCAGTTTTGGCCGCCGTCGGTCGAATAATCCGTGCCGGTGGGGCCCGTCGCGAGCCACAATTGCCGCTCGGCCTTATATACCACCGCGGACCGGAATCCGCTTGGCGGCGTGCCCGAGGGAGCCTTCCATGTCTTGCCGCCGTCCGTGGTGATCGCGACGTTGCCGGTGGTTTCCTTCGGCTTGGTGTAATCGCCGCCCACCACTATGCCGTACTTGCCGTCGCGGAAGTAGATCGAAAAAATTCCTGCGCCCGCGCCGTCATTGCGCATCGGCGTCGGAGTCACCGTCCACGTTGCGCCTCCGTCCGTCGAGTGGAACACGCGCGCCGCGCCTACACCGCCGGTGGCGATCCACACCTCGCTGCTGCCGCGCACCGCGATCGAGCTGTTGCTGGCCGCGAACGCTCCTTCCGCGCCCACCGCGGGCGGCGTACTGCGCCTCGTCCAATGCTCGCCGCCATCACCGGTCGTGAACACCACCACGTGACCGTCAACCGGATCGCCTACCAGAACCGCGTGCTTCGGGTCCCAAAAGGCGATGCCGTCGAAGAAGCCCTTCGCATCGGGATTCTGCAACTGCGTCTGCCATGTGGCGCCGCCGTCCGTGGTTTTGATGACGCGCGAAGCTTCTCCCGTGCCGATCGACACCAGCCATGCGGTATTGCGGTCCAGCGCGTGCACCGCCCGGAAATCCAGGTTCTCCGCGCCCGCTACCTTGCCCGCCGTCCAGTTGCGGCCGCCGTCCGCGGTCACCAGGTAAGTTCCGCCGCTCCCGCTAGCCCACACCACATCGGCGTTTACGGCGGAGATGCCGCGCAAAGAAGAGCGGCTACCGCTCTGCTGCGGCTGCCAGGTTTGAGCAAACGCGGAGGCAACCACCGCAATCAAACAGATCGTTGTTTTCATAGGGAGCCGCGATACAATCTTCGTTTACAAAGGCCCCGTATGGCAAATTGCTCCGCGTGTGCATCCCCCATCAGTGGAAAAGTGGCGCTGAAATCCATCGACGCATTGTTATTTCCGGAGGAGCGGCGGGAAACCTGCCCCGCTGCGGGAAGCCGCTCGTTCCGACCGCGCGGAGCGTCTGGTTGGGAGTCGCACTTGTTTGTCGCCCTTGCGGCGATCCTCGTAACCGTGGTTCTGCATCTGCCGCTCCCCGGGATGGCGGGAGGAATGGGCGCCGGTTTAATCACCGGCCTCCTGATCGCTTTCGGCGGCATCCTGTTAGTCACTCGCGTGATGCGTTATCAATGAGGCGATCCAAATTCGCCTGATCCACGCCTTCGATCTCGAGCACCTTGTTCCGCGCCGTCGCGCCCGTCACGATTCGCACCCGTGACCGCGGCACCTTCGCCAGCTCCGCAAAAAATCGCACGCACTCTTCGTTCGCCTTGCCATCCACCGGAGGCGCCGCCAGGTCCAACTTATAAGCCTCGCCGAAACGGCCGTTCAGTGCCGTCCGCCGCGCTCTCGGATGAACTTTCACCGCGATACGCGCCATGCAATCTTCGCCCTCAGATTCGCCACTCCCGCGGCCACGCGCGTATCCACCACCTCGAACGCAATGGCGTCGTCCAGCCAGTCGTGACTCGCGCCATCGGCATTCTGCGTAGCCACGGTCAGCGTATATTGCTGCGGCGTCAGCCAGCACTCGATCGCGAAATCCACTTCCAGTTCGTCGCCCGCCTGAAACGCGCCCAGCGCAGCCTGCTCAATGCGCGTGTTCGTGCCGTATACGTCCATGCCGATGCGCGTGCGTATGAGGATGCCGACCATCGGGTCTTCAATCGCACGATGGAAGCGGCACCGTACGCGCACCGTCACGCGCTCGCCGCTCGATATCATGCCCACCGCTTCGCCCGCGGCGTTCAGCAGCGCGACCGAGACAATTTCGCTCGTCCCATCGCCATGACGAAAGCTGGCGCGCACCCGGTCGTCTTTTTTGTTCTGCGATTCCTGCTTCTCCAGCACCAGCCCGATATAGCGGTTGATGACGTCCTTCGGCTCGCCCTGAGCTTCTATGCGGCCGTGCAGCAGCAGAATAGCGCGGTCGCTCAACTGCTTCACCAGCCCCAGATCGTGCGAAACAAACAACACCGTAACCTTCCGCTCGCGCAGTTCCTGAAATTTCCGCACGCAGCGATTCGCAAAAACGGCATCGCCCACCGCCAGCGCTTCGTCGACAATCAGAATCTCCGGGTCCACATGAATCGCCGTAGAAAATGCCAGCCGCACGTACATGCCGCTCGAGTATTCCTTCACCGGCCGCTCGATGAATTCTCCGATTTCCGCGAAGGCTTCGATCGACGGCATCGCTTTCGCAATCGCGGCGCGCGAAAGGCCCATAATCTCGCCGTTGAGGTACACGTTTTCACGGCCGCTGAACTCCGGGTTAAACCCCGCTCCGAGTTCCAGCAGAGCCGCAATGCGCCCGCGTGTCACCACGCGCCCGGTGGTGGGTTGCAGGATGCCGCTGACGATTTGCAGCAGCGTGCTTTTCCCGCACCCGTTCGGCCCCACCAGGCTCAGCGTCTCGCCCTTCTCCACCTCGAAGCTAATGTCGCGCAGAGCCCAAAAATCCGAGTGCAAAGAACGCGCGCCGGGAAGCAGTTCCCGCAAACGGTCGCTCGGCCGCGGATACAAACGATACAGCTTCGAAACGCTCTGGCAAAGGATCAACTCTGATTATAGTAGCGACCGGTCTCCCGACCGGTTGCAGGCGAGCGCTAGCTCGCCCGGGCGCGCCCCGCGCGCCAGGTACGGGCCTAGAGGCAAATACCCCCTAACCGATCCCGCGCACCGCCGTCGAATAGTAGACCGCCTATATATCGGCGGTCTATAATCAAACGCATGGCCGATCGACTTGAGTTTCTGCAAGGCACCCTGGATATGCTCATCTTGCGCACTCTGGCTCTAGCGCCCTTGCATGGGTATGGCATCGCACGCGCCCTCCGGCAGGCCACCGATGACGCCATCCAGGTGGAAGCCGGCTCCCTCTATCCAGCGCTCCAGCGCCTGGAATTGCAAGGGCTCGTTGCCGCCAAATGGGAAGTTTCGGAAAGCAACCGCCGCCTGCGCACCTACCGCCTGACCGCTGCCGGCAGAAAGCGTCTTCACGCGGAAGTTTCCCGATGGGAGAGCTTTGTCCGCGCCGTTTCGCAGGCGCTCAACCCCCGGCCGGCCGAGGAGTAAATCGTGTTTTGGCTTCGCCGTTTTTGGCTTCTCTTGCCCTGGACCCGCCGCGCGCGAGAGCGCGACCTCGCAGAGGAACTGCGCGCCAACCTCGCCCTCGCCGTGGAAGATGCCGCGGATTCCCCAGCGCCCGATCCGCATGCCGCGCGCCTGGCACGCCGCGATTTCGGCAACATCACCGCCGCGCAGGAGAACGCGCGCGCCGTCTGGTTTCCCGCCGCCGGACTCGCGCAGGATCTCCGCGCAGCCATCCGCGGCTTGCGCCGTTCACCCGCCTTCACCGCCGTCTCTATTCTTTCGCTCGCGCTCGGCATCGGAGCCGCGGCCACGCTCTTCTCGCTCGTCGATGCCGTGGTGTTGAAGCCGCTCGCGTATCGCGAACCCGGCCGCCTTCTGTTCATCCGCGAAGTGGTCAAGCCGCTCGAACACGTCTATCCCACCCTCCCGGTGAATTACCTGCATTACCGCTTCTGGCGCGAGAATACGCGGTCATTCGACTCCCTCGGAGCGCTCACTTCCAGCAGCGCCGCCCTCTACGGCAGAGGCGAAGCCGAAGTTCTCCCCGTCGCCCTGGTCTCCGGCAATTTCTTCGACGTGTTGGGCATCGCGCCGCGACTCGGCCGCGCATTCACCCTCGCAAACGAACGTCCGAATTCGCCCCCGGAAATCGTGATCTCCGATGCCCTATGGCGCAACCGCTTCTCGGGTTCGTCCGCGATTCTGGGTCAAAAGGCCATCCTGAATTCCCGCGCGTACCAGATCGTAGGAGTGCTGCCGCCCGATTTCCGCTTCCCCAAGAACAACGAGCTCGGGCCGTTGGCGCGTCTCCCCGAGCGCATCGACGTCCTCCTGCCCATCCAATCCTATCTTCCGGATTGGGGCGGCGAGTACGATTACATCGTGTTCGGCCGCCTCCGCCGCGGCATCACCGAGCGGCAGGGCCGCGCGGAGTTGGATCTGCTGGAGCGTCGCATCGTCGAAACCCACTCTGGCGACATTGCCGAGGGGCTGCGCGTGCAGACGTGGCCGCTGCAGGACGTCATCGCCTCGCCGGTTCGCGCGAGCTTGCTCGTGTTGCTCTCCGCGGTGCTCGTCCTGACCCTCATCGTGTGCGTCAATCTCGCCAACCTTCTTCTGGCCCGCGGCAGCGCCCGCGCCCGCGAGTACGGGATGCGGATCGCGCTCGGCGCATCGCGCGGCAGACTCGCCATTTCGGCGCTTACCGAAACTCTGCTGATCGCGCTCGCGGGCGGCACTCTCGGCACGCTCGCGGCGGTGGCCGCGGTACGCGCCTTCACGCGCCTTGCTTCCGTGGACCTGCCACGCGCCGACGAAGCCCGCGTCGATACGCCGGTGATTGCGTTCGCATTCGGCCTCGCCGTATTGTGCGCTCTGCTCTTCGGCCTCCTTCCGGCCTGGCGCGTTTCGCGAGCCGATCCGCAAACCGCGCTCCGCGGCGAAAGTCACGCTTCCACTTCCGGTCGCGGCGGTCTCCGCTTGCGCGAGTTTCTGGTCGGCAGCGAAGTCGCGCTCTGCACGCTCCTTGTCGTTCTCGCCGGATTGTTGGTGAGCAGCCTCTGGCATGTGTTGCACGTCGATCGCGGCTTCGCCACGGAGCACACGCTGATTGTCAGTCCCATCGTGCCGCCGTCGTATCAAACGGCCGGCGCTACTGCCTATTTCGATCGCGCCCTCTACGTGCTCCGCGCTTTGCCCGGCGTGCGCGCGGCAGCCGCGGTCAATACGGCGCCGCTCGCCGGTGAATCGAGCGTCAACGGAGTGGCCATTGACGGGGCCAAAGACGGCGCGAAGGACACCGCCTCGAACCACTTCGTCGAAGTGAACGACCGCTTTGTGAGCGATTCCTACTTCGAAGCCGCCGGCATCCCTTTACAGCGTGGACGCCTCTTCGAACCGGCGGACCGCAACCGCAATGTCGCCATCGTCTCCGCGCGCACGGCCGCCAAACTCTTCCCCGGCACAGACCCCCTCGGCCACACCGTTTCCAGCGGGTCTCGCATAACGGATGCGCGCATCGTCGGCGTCGTGGGCGATGTCCACGCGAGCGGGCTCGAAGGCGACCCCACGCCCATGATCTACATTCCGTTCTGGAAAAGCGGCCACGTAGCCGACCTGCTGGTCCGCTGCAACGGCGATCCGCTCGCCATGGAAGACACCGTCCGCCGCGCCGTTCAGTCTCTGGATTCGAGCGTTCCGGCGCCTGCCATGCGCACCATGCAGGAGGTGGTGGATCGGACCGTGGCCCTGCGACGCTTCCGCATGGAAGTGGCCGGCGGATTCGGCATCGGCGCGCTGCTGCTGGCCGCGCTCGGCATTTATGGGGTGGTGGCGTATTCCGTCGCGCTGCGCCGCCGCGAGTTGGGCGTGCGCATGGCCCTGGGAGCCCGCGCCGCCGAAGTCCGTTCGCTTGTCTTACGCCGTGGCCTGCGGCCGGTGATCGCCGGCCTGGCCGTGGGACTCATTGCCGCGCTCGCCGCCGGACACCTGGTTCGCTCTCTGCTCTTCGGCGTTGCGCCGGCCGACCCTTGGACGCTCGGCGGAGCCGCCGCTGCGCTGTTTTCCGTCGCCCTCGCCGCGTGTCTGGCGCCCGCTCATCGGGCATCGGCGCTCGATCCGGCCCGCATTCTGCGCGACGAGTGAGGCGCGAGCCTAGTTGACCGAAAAGCCCCACTGATGCGTGTTCATGGAGATCCGGCGCAAGAGCCCGAAGTCGTCCAGGCACTTGCCCGCGCCCATGACCACCGACGTCAACGGATCCTCGGCGATCGCGACCGGCAGGCCGGTCTCCTTGCGAATGCGCGCGTCCAAATTCTTCAGGAGCGCGCCGCCGCCCGCCAGTACGACGCCGCGATCGGCAATATCGGCGCTCAATTCCGGCGGCGTCCGCTCCAGCGTCACCCGGATCGCGTCCACGATGGTGTTGACGCACGTCGAAAGAGCCTCGCGAATTTCCGTGTCCGATACCTTCGCCGCACTCGGCAGTCCCCGGACCATGTCCCGCCCGCGGACTTCCATATGCATCGGATTCGCCATCGGATATGCCGACCCGATCTCAATCTTGATCGCCTCCGCCGTCCGCTCGCCGATCAGCAGGCAGTGCTTCTTCTTGACGTGGTCGATGATCGCCTCGTCCATCGCGTTCCCGGCGATCCGCACGGAATGCGAGTAGACAATCCCCGCCAGCGAGATCACCGCGATATCCGTTGTGCCGCCGCCTATATCGACGATCAGGTTCCCCACCGGCTCGGCAATCGGCAGCCCCGCGCCGATGGCTGCCATCACCGGCTGATGCACCAGGTACACCTCGCTCGCCTTTGCGCACGCTTCCTTCACCGCGCGCCGCTCCACCGGCGTGATCTCGCTGGGAACGCCGATGACGATGCGCGGATGCACCAGCCGCTTGCGGCGATGCGCCTTGTTGATCAGGTGATTCAGCAGTTGCGATGTGGCCTTGAAGTCGGCGATCACTCCGTCCTTCATCGGCTTCACGGCGGTGATCTGCTCGGGCGTGCGGCCCAGCATCTCCTTAGCCTCGCTGCCCACCGCTTCTACCACTCCCGAGTCCTTGCGCATCGCGACGATGGAAGGCTCGTTCACCACCACTCCCTTGTCCCGCTGGAACACAAGCGTGTTGGCGGTCCCCAGGTCGATTGCCAGATCCGAAGAAAAGAAACTCAGCAGCGAAGGCGTCTTCATGTCAAGAGCATGGAGTAATGTGTGTACTAGGACAAGATGGCACCGGTTAAGCCACTTTTGTTAACTAATGGGAGTAGCCAGGCGCTCAGTCCAAAACGCTGCGCCACCGCCGCCCGCGGCCGGGAGTCGGATTCTCCGGTTCGTCGTCGATCACTTTGCCGTTAGAATCCAACCGCCGCACCTCGGCGCGTTCCTTCTCCACTTCCACTTCTTTGACCGTACGCTGCTTCGTCGTCCGCCGGATGAGGTGTATCTCTTCCTTGAGAACGAGCTGTTTGGTGATCACCAGTTCCTCTTCCACCACCGGAACAATCACGACGCCGTCTTTCGTTCGAACCGCGGGCACTTTCTGGATCACGCGATTCACCGCGACACGCTTCACCTCTACATCGTCATGGAGCAGCGGCGCCGCGATCTTGCGGACCTTCTTCTCCACATGTTTGTCCACTCGGATGGACCCGGTTTTCACCCGCCGCGCGCCCGCGACCACTTCCTCCTCAATCACCGGAACCACAACGTCATCCGCCTGCCGGCCGGGCTGCCCTTCGCGCTCATTATCCATAGCTCCCTCGCTTCGCCGATGCGCGGGAACCTTGCGGCTCCCGCGCATTCCGGCGTGCTAACGCTTCCCCGTCACTTTTTCCCAGCCGTAGCGGACAGCTCCCTTGGCGCGGTCCCAATTGCTGTTCGGATTGTTGCGCATGTAGTCGGTCCGCAGATCCCCCTCAGCGTCGGACCAGTTACGCCCTTGATACCGCGGATCGGAAGCCGACCTGTACCCGTATTCGTATGCCGGCCCGTAGTCATCGTACGAACCGCCCGACGATGCATACTGCGCTTGCCAGTTTTTTTCGAAATCCGCCCGGGCGTCCGGGCTGAGCTTTTCTACATCCACCTCGGTGCGCCGCACGGTGTCACGCACCTTCTCCGTCCGGCTGGTGGTTTCTTTCTTCACCACCACTTCTTCACGCACGCGGGCGCGTTTTTGCACAACCGGCTCTTCCGCGGTTTCCGTCACCTCGATAGTCTTGTCCCGCAATTGATCACGCGCGTCAACGGGACGGTCCGTGGGGCGCCGTTCCACGCGCACGTGCTCCTCTCGCAATTCCACCGCCTTCTCGACCGGCTGTTCCACCACGCGGCTATGCACGCGAACACCACCCCGCTGCACCGCCCGTTTTCCAACCTCGAGGTCCTCTTCCACCACCGGGACAGATTCGCCCTGGTCGCGGAAATTCTGCCGCTCCTCAACGGCTTCGTCGTACGAATAGGGCGGGGCATTGGGATCGTGGCGTTCGTATCCTGTCTCGCGGTATTGCTCCACGTGCTGGTCGATATCGACCGCGCCCGCGGTATTCAGAATGTCTACTACGCGATCGAGGTCGTTCGACGGCGTGGTCACACAGACAACGGCGTTGCCCCGGCGAACTGCCTCGGCGTAGTGGCCGGAATAATCGTCTGAATCTCCCCCGAACAAACGGTGGAAAAAGCCGGAGATGCCGCCTTCGTGCGTCTCGCCGGCTTCGGCAGATCGCCCGGCAGCCCCCGTCATGAAGTTGGATTTGACCTGTATCGCTTCGCGTTCGATGCCGGCGTTCCGCAATTCCTGGGCGGCCGACTCGGCAGTCCGGTAATCGTCGAATACGCCAACTACGGTTTTCTCGTTAGATGAGTCCATACGGCTTCCTTTGGGTCAATATGATTGGCGCGACAGTGTTGTCGCCGCGTGCCGAATCGAAGTGCACTCAGGAGGCCATCGGCTGCACGCAACGGATAGGAGGCATGTCCGATTTCAGACTGCCCGCAATGTGGCAGTGTCTCTTCACCACAGAGACCACAGAGTCAATACACAGAGGACCAGAGAAAACGTTTCTCTGTGTCCTCCTGCTTTTCTCTGAGGTTAGATGCGATGCCGCTGCCCGAGGAAAACGCCGCTCCGCCGCCGCTCAGCTCACTCGTCCCGCAAAGCCACTGAAGGATCGATGCGCGTGGCGCGCAGCGACGGAACCCAGCAGGCCGCCAGCCCCACCAGCAGGAGCACCGCCGGCACCAGCACAAATGTCAACGCATCCCGCGGACTCACGAACAACATGCTCGCCACCATCCGCGTCACCACCAGCGCCGCCGCGGTGCCCGTAATCACTCCCAGGGTCACCAGCTTCACCCCCTGACCGAGCACCATCGCGCGCACATCCGCGGGCGTCGCGCCGAGCGCCAGCCGCACGCCGATTTCGCGCGTCCGCTGCTGCACCGAATACGAAATCACGCCGTACATTCCCACCATCGCAAGCACCAGCGCGAGCATTCCGAAGACAGCCAGCAGGTCCGCTGAGAGACGCTGGGACCATAAGGACTCGCGAATCATGGCGTGCACCGGCTTGGCCGTCAGCAGCAGGTTGCGATCCAGCGCGCGCATGCCGCGGCGCACTTCGCTCAGCGCGCCGTCGGGGTCGCCCTTGGTGCGTATGAACAGCGCGCCATAGGGGAAATAATATTGATGGCCGCACAGGTAGATCATGGCTTGCGGCGCTTCCATCACTGCCTGATAATTCGCGTTGCGCGCCACGCCGATCACTTGCGCCGGCAGCGAATCGCCGAAAAAATTCAGCGTCTTGCCGACAGCGTTTTCACCGGGCCAGAAATGCGCGGCGGCAGCTTCGTTGACGATCGCGACGTGCGGCTCGGCCTTGCCATCGAAATGCGTGAAATCGCGGCCCTGCCGCAGAGGAGTCCCAACCGTCTGGAAAAAACCGGGCCAGACGACGCTGGTCAGCGTGATGCGGCCTTTCGCGCCGGCCGTGTCCCCGCTCAGCAGCACGGTTCGCGCGCTGGCCACCTCGAACGGCTGGTCCTTGGCGATCGAAACGGCGGTCACCCCCGGCACGCCAGCCGCGAGCTCCATCGAGCGTCGTATGTATTCGGTGCCGCTGTTTTGATCGTAGCGGCCGCTGAGATCGAAAGAGACTACGCCGAGATGCGCGGCGTCAAAACCGGGGTCGAACGTATCGGCATTGAAGAGGCTGCGGATGAACAGGCCCGCCCCGATCAGCGCGATCATCGAAAGCGCAACCTGAAAAATCACCAGGATGGAGCGCGCGCTGCCTTGCGCACGCGCCGAAGCCGCATTGCCGGCGCGGTCCTTCAAATCAGTGGCCAGATTCACCGCCGTCGCGCGCAGGGCAGGCAGCAGACCGAACAGAATCGCCGTCGCGAAGCAGATTGCGACCGTGTAGAAGAGGACCCGGCCGTCCAGGTCCAACCGGAAACCTGCATACTTGAAGACCGGCGGACGCAGAGTCCAGAGCGCATCGCGCGACCACCGGGCCATCGCCAGCCCGATCGCGCAGCCGGCGATAGCCAGCAGTAAACTCTCCACCAGAAGTTGACGGATCAACGCCCAACGGCCCGCACCCATCGCCAGGCGAATGGCGATTTCGCGATTCCGGCCCGCCGCTTTGACGATCAGAAGATTCGCCACATTCGCGCAGGCGATGAGTAGCACCAGCCCGGAGACGATCATCAATACGGTCCCGGCATTCACGATTGCGCCGCGCGTCCGTCCGGCGATGGCATCCTGCGAAAGGTTGACCAGACGCACGCGCCGGCCGTCATTGTCCCGTGGATATTCGCGTTCCAGGTCGAGCGAGAGCGCATCCATCGCCGACTGCGCCGCGGCATCCGTCACACCTGTTTTCAGCCGCCCTATGACGAAGAACCCCAGGTAGCGGCGCTGCGTGGTGAGCTGCGCAATCGACGAAAACACGGGATACATCGCCATCGGCAGCCACGCATCGGCCGCGTAGAGCGAGTTCACGCCCTGAAATCCCTCCGGGGCCACCCCGACAATGCGGTATAGCCGGTTATCCAGCAGGATCGTGCGCCCCTCCAGATGAGGGTCGCCGCCGTACTCCCGCGTCCATAGAGAATGGCTGATCACTGCCACCTGGTGAGCCCCCGGAGCGCCATCTTCTTGGGGTAAAAAGCCGCGGCCGATGACCGGTGTCACGCCGAGGGTTTCAAAGTAATTGCCGGAAACAATTTGTGCGATGAGTGGCTGCGGTTCGCTGCGCCCGGTCATGTTCACGCGCAGCGGCGAGTACGCGAGCAGGGAAGAGAAGACCGTGTTGCGGTCGCGGTAATCCTTATAATTCGGATACGAGCAGCCCCACTCGCCCGGGGTCGCCGAATCCACAATCTTCAGGGACACCAGCCGTGAAGGCCCGCTCACCGGCATCGGCCGGAGAAGGATGCCGTTCACCAGTGTAAAGATGGTGGTGTTCGCGCCAATTCCCAAGGCCAGCGAGATCACGGCAACTACAGCGAAGCCGGGATTCTTGGCCAACCCTCGCAGGGCGTATCGGAGGTCGTCTACAATGGCCCGCATTTCAGGATACGGAATGCGCAGTATATCTCAAATACAGCCGGTCCGGGGCGGGGAAGCGGCACTTGCTGAATCGCGGCCAGAGGTGGTGGTTTTCAGCCACCCGCGGACTGCGACTCCGGCTGATAAGTTACTCTGTTTCAAAAACTTAGAATTTGGGCAGAAGCGTGCAAGCTGACGGGCGTGTTTCGGGAGACAGCGATCATGGGACGACTTCGATACCGCTTGCCGGCTGCCGCCGCGGCTCTGGTTCTGACCGCGGGCGGTTTACTGGCGCAGGCGCCTCCGCCCGATCAGCAACAGGTTCAGCCGGCTGACGATCTGCAGCGCGGAGTGGCTCTCATCAGCCTGATGAACGGCGAAGTGTCCGTGCAGCGCGGCGATTCCGGCGAATGGGTCGCCGGCGTCCTGAACGCGCCGCTGATGAGTGACGACCGCATCGCAACGGGCGCGAACTCCCGCGCCGAAGTGCAATTCGACGCTTCGAACCTGCTGAGAATCGGCGGCAACGCTCAGTTGAAGCTCACCACCCTGGAATACGGCCGCTATCAGATGGAGTTCGCCAAGGGAACGATGACCTATCGAGTGCTGCGCGCAGGCAATGCCAACATCGAGATCGATACTCCCAGCGTTTCCGTGCGGCCTTCGAAGGTCGGCGCGTACCGCATCAGCGTGAACGATGCCGGCGAAACTGAAGTAACAGTGAGGGCAGGGGACCTGGAGGTGTTTACGCCGCGCGGGTCGCAGTGGCTCAGCACCGGCCAGAGCATGATGGCCCGCGGGAATTCATCCGACCCCGAATTTCAGATCGTAGCCGCCATCCCGGTGGACGATTGGGACCGCTGGAATGACAGCCGCGACCGGGTATTTCTGAATTCGGTGAGTGCACAGTATGTGGATCCCGCGCAGTCGGGGATCTACGGCACCGAAGAGTTGGACAACTACGGAACCTGGACCGAGGTTCCCACTTATGGCCGCGTGTGGCGTCCGACGGAGTCGGCAGACTGGGCGCCGTATCGCGCGGGCCGTTGGGTTTGGGAAGACTGGTATGGCTGGACGTGGGTGAGTTATGACCCCTGGGGGTGGGCGCCGTATCACTATGGCCGCTGGTTCTATGAGACGAATTTCGGATGGTGCTGGTATCCGGGCCTGATTCACACGCGGCACTACTGGTCGCCCGCGCTGGTGGCGTGGTTCGGCTATGGTGGCGGGGTCGGTGTAGGCTTCGGATTCGGCAACATCGGCTGGGTTCCGCTCGCGCCGTATGAGGTCTTCCATCCCTGGTGGGGCCGCGGATTCTACGGTCGCCGAGACTTCGCGCGAAACATCAGCATTACGAACGTAAATATCTATAACAATTACAGAAATGCCCGGTTCAACGGCGTATCTGGCCTGAGCACGGAGGCGTTCCGCGGAGGCCGGTTCTCGTCCATCGGAAGGGTGGGCGGAGAGCAGGTCCGGTCGGCGGGCTTGGTACGCGGCACGTTGCCGGTACAACCGGGAAACGCGCATTTGAATTTCTCGGACCGCCAGGCGGCGTTTACGCCTCGGACGGCAGCGAATCAGCGGTTCTTCACGCATCAGCAACCGGCGGGACCCTCGCGCATTCCGTTCTCGCAGCAGCGAGGAGCGGTGGAGCAGGCGGGCGGCGCCGGGCGGCAATTCGGCGGTAACGGACGACAACAGCTCGGAGGAGCGATGGGGCGCACAAACGATCGGCCTGGCACGGCTTCGGCTCCATCGAATGGCGGGTGGCGGCGATTTGGGGAGCCGGGCAACGGGCAAAGCCAGGCTCCAGCCGCGGGCCGCAACGAGCAGTTCCGCGGGAACGCCGCGGCGCCTCAAATGCAGAACACGCGTCCGCAGCAGTCCGGTGGGAACAGCGGATGGGGACGCTTTGGTGAACCGGGAGCAGGCAGGCAATTCGGAGGGCGTCAACAGGCAGCTCCGCAGTCGCAGCCGAGGTACGAGCAGCGTCCAAGTTACAGCGCGCCGGCGCAGAGACCGAGTTACAGCGAGCCGCAGAGGCCGAGTTACAGCGCCCCTGCGCAGAGGCCGAGTTACAGCGCGCCCAGGCAATCAGCGCCCAGCTACAGCGCCCCGCGCGGAAACAGCGGAGGCGGCGGTGGAGGTCGACCCTCAGGCGGCGGTGGAGGCGGTGGCCACGCCGGAGGCGGAGGCGGCCACGGTCGCCGCTAGAGATTCCTCGTCAGCAGTTAGTTTCTTCCCAATTGGCCCGGTCCCGTTCAGCGGGGGCCGGGCCGTTTTTTAGTAGGTACCGGTCTCCAGACCGGTACCAGGCGCGCGAAGCGCGCCCGAGCGCTCGCAGCCCAGTTACAGCGCGCCTGCGCCCAGGCAATCAGCACCCAGCTAGAGCGCCCCACACGGAAACAGCGGAGGTCGGAGGCGGAGGCGGCCACCGTCGCCGCTGAACATTCTTTGTTAGCAGTCGGTGTCTTCCCAATTGGCCTGGTCCCGTTCAGCGGGGGCCGGGCCGTTTTTTAGTAGGTACCGGTCTCCAGACCGGTACCAGGCGCGCGGAGCGCGCCCGTGCACTCGCTATTTTTCCGACTCCCGGATCGCTTCCAGGAGGGCGCCTTCAGCTGGACTCCGCAGCGGCGGCTGGCATCGGACATTCGGTTCCAACTCCACCAGGGCCCGGAAGCGTTCCAGGATACTCCGACTCTGGAAAACACCCCCCACATACGCCACCTCGACAATAGTTGACATAATATTCGTTATTGGAAGTGAAGTATCAGGGTCCGGCCAAAGCTGCCCCCGAACCGCGGCGGCCAGCGTTGCCAACTCCTGAGCGGCAGCCGTCAAAATCCGTGCCGCCACCCGATCGCCATCCATCGCCGCCTGATCGACCATCGGCGCCAGCGTCGCCACGCGCGACCGCGGCCACTCATCGGTGTAGAACAAATGAAGCGCCTCATTGGCGTTCCGGGTTCCCGTCGCGCTCAGCAGAACATCGCGCAACGCAGTCCGCGGACCCCAGCCTTCTTCCATGCGAAGCGCCGCGCGCAGTGACTGCCGAACCAGATCGAACGCTCCCGCCTCATCGCCGAACACGTACCCCCAGCCGCCGGCACGCGCCGATTCGCCGGCTGCATTCCGGCCGAATGCGATGGACCCCGTCCCGGCGATCACGATAATTCCCCGCCCCGACCCGGTCGCTCCAGCGAGCGCGGTCACCGCGTCCGTGGTCACAAGCAAGCGGTCTGTTCTTAGGATGGCGGCGAGGATTTCCCGCTTGTCCTCCGGTCCGCCGCTCATGCCGAAGCACGCCGACTCGAAATGGACGCTCCGCGCGTCCAATCCCGCGTGCGCGCAAGCTGCTGAGACGCTTTGAGTTACCGCCCGTTCCAGCTTCGCGCGGCCCTCGCCGGCGGCGGCATGGTTACACGGCCCGGCTTCGCCTTCGCCGAGCACCCGGCCGTTCTCGTCGCCGATCACGGCGGCGGTTCCAGACTGGCCTCCATCCACACCCAGATATAGTTTCATGGCATTTTGTATAGGCTGGCGTCTTTGGTTTGTGCGACTTGCGTGGCGCACCAGGCGGACGGCGAGCGGCGCAGATCGGCGGTTTCCGGTTCATTTGTCCACGCGAGGATAAAGTCGATTCCCCGGCGCTTCAGCTCGCGCGCCGTTTTGCACCGCAGATCCTCTATAGGCGCGGCTTGGGAAACAGTACCGCCTTCGCTAATATCGATCCACTGACCAAATTTGATCTGACCCTTTAACTTCAGATGTAGATCTGAAAGATTCGGCTCGGCTTGCATGACAACAGAATCGACAAACGGAGCCTTCGCAAAATCGGCTTCCACGTACTGGCCCGGCGCAAGTAATTCACCCGACCGCCAGAGCGTAATCGGATTTCCGTCAAACGCATTTTCGATCCGGAAGCGGTACGGCGAAGCGGTCGCCAGCCAGCCGCGCGGAGTGAGTTGTTGCGAGCCGGAGAAGACACGGAGTTCATGGATATTCCATTGCTGCCGTCCGGCAGTCGTCTGCACCAGCCGGACGGCCGTCAATTCGCGCGGCGCGAAGTCGAACCGCAGTTGCCAGACCGGTTGAAGTTGGGCATCGTAAGCCCCTCGAAACATGACGCCGGCCAACTGGTTCGGCTCCGATTCGTATTCCGTCAGGATTCGTCGGCTGGTGTATGCCTCCGGCGGCTGCCGGTACGTGAAAACCGCCGACTTCGGCGGGGTCGCGTGCTCGATCATCTGCACTTCATCCCAGTCGTAGAGGTGCTCCTGCAGATACCGATCTTCCGGTTCGATCCGAAGGGCCGCACGAACCGGCGGCTTCGGCAGAATCCAGGAGTGGGCGTCCGCGTATTTCGGAACCATGGCGGGCCACGAAATCACCGCATGAATGAGCGCGAGAGCCACGAAGATCTGCGGCGCGAAACTCAATCCGACTCCCATGGCGAGCGCCACAAACGGCAGCATTGGGATCAGAAATCGAGGGCTGATGTTGCTGAAATAGTTCATTCCGAATACGAGCGCGGCCAACAGCAGACTGCGCCCTTGAGGCCGCCACAGCGCCAACAAAGCCAAAGGGCTGAGCAGGAACACGGGGCCGAGCACGCCGCCGAGTCCGCCGTGCACTGTAACCTGCATCGGAATCTGCCACCGGCTGGTGAGATCGTACATGCTCATATCGTGCCGGTAACTGCTTTCGAAGGCGGCGGTTACGTACTGGTTTGGGAACCAGTGGTTGAAGAATGGGGCAAGCGGATTCTGAACATCGATCCAGTTCTTAATGAGCCACGGCAAAATCACCGCAGCGGAACATGAGGAAACCAGGGCTATGTGCTTCCAGGAACGGCTCTTTACGGCGACGTATCCGGCCGCGTAAAGGAGCGTCGGCCAGGCTGTGTATTTAATGGAAAACGCAAACCCCGCAACAAGGCCGACGGCAACCAGCAAACGGGAGGATCGTTCCAAGTCCCAGCGTTGCAGCAGGTTGAACAACGAAAATGCAACCGCCGCCAGCGCTACATCGTTGTAAGCGCTTGTACCATCGATACCTACCAGCGGGCTGGCGAGCACCAGAACAGCCGCCCCCCAACTCGCAATCGCATACCCCGACCGCCTTCCCCAATCGACCATCTGCCAAACCAGCGCCACCAAAAACGAAAAATGCACCAAAGCGGCCGCCGAATGCCTGCCAAAGCTGTATGCATACAGGTATAACATCTCCGCGCCCTCGGGAAGGCTCGCGTACATGTTCCAATCGACGCGCTGAAAACCGTGATTTCGCAGGAAAAAGGCCACAAAACCGAGGTGATACGCGGCGCCGTCCGGGCTAACTTCCGGCGCCATCGCGTGGACCAGGTAGTTAGACATGTATAAGACAGGTATGAAAGCCAGAATCAAGGCGCTGCCGGATGGAAATTTTAAGTGAAAACTCGGGCGAAGCGGCCACGCCCACGCGATGGCTGAACCGCCGATCACCAGGAACATGACCGGGTACGCCAAACTGAGAGCGCACGCACCAAAGACGATGAGGCTCAACACGGCGGCGCCCGTAACGAAGCGAGTCGCCCAATCCTTCCCTGCCGCTCCGAGCACTCGCGAGCCGATGGCGGTGGACGCTGCAACCGTAAATCCGCCGCCGAAGAGGATGCTCGCGACGGCGGATGTGTGTTGCCAGACGTGCGCGGAAAACAAGGTGGGCGTCACGAAAGCTCGATTGTAGCAACCGCGAAAGGTCCGTCATGGCAGAGTATCTGCACTTGAGTTTGGGCAGGAGCGCATCAATGACGACCACAGGAATAGTCATCTTAATTTGCGTAGTGGTAGCGATCGCCGTCGTCGCAATGGTTTTCTTGCGCAAGCGGCGGACTCAGGCACTGCGCTCGCACTTCGGGCCGGAATATCAGCATGCAGTGCGGGAGTACGGGGGCCAGAGCAAAGCTGAAGAAGCATTGCTGGCCAGGCAGAAGCGGCGGGAAAAGCTGCACATACATCCGTTATCGGACGTGGAGAAGGAGCATTTTTCCGCCAAGTGGCACGAGGTGCAAGCGCGGTTCGTGGACGATCCGCCGGCTTCGATTCGCGAGGCCGACACGCTGGTCACCGAAGCTATGCTGGCTCGCGGCTACCCGATGACGGAGTTCGATCACCGCGCGGAAGATCTTTCGGTGGACCATCCGCAGGAAGTGAAGAACTATCGCGCGGCGCACGAGATTGCGCAGCGCCAGAACAAGGGAGAAGCCAATACGGAAGACTTGCGCCGCGCGCTGGTCTATTACCGTGAACTGTTCGATGACCTGCTGGATGTGCATCACCCAGTCGGGTCGCAAGGAGGACGACGATGAATACGGTTGAAGAACATTTGACGACAGCCGATTTGGCGAATACAGCTCAAAACGGCGGCGGGACCGCCGGCATGACCGGAGCGAAAACCGAGGAGCAGCACGAACCGCTGCTGCCGCAGGATTTCGTGCAAGAGTTACGCACCCGTTGGGACGAAGTGCAGACCGGCTTCGTAGATGAGCCGCGCGGCGCCGTACAACACGCCGACGAACTGGTGGCGCAGACCATTCAACGGCTCGCGCAGAGTTTCGCCGACGAGCGCGGGCGGCTCGAAGAACAGTGGGGTCGCGGCGACAACGTGAACACCGAAGACCTGCGGCTGGCACTGCGGAAATACCGTTCCTTCTTCCAGCGCCTGTTGAACGTTTAGCGCTGCAAGGCGGCCGGAGAGCGACTCCGGCCGCCTAATGCAGAAGGATTACGACTCCCCTGGTGCTGTCTGCAACGGCCAGCGACGCCTTCCCCGCTCCGAAGAAATCCGCGGCGGCCAATCCGTATGGCCGTCCGGAAACGGACCGCATGTGAAGCCGGTACGTGGAGCCGGCGGGCGTGAGTAGAGCCAACTGCCCACTGTTGATGCAAGTGACGGCAATGTCCAGCAATGGCCCGTGCGTCAAGTCGACAGCAGCCACCGCGCTTGGCTGTATGCACCCCCCGAGAGCGAACGGAGAGCCGGCCATTAGCGCAAATTTCCCCGACCCATCGCCGAGCAGCACAGTGACGTTGGAAGCGCCGCCGCGTGTCTTCGCATCGCGATCGTAAGGAATCACTACCAGGTCCGGTTTTCCATCGCGGTTCACGTCGGCGATATCGACGGCCCACGGCGCCGGCGCTGTGGGAAACGGTGAACCCTCCGCTTCGCGGAAACCGCCGCGACCGTCGCCGAGAAGCACGGTAACCGAGTCGCCATCAAGGTTTGAAGTCACGACATCGGACTTCCCATCGCCGTTCAGATCGGCTGCGCGGACCCGTTGGTAGGGGCGTTTTCCGACGGTGAAAAGCTGTCCGGGCGCGAATCCGCCACGACCATTGCCGGTCAGCATTTCGATTTGATTGTTTCCCCAGCTATCGGTGATCAGGTCGACCGAACCTCGGCCGGTGAAGTCTCCGGCAGCGACTCCGTGCGGGTGCGGATGCGATTCGGTGCGCACCTGAACCGGCGGCCGCGCGAAAACCGCCCCTTCCATCGCCGAGAAAGATGCTGATGAAGGGCGTCTGGGTGTTCACCACAGCGAGGTCCGGATGGCCATCGCGATTGAAATCCGCGACGGCGAAGTCATTGGGCTGCTCACCGGAGGGGAACGGCGAACCTGGCGCCGGATGAAAACGTCCGCCGCCGTCATTGAGCAGGATCGCGACCTTGCCATCATCGGGATCTGCGACGATGAGATCCGGGCGTGAATCATGGTTCACGTCTGCCGATGCGAGCACGCCGGCGTGCGGGACAGCCGGGATAATGAGTTCCTGCAACGCCGGACCGGCGGTTGCCGCCGCCAGTAAAACCAGGAGGAACGGCTTCATGGCACAAGGACGGCTGCCGCGGCAGGACTGTTAACGAAGGCTGAAAAAAGGCGGCCGGGTGTTGACCGGCCGCCTTGGGTTGGCAGGATGCCTGCGGTTGAGTTGCGCGGTTAGCTCTTCTTGGAGGGATTTTCCACCTGAAGATCGTTGATTACGGGTCCGAAGCTCAGGCCGGCAGCCGAAGCCCGCATTCCGGCCATTTGCTTTTCGAAGTCGTTCAGCACCACTCCGGTCAGCTTCACGTGCCCGTTGTCTACGATGATGTGGATCGGAGGCAGCGCCATGAAACGGTAGCGGGTGAAGGCCGAATCGCCGTAGATGGCTCGCGCGACTTGCAGGCGCAAGCGGTCGTCGTTCGGCGACAGCGGCAGAACTTCAAGCTGGTCGTCGACCGCTTCTACGCCCTTCACGCGCTTCACCATGTTTTCGATATCGTGTTTCTTGAACGGCTGGCTGACGGCTCCGAGGAGCTGTACCTGCCCGTTCTGAATACGCATGCTGACGTCGTCCCAAATGCTGTAGTAGGGGTAAGTCAGCACCTCGTGACGGACGGCTTTTGCAATGGCGGCGTCCGTATCGGTCAATGCCGGCGTCTGCGGGGCCGGCGGGTTTTTGCTGGTGTCCGCCGCGACGGCGGCGGTGAGCATCAGAGTGGCGGCCAAAGCGTACCGGCCAAGAGCGCTCATCGTTTTCATCGTTCTTTCTTCTCCTCGCTTATATAGACGAGGCGGGGTCTGCGAACGGATGTAAAGGATAGTAAAGCCAAGCCTTAGCCCTTTGGGGCTAGGGCTTCGGGACCGGCCGTTTTGTCCTTGGCATAGCAGAGCGGATTGAGCTCGCATTCGCCGCATTTCGGGTTTCGCGCCTGGCAGAGCGCGCGGCCATGCAGGATGATCTGATGGGAGAAGAGAATCCACTTTTCCTTGGGCAGGATCTTGACGAGATCCTGTTCGATCTTGACGGGGTCGGTGTTTCTGGTGAGGTCGAGACGCCTTCCGACGCGCTGAACATGAGTGTCCACCACGACTCCGGAAGCGATTCCGTACGCGGTGCCGAGCACTACATTGGCGGTCTTGCGCGCGGCTCCCGGGATGGTCAGCATCTCTTCCATGGTGCGCGGCACCTGGCCATGGAACTCCTCCACCACGCGTTTCGCCGCTCCCACAATGGATTTCGATTTGTTGTTGAAGAAGCCGGTGCTGCGTATGTCATTGGCGAGCACTTCGGGACGCACCGCCGCGAAATCGCGCGGGGTTGGATATTTCGCGAACAGGCCCGGAGTCACTTCGTTCACGCGCTTGTCCGTGCATTGAGCCGAGAGGATGGTGGCGACGAGCAGCTCCCACGGATTGCGGTGCAGCAGGGCGCAGGTGGCCTGTGGGTACATATGGTCCAGGGTTCGCAGGATGGCGTCGACGCGTTGTTTGCGCTCGGCGGCGGTTTTGGGGCGTTTTACGGTCGGGAGCTCGCTTCGACGTTTCACTTTGACGATTATGGCATCCGGCGGCGACAGCGGGCGAAAAGACGCAGGTCAGGCCGGGAATGGTGAGTGTTCGTACTTCACCAAAACGAGCTGCCGTATGGTAATTTGCAACCCGTCGGTTCTTTACCCGATACTTGTAATTTCGTTCACCGCGAATCCCTGAGCGGCATTAGGATAATCGAGGTGCGGGGTTCGAAGCTTCCTTCGTAAGCCAAAATGCCAACGGAAAAGACGGGTATCCTCCTCGTTGACGATGAAGTCTCCGAGATTCAAGCGGTGACGAGCGCACTTCAAGCCTCAAAGGAATTTAAGGTTTTTAGCGCCTTGAGTTATACCGAAGCGTTGGACGTTTACGACAGAAACAAAAAGAGGATCCAACTCGCCGTCCTGGATGTCAGCCTGCCGGAGAAGAACGGCGTAGAACTGGCCAAGCAACTTCTGCTGGAAAACGAGGATCTCCGAATCCTCTTTATTTCGGGTCACGTAGGGGCTTCGGTCATTCGTTTCTACGGAATGAATGCCAGCGACGAACACTTCCTGCAGAAGCCGTACAGCGATGAGATGATTCTCAGTCGCGTACAGCAAGCGTTGCGCGGGCAGGAGCCTCTGCGGCAAATGCTTTCGGCACGCGATTCTTCAATCCAAGATTAGCGCTACGCCCCGCGGTTTCACGTAAGCTCGTATTGAGTCATGCGGGAGCGCTTTGTTCTGCTCGCCGCCGCGCTGGCCGCTTTTGGAGCTTCGCTCGGTTCGGGCTTTCATTTTGACGATTACGCGATTCTGGCCGATGCCGGGCTGCGCTCGGCAAGCGGCTGGCGGCAGATCTGGACGTTGCGGCAGACGCGACCCCTGACGTATCTCTCCTTCTGGTTCAACTACCGGCTGGGCGCCGAAAATCCGCTCGGGTACCACGCGCTCAACTTGCTGCTGCATGGCGCGGCGGTGCTGTTGCTCTATGAGGTACTGCGGCGGCTCGCTCCGGCGCGCGTGGCGCTGGTTGCGGCGCTGATTTTCGCGGTGCATCCGCTGCAGGCGGAATCGGTGGATTACGTTTGGGGCCGCAGCATCGTGCTCGCGGCGGTGTTTTGTTTTGGGGCGCTGCTTGCGTGGCTGAGCGATCGGCCGTGGCTCGCGACCGGGCTTTTCGCGCTGGCATTGCTGGCGAAGGAAGAGTGCGCGGCGTTCCCGCTGGTGCTGCTGTTGCTGCCGAAGGCGCGCGTGCGGCGGGCGCCGGTGGCGGCGATGCTCGGGTTGGCGGCGCTGGCGGCGGCGCGTGTGTTCTATGCGCTGGCGGTGATCCCCGGCGCGCCCGCGGGTGTGCAGGCAGGCATCACGCCGTGGCATTACTTTCTGGCGGAGGGTCCGGCGATCTGGCGGTATCTGCGGCTGCTGGCAATTCCGTACGGGTTCACGGTGGATCCGGAGATCGGCGTGCCGGCGGCGTGGCTGGCGCTGGCGGCATGGGCGGCGCTGGGCGCGGCGGCATGGTTCACGCGGCGCTGGAGATGGTTCGCGATCGGGCTGCTGCTGCTGTTGCCGAGTTCGTCGATCTTTCCCGCGGCCGACCTGGCGGCGGACCGGCGAATGTATCTCCCGATGCTCGGGTTCGCGACTGCGGTGGCGTTGCTGCTGGTGCGCTGGAAGCCGGCCGGCGCGGCCGCGGTGGTGGTGCTCTGCGGCGTAAGCATCGCGCGGACGCAGGTGTGGAACCACGATGCGGCGCTGTGGCGCGAGGCGGTGGAGCGGGGTCCGGACAAGGTGCGGCCGAAGATTCAATTGTCGCGGGACGTTCCGGCGAAGGAAGCGCTACGCCTGCTGGCCGATGCGCGCGCGCTCTCGCCGAACGATCCGGCGATCGCGACGGAAGCGGGCAAGGTGCTGCTGGCGAACGGCCGCGCGGCGGAAGCGCTGGCGGAATTCGGGCGGGCGCTGGCGCTGGATCCACGGAATCCGGAGAACTATAACAATCGCGGAGTGGCGCTGGCGGCGCTGGGGCAAACGGATGCCGCGCGAGCGGATTTTCTGCGGGCGCTGGCGATGGATGGGGGCTTGGAGGAGGCTCGCGAGAATCTCCGGAAGATGGGCGGGCGGTAGGCGAGCGCGGAAGATTATTGGGACGCAGATGAACGCAGATGAACGCCGATAACACAAGAACCACTACGGTCTTGGCCGGCGTCCATCGGCGGCCAATAACCAAAATTTGACTATACATATAGTTCAGTTGATGTATACTGTAGTCAATTATGCGTCAAAAGCTCGCTCGGCTGGAATTGCAGATCATGGAGATCCTGTGGAATCGCGGGCCCTGTTCGATTCGCGAAATTCAGGAGGCGTTCCCCGAGAAGGACCGTCCCGCATTCACTACGATTCAGACCACCGCTTACCGGATGGAGGCCAAGAAGGCCGTTCGAATCGCCAAGCGCGTCGGCAACGCAAATATTTTTGAAGCTGCCGTGACGCGGCGTTCGGCGGAGAATCGCCTGATCGACGATCTGCTCGGGATGTTTGGCGGGCGCGTGAAACCGGTGATCGCCCGCCTGGTCGAGACCGGCAAGCTGACCCTGGATGACATCAAGGAAGCCGAACAGGCCATCCGGAACGCAGCAAAGGACAAAAAGCGATGATACCGACTTATCTGATGCCACTCGCGAATCACCTTTGGCAGTCCACTCTCTTTGCGGTCACGGTCGCCTTGCTCTGCATCGCGCTGCGAAAACACGGAGCATCCCTGCGCTACTGGCTTTGGCTGGCCGTGTCCGTGAAGTTCCTGATTCCTCTTTCGTGGCTGATCGAACTCGGCAGCCGGTTGCAGCCCGTCTCAGTTGCGACAGGCCCAACTCCCATCTCCTTCATAATCAAAGAAGCCAGCCAACCCTTTGCGCTAGCGGCGCCCGCCCCGATGCTGGCGGCTGTCGCTAATGCGCCGAGCATCATGCCGGCCGTACTGTTCAGCGTCTGGCTGTGCGGCTTTGCCATCGGCGCCGGCTGCTGGCTCCGCTCATGGCTGCGGATGCGGAGGGCCTTGCGATTCGCGACTCCCCGCGGTGTTGAGACCGGCCGGCACTTGAGCGATATGCGAATCCTGGAATCTTCGCTACCGGTCGAGCCGTGTGTATTTGGCATTTTCCGGCCAGTGCTGCTGTTGCCGAACGACATCGATGCGTATCTCACCGGCGAGCAACTCGAGACGATCGTGCTCCACGAGCTTTGTCACGTCCGGCGGCATGACAATCTGACTGCGGCCGTCCATCTGCTGGCTGAGACAATTTTCTGGTTTTATCCGCCGGTTTACTGGATCGGCGAGCGGCTGATGAGGGAACGCGAAACCGCTTGCGACGAGGAGGTAATGCGCATGGTGCCGGAACCGGAGATTTACGCCCACGGAATTCTCGCGGTCTGCCGGTTTGCGTTGCGCGGTGCGCCGATTCTCGCCGCGGGAGTCGCAGGATCCGACCTGCGGCGGCGCATCGAAGCGATCATGGCTCGCCGCGCGTCTCTGGCCTTGGATTGGCCGCGCAAGCTGTTGTTGACGGCCGCGCTCGGCATTACGATCGGCGCACCGTTTTGGGCCGGCGTGCTGTTTGTGCGTGCGGGTGAGGCACAGACATCGAGTGCGTCGACGCCGGTTGCGCCGTTTGGAGTGGCGTCGATCAAGCCGAACCGGAGCGGCGACCGGAACAGCGGGTTCAGGCGATTCGTCGGGGGAGCGCTGGATGCAACGAACGTCACGCTCAAAATGTTAATCAGCCTCGCCTATGACCTGCCCGAGGATCGGATTCTGCAAGGACCGTCGTGGCTCGATTCCGACAAGTACGACATTGTGGCAAAGCCGGACGCCGATGCCGGCCACCCGGTCGACACTTCGATGGGCGCGATACGAACCCGTACACAGGGGTTGCTGGCGGACCGGTTCAAGTTGGCGATACACAAGGACACTCGCCAACTCACAATTTTCAAACTGCTGGTGGATAAGGACGGGCCGAAACATCTCGAAGCGGCCAAGGGCAACTCACCGGATTGGGTCAACAACGGGCACCATGTGAGCTGCCTGGATGTGACGATGGAGCTCTTTGCGAAGGGCTTCCTCACGGAACAGATGCGATTCCCCGTCATCGACCAGACCGGAATTAAGGGCAGTTTCGATTTCTCCATGGACTGGGCTCCCGAAGAACATTCACCTGGCAGGCCGGGAGCCGAGCCGGCGGCGCTTTCCGGCCCCTCAGGACCATCCTTTTTGAGTGCCCTTCGCGAGCAGCTCGGCCTGAAACTGGAAGCCGGGAAGGGCCCGGTGGAGGTCCTGATTGTAGATCACGCAGAGAGGCCATCGGCGAATTAGCAGCAGGCTTCCTTCAGTGACCGTCTTGACTTTCTCTGTATTTCCACTATCATGGAAATATCAAAGAAGGAGAGAGCCGCATGGCCAAAAAGGAAGACCCTGAACTGATTGCCCGTTACGCCGACATGCTTTCGGCCATGGGTACGGAGCCGCGACTGCGCATCGTCCGCCTTCTGTTGAGCGCTCATCCCGAAGGGATGGTGGTCGGTGAGATCGGGGATGAATTGGGAATACCCTCCAGCACCTTGTCGCATCATCTCGAAAAATTAAAGAATGAGGACCTGGTGCGCGTCAGGCGCGAAGGCACTTACCTCTGGTATTCGGCTAATACGGAAGCCCTTCAAGAACTGCTCGGGTTTCTCTATGCCGAATGCTGCACTCGAAACAAAGCGATAGAGCCGCAGAAGATTGTCTGCTGCAAGTGAGGGTTTCCCCATAGACACTTGCAGGGGGATTGTGGAAGAGCACGGATAAGGAGAACTTGCAATGAGCACCATTCAGCAATTCGTCAAAGAGAAGTATGGAGAGGCAGCGCTCCGCGTGGTCAAGGGACAAGGGAACGGCTGCTGTGGCGCGTCGTCGGTTGACGGCTGCGACCCGATCACGTCGGGCCTTTACGACGCCAACGAGGCAGGCGAGTTGCCTGAAAAAGCGGTCGCGGCCTCGCTTGGCTGCGGTAACCCAACGGCCCTCGCGGAGCTGAAGGCCGGTGAGACGGTCCTGGACCTGGGCTCCGGCGGCGGCATCGACGTGCTGCTCTCCGCAAAGCGCGTCGGTCCAACTGGAAAAGCCTACGGTCTCGACATGACCGATGAAATGCTGGCGCTCGCTGAAGAGAACAAGCAGAAGAGCGGGCTGAGTAACGTCGAGTTCCTGAAGGGCGAGATTGAGAATATTCCGCTGCCCGGCAACTCGGTGGATGTGATCATCTCGAATTGCGTTATTAACCTCTCGGGCGACAAGGACCGCGTGCTGCATGAGGCTTTCCGCGTGCTCAAACCCGGCGGACGTTTCGCAGTCTCGGACGTCGTGGTGCGCGGGGAAGTTCCGGCCGCTGTGCGCAAGAGCATGGAGCTGTGGGCCGGCTGCGTCGCGGGCGCCCTCGCCGACCATGAATACATTGGCAAGCTGGTGAAAGCGGGTTTCGAGAACATCGAGATCGAAGTCACCCGCGTTTATAGCGCGCAGGACGCGCGCGCGTTCCTCGCTGGAACGGAACTCGATGTGGACGCGCTGGCGAAGGAGGTTGACGGGAAGTTTGTGAGTGCCTTCGTCCGCGCCGTGAAGCCGGCGGCGAAATGCTGCGCGCCGTCCTGCTGTGCGGGAAGCGCATCATGACAAGCCAGGTCGCGGCTCCTCCGCGACAGGAAATCGGCGGGCTCGGGTTTTTTGAGCGCTACCTCTCGATATGGGTCGCGCTGTGCATGGGGGCGGGCATTCTGCTCGGCAAGGCCGCGCCTGGCTTCATTCGGGGGCTTCGCGCCCTCGAATTCGGCCGGGGCAGCCAGATCAATGTGCCGATTGCCGCGCTGATCTGGCTGATGATTACACCCATGATGATGAAGGTGGATTTTTCGGCCGTGCGGAACGTGGGCCGCAAGCCCGCCGGACTCATCGTGACGCTGCTTGTGAATTGGGTGGTGAAGCCCTTCTCGATGGCGCTTCTGGCATGGGCGTTCTTTCGTTATATCTTTGCCGGTTTCATCAGCCCTTCCGAAGCTGACCAGTACGCATCATCCTCGCCGCCGCTCCCTGCACGGCAATGGTCTTCGTCTGGAGCCATCTGACAAACGGCGATCCGGCCTATACGCTCGTTCAGGTTTCCGTGAACGACCTGATCATGCTGCTGCTGTTTGTGCCGATCGTTCAGTTGCTCGTTTCCGGGGCGTCCTCGCTGGCGGTCCCTTTTCAGGTTCTGCTCTATTCCGTCCTCGTGTTTATCGTTGTGCCGCTGACGGCAGGTTCGTTGCTCCGCGCGTTTTTCATCCGTCGACACGGGCGAGCGTGGTTTGAGGATACGCTGCTGCCGAAATTCGCACCTGTGACGATCACGGCGCTACTGGCGACGCTCGTTCTCATCTTCGCCTTTCAGGCCGATAACATCACAGGCCGTTTCTTCCACGTGGTGCTCATCGCGGTGCCGATCACTTTGCAGGTGTATTTCAACGCGGGCCTCGCGTACGGGCTCATGAAATACCTGAACGTGGAGCATGCGGTGGCGGCCCCGGGGGCGCTTATCGGCGCCTCTAATTTCTTTGAGCTTGCGGTTGCGACGGCCATTGCGGTGTTCGGCCCGGAATCAGGCGCGGCTCTGGCCACCGTGGTCGGCGTGCTGGTTGAAGTGCCGGTGATGTTGTCGGTGTGCGCTGCTTGCAATCGCACACGGCACTGGTTTCCGCGGCCTGCATAATCGGCGGAGAGAGATGGATGGACAAGAAACGCGTACTCATTCTTTGTACCGGCAACTCTGCGCGGTCCCAGATGGCAGAGGGACTGCTTCGGCATGATGCCGGCGACCGCTTCACGGTGGAGAGCGCCGGCGCCAAGCCAAGCAGGGTCCGCCCCGAGGCGATAGCGGTCATGAAAGAAGCCGGCATCGACATTACGTCGCACCGGTCGAAGAGTGCCGATGAGTTCGCTGGACAGGATTTCGATTACGTTCTGACCGTCTGCGATCAGGCGAAGGAGAGTTGCCCGGTGTTCTTCGGCAAGGCTACCCGGCTGCATCAGAGCTTCGACGATCCGGCTGCCGTCGAGGGTTCGGAGGAGAAGCGGCTCGGCGAATTCCGCCGCGTGCGCGACGAACTGCGCTCCTATCTGAAGAGCTTCCCATCTAGGATTTGACGCGGAGGTCGCCCAGCCGCGCAAGCGCGGCACGACAGGAAAGATTCCTTTCGTCACGATTGCCGGATCTCGTGCAACTGATGGCGCTTCCGGCCCGAAGTGGCGACGGGACTCTGTCCCGTTGCAGGCGAGCGGAGCTCGCCCGGGGCGCGCTCCGCGCGCCTGCAACCGGTCTGGAGACCGGTCGCTACGTTTTACAGTTTCAGGCGGCCACGGTAGGTCTTGGAGAGAAGAAGTTCGCGGCCGTCGCGCAGCAGGACTGTGAAGTCACCCCGAAAGAGTGGATGCAATTCCTTCACGCGGCTCAAATTTACGATGGTCGAGCGGTGGATTCGCGCGAATGCCGCCGGATCCAGTTGCGAATCGAGGTTTGAGATGGTCTGCCGCAAGAGATAACTTTCGCGGCCCACATGGAGCCGCACGTAATTCCCTTCTGCTTCCACGTAATCGATTTCGTCCGCCGCCAGAAACACCACGCGGCCTCCGGTCTTGACCACCAGACGGTTCAGAGACGGTTTGTGCTCGCGCAAATGCACGAGCAAGCCGCGCAGTTTCTCGGCCATGTCGCTATGGCGTGCGCGCGCCAGCGCTTTTTGGAATCGCTCGCGATCAAACGGCTTCAACAGGTAGTCGAGCGCATGCACTTCGAAGGCTTTGACGGCGAACTCGTCGAAGGCCGTAACGAAAATCACGGGCGGGATGGTTTCCAGCATTTGCAGTACCTCGAAGCCGTTCATTTCAGGCATCTGCACGTCGAGGAATACCAGATCGGGGACCAGACGACGGATTCTCTCGACCGCCGACTTTCCATCGTGGCATTCGCCGGCGATTTCGAGATCGGGCTCGCCGCGCAAGAGCGTTCGGATGCGCTCGCAGGCGAGCGGTTCATCGTCAACGATCAGCACTCGCATCCATAGGCTCCGTGTGAGCGGGCAATTCGATTCGCGCGCGGAATCCGCCGCCTTCTCCAGCGCGCCGCGGCAGATTTCCCAACTCAAGTTTCGCACGCGATCCGTAGAGTTGCTCCAGACGGGCGCGGGTGTTTGAGATGCCGATGCCTTCGGTGACCAGTTCGGCGCCGCGCCCGTCGTCGCGCACTTCCAGCGAAAGCATCGCTCCCGAAAGCGCGGCCGCGATTTCGATGTTTCCTCCGGACGCGCGGGGCGCAATCCCATATCGCACGGCATTTTCCACCAGCGGCTGCAACATGAGATTGGGGACCAGCAGATCAAGGGTACGCGGATCTATGGAGCGCCGGACCACCATCCTCGCCCCAAAGCGCACCTGTTCGATTTCCAGATATTTGTCGAGGTATTCCATTTCGCGTTTGAGCGTCACTTCCTGCACGCCGGAGCTATCGAGCGTCAGGCGCAGGAAATCGCTGAGGCGCGACATCATCCGGTCGGCGCTTTCGACGTCGCGATACATCAGCGCTGAAATGGCGTGCAGCGTGTTGAAGAGGAAATGGGGCTGCAACTGCGCGCGCAGCGCTTCCATCTGCGCCCGCGTGAGCTGCGCCTGCAGACGGCTTGCCGCGACTTCGCGCGCCTGGTAGCGGCGGTAGTATTCGATGCCGTGCCGGAAGGCAAAAAGGATCCAGGCGAGAAGGATATCGGGAAGCAGTTTCGTGCGCGAGAGCGCTCCCGTGACGTGCCCGCTTGGCAGCAAACCGAGCCAGCGTTGAAGACCGACGAAAGCCCGCAGGTGTACAACGCCCATGAAGGTCCCGCAAATGAAGAGCGCAGGAATTGCCCACCAGAGGGTCGCGCGGCGAACGAGGCACTTTCCGGCGATCCAAAAGGCGATGGGCGTGAGCAAGGCCCAAGGCAGGGCGTCGCTAAACGCGATGCGTAGCGCTCGGCTCCAGGGTTCCAACATCGCGCCGTACGACGCCATTCGCTGCTGGCTCGCGGCGAAGAAGCCGTACAGGGTCCAGACTAAGGCGATGGTCAGCGCGCGCTGGAGTTGTTTTTTCAACCGATCTTTCCGCCTATTTCGCGATCTGCGGTTGCGCGCTCTGGGGCTTGAGGGAGCCGCGATGGCAGGTCCAACAAGTTACCGCGTTCGTGGCGGGAAAATTTTGCGTGTCGATCGCCCGCACCATGGTGATCATCTTGCGCGCCGTTTGTTTGGCCGGCAACTCATCGCTCTCATACTTTCCGGACACATGACAATGTCCGCAGCCCACGCCGAGGGCCACCGTGATGCGCTGCATGAAGCCCATCAGCTCTTTCGCCGTTTGACCCTTCGTTAACTGTATATTCTTATAGACCGTTTCGGCCGGATCGAGGCCCGTATCCGCCAGCCACTCCGCCGCGGGACGCCGCACGAGTACGCGTTTTTGGGATGCTTCCGGTTGATCGCCTACCTTTCGACTTTCGTCGCCAGTGAGCTTGTTGCCATCGCTTGACAGTGTATACCGGTCGCTTACGCGCATCACATTCCCATTTGAGGTAGCACTCAGGCGAATCACCAGGGTTGATCCTTCCCATTGTGCCTGCGCGGTAACCGGAATCCCGTTCAGATCCGTCTTGATTTCTTTGCCAACGACAACGTGCAGCGTCGCCGTATTTACCGGCGAGCGGACGCTGAGGTCGATTTTCGAGCCTTGCTGGTCGATCTTGATGATTTGATCGCTGCCCGACTCCGATTTCCATATGCCCGACAGATTCGGCTGCGCGATTGCGCTCAGGCTGAAGAGGAAAAGGCAAGTGAGTTTGGTCATGCTGACAGTCTCCGGGGACAATGCGCGAGCCGCAATACTTTCGTGACGAAGACGAGCCCACAAGGGATGGAATCCGCTTTGGCGCGGACGGCGTGGATTCTATGTTTTGCTATAGGTGCTCAGCATCCACGGCCTACGGCATCTCAGGCGGGCCGCTTCTCCGTTGGACCGTTCGCGCTGATGCTTCTGAAGAGCGTCGTAAGGAATTCCGTCGCCGCGGAGTTTGCGCGCCTCGACATAGGTCCTCAATTCATCGACAGTATCGCAATGGATTTCGAACGCGAACGGGTGACTCGTTTGCAAGACGAACCAACCGCGAGATACGGCTTCACGCGCCGCGGTTTCCGCCGCTGCTACATCCTCCGGTGCGCTGAATAACTGGATGGTCTTCGCCCAGACCGTCTCGGCGGCCGTTACCACTGCTACTTCGAGGGGGGCCGTTAGCGGGCGAACGTTAATGAGAATGCCGGACTTTGTCAGGACCCGGGTTGCTTCGCGCAGGGCATGAACCATGCCCTCCTGAGCGACTCATCACAAGGAGGAGGCGAACAAGACGGCCTCGAACTGCTCCGCGGAAAACGGCAGAGCGGTCGCGCTGGCGCACAGGAACCGCACATTTCCGTCAGGCTTGCGGGCGGCGTGCTGCGCGGCCGCGCGAATGTCCGGCTCCTTCGTATCAATCCCCACGACCGGCCCGGTGTGTGCCGTGTATTGAAAGGTCAATCGCCCGTCTGCCGCGCCGATTTCGAGAACGCGCGCGGTGCGAAGATCGGCAGCGTTCAGGATGGCGCGAGGCATGGCGCCGGCGGGATCGATTTCGGTTGGCATGATGGCCATCGTACAGCATCGGCGAGCTGTGTACTATATCTGGACGGCCGCTGACTGGTTCGCGATAATGATCGCCTGGGCGACTATCTTTCTTTTTACAAATCCGGCAAGGCCGACGGCAGCATTGTGAAATCGATCTGTCTGTACTTCGATACGCGGCCGCGACAGATTACGCTCGCCGTCAAACGGAATCCAAAGCAGCCGGCGGGAGGCGGCGATCTGAAAGAGGCATGGCGCACGCTTGATGCGTATGTTCTGGAAGAGCTGCTTCCTTCGATCGGCGGGCGGGATGTGAAGGAGAGCGACTTCGAACGGTAATGGCTGCTAGTTGCCGATTGGCGTTTGCGCCAGGCGATCGATGGTTACGAACGGTCCGGGCAGCTTCTTATTCTTGAGCTTGAGTTTGAGCTTCGAGTGAATGACGGAGCTCAGCCGGGGAAAGTACTTGATATGCAATTCCGGATCCGGCATGCCCCAACCAGGCGGGAAGAACTGCAGCGTGAAGGTATATTCCCCGCTCAATCCGGTCAGTTCCTCGACCGGGGAGTTATATTGCCGGGCCAGGTAAGTGGCGAAGTCGCGCATGGTCTGCCGCTCGAACGTGACGGTCCAACCGCGATTATCGACCTTCATGTGAATTCCCGGTTTGCCCGCGCCCTGCGCCGGCGAGAGCGCCGGGCTGCGCTTGTCTATGACGAGAGCGTATCCATTTACGGGCGTCAAACCGGTGTGATACTCCATGTGGAAGCGGTTGATCAGCAGGTTTCGCAGCATGAGGCGGCCATCGTGGACAGTGGTGTCCGGCGGCACTACCGCATCGATGTCGATGAGCATTTCCAGCATCCAATCCGGCCCGTGGGTCTGGGCAAGGCGAACTTCAAATGCCTCGGCAATCAGGCTTTGCAGCGGCTGCACGTAGTGGATACGGCTTGGGTCCATCGTTCCCGGACCGCCCTCGTGTTTTTGCAGTTCATAGAAAACACGCCTGAGGGCGAGTCGACCGGGAGGTAGGCCCGGCGTGTTGTCCGGCACTTCGACCAGCTTCAGGGACGCCGCGTCAAAGGATAACGTCGAGTCATCGGAACTGTTGGCCAGGGTCCCAATCGCGATTAAGAGAAATGCCAGTTTCACAGTGGGGCGCCTCAGACTGACGCGCTTTGCGCGCCTGGTACCGGCCGGGAGGCCGATACCTACCAGCTTAGTTTACTCGTCCCAGATACTTGTCCAGCCAGCCGAGCACTTCTTTCGAGAGAGGGCCCTTTGCCTGGCTGACATCGTGCGGCGTTTCCAAAAACACCTGGCGTTTTTCGTCCTGCGGAGTTCCCAACATGCGGAACATCGGCATCTGCGAGCGTTCGGCGGAGAAGGAAAAATCGTACTTACCGCCTACCATGAGGACCGGCTTCTTGAGACGTGTCACAAAATTCACCTGGTCATCGGCGGGTAAACGAGTGTCCAGGAAGAAGCCGCCATCGAGGAAGATCACGGTACGGAAGCGGTCCTCCAGCGTCGCAAGGATAACGCCATAGGCAGTGCCCTGGCTTACACCCAAATACGCGATTCTGGATTTGTCGATATCGGGCCGGGTTTCCAGATAGTCAACAGAACGTCTCAGTTCCCGCGAATTCCTGATCAGCAGGTCCAGCGCTCCGGCGGCGCCCGAACGCCGTTCATGCGCCACTCGTCCATATGTGCCCGTATAAATGGGGTAGATCAGCGCGCGGCCGCTGCGGATTACATAGTCGATGAATTGCATGTCGCCGAGTGCGTCGCCGGCGGGCATCGTGTTCACGCGCGCGCTGGGAAAGGACACGACGGACTGAAACGGGGCGTGGACGTTTTTCGGAAGAAACAGATAGACCGGCAAGCGCTCGTGTTCATACCCGCCATCGATGGATAGTTTTTTTTCGGTCCAATCCGGAGTGTCCGCCACCAGTGTTTCGTCTTGAGGGTTCACGGGAGTCCGGTCATAGGAGTACAGGGTGCGGTAAGCCTGGAACACGTCGTCGGACACTGGCTTTGCCTTGGAAAAGTCCCTGACGTTCCTGACGATGGGGGCCGTTGCGCCCGCCGGAAGCGGACCTTCGTTGCGCACGCAACGGATACCGTTCAACTCGGAGCGGTCGAACGGCGGGAGCGCATTGGGATCGTAGGCGGCGTAAGTCTGAGTCCGCCAGGCGCCTCCGAGGATGAAGCGCTGGTCCCCATCAATGGTATTCAGGCACCACTCCCTTACATTGCCGCTCATGCCCAAGGTGCCATACGGACCGACTCCGCCGGACGATTCGACAGGGGCCGGCCCCTGAGCGTTGAAGTTGCTTTGATTGATGCTATAGACCGCTAAGTCGGGGGGCGCCGCCTTATACCACTGCGTCAAAGCCGGCAGGCTCTTTCCGGAGTAAGCGGCATACGCCGCGGCCTCGTACCAACTGATGCCGGAAACTGGATAGTTAGCGCGTCCAACCGGGAAATGGCCGCCCTCCCATGTGGAAGGTCCGGGCCGGCCGGTGGAATCGCGAAACAGTTCCATGGCCTGCTGCCAGGAGAGTTCCTTGCCATCTTTGACGAACTTTTCTTTCCAGTAATCCGGGTTTCGATACCCGCCGTGTGCGATGAACGCCTGATACTCGGAGTTAGTCACTTCGAGCTTGTCGATGTCGTATGCAGGCAGGCGGGCCGACACCCAGCCGATGAAGTCGACGAAGCCCCCTGCCAAACCGGCGGGTACTCTCACCATTCGAGGCGGAATTCCAGGCGGCGCCGCCGCCAACGACAGGGAGGTTCCTGCGACGGGTGCGGAGATAAAATCAGGGACGCCCGGTTTCGAAAGCTTCCAGGTAAAATATCCCGCGGGCCGCCGCGAGCCTTTAATCGGTGTCGTGCCCAATGCAAGCCAATCGCTTTTGGGGTTGCGATAGTCCTGGATTTCCACCTTCATGCCCTGCGGCTCCGAGTCAACCGAAGTCACCACCGTATTGGAAGCCGCGATTTGGGCCAGTTGGGGATTGCCGGGCAGAATCTGAGCGGCTTTGCGCCACATCAGAAAGGCGGAGACGGGGCGGTCCTGAAACAGTTGAGGCAAGCGAAAAATAGCCTCACGAGCCCAGTGCTGCTGCTCGGAACGGCGATAGAACCACCAACCCGCCGCGAGCGCCACAAGGAGGACAACCACCGGGATCGCGTACGCAGCCCGCAACCCAGAGACCCGGCGGGGCCCGGGAGCAGTCAGCCGCTCTGCCAGCGCCGATAGCTCCCGCGCGACTTCGGCGGCGGACTGGCACCGGCGGGCTGGATCCCTCTGCAGCAGCTTGGTCACGAGCGCATCGAGGCTGGGCGGCACTCCCGCGCGCGCCGATGAGGGTGGGGGCACTCCGGCTTGCGATCCGCCGGCGAGCATCTGTCCGAGCGACGCGCCGGGAAACGGGAGGCGCCCTGTCGTCATCTCATGCAGTACGAGTCCGAGGGCAAACAGGTCCGCGGCGGCAGTGGAATCGCGACCTTCCACCTGTTCGGGAGACATATACGCCGGCGTGCCGAGGATTGCGTTGGTCTCGGTGATGCGGGTTTCCGCGAGCGTCCTGGCGAGGCCGAAATCCAGGACTTTTATGCCGTGGCGCGTCACCATGATGTTCCCCGGCTTCAAGTCGCGGTGCACGATTCCGCGGGCGTGCGCCTCGGCAAGAGCACTGGCGATCTGCGATCCATAGCGCGCTACCGATGCGATCGCGAGCGGACCTTTTTCGATTTCCGCCGCCAGAGTGGAGCCTTCGATGAGCTCCATCACCAGATAATTCGGGCCGACATCGTAGAGCGTGCAGACGTGGGGATGGTTGAGGGTGGAGATGGCGCGCGCCTCGTGCCGGAAGCGCTCGCTGTAACGGGCGGACGCAACCTTGAGAGCGACTTCGCGCCCCAGCCGGCTGTCCACGGCGCGATACACAGTGCCCATGCCGCCCGCGCCGAGGAACGCCTGAATGCGGTAAGGCCCGAACTCGCTGCCGATCGCTACGGTGTCGGCAGAGGTCTCGAAGGGCGAGTTGGGCGGTGAATCGAAGATGCGGCTCCCGGAGTCCTGGGAAAGCATTTCCTTCACCACCAGGCCGACTTCCGGATCGCCGCGCGCAATCAAGGCGCCACGCTCCTCCGGGCCGGCTTGTAGAGCCGCGCTATAGAGGTCCTGAATCTTGCGCCATCGCTCCGGTGACATCGTGCTGCGGCTCCCGCAAGCCTCCATCTTACACTTCAAGAGCATTGCGAAGCGTTCCCCCGCGGCCTGTTTTATACTTCTTCTGACGAACCAAAATGGCAGACCGAACAGCCCCCGATACCACGCAACTGCTGCGCGCATGGGCCGGGGGCGATTCTGAAGCGCTTCAACAATTGACTCCGCGCGTGTATCGGGAACTGCGACGCGTGGCGGCGCGCCTGCTTCAGAAGGAGCGTCCCGGACACACGCTGCAGAGCGCGGACCTGGTACACGAAGCGTATCTGCGGCTGATCAATGCCGGCGAGGTGGAGTGGCAGCACCGCGCACACTTCTTCGCGGTATCGGCGACGCTGATGCGCCATATCCTCATGGACCGGGCGCGCCGGAGGCTGGCGGATAAGCGCGGTGGCGGAGCGCGGCATCTGGATCTCGGCAAGTCGCTCGATTTGTCGCAGACGCGGGCCGGGGAACTTGTGGCTCTGGACGACGCTCTTAGTTCGCTGGCCGCAGTAGACCCGCGCAAGGCCCGGGTTGTGGAACTGCGGTTCTTCGCCGGACTCAGCGTCAAGGAGACCGCCGAAGTGGTGAAGGTCTCCTCCGACACGGTGATGCACGATTGGAAAGTGGCGCGTGCCTGGCTGCGCACGCAGTTAACGAGTCAGGGCTGAAGCGTGAGTTTCGCGACAGAGAAGAATTTTTGACTCGCCACCCCAGTTTTTCCTTCTGAGTTGCGCTTTTGAGGTTGACACAGGTTCGCCTGTGACAGAAAGAGGAACCTCATGAAGACAATCGCTCGATGGATTACCGTAAACCTCGCCGCCGGAATCGCGCTGGCGGTGTTCAGCCCCACCGCGATCGGGTGCGGCAATCCGGCCAATTTACAAGCTCCGTTTCAGTTTGCGGTGGCAGGCGGCAATTTGCCTTTAATACGGCCATTCACGGCAATGACGCGGGGATCGGGAGGCGGCCCGGCGACGCCGTCCATCGTTGGAATGTGGAGTGTGCAATATGTTGCGCAGGGGAATTCCAGCCGCACTCCTTCCATCCCGGACGGCGCCGTGGTCGACTTCGGCTATAACCAATGGCATAGTGACGGAACGGAAATCCTCAACTCCGCCGGTCATGCGCCGGCCAGCGAGAATTTCTGTTTGGGCGTCTGGGGACAGACCGGATATCTAACCTACGAGCTGAACCACTTCGCGTTAAGCTACACCCCTTCGACCGGCACACTAGCGAACTATGTCAACATCCGCGAGCAGATCACGCTGTCACCGAGCGGAGATAAATACTCCGGCCCATTTACGATCGACATTTACGATCTGAAGGGCAACCGGGTGGATCATATCGCCGGGAACATTACGGCACAACGGGTCACGGTGGATTCGTCGCCGTTCTGAGCATTCGAAAAGGCACTCGAATCGCCGGCACCTTTTACCGCTCCGTTGCGGGATAGGGAAAACGTAAAACGCACTCGAATCCCCGACACCGTTTACCGCTCCCTTACGGGGTTGTGAAAGATTATCGAATTGCTTTTTTGCCGCTTTCAAACGCATTCGTACCCCAGCACCGGGCCCGTATGTAGTTGATGCTACTAACGGAGCCGCGACCGTAAGGAAGCGGTAAAAGGTGTATCGAAAGGCGAACGGAGTGCGACGAGAGCAGCAACTGGAGTTTTTCACAAACCCGTAAGGAAGCGGTAAAAGGTGTATCGAAAAGCGAATGGAGTACGACGAGAACGGCAGCGGTAGGGGATCACGGCTACTCCCACCTCTTGACAGCTATGGCTGCGAAGAACACCGCGGTCAGCATCAGCAGGCCGATGGGGGCGGCGACATGCGAGAAGTCCAGGCCTCTCCAGGTGACTGCGTCGAGGCCGTCCATGGCCCATCGCGTGGGGATCGCCACGGTCAGCGACTGCAGCCACCTCGGAAAGATAAAAGTGGGCACCCAGCCGCCTCCGAGCATCACCATCAGGAGAGTGACGAGGATGGCGATGGCGCGCGTCGCTTCGGCCGTTTTGCCCACGGTCGCGATGAACAATCCAAAGGCGGCGGTCATCAGCGAGAAGGCGGCGCAGATGCCGACGAAACCGGCGAAACTGCCCTGAATGCGCACTCCGAAGACGATCCGCGCGAAGGCAAAGAGCACGACGAGCGTGCCCATGGAGGTCAGCGCGGAACTGAAGGTCCGGCTGCCGAGGAGCGTGGCTTTGGAGACCGGCGCGGCGGACAAACGCTTCCATACTCCCTGCTGCCGGGCGAGCAAAAGGGAAACTCCCACTTCCACCCCGACCATGAGAAGAAACTGAATGCCCATTCCGCCGAATGAATGGGCGTAGCCGTTGTAGAGCCTGCCCCGATGCGCGGTGACGCCTTCGGAACTCACCTGGAACGGCAGCGAGAGAAGGGACTGCGCGCGTGCGCTGCCGCCCATGAGGCTGCCAATCGACTGCATGACGGCGCTCTGCACCATCCCCTGCACCATACGCATTTCAATGGCGTGCGAAGGATCGCCCAACACCTGAACTTCCGGCTTGGAGCCTCCCGTGAAAAACGCGCGGCTCATGTCCACGCCGAATGATTTGGGAATAATAATGGCGGCGGTGGTGCGTCCCTCGCGAACCAGATCGCGAGCGCGATCGGGGGCCGCGGCTTTCACTTCGAGATACGCGTCCTGTTTGAGGTGGTCGACGATACTTCTGCTGAAGGGCGTGGAGTCCTGGTCTACGGCGACAACCGGGATACGGCTGTCATCCTGGTTTCCGGCGCCGCCGCCGAAAATGTAGCCGAAGAATGAGGCGATGAAGATGGGCGCGACCACGCTCATCAACACGGCACGGCGGTCCAGAAAGAAGAGCCGCAGATCTTTGCGCACGAGGGCGCTGAATGGGACGAGCATCAGTCGCGCAGGCGCCTTCCAGTGAGGTTCAGGAAGACGGTTTCCAGATTGGCGCGCTCGCTGGCGAGATGCTGAACGCGGTGACCGCGCTCGGCGAGCCGCGAAAGGACGGCGGGAGAATCGGCGGAAAGATCGCGGAGCACAACCGATAGAGTAGCGTCGCGCTGGCCGACGGATTCGACCCCGGGCAAAGACCGCAGATCCGAAACGCAACTCCCGGCGGCAGCGCCGTCGTTCAGGGTGATGCTGAGGACGCTGGTTTGGGGCAGCAGGCGGTGTAGGCCATCCATGGTGTCGTCGGCGATCACCTTGCCGCCGTCAATGATGACGAGGCGGTCGCAGAGGCGCTCGGCTTCTTCCATGTAGTGCGTGGTGTAGAGCAGTGTCTTGCCGCGTTTGCGCAGCAGTTCGAGATTATCGAAGATGGCGTTGCGGCTTTGCGGGTCCACACCGACGGTGGGTTCATCGAGGAGGACAAGCTGGGGATCGTGAATGAGGGCCGCGGCGAGGTTGAGGCGGCGCTTCATGCCGCCACTGAAATCGCCGACTTTGTCCTTGGCTCGTTCGGTGAGGCCGACCAGGTCGAGCACGTGGCCGGCGGCTCGCTTGAGGGGAGCGCCGGAGAGATTGTAGAGCGCGCCGAAGAAGTGGAGGTTCTGGATGGCGGACATTTGCTCATACAGGCCGATGTCCTGGGGAGCGAGGCCGAGGTGGCGCTTGGCAGGGTCGGTAGCGCCGCGGAGAGAGTGGCCGAACATGCGGACTTCTCCGGAGTCGGCGGGGATGAGGCCCGCGATGATGGAAATGGTGGTGGTCTTCCCCGCCCCGTTGGGACCGAGAAGCCCGACGGTTTCGCCCTTGCCGGCGCGAAAGCTCACGCCATCGACGGCGAGCAGCGGGCCGTAGGACTTGCGCAGCGCGGTGACTTCCAGCATGCGGGTTGAAGTTGATGATACAGCATCGCCGGTGACGCTGGTATAAGAGGACAGAGGAGAGGGGACAGATGATCGCTCGACACTGGCGAGGCTGGACCAGGAGGGAAGACGCAAACGCCTACGAGGCGCTGCTGAGCGGCAAAGTGCTGCCGGGGTTAAAAGAGATACCCGGGTATCGGGGAGGTTATGTGCTCCGCAGCGATGGGCCGGAGGAATCGGAGTTCGTGGTGATTAACTTCTTCGAGTCGCTGGACGCGGTGCGGGCGTTCGCGGGCGCGGACTACGGGACTCCGGTGTTCGAGCCGGAGGCGCGGGCTTTGCTATCACGGATCGAGACAGTGGCGCATCATTATGAGGTGCGCGCACGGATCGGGGAGTAGAGCGGACTTGCGGGCAAGCGGGCGTTCGCGGGCGCGCCTGGTACCGGTCTGGAAACCGGTACCTACTGGGAGGGGCCGGTGATTTGCAGATCGGTGGTGACGTTTTGCCAGTCGGGCAATTCGTAGATCTTGAGCTTCGTGTTTAGCGGCGCAGTTACTTCTTTACTTTCGAACGGGTGTACGGCGGTGTCGAAGGTGAACGTGCCCACCGCGTCCTCGTCGGCTTTGCGGGTCATACCCCAAATGGTCACATTGCCCGCGAGGCCGGAGACGTCCGCCTGAGAGTGATTCGTGATCATGCAGGTGACCAGGATCTTGCTTTTGTGCCGGGGGTCTTCCGAGAAGCGTATGCCGGAAACTTCGATGAACTTCTGGAACGGATTCGTGGGCGCGCCGGGCTTGGCGGCAGGGCTTTCCACCGCGGTGGAGGGTTTGACTTCCGGCCGGTTCTTGAAATAGCCGACCGTCCAGAGCACGGCGGCGATGATGCCGACGGTAGCAAGCGCGAAGACGATGGTCATCAGCCACGTAGGCAAGCCGCGGCGCGGGGCCGGTGGCGGCGCGGCGAATGTGCCCCGGAGCGGCGGCGGCGCCTGGACGCGCGGCGGTGGAGGAGGTGGCGGCTGATCGGCGGCCGGCGCGGATAGCGGAGCCTCCGGCGCGGCCTGTGGCGGCGGAGCCGGACTGGCGGCTTGCGGCATAGGGTTGCAGTTGGGGCAATCGTCGTAAGCGGGCGGAACCTCTTTCCCGCATTTCGGGCAGATCCACGTGAACATGAGCGCGCCTCAATCCTACTGTACGCCACGGAAGCGAAAGGCGTTACAGGATTCCGGCGAAGGAGTAGAGGCGGCCGGCCGCTTCTTTGTCGCGGCGGAAGGAGTGAAACTCATCGCCGCGGCACATGGTGCACAGTCCGGAGACGTAGATGTGAGCTGCGGGAATACCCGCTTCGGCGAGTTGCCGGCGATTGATGGCCGGGAGATCGATGTGCTGTCTTCCCTGCCCTCCTAATTGCGCCGCGACCTCAGGACCCACCTCGTAGCAACACGGTCCGATGCCCGGTCCGATGGCCGCGTGAAGGTCGGCGGGCGCGGAACCGAAGCGCTCGCGCATAGTGCCTATGGCTTTAGCGCCGATATGCGCCGCCGTGCCGCGCCACCCGGCATGAACCGCGGCGACGGCGCGATGTACGGGATCCACGAGCAGGATCGGAATGCAGTCGGCGGTCTTGATCGCAACCACGGAGCCGGGAGTGTTTTCCGTGAGCGCGTCGCCTTCGCCGAGAATGCCGGAGCGGCCCGAAGCGGCGATACACTCCGCGGAATGTATCTGCTTGAGCGTGGCCAGATTGGCGAACATGCCGGGAATATCGGCGAGGCGGGTGCCGAATCCGTGGGAGAGCCACGGGAAGGCATCGAGCTCCGTGACGCGATAAATCTGCCGGGTGTCCTTATAAAACGGCAAAGCTTAGACCGGGTTCTGAACCTGACCGATGCGGATCTGCTGTTTGAACTCTTCGAGCATGCTCTCGTCCAGCCGCACTTCGGTGGGACGCTTGACGAGCGTGGTCATGGTATCGATCTTGTCCTGCAATTTGAGCAGCGCGTAGAAAAGGTTCTCGGGACGCGGCGGGCAGCCGGTGCAGTAAACGTCCACGGGGACAATCTTGTCGACGCCCTGCAGCACACCGTAGGTGTTAAAAGGTCCGCCGACGCTGGAGCACGCGCCCATGGAGATGCACCATTTCGGATCGGGCATCTGGTCCCAGATGCGTTTGAGCACCGGCGCCATTTTCAGCGTGACGGTACCGGCGACGATCATGAGGTCGCTTTGGCGGGGACTCGGGCGGAAGACTTCGGCGCCGAACCGGGCGATGTCGAAGCGCGAAGTGCTGGAGGCGATCATTTCAATGGCGCAGCACGCCAGCCCGAAGGTCAACGGCCAGAGTGCCGATTTGCGGGCCCAGTTGAAGACGTAATCCACGCTGGTGGTGACCACGTTTTCTTCGAACTGGTTCTGCAGGAAGGTAGACACGGGGGAGTTTCTCCTTTGTGCTCGTTAAACCGGATTGTAGCAGACTGCAACACAATGGGTCTGAATGTCTTTAAACAAGACGCCTCGGGGCGGCGGCGAATTTAATAGTTGTTTTTGGCTCCGCATGAGGCATTTCCTTCCTGAACCCGGTCGCGCTTTGCGCGCCTGCTACCGGTCTGGAGACCGGCACCTACTAGAATGGGGTATGAGGGTTCTGTTGATGCTGGCTCTTGCGCTTCCCGGGTTTGCGGCCGACGCTTGCCTGACGAAGGTGGTGGATGGATCGTACGGGTTCCTGCTGTGGGGCACAACGACGGCGTCCGGCGACCCGAAACCGATCGCGAGCATCGGCCGGGTGACGTTCGACGGCAAGGGCGGCGCCAGCGGCATGTCTTCGGTGATGTTCACGGGCTTCCTGCTCGGCAATCCGCTCACCGGCACCTACGAAGCGGCCACGGATTGCACGGCGAAGTGGAAATTCCAGGACGATTCCGGGAACTGGCAGAATTTCAGCGGCAAATTCACCGCCGACGGCGCCCACATAAAGTTCGAGCAGACGGACCCGACGGCGCCGCGGAACGGCGAGATGGTGCGGTCGCCCGAAAAGTGCGGAGCGGAGATGGTGCAGAATCGCCGCTACTCGCAAGGCAAGAGCGTCATCCCGGGCGCCGCAATCACCGTAGACAGCGACTGTTTCGCGAGCTTCCAGTTAGGCGACGACAAATTCCGCGGCGTCATCGTGGATGGCGGCCGCGAGATTCTGGCGATCCGCAGCAACCCGGGGCCGCCCCTCACCGCACGGCTGATCGCCGTACCGCCGCCTACGTCACCGGGCCGGGATTGAACGGCGACAGGGCGTTGGCGAGTCCCCAATGTTCGGCCCAGGTTTTGCGGCCCGACGCGACTTCCAGAATCCGGTGGAAGATCTCCCAACCGAAATCTTCGATGGTCTTTTCGCCGGTGGCGATCCGGCCGGCATCTAGGTCGATGAGGTCGGGCCACTCCTCCGCGAGGGCGGTGCGGGAGGAGACTTTGATCACCGGCACCAGCGCCAGACCGTAGGGCGTTCCTTCTCCGGTGGTAAAGACGTGCAGGTTCATGCTGGCCAGTTGCTGCGTGCCGCAGATGAAGTCGCTGGCGGGAGTGGCTGCGAAAACAAGTCCTTTGGCGGCGACCTTTTCCCCATGCGTGGCGACGGCGCGGATGGCCGTGCTGCCGGCTTTGGCAACACTGCCGAGCGCTTTTTCGACGATATTGGCGAGGCCGCCGCGCTTGTTGCCGGGAGTGGTGTTGGCGCTGCGGTCGGCGCGTCCGGCGGCGAGATAGTCGTCATACCAGCGCATTTCGCGAATCAGCGCGCGGGCAACGTCGGGCGTGGCGGCGCGGGGCGTGAGGAGGTGGATGGCGTCGCGCACCTCTGTCACTTCGCTGAAGAGGACGGTGGCGCCGGCGCGGACCAACAGGTCGGCAGCATAGCCGACCGCGGGGTTGCAGGTGACGCCCGAAAACGCGTCGCTGCCTCCGCATTGCAGGCCGACGACGAGTCCGGACGCAGGGCACGCGCGCCGCTGCCGGCGATTCAACTGTTCGAGGCGGAACTCTGCGGCCGCGAGGATGGCGGAAATGGTCTCGGCGAAACCACGCTCGTCCTGCAAGCGGATGACGTTGGTTTGCTGGAGCACAGGCAGTTCCGCGCCCGGCCCGAAGAGACGTGCCGGCTGGAGCTTTTCGCATCCGAGACTGATGACCAGAGGGTTCGCGGCGAAGTTGGCATGAAGAGAAATGTGGCGCAGCGTTTCAATGGGCACGGCGGCGCCTGGAGCATCGATGGCGACGCCGCAGCCGTAGGAGTGGGTGATGGCGACCACGTCATCGACATTCGGATAGTGCGGCAGGATCTCTGCTTTGATGCGCCGGACCGCATACTCCACCGTCGGGGCAACGCATTGCACGGTGGTCGCGAGGCCCAGGATGTTGCGCGTGCCGTAGGAGCCGTCGGCGTTGGCGTACCCGTCGAAGGTGAAGCCGTCGAGCGGCGGAGGCGGATCGGGGACGGCGGTCGCGAGGGGAAGATCGTCGAGGAGAGGCGCGGCCGGCAGGCTGAGCATGTCTTCGCGCACCCAGGACTCCGCGGGGATGGTCCGGGTGGCGATGCCGATGGTGTGGCCGTAGCGGATGATGGGGTCGCCCGGTGTGTGGTCGCGCAGGGCGATTTTGTGGGCTTGCGGGATGTGGTCGAGGGGCGTGCGAAGGCCTTCGGGGGAGACCACGATGGCGACGGTGTCGGAAGGGTGCACGCGAATATGCATACAGCTATCTTCGCGTAGCAGGGTGACGGAGGGCAGCTTTTACGGCTCTGGTCGAACTCCATTCGCTTTTCGATGCACCTTTTACCGCTCCCTCACGGGCTTGTGAAAAAATCCGGCTGCCGTTCTCGTCGCACTCCGTCCGCCTTTCGATGCACCTTTTACCGCTTCCTAACGGGTTTGTGAAAAAATCCGGCGGCCGTTCTCGTCGCGCTCCATTCGCTTTTCGATGCACCTTTTACCGCTCCCTCACGGTCACGGCTCCGTTAGTAGAATCAACTACATACGGAGCCGTGACCGTGAGGAAGCGGTAAAAGGTGCCGGGAATGCGAGTGCGTTTGAATTTGGAGAAAAAGCGATTCGATATTTCTTCAGCTAACGTGACCGTTAGGGAGCGGTAAAAGGTGCCCGGCATTCGAGTGCGTTGGAATGCGGCAAAAAAGCAATTCGACGTTCTTTCACAGCTTTCTGCTCTACGGCAGCGTGTAAGCCACCACCGTATCTCCCAGCGGGATCGGCAGTTTTCCGTGGCCTCCCGCCGCGATCACTACGAACTGCTTCCCGGATTTTCCGCGATACGTCATTGGGGTGGCCGCTGCCGGGACAGGCAGTTGCCCCGCCCAGAGTTCCTTTCCTGTCTGCACATCGAAGGCCCGGAACTTCGCGTCCCACGCCGCTCCGATAAAAATGAGACCTCCTGCCGTGACGATCGGACCGCCGAGCCCGGCGAGCGTCTTGTCTCCCAGCGGGACGGTCCATCGGATTTTGCCGTCGGCCAGATCGACGGCCACGAGCGTGCTCCACGGCGGGTTGTTGCACGGCACGATTTGTTTGGGCGAGAGCAGCGCGTCGCGGCTCATCCCAAACGGTGTGCCGAGTTGTGCGGCGAATTCGGCTCGCAGTTTGCCCGCAATCGCTTCCTTCTCGGCTGCATCGAAACGGTCGCGCGGGTAGAGGCGCACATCGAACGCGATGCGCAGCGTGTTCGTGACCAGCGTCTGGCTGCCGGGGTCAAAGGCGTAGCCGCTCCAGTTCATGCCGCCGATGTTCCCGGGGAACACGAGCGTTCCCTTCACGCTGGGCGGCGTGAACATGCCTTCATTGCGGAGGCTGGCCATGTGCTCGCGGCATCCCTGTTTTTCTTCGGCCGTAACGCCATAAGCATCGTCCGGCGTGAGCCGCTGCAGCGTGAGCGGCGGCGGTGCGACGGGGAAAGGCTGGGTCGGCGAGGCGTCCTCTCCCGGGGTGTCGCTCTTGGGCACTGCGCGTTCTTCCACATCGAAGACCGGCTTGCCCGTTTCGCGATTCAGCACGAACACATTGCCGGTTTTGTTGCCTTGCACAACCACGGGGATGTGCAGGCCGTTGCGAATGAGCGTGGTGAGCAGCGGCGGCGAAGCGGTGTCGTAATCCCAAAGGTCGTGATGAACAAGCTGGAATCCCCACACGAGCTTGCCGGTGCGCGAATCCAGCGCCACGATGGAGTTGGCCCATTTGTTGTCGCCCTTGCGCTCGCCTCCGAAATAGTCGGGGCTGGCGCTCCCGGTGGGCACGAAGACAAGGTGGCGCGCGGCATCGGTGGCGATGACGCTCCAGGCATTCGCCGCCCCGGTTCTGGTTTCGGCGCCGAGCGGATACCAACTCCAGCGGAGGGCTCCGGTCTTGTAATCGAAAGCGCGCACCACCCCGCTGGGCATCTCCACGCGGTTGTTGTCGCTGATGCCGGAGCCGGCGATCACCAGGTCATCCACGATGGCCGGCGGCGATGTCTCTTCGTACTCGCCTTTGTGTCTGATGTTGGCAATACCTTTGGTGAGATCGATCTGGCCGTTCACTCCGAAGCCGGCGCACGGCTTGCCATCGGAGGCATTGACGCAGATGAGCCGCGCATCGATGGAGCCGAGGAAGATGCGGCCCTTGTAATAAGAGACGCCGCGATTCATCAGACCTTCGGAGTAGCCCGCCTGCAGATCGATGTGCGGATCGTACGTCCAGCGCTCTTTACCGGTCTCGGGATCGAGGGCGACGATTCGATTGAACGCAGTACTCAGGTACAGCGTGCCATCCACCATGATGGGCGTGGTTTCGAAGGCGCTGCGGCTGCCGTATTTGCTCGAATCGGAGACGTCGCCGGTGTGATACGTCCAGGCGACCTTGAGCTGGCTGACGTTGCCCTTGTTGATCTGATCGAGCGGGGAAAAGCGCTCTCCTCCGGGGTCGTTGCCGTAATTGGGCCAGTCGCCGGATTGCGCGAAAGCGGCAGCGCAGAACGCAGTGGCGAGAAAGAGAGAGCGCCGTGCTCCCTTCCGCGTTGCGGATGTGCACCTCTTCATCGGCATTAGCATATCCCATGGGAAGCGCAAACAAATTCGGGGATACTTGAAGGATGTCCGATTCCGCGCTGCGCGTCGCTCGTCTCAGAAAAGTTTATAAGGACGTGGTGGCGGTGAACGGTTTGGATTTAGAGGTTCGCCGGGGCGAGTGTTTCGGGCTTCTGGGACCAAACGGCGCGGGTAAGACCACGACAATCGAAATCTGCGAAGGCTTGACGGCGCCCGATTCGGGCGAGGTCGAGGTGCTGGGCATGCGGTGGGATCGCGATGCCGCGGCGCTGCGCCAGCGGCTCGGAATTCAACTGCAGGAGACGCAGCTTTCCGACAAACTGACCGTCCTTGAGACGATCCGGCTATTCCGCAGCTTCTTCAAGCAGGGGCCGTCCCCGGCCGAAGTGATTGCGCGCGTGCAATTGGAGGAGAAGCAGAATTCGCGCGTGGGCGGTCTTTCGGGAGGGCAGAAGCAGCGGCTGGCGCTGGCGTGCGCGCTGGTGGGCGCGCCCGAACTGCTGTTTCTGGATGAGCCGACGACCGGATTGGATCCGCAAGCGCGGCGGCAGTTGTGGGATCTGATTGAGGAGTTCCGGCGAGCGGGTAGCACGATCCTGTTGACCACTCATTACATGGACGAGGCGGAGAAGCTGAGCGATCGCGTGGCGATTATGGATCATGGCAAGACGATCGCTCTGGGGAGTCCGCGCGAGCTGATCGAATCCATCGGCATCGAGCATCTGGTGGAGTTCTCGGCGGGGTCGGTGGATGCGAGCGCGCTGGAGCGGCTCGACGGCGTGCGCGGCGTGAAATCGGAGAACGGAAACGTACAGATGCAGGTGACGGAGTTGCATCGGGCGGTGCCTGCGCTGCTGGATGAGCTGCGGCGGCAGAGCTGTTCGCTGACCGAGCTGCGCACGCACTCGGCAAGCCTGGAGGACGTGTTCGTGGCACTGACGGGGAGGCGCCTTCGTGACGAATAGAAGCTGGTGGGATCATCCGCTGGCGCAACTGGTCCTGGTGCGATTCCGCGAGTTTGTGCGCGAGCCGGAGGCGCTGTTCTGGGTGTTCGTATTTCCGGTGCTGCTGGCCGCCGGTCTCGGGTTGGCGTTCCGGAATAAGCCGGCGGACGTGATCGCGGTGTCGGTGACCACTCCTCAACTGATGGCAGCGCTCAAGGCGGAGACGCAGTTGTCCGTGGAACAGGTATCGGAGAAAGCGGCGGCGGAGCAGTTGCGGACCGGTAAAGTGGCGCTCGCCGTGGAGCCGGATCCGGCGCATGCGGGCGCGGTGGTATACCGCTACGACGAGACCAACCCCGAAGGCCGGACGGCACGTATGCTCGCGGACGCGGCGATCCAGCGCGCCAACGGCCGCGTGGATGTAACTCCGGTGAGCGACCAGCGAGTGCGCGAAGTGGGGTCGCGGTATATCGACTTTCTCATTCCCGGGCTGCTGGGCATGAATGTGATGGGCAGCGCGATTTGGGGCATGGGCTTCGCCATTGTGGACGCGCGCCGCAAGAACCTGATGAAGCGCCTCATTGCGACTCCGATGCCGCGTGCGTATTACCTGCTGTCCTTCCTGCTGTCGCGCCTTTGTCTGCTGGTGGTGGAAGTGGCCTTTGTGCTGGGCTTCGGCATTCTGGTGTTCGGAGTGCCGGTGCGCGGGCGCCTGGTGGATCTGGCGATCGTGTGTGTGCTCGCTTCGCTTTCGTTTAGCGCGCTGGGACTATTGATCGCCTCGCGAGCAAAGACCATCGAGGCGGCCAGCGGCCTGATGAACGTGACGATGATGCCGATGTGGATCGTCTCCGGCGTGTTCTTTTCCTCGGAGCGTTTCCCGGCGATCCTTCAGCCGGTGATCCGGGCGCTTCCGCTGACGGCGGCCATCGACGCGCTGCGGATCAACATGCTGCGCGGCGGCGGCCTGGGGGCGGTATCGAGCGAAGTCGCGGTGCTGGCGTGTTGGATGGTGGTGTGTTTTGGCGTAGCGTTGAAAATGTTCAGGTGGCGGTAGTAGGTACCGGCCTCCCGGCCGGTACCAGGCGCGCGCAGCGCGCCCGGGCAAGTTGCGCTCGCCTTGAGTCGCGCGCCTCGGGCGTGCGGCGCACGCTTGCAACCGGTCTGGAGACCGGTCGCTACTCTTCCCTCAAGAGCGTAATTGCGTCCAGCGACAGGGCTCTTTGCGCGGGAATCCATGTGCCCAGCAGGCCCAGGATGAGCATCGACACCAGCACTCCTCCGAGCACCAGCGGATCTTTGGGCGTCGCCTGATACACGATCGCGGCCAACACCTTTCCTGCGAGAATGCCGAAAATGAGGCCCGCGGCGGAGCCCATCGCCAGCAGCCGCAGCGCCCGCCCGAGCGCTGCCTGCAGCAACTCCGTCCGCTGCGCTCCCAGAGCGATGCGAATGCCGAGCTCGCGCATACGCTTACTCACTGAATACGCCGCCATTCCGAAAATGCCGGTGATGGAGAGAATGGCGCCCATCACGCCGAGAATGCCGAGCGCCACCGTGGCGATTCGCGACGGGAACAGCGCAAGCTCGAGTTCCTGCTCCCAGGGTTCGAGTAAGTACGGCAATGTGGGATCGATGCCGTGGATAGCGGTCTGCATGGCCGCGGCCACTTGGCGCCGGTCGCGGCGCGAGCGCACCAGCACCACGGTCTCGCTCATCGGCGATTGCAATACCGGAAGGTAGATGGCGGGCGCAGGATCTTCCGTGAGGCTCTGGTATTTTCCGGTTTCGACCAGGCCGGCCACTTCCACCCGAGAGCCGTCGCGAAGCTTGAAATGCGCGCCGATGGGATTGGCCGCGGACCCGAACAGCCGCCGCGCGGTCTCCCGGTTGATGACCGCGATCTGCGGCGCGTCCTTATCGTCATGCCATGTAAAAGCGCGGCCCGCCAGCAACGGCGCTCCCGCCGCACGAAAGTAATTGGGAGAGACATTGAAACGCTCCGGCCATGCGAGCGCTTTTCCAGGTGTGAGGTCCGTGGCATTTTCCGCATAGACGGCGACGACGAAACCTCCGCCGGAAAGCGGCACACGGCCGATGGTCGCGGCAGCGTCGACGCCCGGGATCGCAGCCATGGCGTCAATGAGGCGGCGCTGCATTTCGGGCACGCGATCGCCCGTATAGCCCGCGATGTTGAGATCCGTTTCCGCGAGCAGCACATGGTGAGGATCAAAGCCGAAGTCGTTGTGCAGGGTCCGATCCAGCCCGCGCACAGCGACCAGCGAAGCGGTGACGAGCACCGCGCAAATCGCGATCTGCGTCAGCAGGAGGATGTCACGAAACGTGACGCCGCGGCCGATCGCGCCGCTGGGTCCGGCTTTGACCACCTGGTACGGATTGGCGCGGAGCACCTGGCGCACGGGCACGACGCCGAAGAGCAGGCCGCTGACCAGCGCAAGCCCAAGGGCGATCAGATATACCCTGGCATCGGGCTGAACGGGAATATCCAGGGAAGGAAAGCGGGGGAATGGTTTCCACGCGCTGATGGCATGCAGCAGGGCTACGCTGCCCCACAACCCGAGTGCCCCTCCGCAGAGGGAGACGATCACCGCTTCGGTGAGGAACTGCCGGAGAATGCGAGCGCGAGTGGCGCCAAGCGCCAGGCGAAGCGCGACCTCGCGGGCGCGGTCGGCGGCGCGCGCTCCGAAAAGGCTGCCGAGATTCGCGCACGCGGCGAGGAGGATGAGTGTGGCGAGAAGCATGAGACCGCCGACGAACGCTCGTGTCGGCCCGGCCAGCAGATTGCCGTACAGACCCGGACGGGCCAGCACGAAGCTGGTGGCGCCGTGGTCCTTGGGATAGGTCTTCCCGATCCACGCTCCGATGCTGCTCAGGTCCGCGGCGGCCTGCCGCGGGCTCACTCCCGGCTTGAGATGCCCCAACAGCATAAAGAGCGAATGCGTGTTGCGGACATTGAGAGTGTCGCGGCCTTCAATCTCCCGCTGATTGATGAAGGGAACGAAAAAGTCCGGCAGGCCGAACAGCATGGCGCCGCGGAAATCCGGCGGAGCGACGCCGATGATGGTGTATGGGTGCTTGTTGACGCGTACGATGCGGCCGATGACGGAGCGGTCTGCATCGAAATGCGAGAGCCAGTATTTATGGGCGAGCACGATGTAAGGAGCGCTGTTCGGACCGTGTTCATCGGCGGCATGAAAGAGGCGGCCCAGATACGGCTGGATTCGGAGGACGTCGAAGTAGTTTCCAGTAACGGGCGAAATCCAGGCGCGCGTGGGCGAGTTGCCGGTGTCGAGCCCCACCATATCGATGCTGAACCCGGCGAGTCCCTCGAAGGATTTGTTGCGATCGCGCAAGTCGACGTAGTCCGGGTAGCTCTCCCACATGTTGTGCTCGGAGCTATGCTCGATCCCGTAAAGACTCTCGGGTTCCGGGACGTTCAGCGGGCGCAGGAAAAGCCCGTTGAGCACGCCGAAGACGACGGCATTGGCCGCGATGGCGAGCGCCAGCGTGAGAATGGCGATGCCGGTGGACCCCGGCGATTTCAAGAGGACGCGCAGGCCGAAACGCACGTCGCGGAAGGTGTTGTCGATGGGCGCGATGCGCCGCGTGTCACGGCAGGCCTCCTTCTGCTGCGTCAGTCCATCCATGTCACGGATGGCGGCGGCGCGTGCCGCTGAAGGGGAAAGGCCGCGGGCCAGGTAGATTTCGGTGGCGCGCTCCAAATGATCGGCGAGCTCTTCCTCGAGCTCGGCTTCCACTCGATTGCGGAGGAACAGGGATCGCAGGCGCAACGGAATGGTGTAGAGCCAATGTTCGGCACGCATGGTCAGGCCTCCTCGGTTTGCAGCACCTGGGCGATCGCTCCGGAGAGGCGCTCCCAGTTTTCGGTTTCCTTTTGCAATTGCCGCCGGCCCAGACGCGTGAGGGAGTAAAATTTCGCGCGGCGATTGTTCTCGCTGGCCTTCCATTCGGCGGCGATCCAGCCTTCCTGTTCCAGCTTGTGAAGCGCGGGATAAAGGGAGCCGTCGCTTACTTGAAGGATGTCGCCTGATACCTGGCGCAGCCGCTGGCTGATCGCCCAGCCGTTGAGAGGTTCGAGCGCGAGAATCTTGAGCAGCAGAAGGTCCAGGGTGCCTTGCACGAGATCGGAAGGTTTGCTCATGGGGACTTCTCTCGGTTACCGAGATCAGAATACAGCGGCTCCCCTCGGTAAGCAAGAGGAAACTTGTAAAAGAATCACAGGCGCGATTCCTGCCGGCACGCCGGCGGCGTCCTGGTATGATCTGCACATGTTTCGCCGTCTCGCCATTGCAGGTTTTCTGTGCGTCCCGCTCTGGGGCGCCTCTTACCGGTTTGGAGCCATCTGGGACGGCGACAAGCTCTGGCGCGACGCCTGCATTGTTGTTGACGGCCAGAACATTCAGTCCGTCGGCGAGTGCAAAGGCGACTCGATGGACCTCACCCGCTATACGGCGATTCCCGGTCTGATCGATGTGCATACGCACATGACGTACATACTGGGGAACCCCGTTAGCCGCGCGGGCCGGGGCGCCGCGACCGTTTTTCTGGCGCAGGATAACGCTCGCAAGACGCTGGAAACCGGTGTAACAACCGTGCGCGATCTAGGCTCCTCCGGATACGCCGATATCGCCATGCGAGACCTGATCGCCGCCGGGAAGATGCTTGGTCCGCGGATGTTCGTGGCGGGGTACGGCTTGCAAAACACTCGCGGAACCAACGTAACGCCGAATACCGCGCACGGGCCGGAGGAAGTGGACAAGGTGGCGCGCGCGCAGATCGCCGCCGGGGCGGACTGGGTGAAGATGTATGCGTCCACCGGCAGCGGGCAGGATGTCAGCGGCACGCGCACTTACTCGTACGAGGAAATCAAGGCAGCGGTGGACGCGGCGCATGCGCTCGGCAGGCGCATCGCAATTCATAGCTATGGACCGGAAGCGGCGCGCGATGCGGTTCGCGCGGGAGTCGATTCGTTGGAGCACGGCACGGATCTGGACGACGAAACCATCGCGGAAATGGTGCGCCGGAAGACTGTGTATGTGCCGACGATCGACCACAACCGCTACTATGCCGATAACTTTCAACTGCTGCGATACCCGCCCGAAGCGGTGACGCGGCTGAACGATTTCATCGCACGAAATCTGGCGACGGCGCGAAAAGCGATTGCCGCGGGCGTGATCGTCGCCATGGGGTCGGACGCGGTCTACACGATGTTCGGAGAGAACACCCGCGAGCTCGGCTGGCTGGTGAAGGCCGGCATGACACCGGAGCAGGCGCTGCGCGCGGGTACGATGACCGGAGCCGCGCTGCTCGGCATGGAGAAGAGCCTCGGCGCGCTGCGGGAAGGATATCGCGCGGATGTGGTCGCGGTAGAAGGCGATCCGCTCAAGGACATTCAAGTGGCCATAGACAAGGTCCGGTGGGTTATGAAGGCTGGTCAGGTGGTGGTGGATAAGAGAAGGTAAAGCAACATGAGGTGCGTCCAGCTATTTCTTCTTTTTGTACCGGTGCTGGCGGCGCAGACTCCGGTTTTTCAATCCGAGACAAGAATCGTGCAAATCCCGGTGATCGCGCGGGACTCGCGGAATTCGCCGGTGCTCAATCTGAAGAAACGCGACCTACGCCTGTTCGACAACGGCATCGAACAAAGCGTTCTGACACTGGACAGCTTCGGCGGACCTCCGGCGCCTGCCGCAGCGGGCGCCTCGGATGACCGGGTTACCGGCATGTTAGGTCCCAGGTTGTCCATTATTCTTCTGGATCAGTTGAACACACCCCTGGAAGACCAGCTTAGGGGTAACGAAGGCATTTCCGGCATGCTTCGCAAGCTTTCCGCCGCTCAGGAACGAATCGCGATTTACAGTCTGAGGGACGATCTGCACTTACTCTGCAATTTCACGGATGACTTAGACATCTTGCGTGGCGTTCTGGAGAATTTCAAGGCTGAATATCTCCCGATCGGCGCTACTACTCCGCCGCGAGGCGCCGCATTGGTGGCGGACCCGTTTCAGTTCGCCGAGCGGCGCCTGGAAATTACGCTGAACGCGCTTCGGGCCATGGCGCGCCGGCTGCACAGCTTGCCCGGCGAGAAGAGCCTCATTTGGATGACCGCCGCGTTCATGGTGCCCAAAGATCCGCAACCGTTCTATGTCGCGGTGCAGCAATTACGGGACGCTAAGGTCAGGCTATACCCGATCGACGCACGCGGCCTGATTGCGTGCACGCCTCAGCGGACCGGTCCGGCGTGCCCGCCGTGGGTGAATGAGCCCATTGCGATCATGCAGGAAATGGCGGTGCAGACCGGCGGCCGCGCGTACCACGACAGCAATGGCCTTGCCGCGCTCGCGCGAACCGCACTGGACGATTCCCGCCAGGGCTATCTACTCACTTATGCGCCGCAGAATTACAGCCGCGATGGCTCGACGCATCGGGTGGAGTTACAAACGTCGCGAAAGAATGTGAATCTGCGATATCGGTCCGGGTATGTCGCCGAGTTACCCGCGGGAAGGTAGCAGGCCACTTACTTACCAGCCCTTTCGCCTGCGCAGCGCCGCGATCTGCGCGACATGGTGGCAGCAGTGCCACGCAAAGTAACCGAGCGTCGAATCGAGGATCACCGGCGCGCTTCGGTCGGGATGGCGGTACGTGCGCTTGAAGTCGGCGTCCGATAAGCCGCGGAACATCAGCACCCATCGCTCATGCAAACCGTCCAACAATTTCAACGACGGCTCAATGGGACCTGACTTCGCGTCCGGCAACTCCGCCCATGCGGTTTCGTCGAACGGCTTAATGACAGGAATGTCCTCCGTGAGCGCGAGGCGGAAGCGCGTGTACGAATTCAAGTGACCGTCGGCAAGGTGATGCACCACCTGCCGGACCGTCCAGCCTCCGGGACGATAGCGTGTGTCGAGCTGCTCTTCATTCAAGCCCGCGACGGCGGCTCGCAGATTCGCCGGCAGCCTCTCTAATTCGGCAATCCACGCGTCGCGCTCCTCACGTTCGATTGTGGCCGGCGGGCTGTACTGACCGATCGGATAGCGTTGGGACTCTGATTGCATTGCTATGATGACCTCTGAACTTGGCGTACATCTCATGATCGGCGAAATTCTGGACGGCAAGTATCGCATCGACCGCCAACTCGGCGCGGGTGGTATGGGAAACGTGTATCTTTCCACGCACCTGGGCACCACGCGAGTTGTCGCCGTTAAGGTGATCGCGCCCAAGTGGGCCGCCGACGGTCAATTTCTGGCGCGCTTTCAACGGGAAGCGCAGGCGTGCGGCCGGCTGCGGCATCCCAACATCGTGAACGTCACCGATTTCGGAATTGCCCAATCGGGGATGGGCCAGATCCCCTACCTGGTGATGGAGCTGCTCGACGGGCAAACGCTCTCGGATTTTCAGCAGAGCAATCCGCGGCCCGCGCTGACTCTCGTGGCCGACCTGCTCGATCAAATCGGACTCGCGCTCGACGAAGCCCACCGGCACGGCATTGTGCACCGCGACCTCAAACCGGAGAACGTCTGGCTGGAGCCGAATGGCCGCGGGGCCTACACGGTGAAGGTGCTCGATTTCGGAGTCGCCAAAATGAAGCTGCCTGGCGATGTGACGTCGAGCGATGGGCCGCCCGCGATTTCTGAGGAGACCTCGCCGCTTTCCGCCATCTCGGGAGACATGGAAACGGTCGCCATGGATGCGCGCGCGGTCGTCGTGCAAGACGCCGAGACGATCGCCATGCCGCGAAATTCGTCCGGCGCTTCGTCGGGCGCTTTTGGCAGCAGCGGCGGCCACACTATGCCGGGAAGTCTGGTCGGCACGCCGGCATATATGTCTCCGGAACAGGCGCTCGGCCGCGAGGTGGATTTCCGCTCCGATATTTACAGCATGGCGGTGGTGGCGTATTCACTGGTGTGCGGTGAGTTGCCTTTTCGCGGGAACACGAATAACCTGCTGGAATTCCATCGCAGTGGCAGCCCGCTTCCTCCGGCGCGCGTCGCCAAGGCGCCGGGCGATGTCTCCGACACGGTGCTCGCCGGATTGGCGCGCGACCCGGCGGAGCGGCCGCCATCGGCCGTCGAGTTTGCTCGCCGCTTTCACAATTCGGTAGATGCAGAGTTTTTTGCATTGCGAAGATCGCGAACGTTTCTGATGCGCCACCTGTGGCCATTCTTCTTCCTCATGATGCCGATTTATGGGTCGCTGCTTGCCGCGGTGGCTTTGCTGGCGTACTTCGGCGGCAAGCTGCTGCCTGAAGGCGTGCTGCGCATCGGCGTGGTGCCGCTGGTGTCGGCGGGCCTGCTGGTGTTTTCCGATAACGTCCTTCGCGCAACGGCGGCGCTCATCGCGCTCGATGAAAAGGTGCGTGCGCGGCGGATGGTTTCGGCGCGCGTGTTCTGGAGATTGTTGAAGGCAATTCCGGCGCTCGCGAAAACTCAGCTTCAATCGGCATTCCTGTTCGGCCCCGGCTGGGTGATTCGCGATTGTCTGTGGCCGGTGATCGCCGTTGTGGAGAAGCGGTCCGGCAAGGAAGCGGTGCTTCGTTCGCGCAGTCTGATGGCCGGTTTGAATTCCGCCGGCCGGGCGCTCGCCATTCGCCATTTCGCGCTGGCCGCGCTGGCGATTGCGGACCTTGTGCAGTCGCTCGGGGTGCACGTGCGCAGCGGCAAGATTCACGGGTCCGACAACGCCACGTGGTTCCCCATCTTCACTGTATTCGCGGCCGCTCCCCTGTATTTGTACGACCGCACGGTGGCGCAGAAAGAGGGTCCGCTGCTGCAGTTGGACCGCACTCCGGAAGTCCGGCTGACCGCCCGTCCGCTTTCCGTCAGCTCCATGGTCTGGCTGGCGATCGGCGCGATTTACCTGCTTTATCAGCCGGTGAAGTACTGGTTTTTCGGCAGCAAGTGAACTCGCGCCGGATGGATCATTTGGCGTTGCTCCGCTCCGGAAGGATCAGCGCTTCCAGCAGCCCGGCACGCTGGCCGTCAGGGGTGCGGTCGAGCCGCCGGCCCCACTCGGCGACAAGCGATTGCAGTTGAGCGCGGAGCGCGACCAGGTCCGCGATCTGCCGGTCGAATTTCGCCAGCTTCTCCAGCGCCAGCGCATGCACTTTGCGGCAGGGCGCTCCTCCTCCGTCGCGCTCGCGGAATACCCGGGCCAGTTCGTTGAGGCTGAACCCGACCGCGATTGCGCCGCGCACCATGCGAACGCGGTCCACCGCCGCCGGTGCATATTGCCGGTAACCGGCAGCGGTCCGCGACGGAAGCGGCAGCACGCCGAGCCTCTCGTAATGCCGCAGCGTATCCGTGCTGACGCCGGTCAACTTCGCCAGTTCTCCCGAACGCAGATAACCTGTCTCGCCCTGAGTGCTCACCTTTCTGGAATAGTATCAGGGCCGGAACCGGTTCCAGGGTCAAGCGTTTATTTGTGCGCGCAGCGAATTGGCATCCCTCTGAGATAATGTCAACCGGGGGGACAATGAGCGAAACAGGCACGAATACACAACCTGTGCCGGATCAGATTCTGCAAGTGGGCTTCGGCTTCTTTGCATGCAAGACGCTGCTGAGCGCGATTGAACTGGGAATTTTTACGGAGCTGGCGCGGCATCCTCTCCCACTTAAGGAGCTGCAAGGGAGGCTCGGACTTCATAGCCGCTCGGCGCGCGATTTCTTCGACACACTTGTCTCCATGCGATTTCTGGAGCGCAACGGCGATACATACAGCAACGCGCCCGCCACGGATCTGTATCTCGACCGGCAGAAGCCGTCCTATATCGGCGGCATCCTGGAAATGTGCAATCAGCGGCTCTATCCGTTTTGGGGTCACCTCACTGAAGCGCTGCGCACGGGCCGTCCGCAGAATGAAGCGCGCGATGGTTCGGTGTCGCTGTTCGAGGGTTTGTATGCCGACCCTGCGCGGCTGAAGCAGTTTCTTCACGCCATGACCGGCCTGAGCCGCGGCAGCAACCGCGCCATTGCGGAGCGGCTGCCGTGGGCGAAGTACCGCTCCTTCGCCGACGTCGGGACAGCGCAGGGCGACCTGGCGGTGCAGATCGCCCTGGTGAATCGGCATCTGCAGGGCGTCGGGTTTGACCTGCCGGAAATCGCGCCGATCTTTGAAGAGTATGCCGCAGCGAACGCGCTCGCCGATCGTCTGCGCTTCCAGGCCGGCGATTTCTTCGTGGATGCGCTGCCCTCCGTGGACGTAATCACGATGGGGCACATTCTTCACGACTGGGGTCTGGAGACCAAGCAGATGCTGATTCGCAAGGCGTACGAGGCGCTGCCCGACGGCGGAATGCTAGTGGTCTATGAAGCCATGATTGACGATGACCGCCGAACGAACACCTTCGGTCTTCTCATGAGCCTCAACATGCTGATAGAGACGCCTGACGGATTCGACTATACCGGCGCGGATTGCTGCGGCTGGATGAAGAGCGCCGGCTTCCGCGAAACGCACGTGGAGCACCTCATCGGACCCGATTCGATGGCCATCGCGATCAAATAGCGGCGGCCCGTGTGAACCCGTAGAGGAGCGGCATGAGCTCACAGCCACTGTGCGACGCATTGTTAGCCAAGATCGAAGAGCAGATCGAGAGGACCGTCCACCTGATCGTCAGGATTCCCGATGACGGCATGGAGTGGCGGCCGCCCGTTCCGAAGGCGTGGAACACCAGCCTTCTATTGGGCCATCTGCTGGACTGTCTCGCGGGGTTCTGCGCCGTGCTTGCCGCCGCGCATCCTTCTCCGCTGGCGCACTTCAAGGAGATGCGCTCTCTGCGCGTGAATCATTCGTGCGCGGCAGGCGAGGCCGTTGAGCGGATCACTGCGTATCGCGCACGGATCCAGGAAGGTTTCGCTCTGCTCACGGATGCTGACTTGTCGCGGCCGGTAGAAACGGTATTCGTCAGCGGCGGCGAGCCGCTCCTGACGTTGCTGCTCGGCAACCTCGAGCACCTCGTGAATCACAAGTATCAGCTCTTCACTTATCTGAAGCTGATGGGCGTCACTGTTGCGTCGGGCGATCTCTACCGGTTCCGCGCGTAGTCGTATCATGAAGCATGAGCACCACGCCTGGAGGCCACCGGCGGATCGATCGGCGCAGTCTGGCTCTGCACCGCGCCATCGCCGAAAAGCTCCGCGTGACTCCGGCGCTCATCCAAGTGGCACGAGACAACCTGGACCGGTGGTCGAGGCAGAATGGCCGCTCACAACCATATTGGGATGCCTGGCGAGAAATTCTCGACAAACCGATCGAGGATGTTCTGACGATCATGGTGGAGGAAAGTGAGCGGCTGGATTCGCTGCGTCAGGCGACGCCATTCGCCGGAATCCTGACGCCGGCGCAGCGCTGGGCGATTTACCAACGCTTCGAATCGAAACACGCCAGAACTGCATGACGCGCGCTCAACTGGAACACATCATCCGCGCCGCAGGCGCAATCGCCAACGTCCAGGATCTCGTCGTGATTGGGAGCCAGGCGGTTCTGGGCCAATTCCCCAACGCTCCGGACGAATTGCTGGTATCCAATGAAGCAGATGTTTTTCCTCGCGGCGATGCCGCGCTTAGCGACGTGATCGATGGCAGCATTGGCGAGGGCTCGCCGTTTCAGCGGGAATTCGGATACTACGCACACGGCGTGGACGAAACAACCGCAATTCTCCCTGATGGCTGGCGTGATCGCCTGATCCTGGTAACCGGCGAGAACACGCGATTCGTCAGGGGTTGGTGCCTGGAGATTAACGATCTTGCGGTCTCCAAGTACGCAGCCGGCCGGGAGAAAGATTTGGATTTTACAAGGACGCTAGCAAGGTATCGGCTGGTCACGCGCGAAACTCTCGAACGGCGCGTCGCATTGACCACGTCTATTGATTCAGCGATGCGCGGCCGGATCCTCGCGCGAATCCAGCGTGATTTCGCAGAGCCGGCGTAGCCCGCGCATCACCGCTCGGCCAGACTCGCCTCCACAGCCTTCACCTCCGCCGCTCGCTTCGCCTCCAGCACCGCGGGAAGCTTCAGCGCCCGCCAGCAAGCCAGGCTCTTTTCCAGCCAGATCGACGCCTGCTCCCTTGCTCCGAGCTGCTGGTATACGCGACCCAGGTCCGCGTAAACGGTAGGCTCGGCCCAGGGTGTAAACGCGATCTCCAAATTGCGCGACCGGATCTCATCGGCTACCCGATTCACCAGCGTGAGCGCGGAACCATCGCCCGCGCGAGCCTTGATCCTCGCCAGTCTGACGCCGGCGAGCACTGCTCCCGCGCGCGCCGCCGGCGCATCCTTCGTTCCCGCGAAGCTCTGCGCCAGCACCCGATTGGAGACCAACACGCGAGTGGCCTCCGCGTCGCGGCCGAGCGCCTCCAGCGCCTCTCCTTGCTTTCTCTGCGCAAAGAGCATCATGAACCGGCAGCGCTCGTTGCCGGGATCGTCCTTCAGCAGAGCGCTGAAGCCGCGCTCGCTTTCCTCCAGGATCGCCAACGCTTCGCTCGCATGCCCGGGACTCACCAGGAGCACGTCGCCGGCGCGGTATTCCGCATTGGCCAGGTCGGAGCGGGCAGTCCGATCGGCGGCGTCCTGGCGAACCATTTCCCGTGCGATCGCAACGGCCTTCCCATACGCTTGCGATGCGCCCTCCAAATCATCCAAACCCTGATTGCGGGCCGGGCCCAAACCGTCTCCCACGTGACCGTAGCTGATCATCAAAACACGGCGATAGCTGGTGTTTTGCGGCTCCAGGCTGACGAGTTGTTCGCGCGTCGCCGCCGCGTCCCGGTATCTGCGGACGGATTCCTCGAGTTGTCCGGCAGTGCGGTACGCCGCTCCCAAGCTGCTCTGCGCCTCCGCCAAATAGTCCAGGCTTTGGCGGCTTCCGGGCTGCAATGCGGCCAGCCGCTGTGCGGCATCCAGCGTTCGCTCCGCCGCCTGCCGCGCGATCTCCGGCTGCCGGTGATCGCTGGCGATGCGCACACGTTGCGAGCTGATATCGCCCGCGATGCTGAGCGCCTCCGTATCACGCGGCGAACGCCCGATGGCCGCCCAGGCAATCCGTTCCGCATCGTTCAGGGTCGCCATGGCGGCAGTCGCATTCCCGCGCAGATAGTCAAGCAGCGCCTCACGATACTCCACTGACGCCATGGGCACCTGCGCGCGCCCATCGTGCGCGCCGTACAGCGGCGCGATCATTTTTTTCGCTGTGGCGTAGCTCGCCGATGCGCCATCGGTATCGTGCAGACTGCCGTAGAGAGGGTGCCCCTGCACATCGCCGATGCGCATGTACGCGGCGGCCAGCTCCAGCGCGAGCGAGGAATCCGACGCCGCGTCTTCGCGCAGACTCGCAAGGTAGCGCAGCCCCGTCGCGACAATTGCCTTGCGCGCTTCCGTGGCCCCGGGAAGATATTCGATGCGGTCGTGCACATCGAAGACCAGCGCCGTGGCCAGCCCGCGCACTTCCTGAAATCTGCGCTCCACCCGGTGCTTTTGGTGCACGGTCGAGACAATCCCCGCCGTTCCCGTGGCCACAACCAAAGCCGCCGCGGCGAACGCCAGCCGCCGCCGCCGCACCAGCTTGCCGATGCGGTACATCATGGTTGCCGGCCGCGCGGCTACCGGATGCCCGTTCAGATGCCGCTCGATATCGGCGCTCAACGCCGCGGCCGAACTGTACCGCCGCTGCGGATCTTTGCTGATGGCCTTCGCGACAATCGTGTCCAGATCGCCGCACAGTTGCTTCGCCAGGAGTCCGTTGCCCGTGACGGCGGCGCGAACGCTCGGCAACGGCGCATCGGCCTCGCAGATCGAACGGTCCAGCGCCAGCGGCGAAGTGCCATCGGCTACCTGCGCCCGCTCACCGCAAAGCAGCTCGTACAAAATGAGGCCGAGCGAATACACGTCCGTGCGGACAGTGATCGCGCTGCCGCGCACCTGTTCCGGACTGGCGTAATCGGGAGTCCAATGACGCAGTTCCGTGGTTGTGCCGCCGTCACCGGCCACGGGAGCAACCAGTTTGGCGATTCCGAAATCGAGGAGCTTGGGCACACCTTCGCGATTTACCAGAATATTCGCGGGTTTGAGATCGCGATGAACCACAAGGTTTTCATGCGCGTAGTGCACGGCCGCGCAAATCTGCCGGAAAAGGTTGAGCGTTTCCCTGAGGCTGGTGTTGCTCCCGCGCCATTGCGCCAGCGGCATACCATCCACATACTCCATGACGAAGTACGGAATGCCATCCTCCGTTCCCCCTTCCAGGAATCGCGCGATGTTGGGATGGTCCAGTCCCGCCAGAATCTGGCGCTCGTTGCGGAATCGTTCACGCAGGTTGGGCAGGTCCCGCCAAGCGGGCAGCAGCTTAAGCGCCACGGTCTTGCGATACTCGGAGTCATCGCGAGCGGCCTCGAAGACGATGCCCATGCCTCCGCGCCCGATCTCGCGCACGATGCGGTAAGACCCCACACGCCGCCCGGCCCACATGCCGCCGAGCACAGCCGATTGCGCGAGCGTCGCGATGCTACCGGCGATCTGTGCACCCGCATCGCGGGCGTGCTCCAGCATTTCCTCGAGATAGCGGCGGAGATCGGGATCGCCCGCGGTCGCCGCATCCAGGAATTTCTGCCGCTCTTCCGCCGGCCGGTCCAGCGCCTGCTGGAAGAGCGAATCGAGCCGCCTCCAGCTTCCTTCGGTGGGGATGCTTGCCATGATGTAGCTCAGCCCTTCGATGCCATCGCGCGGCCCAGCCACGCTTCGGCGGAGCGCTGTTCCCGGCTGATGGTGGCGGCGGAGACGCCGAGCAGCTCCCCGAGCTCGTCCAGATTGAGCCCGCCGAAATAACGCAGCTCGATTACCTGCGCCTGTCTCGGGCTAAACGTCGCGAGTTGCTCCAGCGCCTCGTTCAGAGCCAGAAATTGCTCGGCACCGCCCGGCGTTCCCACCACTGCTTCATTCAGGGAAATGAGCATTTCACCGCCGCCGCGCTTACCCGCCCTGGCGCTGCGCGCATAATCCACCAGAATCTGGCGCATCAACTGCGCAGCCAGCGCGAAGAAACGCCGTCGGCTTTCGAAATCGGCATGCTCCTGTTTCACCAGGCGCAGCCATGCCTCATTCACCAGGGCTGTGGGCTGCAACGTATGTGCCGCCCGCTCACGACCCAGATATGCGCCCGCGATCTTCCGTAAATCCGCTTCCACCAAAGGCGCCAGCAACTCCAGCGAAGCACGGTCGCCATGCGCCCAACGGTTCAGAAGTAGGGTGATTTCGCCGGCAGCTACATCCACGGGGCGTCCATTTCGGAGCCAGTATATTCCGGCGCAGAAAATTGCGTCTGTGAAGAACCGCACGAATACGCTCGCGAGCTTTGCAAGAAAATTCCGCTTCCTGCGCTTGCGGTGGATGGAGGATGGACAGCATGTTTTCAAAACAGACTTCGTTCGCGGGTACAGCGCTGGCAATCGCGCTCGGTCTGGTTACGGCGACCGCCGCGCTCGCACAGATCACTCCGAGCGACCCCTATAAGGCGTATTCCACCGTTGGCATCACCCGAGGAGAGACCCTGCGCGTCAGCGTCGCGAACATCAACAGTATCAGCGGAGTTCCGCCGGACCCCTGCAACGTGCAATTCGGTTTCGTGAATGCAGCGGGCGTTCTCGTGAAGACCACTACCGCGAACATTCCGGACGGACACGCGGCATTTCTCACGCTCACATTTAGCGAAGCATCGGCCGCCGCGACCAATGCCGACTCATCGACTCGTCTCAACTTCCGTCCGGTGCTCCTCGCGCCGCCGTGCCGCACCGTCTCGACGACCGAGGTCTTCGATGCATTCTTCGGACGGACACATGTCTTCACCCTGCCGGCGGAAGCTTCCACGACTCCTCCGCCGGCGCCTGACTTCGGCGTCGTGGGCGTAACTACGTTCGACAATCTCCGGCTGAACGTTACCAATCTTGGCGGAAGTAACGGTCTCCCGCCGGATCCGTGCAGCGTTGAACTGGGCTTCATCGACGCAGCCGGAGCGATGCTGAAGAGCGTCAACGGAACAATCGAACCCGGCCACACGGCGTCTATCACGATCAACTATCGAGAGGCCGCGGCTGCGACGCCTTCCACCAATTCGCCGCAGCGATTTAATCTCCGGCCGCTCGTCACCGTTCCCCCGGGACCATGCCGGGTTGTTGCGAACGCCGAACTGATCGATAGCACCACCGGACTCACGATGCTCAGCATGCTGCCGGCCGTGCAATCGAATTTGCAGCCTGCCGTCATCGGCGTAATCGGACAGTAACCACACATCCCGGGCGGCCGCAAAACGGGGGCGGCGGAAAATCGCTGCCCCCAGCACGATGTGGATACAATTGCGAGATGCTCGTCCGGTCTTTGCGAATCGCTCTCCTGGCCGCTCCCCTCCTGGCCCAAGCCCAAACTCTCAACATGTCGCGCGACCTGGTCGCGAACGGCATCGCCTCCTCGAACCTGATCCCCGATACTCCCGCTCTGGACGCTCGCCCGTTAGTGGAAGCGGCGGTCACCTACGCCGTTCAAAAACACATCCCGCTTGTCACTGCCGACGCCGGCGAGTATTACTTCCTTACGCTTCGCAACAGTTCGACACACGTCCTGCTCACGTCTGCGACCAACGTGACGATCGACTGGCAGAACTCGGACCTGCTCTTTCATGCGAGCAACGCGTCGGGCGTGCAGTGTTCCAACTGCTCCGGAGTCGTCATGCAGAACTTCACGGTGGACTATCAGCAGTTGCCGTTCACTCAGGTGACGGTCACGAGCGTCAACCCTAGCGCGCAGACGTTCGACTTCGCTCCCATCCCCGGCTTTCAAACTCCCTCGGATTTCAACGCCAACCGCGCCGCCGATGGGAGCGACGCCATCTGGATGTTCATCTTCCGCAACGGCGTCCCCATACGCGAAGCCGGCCGCCTGGGCGCCAAGCGGCCCGTCACCGGGAATACTATCGCCATCAGCGACGTCAATGATCCGTGGGCGAGAGCGGCGCAGCTCGCGAACATACAGCCCGGCGACATCGTCGTGTTCACCGACCGCAGCGGGCCGCCGGCGCTCAACTTTGTGAACGGCCAAGACAACACAGTGCGCAACGCGTCCATCTATTCGTCCGGACAGATCGGCCTGTATTTCGGGCGCACCAACGGAGCTACCGCGGATCATGTGCAGGTGATCCCGAAGCCGGGAACGGCTCGCCTCATCAGCACCAATGCCGATGGGATACACACCAGCTTCGCGCTCGGGCCCAACGTGTTTACGAACAACATCGTGCGGCGCACGTGCGACGATGCGCTGGCGATTTCCGCGCCGTGGACAGCAACCGTCAATTCCGTTAACGCGACGACGGTGGCGGTCGCCCGTAGTTTCGCCGCGCCGTTTCCCCCGGGCGCATCCGTGTCTTTTATCAATCCGGATACCGACGCCGTCGCCGGCACGGCTACGATCGTCTCCGAAACTCCCGCGTTCGATCAGCAGAAACTCACGGACGGCGAGAGCGTCACGCTCACGCTCGACCGCGCGGTTTCCGGGCTCGCCGCGAATTTCGGCATGACCGATGCCGACGCCGCAAAGCTTGGCTCAGGTTCTGTGATCGCTAATAACACCGTGCAGGACGGTGTCTTTGCGCGCGGCATCTGGCTGGCCGGCGTGCAAGGCGTCTCCGTGCACGACAATTACGTGCAGCGAACCAGCAGCAACGGGATCTTTATTCAACAACTCAGCGGCAACAACACCGATGCCGGACCATCCTCGGCAATCGACATTCGGAACAATCTGGTGGATAGCGCGTTAAGCTACGCCAATGTGTCGCACGGTGTGACGTTCGCCGCCGCGTCCATCTACGCGGTGTCGCAAAACAGTGCCAATGCCGAGGTTACCAGCAGCCCGCATCACAATATTACGGTGACGGATAACCGCATCACGAACTCCGCGCGTTCCGCCATCCGCCTGGAAAACCTGAATACGGGCGCGATTTCCGGAAACACGATTCAGGGCTTTGGACTCGCGCCGAACGTGAACGTCTTCACCGCGCCCGCATGCTGTGAAACGCTGGCTCAATATCAGACGGATTTCGCGCAGGCCGTGCTGACACCCAGTTCGGTTGCAATCTCAACGTCAGGGAATTCGACCGGCGACACGCACACGCTTGTGGTGAATGCCTCCACCGCGAGCGGATATCCCCGGCTCGGAACCGGCTCCTTTGCGGCCGCGTACGGAGCGGGATTCGCGACCACGACTGTAATTGCGACTCCGCCGTTCCCTCAGACCCTCAACGGTGTTACCGTAACGGTCCGCGATTCCGCGGGGACTTCGAGGGCCGCGGCGATTCAGGCAGTCACACCGGGTCAGGTAAATTATCTTGTTCCCGACGGCACCGCCGCCGGCATCGCGACAGTGACCATAGGTTCCTCTTCCGGCAGCGCGCAGATTGACGCTGTTGGCCCGGGACTCTACTCCGAGAGCGGCGATGGCACAGGCGTCGCCGCCGCCACAGCCGCTTTATATGGTGCGGACGGCAGCGTCGCGGCCCAGGCGGTGTTTCGATGCACCGGCGGGAGCGCGTGCGTCACCGCTCCACTTGACCTCGGCAAGGCGGGAGATCAATTGGTGGTCACTCTGTACGGCACGGGAATCCGCAACAACACCGGCATCGAAAACGCCACGGCGCTGGTGGGAGGGAGCAGAGCGAAGCTGCTCTATGCGGGAGCGCAGCCGCAGTATCCAGGGCTCGATCAGGTGAACATCGTAATCCCGAGATCGCTGGCGGGAGCCGGAGAAGTGCCGGTGGTACTTACAATCGACGGGCAGACGGCGAATGCGGTCACGATCAACATCAAGTAGCGGTAGACTCGCGCGCCGGGAGTAAGTCGAATGGATCCGAAGGTTCGCCGCTCGGAGTGGGTCATCTTCGCTTTTCTGGTCTATGCTCCGGCGCTCGGTGCGATCCTGCAATTGCATGCCGCGAGGCTGATTGTTGTCAACGCGCTACTTGCCGCGGCCTACGCAGGGTTGATCTACCGCGATTCTCTCCGGCCGTCGCTTGCGCTCAGCGTGGCGCGCGATTGGCTGCCACTGGCCTTCGTTCTACTCGCGTATCGCGAGATGGGCTGGTTCGCCGTGCCGCACACCGCTCATCCCCTGGAGGCGCGGTGGGTCGCGTGGGACCGCAGCCTTTTGAGAGCCGGAGCTCGCACGGCAATCGAATCAATGGGCGCCGTTGTGCCTTCGGTACTCGAAATCTGCTACTCGGTGGTTTACGCCATCGCGCCGTTCGCCGTGGCTGTTTTGTACTTGTACCGGGCACGCGACCGGGTCGATCGTTTCCTGTTCATCTTCACCGTCGCGGTGTTGCTTTGCTATGCGCAATTCCCGTTCTGGCCATCCGATCCGCCGCGCGTGCTCTTCCCTTCGCAAGATCCGCCCTTCGATACTGTTTTCCGCCGCTTCAATCTGTGGATGCTCGGTAATTATGGGATTCACACGAGTGTTTTTCCCAGTGCGCATGTGGCCGGAGCATTCGCTGCTGCACTCGGCATTCGGTTGGCGCTGCCGCGCGTGCGATGGGTCCGGCGTTTCCTGCTCGCGATGGCGATTCTCATTGCGACGGCGACGGTTTATGGCAGATATCATTATGCTGCCGATGTGGCTGCGGGGTTTCTGGTGGCGGCCACGTCGTTCGCGCTCGGCCACTGGCGGAGCTTGCAAAGCTGAAAACTGTCGCGCCGGGCCCGGGGGAAGGCTGAGGTAGGTACCGGTCTCCCGACCGGTACCAGGCGCGCGGAGCCCGCCCGGTGTGGGGTGCATGGTAGAACTGAGTACACGAGACCTGACCATGAAACGCGAAGCATACGCGGCTGCGCGCACTGTCGCTCCGAAGTTGCAGGATTACTTCGCCCGTCACCGGGACGAAGCGATAGCGAGCGGGCAACAATTTCTCGCGCGGGCGCCGGACGCCGAGACGATTGAGTCCATCATCGATGTCGCCTTCTGGGCCAGCCTCCGCAAAGAAGAAGGTTACTCGCCGCGAATTTCGCTTGCGTTCCTTCCACCCGAAGAGGCGCTGCATCCGCTGATTCTGGAGCGGCCGCTGGCGCTTGTTCCCGACGCACTGAGCCGCGTTGCGCCGGCCGTAGAGCGCCCGGGCATCCATCTGGGCTTTTCCCGCCGCGATGACGAGCTGTTTGTCTGGGGGACCACCCGCGCGCTTCCCGTTTCCTGCTTTGTTCTCGAGGTGGCCGCTCCCGGCCTGCTGGTGGTTAAGCGCCATAGCGGGGAAGGGTTGCGCAAATTCAACAACGTCGCCGTGCTGGAAGGCGATCAGATCAAGATCATTCGGGACGGACCTTCGCAGCTTTCTGTCAATCTGATGCTGCAGCTCGCGCTCTCCATGCGGGCGCACGGCCGCGGCGGGTCGCTGCTGATTATCCCGGATGGATCGGATTCCTGGCGCGAATCCATCGTGCAGCCGCTTCCCTACGCGGCGGCGCAACCGTATCGCGAATTGGCCAATGCCGGCGCGGACGCGGCGCAAAGCACGCTCGATCCGCTCATCGCCGCCATAGCCGGTCTCACTGCCGTCGATGGAGCCGTGCTGCTTACGGACCGCTTCGAGTTGCTCGGCTTCGGCGCAAAGATCGCCCGCCGCCGCGGCTATCCGCAAGTGGAACAGGTGGCCTGGAGTGAGCCGGTCGAGGGTATGAGTACGGTTCTGGTGCACCCGGAGCGGCTGGGTGGAACGCGCCACATGTCGGCGGCGCAGTTTATTCAGGATCAGCGCAGCTCCGTGGCGTTCGTGGCGTCGCAGGACGGACACTTCACGGTTTTCAAGTGGTCGCCGCAGGAGGAAATGGTACACGCGCACCGCGTGGATGCTCTACTGCTCTAACTCTTTCTCCCGGCCGCTACTGCCGGCGCGTCAGCAGGACCCGGCCCTCCACCATCGACCCGTCGCGCAGCACCTTCACCAGTACTTCGTCGCCCGCCTTCTTGGCTTGCAACGCGTACGTGAAGTCGTACAGATTCTGGATCGGCTTGCCGTCGAACTCCACGAGCACGTCGCCGCCTTTGAACCCCGCCTTCGCCGCCGGCGACCCTTCCCGCACATCCGCGAATTTCACGCCCTTCACCCCTTCGCCGAAATCCGGAATCGACCCAAAGTACGGGCCGTAGCCGCTGCCGCCCGCCGACGATAAGGGACCGGCTCCCTCTCCGTGTGGATTCGGCGCCACGCGCACGAATGCCGGACGCTCCGGCGCATCCCGCAACTCATCGGTTACGCGCGCCACCAGTTCCAATACCTTCACTGCATCCACGCCATCGATTTTGTCCCACGTGTCGCTCGGCTTGTGATAGTCGCTGTGCAACCCGGAAAAGAAGAAGAGCGTCGGCACCTGTTTCGTGGTGAAGGATGTGTGGTCGCTCGATCCATACCCGGAAGAATCGGAGTAATCGATATTCAGTCCGGTCGCGGGCGTCAACCGGTCCAGCATCGCTCGCAAGCCCGTGCCTGTATCCGACCCGCCGACATACAGCTTCGCATTGCGCACGCGCCCGATCATGTCCATGTTGATCATGGCCGCCGCATCCTTCAGAGGCAGCACGGGATGATCCGCATAATCCGCGCTGCCGAGCAGCCCTTCTTCCTCGCCCGCGAAGTTCAGAAACAGAATTCCGCGCTTGTGTTCCGGCTGCGCTGCGAACCAGCGCGCCAGGTCGATGACGCCGGCGGTTCCCGATGCATTATCGTCGGCGCCCGGATGAATGGTGCCGGCCTTGTCCGGCGCCATGGAATAGCGCTCGCCCGTGCCCAGATGATCGTAATGAGCGCCGACGATCACATACTCGTTCGTCTTTCCGGGAAGATACGCCGCGACGTTATGGACGGTCTTCACATCGCGACGTATGTCCACCGTGCCATTCACTTTCAAGGATGCCGCAAACGCAAAGCTCTCCGGCTTCAGATCCCGATCCACATCCGCTTCGATCGCCGCGACATTCCTGCCCGCCGCGCGGAACCAGCCATCCACCACCGCTTCCTTCACCTGAATGAACGGAATGCCTGCGTTTTCCGGACCGTCCACCGCGGCGAACTTCACCATCTCATCCGCATCGCCGCGATGATGCTCCAGATCGTTGATCAGGATCACCGCCGCCGCGCCGTGCATCTTGGCATTGGTTGCCTTGCTGGCGAACTGCGCGTCCTTCGATAGCTCGGCTTTCTCCCGCGGCTCGTGCCGCAGAATCAGCACGACCTTACCCTTCACATTGATGCCGGAGTAATCGTCATAAGCGGGCGTAGTGATTCCGTAGCCGGCGAACACCACCGCCCCGGCGAAGTGGCCGGCCGGCGAGAACTGCAGCGGCACGAACTCGCTGGAAAATTTAACCGGACGCTTCGCTCCGCCATCCTGAATCGCGAGCGTGTTGTCAGAGCCGAGTTTGCCGCTCATCGTAACCTGGAACGGCAGTAGGTATCCCTGCGGCGACGCGGGCTTGATGCCGCACTCGCGGTATTTCGTCGCGATCCACTCCGCCGCGCGTTCCAATTCCGGCGACCCCGTCAAGCGCCCGCGCAATTCCGGCGACGCCAGATACTTCACCTCATTCACATATACTTTCGGGTCCAGCGACGCCGGCGTGGCGGCCACAGCGGTGGCGGCAACCGCCAACAGCAGGAAATTACGATTCATGGGAGTGTTACTGCTTTTTGAGCCCCGGCAGGCTGAGGTTGAGGGTGCAGCCGCAATCCTCGCCGGCGTTCTTAGCCGTCTTCTGATATTCGATTTCGTTGTCGATCACGCTCTTCAGCGTCGGCCAATCCGCCGCACCTTCCATCTTGCGGCCATTGACGTACAGCGTCGGCGTCTGCCCTACCCCGACCGACCGCGCCATGGCCGTCCACTTTTCAATCTGCGGCTCCGGCGCTTTGGTATCGATGCATTGCCCGAGCGCTACGGTATTTAGCCCCTGCTGCAGTTTCGCCCATTCCATGATCTTGTCCTTGGCATTTTCCGCGGTGATGTCGGTCTGATGCAGGAAGATCCAATCGTGATACGTCCAGAACATGTCGTTGCTCTGCTTGGCGACGCACATTCCGGCGATCGCGCCCGTGTTCGCCCACGGGTGAATGTTCGCCAGAGGGAACGGAATGAAGTACACGTGCACCTGTTTGGTGTAGCCGGCGGGAATGTTGGCCCGCAGCATGGCCGCTTCTTCCTTGCAATACGGGCACTCGAAATCGCTGAACTCGACGAGGACAACGGGCGCGCCTTGCGTGCCGAAATTCGGAGCGCCGTCGGTCTTTAGTTTGTCCAGGTCGGCTTTGAAGGGGTTGTTGGCGACCTCATACACGGAGCCCTGAATGATCCGCGATCCGTCTTTCGATACGAACAGCTTGATGTCCGACGATTGCTGACCGGCCGACGCGTGCACGACGATGTCGTTGAAGCCCGGAAGCTCTGTGGAGGGCTTCGGATCGCCGACCTGCACCGCCACGCGACTATCGATCACAAACAGATGCCGCACGTACGCTTCGAGGGCGGCTTTATCCAGCGCCGCTTTCTTAGGCGCCGGCGCCTGCGCCCACACGAAGGCCGCGAAGCCGGCCAAACACAACAACTTCTTATGCATCTTGTCTTATTGTACCGAGCCGTACACGCTACATTACCGGCCCGATCCGCCACGGCACGAATTCCCGATGCCCCAGCCGCTCAGCGCACGTTCGCCGTCCGGAAGCCACATCGAGCAGCAAATCGAAGATTTCGCGACCCACCTGCTGCACCGTCGCCTCGCCATCGGCGATGCGCCCGGCGTTGACGTCCATGTTGTCCATCATGCGGCGGTAGGTATTGCTGTTAGTCGCTATCTTCACCACCGGAACGGTGGGGAAGCCGATCGCACTGCCCCGTCCCGTAGTGAACGCGATGAGGTTACAGCCGCCCGCCGCGAGCCCGCTCAACGAGACCGGATCGTACCCCGGAGTGTTCATAAAGCTGAAGCCCGGAGTAGTAACTCGCTCCGCATATTCGTAGACGTCCATGAGTCGCGAAGTGCCGCCTTTAGCGACTGCGCCCAACGACTTCTCCAGGATGTTACTCAATCCGCCTTCCTTGTTTCCCGGACTCGGGTTGTCATTGAAACTACCCTCGAAGCGATTGAGATATCGCTTATACCCCTTGACGGTGGCGATCAGCTTCTCGGCGACCTCGCGATTCCGGGCGCGCCGGATCAGCAGATGCTCCGCCCCGAAGATTTCCGGAGTCTCCGCAAGCACGCTGGCCGCGCCGATGTCCGCCAGCAGGTCTGACGTGTAGCCGAGGGCAGGATTCGCCGTGATGCCGGAGAACGAATCGCTGCCGCCGCAATTCAAACCGAGCACGATGGAGCTCGCCGGAACCTCCGTGCGCTTCTCCGCCGCCGCGCGCTCCATCAGCCGTGCGATCTCCCGCCGCGCCGCTGCAACCGTCGACGCCGTTCCGCCGCTAGACTGCAGGGTCATGCCGACCAGCCGGCCGGTTGCGGGCGCTCCGCCGCCGAGGTAATGCTCGATCTGATTTGTCTCGCACCCGAGGCCGAGAATCACCGCGGCCGAAACGTTCGGATGGTCCAGGACGCCGCCGAGCGTACGGCGTAGCTGATCCATGTCCGGACCGAAGGCGTGCGCGCATCCTTCGCCGTGCGGAAACGCCACCACGCCATCGACGCCCGGCGGCAGCGCTTCGCTTTCGTAGCTGCGCGCGATGGATTCGGCCGTGTGCGCCGCGCAGTTGCTCGCCGCTACCACCGCGATGTAATTGCGCGTGCCGGCGCGGCCATCGTCGCGGCGGTATCCGAGAAACGTGGGTTCGGCGCGGCGCGCCGGAGTGGGCGCCTCATCGAGCGGCATCTCATAGTGCAGATCCAGCTCCTCGTAGGCGAGGTTGTGTGTATGGACGTGACGCCCGGCAGGGATGGGCTCCCGCGCGCGGCCGATCGCCTGTCCGTAGCGCTCCACCATCTCGCCCGGGGCGATGGAGCGGAGCGCCACTTTGTGGCCGGCGGGAATCGCATCGAGCGTTTTTACGCTGACTCCGTCGAAATCGAGCGCGGTATCCGCCGGAATGGGCACGCGAGCCACCGCGACGTTGTCTTCCGGATGCAGCCGTATGGCGTAATTCGATGCAGTCGGCAGATTGACGATATCTAGAAGCATGAGGTCCTTACAGCCACTTGGTCATGAGGTGGCGATCTTCGGCGTGGAATCCACGCCCCGCATACAATGCTAACGCGCGCGCATTGGTGTGCCCAACTTCCAGGCGAACGGCCTGCAACCCACGGCGGCGGCATTCGTCTTCCGCGAAGGCCAGAGCCTCCGCGCCAAGCCCCGCGGCGCGCCACGCTTCCATGAGGTATAGCTCATCCAAAAGGCCGAAGCTTCCGGCAAATTCCAGGCTGTAACAAACGGTAAGCACGAAGTAGCCCGCAGTCTCGCCGCTCGATTGAATCAGCCAGGCCCCACCGAATCGAGGCTCACGAATCAGTTCGGAAAGCGCCAGGCGATGGCGATCGATGTCGAAAGGATCTCCGCCGTGGGAGAAGAGCTGCTCGCACATGTTTAGGACGATTTCGATGTGCGTTTCCTGGGCCGGTAAGAAAGACGCCATAGGTTTATCATCCGCAATTATCGGGCGATCTTCGATCGCCTCCGACAGGAAGGATTCCTGTCGGCACGTGGCAACCGGTCTGGAGACCAGTCGCTACTGGTGCCGTTTCCAGTTGTTGATCAGGGTTATCCGATCGCTTGCTTTCCCAACTGCCCGTAGCGCCAATGTTTTTGGGGTTGCCGAGAAGCGTATCACGTCTATCGCCGCATTCGCCGCCATCTCCGAGGCCGGCTCCGCGGACAAAACGATTCTCTCGCCTGTTACCCTGAGCCGTTTTTCATCGAAAGCCTGCGCGGCGAGCATCCCCTCGACGGCGTACAGCAGGTATCCGCCCGCGTACTGCACGGTCGAGGAGACCGGCATGATGAGTTGACGGTCCGCTGAATCGAGCGATGCGGCGTACAGCTTAGACTCGCCCCGGGTCTTCGCGCCGGCTACATACAAAAACCGCCGGCCGTCCGGCAGGAACTGCACTGCGATGTGACGAGTCTCGCCGGCCGCTGCATCCGGCGTGGTCACGCGGATGGGGACTCCGCCCTCCGCCGGCACACGAAACAGACCGTCACGCCGTCCGCCGATCAGGATGACGCCTGCTTTGCTCCACGCTCCCGAAAAGCTGGTATCCACCATGCAAATATCGAACGAAGCACGCGTGGCGATATTGAACCGCCACAACCGTCCCCTGGAACTGGCAGCCACCCAGCGGCCGTCCGGCGACCAGAACGGCGTTCCGTCGGCCGCGCCGTATGTTTGCGGCGATTCGCCGTTCACTCCCGATACCCAAAGGTGTCCGTCCGCGATGTACGCGATGCGCTTGTTGTCCGGCGAGAGTCCGATCCGCATGATCGAGCCTCCGGTCAAGGACACTGCCGCGGTCCGCGAAAGGTCTGGGACACTCACCGGCGCGGCCGGCGTGTTTACAACAGGCAGAACGCCCATCGGTTTTTCGATGCGCACAGCGGGCGCAGCGGCCTTCTTCTCGAGTGCCACTTCGTGGCGATCATGAGACCCGGCGAATGCCATGGCGATTCCGGCGATCGCCACCGCCGCGGCTGCGGCGCCCACGACCCACGCCACGTTCCGCATGCGCGGCTGCCGTGCGATGGAAACCTCTTCCAGAGCGCTCTTCAATTCGGCCGCGGATTGCCACCGGTCGCGAGGCTGCTTGGCAAGGCACCGGCGCAACACGCGGTCGAGGGATCGCGGAATGGCCGCCGTGGCCGCGGGAGGGTCCAGCGCGATGATTGCCGCCATTACGTGCGCGGGGTTGGGGCCATCGAACGCGCGCCGGCCGGTGAGCATCTCATAGAGCACCGCGCCAAAGGAGAAAATGTCGCTGGCCGGTTCGGCGGGGCTGCCCTGCGCCTGCTCCGGCGAGAGATAGTGCAGGGTGCCGAGAATCGCACCTTCATGAGTGACCTGCGGCGGTTCGAAACCGAGCGCGGGAGGATGGTCCATCTTCGCCAGGCCGAAATCGAGAACCTTGACGCCCGCGGCGGTCACCAGCACGTTGGCCGGCTTGAAATCGCGATGCACGATTCCGGCGCGATGCGCGGCATCCAGCGCACCGGCCATCTGAATCGCCAGATGCAGCGCGGTTTCCTGCGGTACCGGTCCGCGGAGGAGCATCGCTTCCAGGCTCTCGCCCTGCACGTACTCCATCACGATCACGGGTTGCCCGGCGCACTCTTCGACGCCGTACACCGTGCAGATATTCGGATGATTCAGTGCGGATGCGGCCTGAGCTTCGCGGCGGAACCGCGCCAGCGCCGCATCGTCCTGCGCAAGCCGCGCGGGAAGGAATTTCAGGGCCACGCTGCGGCCGAGCTTGCGATCTTCGGCGCGATACACCACACCCATGCCGCCCGCGCCGAGCGGCTCCAGCACGCGAAAGTGGGAGACATCGGCGGGCGGCGGCGGTTCCGATGCAGCGTCCGATGCTGCCGCGCGCATAGACACTTGGACCGGCGCGACAAAGCGGTATCCGCGCCTCGCCAGGGTCTCCACGAAGCGGGGGTTTTCCGCCGATTCGCCGAGCGCTTCCCGAAGGCGCTGCACGGCGGCATTGATGCCGTGACTTACCTCAACCACCGTACCGTTGGGCCACAAACGCTTGCGGATATCTTCGCGCGACACGACGTCACCGGGGTGTTCCAGCAGTGCCGTCAGAATCCGCAGCGGCTGTTCCTGCAAACGCACGCGCTCGCCCTCGCGGAGCAGTTCGCCCGCGCGTACATCGAATTCGAAATCGCCGAACCGAATGGTTCGAATGCCGCGAAACGACCGGTTAGACATGTGCCGCTTATATGACGCTCGCGTGACCTTTTGGTGAGCTTGAAATGAGGTCCGCGGTATCGAGGTACGGAGCGGAATCGCTCACACTCGCCGCATGTTTCTCCATTTGCCTGTAGCGATTGTGGCGATTCATCTGGCGGTGGCTCCGGGAATTCCCTCGCGCATCGTGCGGGAGGCCCGGCAGGAAGCCGCGCGCGTTCTTGCCAGCGCTCACATCCAGATCGTTTGGGTGGACGCGCCTGGTTTACAAATGGAAATCACTGGGAATGAGTTGCACGGTGTGGCGCGGGATGCGGTGGGGCTCGCCGCGCTCTCGCAGCAAGGAAGCCGGGCGACGATTTCGTGGCCCGAGGTTCGCCGCGCCGCCGCGGAAACGGACACAGACCCGGAGGTCGTGCTCGCCGCCGCCATGGCTCACGAAATCGGGCATCTCCTGTTCGGCCCGGCCCATCGGCCAACCGGTATCATGAGCCGCCACTTCGGGCGCAAAGAAATGCTGCTGGCCATGCGCGGCGAACTGCTTTTCTGATTGCGGATTCACCACAGCCGCCGGCCCGGTTCTGGCGTTGTTGAGCGGCGGCGAGGATTCATCGCTTGCCGGGCGGCACCACGCTATAGATATTCGTCAGCACGACGGCGCCTTTTTCGGTGATCACCCGGGTGACAGCGCGCTTAGGAACAAAATACGGTTGAGGGTCGCTGCCGATGTGTACAGACTGGGTCTCCCCCTCCGCCCGGAACGCCGTCACGCGCGTCGCCCCGATATATCTCACCTGGCCCGGACGGGGGAGACCCCGCACCTCCAGGACGAAGCGATCGATCTGAAGCTTGCCCTCGCCGTCTGCCGACGCAAACAGATCCACGGAACCGCAAAAGTTCCTGGGAAAGAGAAGATTGGACGAGAGCACGAAGTCGTGACATTCCGGCCTGACGGTTTGAATCAGAAATCCGTGCCCGTCAGGTCCGGGTTTCACGTCAAAGCGGTTTTCGTCTCCCTGCCGGGGCGCCAGATTGCTGAGCGCCACGAAAAAGGCGACGTCCCCGGCCATGCTGTCGTACATCAGCCGCCGGCTCATCAAGCCCGCGCTCGCGTTCATTTTGAACGTGTCGTTGCGTGGATTAAAACCGTGAAAGAGGAACTTCACGTGGCTGGTGGCGCGGCTTTTGATTTTTCCCGCGGCATCGGTGATCTCGCGCGTCACGGCCACATCCATCGGAAGTTCGGCGGAATCGCGCAGAACGGTCTTGGACAGAGCTTCCACGCGCGCGCGAATTTCGGGCGGCGTCTGCGCTACCGCCGCTGCGGCGAGCGGCAACATTAAACAAACAATACGGCGCATTCCCACTAACGATACGCCTTATCGTCAGCCTTGGAAAGCGGGCGTTGCCAGGACTTCATCTAAGAACCGCAGCGAAATTCCTCTTACGAATGAATCGGCGAACCGAAACTGGCGCGGCTTTTGATTTTCCGCGGAGTCCGTGATCGCGGGCGTCAAGGCCACGGTACACCCAAGCCGGTGCGGTTTCCGAAAAACCACGCCTTCTGGCAACCGGATTGCCCTCCCAGGATCTCCGATTGCAGGAGGCGCCATGAAGTCAGACACAAGTGCGACCCCGCGCGAGTCGTCCCGACTCATCTCTGTGCGTTCCCGACTCGCGGTAGCCGGCGTCATCCTGTACATCGTCACCGCCCACCTTGCGGGAGGACTGAACCCCGATAGCGCCGTCGAACTTCGTCGCCTTACGGTGTCGTGATGGCGGGGGTGGGCCGGTGCAGTATGCCGGCAAGGCCCCGACACTCGCATGCGGAGTGACGCAAATCAACATGCAGGTGCCTGCAAATGCCGGCCCCGGTCCGATGCTGATCACTCCCAGCGTGTGCACCAACGGTGGTAGGACGTGCCAGGGAGTGCAGACAGGAGCCATTCTCTACATAGAGTAGTCTCGCGAGAGGGGCTCGGAATCGCGTTGTCGCTTTCTTCGAATGGCTTGGATCCTAACGGTGCGACTTTCGTCAGCCCTGTAAAGCGGCCGCGTCGTCATTGAGAATGCCAGTGTGCAATGCGCGTACACTTTGCCGTCTAGCGTTTGTGGCGAGTAATCCATCGTGAGCATGCGAAACTACGTGAGATCGGCCGCATGGGCGCTTTACGGCCACGTGGGCTGGTCCGTCAAATTAGGTCGGCGGGTGATGCGGGCGGAGTCTCAGAGATCAGCAGCGACAAGCCGACTTATCGTTCCTGATTGGATTGGCGGCGGACGGAAGTCGCCGGCCTTAAGAAGTTGTGTTTGACGCAGGCGGTCACATGGACGGCCTTCACCGGTACCGAACTCCGCGGGACTCCTGCCACCAAGGACATAATGACCAACGCGGCGCTCACCTGGAATGTCATTCTTCCTTAGCACGTCCTCGCGACCATCAGCGCAGGGTGGCGTGCACGCGTTAGGAGTGTTCTCGTCAGCGTCCAGCGGCGATCGAATTGCGGGCATTCGCGGCCACGTAACGTCATCGTTCTACAATCTCAATGTGATCCTCGTGCTTGTTAAGTAATACGACAACTGTCAGCCAACAGGTCTGAGGCGGCGAACTACTCGCGCTGCTGCAAAAGGAAGAGGGTGGAGGCAACGTCTGCAACATGGATATTACTCGCGTCATAATTCGAAACTTCCGATGCATTAAGGAGGCGGAGATAATTGTTGACCCCACGACTGTGTTCATCGGCCCCAACAATGTCGGGAAGACCGCAATCCTCGATGCGATTCGCCTCGCGCTCACGCGACGGTGGGGGCAACGCGGGACGGGGTTCACCGAACGGGACGTGTACCTACCCCCAGGCATCACTGACCCCAAGCTCGCCCCTCCGATCACCATCGATGTGATCTTTCAAGAGCACAAGCCAGGCGATTGGCCGAACGCGGTGCAGACGGCGCTCGATGACATCGTACAACTCGACCCGTCATCGGGGTGCAGCACTATCCTCCTCCACGTCACATGCCCGATGGACCCAACCACGGGAGCGCCAGAACCTCACTGGGAGTTCCTCAACATCGAGGGCAAGAAACTCACCGGACAGGCATCCCGCAGTGTGAACCTACAGGAGTTCTTTCCGTACGTCCCTGTGTTCTATCTCGGGCCATTACGCGATGCGGGAGATGAGTTTAGCAGCCGCTCACAGTTCTGGGGACGACTGATCAAGGCAATGAACATCCCAGAAACACTGCAGCAGAAACTCCAACAAGATCTTGATCAGCTCAATCAGTCACTCCTCGCGGCCGACCCGCGCATGGCCACGATCACCAACAATCTCAAAACCCTCACCACCATCTCACCTACCGACGCGCCCGGCGACCTGCAACTCCGCAGCCTGCCTCTGAAACCCTGGGATCTCATCGCAAAAACCGAAGTCGTGTACAAAGCAGACCCGGACCGGCCATGGCTCCCACTCGGGAACCACGGCCAAGGCATCCAAAGCCTCGCGGTCATCTACCTCTTCGACGCGTTCGTCAAGCACCTCCTGGCCGAGATCTACCGTGCCGAGAGCACCCCCATCTTAGAGCTCGAAGAGCCAGAGACACACCTCCACCCACAAGCCACTAAGAGCCTGTGCGCGAGCATCATGGGCCTCAACGGACAGAAGCTGATGACTACGCACTCACCCTACTTCGTCCAGAGCGTCCCTTTCCGCAATCTTCGCATCGTCCGCCTCACCGACCAAGGTACCAGCATCGCCTGGCTTCCACCCGCGTACCAAGCGAGCATTCCGCACATCCCTGCGCTAGACGGCATCATCATGAGCCACGACAAGCTCCTGTCGTACAGCAAAACAACGAGTACCCTAACGGCCAAAGGCAAAATCGACGATGACCTGTACAAGAGCTTCCTCAAGGCGTACGCCAAACACCCGGACGTGAACCGGATCATCGCAACCATCAAGGACCTCAAGAAGCGATCCGGACACCACATCCCCGATGATGAGCTCGCCAAACTCGAAACGTGGGCGCGACGCATCAGAGGAGAAATCTTCTTCGCGCGCAAATGGCTAATTGTGGAAGGACAAAGCGACTATCTCCTTCTGCACACCGTCGCGAAGCTCCATGGCTACTGCTTCGATGAACACGGCGTGAGTATTATCGACGCCCAAAACAGCGGCAACCCCGGCACGTTTGCAGCGCTTGCACGAGCGCTCACGATCCCCTGGGCAGCACTCTTCGATGGCGATCAAGCAGGAAACGACTACCTCACCCAAATAGCAAACCGTGACTTCGGGCAAGTAGAGATCACGAATCGCTGCACCCTGCTGCCAGCAGGGGACCTCGAAGAGGAACTCGGCGCAAGCGGTCTCCAGGCACAACTCAGAATCATCCTGCGACGACTCGGCCACCAGGACGCCCCGACCATGACCGTCCAAGAACTCGTGGAGAAACTCCGCAGTAAGAAGACCGAGTACAGCATCGAGCTTTGCGAAGACCTGCGCAAGGACCCCAGCCTCATGGCACACCTGCCCGCGACGATCACGGCAAAGATCACCCAGGTTCGGAGTATGACCGTATGACCGGCGACTACGATGCCGGGTACGACCAACTGAACGAGACCCAGCGCGATGCTGTCGACTGGAACGATGGCCCAGCGCTCGTACTCGCCGGTCCGGGGTCTGGCAAGACAACCGTGATCACGATGCGGATCGCGCGAGTCCTGCGGGACACACCGGAGAAGAACTTCCGCATCCTCGCCCTCACCTTTACTAACAAAGCAGCAGACGAGATGCGCAGCCGTGTCAGCACGCTCAGCCCGGGACAAGACCTGCGCCTATTCATCGGGACCTTTCACGCGTTTTGCTCCCAAGTCCTCCGACAGCACGGAGCGCACCTCGGCATCCCACCCGACTTCACTATCTACAATCTTGACGATGACCGACGGCAGGTGCTCCGTGCGGCCAAGCGACAGGTCGGGAACAACGCCCCACGCGATGACGAAAAGAAGATCCTGGAGCGGATCGACAAGCTCAAGTCCTGGTTTGTCCCACCAAGCGACACCCAACGACGCTTCCGGGACCCGGCGGAAGGAGCAAAGTACGCAGTGCTCTACCAGGCGTACGAGGACGAACTGCGACGACTCAACGCGCTCGACTTCAACGCGCTCCTCTTCCAAACCCACAACCTCTTCAGCACGTACCCGGCAATCGCACAGCGATACCAGCGCACGTACCCCTACTGGCTGATCGACGAGTTCCAAGACACGAACAGCGCACAATACCGGCTTATCAAAGCCATGGCAGCGCCAGGATTCACGAACATCCTCGTGGTCGCAGACGACGACCAGATCATTTACGAATGGAACGGCGCAAGCTATAAGCAACTCGCCACCTTCCGCACGGAATACGAGCCCGCAATTCTGCAACTCCCCACGAACTACCGTTGCCCGGCTGCGATCGTCGCCGCCGTGAACAAGCTCGTCAAGCAAAACAGCACCCGAACACCCGACAAAGCACCCCTCGTCGCGGGCAAAACCGTCACACATTACCCCGAGCACGAATGCGTCCGGCTCTTCACGTACCAGACCGATAAGGACGAAGCAGCAGGTATCGCGGTCACCATCGTGCGCGCCCCAAAGGAAACCTGGGGAGAAACCGTCGTCCTCGCTCGAAACCGGTCCCTGCTTGAGCGACTCCTCCCGCACCTCAAAGCGGCGGGTGTGTCCAGCGTAATCGCACAACGACGTGATCAGTTCCTCACGCCACAATACCGGTGGCTCCAAGCATGCCTGCGACAAATCGTGCGCCCGCAGGACGAGAACAACGTCGTCCAACTCATCAACGCGCTCAACCGCGCGACGGGCCTATCCCTAGATCCCAAAGACCTCCTCGACCAGGCCACGGAGGACGCCGTGCAATGCCTCACGGCCTGGACGGCTGCGGTACGAGCCACCGACAACCAACACCTAACCACGATCGCTCAGGCACTGGACCACGCTCGCGCCCACCCCGACCAATTCCGCGCCTTCATCAAGACCTGCGAGCAAGCATTCCAGGACATGGAGGAGGAAAGCAGTGACGAACTCCTTGAAGACCGCACCGCATGGAAAGAACTCACGGTCAGCATCAATCAAGCTGTCGGCCGCGACGCGGGCATTGACCACTTCCTGCAGCAACTCGATCTGCGCAGCAAAGAGCCAGCACCCCCTCCGGACGCCGTGCGACTCATGACGATCCACGCGGCCAAAGGAACCGAAGCCGACCACGTGTACCTCATCGGCATGGCCGAGGACTATATTCCCTCATTCCAAAGCGTCAAGAAAGGCGACGCGAGCCCCGAAATGGAAGAAGAACGACGCAACTGCTTTGTCGCCATCACCAGAGCAAAAGAGCAGCTCACCCTTTCCACCGCCCGCGTCTACCAAGGATACGGAAAAAAAACCTCACGATTCCTCATCGAGCTCGGCCTGATCCCACCGCCGCGAGCGGAAAAACAACGCGTCGAGACAGCGTAGGCACGACCAAGCGGATACAACCTCACGCCGGCCCTTGCAGAGTTTGCGACGTTCGAACTCGGCAACTCACATAAAAGACAGGGGAGATAACAGGCGGGCGGCAATGGAGAATTCGTCCCTTCCCGGGATTCGAACTCCTGACTCGGACCAGAGCGGGGACTGCACGTTGATTAGTACCGAGCAACGCCCATATCAGCCGAGGCGGTCGCGCCAGTATCCCGGTCGGCGGCGGCCATGGGCCACAGCAATAACCTCAAGACCGGCATCAGTGTGCCGGAACACGATAACAAAGGGAAACCGCCGGAGCACCATTCGGCGCGTGCCAAAGTCATGTAACGGATATTGCGACGGATTTCGCGCGATCTGATCCATGGCGCGGTCAAGCTCATGCAGAAAACGCTCGGCGGCGCGCCTGCTGCGTCGTGCGTACCAGTCAGTAGCGGCCTCGGCCTACTCAAGCGCGGCCGGAGGGACTCGCACCGGCTCGATGCTCAACGGTCCAGCCGATCGCGAAGGCGCTGACGTGCGTCGCGCCATGAGATGAGCTTGACGGCTCCGCTGTCGATCTGTTCGAGTCTAATCTCGATCTCGCGCCTCCACGCTTCTTCGGCGCCTTCGTCGACGCTTTGATCGAGGCTCTCGATCAGCGAATCGATAAGCGCGGCGCGCCCCTCAGGCGGAAGGGCGAGAGCGTCCCGGAGCAACTCGGCGGCTTCTCTCTCCATGGATTGATCCTTTCGCGGCGTCCGCTGTCCGTCCCGCGACGCCGATTACTCCGCATAAACGCCTTGGGTCCGCCGACCTCTTCGGGAGGATCGTCGCTAAACCGGAAATCCACCCCGACGTATCGTCCCCTATGCTGACATTGGCCAGCAAAGGACTGTCGCGATGAATCGACCATGATCCTTAAAACGATTCCGACGCGTCTATTCTACGCTCGCGGCCATTGCGATTGACCAGAAAAGGATAGTCGCTTCCTTTCACTAACGATACGACTTATCGTCAGCCCTGGACAGCGGCGCATCATCATTGAGTACCGCCAGCGTGACAATAGCAAAGGTAAACACCTTCGTATCGGGCTCCAAATGGCCGCCGAACGCGCCGTCCGGCCTCGCCAGCGTGCAATGCGCGTGCACTTTGCCGTCGATCACGTAGCCGTTCATCGAAATCAAGTCCGCCGGCGCGGTCGGATCTTTGACGAACGTGTTCTTCGAAGGAAACGTGCGGTTGCTGACCTGATGCACCTGGTACCCGCGGACGCTTCCAGCCGCGGAAAGAATCACCGCGTTTTTAATGTGCTGCTCCTTTACTTCGCGCTCGATTCCGGCCAGCAGGTCCGTATCGAATTTGAAGCGGAGAATCACCAGCTTCTGCAGTTGGGCGGGAATCGCAATCGCATCCGGCACGGCATCGGAATTCCCCCGAGCATCCGTGCCCGCGGGTCCCGGATTCGTAATCTCATGGCGGGTCTGTTGTGCGCTCAACGTCAGCGCCGCCGCTATCAGAAGCAGAGCTCTCATGGGGATACGGTAACACCGCCGGGGCCCGGACGAAGTTCTCGCGCGCGTTCTGCCGCTCACATCGGCCCACCGCGTGCACCCTTCCTCATTCGCCCGATGCCCGACACCACTACCGACCCCCTTTGGTTTAAAGACGCGGTAATGTATGAGGTCCACGTGCGCGCCTTCGCAGACGGAAACGGCGACGGCATGGGGGACTTCACCGGTCTCACGCAGAAGCTCGACTACTTGCAAGACCTGGGCGTCACTGCCATCTGGGTGTTGCCGTTCTGCCCTTCCCCGTGGCGCGACGACGGATATGACATCAGCGACTACACCGCCGTCCACCCCGCTTACGGAACTCTCCGCGACTTCCAGAACTTCCTCAAGGAAGCGCATGCGCGCGGCCTGCGCGTCATCAGCGAGCTCGTTCTCAACCACACGTCCGACCAGCACATTTGGTTTCAACGCTCGCGCCGCGCCGCACCCGGCTCGCGCTGGCGCAACTACTACGTCTGGAGCGATTCGCCCGAGCGCTATCGCGAAGCACGCATCATTTTTAAAGACTTCGAGCAGTCCAACTGGACCTGGGACTCCATTGCGAAATCGTACTACTGGCATCGCTTTTACTCGCACCAGCCGGATCTCAACTTCGATAATCCGGAGGTCCGCGCCGCCATGCTCGCGGCCGTGGACTTCTGGCTGGATATGGGCGTAGATGGCCTGCGGCTGGACGCAGTGCCATATCTCTACGAACGCGAAGGCACGAACTGCGAAAATCTTCCCGAGACGCACGCTTTTCTGCGCGAGTTGCGCGCGCATATCGATTCGCGCCACTCCGATCGCATGCTTCTGGCGGAGGCCAATCAGTGGCCCGAAGATGCCATTGCGTATTTCGGCGGCGGCGATGAGTGCCACATGGCGTTCCACTTCCCGCTCATGCCGCGGCTGTTCATGTCCACCCGCATGGAAGATCGCTACCCCGTCACGGAGATCCTCCATCTCACTCCGCCCATTCCGGATAACGCGCAGTGGGCACTCTTCCTTCGCAACCACGACGAGCTCACACTCGAAATGGTGACCGACGAAGAGCGCGATTATATGTACCGCGTCTATGCCCAGGATTCGCAGATGCGCATCAACCTGGGCATCCGCCGCCGCCTGGCGCCGCTGCTGGAAAACGATCGCCGCCGCATCGAGTTGATGAACGCGCTGCTGTTTTCGCTGCCGGGCACGCCCGTGATCTATTACGGCGACGAGATCGGGATGGGCGACAACATTTATCTCGGCGACCGCAACGGCGTGCGCACGCCGATGCAATGGTCCGGCGACCGTAACGCCGGCTTCTCGCGCGCCAATCCACAGAAGCTGTACCTGCCGGTGATCATCGATCCCGAATACCACTACGAAGCGATCAACGTGGAAACGCAGCAGAACAACACGCACTCCCTGCTGTGGTGGATGAAACGCATTCTGAAGCAGCGCAAGCAATCGCGCGCTCTCGGCCGCGGCACGCTGGAATTCCTGCATCCCGAAAATCGCCGTGTGCTCGCGTTCATCCGCGCGTACGAAAACGAGCGCATTCTGGTGGTGGCGAACCTCTCGCGTTTCGCACAATGCGCCGAACTGGATTTATCGAAATTCCAGGGCCTGGTTGCCAATGAGGTCTTCGGCAAATCGCAATTCCCGCCCATCACGGAGAAGCCTTACATTCTCACGCTCGGTCCGCATGCGTTTTATTGGTTTTCACTGGATGCCGCGGAGAGCCTCACGGACACCGTGCAGACCACGGGCGAATTGCCCACAATAGCGGTCGACGATTTCGAGAACGTCTTCTCCGCGCCGGTCCGCGCCACCATAAATGGGATGCTGCCCGGCTTCCTGCGCGCGCGGCGATGGTTCCGCGGGCGCAAGCGCGTCATACGCACCGTGGAGATCTTCGATATCGTTCCGTTCCCCAAATCGCGATCTTACCTGCTGATGATCCGCGTGGAATACACCGACGGCGAACCCGATACATACACGCTGCCATTGACGGTTCATACTGCTGAAACGGCGGATACCCCTTACGTGTTCGCGCGGCTGCAAGCCCGCAACGGAGAGCGCGGACTGCTGAGCGCCGCGCTGGGGAATCGCACCTTCTCGGAAGATTTGCTCACCGCTATTCTTCGCCGCAAGCGTTACCCGGGCCGTGGGGGCGAGGTGGCGGCCTCGCACACGCGCGCGTTTCGTCCGCTGTTCAGCGCCGCGCATCCGCCGCTGGAGCCCACGCTTTCGCGCGCCGATCAGGACAACACCACGCTGTTTTACGCCGACCGGTTCGCGCTGAAGTTCCTGCGCAAAATCGAAAACGGCGCGCATCCCGAGCTCGAAATCGGCGCGTTTCTCGCGCAGGCGGGATACGCCAATGTGGCGCCGCTCGCCGGCACGTTGGAGTATCGTCCGGCCGCCGGCGCTCCCATGCTGATGGCGATTCTTCACGGCTTCGTGCAGAATTCCGTGGAAGCGTGGGAGTACACCATGAATCACCTCGGGCTGTACTTCGAGCATGCGCTTGCCCGCGGCGCTGCCGGACCGCCCATCGAACCGGAAGCCGCCGAGGCGCTGGCCACCGATCTCATCGGCAGTTACCTGGAAACGGTGCGCCTGCTGGCCACGCGCACCGCCGAACTGCATATCGCGCTGGCTTCGCGGCCTGAAGATCCGGTGTTCGGTCCCGAGCCTTACACGGATTTCTACCGGCACGGACTCTATCACGGAATGCTTGCCCTGCAGGGTCGCGCGACGGAGCAGCTTCGCTCCAAACTGCCGCACCTTCCGGAAGCTCTCGCCGGTGAGGCCGAAGGGCTCCTCGCACGCGAGGGTCAGATTCGCGGTGCGTTCCGTTTTCTGCGGGATCATCGCGTGGATGCCATGCGCATTCGCATTCACGGCGACTATCATCTGGGGCAGGTCCTCTACACCGGCAAGGACTTCGTCATCATCGACTTCGAAGGCGACCCGGCGCGTCCGCTCAGCGAGCGCCGCATCAAGCGCTCTCCGCTGCAGGATGTCGCTTCCATGCTGGATTCCTTCTACTACGCCTCGCACGGAGTGCTCTACGGCGAGACGCCCGGCATCACACCGTCTCCGGAGCAGCACGAGGCGCTGGAAGCCTGGGCCAAATTCTGGTATCGCCGCGTTTATGCCGCGTTCCTCGGCGCATATCTGCAGGCGCCCGGGATTTCAGAACTGTTGCCGGCAGACTTCACGCAGCTCAAGACCATGCTGCAAATCTTCCTGCTCAACTCCGCCTTACGCAAGCTCACTTACGACTTGACCCATGCCCCCGACCGGATTCGGGTTCCCGTACACGCCATCATCGAACTCCTGGAGGCAGCCCCATGACGCCGCGGATCCCAGTCGCTACTTACCGTCTTCAATTTCATTCCGGCTTTCGCTTTGTGGATGGCCGCGACTTAGTTCCCTACCTCTCCGACTTAGGCATCGGCGATCTGTATTCGTCGCCGCGCTACAAGGCCCGCCGCGGATCTTCGCATGGTTACGACATCGCCAACCCGCTGCGCGTGAACTCCGAGCTCGGTACGGAAGAAGACTTCGATGAGATGGCCGCGCGCCTGCAGCACTACGGCATGGGACTCCTGCTGGACACGGTGCCGAACCACATGGCCGCCAGTTACGAGAATCCCTGGTGGACCGACGTACTGGAAAACGGCCAGAGCTCGTCTTATGCCACTTACTTCGACATCAACTGGCATCCGGCCACGACTAAGGCTGCGTTCCTGCAGGAGAATCGCGTGCTGCTGCCTATTCTCGGCGACCTTTACGGGAATGTCCTCGAAAACCGGCAGCTCGCGCTTAAATTCGAAGATACCGGCATACACGTCCGCTATTACGAAACGCGCGTTCCTCTGGACCCGAAGTCATACACCGCGATTCTTGCCCACTGCCCGCTGCCTGAGCTGGAAGAAGTGCGGCGGGCGCTGGAAGCGCTGCCTTCCCGCGACGACCCTTCGGGCGAGCGCATCCTTCAGCGCCGCCGGGAAAAGGACCGCATCAAGGAAATGCTCTGGAAGACTTACCAGCAGAGCGCCGGCGTGAAGCACGCGATCGACGACGCCCTGCAGTTCATCGCGGATACGCCCGGGGAACTCGACGCCTTGCTGTCGGCGCAGGCCTATCGCCTCGCGTACTGGAAAATCGGCTACGAAGAGATCAATTACCGGCGCTTCTTCGATATTAATGAGCTGGTGGGCCTTCGCATCGAAGTGCCCGAAGTATTCGAAAACCGCAACTCCAAGACGTTTGAGCTCATCCGTTCCGGCAAAGTCACGGGCTTAAGAATCGATCACATCGATGGTCTTTGGGACCCGGGTTGTTATCTGAAGCGTCTGCAGTCGGTGTCGCCGGGTCTTTATGTGGTGGTGGAAAAGATTCTTGGGCGGGAGGAGAGGATGCCCGCCGAGTGGCCGGTCGCGGGCACAACCGGATACGAGTTTCTGAACGCCTTGAACGGCATCTTCATCAGGCGCGATGGGCTCGAGAAACTCGAAGAGACTTACCGCCACGTAACGGGTAACTATTTGCCATTTGCCGAGCTCTGTTACGAGTGCAATAAGCTCGTGATGCAGACACTGTTTAAGGGCGATGTTACGGCGCTGGTGCATCAGCTTGCGTCATTAGCCGCCACCCACCGCCACGCGCGCGATATCAGGATTACGGAACTCACAGACGCGCTGGTGGAAGTAACCGCGTGCCTGCCGGTCTATCGCACTTACATTCACAATTTCGAAATCAGCGAGCGCGATCGGAACTATATCGAGCGCACAGTCGATCTGGCGCGCAGCCGCACGCAGCCCGAGCGCATATCGGATGCGGCCTTCGAGTTCCTGCGGTCCGTTTTACTGCTTGAGCCGCCCGATTATCTGGCGGACCTCAAGCCCGACTGGCGCAATTTTGTCATGTGCTGGCAGCAGTTCACCGGTCCGGTAATGGCGAAAGGGCTCGAGGACACTGCGACCTACCGCCACAATGCCCTGCTCTCGACAAATGAAGTGGGCAGCGACCCGTTGCGCGAGCGGCCGCCCGCGGACCTCGCCGAGTTCCACGAATTCAACCGGCGTCGCCACGCCGAAATGCCCGGCACGCTCAATGCGACCGCCACCCACGACACCAAGCGCGGCGAAGATCTGCGCGCCCGGCTCAACGTGCTTACGGAGCTTCCCGGCGAGTGGGACCGGCGCCTTACCCGGTGGATCGAGTGGAACGCACGGCGAAAAACGGCGGTGCACGGAGCGCTCGCGCCCAGCGCCGGCGAGGAGGTGCTCATCTATCAGACGCTGCTGGGCGCATGGCCCATCGACGTGAGCCGCATCGACGAGTTCCTTACGAAGGCGCTGCGGGAAGCCAAGCAAAACTCCAGTTGGATGCAGCCGCACGAGGAATACGAAAAGGCCATCCGCGAATTCGTCGCCAACATCCTGGCCGCTGAAGACGATTTTCTGCCCGATTTCCGAGAGTTCCAGAGCATTCTTGCACGCCACGGGGCGGTTAACGGAATCAGCCAGGTATTGCTGAAGGTGGCCGCGCCCGGCGTGCCCGATTTCTATCAGGGCACCGAGTGCTGGCAATTCAGTCTGGTGGACCCCGACAATCGCCGGCCGGTGAACTATAAGAGCCGGGCGACGCTGCTGGAGAACTTACGCCGGCGCGAAACGGAAGATCGAATCGCGCTGATTCAGGAGTTAGCCGCGAATCCGGCGGCGGAAGAGATGAAGCTTTGGGTGACTTATAAGTCGCTGCAAGCCCGCAAACTCCGTCCGGACCTGTTCATTCACGGCGAGTACATTCCGCTGAGGGCGTCGGGCGCGAAGGCGGAACACGTGATCGCGTTCGCGCGCAAGCATAGCGAGGGGTACGCCGTGGCAATCGCGCCGCGCTGGACCGTGTCGCTGGACGATTGGGGCGACACTACGCTGGATATTCCCGCCGCCGTTTATCAGGACGCACTTACGGGATTGATCCACGAAACGAATCGCGTCGCCGATTTACTGAGGCACTTCCCGTGCGCCCTCCTGCTGGCGGAGTAGCGACCGGTCTCCAGACCGGTTGCAGGCGCGCAAAGCGCGCCCGCAGGCGAACTTCGTTCAGCCGCAACAGGAAAGATTCCTGTTGCCACGTGCCGACAGGAATCCTTCCTGTCGGGTCGCGCGGAGCGCGACTGACGCGAGCGAAGCGCGCGTTACTTATTCCGAGCGGAGGGCGGTGACCGGGTCCACTCGAGAGGCTCGGCGGGCGGGGATCAGACTTGCGCAGAGCGCCGCCAGCGCAAGCACTCCGGCCATCGCCGCGACAGTTCCGATCTCCACGCTTCGAACGCCATCCACCAACCGGGCGAGCGCCCGCGATGCCGCGAGCGCGCCTGCTACACCCAGCACAACGCCGATTGCCACCATACCGAGGCTTTGGCACAACACCAAACGCATCACCTCGCTGCCAGTCGCGCCGAGCGCCATACGCACTCCGAATTCCGGCACGCGCAATCCGGTGAGATACGCAAGCACGCCGTAAATGCCGATGCAGGCGAGCACCATCGCAAGCGCCGCGAAGACGCCGAACAGCACCAGCAGGAAGCGTTGCCGCGAGAGACTGCCGCTGGCCAACTGCTCCATCGTGCGGACCTCATAGAGCACCTGATCACCGCCCGCTCCACGGATGGCGCGGCGCAGCGGCGTCACCACCGCCAGCGGAGCTACGCGCGTGCGCACCGCGAGCGACATCAACTCACTCCAGCGGCGCACCAGCGGATCGGGAACCTGCGCGAAGGGATAGTAGAACTGCGACCGCACGCGGGCAGCGTCGTCCGTCGCGAGGCCCCAATGGCGCACATGTCCGACCACTCCGATGACACGAGCGGGGTCGCTGCCAATGCCGATCCAAAGGTGTTTGCCGATGGCATCTTCGTGCGGAAAGGCTTCGCGGGCCAACACATCGTCGACAACCACAACGCTCTCACTGCCCAGGCGATCGCGACTGTCAAAGAAACGGCCTTCCAGCAGACGGATGCCTGTCACGGCGAGATAGTCGGGGGTGGCGCTCGTGGCTAGCGCGAGCGGCCGCTCGTTTTCCGGCGGCAGGGACGCATTGGTCCAGTAGCCCACCTGATTGTTCCCCTGCCGCATGGGGACGGTGTCCACCAGCGCCGCCGATTCCACACCCGGAACGCGCCGCGCGCTCGCCAGGATCTCATCCCAAGCCGCGCGCGTCTGCGCCGGATTGGCAAGCGTGCCCGCGGAGAGGCCGATTCGCCCGGTGAGCACGTTATGGCTATCGAGGCCGGTATCGAGCCTCGCCAACCGCATCATGGTTCTACCGAGGACGCCCGCCGCGACCAGCAACACCATCGCGATCGCGATCTCCGCCGCTACGAAGATGCCGTGCAGCCGCTTCGGCGCGCCGCCGACCGTGCGTCCGCCGATGTGCAGCCTGTGAACGCGCAGAGCCGGAGCGAGCCCGAAAAGCAGGCCCGTCAGGAGGGAGATGCCGAAGGCGAACAAAAGCACCGTCCAGTTCAGCGACACTTCTTCAGCTCGCGGCAGGCTTCCCGGCCACAATGCGACGAACGGCTTGATGCCGATTGCGGCGAGCGCGATGCCGAGCACTCCGCCGGCCAGGCTCAACACGGCGCTCTCGGTGAGCAGTTGGCGCACCAGCCGTCCGCGACCTGCGCCCAGAGCGACGCGCAGCGCCAACTCGCGCTCACGCGATACGGCGCGCGACACCAGCAGGCTCGCGACGTTCGCACATGCGATCGCCAGCACAAGCCCCACGGCGCCGATCAGCAGCCACAGCGTGGATTGCACGCCGCTCACGTCCGGCCGGAGCGGCACGGCGTGGAAGGTCCGCAATTTGTTGGTGTTCGGGTACTGAACGGAGAGCCGCTGACCGACTGCCGCGAACTGTTGCTGCACCGCGGCCAACGATGCGCCGGGATGTAACCGTGCGATGGTTCCCACCGGATGCGCGCGCCTGCCGAGCATGAACGGCAGCGTGTATTGCCCGACCGGCGTGAAAACATCGACCTCCTGGTCCTCGATCCGCAGCGCTTGATTCGCGATGCCGACGATGGTTCGCTGCTCGCCGCCGATCACGATGGAGCTGCCGACTGCCGATGCACTTCCTGCGAAGCGCTCCTGCCACTTCGAGTAGCCGATGATTGCGACCGGCGGACCGCCCGGCGCATCTTCCGCCGCGGTAAAGGCGCGGCCCGCGGCGAGCGGCACTCCCAGCACGCTGAAGAGGTCCGCCGATGCGCGCGCCACCACGACACTTTCCGGTTCGCCGGGCCTGCTGAGCGTCGCCGAATCCCAAACCCAGCCGCCGAGATCGACCGCTTTGATCTCGCGTTGAAAATCGCGGAAATCGGGATAAGCAAGCTTCTGCTCGCCGAAGACGGCGCTGTTCCAGCCAGGCGACCTGCCGTTGACAGAGAGCAATTGCTCCGGATGCGGATAGGCGAGGGGCTTGAGAAGCACGCCATCCACCACCGTAAAGATGATGGTGGAAGCGCCGATGCCGAGCGCGAGCGTGAGCAGCGCGACGGCGGCGAAGCCCGGCTTTTTGCGAAGCGCGCGCAATGCGTACTCCGCGTCCTGCCAGGCATCTTCCAGCCAGCGGCCGGGGCGCACGTCGCGGCAGGCTTCCTTCACCTGTTCGGGTCCGCCGATCTCCATACGCGCCTGGCGAAGAGCGTCACTGGGAGCGACCCCTTGCGCCGCCAGGTCCGCGACGCGTTGATCGATGTGAAATTGCAGCTCTTTTTCGAGTTTTTCTTCGCGGTTTGCCATCAGGCATCTCCTTCGGTCAATCTGAGGATGAGCCCAACTGCCTCCGTTAACTGCTGCCAGCTTGCCGACTCCGACTCCAGCCGGGCGCGGCCTTTGCGCGTGAGCTTATAGAATTTCGCTTCGCGCCCCGTCTCCGTTTCCTTCCACTCGGCGCCGAGTAAGCCGCGGTTCTCCAGGCGGTGAAGCGCGGGATAGAGCGAGCCCTGCTGCACCTGCACCACATCGCGCGAAACCTGCTGCAAGCGCTGCGCAATGGCGTAGCCGTGCACGGGGCCGAGGGCCACCACTTTGAGAATCAGAAGGTCCAGGGTGCCCTGCGGAAGGTCCATACCTTATACTTCTACACGTTTACGTGTCGAAGCGCAAGGTGTCAGGCCGGCCGGTTCGGATCTTCCGGCCATTTGTGTTTCGGATAACGGCGCGAGAGTTCTTTTCGGATCTCCGGGTAAAGGCGCGTCCAGAAGCCGGCGAGGTCCGTGGTAGTCTGAACGGGCCGCTGGCTCGGCGCGAGAAGACGAATCACCACGGGCACTTTGCCGCGCGCGATTCGCGGAGTGTCTTTCATTCCGAAGAAGTCCTGCAGGCGCGATGCGATCCACGGCGGCTGACCGGCCTCGTAGTGGACCTTCACCTGACGCCCGCCGGGCAGGAGAATTCGCTCCGGCGCGATTTCATCAAGCACTTGCCGCCCGCCGCGCGGAATGGCCTGCCGCAAAGAGCTCAGGACGTCTGCGTCCCGGAGTTCGCCGAATGACTTGAGACCATAGGCCGCGGCGCTCAGTGCAGCCCGCATGTCCGGCATTTCCGGACCTCCGTGCTGCGCGGCGAAGCGGACTCGCTCCGTCCAGGCGTTCAACTCCCCCGCATCGGCAAAGCGCTCGATTCCGGCTTCGAGCGCCTTTTCGGCGAGCATCGCAGCGGCGGCTTCCGGGTCCGGCGTGCCGCGGCTCTCTTGAATCGCGATTTCACCGAACAGCAGCGCGGACAGGCTCTCGACACGCTCGGCGGCCTTGTTCCAGACGGGCTGCGAGAGCTCGCGGATACGATCCGGGAACAGGTCGATGAGCCACTCGGGTTCGATGCCGCTGGCGAGGCGGACGAGCGGAAGTCCCTGTTCGCGGCGATCTTCCGCCTCCACAGCGACAACAAAGGGCTCGGCGGTAACGGTGGAAGATGGCGCGAGTTGCGCGGAGCCACCCGCGGCAAGCAACAGCTCGTCGCCCCGCCGCCGCTTGGCCACGCGATCCGGGAACGCGGCGAGCACACTGATCAGCAGCGCGTCCTCGTCGCGCCGGTTCTGCCGCGCAGGATTCACGATGCGGCGCACCTGCCGCACCACCTGCGCGGTGCGCGGCTCCCATTGCGACTCCAACAGGGCGAGCAGATCGGAGCGCGTGGCATGCGCAGGCCGGGCGGGCAGGCGCTCACCGGCACTGAGCAGCGCCGCGACCGTGCACCCATCCTCGGCAACGCCGCGCCGCCGCGCCTCGACGATCAGGCGGGCGAGACGCGGATGGAGCGGATAGCGCGCCATTTCTTCGCCGTCCGTTCCGAAGGCTCCGAGCAGTTTGAGCAAGTCCTCGGATTGCCGCACCGCGGCCGGGGTGGGTGCATCGAGCCACGCCACTCCGTTCAGGCCATCGAGTCCCATGGCGTGCAGAAGCAGCGCCGCGGGCGCCAGGTCCGCGCGTGTGATTTCCGCGGCGTCGTGCGCGGGCCGGCGGACGAAGTCTTCCAGCGGATAGAGGCGTATGGCGCGGCCGGGTCCGGTGCGCCCGGCGCGGCCGGCGCGTTGATTCGCCGATGCCTGGCTGATGTTCTGCACCGTGAGAGCCGGAAGGCCGGACCAGTTGGAGTGGCCGGCAACTCGCGCCAGGCCGCTATCGATCACCGCGGCCACGCCTTCGATCGTGATGGAGCTTTCCGCGACATTTGTCGCGAGAATGACCTTCGGAACGGCGCTGGGCGCAACGGCGCGGTCCTGCTCGTCCGGCGATTGATCGCCGTGCAGCGGCAGCACGGCCCAGCCATTACGCCGCGCGATGGCCGCGCAAGCTGTCTGGGCCCGGCGGATTTCCGACGCGCCGGGCAGGAAAACAAGAACGTGACCTTGCAACTTGCCAAGACGCTGCAGAGCGGATGAGACCTGCTCTTCCAAGGGCGCCGCGGAATGCGGGGTGTACTGAATTTCGAGCGGGTGCTGCCGCCCTTCGCTGGTGAAGATGCGCGCGCCGCCCAGATAAGCGGCGACCGGCGCGGCGTCAAGCGTCGCGGACATCACCGCGATGCGCAGATCCGGCCGTGAAGTGCGCTGCAAGCGGCGCAGCAGCGCGAGCGCGAGGTCGCCTTCGAGATGCCGCTCGTGAAATTCGTCGAGCACCACTGTGCCCGTGCGCTTCAGCGTGGGGTCGGAAAGCAGCCGGCGCGTGAGCACGCCTTCGGTGAGGTAGCGGAGCCGCGTGCGCGGGCTGGAGACATCTTCGAAGCGCACCTGATACCCGACCGTTTCTCCGACCGGCTGATTGAGCTCGCCACTCACGAAACGGGCGGCCAGACGCGCGGCGAGGCGGCGGGGCTCCAGCACCAGAATCTCGCGATCGTCCAGCGAGAGCAGCGCGGGCGGGACGCGGGTGGTCTTCCCTGCTCCGGGCGCGGCTTGCAGCACGAGCAACGTGTGCGCGCGTAAGTGTGCCGCGATCTCCGGCACCAGATAGTCAATGGGCAGTTCAGGCTTCGACAACGGCGATGGGCCGGACGGGGGCTCCGGTGGCTCCTTGAATCTTCAGCGGCGCCGCGATGAAGGTGAACTCATAGACACGATCCCTGGCGAGCTGTTCCAGATCCAGGTTTTCGATGATGTGTATGCCGCTTTCGCAGAGTAAGTGAACGTGCACGGGCATGTCCGCGTCGGGCACTTTCTCAAACGCGAGGGTATCGCTGCCGGCGGCGAAGATGCCGCGATCGCTCAGCCAGCGCGCGCCGGCGAGGCCGGGTCCGGGACCGTGCACCTGCGAAACGAACCTGGCGGGGTCGGCGAAATACTGCGCCCAGCCGGTCCGCAGGAGCACCACGTCGCCCGGACGAATCTCCACGCGCGCAGCGGCATCGAGATCGGCAGGCGTAATTGCCCGATCGGCGGGAAGCGGCCCATCGGCCGCGAAATCGAGGAGCACTCCGCGGCGATAGATCGGTTCGATGGTGTCCGCGGAGTGCTTGCGCATTCCGCCGGTGTACGACTGCTCAGCTGCAACATCAAAGCCGCCGTGCAGTTTGCCGCCGCAGGAAAAATGACTGAGCGCATCGATGTGCGTGCCGTTGTGACTGCCGAGCGCGAGCGCATCGGAGGCGGAACTGTTGCCCGCGGGCGTCACGTATTCGCCGTGCTGTTTGACGAGCCCATACAGAAACGGCGGATGCGTAGGGTGATGCGGCATCCCCGTAAAGTAGGGCTGAGCGAGATCGTAGATGCGGCGCATCAGAAGTGGTAGTTGGCTCCGAACTCTACGACGCGCGAACCGAACGTGGAGGCGACCACGCCGAAGGTGGGCGAGTTGATGCTCTGATCGCCGACCCAGAATGACGGGTGGTTCAAAACGTTGAACGCCTGCATGCGCAGCTCCACCTTGTGTCGTTCCGTGATGGCGATTCCCTTCTTGATGCTGGCATCCAGGAAGTAATCCCAGGGACCATCGAAGAGACGGCGCTGCAGCGAGCCGATCTGTCCCGCATCGGGATTGAAGAAGACCTGGCCGGCAAAAGGCGCGTCGCCGGGGGCCGAGACGCCTGAGCCATCGTTTGGATTGATGGCCGAAGAGGGGACAATCATGGGACCGCTGCCGGTCATTCGGAAGCTTACCAGGTCAAACAGCGCCGAGCCTTGCAGATTCGTATTGGCGGTGTTGTAGTACGAGCGCGCGGCGCGGTTCAGAGTGCCGTATTGCGAGAGGATGGAGAACGGCGCTCCGCTCTGCATGGTCATGTTGCCGCTGACCACCCAATCGCTCAGCAGGCGATCGAGATGCTTCACATGAAGCGCGTGGTTCTTGCCGAGCGGCAGCTCGTAAAAACCGCTCGCCTTGATCATGTGCGTGAGATCGAAATTCGCGCGGGAGCGTTCGATGCCGGGGTTGTGGACATCCAGGAAATTCTGGAAGCGCGTCTGCGAATCGCCATCGGCATCGCTGAGGACTTTGGAGAAGGTGTAGTTGAGTTGTACGTTGAGTCCCGAGCGGGTACGGTGCCGGATCTGAGCTTGCAGGGAGTTATAACTCGCGCTCGAATAGTTCGTGAGCATATCGGCGGCAAGGGCCACGGGATTTGCGAAAAACGGAATGGAATTGCTGGGGTTGAAGCCGTTGGTCTGATAGAGCGTCGCTAACTCGGCGGCCTGACCGGTTTGAATGTAGAAGCGGACATCGGGATTACTCAGCAGTCCGCCGCCCGAGAGCTTCGGGAAAACAGTAAGCTGCTGGCTGCCGGGGATCGAGGCGTTATACGCCGGGTTAAACGTGCCGGTGCGCGCCTGCGCGAGGAAGCCGTTGCTTTCAGCCTTGATGAAATCCTGCAGGAAGCCGCCGGCGTTCACGTTCACCTGGTTGAAATCGAAGGCCCGGTACGCACCGACGGTGTGATTGCCGACGTAGCGCACGGAGATGACGCTGTTCTTCACCTCATGTTCAATGCCGATGGAATACTGCTGCACATACGGACGGTGGAGATTGGGGTCCACGGAACCGATGACGGAAAACGGATTGGCATCGTAATTTTCCGCGGCGGTGATGGGCACCTTGAAGACCGGCTGATCGATGGCCGGAAGACCCTGGCCGGTGCGAGCAGTGAGTCCGGTGCCGGCGGGGTTCGCCTGCAGTCCGTTGTTGGCTTCGAGCATGTTCTCCGGGGCGACAATAGCCTGATCGTTCACGTAGAAGATGGAATAGCCGGCGCGCAGGCTGGTTTTGCCGTTGCCGAAAATGTCCCACGCCACGCCGAGATTCGGGGCGAAATCCTTTTTATCGCGGCGATACCACGAGGCATTGGAGCCGGAGCCGACGAAATCGAGCGTCGCGTTGGAGAGCAGCGTCTGCACCGCGTTGCCGCCGAAGACAGGTTGAATTTCCAGGCCGTCCCGCTCGCTGACCACACCCGGAAGGTTGTAACGAAGCCCGAGCGTCAGCGTCAATCGCGGATTGACTCTCCACTTATCGGCGACAAACACGGCGTAATCGGGAAGACGGAAATGACGGAGGAAGGGCGCTCCGGGTACAAAGCCGGAGGTGCGGCTGGTGACGTTGAAGACCTGGCTGTACCCATCGAGATACCCGCCCAGGGTCGCAAGAAGCGCATCGGCAGTGGCGAGGTCGGTAGCGCTGATGCCGGGGAGTTCACGTGTCTGGAGCGCGGGTTCGCCGACCCCCATGCCGAGGCTGTAAACGGGCACGGTGCCGGCGTAATCGTAAGACCGGACGTAAATCTTCTGCGCCTGAAAGCCGAATTGGATGTAATGAGCGCCTTTCTCGTAGGCGGCCTCGTCGCGAAGGGAGTAAGTGTTGGTGTTGCGGCCCTGGGGCATGAACTCGTTCACGGGGTCGCTGAACAGCGTCCCGGCGATGAGGGAGCCGCCGAAGCTCTGCGAGTTCTGGAAGAAGCCGTTGGTGAGATTGAAGCCGCCGCGGAATTCGTTGGTGAGGCGGGCATTCGGGGTCCACCGCCACGATACGGCGACGAGCTCCGCGCCGGTCGGGTTATAGCTTTTGGGGATGAGCGAGTAATCGTTCTCGGCATCGGGGCGGTCGGAGTTATCGCGATTCCAGGAGAACGAAGCGCTGAGCTGGTGCTGTGTATTGAAGTTATAGTCGAGCCGCCAGGTATAGTTGTCGCGCGTTTCATTGGCGCGCTGGTTGAAGAGGTAACCGCCGGTGTTCAGGCCGTCGCCGATCAATGAGTTATTGATGAATTGCGCGCCGGGCACCTGTGCGAGAAGCTTCGCCATCACAGGGTCTATGGAGATGCCGCGAAGGGTGAGCAGATTGACGGTCTTCAGCACGCCGGAGCTGTTGACATAAGAGAAGATGCCGGAGCGGGCGCTCGCCGTGAGAATCTGCGTGTTCGCCGGCACCTGCTGGTGCGCGCGCACGCCTTCATACGTGGTGTAGAAGAACAGCTTGTCTTTGCGGATTGGTCCGCCGATCGACGCGCCGAACTGATTCTGATTGAGGAACGGAAGCCCGACACCGGCCTGGTTGTTGAACCAATCGTTGGCGGAAAAGGCGTTGTTGCGATTGTCCCAGAAGAGCTCGCCGTGCAGGCTGTTGGTGCCGGACGGCGTAGTGAACGCGGTCTCGGTGGCGCCGCCGCTCATGGACGCGTTGCCGTTGGAGGTTACCATCGTTACCTGGCGAACCTGGCTCATGAGAATCTTGTTCGGCGTGTAATCCAGCGCGTTATCGCGGATGTAATTGTCCTGGATGTTGATGCCGTCGAGAGTCATGTCCGAGTAAGACGTGCGCAGTCCGTTGATCACCGTGGTGGAGTTGCCGTTGAAAACCACGCCGGGCTGAGTCTGCATGATGCCGAGCGGGTCGCGATCCAGCAGCGGGAGATTGACCATTTCTTCGGCGGAGATGGTCTGGGTGATTTCGGCATTGCTGGTCTCGACGCCCTGCACCTCGGCGGAAACGTCGACGGCCTGGCTCACTGTGGCGAGTTGCAGCTTGATTTCGGGAACGGAAGTTTCGCGCGCGGGATCGATCACCAGGTTGCGGACCGTAGTTTTGACGAAACCTTGCGAGTCCACGGAGAGATCGTAATAGCCGGGCCGCACTCCGAGGAAATGGTAGAGTCCGTCGCCGGATGTTTTGGTGGTGAAAATGGGTTTCTGACCGCTGGCGAGGAACAGGTCGACCTCGGCGCCGGGCACGACCGCGCCGCTGGCGTCGGTGACGGATCCGGTGATGCGCCCGTCCACCTGGGCCATGCCTGGGATGACTAACGATAGTAAGAGGAAAAACCCGCTGAGGCTGCGCATTTTCTTATTGAACACTATTAGACGGAATCCGTCGCGGTAAGAAAGGGCGGGCGCAGTAAAAATACCGAACGAACCCAAACTGTGTTGCAGCCAAAGAGGTTATTGGCTTCGTTTGGGTTTGAAATGGCTTTTTGCGCCGCTTCGCTGAATGGCGCCACGAAAGCGCGGGTCACCACCTACTTTGACCGTAGCATGGGTGTCAAGGCATCGGCTCTCATCGGTGTTCGGCCGCCTGAACGAGCCGCACGGTCTGCGCTTCTTTAGGACCCACCGTAATCTCTTTGAAGGGGCGATCCTTAATAAGGTCCGGATCCTGCCACTGGTCCTCGTCCAATTCTTCCCACACCAGGAGCTTGTATTTGCCAGGCACCACACTTGTAAACTGGAACGATCCGTCGGCGCCGGCCTCCTCCTTTTGCGGCCGGGCTTTGGCCTCCACCGGCATCAACGTGATGGTCGCGTCATTCCTTCTGGCAGATGAACTTCGACGGGCGTGCGCGAACAGGGCTCAAAATCCGGCCAGGCTCATCTTTGAACTGATGGAACCACTGTGATTGAGTTCGCCACCTACCCGCAAAAGTCCCATGATTGTTTGCCGCCGAGAGATCCGTTGTGGTCCAGCGTGGGCGCCGGTATCCAGCCCACGCTACACCCACGTTGTCGGCTTGTTCAGCGTCGATCTATCTGCCAACACAATGTGATCGGGGAACTGGGAACCGGCCAAGTCGCTCACGCTGATACGCCGTATGAAACTGGCCACGTTCTTCAATTCCAACGTGGGGTTTGAGACGGGCGAAAGCAGTCCGACGGGCTTGCCCAAAACCTTCGTGACGATCCGGATCGGTTCCACCAGATCACTGTCGTTCGAAAGAACGGCCGCGACGTCAAAATTGCCTTGAAAGGCATCCAGCAGGAGATGGGAGGCGAGATTGACGTCACTTCCCTTTTCTTCGACTTTGATCACCTTCACAACGTCGGGCCATGGCTGCGCAAGCGCAGTACGAGGGCGAAATTCCGGGGGCTTGACCAGACCGGCAAATTTCTCCGATAGCAGGAAGCTCCCGATATGGATTGAAATCTCTGGCACGGTTCGCAGGGCATCGAGGTAGATCTGTTGCCGACCGGGTGCGGTAGGATCAATGCGACCGGACACACGGGCTGTGTAGTACTTGACGCCAGTCACGACGTTGGCCGGATCAAGCAGTCTTTCGGAGAGCGTCTTGATGTTCAGCCATTTCGCCGCCGGCCGATTCACCAGGAGCCTGAAATAGGGTAAAAACTTACTTGACAAATCACGTCCGCTCCGCTAGACTTTGAGTATGGAGCCGGTACTCAACACTCTTCAAGAAGCAATCGTATACTTCTCCGATCCTGCCAATTGCCGCGAGTACGTTGTGGCGCGCCGCTGGCCGAATGGTGTGGAATGCCCGCGCTGTGGTTCCAAAAACGTCGCGTTTCTTGAGAAGTACAATCGCTGGCAGTGCGGCTCGCGTCACGAGAACCGCCAGTTCACCGCGAAGACCGGAACCATTTTCGAGGACTCCCCTCTCGGACTGGATAAGTGGCTTGCCGCGATGTGGCAGGTGGTGAATTGCAAGAACGGCGTTAGCTCCTACGAAGTCCACCGCGCTATCGGCGTCACACAGAAAACCGCCTGGTTCATGGACCATCGCATTCGTTTTGCGCTGAGCCAAGGGACTATCAACAAACTGTCCGGCCAGATTGAAGCGGACGAAACCTACATCGGCGGCAAGGCGCGCAACATGCATGCTAACGTTCGCGCTCGCAAGATCACCGGCACCGGCGGTAAGGATAAGACTGCGGTGCTCGGCATCCTTGAACGCGGCGGTAAGGGCAATTCCCGCGTGCGTGTTAAGGTTGTGGACAATCCGAAGAAAAAGACCCTGCAATCGGAATTGCGTCAACACGTGCTGGCTGGCTCTGCGATCTTCACCGATGCTCTTCGTTCGTACGAGGGCCTTGATGAATTCCAGCATGAAGTCGTCGACCATGCTGTTGAGTACGTCAAAGGCGAAGTCCATACCAATGGCTTGGAGAACTTGTGGAGCCTTCTGAAGCGCTCGATCAAGGGCACGTATGTTTCGGTTGAGCCTTTCCATCTTTTTCGCTATCTCGATGAGCAAGCGTTTCGCTACAACTATCGGTCTGGCCTGAACGATGGCCAGCGTTTTGATCTCGGCGTGCGGCAGATTGTCGGCAAGCGGCTCACTTGGAATCAACTCACCGGCCAAAGAGACTGACCCGGTTAGTACGGAACCTGTCGCGTAAGGAACGGGAGCGGCAGCATCGGGGCAAATCTAAGCGTTAGGTCCTACTGCTAAACATGCACCCTCTGGCTGGAGTCTGCGAAAAACTCAGGCGCGCCGACGTTCACATCGTATCCCTCTACAACGAAATCATCGCGTACACGAACGACAGTCCTTACGCGCTCGCGCCGCATCGCGATCTTGGCAACGGCAAAGCAGGATTCAAATTCCACATCATCAAAGAGCCACCGCTCTATCTCTCCACCATCATCGGAGACGCTGTCAACAACCTGCGCTGCTCTCTTGACTACATGGCACATGAACTTACCATCGCGAACAGAGCAACCCCCGATAGGCAGACGCAATTCCCCATCGCCTTGACGGAGCCAGACTTTATCAACCAAGTCGCAGGCTTGGGTAAACTCAACCGCGCATCTGTGAAGGCCATCAAAATCGCATCCTGCTGGCAACCCTACAGACTCGACGAGGACAAGCGCACTACCCATCCTTTGTTCCGACTCGCAAAACTGTCGAACCTGGACAAGCATCACGCGCTCGCCTTGTGTGCCACTGGCGGTTTCGTGAACGCTAGTTTTATCCATCCCGATGGCAGGATCTTCATATCCGAATTGAAGGACGGACTGATTCACGATGGCGCAGTAGTGGCGTCGTTCCCCGTCGACGCCTTTGACGAGAAAATCAAAACGCAGATTAGTGTCTCCACGCGCGTAGCGTTCAAGGATGCTCCGGTCGCTAACCTTGAAGCGTTGAATGTTGTGCAGAGTATCCGAGAGTTCATCGGGGAACTCATCTTGCCCGGTTTCGAGCCATTCTTTGACCCTCTCCCGGATGAATTGAGAATCAGGCCGAAGGGCGTTCTGATGGATATCATCAAGCCCATAGTGATAGGTTAAGGTGCGCATGCTCCATCCGCTAGAGGGGATCAGGGAACGACTCAAGAGGGCCGATGAGAACATCCAGAATCTTGATATAGAAATCAAGCGGTTTCTGGATGAAAGGGGACACCGCGAAGTCGTGATACGCGATCCCAAAAGCATCCAGGAATTCAGGGACTTTTGGGCTAGGCAGGAGATCCCGCCGCGATTCTCCGTCCTCATCAGTGAAATTCTGCATGCATACCGCGCCGCGCTTGACAATTTGATCTGGGAGCTTTTGCGGCAAGCCGGACACGCTCCCAGAAATCCCAATGTTATTGAGTTTCCAATCTTCAGAGATAGGCTGACGGCTCCCGATAAACTCGCCGCGTTCAACCGAAAAATAGAGGGAGTCGGTGACACCGCCCGCACACTCATCGAGTCGCTGCAACCATACAACGCTGTCTCCCAATGGGAGGGTCCGCATCATGCCTTGCTCGTCCTTCATGACATGAACCGCTTTGACAAGCATCGGGAGTTGACCGTCGTCGGCTCCAGATCTCAACAAACTCCCCAGGTATATCTCGTGGAAGCGCTGCGCGTTCATAAAGACTCCGCAACAGGCCGAGAAACCAAAACGTCCTTGGGGTACCGTGAAGTGTATGTGGGGATGAAACTCTCCGCGCTCGTAGCGTTCCGGCAATTTGGTAGCAATGGGCCGAATATCGCAGTCATTCAGGGACTCAAGCGCATCAGGGATGCAGTGTCCGAATCCATCAAAGCCTTCGATGGATTGTTCCCCGGAAAATGAAGTGCCGCCAGTTTTTTGCATGTGATTGTCCGAAATCTCAAGGAAAAGGAACGCGCTATAATCAAGCTGTGAAAACGCCACCGCCGATTGATTTTCCTGAAGGCGGAAGTCCCGCCGAACGTTTAGATTTGGCTTTCCGTAAGGTTCTGACGGTACCTAAAGACGCGATCCTTCAGCGTGAAGCTGAAGAGAAGCGAGAACGCGAGCGGCTTAAAGGCGAGCGCAATCAAACCGAACTTGGACGGCGCGTGAAGGGCAACGGCCCGCTCTCCCTTAGTGGGCGTGCCAGCATGCGGAAGTCGGGCCGCTGACTGTCGGCCTGCCACGCCGCTACAAATTGTAGCGCTGCTCATGTGATTTGTCAAGTAAGTTTTTACCTGAAATAGAGGTTGAACCCGTCCACGTAAATGATCGTGCGCATGGGGAAAATCGGCCAGAAAAAGCAAAGGCCGCGCGGGATTGCTCCCTGGCGGCCCTTGAGTCGACAGCACGCTGCCGACGGGTTAAATTCCTTTATACTACATCAGCGTCGGGACATCGAAGCCGGTCTCGGGGACCGGCAAACCGTATCAGAACCGTATCAAAACCCATCTGCTGAGGCTGTTGAGCTTGCTGATTGAGCGAAAAGCAGACGCCCCAACCTGTTGAAAACACAGAGAACGCAATGGAAATCTTGGAGCCGAAAGAAGCCGACATCAGGCTTTGCACTTAGAGCAAACCTGCCGGGGCTGCGGGGCCACGTATAAAAGCGTTCGCGGGCGGCATCTTCTGAACTTCCTGGGGCGGACGGCCATACGGTTTGGTTCAGGCGAGTATATACCGACGACGCGCCGGCGTTGGCGAGAAAATGCACAATCGTGTGATAATGAATGCGCTTTTTTCGCGGGTAGCGCTTATCATGAGCCTCAATTTAAAATTCCTCATCGCCAAACTGAATCCCACCTGCCGGGCTGCTATGGAAGCAGCGGCGGCCGGCTGCGTTTCCCGTTCCAATTTCGAAGTCGACCTCGAGCATCTCCTCGCCGCCCTGATGGAGACTCCGAATTGCGACCTGATGCATGCATTCTCGTACTTCGAAGTGGACGCGCAGCGGCTGTCGCGGGATCTGACCACGGCCATGGACCGCCTCAAGCGCGGCAACACGCGCGGGCCGACGCTTTCCCCGCGCATCGTCAAACTGCTGACGGACGCGTGGACGGTCGCTTCCATCGAATACAGCGCGAAAGAAATCCGATCCGCGATGCTGCTGATCGCGCTGCTCTCGGCGGACGATCTCGGCAGACTCGTGCAGGAGAGCTCCGCCGAATTTCTGCGCGTGAATCTCGGCACGCTGCGGCAGAATTGGGCCACGGTGTTCAAAGGCTCGCTGGAAGAAGGCAAGGCCGCGGCGGGCGGAGCCGAACCAGGCAGTCCGGCGGCGCAGTCCACGGCGACTCCGAATCTCGACCAGTTCACAATCGACCTCACCGCAGCCGCTCGCGCGGGCTCCATCGACCCGGTGGTGGGGCGCGATAACGAGATCCGGCAGGTCATCGATATTCTGACCCGGCGGCGGCAGAACAATCCGATTCTGACCGGCGAAGCCGGTGTGGGCAAGACGGCCGTGGTGGAAGGTTTTGCGCTGCGTATCGTCGCGGGCGACGTGCATCCTTCGCTTCGCGAGGTCAGCGTGCGGACGCTGGACCTGGGCCTGCTGCAGGCCGGCGCGGGGATTCGCGGTGAATTCGAGAATCGCCTGAAGGCGGTGATCGCGGAAGTGAAGGCGTCGCCGCAGCCGGTGATTCTCTTCATTGACGAAGCGCATACGCTGATCGGCGCCGGGGGCGCGAGCGGTCAGGGGGATGCCGCCAATCTGCTGAAGCCGGCGCTGGCCCGCGGCGAGCTGCGGACCATCGCGGCCACCACGCAAGCCGAATACAAGAAGTATTTCGAGAAGGATGCCGCGCTGGCTCGCCGCTTCCAGGTAGTGAAGGTGGATGAGCCGAGTGAAGAGGATGCGATCCACATGATGCGCGGCGTGGCTGCCACGCTGGAGCGGCATCACAAAGTGCGGCTGCTGGATTCCGCGGTACAGGCGGCCGTACGGCTGTCCGAGCGCTATATCTCGGGGCGGCAGCTTCCCGACAAAGCGATTGGCGTGCTGGATACGGCCTGCGCACGCATCGCCCTTTCGCAGACCGGTACGCCGCCTCCGCTGGAGGACGCGCGCCGGCGCATTCTGAACCTCGAACGTGAAATCGCAGTGCTCGAGCGGGAGGAAGCGGCGGACGGATGTTACGCGGATCGTCTCGCCGAACTGACGGAATTGCTGGCGAAGGCGCGGCAAGAGGCCGAAAAGCTGGAATCGCGGTGGAGCAGGGAGCGCGATCTGGTTCAGCGGATTCTCGCGATGAGAAGCGAACTGGAGACGACGCGCGGGCGCGCATCGGCCGCCGCCGCCGGACCGGACGCCGCGCCCGGGTTCCTCGGCGGCATTGCCGAATCGGACGATCTGCGGCAGCAGCTTGCGCAAGCAACCGCCGAACTCGGTGAACTGCAAGGCGGCACTCCGCTGGTGCAATGGTGCGTGGATTCGCAGGCCGTCGCCGAAGTGATCGCCAGTTGGAGCGGGATTCCGGTGGGCCGCATGATGCGGGAAGAGATTCAGTCGGTGCTGAATCTCAAGGCGCTGCTGGCCGAACGGATCGTGGGGCAGGACCATGCGCTCGAAGCGATTGCACAGCGGATTTGCACGACACGCGCGGGTTTGGACGACCCGCGGCGGCCGACCGGCGTGTTCCTCCTGGCCGGTCCGAGCGGCGTGGGGAAAACGGAGACAGCGCTCGCGCTCGCGGAAATCCTATATGGCGGCGAGCGCAGCCTGGTGACGATCAATCTCTCGGAATACCAGGAGGCGCATACGGTTTCCGGGCTGAAGGGGTCGCCTCCGGGATATGTGGGTTACGGCGAGGGCGGCGTGCTCACCGAAGCGGTGCGCCGCAAGCCGTACTCGGTGGTACTGCTCGACGAGATGGAGAAGGCCCATCCTGACGTTATGGAACTTTTTTACCAGGTGTTCGACAAGGGCCGGATGGAAGATGCCGAGGGCCGCGAAATCGATTTCCGGAATACGACGATTCTGATGACGTCGAACACAGGGTCTGACCGCATTATGCAAATGTGCGGCAACCGGGCGGCGCTGCCCACACCCGAAGCGTTGATCGAGGCCATCACACCGCAACTGCAACACACCTTTAAACCGGCGTTGCTGGGCCGGCTCGTTGCCATTCCGTATTTCCCCATTGGGGACGCCGATCTGCGGCGGATTGTGGAACTTAAGCTATCTAAAGTGAGCAGGCGGCTGGAGGAGAGCCACGGCGCGACGTTCAGCTTTTCGGAGCACGTTGTGAAGGAGATCGCGCGGCGATGCACGGAAGTGGAAAGCGGCGCGCGCAACGTCGATCATGTGCTCACAGGCACATTGCTGCCCGGGATATCCAGGGAACTCCTGGGTCGCCTGGCCGAAGGAAATACGATTCAGAACGTTTCCATCGACCTGGACGAGTTCGGCTTTTCGTATAAACTTTCGTAACTAGAAGATTTGCGAAATTCTGTCCCATTTTGAACGATGCGTATGATATATTACAACCTCCAGACCCTGGGGGGATCCGATGTCGTCGCACATAATCTCAACGGTTGCCGTTCCACAACCTCTTCACATTCGTCCTGAATTCACGTATCCAGATTCCAACTGGTGCAGGCCCGAGGTCAGCCGGGCCGGTTGCAGCACCGGACAATATTCCAAAAACGCATTGATTTATGCCCAAGGCGAGAGATCCGATTCGGTATTCGTGATTCTCGGCGGTTGGGTGAAGCTGTGTGCCGTATCGCCGCAAGGGCGGCAGGCGGTCGTGGCGGTGATGGGCGCGGGCAGCATTCTCGGCGAATACTGTTTGCTCGATCAGCCGTATCAAACCGCGTCGGCGACAGCAATCGAAAAGAGCACCATCTTTCGAATTCAAAAGCACGATCTGCGGCAGAGATTGTTGCGCGAGGCGCCCTTCGCGGATAGCTTCATGCGCAGACTGCTGGAGCAGAAAGAGCGCACCGAGCGAGCGCTGCTGACGCAGCTTTTTCACAGCAGCGAAAAGCGCCTCGCCAGCACGCTGCTTTATCTGGCTCCTTCGGGCTCCGACCGCATTCCCCGCATGAATCAGGAGACACTCGCCGCCATGGTCGGGACCACGCGCTCGCGCATCAGCTACTTCATGAATAAGCTGAAGCGCGACGGCCTTGTGCGCTACGACAACGGCATCCGCCTGGACCGCCGACGCCTCACCGAACTGCTGGAAGAGTAACGACCGGTCTCCAGACCGTCTCCCGACCGGTCGCAAAAATCAGTTAGCGACCGGCCGGGAGGCCGGTCGTTACTGGAACGTTGCGGTTACCGGTTGCGAGGTTCCTACTGAGTTCGTCAGGGTGACCGTGACTGAGCCGATCGCGTTCACATCTCCCGCGATTCCGAACGGTATCGCAATTGTGAACTGGCTTCCGAAGGCATTCGATCCCGCGCTCTGATACCACGCGCTGAACGTGCTTCCGAGGTTGATCGTCTGCGTGGACGCCGTAAGATTGCTGCCGGCCGCGGGCGTAAACGTCACTGTGGCTTGCGTGATTTCCCGCGTCGTGGAGAAGCCCACGAGCCCGACGCTGACTCCTCCCGTCACCTTGGTCAGTGTGGCCGCTGTGATTACAGGCGCCGATTTCGCGATCGCCGTGGTCAGTTGCGGAGCGGGATTCGGCGTCACGTCGGCGCCGCCGGACTTGATGTTCGCCTTAATCGTAATGGTGCCTGCGACCGTTCCGGTCAGCAGCGCAAGATTCGCCGTTCCGCCGAATGTCGCCTGCGTCGATCCGGCAGGGATGGTGAACGCCACCGTGCGGCCACCCGACGAGAACGCGATGTTTGGATCGTCCACTCCCACCGCCGACGCAAAGGTGAGCGTCAGCGATCCGGTGAGGTCCGATGCGTATGGCGCGGATACAGAGACATTCACCTGCGGCTGCGTAGCCGGTTGCGATGTCGCGCCCAATCCGCCGATGGTCACGTCCGGCACCGCGATCTGCATGCTGAAGATCTTCGGCAGGGTCGTCTGGCCGCCCGCGCTGCCGCTGTCCGAGACGGTGACGCTGAACTGATAATTTCCGGGCGAAGCGGGCAAACCGCTCAGCAATCCGGTGGAGGGGTCGAGCGCCAGTCCTGCGGGCACGTTGCCCGAAGCGCTCCACTTATACGGTGGTGTTCCGCCCGCAGCCGCGAAGGCGATGGAAACCGGCGAGTTCATGAGCGCGGCGGCCAGCGGTGAAGTGGTCGTGATCGAAAGCGCCGTGACCACGCGCAGAGGAAGCCTTCGCACGCTGGTCCGCTGCGAAGAATCCGTAACCGTGATGCCGAGCGCTCCCGATGCCGCGGCTGTCGGAATGCCGGCGATGGATCCGGACCCGGAATCGAGGAGCAGCCCGTCGGGCAGCGTGCCGGTCGTCACGGACCACGAATATGGCGTCGTGCCGCCGGTCGCCGTCAGGATCACCGGGCCGTAGCTCTTGCCGACTACGGCATCGGGCAAGGACGTCGTAGTGATGGCGAGAGTGAAGGCGCCGACCGAGAAAGCTCCTGGCGCGGAAACTGCGCCGCCCGGATTCTGCACGGTCACGCTCGCCGTGCCGGGCGCCGTCAGGAAATTGGCCGCGACGTATCCGGTGAGCTGCGTGGAGCTGTTGAAGACCGTCGGAACCGGCGTTCCATTCCACAACACCGTCGAGCCGGCGATGAAATTCTGGCCGGTGATGGTGAGCTGGATTCCGGGGCCCGACGCGTTATTTCCAAGGGCTGCGTACGTGTTCGTGCAACTGGTGCTCTGCGATGAACCCGAGGCCGCCAGGCAGACCGAGGTAACGGACGGTCCGCCGATGGCGAACTTCACCGACGACGATGTAGCGGGGCCGGGATTCTGCACCGAGACGCTCGCCGTGCCCGCCGAGGCGATCAGCGACGAATCCACCAGGGCGTACAACTGCGTGGCGCTCACCAGAATGGTCGGCAATTGCGTGCCGTTCCAGATGAGCTGCGAGCCGGTCTGGAAGTTGGTTCCGGTGACCACCAACTGGAATGCCGAGCCGCCGGCAATCGCCGAGGCCGGGCTCAATGTGGCGATGGTCGGGACCAGCGCGGTCAGCGTGAGCGTCTGCAAATTGCTGCTGGAGCCGCCCGGGTTGTTGACCACTATCAGCGCGGTTCCGGCGTTGGCCACCTGCTGCGCCGATATCTGCGCGGTGATTTGTGTCGAGCTCAGGAATGTAGTGGGCACCGCGCCGCCGTTCCAGGTTACGGTCGAACCGTTGACGAAGTTGGTGCCGATGACGGAGAGAGAGAATCCAGCGCCGCCCGCATTCACGGCCGCCGGATTCAGGCTGGCGATCGTGGGTGCGCCGACGGTGAACTGAGCGCCGTTCGACTGCGAGCTTGTCGAATTCGCCACGTTGACGAAATTATTTCCGGGCGTGGTGAGCAGAGTGCCGGCGATGGTCGCGGTAAGCTGCGCGGAGCTCACGAAGGTGGTGGGCACGGCGGTGCCGTTCCACTGCACGGTAGACGCTCCGAGGCCGTTTACGCCCTGGCTGAAATTCGCGCCGCTCACGGAAATTTGCAGCGCGCCGGACCCGGCGGCGGCGGTGTTCGGCACGATTCCGGTGACCGTGGGCGCAGCCGTTTGGGCAGGTCCGGTGACCACGAAGCTCACCGAGTTGGATATCTGCTTATCGGGGTTTTGTACCTGGATCAGCGCGATGGCCGGCGCCGACATCAGGCTGGCCGGCACCAGAGCGGTAAGCTGGCTCGCGCTCACGAAGCCGGTTACCAGGGTCTGCGGACCGGTGCCTGCATTCCACAGGGCGATCGCGCCAGGCTGGTAGTTCGATCCCGTAAGCGTAATCTGAATGGCTCCCGATCCCGTTGCGGCCGTCGCCGGATTCAAACCGTTGGCGGTGGAAATGGAAGGCGCGGGCACCCCCGTGACCGTGAATGGAACGAGGTTGGACACCACGCCCGGCGCGTTCTGCACTTCAATGAAGGCCGAGCCGGCGGTGAGAACCAGATTCGCGGGGATCAGCGCCGTCACTTGCGTGGAGCTGACGTACGCCGTGGTGAGCGGAGTGGTGACGCCGCCCGCCAGCCATTGCACCACGGAGGTCGGGATGAAATTCGATCCGGTGACTCCGATGGTGAAGGAAGGCTGCCCCGCCGTAATGCTGGCCTGCGTGAGACCGCTGCTCGTATTGATCTGCGGCGGCTGCGCTCCGCTGATGACGAAGCCGATCGGGTTGGATGTGGCGCCGCCGGGATTTTGAACGGTCAGGAAAATGGTGCCGGGCGCAGCCACCAGGCTCGAAGGCACAATCGCCGTGAGCTGTGTGGCGCTGATGAAGGCGGTGGTGAGGTTCGTCACCGCGGGTCCGCCGCTCCACTGCACTACCGAACCGGCGGTGAAGTTCGTGCCGCTGACGGTCATGGTGAACGCGGAGGAACCGGCCACGATCGACGAGGGATTAATGCCGTTTGTAGAGGCGATCGTGGGCAGCGGCGTGGCGGTGATGGTGAAGATCACAGCGGACGAAATCGCGCCCGTGCCGTTGGAGACGCTGACTAAAGCGCTACCAGCGGTGGTGATGAGGCTCGCGGGAACCAGCGCCTGCAAGTGCGTGGTATCGACGAAAATCGTCTGCAGCGGCTGCAAGGTTCCGGCATTCCATTGCACGACGGAGCTGCTGGTGAAGCCGGAGCCGTTCACAACTAATGCGAAACCGGGGCCGCCTGCAACCGTGCTGCTGGGCGTCAACGCTCCCGTGGAGGTCAACGCAGGCACCGGCGCGCCGGCGACGAACGCCACCAGGTTGGAAGATCCGCCGCCGTTCGGATTCACCACGTTGACGGTGTAGGAGCCGGGCGTGGGAATTGCGCTCGCGGGCACGGTGGCCGTCAATTGCGTCGAATTGATAAAGGTGGTCGGCGTGATGTTCTGGCCGTTCAACTGAATGGTCGCGCCATTCAGGAAATTGGACCCGTTTACGATCAGCAGGAACGATTGATTCGCCGGACCCGATGCCGGCGCAAGTCCGCCTGCATTGATGGTCGGGAGCGGGGCGGCGCTAATGGTGAACGGCACCGCGGTGGTGACAGGCGCGCCTGTCGATGAGCCGAGCTGCACGCTGACAAAGACCGTACCGGGCGCCTGCAGCAGGTTCGCGGTGACGGCCGCGGTCACGTGCGTGGGGTCGACCACCGTGCTGTTCAGACTGGTGGCGCCGGTGCCGCCGTTCCACAACACAACGGAGCCCACCGGGAAATTGCTGCCGGTTATTACCAGCGTGAATGCGGCCGCGCCTACCTGCACGGAGCTCGGGTTGAGCGTGATGGGCGGCGCCGGATTGACGGTAAAGGTGACCGTATTCGAGGTTCCCGCGTTCGCACCCGAAGCGTTGCTGACGCTCACGAATGCGTTACCCGCGGTGGTGACCAGCGACGCGGGAACTACGGCGGTCAATTGCGTCGCGCTAATGAAGCTGGTGCTCAAAGGCTGCGGCGTGCCGGTGCCGGGATCCCAATTCACCTTCGAGATAGCATCGAAATTCGAGCCCGTAACGGTCAACTGGAACGCGGCTGCGCCTGCCGTCACCGATGCCGGCGAGAGTCCGCCGGAGTTGGCGATGGTGGGCGGCACCGGCTGCGCGGCCGGCGTCACCACGAAGTTCGCGAAGTTCGAAGTCACACCGCCGGGGTTCTGCACGGCGAGCAGAGTAGTGCCTGCGGCGGCGACGAGATTGGCGGTGATCTGCGCGCTTACTTGCGTGGCGCTCAACACGGTTGCGGGGATCTGGACCTGCGCGCTGCCGACGCCCCACAGCACTGCCGCGCCGTTCGCGAAATTCGTGCCGGAGATTGTCAGGACAAACGCAGGACTGCCGGCGATCACCGACGACGGGCTGAGGCCGTTGGTGGACGAGATGGTCGGCGCGGGCTGCGTCGTAACGCTGAAGCTGACGGAGTTCGACGAGACATTGCCGGGATTCTGCACGCTCACGAAAACCGGTCCGGCGGAAAGAATGAGGCTGGAATCCACGATCGCACTCAACTGCGTGGCGGCGATGAACGTGGTAGCGAGCGTGTTGGAGGTCGACCCGGTGGTCCAGATGACTTGCGATCCCTGGACGAAGTTCGTTCCCGTAACCACCAACTGGAACGCCGAGCTACCCACCAGAACATTGGCGGGAGTGAGTCCGTTATTCAGCGCGATGGTCGGCTGCGGCGCCGCGGAGATCGGGAACGTGACGATGTTCGACGTCCCGGAATTGTTGGGGTTCTGAACGCTGATGAAAATGGTTCCGGCGCCAGTGAGATCGGAGCCGGGCACCGTGGCGGAAATTTGCGTGGAGCTGACGACAGTGGTCTGCAGCGATTGCGTCGAGCTTCCGTTCGACCACTGCACCGTGGCGCCGCTTACGAAGTTCGTGCCCGTGATCAACAATTGGAATCCGGCAGAGCCGGCGGTGGCCGACGCGGGCAGCAGGCCGGCGGGCGTCAGGATGGTGGGAGCGGCAGGCGCGTTCACGACGAACGAGACCACGTTCGTCACCACATTGCTTCCGTTCTTAACGCTGACCAGAATCGTGCCCGCGTTCGTAACCTGTGCTGCACCTACTGTTGCAATCAGCTGGCTGGAATTGACGAACGTGGTGACCAGCGGGACAGTGCCTGAACCGTTGTTCCACTGCACCACGCTGGTGTTATCAAAGTTCGCGCCGGAGACGATCAGCGGGAAGCTCGCAGAGCCGGCGGGTGCGCTGGTGGGATTCATCGTGGAAATGGCGGGCTGCGGCGGCGCGGCAGGCGCGGAGATCGGGAAGATGACGCCGTTCGACGTGACATTGCCCGGGTTGGACACGCTGACGAAAGCTGTGCCTGCCACCGCGATATCGGAGCCCGGCACCTGGGCAGCCAACTGGCTGGAGCTGAGGAAGACGGTGGGCAGCGCTTGCGGACTGGAGCCGGGATTCCAGAGAACTTGCGCAGTCGCGGCGAAATTCGATCCATTCACCACGAGCGAGAAGGAAGGGCCGCCCGCCACAGCGGTGGCCGGGCTCAGACCACTGGCGGAAATGCTGGGCGCTGGTCCGGCGGCGATGGTGAAGAGAATGACGTTGGACGCCGGAGCTCCTGTCGTCGTGACGTTCACTAATGCGGAGCCGACGCTGGAAATTCGCGCCGCGCTCACGGTCGCGGTGAGCTGCGTGGCGTTGACGAAGGTGGTGGGAAGCGGTTGTGGTCCGCCGCCGTTGTCCCATTGAACCGTGGAGGTCGCGTTGAAGCCGCTGCCTGTGACGATCAGTTGGAACGCCGGTCCGCCGACGGTCGCTGTGTTCGGCGCGAGGCCGCCCACCGAGGAGATCGACGGAGGCGCCACCGGAGTGACGGTGAAGATGACATTATTCGAGACCACGTTCCCGGGATTCAGAACGGAGACGAAGGCCGTGCCCGCTGTCCCGATCGAGGCCGCGGGAACCTGCGCCGCAAGTTGATTCGCTCCGAGGAAGGACGTCGTCAGGGCCTGCGCGCCGGAGCCGGTGTTCCACTGCACCACTGATCCGCTGACGAAATTCGAACCCGAAACAAGCAACTGGAAGTCCGATCCGGCCGCCTGCGTCGTGCTGGGGCTCAAGCCGCCGGGCACTGCGATGGCCGGAGTAGGCGGTGGCGGAGCCGAATTGATCGCGAACACCGCGCCGTTGGAGAGCACGTTGCCCGGATTCAAAACGGTGACGATGGCGCTGCCGGGGGATGCCACATCGGAGATGGGCACGGTCGCGCTCAACTGAGTCGAGCTCAGGAACGCCGTGTTGAGTTGCACCGGACCACTTCCCGGATCCCACTGCACTTTGGATCCGTTGACGAAGTTCGCCCCGGAAACCAGCAGTTGGAACGGCTGCGTTGCGCCCGCCGTAACGGAACTGGGGCTGAGGCCTGTTACGCCGATGACAGGCTGCGGCGCGGAGCTGATGGTGAACGGAACCAGGTTGGAGGTCGCGCCCGACGCGTTGACTACGCTCACCAGTACGGTGCCGGAGGAGGCGATGGCCGAAGCGGGAACCGCGACAGTAAGCTGGGTCGGACTGGCCACGACGGTGGCGAACAGAGATAGGTTGCCGTTATTGTTCCACTGGAACTGCGCGCCGCTCGCGAAGCCGGAGCCCGTCACCAGAAGGGTAAACGCAGGGCCGCCCGCGGTTGCGCCATTCGGACTGAGGCCGTTCGCCGAAATCACCGGCGCCACAGGCGCGCCGATGGTGAACTGCACCGTGTTGGAGGAGGAGCCGCCGGGGTTCGTCACACTGAGACTGGCCGTGCCTTGCGACTGGACGAAGCCGGCAGGCACGGACGCCGTGAGTTGTGTCGAACTGAGGAAGAACGCTGCCAGCGCGACGGTGCCGCTGCCGGTGGTCCATTGGAGTTGCGAGCCGTTTACGAAATTGCTGCCGGTAATCGTGAGCTGGAATGCAGGGTCGCCCGCGCTCGCGGACGCGGGACTCAGGCCGCCGGGGTTCGCGATCGTCGGCGGATTGATCGTAAATACCGCGGCGTTCGACGTTACATTCCCCGGATTCTGCACAGTGATGAGCGCGCTGCCGGCGCTGAGAATATAGCCGAATGGAATCTGCACGCTCAACTGAGTGGAGTTCAGGAACGTAGTGGTGGGCTGTTGCGTGGCGGCGCCCGCGGTCCACAGAGCCTGCGACGTGGGCACGAAATTGGAGCCCGCGATCACCAGCGTGAACGAAGGTCCGCCGGCGCTCACGGAGGCCGGACTCAGTCCGCCCGCGGCGGAAATGATGGGCGATGCCGGTGGGTTGATGGTGAATGGGACGGTGTTCGACGCACCGCCATCGGGATTCGAGACACGCACCGTCGGCGATCCCGACGTGTTGGCAATCAGGTTCGCGGGAACCTGCGCGCTGAGCTGGCTGGGGCTTACGAAAATGGTTTGCAACGGCGCAAAGACGCTTCCCGCCGTGCCGGCATTCCACTGCACAACCGACCCGTTCACATAATTCGCGCCGGTCACCAGCATCGTGAACGCCGGACCACCGGCGGTCGCCGAACTCGGCGAGAGACCGCCGCCTGAGATCGAGGGCTGCGCGGGAGTGGTTACCGTGAACGCGATCAGGTTTGAGGTGAGGACGGGAGGACCCGGGTTCTGCACGCCGACAAAGTAATTTCCGGCCGTCGTGATACTGGAATTCGGAATCTGGGCGGAAAGCTGGGTGGAGCTCAGTACCGTGGTCGGCACGGAGGTCCCGGCGAATTGCACCACTGACGTGCTGACGAAGCCGGTTCCGGTCACCAGAATCTGCACGCCTGCGCCTCCGGACGCGGCCGCCGGAACTGTGGCGGGGTTCAGACCGTTGGCGGAAATTGCCGGTGGTGTCGGCGGCGGCGGAGCGTTGACCGTGAAGGTCACCGAATTGGAAAGGATCGCCGACGGATTCCCGGGATTCCGCACGCTCACCAAAAACGCTCCGGCATTCTGCACCAGACTGCCGCTCACCTGCGCGGTGAGCTGCGTCGGACTCACCTGGAAGGTCGGAAGATCGGTACCCGCCCAAACCACCACGGAACTGCTGATGAAGCCGGTGCCGGTCACCGTCATTTGGAAGCCGGGCGCGCCCGCCGTCGTCGAACTCGGGTTGAGACCGGAGGTGCTGGAGATCAGCGGCTGCGCATTGATGGTGTAAGAGACCGGCGTGCCGGGTATCGGCCCGGGATTGATGACGTTGACGAAGGCGATTCCGCCGGAAGCGATCAGACTGGCCGGCACGAGCGCGTTCAACTGCGTCGCACTAATGAAGATGGTGGACAGCGCCTGGGTGCCGGCGCCTGCGCTCCACTGCACGACAGAGCCGTTCACGAAATTCGAGCCGTTCACCTGCAGCGTAAAATCGCCCGTGCTCGCCGTAACCGTGGCCGGACTGAAGCTGGTAATGCCGGGCGCCGGCGGAGCGGAAATCGGGAATACCAGCGATCCGGAAGCGCCGCCGCCGGAATTGAGTACGCTGATCGCCGCGCTTCCCGCGGTTGCAGTGAGCGTAGCGGGAACCAGCGCCGTCAATTGTGTGGAGTTGACGAAGATGGTCGTCAGGTTCTGCACGGTTGCGCCGTTGGTCCAAACCACCTGCGCGCCTTGATTGAAATTCGTTCCATTGACAGTCAACTGGAACAGCGGTCCGCCGGCCGTGGCGCCGTTCGCGGGACTAAAGCTGGTGAGCGTCGGGACCGGTCCCGCGCCCACCGTAAACACCGCGGTGTTGGACGTCGCGCCGCCGCTATTGACCACCGTTACCAGCGCCGTGCCCGCCGTCGAAAGCAGGTTCGCCGGCACTGTAACTGTCAGTGAGTTGCTGCTGAGGAACCCGGTGGTCAGCGACTGATTGTTCCCGTTGGCGTTCCACTTCACAACCGATGAGGCGTCGTAATTGGTGCCGTTCACCGTCATACTAATCGACGGCTGTCCGGCAGTGATGAAGTTCGGCGAAAGACCGCCGTTGGTATTGATGGTCGGGGTCGGGCCGATGACGAAGATGACGCCGTTTGAGGCAGCTCCATTGGCGCCGGGATTCAATACCGAGACCAGTGCGGTGCCGCTGGCACTGACCAGCGCGGAGGGGACGATGGCGGTAAGTTCTGTCGGCGAGATGAACGTGGTCGGCAGCGACGTTGCCGCTCCCGTTCCATTGCTCCACTGCACTACCGAACCGTTCAGGAAATTCAGACCCTGAACATCCAACGCGAAGGTGGCCGCGCCGACGCTTTGCACCGATGGATTGAGGCCGCCGTTATTGATGCTCGGACCCGAGATGACAACCTGGAACGGCGCCGAGGTGACGGTTACGCCATTCACCAAGGTGGAAGCGGTCAGGAACGCGGTGCCGGCTGACGCCACCAGGCTCGATGGAATGATTGCCGTGATATCGGAGGCATCGACAAAGGAAGTCGCCAGCGTCGTCGACGTCACACCGGAGGTCCAGGCGATCTTCACTCCACTGCTGAAGAACTGTCCCTGAATCTGCATCGTGAAAGACGGACTGCCGGCGACCACCGGGGAAGGCGTCACGCCGCTGATCGCGAGTTGTCCGACAGTGAGGTTCACCGGCGGCGACTGCGACCCATCGGAAGGATTCACCACGATCACCTGAATCGTGTTGGGCGCGGAAAGCAGCGCGGCGCTGAGCGTAACGGTGACCTGGGTGCTGGTCGGCGGATTCGTCGGCTGAACCGGATTGCCGTTGAGGAGCACCGAAGCGTTGGTCGCGAAACCCTGCCCGTTGATGGTGAGGGTCTGCGCGGGGCTGCCGGCCAGAACAACGGACGGGCTGATGGAACTGATAACGATGGTCGAAATGGGGAACGTCACCGCCGGGGCAATTGCGGGGGAGCCGGGCGTGTAGGTGGCGCCCGCGTTGTTCACGGTGATGGTTGGCGACCCGACGTTCTGCAACAGGTTGCTCGGAATGGTGGCGGTCAGCTTCGTCGTGTCCGTAAACGTGGTGGAGAGCTGCGTAGGAGAGTTATTGCAGTTGTTGCACCAGAACGCCTGCGACCCGCTGACGAAGTTCGCGCCGGCGATTTGTACGTTGACGGCGACATTGCCGCCTGCATTGACGCTGGCAGGATTCAACGTGGTAACGGACGGCGACACAATGGGCAGCGGAACGGACGCGGAAATGGCCGAAGGATCGTTCCGCACGGTGATGCAGGACGCCGACGGGTTGGCGCCGATCAACGCAGCCGGAATCGTGGTCAGTACCTGTGTCGAGGTGGCGGTGGATGTCAGGTTGTGAGAAGTGCCGCCCACGCAGGGAGTCAGGAACAGCGCGATGGATACACCGGACACGAAACCCGTCCCGGTGATCGTCAATGGAACGTCGCCGCTATCGACGCCGATTGAATTCACATTCAGGCTGGAGATCGTGGGCACCAGCACTTGAAACGTAAGCGTGTTGCTGGAATCCTGCTTGAAGCTGTCTTGCACTCCGACGCTGATGGCTGAATCGGGCGAATCGAATCTGGCATGATCCGCCGTGAAGGTGAGAGTCGTGCTGTTGCTGACGGAGGCGGTAAACTTCACCACCGCGCAAGGCGGGGTGCCGCAAACACTCGGCTGCCAGGTCACCTGGTCACCATTCGCAAAGCCCGTGCCTGTCACAGTGATGAGGATGTTCTGCTGAGTCCCGGCGGGTTCGGAAGAGATGCTCAGGTGAGTAACGGTGGGGGCGGCCGGCAGGATCGTGAGCGTTTTCGAGTTGGATGTGACGCCGGTCGGGTCAACCACCGTGATGCTGACCGTGCCGGAGGTGCCGAGTTGCGCGTCGAACTGAGCGCCACTTAAGACAAGGTCGCCGTTGACGGTTTGCACATTGGTGAAATTCACCGCCGCGCTGTTCCCGAATTGCCACTTCACAGTGGATCCGCTTACGAAGTTCGAGCCGACAATGTGGAGCTCGGATCCGGCAGTGCCAACCGTAATCTGGTTGGGGCTGAGCGAGGTGATGCTGGGTCCGACGCCAAGACCGATACTGATGCTGCCGGTGGGATTAATGTCGTTGGAGAGCGCCATATCCGGCCGGCCATCGCCGCTAAAATCGCCCATCACGAGGAATGCGCACTTATCCACCGAGGGGAATGAGATTCCGGAGCTCGTGAAATTCGTCCCCGGGTGCGCCGCATCGTTCAACAGAATGGTGACATTGCCGGTGGTGAAGCTGGCAACGGTAAGATCCGGGTAGCCGTCGCCGTTAATATCGGCGGCAAGCACGTCGGAGGCGCCGCTTCCCGCGGCATACGCGTGCCCGGTGCTGAACCCGCCCGCGCCATTCCCTAAATAAACAGCCACCGATGCGGTAGAACTACCTGAATTCACAACTGCGATATCCAGATTGTTGTCGTTGTCGAAGTCGGCGACGGTGATCGCGTCCGGTGCGTTCAAAGCCGGCGACGGAGAAATTGAAGTCTGTGTAAAGTTCCCGGCGCCGTCATTCGTCAACAGGGCGATCGTGCTGGGTCCGCGCAAAGGAATCACAACATCCGCATATCCGTGTCCGTGAAAATCGCCCACGGATGCCATCCACGGATTCGTTACAAGACCAAGGTTGAGGGTGGCGCCGGCTGAAAACCCTCCCGATCCGTTACCCAGGAAAGTGTTGAAGTAACCGGCTGTAACTTGCGTGCCGAGGACTATGTTCTGTGCCGTTCCAATTGCACCCACGTCCGGAATGCCGTCGCCATTGAAATCCGCCACGATGACTTGCAACGCCGACGGCGACAAACCGGTATTCAGGTCTGCAATGGAAGCCTTTGCCGTGAAGTTGGCCGTGCCGTCATTCACATAGATGTTAATGAGGCCATTGGAACAGGCAATCGCTACGCCGGTGTGCCCGGAGTTGTCGAAATCGCCGACCGCCACGGAATTTGGAGCGGCACTGGTGTTCAGAGTGCCGGAGCTCGTGAATGTGCCGTCTCCGTTCCCCAAATAGATGGTTACCGAAGTGGCTGCGCTGTTCGGGACCGCCAGATCGGGGACTCCATCCTCGTTGAAATCCGCGATCGCAAGCTTGAACGGTTTGTTCGTTGAAATTGGCGAGCCCGTGGGCTGCGTAAACGTGTTGGCGCCCTTCGTCGTGATGATCTGCGGGATTGCTGAAGATGTGCTGACCGCAAATCCGCCGCCGCCCTGATAACGCGCGGTGATGAAGTGGTTCATCGGGGTGAGCAAGCGGGTGGTGAATACCGCGTTGCTGTTGCCGTCGAGCGTTGCCGTGCCGATGGGGCTCTGATTATCGAAGAACGTTACGACGCCGCTGGCTGCCGGCGCAACGGTCGCTGTGAAAGTGACGGTGTGGCCAAATGTCTGCGGGCTCTGATCGGTCTGCAGCGATGTGCTGGTCGGCGTAGCAGCGAATGCCGCGCCTGGCACGGCCAGAATCGCGGCGGCAAGGGCGAGTTGGGTAATGCGAACCGGGAGTTTCACTGTAGGTCGTCTCGATTGACAACAGGAGGAATAATGACGATGTGCGGCTCGGCGCGTGAGGCGTCTAAAACCGGTAGCGCCGCGCCCGAGTATTCAGTTAAACGAAACGCGTCCGATCCGCCCATGCGGAACAAGCCTTGCGGCCGGCAATTGCATTGCAGCTCGTCGAGAGGCGCGGCCGGCGAAGAGAGCGCAACTGCCTCAATCCGGCCGGAGCGGGCGTGCGCGAAATAAACTCGCGCGGAATCGGCCGAAAATGCCGCCGCGGTTGCGCCTTTGAGTGTTTCGGGTAACGCGATGCGGCCGGCCTGACCGGCGACGTCGCGCAGAACGACGGCTTCGAAGTCGCTGACCGCCACGGCATCATGGCTGTGAGGCGCGAAAGCGATGGCGGTCGCCGGACCGCCCATGGCGAAACGATTCAGATCGCCCGAGCGGCCGATCGCCACAACAGCGGGCGCGGGACCACCGGCGCTGACAGCTTCCGAACAGAGCAGCAATTCGCCATCGTCGCTGAGCGCAAGGTCCTTCAGCGGATTGCGCAGGGGCGTCAGATAAACTTCGCGTACGGATGAGGGCGCGGCGGGCAATCCCGTGATCTCTTCCACGCGATTCGCCTCTGGAAAATAAAATGCCGCGGACGTTCCGTTCGGGCTCACCACGATGCGCGCCGCGCCGGAACTGATTCCGGAGAGCGGATGCAGCGAGCCGCCGGGCAGTGCGGCCAGTGACGCATCGCGGGCCGCGCCGGAGAGCGCGAGAACATAATCGCCGCCGGGCGATATCACCGCAGCCGCTAAATCCGGCGGAAGTTCCGAAACATCTCCCATCGAAGCCGCGGCGGGCGTGCCGGACACCGCTCGCACACCTCTGTTCGCTCCATCCACCACAAAGCCCAGAACCGGACCGCGGACGGTCTGTGCTCCGGCGGGCAAGGTCGCGAACAGGCAGGCGGCCAAGCGGATCCACTTGCCGGTGCCGGTCATTTTGCTCCGCCGATCGTAGGCGTGCCGATCGTCGGCGTTCCCGTGCTGATGGTGGCCGAGGGCGTACTCTTGTGCGTGGCGAAGAAAATTCCGCCGGCCGCGGCGGCCGCGCCTACTGCAATCAGAATGTACAGAGCCTTGTGCGAGCCGCTGCTTGGCTTGGAGACTTTCGCGACTCCGGTGGCCGGCACGAAGCCGGTTTTCACCGCCGCTGCGGAGCTCACGTTCGTTTGCGTGATCATCGCCGACGCCGTCTGCGAGAACAGCGACGCCACCACGCGAATTCGCATCAGGCCAACCAGGTTATTGAAATGGACGGGGCGCGAAGTGGCTACGCCTTTTTCGTCCGTGAAAACGGTGAGAACGTGGCTGCCATTCGGAAAAATTCCGCTCGGCCCTTCATTCGGCAGAAAAAAGGAAACAGCTACGCCGGATAGCGGATTCTTGTTTTCATCCTCAACCATAACGGTGGCGCCGCGGTTGACCGCCTGCCGAACGTTATTGATTGAGCCTTCACCTTCGACAACTACCACGTGAAAAGGGGGTGAATCCTGGTTCTGCTGAGCGGCTGCGGGCGCCGGGCAGAGATTAAACGCCAGAAACAAACACAAAAGTATAGGAAGTTCGGGGATTAGACCTTTAGACATAGACTCTCCCTTGCAGGCATTCCGGCCAACTCCAACCGGCCAATGCGAAACAACGCGGTGCACGATTGTCACGGTTTTCACAAAACATTTCTGTTCAATTTTGATCAAGGATGCGCGGCAGGCGCGGGCTATCTGCCCTTATCTTTTTGAATTTGCAGGAGCCTGTAGATCTCATCGAGGTCGCTGTTGTTGCGGACCAGCTCGGGCAGAATCTCTTCCAGGCGTTTTGCGCCCCAGGCGATCGCGCGCCGCACCAGGTACGGTGTCGGGCTGTGGGGCTCCGTGCGCGCCAGGTATTCGGCAGCTTCTTCCAGCCGCATATAGGCCTCGGCGCGACTGCGAATGGGGCCGGCCGAGAACAGACCGTGCGTTTCCGCGGCGGGCGCCGTGCGAATCTCTTCCTGGGGCATCGGGACCTCCTGTTGGGTTACCTGTGCCGCCGGCTCCGGCGCGCGTTGATTGATGATTCCCGAGATGAGCCCGCGAATCGGGTCCATCGTGGTGGTGAACTGGCGCAGGCTGGGCGGATCCTGGCCGCAGCGCGCGTCGAGTGCGGTTTCGAGCTCGTCCACCGAATCCATGGCCGCTTCGATCTCGTAGAGCAGATTCTTGAGTGTCGCGGTGGGGGTCAGCATGGCGCTTTGCTGGAACATCGCCTGCGTGACCCGGCCCTCCTCGGAAGTCTGCGTGATTTCTTCCGGCCTGCGCGGACGAATCGCCGACTCCCAATCCGCCCAGCAATACGCCATCACATCGTCGGACTGCGGCGCGGTGATAGGAAGGAGCTTCAGCAGCACCGGAATTTTTTCGTTGAGCCAATCGATGGGCCCAATGCGGTACTCCAAATCGCCTTCCTGAATCTGCGGATGAATGTCGTCCCAGAACGTCTCGGAGAGCGCCGTGAGGGCGCGGAAACCTTCGCGAATGCCGGCGAAGCCGTGAAGATGAATCCAGCTCTCCAGCAGCCACGCGGCGATCTGCAGGTCTTTGCTGCGCGTCTCCAGAACCAGCAGGCAGAGCCGCTCCAGCTTGGACCAATCGGCCTTCTTGAGCGCCGTTTTCCAAACGCCCTGTGCCAGAACCGGATCGTCTTCCTGCCGCTCCAGCCGAATCTGATCGTAGATGGCGTCATAGCGCATCCATTCGCCGGAAGGAGCATCGGCAGCGATCGGAGTCAGGAGTCTGGAGACGTCAAAACGGAATGTGCCGATAGCGGGACTGGGGCTACTCACTGGGACTCCTTGGATTGCCGCGTGCGGCCATCCTTACGGCCTTGTGAACAAATATCATCTCCTCGGCACCTTTTACCGCTCCCTTACGGTCACGGCTCCGTATGTAGTTGATGCTGCTAACGGAGCCGCGACCGTCAGGGAGCGGTAAAGGGTGCATCGAAAAACGAATGCATCGCGACGAGAACAACACCCCGACTTTTTCCGTATCGCCGGAGCGGTAGACGGTGCATCGAAAGGCGAATGGATCGCGACGAGAACGGCAGCCGGATTGTTTCACAAACCCGTGAGGGAGCGGTAAAAGGTGCATCGAAAAACGAATGCATCGCGACGAGAACAACAGCCGGGAAGCACCCGCGCATTTCCCAATCCCGTTCACCGTGCCCCCTGGGCGCTGACCGGGGCCGTGAGCTTCGGCGCGCTGACCGGAAATGGCGGCAGCACGAGCGCAGTTTTTCCGCCCGGAGTCGAAAGCCGCAGCGACATATAAACCACCGTCGTGCCCGGCGGCGGATCCGAATCCTGATGCACCCACTTCGGGTCCAGCGCCATCTTCAGCGCGAACTTCAAAACGTACACTTGCGGATCGGCAGGCTGGCGAATTTCCGATGGCGCCGCCTGATGCCGCCGCAGAAACGAGAGCAGGCTCCAGCGATCCGTGAACTCGAAATACGCATTACGGTCGCGGATGCGCGCGTCGGCCTGGCCTTCGGCCGTGGGGAGAAACATCGAATCGTTGGCCCACCGCAAAGAGAGACGCACCGTGTTGCCGGGTCTCCAGCGGCCGGGATGATCGGGCTCGCGCTGGCGGAACAGTTGACCGCCCACCTGCAGCACCCACTCGATGATCTGATTACCGCCGGTTTCGGCGCCCTGGTTCGTGCGGAAATGCGGGACAAAATCGAGCGTGAACGGCGGTTCCTTTTCCGCGTCGGCCGAACTGGCGAGCACCAGCGGACGCAGCCGCTCCACCTGATCCAGAAAGTCCAGCGCCTGCCCGGCCGATTCGCCGAAGCGCGTGTCTTCCTTGAGAGTGCCGCGCGCCGCTTTGCCGCTGCGGTCGAGCAGCGCGTAAAACTCCGTCACCGCTTCCTGCGTCACCTGCGCCGGCGCCTTCGCGCCATTCACCGGGCTGAACGGGAACTTGCCCGCCAGATTCGCATTGAACATGTCGGAGATCTGGGTATACGCCGAATAAACCCCCTCCGCGCTGATGGCCCGGCAGCGATCCACAATCTCCGTCCGCAGCGTGCCGCGGATGGATTGGAAATAATCCTGGTTCAACGCGCGATCGGCCGGCGGATCGGTATCCTTGCAGCCGTTGTCCGGCGTGATCTTGTCCATGCGGTTGAGCACGAAGTCTTCCAGCGATGCCAGCGAAGCACCCGGCTTCTTTCCGTCGTACTGCTTGTAATCGGCGACCAGCCGCTGCCACTTCGTGATCAGCTTGCTCTGCGCCTCGCCTCGCGTGGGAAGCCACGTATCCAGGAACTGCACCAGCGGATCCGATTGCTGCACCAGGAACTTGATGCGGTCGCGCTGCGTGTTCAGGTAGTCGGCCAGTTCGGCCGGGCTATGCACCTGGTACGAATCCAGGGACAACGTGCCCTTGCCGTTCCACCAGCCGAATTTCCCCTCTTTCGCGGCGTACGGATCTTCATCGGTGAGGCGGCTATCGAGCAGCGTCAGCAGATTGTAGGATTGCAGCACCAGAATCCGCATGATCGAGTTGCGGACCTCGGCAACGCCCAGCGTTCCGAAGCGATTCGCCATGTCCAGCAGCGGACCGTGAGGATCGGAGACTTCGCGGAAATTGGTAGCTTCGGCGAGCGTCTCATCCTCCGACCCGAGTTCATCGCCCGATGCCGTGCGGCGGCGTATGTCCTGCGAATCCGCGATCAGCCCCTGCACGTGGCGGCGCATCTGGTCCATGGTGACGCGACCCAAAACGGGCTGCACGCGGTTCGGCGCATCGCGCAGGCTTTCCGAAACGAAGCGCTGATAAATGTCCATCAGCCGGAGCGCTTCCTGCAGAAGGTCCGTTCGCCAGCGCAACTGCGAACGAATATCCAGCGTGATCGTGATCGGCCGCGTGGCGGTGGCCGTCATGAACGGAAGGTTCATGGCGTTTTCGAGCGCCACTTCCAGATCTTTAGCGCCTTTGGAGAGCGCCGCGCCGTTGGTCATATCGAGCAGCGGCCCGCTCATCGCGGTACGCTGATCCGCCAGGGTGGCGCGGAGACTGCCGAGCGCGGCATCGCCGTTCTGCCGGATGCTGTCCAGCGTATCGGTGCGGAAATAAGGATTGCTGTGCGTCGTCAGCGGATCGAGGATTACGCGGCGAAATGGCCCCGTCAAATCCAGGTGCGGGTTGGCGACCCAGCGGAGATCGGGGCTGCGGAGGTCGCTTTCCACCTGGCTCAGCGACGTAAGCAGGTTCTTGAGCTGCTCGTTGGTGGTGATGTTGCCGCGTTCCAGCGCGCCCAATTCGTTTCCGAGCTGCTGGGTATCGCTGAGCAGCACGCTTTCTCCGAACCAGCGTTCGAACACCGCGTCGGTGAGATACTTCATGCGCTCGGAGGCGCGATCCTGCACGTCGGGGGCGATGTCGAGCGCCGGCCCGTAAGCCTGCCCGAGTGCCCGCGCGAAATGGCCGTTCGGCTCGAAATCGCCGAGGCTTGCGCCATAGAGGAACGCCACCAGCTTGCGCAGCGCCGCCGAATTGCCGATGCTTCCGCGCTGCCGCAGTCCTTCATAGGTAGCGCGCGCATCCTGCAGGCCGTTCATGTCCGTCATGAAGCGGTCCAGATCCTGATATTCGGGCAGCGCCTGCACGTTGGTGATGGCGGGCACCGTGCCATCGGACGCGTCGCCGGGCTGATCGTCTTTGGCGGCGGCTTCGGGCGGGGGCGGCGGCGTGACCAGCGTGCCCGCTTTACGCATCAGGCTGTCGTGAAGATTGGTGAGGATCCAGCGATTGCAGGCGAATGCCATCACAGTCGTGACATCGTCATCCACTGTGCTGAAAAGCGAGCCGGGAAGGAAAATGGATTTCAGCCGCACGTTGCCCGCGGGCGCCATGCGCAGCAGCAGGTTGTGTCTTTCCTGCACGGGCGTTTCGGGCATGCGGAGCATCTGCTGCAGCACCGGCGTGAGTTCCGCGGCGTCCGCGGTGATGCGGCGATAGTTCCACCAGCCGCCGGTCAGCAATACCAGAGCGAGAATCGCCGCGGCCGCCTGGATGATGAGCACAGCGCGGCTGCGCGCCAGGAACAGGTTCGAGAGCGGACGCGCTACGGCAGCTTCGGGGAAAATCTTGCGTTCGAAAACCTGGCGCACATACGACGGCCGCTTGGCAGCGGGAGCGGCAGACGCGCTCGCCGCCGGCGCCGGAATCTCGGCCAGCAGCTCAGGCGGAAGGTCTTCGGCGAGCAGCGCCATGGGCGCCTGCTGCGGAGCTTCCGTATCCGCGATGTCGCCGCAGAAGTACAAACCGCGGAAGCGGAAAGACTCGCGATACGCCGATTCGCGGAACAGCCGATCGAGATAGGCGCGCAGCGGAGAACGCAAGCGGCCGAACTCTTCCGGAAACAGGAACACGTCGTCCGGATTGCGCAGCTCCTCGCGCTCCACGAAGACTTCGCTCTGCAGCCGCTGCAGGTCTTGCGAGATGTGCTGGAAGGCTTCGTCCACCCACTCGCCGGAGAAGGAGGCGTCCAGATGATAGGGGCTCGACCAGCCGAACATCTCTTCATCTGTGCGCGCCGGCAATTCGCGGCAGAAGTCCGAGAATCCGGCGATGGCATCGCATTTCGTGACGAACACGTAAACCGGGAAGCTGAACCCGAGCACCTTCTGCGCCTGCGACAGCATTTCGGAAATGCGCGCCGCGCGCCCGGCGAGTTCCGCTTCGTCCAGCGACTCCGCTCCCACCAGATCCGCCACGGAGATCGTGAGCACGATGCCGTCCAGCGGTCTGCGGGCGCGATGATTGCGGAACAGGTGGAGCAGCTTGCCCCAATCGTAGGACTCGTTCCCTGCCCCGCGTACGTAATAGCCTTTCGCTCCGATGAGAATTCCGTTGTCCAGAAATCGCCATTCGAGCGCGCGCTTGGCGTTGTTGCCGGCAAGACCCTCGTCGGCCAGATCCGTCCCCGCCGCAGCGAGCAGCGCCGATTTTCCCGATTCGCGCTCGCCGAGCACCAGGTACCACGGGATTTGATAGCGGTAATTGCTGCCTCCGACGGATCGCCGCAGGAAACTCATGGCGGAGGCGAAGGAAGCGCCCGCGGTCTCCGCGCCCTTGGGTGCGGGCGGCCCCTCCAGTGCGGCGGATTTTGCGCCCGGAGCGTCCGGCGACGCGTCCTGAGCGGGGGCGGCGCTCGCGCTCTTTTTCACCATGCCCGAGAGAATGACCAGCACCAGGACCACGATCACCGCAATGGCGATCAGGACCATCACCCAGATTGAGCTCACCTGAAGTAGCGTGTCGCTCATTTCGTTGTACCCGCCGCGCACCCGCTGGTGACTTTACAAATCATGTCCGCTACCGGAGAGCTGACGCTCGACCAGGCGAGCTGGCTGGCGCCCAGCCACACCAGCAGCACCATCGCCACCAGCGCCAGCCACAGCCGCTGATCGGGCAGCTTGCGCGGCGTGCCCTTCACGATGGTGTTCTGATAGGCCTCTGGAAACAACGGCGAGTCTTCGGTGAAAAGCTTCGGATGCCTGCCGTAGATCATCACGAAAAGCTGGCGGCGATAATGCGCCAGCCGGCTGGGGTCTGACGAGCCGCGGAACTTTCCCTCAAACCCGAGCGAAAGCGCCATGAAGTACACCGAAGCCAAATCCAGATAAAACGGATCGCGACGCTGCAGCAGGCGCTCCAGGCGCTGGAAAATGGTCTCGCCCGCCATGTGCGATTGAAACAGCCGCGATTCCAGCAGCGGCCAGCTCTTGCGCCCTTCCCATTCCAGGTGCAGGAAGATTTCGTCGGCGAGCGCGGCCATCACATACTGCGCTTCCCGATAGACTTCGAAGGCGAAGGCGCCGCCCGCCTGACCTGCTTCCATGGCCTGTCGTTCCAGCAAGGTCAACAGTTGCTGCCAGACTCCGTTGACGGTTTGAGAAGCCTCGACATACACGGGCGCGCCGCCGGTTCCGCGGGAAGCGCCGGCAGCCATTGCCATTTCAGCCTCTTGTTCGCCTTGCATGGGCGTCGCAAGTTCTACAATCCGGCGCAGACGCGCCACCTCACGGTAGAATTCGCGAAATCGCGCCAACAAAAACGAACTCGGGTAACGGCTGGGTTCCATGTACTGGGGTCTCCTGACTACTCGTCATACTTGACGTACAACACCATCTCGAGCGGGCTGAACGCCCGGCCTCTGTCACCGAAATTAAGAACTAGCAAGCGCTCGCCCGGCTTGATGAACTCCGGGTCCGGCTGCAGGGAAAACAGCAGCACGCCGCGGACGGGCAGTAAATCCTGATCTTTTTCGATAAACGCGCGCTGCGCCCCGCGGATGCGCCGGTCGCGCAGCGAAGGAATCAGGCTCTCGCTGCCGATCAGACACTCCTCGCCCCAAGCGATCATTTCCTTTTCCGAAACGCCCGTGGACATGCGCATTCCGAGCACCAGCCGGCGCGTTGACCACAGCGTATCGAAGCTCAGGCTGAATACGCGGTCGCGCAGTTGGAACGGGTATGCGTCGTAACTCTCCGGCACGCCTTCGTTGGTCATGCGTAGCGCAAAATCCAGCACTTCCTGGAACGTGGCCCGCAGATCGCTATGGTTGTACGGCGGAAAAACGGGCGGCAGCAAACTCACTCCCAGCGCAGAGAGCTGGCCGGCGAGCGCACAAAGCTGTATATAGAGCGGCAGCGGATGAGCCGCGCCGGTGGAGAGCATCGCTTCGAATGGCGGCAAAGCACCCACCAGGCTCTGCATGCGGGCGCGGTTTTCCATGAGCAGCGGCATATCCGCCACCGCCGATGGAGCGCGCACCTGCTCGGAAACAAACATGGCCTTCTCGCGCAGACGCACCGTCAGCTCCGAGCACATCTGGCCCAGAGGCGAACGCACCGGCACGGACATGGTGGGCGGAACGTACGAGGAGAGGATATGTGCTTCATCCTCGAACCGCACCTTGCCCAGCGTGAGGCTCACATATTTCGGCGGCGGAGCCTCCCCGGCCATTAACGACACGCGAGGCCGCAATCGCGGCACGCGCAGATCGCCATCGCCGGTGTTTTCGTCGGCGATCGCCGGGCCGTCGAACGCCTCATAGCGGGACAGCGTGCCCTTGCCGCCGCTGGTTCTGGCGGGAATGATCAGGTAGATCGCCACCTCTCCCTGCCGCATCTGCTCGGCAAAGGGAGCCAGATCCAGCATCAGCTCGCGATCGTCATTCGCTTCCAGGGTGACCAGCGACCCGTCCGGCATGACGGCTTCCAGTTCCAGGACGCGGAAAACGCCGCTCGGCAGCAGCTTAGTATCCAGACTCAGGCGGCGAACGCCCCAGCAATACGGCGAAACCAGCAGGGCTCCATACTGCACCAGCAACTCATGGCGCCATGCGCTTTGCTGAAAGTGCTGCGGCGAAAGCAGCATGCCTTCGTGCCACTGTATCGCCTCTGGAATATCGTTGGCCTGCAAGCGGGTCTCCTGTTCGCTATCTCAACGGCTGCACTGCAAAATCCTGCGGCCCCAAGTTCAATAGGACGGCCGACTTCAAATCCACGACGGCCCGGTGATCGCCGCCATTCAGGTAATTGGCAAAGAAATATCCCAGCCGCGCCCGGGGGTTCACAGCCACCGAAATGGGCCCGGCGTGCTGCCCTGGTACCCACTCCCACGAAACGACTTCCACCTTGCCCGGGAAATCCCGGACAATCTGGATGCGGCGCTCAAACCAATCCTTCGCCGCCAGTTTGGCGACTTCGGCCTGAAGCTTTTTGTCCACAACCACGACAAAATCGACGGGGATCGGACTATTGTCGTTCGCCCCATCGGAAACGTTCACCTGCACCGAGAATTTTTGTTTGGGGTTGGGCAGACCGGGGAGGCCCTTCGGAACGAGTTTATCCTTCGTGCCGCAGCCACCCAGAAGGAGGGAGATTGCGGTCACCACGACACACCGACGGATGAGTACGATCGCCATGCGAGCACCTGGGCCTCTTTGCTGCCTGGCGGCCCGTTTTCGAAAATTCGGAATTAATTATTGTGGCGTAAGTTGGAGAAAAAACTGTTCAATATTGGACAACGTGATACGCCTGTTGCGAAACGGAGGAAAATAAGCCGATTTATAACGAATCCGACCGCCGGACCATCGCCTGAATTCGCCATTTATTACTAAAATCCGCCGCCGCCTGCGCCGCCGAATCGAGCGACCCGTAGCCGCCTACCCGTACGGCATGCCACGTGCGTTGCGACGCGCTGTCCGTCTGGTCGAAAATAATCGCGGCAATGCCCTTGTCTTTCAAATCGGACTGAAGCTTGCGAGCATTCTCGGCTTTTTCGAACGACCCCAATTGCAGGCAGAATTCGCCGGATGCTTCGGACGTAACCAGCCGGACGGGCGCGGTTTCGGCGGGGGCTGCCGCGGGCGCGGCTGGAGCGGGTTTCTGGACTGCCGCGGTTTCGGCAGGCGCGGGCGCCGCCGGTTGAGGCGTCGGGGCCGGCGCTTCGGCGGCATGCGGAATCGCCGGTTGCGGCATCGCGGGCAGTTTGGGCACAGCCGCTTCCGCGGCTACTACCGGCGACACTTCGCCCTTATTCTTCAACAGCGCGATATCGTGGCGCGAAGGCGCCCACATAGCGATACCGGCGACCATACCACCGGCAAACATCAGGAGGGCCACAAAAACCTGTCCGGCAATCAGCGCCAGCAGGCGTTTCCGATCAAACGAAAATTGATAACTCATAACAGCGACCTCAAGGAACCTCAGTCGTAAATTCGCCCGGCACTACCACCTGAATTACGCCGCCCCATTCGCACATCAGTTTGCAAGAATTATTCAGTGCCGGAAAATTGCCGATCGTCACCGTCGGCGAGCCCGGGACCCAAGGCGACGCCGTCACCGGAATACACGGAGCGGGCGTAAACGCTCCGAGCGCCGCGGCAGTCAATGCCGCTACCACTGGATTCGATTCCGTCTGGCACATTCCGAACGGCATGATGTTCACGAACGGAATGTGGTCCATGATCGTCGCCGCGGGAGTTCCCGTCATGACGCGATTAGCGGGAAGCACGGTCAGCGTGCTTGGCGCAGCCCCAAACGTGCACTGCAACGAAGCTCCGTTACAAACTTGAATGCCCATATCGCTCGCTCTCCTACTTCTTCTTCGGCGCCGCCGCCTGCGGGCACGGGCGCTGCTTCCCTTTTTCAAAACACAGCCGCTCGGTCGCGTTGCCGTCTTTGTCGTAGCGGATCACTTGCCCGTTCAACACACCTTCGGCATAGCGCGAAATTTCGCGCGCTTTCCCATTGGGGTAATAGTCTATCACCCAACCGTGCAATTCGCCCTTAGAATATGCGGCTTTTCGGATAACTTTGCCGGCGTCGCCGTAATAAAGCGACTCCCCTTGCAACGTCCCAGCCTCGTATTTCGACTTTACTTTGATTTCGCCGGCCTCGTCGAGAAATACCGCTTCGCCGTGCTGCTTTCCTTCATGAAACTGTAACCGGGCCTGCACGCGGCCCTTGGCATACAGCACCGTCTCGCCTTCCAGCATGCCGTTCTGCATGGCAGCCTCTTCGGTGACGTTGCCGTCCGCGTCTTTGATCACGACTTTCTCGCTTGCCGCCTGCTCTGTCATGGCTAATTAATCTTGACCATTCCGCCCTTGAGCGTGAGCATGCCGCCGCCATCCACCGTCTGGCTGGCGCTTCCCTTGTTCGTCAACGATACCCCGGCGTTGTTCTCCATGGTCGTGCCGGCTTTGTTGGTCATGGACGTGCCCGCTTTGTTCGTGAAGTCCGTGCCGGATTCGTTGGTGAACGCCTGGCCGGATTTCATCTTGATGTTGCCGGTCGCCTCGATCGTGATATCGCCGCTCACCTTCAATGTGAAATTCCCGGTGACCTCCTGCTTGAAGTCGGCCTTGTTGGTGTGCGACTCGTTATCGGTGACGGTCAGGTCGCGCTTGCCTTTGACTTCGTGCGTCTCGTTTCCGGTGTTCACCTTGATGGAGCGATTCCCTTTATCGACCACCAGCGAATCGTCCTTCTCTTTCACCGTAGTGGTGCGGTTGTTGGTGATGGTGCTGGTCTGATCGTTCAGTACCGTGATATTGAAGTCCTTCTGCGCCTGCAGAAAGACCTCCTCGGAATCTTTCTTATCCTCGAACCGGAATTCGTTGAACTTGCCGGAGCCGTCCTTGGATGATTGCGATTTGATCGTGCTCTTCGTGGGAGTGTCGGAATACGGGATGGTCTGCGTGGCATTGTAAACGGACCCGGTGATCAGCGGCCGGTCGGGATTGCCTTCGAGGAACGTGACCACTACCTCCTGCCCGATGCGCGGTAAAAAGAAACTGCCCCACTGCTTCCCCGCCCAGCCTTGCGCAACGCGAATCCAGCAGGAGCTTTTCTCGTCCGTGTCGGGACCCTGGTCCCAGGGAAACTTCACTTTGATGCGGCCGTACTGATCGGTGAAAATCTCTTCGCCGGATTTCCCGGTGACGGTTGCGGTTTGCACGCCGACAATCTTCGGCCGCGGCGTCACTCGCGGTGGACGGTACGTAACGCTTGCCGGGAAAGCCTCGAACGAGTTGGTGTAGACCGTGTTCTGATCGGCTCTCCAGCTTACCCGGCTCAACACATAATCCGCATTCAGATCGGACCGCGTATGCCCGGAGAGCGTGAACTTGGCGCCTGCCTGAAAGGCGCGGCAGGTGCCGGAGCCGCGCAGGATTTTCTGCGGTGCTTCGAGCGATGCCAGCACCAGTCCGGCCAGCGTCTGCCCATCGCTCTGCGTACTGTGGTTCCCCGGATACTGATACAACGACCGCGCCGTCTCCGAACCCGAAGCTGTTCCCAGCAGACTCGTAGCGGGAGTTTCGAAATTGTAATCGGTGGTCTTGTATTGTCCTACTACCACCCGCTGCTCCATGCTGCACTCGTTGATCGCGTTCTCATCCTCCATCGTGGAGTCCGTGCCGCGGATGTGAACCGCTCCGCCGCCGGTGGGCGGCGCAAAGGCGCTGGCATCGTCGGCCAGCACAAGTTTGTGCGCCGAAGAGGTATGCGTGAAGAAGTAGAAGATGCCCTCCTCTTCCATCAGCCGCGATACGAAATCGAATGAGCTCTCCATGTACTGCACGCAGTATTCGCGCGCGGTATAGGAACCGGTCAGCGAGTCCTGAATATCGGTGAAACCCAGGTCGCTGAACACCTGCTTGATGATGTCGGGCGCGGTTTTGTTTTGGAAGATGCGGCAATCCGAGTTCATCGTGAGCAGCCAGAGCCACGGATGAATATCGGCATAGTAAGTGGTGAAGCGCGCGTTCTTTCCGGCCTGAACGAAGCGCCCTACGATGCCATTGCGATACACCTTGTCGCCGCTGGGCAATGCCAGCGTCACCGTCACGGCCTTGCCGACAATGCTGGTGAAGTCGAGGCCGTCGTCGCTGGAGACCATGGCGAGCGTGTAATGGAACAGCCCGGACATCCGTTCGTCCCCGTGGATGTTGGTGAGAATCAGCTTGCCGTCGCCGAGCGGCGTCGTCAGAGCGAGCGGTTCCACGCCTTGAGCGGTGGCCATCGTCAGACCTTTCCACGCGCGGCGGACGCGTTCCATCCGCTACCCAAGCGCACTTGCGAATCGTCCCCGGCCGCGCCTTTGGTATTCAGCCAGGTAGTCCAGCCAAGCCACGAGTCGCGTTTCAGGCGCGTGCCCGGCACATCGGCGGCTTTGAGCGTCAACCGGAAGCTGAACGCCAGCGTTTCGCCGGCGTAGTAGCGCGTCAATTCGCAGAGCGGTTCATACGCCGACCCCACCGGCAAAAACTCGACGAACTCCACGATGTTCAAAGGCCCCAGGTTCACCTGAAAACTGCCGGCCTGGTTCCATGCGCGGGTGCCGAGCATCGCTTGCGTGCCCAGCGAGCGGTTCTGTCCGGAGCGTCCTAGAGTGGTCCACTGATCGGGATCGAGCTGGCACCACGAGCCGCCGAACTGGCTCACGCGCGCGCCCACCTGAAAATAATCCGACAGCAGCCGTTCCAGCCCCGCCGCCGATCGCGGATGTTGCGACAGAATGCCGGAGTAGAACAGCAGCGCCCGGTCATCGGCACGCAACCGGTTGCGCAGCGAAGCGTGACCCATGCCGAAAATCGCGTAGAGGTGTTTGGCAACCGCCCCCTCTTCGGGACGCACCGTCGTGAATGCCGGGTCGTGCGCCTTGCGGACCCGCACCAGCAGCGAGAGCAAGCGGTGATGAAAAATGTCGAGGAAGTCGCGGACCGCCGTATCTTTGTCCCACAGGCGCTCGAGCACCATCTCCGTATCGGGCTCGGGCAGCGGACCGGATGGACCGCCCAGCGCCATCAGGTTCGTCACCAGGGTGGGAGGCTGCGTGGCATCCGCGGGAAGCAGCTCCTGCAACTCGCTGGCGGGAAAATCCAGAGCGATGCGCGAGGTGAGGTGAACTACTTCGTCATCGGGACCGGAGCCCTCGCCGGGCGGACGCCGGGACGGGCTCAGGGCTTCGAGCAGACGAATCGCCTGAAAGAATTCAAACTCCCACGGTTCGGTATATAGCCAGTCGCGAACGGGTAAAGACCCGTTCCATCCCGTGCGAGGTTCTTTCTTTTGGGCCGGCGACACAATGGAGAATCATATAGTATCGCCAGTTCGCGCGCATTCGGCTGTTCAATTTTGAGCGTTTACAGAACGCAGCGTAATTACGAAAAATTCATGCTCGAGAAATCGTCAAATCGTCAAAACAAGCGTTCTAATTAGCGCCTGCCGGAGTATACTGATCAAACATCCGCCCGCCACGGGCGCTCGTGAGTTCATGCCGTCCGTAGCGGCGAGGAGACTTCAGATGCCATTCTTCGGGCCCAAACAGCGCTCTCCCAAGAAATGCAAGAACTGCAAGAATCAGGTCCAGTTCGGACCTTACAACGACATTGCAAGCTGCATATGCGGTGAGCAGTTTTTAACCGGCTACGAGTCGGAACTCCGAACAATTATCGAATCGAACTACGCCGGGACGCCTTTTCCCCCATTTGCCGTGGGTCGCGCGATTGGCTACGCGTCGGAAATCTACGGCATGGCGACCCATGACGAATCTTTTAACGGAGCCAAAATCGAGAAGTTCCTGAAGGACAAGTCCGACGTGTTTACGGGAGCGTCGACGGGCGAAGTCGAACTCGTCTTCGAGGGATCGCGCGGCCTCAGGCGGCGGGGACTCAATGACCCCCGCGCGGGCTACCTGATCATCGTCGTGACCGCGGACCGCAGGGCCAGAAACCGGAATAAAGATTTCCAACACATTTACGTGGTCTTCCGCGGCTCCCGCAGCGATCAAGGCGAAACCCTGAATCCGATGATGGCCGGTTTCAGCGGATCGGCCGAGACCGGATTCAGCAACGTGGATTATGCGGCGAACTTTACGGGACGCCAGGATACGCCGTGGTGGTGCGCGAACGCCAAAATTCGCCGGGGCTTTCTGGAACTCTATCGCAGCATGAGTATCGACATTTCTCTTGAGGTGAAGGCGCAGCTTACGCGCTATCCCAAGGCCCGCGTCATTGTCACGGGACACAGTCTCGGCGCCGCGCTGGCAGTTGTATGCGCGCACCACCTGCAGTACCTCTACGGCAAGATCATCGATGGCGGTGGGCCGTTCTGCTATCCCTTCTGCACGCCGCGCGTCGGCGATCTTGGCTTCGCGAGGGACTTCAAAGCCAGGTTGGGCGATTCGTATGTCTCCATGCCCGGAGAGGATTCCGGACAATTGTACAACCGGTCGCTCAATTTCTGCATGAACAATGACCCGGTATCCACTGACGGCGCCTACGGATACAAGCACGACAGGTCGGACAACCCGACTAGTCAGGGCACGCCGGCCGCCAACAAGAGTTTTGCCGGAAAAATCTTCTACGCCAAGACGAAGACACTGAACAAAGAAATCATTTTCTATCAAACGCCAAACGTGTACAAAGTCGGATGGCAATGGCTCTGGAATATTCACCAGTATTCAAAGATGCAGGAAATTATTCTGGGCGACGCGTTGTTTACGCGCTGATTGCCGCAATTCGGCCTCAACGCTCCTGGCTGACGAGGGGTGTTCTATACTGGCGCCATGCAGTTGACGGCGTGCCTGATATTTTCAATCGCCTTTCTGGCGCCCGCACAGACGCAAGCTCCCGCTGTCTTTGAAGTCGCTTCCGTGAAAGCATCGCGCTCGCATTCGCTGACAGGCGACGGGCGAAAAGACGCGGATGCCGTCGACACACCGGTCCTGGAGGCCGACCATCTCACGTTTCGAGCGCGAAGCGTGAGCCTTTTTGCGCTGATCGTCGAAGCCTATGGGCTCAAGTTCTGCCGGCCGTTCGCCGATAGTTGCGCGATGCTTTCGGGCGGTCCCGCATGGCTCACCAGGGATGCGTTTGACATCGATGCGAAGGCGCCGTCAGGGGCAACCGGGTACGACACGATGCAGCTAAGGAACGCTCAGGCTCCGCAATTACAGGAGAGACTCCGCAATCTGTTAGCCCGCCGCTTCAATCTGAAGTCGCATTTCGAAAAGCGTGAACTCCCGGTGGTTGCATTCTCGATTGCGGAAAGCGGCATCCGCATGAAGAAGGCGAGTGCAAACGAAACCGCTAAGATCGTGTTCAAACCGGTCAACCAGCCGAACGGCATGAAGGCCACCGAGGTGGTCGCCGTGAACTCGACGATCCAGGAACTCGCCGAGTTGTACTCCCGATTCATGGACCCGTCCCGTGATCGACATGACGGGACTAACGGATCGCTTCGATTTCACCGTTTCCTACGACGCAGACACCGACGCCCAAGGTCCCTTCGCCGCGGTGACTGCCCCCACATTGTTCCAGGCGTTTGAGAAGCAAGCCGGTCTGAAGGTAAAAGCCACCCGGGGACCCGTCAGCGTACTCGTGATCGATAGCGCTGCCCGGCCAAGCCCAAACTAAAACCGATTGTTTTTTCTCCGCATTCAAACGCACTCGCATCCCCGGCACCTTACCGCTCCGTAACGGGGCTGTGAAAAAATGTCGAAATTGATTATTGCTGCATTCAAACGCACTCGCACCCCCGGCACCTTTTACCGCTCCCTCACGGTCACGGCTCCTTAACGGCATCAACTACATACGGAGCCGTGACCGTGAGGGAGCGGTAAAAGGTGCATCGAAAGGCGAATGAATCACGACGAGAACAACAGCCGGATTTTCTTCACAGCCTGCATCGAAACGCCCCACCCGCCTCAGATCAGTTCCTGCAAGCCCGCCATCGGCGGCCAGCGCTTCCACACGCCCTCCCGCTGGATGCTCTGAATCACCACTTCGGTAAACGAATTGATCGACGCATACAGCGGCAGGAAGCGATTCAGCACCGCGCCCAGCAGAAACGCGCCGCTCCCCACGTACAGGCTCTCATCGAAGGTAACCGTGATCTCCGTGCCTTGGCAGAAGCCGCGCCACGGCTCCGCTCCCGCGCGGCGCGTCACCTTGCGGCACGACATTCCGCGGATTCCCTGCACCTGATGCTGCGCCGATGGCTGCTCCGAAAAACTATACAGCCGCAGAATCTGCCGCAGCGCGTGCAGCCCCTCCGTCGATCCGCTCAGCGACAAATAGTTCAGCGTCAGGTTGGAGATCAGGCTCCACAGCGTAGCGCCTTCGAGCGGTGGGTACACCGGCATCGTCGGCTTTTCCAGGCACGTAATTCGCGATAGCGGCGCCACGTCTTCAATCTGCAGCGCCGCCCCCGCCGGAATCTGCGTGGCGAAGTCGCGATTCGTGCACAGCATGTGCGCGTAGACGATCTGCTGCGGCGGAAGCAGCGGGTTGAAATCCAGATCGTGAAAAGAAAGCAGGACGTCCGTTCCCGAAACATCTTCCCGGGCCGCCGGCACGCGCCGCGAATGCCAGAATGCGCGATGCAGCCGCCCATCCAGCGTATGCCGGTGAGAGTAGAACGGTTCGAGCTGCGCCGGCTCCTCGGCCGGATTGGAAGACGAAGACACCGAAACCAGGGAATGGATCTCCGTGGTCCGCTGACGCCGTATGTCCGGCTCGATCCGGTACTGGTAGGTTCGATGATCGATGCGGATCGGTTCGCTGGTGGCGCGGAACAGGTTGATGATCGGCGTACAGCCCGGCAGGAAGTTGCGCCGGCTTACGCGCAGCCTCGATTGCGGCATGCGGTCCAGCAGAATCAGGATGTCCACTGTATTTCCGCCGCCGGTCAGTTGTAAGTTATCGAGATCGAAGAAATGGAACTTCTCGGGAAAGAGAAAGTATTCCTGGATCAGGCGATAAGCCGGCAGCGAATGATTCGGATACGGGATCACTTCCTCTTCCGGCTCAAAACCCACCGGCAGGATACTCGGCTCCTGCAAATAAGTGGGCCTTCGGGCGCCCTCCGGAAGCACCGCCGTGCGCAAAACGTGGCAGAACAGGAGTTCGTAGAGAGCGTTCACCAGCGTGGAATCGCCCGCCAGGTGCAGCCGCAATTTGCGCAGTTGCAGCTCCTCGAACGTGACGCCGCGGACCGCCAGACGCAGCCGCAGCACCGAAGCGACTTGCGCCTCATTGTCCAGAAAGTCATACTGCGCGGGCGATTCGAAGCCGCCCTCGACGATTTCCACCGGCCACACCGTCAGCGGATAGCAGGTCCGGAAACGGCACGTCAGGCCGCCGTGAGCTTGCGAAAACAGCCGCGTGCCGGCCGGGATTTCGTGGCCGGAAGTGAGCTTACCCTGATCGGCATCCGGCTCGAAATGCGCAATCGCCATCGGCGGCACCGGATTTACCAGATGCGGATACACCGCGCTCAACAGCGAGGCTGTGATCTCCGGGAACTCGCCATCCATGCGGCGTTGCAGCCGCGCCGTCAGGAGCGCGAAGGATTCGATCAGGCGCTCGACATGCGGATCGGCGCACTGGTCCGCCGATAGTTCCAGCCGGGAGGCCACTTTGGGATAACGCCGCGAAAAGCTCCGCGCCATGCGGCGCAAGTAAGTCAGCTCAGCGTTGTAATACCGAAGGAGGGATTCCGGTTCGTTGGCTTCCATGAAGATTAGTTACCTGGGGATTCAGACACCTGAAAGCCGCTCTGCGAATCGAGCGACAGCGGAAAGTTGACGGGCTCGATCACAGTTCCCAGCCGCAAGGACGCACGAATGATCCCGAGCACCGCCTTGGGATTTGTGGGATCGGCCTTGAGCAGCACCCGCACTTCCGAGAGCCGCGGCTCGCCGGCCGCGATCTTCTTCGCGATGGTGTTTGCCAACTGCTCCAGATCGCTGTTGCTGGAAGCCGAATAAGCGTAGAAATCCGGCAGCCCGTAATCGAGCACCGTGCCTTCGGCCAGCGACTGGCTCTCGCCTTTGAGATGCGCCCGTGTATTGAGTATCCTGGCCACTTCCACGCGCACGGATTCACGCAGTTCGCGGCGTCCGAACACACGCGCCGGGCGGGTACTTGCATACCTGCCCGGCGGCGTATCTTGCAAACGATCGAAAAGCGGGGTCCGCAGACCCCGTATCGGTTTGGGCTCGCGCCCTAGGAATTCGTATTCGTCGCGAGGTTCCACGTGGTCGGCAGGTTGCCGCCCTCCGCAACTTCCGTCTTCTGCTGGACGTAGGTCCAAACGATCTTCGTGAAGTTGAAGGTGACGGTCTCCTGAGGCTTTCCTCCGCCACCGCCGCCTACCGAGATAGACGACACCAGGGCGTTCGACATTTCATAAGTGAACAGCTTGGTGACCTTCCCGTTGTCGTTCTGGCCGACGGTGAACTTGAGGGTCGCGATCGGCTTAGCCTGGCAGCAGAAATCGATCAGCTTACAGGTCGACAGGTCCTGATACTTGGTGATCGTGAAATCCTGCATGTTCGGCTTGCCCGAGGTGCGTTTGGTGTTGCTGGGATCGCCCGTAATCTGCTGAGCCACCCCGTGGTTGAACGAAAGCACTTCGATCATGTCGATGTAATCGGTCATCTGGCTCTCGCCTTTGATACTTGCCGAGCTTGCATCCAATATTAGTACGTCCATCTAGCTCTCCTTGTATTTTCCCTTTTGGAGCGGCGGACCGCGAAGCAGTTCACGGGCCGCCGCGGTTGTTCTAGGCTGCTGGCGGCGGCAATTCCGCAACCAGACGGATCGAAACAGTCAGCTCATCCAACTGGAAGTGAGGCTTCAGGAACGCCACAGCCTTGTAGCATCCCGGCTTGCCGGCCACTTCCGTCACGTCCACGCGGGCTTCGCGCAGCGGATAGCGCGCCTTCAACGACTGCGGCGCCGCGTCGTCCAGCAACACATACTGGCTGATCCAGTTGTTGAGGAACGTCGCGACGTTCTCCTTCGTCATGAAGCTGCCGATCTTGTCGCGCATGATCACCTTGATGTAGTGAGCGAAGCGCGACGAAGCCAGCATGTACGGCAACATCGCCGAAATGCGCGAGTTGGCGTTCGCCTGGTCCGTGTTGTACGTCTTCGGCTTGTTGGTGGTCTGGCCGCCGAAGAACGCCGCGTAATCCGTGCCCTTGCAATGGCACAGGCTGATGAAGCCGAGATCGTTCAGCTCCTTTTCGCGCCGGTCTGTGATGGAAACTTCCGTCGGGCACTTCAGAACCACGTCGCCCTCATCCGTCTTGAACGTGTGAGTCGGCAGCCCTTCCACAACGCCGCCGCCTTCCACGCCGCGGATCGCCGCGCACCAGCGGTACTGCGAGAACGCGTTCCCGATCCGCTGCGCCATGGCGTAAGCCGAGTTGCCCCAAAGATACTTGGAGTGATCCTTGCCGTCGACGCTCTCCACGAAGTTGAACTCTTCGACCGGCTTGGTATCCGGACCGTACGGGATGCGCATCAGGATATGCGGCATCGTCAACGCCACGTAGCGGGAGTCTTCCGACTCGCGGAAGCTGCGCCACTTGGTGAGTTCCGCCGTCTCGAAGCCCTTCGCCAGATCGCGCGGACCCGGCATTTCGGTATAGGTTCCCCAATCGAACAGCTTGGGACTCGCGGCCGAAATGAACGGAGCGTGCGCCGCCGCGGCGACGTTCGACAACTTTTCCAGCGTCGCCACGTCCTGCGGATGACGGCCCCACTCGTAATCGCCCACCAGGACGCTGAACGGGTTGCCGCCGAAGGTGCCGTATTCGTCTTCGTACACCCGCTTGAAGAGCGTGCTCTGGTCGAATTCGATCGCCTTTTCGAGGTCCTTCACGATCTCCTGCTTGGTGATGTTCATCAGCCGGATCTTGAAGTGCTGCCCCGTCTCGGAGTTCATCACCAGGTACTGAAGCCCGCGCCAGGCAGCTTCGTTCGCCTGGAAATCGGGGTGGTGCATGACTTCGTTGACCTGCTGGCTCAGCAGCTCGTCGATCTGCGCGATGCGCGTTTTGATCGACGTGACGGTGTCCTTGCCTACCGTCATGCCTTCGTCCAGAACCTGGCCGACGAATTCGCTGATCAGGTCCTTCGCGTACGGCGTCTGCGATTCGTCGCGGATCATCTTGCCGTCGAGCACGATCTGGTCAAGCAGGGATCCTGCGCCATTGGCTACTACCGCGGCTGGCGTTGCCGGATTAGGTGTCGCGGGTGTTTCTTCAGGCATTAGATCCTCCTGCGGCGGCGGCCGCCTTGATCTGCTTCAATGAATCGGTGTTGGCGACAATCTCCTGGAGCTTCGAATCCAGGTCGTCATTGCCATCCAGCTTCGCCAGCAAGTCCGAAAGCTTGCCGCGCGCGTCCAGCAGCTTTTTGAGCGCCGGCACCTGCTTCACCACGCTGGCCGGCTCGAAATCTTCCATGTCGCGGAACTTCAGTTCCACGTTCAGGAAGCTTCCGTCATTGGCCAGCTTGTTATTAACTGGAAAGGCTACGCGCGGATTGATCGCAGCCAGGACCTCGTTGAAATTGTCGCGATCGATCTGGATAAACTTTCGGTCCTTGAGCCTGGGAAGAGGGACCTCGGATTTCGCGGAAAGATCTGCAAAGATGCCCATTACCAGCGGAAGTTCCTTTTGCTGGATGGCGCCCCCAATTTCAACGTCGTAAGTGATATGTACTCTGGGCGGGCGAACCCGGTCAAGCTTATGTTGAGTGCTTTCAGCCATCACTGCTCCTTTTTCGCCGGCCCCTGAGGAAGGATAATAATTCTGAAGATCCGCGACCCGGTCCTTCGCTCAATTCGGGGCCTGAATCCGATCCGGAGCTCCGCGTGTGCGGGCCGCCGGATCACGAGTTTCTTCCAAGCCGGGAATTGGCGATTTTGAGCGAATCCGCGCAAGAATTCTGTTCAATTTTGCTCAGGAGTCGATGTTTTGAGAGTTACACCGCGACTTACTCGCGAATCTCGCCTTCGAGTTTACCGAAGTTGATACGCGCGCCGGGCACAAGTAACGCCGTACGCCCCGCCGGAACCTCCACCGGAGACGGATCGCGTGGAGTCTGGTACGACCATGCCTCGCCCCCCAGATTGGTCAGCCCCCACATCCCCGGATCTTTGGGATGCCGGCTTACCCCGGCCACCGGAGCCGAAAAGTCGTACAGACGCTGGTCGTCCACGTGATGCGGAAAGATTTGCGTGTCGTGATTCAGAACGATCACCGACCTCCCGACCCGCATGCGGAACGGCAGCCGTATGCGCCCGCCGCAGCTCCAGCAACTCGCTCCCTCCGGGGAATTCCCGGCGATCCACTCGCGATCGTAAAAATTCTCCGCGCCGCAACGGTCGCAGTACACGATCGAATCCCGCAGCCGCACCATGGCGGCCCGCCATTCGCCCTCCCGCACCCGCCCGTGAGACGCATCGCGAAGGCCGTCCGTAAACGCGCGCGTGAACAGGTCGCGAATGAATTGCGGATAGATGGGCCAGCTCGCGAGCGCGTTCTCGTGATACCCGCGGACCGGCCGGTTCGAATCGTCCGACGGATCGAAAATAAAAACCGGATGGATGCCGTAGAGTTCCGTCATTGCGGGCAGGTCAAAGCTGTGAATCGCCAGCTCCCGTTTGCCTTCCAGCGGATGATGCACCATGAACAGGTAAAACAACAGCACTGCCAGCGAGAACAGGTCCGTCTGCGTGCTCGGCAGCGCCGTGCCGCGAACCACTTCAGGCGCCATGAATCGCGGCGTCCCCAGAATCCCCACCGTGGTGTCGCCGTCTACCGCCACGTTGTCGTTATCGCAGATCAGGACCTCCCCCGTGGCGGGGTCCAGAAACAGATTGCCGAACGAGATGTCCCGGTAACACAGGCCGTTCGAATGCAGTTGCAGGAAGCTGTCGGACAGATGGAACCCGGCGGTGACCAGCGCGCGAAATCCCGGGTCGATGCGGCGCTTCATGAGGTCCACCAGTCCGCGATAGCGCTGCTCGCGAAGCGCCATGATGTAGCCGAAGCCGGTGGTGGAGGGTTCGCTCATCAGGTCAATCGGCCAGAGAAAACGCGAGTTCGGCGGCCCCTTGCGGATCAGTTTCTCCAGCACGCTGCGCTGCTCCGGGGTGGCGGCTTGCGGGTAATACCATTTCACGGCCAGTTCCTGACCGCGTCCACGCACGCGATACACTTCGCCCTGCGCGCCGCCGCCCAATAGTTCGCAAACTTCGCATTCCAGGTGCGTGGCAACGCTGCGAACCACAGAGCCCGGCCGTAGAATCTGCAGCACGCTATCTCACCTCCGCCTGCCGCACTTGCCGCAGCCCCAGAAAGATGCCGCACGCGAGCAGCAGCAGGTAGAATCCTCCCACCGGCGCGGCCCACTCCGTGGCATAGCTCCGGCGGTGCCTGCTGCTGACGTATTCGCCGGCGGTCCTGGCGAGCGGCGCGTCACTCATCGAGGCAAGCAGCCGCTCCGCAGCCTCCGCGTGTCCGCGCGCCGATTCCGCCAGCGCCCGCACGACCACCTCGTCCGCGCCAGAGACCTGTAAATTCCTCAATTCGCGATCCAACTTCAGCCAGTCGCCCGATCGAAGCAGCGCGACCGCAGTCTCCCCTTGGGAGGAATGCGACATCCTGGCATCCACCGTCGCCAATAGTTTGGCCGCGGCGGCATCTCCCGGAAAAAGTTCCAGGCACTGGCCTAAAGCCGAACGGGCCTCCGCGAAGCGGCCCTGCGACTCGGCCTCCCGCCCGGCGCCGAACGCGATCTGGTAGCGCGCGCGGCGGAGCTGCTCGCGGGCTTCCCTGCTATCGGGCCGGACGTCCAGCGCTTCGAGAAACGCGTCCCGCGCATGCGCCCAATCGCTTGCTTCCGATGAACGAACTCCCCGCTCGTAACTCTGCTCAAACAGTGCATCGTGCAGCAGCCGGCGCGTGTCTTCGTCCGCCGGATCGAGAATCAGAGCCTGACGGAATGCCCAGACAGCCGCTCCGTAATTTCCGCGAGCCATGTTGTCGCGGCCCGCGGCGCGCTGCTGTTCCGTCTGCTGAAGGGCGTGATTCTGCGAAGGCTTCACCTGAGCGGCAGGCGCCGCACCGGTCAGGACAAACGCGGAGATGAGAGCAAGACGCCACGCCATGACTGAGACATCCATCATCGCTGCCGGATCAACGACGAGGCAATCCTCCCCTGAATGGCGATCATCGACCTCACCCACAAGTACAGCCACCCGCCCATCACCAGCGATTGCAGCACGCGTCCCAGATGAAACGATAGATCGTGCGCCTGGCCCGTGACGTGCAACTCGAAGATCCACTCGCCGGCCCACACCGCCACCGCGACAGCGGGCGCCAGCGGCAGCACCAGCAGCACCGCAATTTCCACCAGCATCGCGGCGGCGGCGGCGTTCGCACTCAACCCGCGATGGTTCGGCGCTGTGACGCCGCGCAGTCCGCGCGCCACACCCGCAACTCCGGCCCACGACGCGGCAAGGCCGGCCGTCAGAATCCCCGTTTGCATCGCCCAACTCGGGAAGGAGTTCCACCAGTGGTGCATGGCCATGTAAATCGCGGTCGCCAGCGCCACGCCGGAAGCGGCGATTCCTGCCGCGCAGAGAGCCAGCCAGCGCCAGTCCACCGCGCGAGGCTGTTCCTCACTCTCCGCCTCCTCATCCTCCACTTCGCGCGACGGCAATTCGAAGCGCAGCGGGATTTCCGGAGCCGCCGCGAGAATTCGCGATGCCGGCAGCCACGATTCAATTGCCCATCGCGCCGAGCTTTCCGACAGCCCCAAACTGTCGCACAAACGCTGCGAGCCGCGCGCCACCAGAACGTCGTCCGGAAGCACATCCAGCGACACCATTAAATCCGAGACCACCTGCTCTCTCACCGCGGCGACGAGCAGAAAAATTTCGCGGCGGTACGTTGGGCAAAGGTCGCGCAGCATCGCTTCCAGGCGTTGCGGCTCGCGGCAAATCGCGCGGCCGTACTGCTCTACCAGCCGCGCCAGCGCGCGCCGCAGCTCCTCATCCGCCGCTGCCGGGCTGGACCGCACTTCCGCGCTGGATTCAGGCGACATCGCCGGCCGGCTCCTCCACCGTTCGCCACAATCCCCCGAGCGTGATATCGTCTCCGCTGCCGAGCTCCGATGCTTCCGTCAGCCAGCCGCTCAAATTCCGCTCCACGCCTTCGATTCCGTCTTCGCGAAGCATCTCCAGCACGTCGCGCCCGATCTGCAAAAATCCGCCGTCATCGCGAAACGAGTTGGCATAACCGTCCGTGCAGAGCAGCACGAGCTCCGGCCGGCACTCCGCGCCATCCTGCACCAGCACGCGCATTTCCTGCAATGCATTTTCGCTGCACAATGACGTAGTCTCAACGCCCAACAGCCGCTTGTCCAGCGGCCACGGCCGGCTTACCTGCCCCTCTTCGCTCACCAGCAAAATGTCGCCGTCGCCGAGTTGCAGGTACAGGATGCACTCCGGCCGCACCGCGACACTCAGCAGCGTAGACCCGTAGGCGACGCGCGCGCGCTGCGCCGGCGCAACTCCCGGTCTGCTCTTCAGCTTCTCCAAATCCTGCGCGGAAAACGGATTCCGTTCCAGATGCTCATCCACGGCGCTGCGCCACGCCTCGGCGATGCGGCCGGGAAGCCACTCCGTCGCACTGGGAAACGTCTCGTCCGAATCGCCGTTCAGCATCCGGGTGGCCACTTCCACCGCCAGGAGCGCGCCCGCATCGCTGCGAAAACAGCCCGCGCTTCCATGCCCGTCCGCCACCGCTACCGTGAGCGCCGCGCCACGCGCCGTTTCCGGATGCCAGCTCAACGCGTCCTGATTCGGCAGCTTGTTGCGGCGATGCGACGCGCCCCGAACGCTGCAGCCGAACGCCCGCCAGTGTGCCGGATTCCCGCGTAGGTCCATGAGGGTTGCGCTACCAGACGTCCTGAACCGATGAGGATGCCGGGGATGGAGGCGCCGGAACCGGCACATTCGCCATCGCCCCGCCTCCGGCAACCTGGCTCGCGGGCGCGGACGCAGCCTTCAACACCGCCGTGGAAGCCCATTTCACGAAGTTGACCAGCGTCTCGGAATTATTGGCGCGCAGAACCGGAATTTCCGGATTCGCTACAAACACGCGCAGCGCGTCCTGATCCGCATCCTCGCCGATCGCCACCGCGATGCGCACCGCGCGCTTTCCCCACGGCAGCTTCAACAGGTCCTGCACTGCGCCGGAGTAATCGTCCGTAGGCTGCCCGTCGGAGACCAGCACGAGAATCGGAGGCAGCGCCCGCTCGCTCATCGGCGGAATATGGAGCTGCTCGGCGACCATGCTGATCGCCTTCCCCATGTCCGTCATCCCCTCGGCCTTCAGATCCGTCCAGCGGAAATCGGACACCGGAGTGGCTTGCGCCACATGCCACTGGGCGCCGTCGGAGAATCGCACCGCGCGCACGAAAACCTCGGCGTTCGGATTCTCTTCCGCGGCCTTCTGCATGTGCGGAATGGCTTCCTTGATCGCGTTGTTGAGGGACTGGATCTTGCCATCCGCCTGCATGGAGCCGGAGCAATCGCAGATCCAAAAGAAATGCAACGGTCGAGATGCTAGTTCGCCGCCTGGCCGTCTACTCATGTGCAAGCCTCCCTCTTTGTAATCGCTTCTTCTACACTCTAACGGAAATCGCGATTTACAGCCAGAGCGCGCGCTGCGAAACCGCAACGCGTATTATGCCGGAATCACACCGTGCGCTTCGTGGGATAGAGCGCGCCGCCGACGATCCGGAATTGCAGCATCGTTTCGGGCTCCGGCGCTTCCATGAAAAACGACTCCACCGGTCCGAAGAAATTTTCCGCTTCGTGCGCAAAGCAGGTAGGCAGGTATAGACGCAGCACGCGTGGATCGTACCAGCGGAAGATGAGGCGCTTGCCGCGCTCGTCCTGCACACGCAGAAAATGGCGGAGGTGGCGCCGCAGCTCGTGCATTCCGGCGTCGCTAGCCACAAAGATGCCCCAACTGTTGCCCCATCCTTCTTCGATGAGGCGGCGCGTGAGTGGACTGTTTCGTTCCAGCTCCAACAGGTACGGCGCGGTGCGCTGCAGCGCGAAGGGCAGGCGCCCGGCGTACAGACACGCTTTGTCCTCGCGCGCCCGATCGATGAGATCGAAGATTCGTTCGTCGCGCGCGCTGTCGAGCACGGCGTAGGTGCGCGCCCATCGCGGCGATTGCGCGGGAAACAGAGCGTCCAGAATGAGCGGGAGTCGCGGATTTGCCATTTAATTTCCAGTACCCGCCGGCTGCGTCTGCCACGGCTTCAAACACTCCGCGCAAAACGGGACGCCGGTCTCGGCCGCGTCGCGCAGCGCCTGCGCCACCGCCGCGGCATCCACATCGGCCGGCAGCGTGGCTTCCGGTTCGGGCGCTCTCACCGGCGCGGGTTGCGGCTTGGGCTTGGCGCACTCTTCGCAGAATGGCGTTCCGTTTTGCGCCGCCTCCTTCAGCACCTGGGCCGTGGTCTGGTCGTCGGTATTGGGCGCGAATGCCGCTGCGGCAGCTTCCTGCGGCGTTTCCTCGTTGCTCTTGGCCGGCGCGGGAGCGGGCGTGGTGCTCTTCGGCGGAATCGCATCGTCGTCCGCCTCCGTGAATTTCGTCTCCGTGCCGGCCGTTCGATAATGGCCGCAGAATTCTCCGCAGATTTGCAGCGTGCCGGCGCTGAGTTGGTCGGCCGCATCCTGCAACAGCCGCGCATCCTCTACCGGCAGCAAGGCCTGCGACCCCATCAGGCGCCGCAGCTCCTGAACGAACAGCCCGTCACTCTCGAACTGCCGCAGCCAGAGCAAGGCAAGATCCGGCCGCCCGGCAAACGGGTTCGGGTGTTCGTTCCAACGATGTATCGTCCAGCGCCAGAGGCCGAACTGCGGTTGTGGCATTCCGCTCCCCCAGAAAGCGTGCAAGATATTGTAACGTGCGCGGGGGAGCGCGCTAAAATGGTCCCCGGCGACCGCTCGATTATGCCAACCACAATCCGCGATGACCAGATGAACACGATGGCGGCCGGCACCAGCGATGGTCAAGCCGTCGCGAAGTGTCCCAACGCCAAGAAGACGTGGGTCGAGATCCAGCTCGTGGATGGCGATGGTCAAGGCGTCGGCAACACCAAGTACAAGCTGAAGCTCCCCGACGGATCCACCAAAGAAGGCACGCTCGACGGAGACGGCTTAGCGCGAGTCGATGACATCGACGAAGGTATGTGCGAAGTCAGCTTCCCCACCTTGGATAAAGACGCCTGGATGCCGCTCGAAGCCGGAGCGGACGAGTAACGACCGGTCTCTCCAGACCGGTCTCCAGACCGGTCTCCAGACCGGTCGCAAAACTGAAAAGGCGCGCTTGCGAGCTGAGCCGCAATCCGTTGACCCGGCTCGGCGCGCAAGCGCGCCTCTTTAATTTTGCGACCGGGCAGGAGCCCGGTCGTTACAGCATCACCGCCCCACTTGCCGTCCAACCTGCTCACAGTACCGACCGGTCGGAAAACTGAAAAGGCGAGCTTGCGAGCCGAGCCGCAATCCGTGGACCCGGCTCGGCCCTCTTTTATTTTGCGACCGGGCGGGAGCCCGGTCGTTACAGCGTCACCACCCACCTGCCGTCCAACCTGCTCACCGCAATCGGGAAGTTCACAGGCGCGCCGCCATCCGCCTTGCTATGCAGCGGATCCTCCCCCGTAGCCGTCTTCACCAGCCCCAAGCGCCCACCGCCGCACACCGTCAACCTCAATTGCGAACCGTCGACTGCATCCATCCCCCAGAACGGATCCTTCGCAAACGATTCGAAAAGCTCGCGCAGTTCCGCCGCATGCACGTCCGGATCAACCCCGTGTACCCACGCACGATCCCCGGCGCTCACCGCAAAGATTTCGCACAGAGCGGCCACGTCGCACGACGCGAAGGCCTGCTCGATCCCCTTCACGAATGCCACCAGCGACTCCGAAGGCTCGGCCGCGGCGTCAAGCTTCTCGCCTTTCTCCCAAGCCCGCAAACCCGGCAGAATGTCGAACTCGAATTCGCTCTCCTGCACGGAAGGCAGCGGGTCCGGAGGGTCCAGCGGCGGCGGATTCACGAAAATGTAAACCATCACCCCATTCTCGTGAAGCGTAACGCGAACAGGCGCGGATTCGGGCGGCTCCGACGGCGGAGTGCCGTCCACCGGAGCTCGCATTTTGATTTCGATCCGATTGATACCCGAGATCAGAAAGTCGTTGATCGGAAGATTCGTGGAGCCCCCCGCTCCCGGGCTTTCGAACAGCGGGATATCGTTGAAGCGAACCTCCACCGCGATGCGATCGCTTTCCGCGGTGAGCATGAATTTGCTGACGGTCTCCATCGCGCCCCTACCGGTAGACCTTCCGCGCAACTGTCTTCGGCCCATCCGCCGACGTCCGGGGCGTATCGACGGCCTTCGGACACAGTGTCCGCCCCGTATCGGGATCGCGCGCCGCGACGGCCGATTCCAGCGTGCCGCCGCCCGGGTTCACCTTATACAAACTCCATCCGCGAATCCTCATCAGGCAGGTACTGCAGAGAAAGCGTCCGGGGTAGTTATAACTCATGAGGCACTTGACATTCGTGTGATAACAGAACCAATCCCCGTTCTTATCATTACAGTGGTTCAGGAACAGGCAGTGCCCGAACTCATGGCTCGCGCTCTCCTCAACCACGGAATTGAGGTTGACCCTGACATACATGAAGACGATGCGGTTGCGCTTGGTGGGCTGAAACGCGCCGGCGAACGCCACGGGACCATCGCCAAGCTGGCAGGCGTTGTCGGCTTGCAGCACGTAGATTCCGTCCGGCGGATTGGCGTTGATAGCGGTCACATACGCGTCCAGCACGCGCACTCCGGCCTGACGCGCCCAGTTAGCCGCGGATTCGTATTTGTAAGTGCCCTCGGTGGTATAACAGGCCTCAGACCAAACACTGTGAGTCGTCCAGTACGGGTCTTTAACAATCGGCAAAAGAAGGTCCCGCCAATAATTGGGAGGCAGCGCGCCGAGGCCGCCGTGTGCAGTGATAGCCTCTGTTTCCAGTTCCGTCTTGTAAGCCGCGTGGTTCCGGAAGTGAAGCAGGTGATCGCCGTGCGCCCAGTTGCCCGCGGGGTCGATCGCATGCCCAATCACGGCAGGCAGCGCGGAGGGTGGAGGAGCGACGCTGAGCGAGTCAGTGACAACCTGATTGACAGCCGTATCGAACGCAACTTGCGTCATGCCTTGCGGCGCCGAGGCTCTGATACGGGTGAATGCTTTGGTGAAGAAGGTTTGAATAACTGCAAAATCGATATCTTTCTTAATACCGGCTCCGCCAATCATGCCCGCGTTTTTCTTGTAATAAGCGGCCACGTGGATCTCACGCCACATTTCCAAACGTCCGGTGGCGGCCTGCCGCGACTGATCGAGTTGCTCCTTGGGGCTGTTGTCGCCGTCGATATCCGCCACGTTCACCGTGGCCAGCTCGTGAGCATAGTATAAGTAGGCGCGGGCGATGTAAGCATCTCCGGCGACCGCCGGCGGTTGAAACATGACGCCGCTCTGACCGGCAAAGGTTCCGGCCTTCTGGTACGAACTCACGGCCGCCCAAGTGCGATTCGTGGCCACCGTATGAGACACCTCGAACGGGAACACTTGCGGCCCGGGCGTATTAGTTCCCGGATCCGCCTGCGCGGGAAAGAACGTACATCCCGGCAGACCGCGTTTCCCGCCCCGTTCGGCATGGCAGCAGATGCCCGTCGGTACGCTTGCCGGCTCGAAGTTCAAAGCGACGTCCATAAAGTCGTTTTCCACGTCGGCCAGCTCCTGCTGTTCGTCCGGCACCACCGGTCCATCGGTCGCAACGGTGGCGTCTTCCCAATCCCACAACACTTTCACTGGACCAACGGCCAGGGGCTCCGAAACGGCCGAATCGTCCGACTTCTTCAACTTGAGCGTGAGGAACAACGGTATATTCGGACCGTCGCCCCAAGCTGCGCGCATCTGCGTATAGGCGGAATTCTGAGTCTGCTCCGCCGTGTCCGTATAAAACTGGTTGGAAACCATGAAGACTTTCTTGGTTTCATCCGGCTTGGGCACTTGATTGGTCAAGTTAGCCGCGCCGGTCGCGCCGAGATACGCATAAGGCGCCGGAACTTCATTGTTGTTGAGATACTCCCAAACCTGATGATCGCGCTCCAACCCGGTCGCGGTGGCAAGTTGCGCCGCCGTGGTGCCCTGCGCGGGCGATAACGCCAATACCGTCCTAGGTCCCCATGAGTATTCCAACGGCGCGAACTGTACTTCAAACTGAGTCCACCCCAGCGGAGGATCGGCAAACGCTTCACCTTCCACGCTGACCTCTAACTGGTACGGCGAATGCTCCGGTGTAATGTAGTTATCCGGAAAGTAAGCCGTAGCGCCGTTAGTAAGTCCATCCCAATCGATGACGTTATCGCCCACCGCATACTCCGGCCCCGTCAGAGCGCGGCTCCACAGCACCTGCCCGTCGCGGACCCGCTTCAGCGTCAATTTCCCTGATTTGATGCGTGTTTGCCCGTCTTCGATGGTGTAACGAATCTTCGCGGTCTCCGCGTGCGGCGCAAAGTGGAACGTGTCCGCGCCCCCATCGTCCCTCCCATAGTCCGTGACCGCGAAACTGTACCACTTGGACCTTCGCGCGTCGCCCGCGTCCGTGATGCGCACCTTCTTTACCGCGAAGCGCACCACATTCAGCGGATTCCAATCCCACCCTCGCATCCGGTACATGCAAAAGCTGCAGAAGTGATCCGAATCGGAATCGTAATTCATGATGCACGTGGAACCAACTACGTGCTGCTGCGGCTTCAGCGGATCGGGGGGCCGGGAATCCTTCTTCTCGAGCGCGTGCGGCGTGAACAAAGCATGACCGAGCTCATGCGCCGCGATGGAATCGTTGGTCTTGTAATTGATCGTGGTGCCGTTCGCGCGCTGAGTAAGATACCCGCCGCCATTCCACGTTCCCGTAAATGCCATGCCGCGATCGCGCTTGGAGGATTCGGGGAAGAAACCGCCCGTCGCCTTTACCTTGAACTGCGCGTCTCTCCCCGGCAAGTGAAAGAAGACAACGCCGCGCACATTTTCATGCTCGTCCTCCACGTACTCCCGCAGAGCGGGTTCCAACAATCCGAGGACAAAGTCTTTCTGATTGGGTTGGTAAAAGCGCTTGAGCTTCTCGGAACTCTTGATGCTTGCGGCGAGCGCCTTACGGTCCACCACGATGCCGGTGGCCGGATGCAAAAGGCTCCTGATATACGCCTCGACGCGATTGCGGCGATCGAGATCGTCGGCATCCGCCTGCCGCGCGGATACCGTAATCGTCAACTTCTCCGTAGCCGGCCGCTCCATCGCGCATTTGCCGACGAGCGCGGCCAATGCGTTCTTGGTCTTTTGGCTCATCGTCTTTTCGAACGGAAGATAGCTGATCACGTGCTCACCGGCTGCCGTGGTCACTTTCACTTTCCGTCCGGTCGGGTGATTGCCTGTGACCACTTCCGATTCCCAGCAACTTCCGAAGATGTCCAGAACGGCCCCTTCGGTATTGGTCGCGCGTCCCCTCAATTGCTTTTTGGCGGCGAAATTGCGATCCGTCTTCGCCAGAATGAAAAGAAACTCACCCTCCTTCTTTACGACAATGCCGCGGCCGTTGTCGTTATCAATGGCGTCTTCCGACGAATGGAATTCGCGCGCTACTTCGGCGTCGAGTTTGATCTTGAAGACCTTGTTGTTCTGAAAGGCCGTGTCCAGGTTTGTCTGGAATTGCGCCAGGTCGGGAATGACGATGGCGGGCGAGTTCGCCGGCGGATTGAGGTCGATGCCGAAGTCCAGCATCAGCGGAGTATAGTTGTAGGCGCTGAGGTGATTCCGCTCCCTTCTGTACACATCCATGGCGTTGGTCAAGAGCAACTTGAACAGGCGCTCGTCCAGCGCGGAATTGGTAACGTTCAGAATGATTCCCAGCTCGGTTTTGTAAACCGCCTTGATGGCCGTCCAATTCAGGTCCGTAATGGTGCCGCGCTTGACGCAGACTACATCGAACTGACGGAAAATTTCGAAATACCCGGACGCACAGCAGCCGTCGGCGCCCGCGCCGGTACGGAGATCCTTTGATTTAGTCGCGCTATCTAAGTAGGCGGAATCGAAAAACGGGAACACGGTGATCTTGTACTTATCCCCCGCCATGCGCGACGGCTGGAAAACTGCTCCCGTGTAGCTTTTCAGCAGCCCGCTCCGCCATACCGAGCTCAGTGCCGCCCAGCGCCGCGTTCTCAGTCCGTCGCTCGCCACCGCGAACGGAAACGCGCCGTCCCTCAACGCGCCGGCGGGATCGTAACCGGCGGCAGGCGGAAACACTGGCTTTGCCCCTGCGCCGCGCTTTCCTCCGAGGGCTACGGGGCAGTTGTCGGAATCGAGCGGATCGAGCGGATCCTTGTTCGTCTTGATTACGCCTTTTGCGAAATTCTTGCAGTGGTCGTCGGACCCGCCGTCCAGCCAAGTCTGCCATTTCGGATTCGCCGTGGGATCGTCGACATCTTCCCAGTCCCACATGAACTTCATGTTGCCCAGCGCCTTCGGCTCCGATACCTGCGAGCCGTCCGACTTCAGCATCACGATCTCCGCGGTGATCGGGAAACGCGGACCATCGCCCCAATACTTCGCCGTCTGCTCGAAATCGGTGTGATCGGGCTCCTCCGTCTTGTTGACCACGATCTTAAAGACCGGCATCGGAAGCGCGATCTCGTAATCGCCGGCCCCGAGCGAGTTCTTCGGCGTAGAGCCGTCGGTCGCGGTACGCTGCGCCTTCAGGATCTTCAATTCATCCACGCGCGCGCCGGCCTTGCGGGTATCGTCAATCGTCAGATCGTCGCGATCCGCCGGCACCATCTTCGGATCGCCCCAATAGAGGGTCTTCACCTTAGCCAGCACGTCAAGAAACACCCACCGGGACGCCGGATTCCACTGCGCTGCCGACGCCGTCGCGCTCACCACCACGCGTACCAGGTACGGCGCGAATTCGGCGGTGAGGGTGTTATCGGGAAAAGCCGCCGTGCCGCTGCGCACCACCACAACGCGATTCGCGCCGCTGACGCCGCCGGCCCCGGCATCGCCTTCTGATCCGCCTGCCGGCACGGCGTCCAGGTCGCCTCCGAACGTCGTCTCGCAAGTCGCCGGACACGCCCCGCCGCTCCATCCGATCTGCTTGGTCCAGATCAGTTCCGCCGCGCCCGCATTGTCGCGGTAGATTTCGACGCGCGCGCCGGTGACGAGCGCATAATTATCGAACTTCCAGGTAATCTTGACCACCTCCTGGAGCGGCACGAAACAGATGCGCCGCGCGGAGCTTCCGTCATAATCCGCGGGTGCGTCGGCGACGGTGAGACCGGGGTCGGTGGTCTTCTTGCCGGTTGCGTCGACGCCGATTGCGAGCGATGTCACCTTCACCACCGGCAGGTCCGTCGCATTTTCCAGCGAGCTCTTGTCGGTCAACCGCTGCACGGATAAGACTCGCGACGGCCGGGGGGCAACCGGATCCACAATTCCGGCAAATGTGCCCGACTTGATTGTCTTCGGGTAATTGGGCATGTCGGTTTACGGCTGATCGTGCAGCGCGAGAACTTTTTGTTTCGTGGCGTCGTCCGCCTCGCCGGTGACTTTGATGCCCTGCGAGGCCTGAAACGCGCTGACCGCAGCTTTGAACTGGTCGGTCACCGAATCGTCCACCGGCCCGCAATCGAACCCCAGATTGTTCAGGCGCGCCTTCACGCCGCTGATGCTGTCGCCCGGCGGAAGCGCTCCCAAATCGAGATCGTAGGACGTCGGCTCGGGCGTCGTCTCCACAACCAGGTGGCCCTTCTTCGCGCTCGGCGGTATGGAGATGACCAGAACGCCGTCGTCGTCCGTCTTTCCCGACTGCATCACGCCGTCGATCGAAATCGAGTAGTCGAGATTCGCCAGCGCGACGCCGCCCTCCTGCAGGCGTAAGCGAAACTTCGCGGGAACGCCGAGCCGTTTGAACATGTGCCGCTTGCCCGTCGCGCCCTGGAATTTTTTGTCCCGCACGTCGGGAATCTGCACCGTGTCGTTCTCGGCGAGAGCGTTGGGATTCTTGCGCTTGCTCTTGAGCGATGCGTTGGAAGGATGATTCCAAAGGGTATCGGGGAAAAACCCAAACTGGTCGGCGATGCTCGAAATGCAGTCCCCTGCTTTCACTGTGTATTGGGTCGCCATAATGAAGAGCTTCCCGGCAATCTTACAACGGTTCGCCTGAAACCTGAAAGAAGCACTCCGTTGCGGATTGCGAAAAAATCCGGCTGCCGTTCTCGTCGCGATTCAGTGGCCTTTCGATGCACCGTTCTCCCTTACGGGTCTGTGAAAAAAATCGAGTTGCTTTTTTGCCGCATTCAAACGCACTCCGACCCCCGGCACCTTTTACCGCTCCCTCACGGTCACGGCTCCGTATGTGGTTAATGCTGCTAACGGAGCCGCGACCGTGAGGGGCTGTGAAGAAATATCGAATCGCTTTTTCTCCAAATTCAAACGCACTCGCATTCACGGCACCTTTTACCGCTCCCTCACGGTCACGGCTCCGTATGTAGTTGATTCTACTAACGGAGCCGTGACCGTGAGGGAGCGGCAAAAGGTGCATCGAAAAGCGAATGGAGCGCGACGAGAACGGCAGCCCGATTTTTTCACAGCCCCGTGAGGGAGCGGCAAAAGGTGCATCGAAATGCGAATGGAGCACGACAAGAACGACAGCCGGTTTTTTTCACAGCCCGTGAGGGAGCGGTAAAAGGTCTCTCGAAAAACGAATGCACCGCCACGACAACCCCGCTTCCCTCAACCCACTACCGACCGCGCAATCTGCCTGCCCAACCCGACCGTATCCTCAATCTCCACCTTCGCCAGCCGCCGGAGAATTGCCATCTGCGTCCGCCGCATGTCGCCTTCGGCCGACGCTGCCGCAACCTTCCTCGCCGCCTGCTCAATCACTCCCATCGACTTCGCGGAATAATACCGCGCCATCGCCGCCCCGTTCGCATTCCCCGACTTCTCCGCGCGCAACAGGCACGATTCCATCGCGTACACCTCAATGATGCAGTCCGCGAGCGCGCCCATAATCTCCTGCTGCTCGGCAAGACCCTGCATATAGCGCTGCGACGCCACGCCGGCGGCAAACAGCGTCGTCCGTTTCGCCGCATCGAGCACCCCGCCGGCCGGCGCCGGACCCGTCACTTCGTCCATTACCTGCTTGATCGCTGCCAGGAGCGGAAGTTCGCCGGCCAACGCGCGCTTCATCAGAAAGCCCGTGATGATCAGCCGGTTAATCTCGTTCGTCCCTTCGAAAATCCGGTTGATGCGCGAATCGCGGTAGGCGCGCTCGGCGGGATACTCTTCCACGTAACCGTAGCCGCCGAAGATCTGCACGGTGTGGTCGACCACCGTATCGAGCAGCTCCGACCCCCACACCTTCAGGATGGAGCACTCCACGGCGTACCGCTCGATGCACTTTTGAATCTCGCGCGAGTCGTTCCCAACCACTCCGGCCAGAGCGGAATCGATCATGCCGATGGTGCGGTAGACCATCGCTTCCCCCGCATAGATTCCGGCGGCGCACTCGGCCAGCTTCTCCTGAATCAGGCCGAACTCGCAGATGGCTTTGCCGAATGCCTTACGCTCTTTCGAATATGCGATCGCGTCGCTGAGGCTGTTCTTCGCGCCGCCGACCGCCGCCGCTGCGAGCTTAAACCGTCCGATGTTCAGAATGTTGAACGCAATGTGATGCCCTTTGCCGATTTCGCCGAGCAGGTTCGCGGCGGGAATGCGGCAATCGCTGAGAATCAGCGGACACGTGGAAGATCCGCGAATTCCGAGCTTGTGTTCTTCTGCGCCGACGGCAAACCCCGGCGTTCCGCGCGGAATCAGGAAAGCCGAAAACTTTTCGCCATCCACCTTGGCGAAGACCGTGAAGAGGTCCGCAAACCCCGAGTTGCTGATCCACATCTTCTCGCCGTTCAGAACCCACTCGCTGCCGTCGGAGGAAAGCGCCGCGCGCGCACGGCAGTTGAGGGCGTCCGAACCGGAGGAGGATTCCGAAAGCGCGTACGCCGCGATCCATTCGCCGGTGGCAAGCTTCGGCAGATATGTCTGCTTCTGTTCGGCGGTTCCATACCACACGATGGGCAGCGTGCCGATGCCCGTGTGAGCGCTGAACGCCACCGAAAAACTGCCGAGTTTGCTGATGGATTCGGCGATGATCGCGCTCGTCACCTTGTCCATTTCCGTGCCGCCGTACGCTTCGGGCACGTCCGCGCCCATCAGCCCCAGATCGCCTGCCGCGCGCAGGAGTTTGCGCGTCAGGGTAAAGTTCTTGGCCTCGATTTCAGCCGCGGCAGGCATGACTTCGCGATTCACGAAGGCGGTCGCGGTCCTGGCGATCTGCCGGTGTTCTTCGGTGAAGTCTTCGGGCGTGAAAATCTCGTGCGGCCGCCGTTGCTCAATCAGAAAGCTGCCGCCTTTGGGCGCAAGCGGTGCGGATGAATTGGTTGTCGCCATGGAATGCATCCATAGCATACACCGGTACCGAGTACGTAAGTATTTACGATAGAGAGGCTTGACGCCGAAGGTGATAGCTCTTATCCTGTAGAAAATTTGAGATATTGGGGTCTTTATGAAGCTGAGCCGAGTGAGCTGTTTCGCGCTGCTCGCCGCCATGGCGTGCTATGCGCAGGAGTCCCGCGGAACCATCAGCGGAGCGGTTACCGACCCGACGGGCGCCGCCGTTGCGGGCGCGAAGGTGATTGCTCTGGAAGTCCGCACCGGAACCAAAGTGCAGACGGTTTCCGAATCTACCGGACAGTACGCGATTCCGTTCCTTTCAACCGGCGATTACACCGTGACGGCAACCCTTCAGGGCTTCAAGGAAACGGTGCGCAAGGGAATTCAGGTGGGCGCGGGCGATCACATCAATATTGATATTCGCCTGGAGATCGGGGACACCACCACCTCCGTGGAAGTTACCGCGGACGCGCCGCTGCTCAACACGGAGAACGCCTCGCAAGGCCAGGCCATCACCACCAAAGAAGTAGAAGATCTGCCGCTGAACGGCGGCACTCCGGCGATGCTGTCGCAGTTCGCGCTCGGCGTGATTCCCACCAGCAATCCGTCTCTGGTGCATCCCTTCGACGTGGTCGGGCCGGCCGCCATGAGCATCGGCGGAACGCCGTCGCAAACCAGTGAATTGCTGCTCGATGGCGTGCCCAACGCCACCTGGGACGGTCGCCAGGCCTACAGCCCGCCGCGCGATGCCGTGCAGGAAGTGCGCGTGAAGGCGTTCGATAGCGATTCCAGCTTCGGGCACACAGGCGGTGGAACGCTGAATCAGGTGCTGAAGACCGGCACCAACCAGTTTCATGCGACGCTTTGGGAATACAACCAGCCCTCCAACCTGACCGCCAACAGCTTCTTCAATAACCGCGCCGGCGTACAGCCCGCGGTGACGCACTTCAACCAGTACGGGTTCGTGGCCAGCGGCCCCGTGCGCCTTCCGAAGTTCAACGGGCACGACAAGCTGTTCTGGATGTTCTCGCTCGAAGAGCTGCCGGACAGCCAGCCGAATCCCACGAATCTGACCGTGCCCACCGACGCCGAAAAGCGCGGGGACTTCTCTGCCCTGCTCAGCCAGGGTTCGCAGTATCAGCTGTACGATCCGTTTACCGCCGTGCAGAGCGGCACGACGATCACGCGGTCGCCGCTTGCCGGAAATATTATTCCGCAGAACAGGCTGAATCCGATTGCGCTTGCGTATATGAAGCTCTTCCCGGAGCCGAATACCACGATCGGCGTCTCGCCCATCGGCCAGAACAATTACATCAGCAACGTACCCACCACCGACAATTACAACAATGAATTGGGCCGGCTCGACTACAACATGAGCTCACGGAACCGCATGTTCTTCGACGTGCGGCGGTTCGGCTATTCTCAGGAGAAGCAGAATTACTTCCAGAACATCGGCACCGGCATCGCGACGTTTCGCGAAAGCTGGGGCAGCACGCTGGATGACGTCTTTACGTTCTCTCCCACCACCGTTGCGGACGTCCGCGTGAACTTCACCCGCCTGGGCGAAGGCCATGGAGTGACGAGTCATGGCATGGACATCACCACGCTCGGCTTCCCCGCCGCCTTCGCGAGCGCTTCGCAGTACACGCAACTGCCCATCATGTCGCTGAGCACGTTCCAGCAGCTCGGCGGAAATTCCACGAAGTCCAACAACTATCCTTCGCAATCGTGGCAGCTCTTCGCGCAGATCGTGAAGCTCAAGGGCAACCATGCGCTGAAATTCGGAGTGGACCTGCGGCAGTACCGCGTCAACCCCATCGATTTCGGCAATTCCTCCGGCCAGTTCAGCTTTGCCAACACCTGGGTGCGCGCCTCCAGCAGCGCATCGTCGACCGTCGCTCAGGGGCAGGACCTCGCCAGCATGCTCATGGGTCTTCCCACCGGCGGCGTCTTCGACCTGAGCTCGTTCGCATCGTTCTATTCGTATTACTCGTCGGGCTTCGTGCAGGACGATTGGCGCGTGACGAAGAATCTCACGTTGAACCTGGGCGTCCGCTACGATTTCGACGGTCCCTATCACGAAAAGTGGGCGCGCACGGTGAATGGCTTTGCGTCAGGCCAGCCGAACCCCATCGCGGACGCTGCCAAGGCGGCGTACGCGGCCAACCCGAATCCGAATCTGCCGGTCAGCGCCTTCAATGTCAACGGCGGCCTCACCTTCGCGACTCCGGACGATAATCGCGTTTACCAGAACACCTCGCATCTGCTGAGCCCGCGCGTAGGCCTCGCCTGGAGCCCGGAATTTCTGAAGAACAAGACTGTCATTCGAAGCGGCTTCGGCATGTTCGTAACTCCGGTGACCATCGCCAGCCTGAGCGTGAACGGGAACTACTCCACCAATCCGATTCTGGCGCAGGAAGGGTTCACCCAGACTTCGAACATGGTGGTGACGAACGACAACAATCTCACGCCGGCGGCGACGCTGAGCAACCCGTTCCCGGCCGGAGTCGTGCAACCCGCCGGATCGTCGGCAGGGCTGACCACCTTCAACGGACAAACCATCAACTTCCTGAATCCGCGCATGAAGAACCCCTACTCGCTGCGCTGGAATTTCGGCATTCAGCATTCGCTGAGTCCGAATACCATGCTGGAAGTGGTCTACATCGGCAACCATTCCGTGCATCTGCCGATCACGGTGACTCAGCTCAACGGCATTCCGCGGCAATATCTCAGCACGCTGCCGACACGCGACAGCGCGGTGAATACGATCTTGAGCGCGACTACGGCGAATCCGTTTAAGGGCCTGTTGCCCAGCACGTCGAGCATGAACACGGCCAGCACGATCTCGGTGGCGCAACTCGTGTCGAAATATCCTCAATATCCGGTGGGTTACGGCAGCGGCGTGTTTAGCGGTTCCACGGGCGTTCTCGAGCAGGATCTGGATGCGGGCAGCTCTTATTTCGGCAGCCTGAATGTACGCGTGCAGCGGCGCCTTTCGAAGGGTATTTCGATCATCGGCAACTACATCTGGTCGCGCCTGACGGAGCAGGATTCGTGGCTGAACGAGTCCGATCCGGTGCCGGAAAAGCGCATTTCGCCGTTCGACCGGCCGCAGCGCATCGTCACCAATATCAGTTGGGATCTGCCGATCGGCAAAGGCCGCGCGCTCAACATCAACTCGCGGCTGGCGAATGCGTTTCTCGGCGGATGGCACCTGAACAGCGTCTACTCGTGGCAGGTGGGAGCGCCGCTGGCATGGGTGAACGGATCGACGACGACGCCGTCCGATTACGTGTACTACGGCGGTCCGGGCGCGCTGCCGGATTCGATGAACGCGCGGCAGGCCAACACGACGGCCAATGGAACGCCGATCTCCGCGTTCGATACCTCGCTGTTCAACACCAACTCGACCAACGCCTTCGCCTATCACATCCGGACATTTTCGACGACGTTTCCGAATGTGCGGGCGGACGGCATCAACGAATGGGACCCCTCGCTGTTGAAGAGATTCGATCTCGCCGAGCGCGCGTACTTGCAGCTCCGCTTTGAGTTCTTCAATGCGGTGAACCATCCGACATTCGGAGCTCCGAACGTGCAGTGGAGTTCAGGTCCAAGCTCGTTTGGAGTGATCAACTCGCAGTCCAACCGGCCCCGTACCATTCAGTTGGGAGGCCGCTTGGTCTGGTAGCGACCGGTCGACGTGCCGACAGGAATCCTTCCTGTCGGGCTGGACGGGAAGTGGGTGGTGACGGTGTAACGACCGGGCTCCGGCCCGGTCGCAAAATTAAACATTGCGGCTCGGCTCGCAGGCTCGCCTCTTCAGTTTTGCGACCGGTCGGGAGACCTGTTTGAATGCGTAGGTAGGGGCAGTTCCTCCACAATCGAGGAGGGGCCGATGGCCCCAATCTCGATTGCGGAGTAACTTATGCATTCCCATTTTGTTGGACTCGACGTCCATAAGCAAGTCATTGCCTACTGCGTAAAGACTGCCGACGGCAAAATTGTGGACGAAGGCAAGTTTAAGTCGACCCGCGCTGAACTGGACATCTGGCTAAAGAGGATGCCCGTGTCGTGGGTGGGCGCATGGAAAGCACCATGTTCAGCCACTGGATCTACTACCACTTTCAAGACCGCGGAGCGAACATTCGGATGGGGCACGCCGCTAGTATGAAGGCGATCAGCGCGGGCAAGAAAAAAAGCGACAAGCTGGACGCACGCACGATCGCCGATCTGTTGCGCTGCGACATGTTTCCTGCTTGCTGGGTGATTTCGCCCGAGCTCGGGGCGCTGCGCCGCCAGATGCGCTTCCGCCGCCACGTGGTCGAAGAGCAAACGCGTTTCAAGAACATGACCGCCGGCCTGCTGATGCAGCGAGGCGTGGAGTACGACAAGCGGCGCCTTCATGGCAAGCGATACTTTGTGGATCTGATGAAAGCCAACGCTTGGGCTGGCGAAGAGATGAAACCACTGCTGCGCTTTAATCGGGAGCAGATCGAAGCCTTGGCGAAAATGGACGGCCGGCTCATCGCCATGCTGCAAAAACATCCCCTGCTGCAAGCGCGCGTCGACGCCCTCAGAAAGATCGACGGCGTGGGTCCGATTACGGCCCTCACCTGGGCTTTGGAGATCGGCACGCCTGAGCGCTTTGCTTCCATCGGCAAAGCCCAAAGCTACGTGGGATTGACCAGTGCTTTTCAGGAATCGGCCGGGAAGCAGAGACATGGACCCATTTCCAAGCAGCGCAACCCTCATCTGCAAAGCGCGATCATCGAAGCGGCCAAGTTGGCTCCGATGCATAACGAGACATTGAAAGCGGTCTACCAAAAACAGCGGGCCGGAGGCGCCGATGACAATCTGGCGACGTTGGAGGTGGCGCGCAAGATGGTGGCACACCTGCTGGCCGCCGATCGCGCCTTCCACCGCAAAAAGGAGCAGACCGCACACCCCTGAGCGTTGCGTTTTCTCAGGCATGCAGATCTATCCAAGTGGAATCGATTTTCTTAGCCGGTGAAGCGGAGGCGGGCTCTGGTGGCGACCAACCCGCTGAGGAATAGCCGGCCAGACTCATCCGAGTGAATGCCGTTGTTGGGCTGACTCGGCGCACATCGGCCGCAGCCGTTGTGACCAGGTTCCCGCCGGACCTCACTAAGTAGCGATTCGGCAAGCCGGCGCCAACCGGCTATGCCGCCCAGACCTGTTTCGGGGCCGGCGGGTTGACCATAACTCAATCTTCTGTGACGTGCGCACCGAGCACGATCCAGCGTATGAATGTCTGGCCGACCTGGTTCGGATCGCCCAATGGCCAGATTAAAAACCGGGGACTGCTGCGACCACCACGAAAGCAGCTTCCGTTTCGGAAGTCACGGGGATCTCCTATCCCCTATTGACAAATACCTACCATGAAGGTCGCTACTTGATTTCCCGGATGGCGCGGCCTACTGCTTTTAGATTCGGCAGTCGCATTTCTTCGTACTCGCGAGAGACTACGATTCCGTTCGCCCCGGCATCGAAGGATTTCAGCACGCACTCGTAGACCACTTCGGGATCCGCGGGCATCGTCGCATTGCCCCAGGGAACATCGAAGCCGATTCCCGTATAGATCTTCGTCTTTCCTTCCGCCGACGCGACACTGCGCTTCGTCTCGCGGTAAACGTAATCGGCGGAGAATCCCTTGTGCGCCAGCTCGTCCAGCTTGGGTTCGGCTTTGGGATCGTACCCGAACAAGCGGTAATACAAATCCAGCGATTCCTCGAGCGGCACTTCGCGCAGGATGGTATTGTGAAACCGCTCCAGATACCAATAGCGAATGCGCGGACCAAGCACGTCGTGGTAAGCGATGAACTTGATGTAGTCCGAGTGGGGCGCCATTTCGGCATAGCTCATCTCGGCGCGATAAACCAGGTCCCAGCTTGAGGGCTGATGATCCACATGCCAGCCCACGTCCGCCGTCGGTTTGATCGCCTTGATGGTCTTGTACATACCCGCCTGCACTTCCTCGCGCGCCTGGCGGTATTGATACTCCCACGACAGAATTTCCGGATACCGGATCAGAATCCCGAGAAAGCCGGTGAACACGCCGCTCGGCGGTTTCAGCGTGCCCGCCATCAAAGCCCGTACGTAGACGTAGAGATCCTCGAAGCCCTTGCGCGCGCGTTCGGAGTCGATTCCATGGGCCTTGCCGCGCGCCACGCAGAACTCGCAGAAGCAAGTCGGCGCGGCATCGTTCCACGGCAGGATCACGTTCATCAACGGCCCCATGCGTTCGGCGCCCCACTGAAAGCCGTCGAGATCGTAAGTGCGGAAGAGGTCTTCCACCGTGCCGTTCCAAAAGGCGCGGTACTCCGGATGATTCCAGCACGCGACGTTCACCGTTTTTCCGTACACGTCGCGCGTCAGCACTTTCGACCGGTTAACGATCGTGGAGGAAGGCCCCTCCAGAATACGCGCATAGAGTTTCATCCCGCGGCGGCGCGTCGGTTCCCGCGCTTCCTGAAACAGGTCGCGATTGGCGTACTCGTAACTGCTGTCGACAGTCTGCGGCCGCAGCGTGGTGCCCTTGTAATACTGCTCGTGGGTCTTCACCCAGACGGCGGGAAAACGGCGGCCGCGCATCGGGCGCGGGGCAACACCGTGATCTGTCGCAAGAAACTGCGGTGCTTTGCGGATATCGCCGTGATACGTGTGGCTGTAAATCATCACCGCGTTAATCGCGGCCGTGTCCTGAATCAGATCGAGGCAATGGTCGATGCCTTCATCGAGCATCGTGTGCGGCCCCATCTGGATGCCGTTAAACGGCGTTCGCGGCTGCGGTTCGGCCGCCGCGAGCGCGGGCAGCGCCGCCAGTCCCTTCAGAAAGCCGCGCCTTGCCTGATCAACGGGGTCCATATGACGATAGTTTAGTCCCCCGGCGGCAAGCTGAGCAGCGGCCAGTACCGACCGGTCGCGCGTTCCCATAGACGCGCTCCGCGCGCCTGGTACCGGCCTGGAGGCCGGCACCTACCCGAACGGCTGTTCGATGGAGGGGCTCTGTTTCGTGAAGAAGCGGGCTCCGTCTTCCGTCATGTGGAAGCAGTCTTCCAGGCGAACGCCGAATTCGCGATGCACGAGCATCGGCTCGTCGCTGAAACACATCCCGGGAGCGAGCGGCGTCTTGTTGCCCTTCACCAGATACGTCCACTCGTGGATGTCGAGACCAATGCCGTGTCCCGTGCGATGCGGCAGGCCCGGCACCTTGTAGCCCGGCCCAAAGCCGGCATCGGTGATCACCTTTCGGGCCGCGTAGTCCACCGCTTCGCAGGGCGCGCCGAGTTTCGCGGCGGCGAAGCCGGCGTCCTGCGCCTTGCGCTCGATGTCCCAGATGCGGCGCTGTAAATCCGACGGCTTTCCGAAAACCACGGCGCGCGTGATGTCGGATTGATACCCATCGACGCTGCAGCCATCGTCCAGCAGGATCATGTCGCCCGGGTGGAGCGTCTGCGCGACTGTGCTCCCATGCGGAAAGGCGGTGTTCTTGGCGAAGCTCACCGAGACATCTCCACGAAACCCGAGCGCCGTATACGCCGCGCCGATGTTGGCGGAGAGCTCGCGCGGCGTCATGCCTTCGTGCAGGGTTGCCAGCCCGGCGCGATACGCCTCAATCGTGACGTCGGCGGCGCGCTGCATGAGCGCGATTTCCGCCTTCGATTTATAGATGCGGCAACCCGCGGTCACCGGCGTCGCGTTCACGAATTCGGCGGCGGGGCGCTCGCGGCGGAGCGCGTCGAACGCGGAGAACGGCGTCTGCTCTTCCAGGCCGATGCGCGCGGCGGCCGGCCCGAGATCGGCGAGAGCCTGGCTGACGGTGTGGAACGGCGTGTCCGCGTCCGCGTATGTGCGAACGTTGCCGCCCACACGGCTCTCCGTATGCGCGCGCTCTTCATCGCGAGCCGGCACAATCCAGGCGATCTCGCCTTTGGCCGGAATGATGAGATACGGCAGGTTGCGCGTCCCCGTGAAGTAGAACATGCTGGACCCGCGCTGCATGTACACGGCGCCGAGCCGCTCCTTCGCCATCAACTGCTGGGCCTTGGCGATTCGGGCATGCCGCTCCTCCGGCGTGATCGGCTGAACGCCGGCTGTCATGGGCTTCAGGGAGCGGATGGACTCCGGAACATCGGCGGGCGCTCGCTGAGCACGGGCCAGGGTGGCTGCCGCGGCGGACGCGGCGAGAAAGGACCTGCGGTTCATTGTTGCCACTATACACCGCCCGAGTGGCGCGACATGCCATGATGGATCGCATGCAGGCTTTCGGGAACGGCGCGCGTCGCCGGGACTTTCTGAAAATCGCGGGCGCCGGCGCCGCCGCTTTCACGTGCGCCGCGCAGACTGAGCCGCGCCGCGCCGCGGACGTACACATTTCCGCGCAGAGCTATCAGCCGTCCGATTACCCCATTCACCCCAAATCGCACGCGCAGGTGAAGGTCACTGACGATTTCTGGCGCCCCAAGATCCTGCGGAATGCGGAAGTCACCATTCCGTTTGAATTCCGCGGTCTTCCGGGCAGCGATCGGTCGCTCAGCGGCGGCATCGTCGAAGCCGCCATCCTCTCGCTGCAGACGCATCCCGATCCCGATTTGCAGGCAAAGCTGGACGCGCGCATTCAGGAGATGAAGAATGAGCGCGCCCGCGGGAACAGCCGCTTCGAGATCGCTGCGGCGTACTTCATCGCCACGGGAAAACGCGATCTGCTGGACCGCGCCATCCGCGACGCAGCCGCTCTCTACGAAGACTTCCGGTTGAACAGCCCACCGTTCACCGGCGGCGAGCGCGACGCCATGAATTGCGTCCAACTCTACCGCGTCACGCATGACCGCAAGCATCTGGATCTCGCCAAGCAATACCTCGACATCCGCGGTCTGCCGGACTCGCTGCATCGCAGCCGTCACAACCAGTCGTACAAGCCCGTGCTGCAGCAGACTCAAGCCGTAGGCCATGCGGTCAATGCCGTGACCCTGATGGTTTCGCTCGCCGACGTGGGCATGCTCACCGGTATTCGCGCGTACTTCGATGCAGCGCAACGCATGTGGGAGGACATCGCGACTTCCAAGCTGTACGTCACCGGCGGAGTGGGGTCAACGGGCAACGAGGGCTTCGGCGCACCGTACTCGCTGCCGAACATCTCCGCGTATTGCGAAACGTGTGCCGTGCTGATGTTCATCACGCTCAATCACCGGCTGTTCCTGGCCACGGGCGACAGCAAGTACATCGACGTGATGGAGCGCGGTATGTACAACAACGCGATCGACGGCGTTGCGGCTTCGGGCGACCACTTTTTCTATGTGAACCGGCTCGCCAGCGCGGGCGACGGTCGCGATGAGCGGTGGCAGCATGCCTCGCTCGAGTGCTGCCCACCGAATCTGGTGCGCTTCCTGGCGGGAATGCCCGGCTACATTTACGCACAGGATAACCGCGGCGTCTACGTCAATCTGTACGTATCGAGCGACGCCGGCTTCGAAACCGGCGGCAAGAAGCTCGGGCTCAAAGTGGAGAGCGAGATGCCGTGGGGCGGCAAATCGAAGATCACGTGTACGGCGGAGGGAGGCGTGCAGACGGCTCTCAAATTGCGCATTCCCGGTTGGGCGCGCAACCGGCCCGTGCCCGGCGCTCTGTACTCGTATATGGATCGTCCCGCCGGACAAGTGCGCATCGCGGTAAATGGCGCCGCAAGCAACGCACCCATCGACCGGTTCGGCTATGTGTCGCTGGAGCGCAACTGGCGCACGGGAGACACGATTGATATCGAGTTTCCGGTGCAGGTGAGGCGGACTGTCGCAAGTGCCGAGGTGCACGAGGATCGCGGGCGCATGACGGTGGAACGGGGACCGGTGGTGTATTGCTGCGAGTGGCCGGACGTGCCCGGCGGGAAAGCGCTCGGACGGGTGTTCGACGCCAAGGCTGAGATGACCGTGTCGTGGGACAAGGAGCTGTTCGGCGGAGCCACGGTCATTCGAACGCAGTCCCGCGACATCAGCAATCCTTCGGCCGCCGCCGAGGCGGTGACGCTGATTCCGTACCACCTGTGGGCGAATCGCGGTCCTGGTGAGATGACGGTGTGGCTGCCTGTGGAGGAATACAATCCCGGCGATGTGGGACCGGCGGGCGGTTGGATCTTCTACCACAATCCGAATTATGCGCGGGATGGTTGGCGATATCTGGAAGCCGCGCCGTTCGACCAGAGCGAGGGCGCGAAGTGGGGCTGCTTCCGCACGGCGATTCCGGGGGCGCGCGGCACCGGCGTCGGAACGGGCAGGAAAAACACGGCCGATATGATGGCGGCCTGCGCCGAGCCCGAATCGGCCGCGCGATTGTGCGCCGACCTGAGCATCAACGGAGTGCGCGGCTGGTTCCTGCCCTCGGAAGACGAGTTGGACCTGATGTACCGCAACCTGAAAGCGAAGGCGCTCGGCACATTCCGGCAATCCGGCGCGGCCGATAACTTCAACTACTGGGCGTCGTCACAGCAAACGGCGGATATGGCCGCACACATCGACTTCGCGGATAACGGGCGGCATCACGGCGACGATAAGGATTTCCCGCGCAGGGTCCGGGCGATTCGCTCGTTTTAGCTCCTGGCGCCGCGAGCAGTCGCGCTCCGCGCGACCCGACAGGAAGGGATTCCTGTCGGCACGTGGCAGCCGGCGTTTTAGCTCCTGGCGCGCATTGCGCGCCTGGTACCGGGCAGGAGCCCGGTACCTACTAAGAGGGCTAGGCCTGCCAGGAGGAACGTCGCGGGCTCTGGTGTGACGAAATCCAGATCGGCAACTAAGTTCGCTCCCGTCGTGGAGGTGAGAGCGGTAGCAACACCGGTCGTTGGATTCAGCGTGAAAATCTGGGCGCCCATTCCATTGCTGACGAAGAGGGCCGCGTCGGTCGGCCTGATGCCGAGCGCGCCATAGAAATCGGCTAGCGGTACCGGGGCGCCGATGACGGCTGCGGTGGTCGGGTTCAGGCGTTCCAGCACCGGGTTCACGGGCCCTTGCGCGAAGCTTGCGCCGACGAGGTACAACGTCCCGTTGGGCGCAAATGCAATGCTCCCGAAAAATTCGGGCGTCGAACCGATCAGGGTAGCGACGCCGGTCATAGTATCGATCGTATAGAGACCGCCGGGCGGCACATCGCCGAATTCATTGGAGATCGCAAACACTGTGCCGGTTCCCGGTTGCACCGCGAGATCGGCAATTGCGACATGGTTGCCCGTTGCCGTTTGCACCGTACCGACGTCCGAGATAACTGCGCCGGTGGAGCTGAAGTGGAGCAGATCGCTGGTGCTGTGTTGGTCCGGTCCCGGCGGGAATGGAACGCCGCCTATCGTAGTCGCAAAGATGTCACCGTTCGGCTGAATCGCCAAGCCGGTTAGACGAGGGAATCCACTATTGCCGAGAGGCGTGACGGCTCCCGTGGTCTGATCGACAAGAACAAGGTCGCCGTTCGGCGGCACAACCGCGGATGAAATGCCGCCATTCACTCCGTACAGAACCACGCTACCGTGCAAAGCGAAACCGCTCGCCAATATACTCAGAGCTGTCACACGGATGATCTTCATAAGCCGAGTGTAAATCTGAGGATCAGCGCGGGCGGAGCACGCGGCGGCCGTATTCCTTGCTTTCACACACCCGGAGATGGCTAGATGTTCGTATTTTCTCGATGGACGCCGGTTGCAAGGCGGCCGGCTGAAAATGCTATACGATCTTCAGGGGACAAGGAGGTGACGATGCACTCTCATTCGCGGCGCGGCTTTCTAGGGAGAACACTGGGCGCGGCGTGGTGGGGCGCGACCATTCTGGAGCGCGCGGCGCTGGTGGCCACGCGCGCACGAGCACAATCGAAGGCTCCGCTTCCGATTCTTTTTGACGTCGAAAAAGTAGCTGACGGAGTGTACGCCGCGGTAGCGAACGGCCGCGCCCTCATCAATTGCAACGCGGCGATTTTCGAAAATGCCAACGATCTTCTGATCGTGGACGCGCATTCGGCGCCCTCGGCCGTCTACTCCCTGGTGGCACAGATCCGCAAACAGATCACAGACAAGCCGGTGCGCTACGTCGTGGCCACCCACCTGCACGGCGACCACACGCAGGGACTTCCGGCATACAGAAGCATCGCACCCAAAGCGGACATCATCGCCAGCGCGAAGACTCGCAGCCTGATGGTGGAGCTTGGACCCGCGCGATTGAAAGCGGCGGTCGATGCCGTGCCCCGCTCGATCGATAATCTCAGCCGCAAGCTTTCATCGGCGAAGAATGCCGAAGAGCGAGCGTATTACCGGGAGATGATCGACCAATCGAGAGCCTTCCTCGAGGAGATGCGCAACGTGCCGGTTGAGCTACCGGACGTCACATTCGACGATCAACTCACGATTCACGACAAGGCTCACGATTTGCATCTCTCGTTCCGCGGACGCGCACACACGGCGGGCGACATCGTGGTGGCGTGCCCCGCGAAGAAGGTGGTTGCTTCGGGTGACGTGCTGCACAGCTTCTTTCCGACGATCGGAGACGGCTACCCGAGCGAATGGCCCGCGACGCTGCGCTCGGTGCAGCAACTGGAATTCGAAAAGGTGATCGGCGGCCACGGCGGTGTTCTGGATTCGCCGCAGCGGGCGGGACAATTGCGCGATTATCTCGACGAGTTACTGGAGATCGTGGCGCGGGCCAAGCACGATGGCGTGCCGCTCGACAGGCTTCAGCAGACCGTAAACCCCGGTTCGGTAAAAACCTTACAGGGCGGGTACGGCGATTACCTTGCGGATGAGGTAAAGAAGCACGATTTCCGCGTCTATTTGAGCACGCATGCCCAGGTTCTGGCCGCGGGAGTGCGCGACAATCTCGCTGCCGTCTATCGGAATTACCAGCGCGCGTAAGCGGCGAGGTCAACCCTGTTTGGCGAAAATCTCGCGGAGCGTTTCGCCGGCCGCGAATAGATTGGCCAGCCACATCTCGACATACTCGCGCGCCAGCACCACTCCGTCTGCGCCCGCATCGAACGCGGCGTGCACGGAGCGCCTCACGTCGTCCGGTTTTGTTCGTTTATCGGTGAGTTTGGTGGGCACGTCGATATCGACACCCGGATACAGTTTCACGGCGGGACCGGTGGAAGCGCGCGCCCTCTTCACTTCGCGGGCGAGATAGTCGGGAGTAAGTCCGCTGGTGTTCAGCGTTTCGTACGGACCCTCCTGGTAATTCATGATTTTGTAATAGAACTGTTCGAAATCCTTCGGCTTGGCATCGTGGAAGAGCGTGGCGCTCAGGCGATCCATATATGACTTCATGCGCGGACCGCCAGCGTTGTTATAGGTTGCGAGCTTGAGATAGTCTGTGTAATTCTTGGTCTTCGAGTAATCCTCTTCGGCGCGATAGAACGGACTGAAGGTGACGTTCTGCATGATGTGAAACCCGAACGGCTTTTCCGGCGCGATCGCCTTGGCTGTGCCGTATAACTCCGCTCGCATGCCCTGATAACTATCCGTCCAGAGCTTCTCCCACGCCAGAATTTCGGGATACTCCAGCAGGTGGCGCCAGAATGTGACGAAGTAGCCATCCACCGGCCGCTGATCCGTCGCCGCGGCGCGCATCAACTGCGCGAACTGGATGTAGCCTTGTTTAGCGCGATCCACGGAGATGCCGCGCTCGCGCGCCTTCGCGCGGCAATGTTCGCAGAAGCAGCCGATCCCTTCGCTGGTCCACCCGCCGCCCATCACGTTCTGAAACGGACCCTGCCGTTCGCATCCCCACGCGATGCCCGCGACCTCATTGGTGTAGCCGCGCAGGTAGCTTTCCATTTTGCCGATTTGATGCGCGCGGTAATCGGGATGATTGAAGCACGGGCCGATCATGCCGCGCCCATAAACGTCGATCTCGGCCACCTTCGGAGCGTTGGGCATGTTTTGCATCATGCGCCGGCTTTCGTTGTTGTAATCCCAGCAGAAGAAATCCATGCCGCGCGCTTTGGCCTTGGGCGCAACCGCCGCGATCACGTCCCAATTGCCGTAATCGGGAGAGCGGAAGTCGCTCAGAATGGTGCCGCGGAAGTACTTTGGATCGTAATTATAGAAAGCTCCGCCGTGAAACGTGGGGTCGCCATACTTGCCGTGATCGGGCAGCGGAATGGAGCCATTCGGCGTATTGCGCGGACCCATCTCCCAATCGTAGGTGTAGGCCCAGATGGTATTGACGCCTCCCTTCTGCAGATTGTCCAGGCATTGCTCGATGCCCTCATCGAGCCAGGCGTGCGGCTTCATCTGTATGGCGACGAAGTTCTTGCGGTTGCGCACGCCGCGGCGCGGACCCTGAGGCGCGGCCGCGGCTCTTGGCGCCGCCGTGGACAGCAAGCCGCCGAGCGCCGTGCAGAGTTGAACGAACATGCGCCGCGGTACGTTCTCATTCATCATGATTGCCCCTATTGTGTCGAGTTAGTCGTTGCCTAAGGCAAGTACGAAGTATTTCACCGGAACCACGCCGGGGTTGCTGTATCCGTGTAAGTCATTCGATGCCATATAGGCGCACGAACCCGGACCCAGGCGAGTTGCTTTCCCGTTGATGGTGACTTCCATTTCGCCCTCGCGAATGAACAGCAGCTCTTCGTGAACGTGGCGATGCGGAGCGTGCGGCACGTTGCCGGGCGGAAGCTCGCTTTCATGCAGATCCAGGCGGTACCCGGAGTGCGTGTCCCCGGTCAGGATCTGATAGAGCTTGATGGAGCCGCTTTGCTTGCCGCTCAACTGGTCGAAGGGAAACGCTTTTGACGGCAGCTTGCCCTGCTGCGGCCCGGTTCGCTGCTGCGCCGCTGCGAGCGCGGGAAAGAGAAGGGCCAGGCTTCTTCGCGTAGGGTTCATCGTCTTGCCTCGATTCGATTCGCCATGAACTACTGTACTCCCGTGTGTATGCGCTTGCATGCGTGGGGCACAAGCGTTATACCATTGAAGCCGATGCGCGCTCTGATTTTTTCCGCCGGTCTATTTTGGGTCTGCGCCGCCGGCGCCCAGGACGGGCCGCAAGGCCGAGAACTCTTTGAAGCGCGCTGCGGCACTTGCCACGGCGGCGACGGCAACGGAGGCGAGTTCGCCGGCAGCATTCTGGCTCCAGTGGCGGCATCCACCGACGCGCAACTGTCGGGCATCATCCGCAACGGTCTTCAGGGACGCGGCATGCCTCCCGTCGCCTTGAGCGATGCGGAGCTTACGGCCGTGCTCGCGCATCTTCACACGCTGCGGCGGACAGCGCCTGGGAGAGCGGAACGCACCCGGCGCATCGAGCTTGCGGGCGGCGCTTCGCTGGAAGGCACAGTCACCGGCGAAGGCATCGACGATCTGCAACTTCGCACGATGGACGGGCGCGTGCACCTTCTTCGCCGCGAGGGTTCGCGCTACCGTACCGTGACGTCGCAGACCGACTGGCCAACCTACGATGGACAGTACAGCAGCAACCGTTACACGACGCTGCACCAGATCGACAAAAGCAACGTCGCCAGGCTTGTGCCGCGGTGGATTTTCGCGATGGACGACACCACCGGGCTGCAGACCACGCCTGTGGTGGTGGACGGAATCATGTACATCACCAGTGCGAATCAGTGCTTCGCGCTGGATGCGGGGAGCGGCCGCCAGATCTGGCATTTTCAACGGCCGCGCACGAAGGGGTTGGTGGGGAATGCATCGGGCGGCATCAACCGCGGCGTGGCGCTGGAAGGCGACCGCGTTTTTATGGCCACGGACAACGCGCATTTGCTGGCGTTCAACCGTTTCACGGGTGCGACCGAGTGGGAAGTGGAAATGGCCGATGCGCGCGTGAATTATTCGGCAACGGCCGCTCCGATCGCCGCCGGTGGACTGATCGTCTCCGGAGTCGCGGGGGGCGATAGCGGCGCGCGCGGGTTCGTGGCGGCTTACGAGCCCGCGACCGGAAAAGAGGCATGGCGCTTCTGGACCACTCCCCTGCCCGGCGAACCCGGCTCGGAAACGTGGAAAGGAAAAACCATCGAACATTCCGGCGGGGCGACATGGATGAGCGGCAGCTTCGACGCGAACCTCGGCCTGCTCTACTGGCCCACGGGCAACCCCGGCGAAGACCTGAATGGCGACGAGCGGCTCGGCGATAACCTGTACACCTGTTCGCTGGTCGCGCTGGATGTGAAGACCGGAAAACTCCGCTGGCATTATCAGTTCACGCCGCACGATGTCTACGATTGGGATGCGCAGCAACCGCTGGTGCTGGTGGATGCCGAGTGGGAAGGCCGGCCGCGCAAACTGTTGCTCGACGCGAATCGCAACGGCTTCTTCTACGTGCTCGACCGGACGGATGGAAAGCTGCTGCTGGCCAAACCGTTCGTCAACAAGCTCACGTGGGCGCGCGGCATTGGCGCGGACGGCCGCCCGATGGTGAATGCGAATCAATCGCCCACGGACGCGGGAGTGCGCGTGTGTCCCTCGCTGATCGGCGCGGCGAACTGGTGGTCGAACGCGTTCGATCCGGCGACTGGTTTCTTCTATGTCTCCGCGCTGGAAAGCTGCGCGATTTTTTCGAAACGGGAAACGGAGTGGGAAGCGGGCAAAGGGTTCAGCGGCGGCAGCACGCGGGAATCGCGGGAAGATCCACCGAAGAAATACCTGAGGGCGATTGACATACGCACCGGGCGCATCGCCTGGGAGTTGCCGGAAACGGGTCCGGGAACGACGCGCGGCGGCGTGCTGGCGACGGCGACCGGATTGCTGTTTTTCTGCGCCGACGGCGACGAGTTCGCGGCAGCCGATTCGCAGACGGGGAAACTGCTGTGGCACTTCCCGGCGAATCACTTCTGGCGGGCGTCGCCGATGACGTATGTGTTCGACGGCAGGCAGTACGTTGCGGTCGCTTCGGGCGCGAACATCCTCGCGTTCGGGTTGCCGGAGAATTAGGCACACGCCGTTGCGGCGGCCCGTGTCACTGATCACCTTTTGCGACTGAGCAGGCGGGCAGCGCACACCTCTCGCGCCTTGCATTGCGGACAATCGGACGAACGCAGGAGAAATGGATGAACGGAACAGTGCTTTACGGCCCCGGCGATATTCGCTTCGAGGAGCGGCCCGCGCCGGAGATCATCGAGCCCACAGACGCCATCGTGAGGACATCGGTCACGTGCGTGTGCGGGTCGGATCTGTGGCCATACCGTGGCTCCAACGGGGCCAAGCTGCCGGTGACGATGGGACACGAATATTGCGGGGTGGTGGAGGAAACCGGCAGCGCCGTGAAGAGGGTTAAGCCGGGCCAGTTCGTGATCGGCTCATTCGCCACGTCGGACAACACCTGCCCGAATTGTCTGCACGGCTACCAATCGTCCTGCGAACATCGCGAATGGATCAACACGGCGCAAGCGCCGCGGCTGCGTATCCCGCTTGCCGACGGCACACTGGTCGCCACCCCGGAAATGCCGCCGGATGAACTGCTGCCCAGCATGCTCACACTGTCCGACGTGATGGGCACCGGCTGGTTCGCGGCGGATGCGGCTAACGTAAAACCGGGCGCTACGGTGGTGGTCGTGGGCGATGGCGCAGTGGGGCTCCTGGGCGTTCTCTCCGCAAAACAGATGGGCGCTGAGAGAATCATCGCGATGAGCCGCCACGAGCCGCGGCAGAACCTCGCCAGAGAGTTTGGGGCAACGGAGATCGTCGCCGAGCGAGGCGACGAGGGAGTCGCGCGCATCAAAGAGATGACGAAGGGCATCGGCGCCGATTCCGTGCTGGAGTGCGTAGGCACGCAGGAATCGATGGTCCAGGCGATCCAATCGGCGCGCCCCGGTGGATCGGTAGGCTTCGTCGGCGTTCCTCAGCGGGTCAAGCTCGATGGCGAGCAACTGTTCTACAGCCATGTTCACTTGCACGGCGGACCCGCTCCCGTGCGCCGCTACTTACCCCACCTGATCGAGCTAGTGATGAACGGCGCCATCGACCCGGGCAAAGTCTTCGACCTTGTGCTGCCGCTAAACCAGGTGGCGGAGGGCTACCGAGCGATGGATGAGCGGCGCGCGATCAAAACGCTGTTGCGCCCATAGACGAGATTCACTGGGTGTTCGCAGGCGCCCGCGCCCGCGCTGGTTCAGGGCGCCGCGGTAACGTTCGAACCCGGCGCCCGCACGGCCAGGCCCACACATCCGCTCGGGCAGACTCTCATCGTAACGGCGGGCTGTGGTTTGGGGCGCAGGATCGCTCCGCGCTCCACGACAGGAAGGACTCCCGTCGTCGAGACCGAAAACCGAAAGATCTTTCGGTCTTGTTTCCTAAGTCAGCTGTCCGACTTTGGACGGATTACACAGCCGGACGCACGTGTTACATTGCGCCGCATGAGAACGATTCGTGCCGGCCTGCCGGCCGTGCTGGCCGCCGGGCTCAGTTCGATGGTTTGCTCCGCTCAGCCCTTCTATCTGGGCGCCGACGTATCCACGCTCACTCAGGTGCAAGGGCGCGGCGGCGTGTATCTCGACAACGGCAAGGCCGCCGATGCGATCGCGCTCTTTCTGAAGCACGGCTGGACGTGCTTCCGTTTGCGGATCTGGGTGGATCCACGCGGCGGCGCCAACGGCCTGGAGTACACCACCGCCCTCGCCAAGCGCATCAAAGCGGCCGGGGGCACGTTCATGCTGGATTTCCATTACTCGGATTGGTGGGCCGACCCGCAGAAACAGAACAAGCCCGCCGCCTGGGCAAACCTGGATTTCGACGCGCTCGAAAAACAGACCGAGACCTACACTGCCGATGTTCTGCGAACGCTCAAGGCCGCCGGCGCCACACCCGATTTTGTGCAGATCGGCAACGAGATCACGGGCGGCATGCTGTGGCCCGATGGCCAGGTCAAGGTCCCGGTTTCCACCGTGAAGGTTTTTGCGGGAGACGTCAAGGTGATCGCTCTGCCCGAACCATATGACGACGCGAAGCAATGGTCGCACCTGATTGGCCTGCTCAATGCCGATGTGCGGGGCGTTCGCGCGGCCACCACTCCGCAAGACCACGTGCGCATCATCGTGCACATCGATTGCGGCGGAGATTGGCCCGTGACAAAGTGGTACTTCGACCACCTCAACGAGGGTCACGTGGCGTACGACGTGATCGGGCAGAGTTATTATCCGAATTACCACGGAACTATGGAGAACCTGCGCGACAATCTCCGCGAAACCATCAATCGCTATCACAAAGACGTGATGGTGGTGGAAACGGCGTACCCCTCGCGCGGCAATCCGCCGAACGCGGGCGCAGCCAAGAATATGGTGTGGCCGCTGACGCCGGAAGGACAGAAGCAGTTTCTCGCCGACCTCATACGCACCGTGAAGGGCGCGCCGGAACATCGCGGAATCGGAGTGAATTACTGGCATCCCGAAGCCACCTACATTCCCAATGCCACCGCCGGACGCGGCGGACGCGGTCCCGACCCGAACTCGCTGTTCGACGCGCAAGGGAATCCACTGCCAGCGTTCTACGTTCTGAGTCCAACCTCCAAATGAAGCTCATCGCCCTGGTTTTGACGGCCGCCGCCTGCTGCGCCGCGCCGCGCATCGATAAAGTGGAACCGCCGAACTGGTGGACCGGCCACACCATGAATCCGATCCAGGTTCTGCTCACCGGCGAGGATCTGAAAGGCGCCGCCGTGACCGCGCCGTCGCGTGCTTTCAAGGCCGAGGTGCGCTCGGCTTCCGACGATGGCCGCTACCTTTTCGTTTATCTCGATATTGCCAAAAGCGCCACTCCGGGCACCTACCGGTTCCAGGTGAAGAGCGCTTCGGGGACGGGTGAATTCACGTTTGCGCTGAACCGGCCGCTGGATCCGAAAGGGCGCTTCCAGGGGTTCAACTCGTCCGACGTCATTTACCTGATCATGCCCGACCGCTTCGCGAACGGGGACCCAACGAACGACAACCCGCCGGGCTACACCACGCTCGCCGACCGCAATTCCACGCGGGCCTATCACGGCGGCGATCTGCGCGGCATCGGCGACCATCTTTCTTACCTCAAAGATCTCGGTGTCACCGGCTTCTGGTTGACTCCCATTTACCGCAACTCCTCGCCCAGCGGTCCTGCGCCTTATCACGGCTATCACGCCATCGATTTCTACGCGGTTGAGCCCCACCTCGGCACGATGCAGGAATTCCGCGAACTGGTGGACGCCGCTCACCGGATGGGTCTGAAGGTGGTGCAAGACCAGGTGGCAAACCACTGCGGTCCTCAGCATCCGTTTGTGGCACATCCGCCGACGCCAACGTGGTTTCACTATCAGGACGCGGCCCGGCGACCGCGCAACAACTTCGATATCGCGGCTCTGTCCGACCCTTACTCGCGGCCGAAACGCCGCGACCTGCCGCTGCGCGGTTGGTTCGCCGGCAACCTGCCGGACTTCAATCAGGACGATCCGCTGGTGGCCGACTACCTCACCGAGAACGCGCTCTGGTGGATCGGCATGACCGGCATCGACGCCATCCGTCAGGACACATACGCGTACGTGGACCGCGGCTTTTGGAATAAGTGGCAATCCGCCATCGACAAGCAGTATCCCGGTTTCACGGTGACCGGCGAAGTGACCGCGGCGGATCCCGCTTCGCTCTCCTTCTTTGAAGGAGGCACGGCGCGGGGCGGAATCGATACGAAACTTCCTTCGCTGCTCGATTTTCCCCTGGAAAGCGCCGCACGCGCGGTTTTCGCGCAGGGCCAGCCTATGACACGGCTGGCGGATATACTGGCGCGGGATTCGCTGTTCAAACGGCCGGACATGTTGGTGGTCTTCCCCGGCAACCACGACCAGCAGCGCCTGCTCACGCTTGCAAAAGGCGATATCCACCGTTTGATGATGGACGAAGCTTTCGCGCTCACCACGCGCCGCACGGTCCATCTGTATTACGGCGACGAAATCGCGATGACCGGCGGCAACGACCCCGACAATCGACGCGATTTCCCTGCCCCGGCGTTCACGGCGGAGGGCCGCACGGGCGACGCTGCCGCGGTGTTCAACTTCACGCGCGACCTGCTGCGATTCCGGCACGCGCACCCTGCGCTGCGCACCGGCGAGCTCACGGAACTGACGGCGAGTCAGGACGAGTACGCGTATCTGCGCAGCTCCCGCGAAGAGAGAGTGCTGATCGTACTGAACCGCGGGGGCGCCGCGAAGCCAATCCAGTTGGATGTAGACGATCTCGGGATACCGGACGGGACAACACTGAAGCCGTTCACCACGGACTCACACGAGATTGCGGTGGCGAAGGGCACGGTCACCATTGACCAGCCCAAAGAGATCGAAATCTATTGGGCGGCGCGTTGATTGGGCGCTAGCAGCTTGCGCGCTTCCAGGAAGCCTAGAAACTGCGCGGGCCAATTGGCAACTTCGCCCTTGGTAGTGGCACGCACGCCGAAGCCGTGCCCGACGCCGGTGTAGACGTGCAGCTCGGCGACGGCGCCCGCGCGCTTCAGCTCCAGATACAGTTCCGGCAGCCCTTGGGAAATGTTCTGGCGGTCATTCTCGCCGCACGCCAGGAAGGCCGGGGGCGTGTCTTTGCTCAACTGCATGTTCTTCGGCAAGGCGGGATAAACGAGCGCCTGAAATGCCGGCTTTGAGCTGAGGCGGTCGACGGGATCGGCAGCGTCGGGCGAGCCGGTATCGAAACGAGTCGCCGCGAGCGCCGCCAATTCGCCGCCTGCGGAGAAGCCCATGACGCCGATTCGGTCCGGATCGATGCCCCACTCCGCCGCGCGGCTGCGCACCACGCGGATGGCGCGTTTGATATCGGCGAGCGACTCGACTTCGACTTTGTACGTCGAGCCTTTTTCGCGCGCCAGCCGGTACTTCAAGACGATGCCAGCGACGCCGTGATCGGCCAGCCAGTGTGCCGGGTTCAGGCCTTCATGGTCCGCCCAAAGCTCGCTGTGGCCACCGCCCGGAGCGATGACCACGGCCGCTCCGGTGGCAGTCCCTTTCGAGGGCAGAATGACGGCGATGGACGGAAAGTGAACGTTGGAGGTGACGTGCTCGCCCTCCGGCGTGGTCCGCACCGTCTCCTCGCCGGTTTTGCCTTCCGACCCCGGCGCACCGTTCGGCCACAGCCGGATCCACTGCGGATCGGCGGCATGCACCACGTAAACGGACGCGAACAACGCGCAGGCAAATAAGTTCTTCATGGGTAAACCCTCCGCTGGATATGCAGGCTAGCACGGCGCGGCGGAGTCCTCATCCTCCTTAAGACGGATCGCCGCCCGTGCTAGACTCGGCAGCAAATGAGGAGGGGCTTTTCAATTGGCGCGCTGGCCGCCGCCTGCGCGGCGCGCCTGGCGTTCGCGCAGCCCGACACCGCGGCGCTGCGCAAGCTATACGAAGATGCACTCACGCGCCGGCTGCAAACCTACGGCGAGAAGGACGCGCGCAGCGCACAGGCAGCCCGCGACCTGGCGCTTTTCCTCGCGCGCTCCTCCAATAAAGCCGCCGCGCGCCGCGCCCTCGCCAATGCTCTTCGATTGGATGACGAAGCACTCGGCCCGCACGCCGCTCAAACGCTGGAAGACGCCGCTGCACTGGCCGCCATCTCTCCGGCGGCGCAGGCGGAGCCGCTTCTGCGGCGCGCCGCCGAATCGCCCGACCCGATTGTGGCGGGCCCGGCGCTGACGAATCTCGCGGCGATTCGCAGGTCCGCGGGCGACCTCGCCTCCGCCGCGCAACTGCTGCGCCGCGCGCTTGAAAAGGCCGAAGCTTCCGAGGGCCCGGACAGCCCTACGGTCGCGCTCGTGCTCAATTTGCTGGCGCAAGTTGTGGGGCCGAAGCAAGCTGCGCCGCTGCTGCAACGCGCGCTCGCTATCGACCAACAATCGCTTGGGCCGGCGAATCCGCAGACCCGTCAGGACGCCCGCAATCTTTCGGTGCTGCTCCGCGCGACCGGACAGACGGCCGAAGCCGCGCAGCTCGAGCGTCAGTTTCAACTGGCGCCTCCGCATCAATCGCGATGATAGAATTTGCAGATTACCCATGGGGCAACTGCGCTCGGTCGCGCTGAACATCGCTTTACTATCGCTGTGTGTGCAGGGCGCGGCCTTGCGGTCGCTGCCGGAAGGCTACACCCGGCGCGTCTGGCAGACGCAGGATGGCCTGCCCGAGAACACCGCGCAGTCTTTCGCACAAACGCCCGACCAGTATCTGTGGATCGGGACCAGCGGAGGGCTCGTTCGTTTCGACGGGGCGGGCTTCGTGGTTTTCGATCGCGACAACACGCCGGCGATCCGCGACAACAGCATCTTCTGTTTGACGGTGTCGCGCGACGGCAGCCTCTGGGCAGGCACGGATGGCGCCGGACTGGTGCGCTACAAAAACGGTCAGTTCCGCGCATACGGCGCCGCTCAAGGTTTGACAAACGATTTCGTGCGCGCCGTCTTCGAGACACGCGATGGAGTACTCTGGGCCGGCACCGACGACGGCCTGTTTCAACTCAACGGCGACCGCCTGGTGCGCGTGGACGGCACGGGCAAGATTCCGTCAATAGCCGTGCACGCCATTCGCGAAGACAGCGCAGGGAACGTATGGGTCGGGGGGTCCATTCTGATTTCGATTCGCGGCGATGCCTTTCGCGAATATCATCTCGACGGCTTCGGCAGCGCCACTCGCGTCAAATCGATCGCCGAAACGGCGGACGGCGCTATCTGGGTGGGAACGGTCTCCGGTCTACAGCGGATGGCCCGCGGCTCGCGCGATAGCGGCCGCTTCGAGCGCGTTCCCGAGATCGCCAGCACCGTGCGCGCGCTGCGCGTGGACCATGAGGGCGTCCTGTGGATCGGCACCATCGGCGACGGGCTGCTGCGATACTCGGGCGGCAAATTCGTGCATATCACCGCGCCCGACAATCCGCCCAGCGGAACGGTGCTGGCGATTTTCGATGACAGCGAGCAGAACATCTGGGCGGGAATGCAAACCGGCCTGATGCGACTCAGCCGGGCAGCCATGAGCACCTTCCCGCTGCCCGATACGGCGAATGCCGATTTCGGCACCGTCTACGCCGATCCCGACGGCTCGCTTTGGGTGGCGGGCACGCACCTGTTCCACATCGATGCCAAACGCGAGCGGAGCGACCTGACGCCATCGCCATCTCCCGGCGTACGCGTGCGCAGCGTCTTCCGCGACCGCGGCGGCGCGCTGTGGATCGGCACCGAAGGCAACGGCGTATTCCGCGTGCAGAACGGCCGCCAGACGCAGTACACCAAGCGGACGGGCCTGGTGAACGATTTCGTTCGCGCGTTTCTGGAGGCCCGCGACGGCAGCATGTGGATCGGCACGGACGAAGGCATCACGCACTGGCGCGAGGGTACGCTCACGAATTACCTGCCGGCGCAGGGCCTCGCGTACTTCAGCGTCCGCACGATCGCCGAAGACCGCGCGGGCGGTATCTGGATCGGCACGGAACGGGGCGCCAGCCACTGGATGAACGGGAGGTTCGTACAGGACGCCGTGACCGAGCGTCTTCGCCGGGAAAAGGTCTGGGCCATTCACGAAGATACGGATGGCGGTCTCTGGTTCGGCACTCGCGGCGCGGGACTGTTCCGCTGGCGCAATGGCAAGCTCACCGAGTTTGGCGCGCCCGAGGGCTTGGCGGCGGCGAGCATTTATCAGATTCTGGAGGACGAGCGCGGCGTCTTTTGGATGAGCGGGCCGAACGCGATTCTCGCGGTCTCGCGGCACGATCTGGATCGCCTGGCGGGCCACCCGGGCTTTCATCCCGCCGTCACGTTGTACGGGCTTTCCGATGGCGTGGAAGCTACGCAGATCTACGGCGGCGTGGCGCCGGCCGGCTGCGTCACGGCGAACGGCGAAATCTGGTTCCCCAGCAATCGCGGCCCGGTGCGCATCGCGCCCGGCGAAACTCGCGCGGAGAGCCTGCCGAAGGTCACCATCGAACAGGCGCTGCTCGACGGGCGGGTGACGCCGGTGACCGGACCCATCGTCGCGCCGCCGGGCGAGGGCAAGCTGCAGATCGCGTATGCCGCCATCCATCTGCGGTCGCAGGAGCGCATACGCTTCCGCTACATGCTCGAAAACTTCGACCATGATTGGACCGAAGCGGGACGGCGCCGCGAGGCGTTTTATAATCTGGGGCCCGGCAAGTACAGGTTTCGCGTACAGGCGTTTGAGATGAATACGCCGGAAAGCGTGAGCGAGGCCTCGCTCGAAATCGAATGGCTGCCGCACTTCTACCGGACGGCGTGGTTTCTATGGGCGTGCGCGGGTTCGATTATCGCCGCCGCGCTGCTGGCCTACCGCATGCGCCTTCGGCAGGTGCATTCGCGATTTCGGGCGGTGCTGGAAGAGCGCAACCGCGTCGCGCGGGAAATGCACGACACCGTGATCCAGGGGTGCGCGGGTGTCTCGGCGCTGCTTGAGGCGATCTCCATAGGGACCGAGGAATCGGGCTCGCGGCGCGAACTGCTGGATTGCGCGCGGACGCAGGTACGGGCCACGGTCGACGAAGCCCGGCGCGCGGTTTGGAACCTGCGGCAGAACGGAGGGCCGATGCCGGAAATCGGTTCGCTGCTGGACCAGATGGCGCAGCAGGCAAGCTCCGCGTCGCACGTGCCCGTACGGTTTGAAGCATCGGGCAAGCCGGTGCTGCTCGATCCCGCGGTGGAACACGATATTCTCATGGTGGCGCGCGAGGCTGTGTATAATGCGGTGCAGCACGCGCGCCCAACCGAAGTGAAAGTCCAGGTCCGTTTCGAGCACAACCGGCTGCGGCTGCGGGTGGCGGACGATGGCTGCGGTTTTCATCCCGAGAAGAAACTGCATCTGAACGGGGAGCATTTTGGCCTGGTCGGCATGCGCGAGCGCACGGCGCGTTTGGGCGGGAATTTCGATATCCGCAGCGCGCCTGGAACCGGAACGGAGCTGCTGGTGGAAGTGCCGGTGCGGTCGGCTGCGGCGGAAAAATTGGGGATCGATTTGGAAGCATGACTGCGGTTGGAAAATTCGGGGTTCTGGTGGTGGAAGATCACCCGATCATGCGCCTGGGGATCGCCGCGATCATTGACGCACAGCGCGACATGAAGGTTTGCGCGCAGGCGGAGAACGGGTCGGATGCCGTGAAACTGTTTCGACGGCATAAGCCCGACGTGACTCTGATGGATTTGCGTTTGCCGGGCATGAGCGGGCTGGACGCGCTGAAGACCATCCGGCGGGACGACGCGTCGGCGCGCTGCGTAGTGCTCACCACGTATGAAGGGGACGAGGACATTCACCAGGCATTGGAAGCGGGAGCCGCCGGGTACCTGATTAAAGCGATGTCCCACGACACGCTGGTGGATGCGCTGCGCAAAGTGCACGCGGGCACTCGGTTCCTGCCCGCGCCGGTGGCACAGAGCCTGGCGCTGCGCACGCCCAACTCCGATTTAAGTCCGCGCGAACGCGAGGTGCTTTCGCTGATGGTGCAGGGCAAGAGCAATAAGGATATCGGCGGGGCGCTGAAGATTACGGAGGCGACGGTCAAGTGCCACGTGAGCGTGATCCTGGAACGGCTCGGGGTTACGGATCGGACGCAAGCGGTGATCGCGGCGCTGCAGCGGGGGTTGGAGCATTTGTAGGGGTTGCGGCATCGCATTAACCCCAGAGACACAGAGGACGCCGAGAGGGCACAGAGAAAACCGGGATTTCGCCTTTCGAGGCACCTCAAACGCACTCGTATCCCCGGCACCTTTTACCGCTCCCTTACGGTCACGGCTCCGTAAGCACTTGATGCTACTAACGGAGCCGTGACCGTGAGGGAGCGGTAAAAGGTGTATCGAAAGGCGAATGTAGCGCCACGAGAACGGGAGCCGGATTTTTGCACAAACCCGTGAGGGAGCGGTAAACGGTGCCGGGAATGCGAGTGCGGTCCAACCTAAGTCGGATGGCGGTTGCGGGCCTCGCTGCTAGACTCAAGCATTCGGTCGCGACCCATGATCCGTGTTTGCCTACTGCGCCTGACGCTATTTACGGGGTTGAGTCTGGCGTTGGCGCAGGCACAGATTGTGGTCGACGCCAGCAAGGTGGCCGCTCCGCCGTCGCCTTTGAACTTCGAGACGGGTGGCAAATCGCCCTCCGGCCGTACCATCGCCATCAACAGCCGCTATTTGTCGCTTGACGGCAAGCCCTGGTTTCCGGTGATGGGCGAGTTTCATTACTCGCGCGTCGCACCGGAGAACTGGGAGCGTGAACTGCTCAAGATGAAAGCGGGCGGCATCACGATCGTTTCGAGCTACGTCTTCTGGATTCACCACGAGGAGATTGAAGGCCAGTTCGATTGGTCGGGCCGTCGGGATCTGCGCCGCTTCGTGGAACTCGCGGGACGATGCGGATTGTATGTGTGGGTGCGGGTGGGACCTTGGGACCATGGCGAGGTTCGCAATGGCGGATTGCCCGATTGGGTGCTGGCGAAATCGAAGACACGACAGAACGACCCCGCCTATTTGCAGTATGTGGCGCGGTTCTATGGCGAGATCGGCCGGCAGCTGAAGGGACTGTTCTGGAAGGACGGCGGACCGATCGCCGGGATTCAGATCGAGAACGAGTATCACGACCGGGGTCCGGGAAAAGGCGAGGAACACATCCTGAACCTGAAGCAGATGGCGCGGGCGGCCGGCCTGGACGCGCCGTTCTATTCGATTACCGGATGGGACGACGCGGCCGTGCCGCAGCGCGGCGTGATCCCGGTATTCGGCGGCTACCCTGACGGCTTCTGGTACCGCACCGATCAGCCGCTGCCGCCCAGTCCCGATTACTTCTTCACGCGCATCCGCACAGACGAAACGGTGGACGAACATCTTCGCCCCAAGCGCGCCGACACCGATGCGCGTTATGCGAACTATCCATACCTGACGGCGGAGATGGCCGGCGGCATGGCGTCGGCATATCACCGCCGTCCGTTAATGAGCGCTGACGATATCGCGGCGCTCGAAGTGGCCAAACTCGGCTCCGGCGTGACTCTCTACGGCTACTATATGTTCCACGGCGGCACGAACCCCGACGGCAAACTGACGACGCTGCAGGAATCGCAGGCCACGGGATATTGGAACGATCTACCGCTGAAGGGCTACGATTTTCAGGCGCCCCTCGGCGAGTTCGGACAGATGCATCCGTCGTTTCGCGTGCTCAAGAGCTTCCACCTCTTCCTGCACGATTTCGGCGGCGAGCTGGCGCCGATGACCGCGTACTTCGCGGACAAGCAGCCGGCCGGCAAATTCGATCGCGAGACGCCGCGCGTGGCGGTACGGAGCGATTCGAAGAGCGGCTATATCTTCGTGAACAACTACCAGAAAGATGCGCCGATGCCCGCTCGCAACGCGTTCCAGGTAACGGTGAAGCTGGCTTCCGGCGCGATTGCGGTTCCGCGTACGCCGATCGTTATGCCAGCGGGCGCGTACCTGTTTTGGCCGGTCGAATCCAAGCTGGGCGAGGTGGCGCTCGAATATGCCACTGCCCAACCGCTGTGCCATTTGGAGGTCCCGGACACAACGGTGTTCTTCGCCTGGCCGGGTATCGACCCCGAATTCTCATTCCACGATGGGCCGGGCATCACGATTGAGGCTCCATCGGCGAGAGTAGTGCGCGAACACGGCCGCATTTATGTCAACGGAATTACGCCCGGGCTGGGCACGGCGATGCGCATTCGCCGGGGCGATCGCGTCACGCAGGTGCTTGTACTCTCCCGCGAGCAAGCCGGCAATCTGTGGAAAGCGCCTCTGGCCGGGCGCGAGCGCCTGGTGTACTCCTCAGCCGATGTTTATTTCCAGGGCGACGGCATACATCTAGCGAGCAGCGACCCCGACGGGCTCGCATTCTCGGTATATCCTGCGCCGGAAAAAGCTCCGGCGGACTTCACGCAAACGGGCGCGAACGGAATTTTCAACTGTTACAAGACGCGCGTCCAGCGGCTCGACATCAAGGCGGAGGTCAAGCAAACCGCCGAGCCGGGCAAGGCTGCGCCCGCGCGCATCGGCCAGCAAGTGGCGCTCGTGCCCGATGAGAGCGCGTTCCAAGCGGCTGCGCGCTGGTCGATTCGGGTTCCTAAAATCGATTCGCCATCGGTGGAGGAAACGCTGCTGCGCATTTCCTACGTAGGCGATATCGCTCGTATTTACGCAGGCGGCGCGCTTGTTACCGACGAATTCTTCAAAGGACAGCCATGGGAAATCGGGCGGCGCGGCCGGGACGCCGGCACTCTGGAGCTGGTCATCTTACCGCTCCGGGACGGCGCTCCCATTTACATCGCCAAGGAAGCGCGGCCGGCAATTCCAGCGGGCGGACAGGTGGCGAAGGTGACCGAAGTGCGTGTGCTGCCGGTTTACAAGGCTTTCGCCGAGCTGCGGCCCTGATGGGAATCCTACTTTAGGTGGATTTCATTTTTGCGGCTTTAGACATAGAATCGATCACATTAATTTCCGTGTTGAAAAGGGGGGAGTTATGAACTTGACTTTGGTGAAACGCAACGCGTCTGAGGGTACGGAGTCAGGGCCGGCCCGGTTTCTAACGGTTTTAGCTTCCTGTTTGCTGTTCGCTTGGGCTGCCTCGGCGCAAAGCGACCGCGGCGCGATCACGGGCACGGTGTTCGATCCCTCGGCCTCGGTAGTGGCCGGCGCAAAGATCAATGTCCAGAACGTGGCCAACGGCAGCACCTTCGACACAACGTCCAACACTTCCGGCGCCTTCACGATCCCGTCCGTGCCGGTTGGCAAGTACAACATTTCGGTAACGGCGGCGGGCTTCAAGACGTGGAGAACCACGGAAGTGGCTGTTCCTCTCGACACCACGATCAAGGTCGACGTCAAGCTGGAACTCGGCGCAGCCACGGAAACGGTGAGCGTGAGCGCGGCCGCCGAACTGCTGAAGACGGACAACGCCGAACAGAGCATGAACGTCAGCGGCGATAAGGTGAACGAGCTCCCGATCAACTTCAGCGGCGGTGGATCGGTGAGCGGCGGCATACGCAACTGGCTGAGCTTCACGTATCTCGCGCCGGGCGTGGCAGGCACGTCGGCGAACTCCGAAGTGAACGGTTTGCCGGGCAGCAATTTCAAGGTGTACCTGGAGGGCCAGGACTCGACCAGCAACAACGACACGGCCTGGACCAGTACGCAAGCCGGAGCGTCGGTGGAAGCCATCACGGAATTTGCCGTCCAGTCCTCCAACTTCTCCGCGGAATTCGGGCAGGCGATGGGCGCTTTCTACAATTTCACGACCAAGAGCGGCACTAACCAGCTTCATGGCTCCGTGTACGAAGAGTGGGCAAATGAGGTATTGGACGCGCACCAGCCGTTCAATCATCTGCGCAATAGAGACCGCAAGAACGACTACGGTTTCACGGTCGGCGGCCCGGTCTGGATCCCTAAGGTTTATAACGGGAAGAACCACACCTTCTTCTTCTTCAATCTGGAGCGGTTCGGCACGACCCAACAGTCCCGGGCGCAGACGGGAACGGTACCCACCGCGGCGTATCGCAGCGGCGACTTCAGTTGCGGCCTCTATGTCACCAGCACCAATTGCACCGGGCCGACCGTCACGCTGACGGACCCCACCAGCGGCTATCAATACCTGCAGAACCAGATCTTCGACCCGCGGAGCACGTTCACCGATGCCAATGGCCGGTTGGTGCGCACCGCGTTTCCCAACAACATGATTCCGCAGAACCTCATGGATAAGGTGGCGCTCAAGGTTCAGTCATTGATTCCTGCGCCGATCGGCAACCAGACTACGCTCAACTGGGCTCCCGATCTGCTCAACGCTCAGAATCAGCAAATCCCGAGCCTGAAGATCGACCAGGATTTCGGGCCGAAGACGAAGATGAATTTCTTCTGGACGAATCAGTCGAACGCTCAGGTGGCCTTCCCCGATGGATTGCCGATCCCTCTTACGGCATCGCGACCGAAGACGGTGGGCGGCAACCAATACCGTTTCAATCTGGACCGCACGATTTCGCCGACCATGCTGGCGCACCTGGGCGCGGGATTCTATCGCTTCCACAATCCGGATAGCTCGCCGGCGGCGGTGTTGGATTACGACGTCATCGGGCAGCTTGGTCTGGTAGGCAGCGCCACGGGCGTCGGCTTCCCCGCCCTTTCCGGAATGGGTTACAACAATGAAGGCGGCGAGCCGCTTGGGTTCGGCCCGAGCACGGCCGATCACCAGACTACGGACCTGGGATCAATCACCGGGAGCTGGACGTGGATCCACGGCAAACATACTTTCAAGTCCGGCTTCGAGCTCAAGCAGGACGTCTATAGCGACGAGAACCTGCAGGGCGCACAAGGCGTATACAGTTTCAGCGGCGCGCAAACCGCGCAACCGTTCCTGGGGACGCAGACGGTAGGGAGTGGATCGGCAAGCGGATCCATTGGCAGCGGCTACGCCAGTTTTCTGCTAGGATACGTCAACTCCACTACGGTCAACCCGGCCAAGGACACGCAACTCCGCCGGATTACGCAGGGCGTGTATTTTCAGGATTCGTTCAAGGTTTCGCCCAAGCTGACTCTCGAACTGGGGCTTCGCTGGGATCGCGTGCCTCTGGGTAAGGAACTCTACGACAGGCAGTCGGAAGTCGGTTTGAATGTTCCCAATCCGAATGCGGGCAACCTGCCGGGCGGCTTTGTCTTCGCAGGGTACGGCGCCGGCCGCTGCAACTGCGAGTTTTCGAAGACGTACAATTTGGCGATCGGTCCGCGCCTGGCCGTGGCATATCAGCTCAATACCAAGACCGTGATCCGCGCCGGCTGGGGCATCAGCTACAGCGGCGGAGACAGTTGGGCCTACCTCAACGGCGGCTATTCGCTGAACGGCCTGGGATACAACTCGGTATCGAACTCGGCTCCGAGCTTCGGTCTGGTTGCGTCGCAGTTTTCCAATGGCATCGTGTACAACCCGGCTACCCTGAGCACGTTAAATCTGAACCCGGGCGTCAACACGGTGGCCGGGCAGTTGAATACGTTTTCCGCGGTTTGGGGCGGTTTGTATAACGATCCGGGCGCCGGGCGTCCGGCGCGCATCAATCAGTGGAACGTAGCCCTGCAGCGGCAGTTGTCGAAGAACATGACCATCGAAGCGGCCTACGTCGGCAACCGCGGCGTATGGGAGCCGTCCAACGGCCTCGTCAACCTGAATGCGATCACGCCCACGAGGCTGAAAGCGCTCGGGCTGGACCTCACCAATGCGAATACCCGGACGCTGTTGACATCCACCATCGGTTCGACGGCCGCGAAAAATGCGGGCTTCACGCTTCCCTATCCGACGTTCCCGACAACGGCGACGGTCGCGCAGTCGCTGCGTCCCTTCCCCGAATACAACAGCTCGCTTCCGGCTGAGTTCGTCAATCAGGGAGACAGCTTCTACGATTCGCTGCAGGTGAAGTTCATCCGGCGTCTTTCGCACGGCCTGGACATCAGCTCGGCGTATACGTTCTCGAAGACAGAGAACATCGGCGGGTATATCAACGCGGACCCGTACAATCGCATTATTCAGAAGGGCCTGGACTCGAACGATTATCCGCACATCTTTGTCAATGCGATCACGTACACCACTCCGAAGCTCGGCACCAACAAGCTGCTTCGCAATGTGCTGGGCAACTGGACGTGGGGAGCGACGCTGCGTTACGCCAGCGGCGGGCTGATTGCGGCGCCGCAATCGCAGGCCAGCAAGTGGTCCACGTATACGTTTGAATCTGGCACGCCTATGGTTCGCGTTCCGGGAGCGCCGCTCTACCTCACAAATGTCGATTGCCGCTGCATCGATCCGAATAACATCAACCAGCGGATTCTGAATCCGGCGGCGTGGCAGGATGTGGCGCCGGGAACGATCAGCCCCGGGTCCGGGTATTACAACGATTATCGCGGGCCGCATCAGGTCAACGAGAACATGAACCTGGGACGAACGTTCCGGTTCCGCGAGCGGGTGAGTCTGAACGTGCGCGCCGAGTTCTTCAACGTGTTCAACCGCCTCACGCTGGGCAACCCGAGCTCGGGCAACCCGCTGCAGGCGACTACGATCAATAACGCGACCGGCGCGATCAGCGGTTTCGGCTACTACAGCATCGGCACCACCAGCAACCTGGGCGGGCAACGCAACGGACAGTTGGTGGCGCGCATCCGGTTCTGATCGCGGGCTTCGACGCCTATGCCGTGGTCCCGCGTAATGCCGGGCGACTATCATGGATGATCGGCAATGCGTTTCGCCCCGGTTGTCCTCATCCTGATTCCTGAACTGGCTGCCGCCGCCGGGTACGCGGGCGCCAAGGCTTGCGAGCCTTGCCATGCGGCGATCTTCGCTACGCAATCGACGACGGGCCACGCGCGTGCGCTTGCCCCATCGAGCGGATCGCAGCCCGGCAATTGGGCTTTTGGCGCGGGTCTGCAGGCGATCACCTTCGTCACACGAATCGCGCCCGATTCCTATCGGGAAGACGGCCTCACGTGGTATCGCTCGATCGGGGGCATGGCCGTGACACCCGGACAGCGCGATAGCAAGGGCGTGGTCTTCCGAACTTTCGACCCCAACGCGCGTTTCCTGGCTTGTTTCTCCTGCCACTCGACCGGACCGATCACGGTCGACAAAGACGAGCAGATCGTCCCGCACGAGCTCGGAATTCGATGCGAAGTCTGCCATGGTCCCGCGGCGGCGCATGTCGAGGACCCTGTCCGCAACCGCCTGCGCAATCCGCTGCAATCCGGCGCCGCCGGCATGAACCGCTTCTGCGGACAGTGCCACCGCACCGATGACGAATCCGGCTCCGAACTCAAAGCTCTCGACGACCCTCGCAACGCGCGCGACCAGACCCTCCGCCTCGCAGCCAGCAAGTGTTTTCTGCGCAGCAACGGCCGTTTGAGCTGCGTGACCTGCCACGATCCGCATCAGCCGCTCGAGCAGAATGCGGCGTCGTACAATGCGCGGTGTCAAACGTGTCACGCGGCCAAGATGCATCGGCGGCCGGTGGGCGGAGGAGAAGCTTGCGCATCGTGCCATATGCCGAACGTGCCGGTGGGGCCAATCCTTCAGTTTGCCAATCATCGGATCGCGATCTACGCTCCGGCGAATCCGCTCGTGCCGGTGACGTCGCGCGCGGGTCGATGAGTGACGCGGCGCGAGCGGCCGGGCGAACTTCGATCGCCTTCGATCGGTCAGGAGACCGGTCGGTACTGGCACTGGCGAATGGAATTCGCATCGGTTAAATGCCCTTCAGGTCGCTTGCTTGCTTTGGTCAAGTCAAAGGTGCCGCTCGTGCCGGTGACGTCGCGCGCGGGTCGATGAGTGACGCGGCGCGAGCGGCCGGGCGAACTTCGTTCGCCTTCGACCGGTCAGGAGACCGGTCGGTACTGGCCCAATCCGCCTTAAGTGGGATTTCTTTCAGTGGCGAATGGAATTAGCATCAGTTACATGCCCTTCAGGTCGCTTGCGTTTTTCGCTGCGCTTGTCTGCCTTCCTCTTGCTTGCTTCACTCAAGTCAAATGGGACGACAGTCTCCTCAAACCTTTCGAGATCAACCACCGCGCCGCCACGACCTCGCCCGCCGACCTCTCGGCCATTCTGCACGATTCACCTGCCGGCAAGGACGGCTACATCCGCATACAGGGCGGCCACTTCGTGAAGCCCAACGGGCAGCGCATACGCTTCTGGGGCGTGCATCTTACGGACTGGAGTCCGGGGTCGATCGAGCTTCCACCCAAAGAAGACACGCCGATGTGGGCGCGCTCACTGGCTCGCTACGGCGTCAATATCGTTCGCCTGCACTTCATCGATAAATGGGCGCCCACCGGAATCACCGACGGCAGCAAAGACGACACACGGTCCTTCGACCCGCAGCAACTCGATCGCCTCGATTTCCTGGTCTCCGAGCTCAAGAAGAACGGCATCTACATGGACCTGAACCTCAACGTCGGCCGCTATTACAAGGAAGGCGACGGAGTGGTGGATGCCGCACAGGTGAATCGCAACTGGGTCAAGAGCCTGTCGCTGTTCGACAAGCGCATCATCGAACTGGAGAAGGAGTGGTCGAAGAATCTGCTGACGCACGTCAACCCGTACACCAAGACCGAATATCGCAATGAGCCGGCCATCGCGCTGGTGGAGATCCTCAACGAGAACGGCATCGGCCAAGGCTACAATCCTCCGACCAAGTTTTACGCCGACGAGCTCGACGGACTTTATAACGACTGGTTGAAGGCGCATCTCTCCGCCGCGGAGCTGCAAAAGATGCGCGAAATGGCCGGCGTGCAGGGCGATGCGCCGGTTCCTCGCATGCGCGGGAACGATCGCGCCACCGCGCCCAAGGAACGGTACGAGACCGAAGTCCGCTTCTTCATGGATCTGGAAAACGGGTTTTACCAGGATATGCGGAAGTACCTGCGCGAGCTCGGCGTGAAGCAGCCGATGATCGGCACCGCCGACCACGGCCACAGCGGTCCGCCCTGGGCCATGCTGGCGAGCCTGTCTAACCTGGATATCCTTGACGGACACATTTACTGGAACCAATATATCGGCGTGGGCGACGTGCCCATGGTGAACGATCCGGCGCGCTCCACCGTGGTGCAGCTCTCGCGGACGGCGTTCGCGGGCAAGCCCTACACGGTCAGCGAGACGAATCACCCGTTCCCCAACGAGTACGCAAGCGAGGGCATTCCCATTCTGGCGGCGTACGCGCTGTTTCAGGATTGGGACATGGTGATTCAGTACACCTTCGAGCCCAAGAAAGATCCGGCGTGGAAGCCGTATGTGGGCGATCCCTTCGATATCTCGCACGATCCGGTGCGCATGACCGAAATGGCCGCCGGCGCGCTGATGTTTCTGCGCGGCGATGTTAAACCCGCGCGGCAGACCATCGAGCGCACGTACTCCAGAGAGCAGGTGCTCGACGCGGGTCTTCTGCCGGGAGGCTTGCGCGCGGGCAGCGAGCAACCGTACTTCACGCCCGGCTTTCCGCTGACGCTGCCGCTGGAGCACGAGGTTCGCATCAAATCCTTCAATGGGCCGCCGACAGCCAAATTGACCGCGAGCGGCGCCGACCCGATTGTCTCCGATACAGGTGAGCTGCGCTGGTACACCACGCCGTCACCTGCCGCGCCGCCCGCCGAACCGCCGGCAGCAGGCGGCCGCGGAGGTCCCACGCTTCCGCCGCCCAACGCGAAGGATGGGCTGGTAACAGTAGAGACCGACCGCACGCAGGCCCTGATCGGTTTCATCAAAGCGAACAGGAAATCGCTGAAGAATTTGAGCGCGGACGTGAGTAATGATTTCGCCACCATCATACTCACGTCGATGGAGAATAAGCCGCTGGCGCGCGCGGGCAAGATCCTGCTGACCGCCTGTTCGCGCATGCAGAATACCGATGAGAAGTGGAACGACGCGCACACCGGCCTGGGGCGCGGCGGACAGGGGCATTCGCCTACGCTGATCGAACCGGTCGCGGGCACGGTGACGCTGCGCGGCATCGAAGGAGCGAAGTCGGTGAGCGCATCCGCGCTCGATGGGTCCGGCAAGCCGATCGGCGAGGCCATTGAGTTCAGGAAGACGGCGCAAGGATGGGCGCTTCCTATTGGCAGCCCGGTGACCACCTGGTATGTCATCAGAGTGGCGCGGTAAGGAGAAAATCACATGCAAGGCAATGACTCGATCACCCGCCGCACGCTGCTCGGCAGCGCACTCGGCGCGGCGGCGCTGGCCTCAGCGTTCGACCGGACAGCCGCCGCGCAAACGCTCCCACCGGCGCGCCTGCACGACTCCTTCGACTTCGGCTGGAAGTTTCTGAAAGGCGACGCTCCCGGCGCGGAGGCGGTCGCGTTCGCCGATGGCGGTTGGCGCTCGCTCGACGTGCCGCACGATTGGAGCGTGGAAGGTCCGTTCGCACAAAACGAGCCCAGCGGCGGCGCAGGCGGCAACGCTCCCACGGGCATCGGCTGGTATCGCAAACATTTTCGCGTTCCCGCTTCCTATCAGGGACGCAAGGTTGCGATTGATTTCGACGGCGTCTACCAGAACAGCGAGGTCTGGATCAATGGACAATATCTCGGCAAGCGGCCATTCGGCTACATCAGCTTTTCCTACGATCTCACACCGCACCTGAATTGGAGCGGCGACAACGTGGTCGCGGTGAAGGTGGATAATTCGCGGCAGCCCGGGTCGCGCTGGTATTCCGGATCGGGCATTTACCGGCACACGTGGCTGACCGCCGTGAATCCGGCGCACGTCGCGCAGTGGGGGACGTTCGTCACCACGCCGCGCGTTTCCAAGGACGCAGCCACGGTGAATGTGCGCACGCGGGTAGGCAACGCCCGCGCCTCCGGGGCGACTTGCACGCTCGGCACGGCGATAGTGGATCGCGACGGCAAGGTGGTACAGTCGCACGAAGTCTCGCAGCAGATCGCGCCCAATGGCGAATATGAATTCACGCAGCAGTTGACCGTGACTCAGCCGAATTTGTGGAGCGTGAATTCACCGTACCTATATAAGGTTTGCAGCACAGTGAGCCTGGGCGGGCAGATCTCCGACGACTACGAGACGCCGCTCGGCATCCGGGAAGCCATCTTCGATGCCGACCGCGGTTTCCTGCTCAACGGCGAACACGTGAAGCTCAACGGGGTATGCCTGCACCACGATGCCGGATGTCTCGGCGCCGCCGTTCCCGAGCGTGTGTGGGAACGCCGCCTCGAAACACTGCGAGAGATGGGCTGCAACGCCATTCGCACGAGCCACAATCCGCCCGCGCCCGAGTTCCTGGACCTCTGCGACCGCATGGGCTTCCTGGTGATGAACGAAGCTTTCGACGAGTGGATGGCGGGCAAAGGGCAGGTGCGCGGCAACGGCTATTCATTGCATTTCGCCGAGTGGCACGAGCGCGATGTCACCGATTTCGTCCGCCGCGACCGCAATCATCCCTCCGTGGTGCTGTGGAGCTGCGGAAACGAGATTCCCGATCAGCTCAGCGCGCACGGAGTCGAGATCCTGCGCGACCTGCTCGACATCTTTCATCGCGAAGACCCTACGCGCTTCGTCACCGCCGCGTGCGATCAGATCGCGGCCGAGCCCAAAGCCGCCTCGCCGGAGTTCCTTGGCATGCTGGACGTGGTGGGCTACAACTATGCCGACCGCTGGCGCGAACGCAAAGAACTTTACTACAGCGAGGACAAGCTGGCACACCCCGGCTGGCGCATGATCGGCACGGAGAGTATCGGCATGGGCGGAGTGCGCGGCGACTATCGGGGAATGGAACCGCTGGCTCCGGGACAAACGCCGGCGGCTGCGCCCACCGGCGGCCGCGGAGGCGGACGCGGCTTCGGACGCGGGATGCGCGGCCTGGATACGGAAGAGCTCTGGCGCTTCGTGCGCACTCATGACTACGTGGCCGGCGATTTCATGTGGACCGGCATCGACTATCTGGGCGAATCCTTCTGGCCGAATCACGGCGCCAGCTCCGGCTGCATCGATAGCTGCGGGTTTCCGAAGGACGGCTACTATTTCTACCAAAGCCAGTGGACCACGAAACCGATGCTCTACCTCTTCCCGCACTGGAACTGGAAAGGCCGCGAAGGCCAGTTCCTCACCGTGGTCTGCTACACCAACTGCGACAATGTTGAGCTGTTTGTGAATGGAAAATCGGTGGGCATGAAGGGCTACGCGTTTCCACGTTTCGGCATGCAGGGACGCTATGGACAGGCCGGACCGCAGGCCATGAACGGCGTCCGCACCACCAACGACCTGCATCTCGCCTGGGACGTCCCCTATGAACCCGGCACGCTGCGCGCCGTCGCCACGAAGGGCGGACAGGTGGTGGCCACGCAGGAGATCGCGACCACGGGGGAACCGGCGGCCATCGAAATATCGGCGGACCGCGACGCCATTCGCGCCGACCGCCGCGACGTGGCGCACATGACCGTGAAGGTAGTGGACGCGGAGGGACGTGTGCATCCCGATGCCGACAACGAAATCATGTTCGACGTGCAGGGTGACGGCAAACTGATCGGCGTGGACAACGGCGATATGTCAAACGCCGAGGACTACAAAGGAAAGCAGAAAAAAGCGTTCCATGGCATGTGCCTCGGCATCGTGCAAGCGACGGCCACTGCCGGCCGGATTCGCGTGACGGCGTCTTCGCCGGGTTTGAAGCCGGCAACCGTGACCATCACCACGCGCGCCTGATTATTTTCGCGGGCGGAGTTGTGCGCGCAGCTTTTGCAATAGTTCGGCCGGCGTGGAGAAGCCGGGATTAAGTTCCACGGCTTCGGTGAGAGTGCGCTCCGCCGCCGTCAGATCGCCGCTCCGCCATTGCGCCATGGCGAGATTGATGCGCGTCAATTCGAGCCCGCCGTTCTTCGCCAGCGCATCCTGCCATAAACGGATGGCTTCGGCGTCCTGACCGCGTTCCATCAATATCGCGCCCAGACCGACCGGCGCGGTGACCTGCGAAGGATCGAGTTCGATGGCGCGCCGGTACAGCGGAATCGCTTGGTCCTGCCGGCCGCCGTTGCGGTAGAGCTCGGCGAGGTATACCATCACCTCGACGTCGTCAGGATCGGCGCGCTGTGCCTGCTGAAGGGCTGCCAGTGCGCGGGCCTGGTCGGCGGGCGTGTGGGTTCGCGATGCCAGAATGCCGTATGCCAGCGCGGTGTCGCGCGGGTCCGCAGTGCCGCCGCCGAACGGCTTCAGTCCAGCGACAGCGGTTTCCGCCGCTGGAACGCGCGGCCGCCGCGGGATGGAATGATCGGTGTATACAACGTGCTGCGCATCGGTGACGCTGCCCTTCGGCATGTGGCACGTGGCGCAATCGTCCTGCTTCGCAGCGCGCGCCGTCTTCGTCTCCTTGCAGGCGGCGGTGTCATGACAGCCGAGGCACTTCTGCCGGAACCATGCGGCCTTCATCTCCGGCGCAGGCACGGTGTGCGGATCGTGACACGTGCCGCACCAGAGACGACCGCCGGATGCGCGCCGGCAGGCGCTTTGCGCAAGCTGCTCTCCGTGGCTGGTCACCTTCATTGACGCGCCCGCATCGGCGCGGACGAATACCGTCATGGCATCGGACAAGCGCTGGCCCGGTTGGTACGACTGCCAGTCGCGCCCGGGCCGCATCACCCGGACCTCGCCCGAGAGGTGGCATTGAGCGCAGATGCTGTCGCGAAGTTCGGGCGCCAGTTTCGCGGGATTGAGAATCGCCGGACCATCCGCGGACGCGCCTGCGCGCATTTTGCGGATGTGCGCCTCGCCAGGGCCGTGGCAGCGCTCGCAGGCGACTCCTCCTTCGCCGAAGGGCGGATCTCCATAGAGGTTCTGCGCGCCCGGAACAGCACTGAGAAAACTGGTGTGACAGGTGAGGCATCCGGGCATCACCGGTCGCGTGAGATAGGGATACGCGTAAGTGTCATAAGCGGGCGCGAGGCCCCACTTACGGTCGCGAGCGTAATAAGCAACTGGCGCTTCGAACAGAAATCCGGCGCTTTCCAGCAAGTAACTGCGGGCCGTGGCGCCGGAGCCGATGTAATAAGGAAGCGGCTTGCTGCCGCGCAGCGCACCGTCGCGCCCGGCGAACTCGACGGAATAGCCGCCGCGATCGCGAACCACGTTGTATCGGAATTGCGAGGGCGCGTGGTCGAAGGCCGGGTTATCGAAGCTCTCGTGAATCAGCCCGCTGCCCACCGGCCCGCTGCTTTGCGCCATCGGAGTTTGCGAGTAGGCGGCGTAGATGGCGTGGTGGCATGGCGCGCAGGCGCTGCTCGGCGCAGCGGCCAATGGGGCGTACACAAGCAGCGCGATTGTACAGTACCAGCGCACGGGGTATGTCAATTATGTCAGGAAGTCGGCGTGGAGCGAAGGTCTCGAGGAGCGCAAACCGTGGCGGCCGCGGAAGGCCGTAGACCGGTGTCACTGCGCGTAATAGCCGTTCCGCGCCCTGACAGTTAGACCTGGCCGGGTAACCGTCACCGTAAGTTTGTGATAGCGGTGTTCGTGGCTTGCCGGCGTCACCGGGTAGCCGATGACGTACTCATTGCGAAGGGCAGTCTCAATGCTCTTGAATATGCCGGGCACCTTCTCCGCCTCGCCTTCGAAGGCCAGCCCGCCGGTCTCCCAGGCGATCCGCTCGAGGTTGCGTTTTGCCTTTCTCAGCTCGTTCGGGAACGCCGCATTCAAGTTTCGATCGGTATAGCGAATCGAATAGACCATGGCGTCTGCACTCTGAGCGCTCTCGATGGCATCTACCAAGCCGTGATCGCTGCCCGTGTCCCAGCCGTCCGTTAGAAGCAGAATCGCCTTACGCCCCGATGAGGGCCGCAGTTTGAACTTTGCCGCAAAATATACGCCGTTCCAAAGCGCCGTGCCGCCACAGGGCTTGAAAATCGTGGTGAAGAGAAGAAGACGCTCCCGTTTGCCTGCACACGGATCGCCAAGTATCGCGGCCGATTCCTGGCCGAGGACTTCAACCCCCGTGCGGAGTGTTTCCATGGAGTTAGTCAGGTCAGTAACAAGCCTTTGCTGCCTCTCCACCGACACAAGGGCTGCGCGGTCGCCCGGAGAAAGAACCTGTGACAAGAACTGCAGCACGGTTTGCCGGTGTTGTTCGATAAATTGATATTCGCTGCCACTGACGTCCGCGAGCAGGACAACTGTGAGCGGAAGATCGGATTCCTGCCACAGGTACTTCACTTCGTGCGGAACACCATCTTCGCGGACGACGAAATCCTCGCGGCGTAGGCCCGGCACGGGAGCTCCATTTGCATCGGTGACAACGCACGGCACGCGCAGCAGAGTTACATCCACTCGAAAACCTGGTTGTAGTTGCGCGAGCACTGGAAGGGCAAGGACCAGGACAGCGCAATACCATTTCATAGCGTTGAGGACTTTCGGCTTGGCTGATTCATCATATTATGCGGTGCGGAGCCGCGCCAGTGTCACTTCCGAGTTTGTATTTCGGTCGCGCTTCGCGCGCCTGGTACCGGTCTGGAGACCGGTACCTACTTACTGCTCCCTGACTTCGCCGCTTTTTTGGAGAGCGAAGCGTGCCCCGAGTGGCCCAACGAGTTCAAATATGGCCACGGAGGCGAGTACGATGGTGCTGATTGTCGGGCCAATTTGCGGGAAACGATCCTCGGTGACGAGCACAAGTCCGATCGCCAGACCCGCTTGAGAGAGCATCGCGAGTCCCAGCAAACGTTGAATGCCGGATTTCATTCCGCCGAGCCGCGCCGCATATCGCGTCCCGGCAAATTTGCCAGCCGCACGGCCAAGTATATATATCGCTCCAAAGATCCCCAAGCTCGGCAGTAACGCCACATTTAGGTCCGCGCCGGCGATGACGAAGAAGATGGCGTACAGCGGCGGGTCGGTTCGCGACAAAGCGTCGAAAAGGCGGCGGCTTCTTAAGGACAGATTGGCCATCGTCGCTCCCACCGCCAGGCTTGCAATGAGGGGTGACAAGTCGAGCCACTCTGCAAAACCCACGCAGACAAGGACAGCGCCCGCCATCAGAATCAGCGTCTCGCCCGGGTCATTGACCCGCGATGCCCAGGCGCTAAAAACTACCCCGATTAAGTACCCGAGGGCGGCCGATCCGATCAACTGCCACGCAAGCGGAAATATCGATTCCTGCAGTGTGTAACTTAACCCGGTATTTGCGTTAGACCTGAGCGACAGATCGATCGCGGTAGCGGCAAGGCTAAAGCAGACCAAGCAGCAGATGTTGTTGAGCGCAATGACTCCAGTCAACATCTCCGTAAATGGGCCGGCGGAGTTGCATTCCCGCATCACCATCAGCGTGGACGCAGCGGCGGTCTCAATAGCGATCGCTCCCAGAAGCATCGAAACGGTCCATGGTTGGCCTGCAAACCGCATTCCGACCGAGACAATGACACCGGCGAGCATCGACTCCGTGATCGTGATCAATACCGCGCGCCGGCCGATTTCCCGAAATCTCGAAACTTCGAAGACCGAACCTATCGAAAAAAGAATCAGGCCTAACGCGACCTCGCTGAAAACTTCCAGACTCGCCAGATTCTCATGACTGATCCACCCAAGAAACGACGGCCCCACCGCCACGCCGGCCAGGATGTATCCGGTAACCTGCGGAACATGTACGAATTTGGCGAGGTGTCCCGCAAGCAGCGCGAGGACGAGAATGATTCCGAGGGAAGCGAGAGGGTTCATGGCTCCACCAGCGCGGCCCTCTCGGAGGCGCCCCGTAGATACCTCACCAGGACGGGACGCTCGCCGGATCGGGTGAAAGCTCCACGGAGGGTAGCAAGCGTGCGGCTCCGGGTCTCGCCCACTTGGATCACACGATCGCCGGTCCGCAAACCGGAACGGTATGCCGGAGTTCCGGGCTCGACCACGATCGTCTCGCCCGTGGGTGATGGCGAGAGTATGCGAATGCCGAGCGTGGAATCAGCACTTCCGGCGTACGCCGCATCGTTCGCGGATGGAAACGTGACCGAAAGGCGCCTGGAGTTCCTTAGGACTTCCAAATCGCGACCTACCTCGGCAGGGGAAGCCAGAGCATTCGCCAGCTCCGCAACCTGTGCAACTGGCCGTTGCCCAATGCTCAAGATCACATCTCCTGCTTTCAGCCCTGCCTGTTGCGCAGCGCCGTCTTGAGCCACTTCGGTAACGAAAAGGCCGCTTTCGGTCGCGAACAGGCGCTTGGCCGCGCCATCCAGTTCACTGGGCAGGAAACCGTACGCCGCCCTGATCTGCCTCTCCGGAGTGTTGAAGGCTTGCAGAAGCCGTGCAACGCTCGCCACTGAGATCAAATGAAACGTGCCATTGCACGGGGCAACAATGCCGCGCAGAATTCCGTCGAGATCGAACGCGCCGGCCCCTGACAACGACCCATCCAGAGGCACATTCAACAGCAACTCGTTGTAGCCGGCGTTCGCGCACGTAGATTGTCGAGTGCCGCCATAGATTGCGGGTGTCCACAGAACGCTGCCGCTTGCCGTCCTTGCAACCACGATGAGCCAGCCGGTGGAATTCTGTTCAGCCGCGTGCGCCGGTGTAGCCGTTCCACTTTCCCGCGTACGCAACAATAGCGGAGGATCGAAGAGGGCCGGCGTCGAACCAGGCGTAGTAAGAACCTGGCCCGGTTTTTCCCAGACGACAGCACTCGATCCGTGGTCTGCATCGTACAGAACGTGTTGCGCGACAAGCTGCGCGCGCTGCGCTAAGTACGAGGCCGTTTCCGCCAGATAATCCCGCTGTATCCGGGATTGGAGGTTTGCGTTCTCCGAAGGCGAGGGAGGCTGTGGCGCGGCTTTTTTGGGCCGGAGAAATGCGCCGCCCACCAAAATCAGGAGCGCGACCGCACCTAAGACGATCACATACTTTCGATCGACCGAATCCTTCATTCGATTGGATCTCCTTGCTAATCGGTTTGTGTAGAGTGAGCAGTCAGGAGATCGGAGGAGAGCGCTGACCCGCTGACGCCGGAATCCGCAGGAATGCCGCGGTCCGGCCGTCGATGGCAGGAGCGAGATGTCCCGGATCGACAGCGGGGTTATCAAACCGAACGAGGGTGAAGACGGAGGTCGCGGAACGGAGCCGCCGTGCGGGGTCATAGACCCGACAGTCGCTCGTTAGGAAGACCGGCCGGTTCGGCACCTGCAAGGTCGCGAAGCCGGCGGCTCGATCCCGCTCCGCAGCCGGCGCCGCGGCTGCGCGAATCGGCGCGCACACGGAGAGTATGAGCAGGAGGCACCAAACCGCTCGGGTTGTCGACCTCAGGCCCATCCCTCTCCAGATTAACAAACTTTCATCTTGGATCGGTTCTCAGAGAGCCCGACGCAAAGAACGCCGCATATTGCAGCTAGGGGCGCGGACCGGGGAGGATGATAGATAAGATCGCGGGAGGGAGAAAGCTCATATGCGGGAAGTGCTTCCGGCAGTCTTCTTTGGACACGGCAACCCGATGAACGCCGTGCAGACTAACAGCTATACCGAGGGATGGCGGACGATCGGCACGCGGCTCCGAAAGCCCCGCGCCATTCTGTCGATCTCGGCACACTGGTTTGTCCCCGGAACCGGCGTAACAGTCAGCACCGCACCACGGACCATCCACGATTTCGGCGGGTTTCCGCAGGAACTGTATCGGGTGCAATATCCGGCAGCGGGAGATCCCGATCTTGCGCGCCGGGTGCAGCAGCTATTGGCGCCGATGCCGGTGCAGTTGGACAACTCCTGGGGACTGGATCACGGAACATGGTCAGTGCTCCGCCACGTATATCCCCAGGCGGACGTTCCCGTGGTTCAACTGAGCATCGATGAAACGCAGCCCGCGATGTTTCATTTCGAGATCGGAAGAAGACTCGCGCCGTTGCGGGACGAAGATGTCCTTATCATCGGCAGCGGCAATCTGGTTCACAATCTTCACGCGTACGCCTGGGGCCGGCACATGCCCACTCCATATGAATGGGCGCGCCGGTTCGAAGACGAGGCGAAAGCGATCATGCTGGCCGGTGACTCCAAGCCTCTGATCGATTATGAAACACTCGGGAAGGACGCCACACTTTCGATTCCCACGCCCGATCACTACCTGCCGCTCCTGTACGTGCTCGGGGCGAGGCAGCAGGGCGATGGCGTGACCTTTCCCATCGAGGGCATCGATGGAGGCTCCATTTCGATGCTGACCGTCCGCGTTGATTCCGAGAACAGGCGGAGTGCCGAATCCAATACCTATTTAGCCGACACGTAAGTTATTAGTGACCGAGAAGACGCCGGGAACAGAGAGCGCCTGCGTATAGGCAAGGTTCTTATCCGTCTGGTTACTTACCACACCGTCCAGAGTAACCCGGCCGTTGTTGACGATGATGTGGATCGGCGGAACGGCCTCCAGCGCATATCGATCGAGGCCTGGCAGACCGTAGACCGCGCGATAAGTGGCCATGCGGATGCGATCGTCCGCGGGCGAAGGCGGCAGAACTTGAATATTGTTGACGACGTGGTCAACGCCTTCGATGTTCTTCACCACCGCTTCAGCGTCACTTTTCAAAGTCGGGCGCGTGACTTGGCCCATGAGTATGACGGTGTTCCCTTCGACACTGTATGCCAGGTTATCGAATACGCCATAGTACGGGAGCAGCACTAATTCATGGCGGACTTCCCGTTGTATTCGCGCCTGTGGCAACGTGCCGGGGTATAGGCGATCGGCGGAGCCGACCGTACGGGCTGCGGCGGCCGGAGCCGAGGAAAGGCTTGCCGGGAGCAGGTCCGGAAGCGGCGGCACGCCGAAACCCACGGCCATCACGTTTAGATCGCCTTTCAGATTCATCCACGCACGGGATGCTTCAGGGCTGAAGGAATTGCGTAGCATGAATCGATTGATTGGCGACGCCAGCAACATGGCCCTATCCAGGTCGCTGCGGGCATCCTGGTAGTGGCCGTCTTTGTAGTCTTTTTTGATGTGGTCCGTTGCGGACTCCAGATCGTCCACGGAATCCCGGACACGCTTTTCAGCATCGCTCATGTCGACGTTCTTGAGCGAGTCCTTGAAAGATTTCTTGAACTCGTCACCGTGCCGCTCAATGCGATCGGCGGCCTCGCGGACATCCGTGCGGGTATAAATCTGCTGTGCCCATGCTGTGCCGAGCAGCACCGTCGCCGCTGCAGTCAGAGGTATGAATAGCTTCATTTGTATCTCCTCATTCGATAATTTCGGCGCGAAGCTACTTATATTGTCGAATTTGGAGGAGCGGCCGCCAATACTGTATTAGCAGGACGCGGAAGTGTGACGGGACGGTTCCGAACCGTTGCACACCGCGAGCTTTCACTTAGTCTCTTGCTCACTAAGAGCTCTTACGAACGCTTCGTAAGGTTGGGCGCCGATGAGCTTGACTCCTTCAAACGCCGTGGACGAGGTCTTCCCCAGAACAAAAGCCGGTGTGCCGAGCATCTGCACGCCGGCCGCCTCCGCAATGTCCGCCCGGATCTCGGGAACGAACTTCTCGCTCGACATGCAAGATTGGAACTTGTCCATTTTCAGCCCGAATTGCTGAGCGTAGCCAGTGAGTGAGGCGGCTTCCAAATGGTCCGCGTGCGTGATGAGCGCATCCCGCATCTCCCAAAACCGGTGCCGCGGTCTTTGCGCCGTACTGCATGACATCCCGCCAGATGCGAATCTTGTTGTCGATCGTCATGTGATTGACGACGACTGCAATCTGGCCGAGTTGGAAAGGCAGAGACATGGTCTTGGCGTTCATGTTGAACTTCAGGTCGAAGGGTTCGCGATTGCCCCACACGTCGTTGAGAGCGACGTCGGGATATTCGGGCACTTTGACGATCGAAGGAAAAGGATGCAGATTCCAGAGAGAGATCGTGTTGAAGCGCTGACGCGCCATCTCGTCGAACAATTCATGCCAGAAATCCATGCTCCACATTTCGGGAATATTGGATTGCGCCGAGTCGCTGCTATCGGAATACGTGGGGGTCCGGCGGTCGAGCGGGATGTTGAATTTGATTACGCGCTGGGCGATATGCGGCGTGTGGTCGGAATCGCCGGTCTTGCCGATCGTGCCCTGGCGGATGGCTTCGGCGACATCCAGGCCGCCGTACATTGCGCCGTTGGCGTCGGCGGCCAGGACCGCGATAGTGACCCGGCCGCGCTGTTCTGTGCGGCGGATGGCGTACGACTGCGGGGTCGTGGTCCGCAGCGGGGCAACGTGCAGCGTTTGGGCGAGCGCCTTCGATTCGGCGGCGTCGGCGGCGATGGCGAAGCGGAGGGAACTGGCGGAAGAACTGAGGTCGCTCAGGGCGTGGTCGGCCGTGGCTCGTTTCGGTCCCAGGGCGCGGGCAATTTCGGAGGAGGCGAACGAAACCTGCGCCGCCTGACTGTCGTGGAAGACGGGTTGCGCGCGCACGGCGGGGTCGATGACCAATGCAGGTATTAGAAGAAGAGCAGACTTTAATAAGGTTATGCTGCAATCAACTATAAAACGTTTGAGTTTCGAATATCGGGTGTCGCCGGTTGCGATCAGCGACGATTCCCGATATACGATAGTTGAATTATATGAGGAGGGTTTCCGCCGCGAGACCGCCGATCGGCAACGTTGCCAATTTCGTCGTGAAGACGGATAACCTCGACGAGGCGCGCAGGTTCTATACCGGCGTTCTCGGGTACGACGAGGTGTTCCGCCATAAACGGGCGGTTGCAGGCCCGGCTGAGCTGTCCGTTTTCAAGGTGAACGAGTGTCAATATATCGAAGTCTCTCCCACGCTTGAAAACCTGTCGGACGACAAACTGATCCAGATCGGGTATGAGACGACGGACGCCCGCAAACTGCGCAATTATCTCGCGGCGCATGCCGTGGCCGTACCTGCGCGAGTGACGAAGGATCCGGACGGCAATTACAGCTTCATCGTCAAGGATCCCGAGGGGCACAGCATCGAGTTCGTTCAGTATCTCGAAGGTTCGCTTCAGTCGAAGCACCGCGGCAAAGGGATTTCGGATCGCCGCATTTCCGACCACATCCTGCATGTCGGCGTACACGTCAAGAGCCCGGCGGATCAGGACAAGTTCTACAAAGACATTCTGGGCTTTCGCTTCCTTTGGCAGGGCGGCACTCGCGACGACCGCTTCGACTGGATTTCGTATCTGACAAGCGATGGCGACAACTGGGTCGAATACATGGTGCAGCACGAGGGGCCGCCCACACCGGAGCAACTCGGCGTCTGGCATCACGTGTGCCTCGGCACGCTCGATATTCAGGCCGTGTACAAAACGGTAATGGATCGCGGCTACACGCCGCCGAAGCCGCCCGCTATCCACCCTCGCGACGGGCGATGGCTGATGCAGCTTTACGACAGGAACGGTACGCGGACCGAGATCATGGTGCGCAAACCCGTTCAGAAACCCTGTTGCTCAGAGAACATGGATCCTTACATTAAATGACAACCTCCAGGCGCGAGCCATCTTTGGAAAGCGTGGCGTGAGCGGCCGAGAGTGAAGAAGAGTTCGGCCTCGCCTTTGTTGTAGGCACGGGTGAGAGCGATGGGAAACGTGACTTTTTTCCACGTAGAACCGGCGAGCGCGGCGGCGACCGAGAGGCGGCTGTCCGCCGAACGTGCCGCGACCGCCTCTGCCAGGGACTGCGCCGGGCGCTCCAGGCGGGACTTGCCCTCGCGATGCCGCGGGCGCGCCGGCGGGGCCTTGCGGTGCGGCGCCGGGGATGGTGCGGAATCCAGCGTCGAGCGTGGCCTCGCCGCTGCCGGCGGACCGCATGTAGAACTAGACCATCAGAACGTCGCCGGCGGCCATCGCTGCGTCGATCGGGGTCGAGACCTGGAGGTCCGTGGGGCGCTCGGGTTACTTCGCGACTTCGATGCGGAGCACCGTTTTGAACGGCCGCTGACCGGAGTATTGGCGATCCTGGCCGACTCGCCCGCTGCGCCGCTCAGCTTGAGCGTGGCGATGGAATCCGCCGGCAGAAGTACCGTAGGTCCGTCGGCGGCGAACGCGGATGCAGCCAGTGCTGCCATCGAGGCGCCGAGAAGAAGAGAACGTACTCGGTTCATGAGTTCTCCTTGAGTGGAACGTCATATTCCTACCTGGACGAACCGGCTGGCGGAAGCGCTTGCAACAAGACCTCTCGCAAGCCGTTGCGCGCGCTGCTCCCCGGAGATACACTGCCTCTTGACAACTTTGCAAGGGCATACAGCGCGGACGAATTCGAATTTTCCCGGAGAGTGCAGCCTATGAAACGATCATCGAGCATTGCCTTACTCGCTGCTGTTGTTGTCCTCGGCAGTTTCGCGCAGACCAAAAAGAACTCGAAGGCCGCCGCGAGGCAGGAGGTGGTCGAACCTCCCGTGGCTGCGGCCGGCGCCCCCGCTCTATCGGCGCACGCGTCCCCGTATAACTTCCCCGGCGTCCAGTATCCGCGGATCGAAGCCGACAACCGCGTGACCTTCCATTTCAACGCACCCAACGCGCAGAAGGTGCAGGTGTCGATCGTCAATGTTCCGTTCGATATGGTGAAAGGCTCCGACGGCGTTTGGACGTACACCAGCGAGCCGCAGCCGCCCGGCTATCACAACTATTGGATGATCGTGGACGGAGCCATCGTGCTCGACCCGGGCACGCAAGCCTTCATCGGCTACGGCCACATGTGCAACGGCTTCGAAGTCCCGGAGCCCGGCGTCGACTGGTACGACATCAAGGACGTACCGCACGGCCGCGTCACGGCTGCAAACTACTACGCCAAATCGATCAATGCATGGCGTCACATCTACGTGTATACGCCTCCCGGCTATGACGACAACCTCAAGACGCGATACCCCGTGTTCTATTTGCAGCATGGCGGCGGCGAGGATGAGCGGGTGTGGATCGAGATGGGCCGGACCAACGTGATTCTCGACAACCTGCTGGCGCAGGGCAAGGTGAAACCGATGATCGTCGTGATGGAGACGAGCGCCACGGGCTCTCCGGATGCCTTCGGGGGCAGGCCTGGAATCGAGGGCGCGCCTCCGGCCGGCGGCGCGGGTCGTGGCCCCGGCGCTCCTCCAAGTGCGGGCGCGCCTGCTGCCGGTACCCCCGCTCCCGGGCGCGGAGCAGGCTTCCCCGGAATCGGTGGTCCGGGAGGCGGCGCCTACGGCCGCTTCATGACCAGTGATTTGATTCCCTGGGTCGACCAGAACTTTCGCACGATTCGCGACAAGGACCATCGAGCGATGGCCGGGCTTTCCATGGGCGGCATGCAGACTTCGGCCGTCACCATGGCCAACCTCGATAAGTTCTCCTACATTGGCTTCTTCAGCGGCGGCGCTGCGGCGGGTGGACCCGGCCGTGGCCGCGGCGGCGCCACAGCGAGTCCAGCGCCCCCGCCCGCGAGTCCGGCTCCGCTCGACCTCAGGACCATTTACAACGGCCAGATGGCCGTGCCGGCGGAGTTCAACAAAAAGGTCAAGGTTCTCTTCATGAGCTGCGGTTCCATGGAGAATGCCGCCGGCCTACGGACACACCAGCAGCAACTGACCGCCGCCGGGATTACCAACAGCTACGTCTACATCTCTCCCGGCACGGCACACGAATGGCAGACCTGGAGGAGGAGCCTCTACGCTTTTGCTCCTCTTCTGTTCCGGTAAGGGAAGAAGGATCTTCCAAAATCGTTGATGATTGAGGACAGGAGGGGTCATGAGACGATCGCTGTTCCTTTCACTCCTGGCGGTTCTGGCCGCCGGGGTCTTCCTCGCGCAGAACCAGAATAGTGTGCAGAAGCTCGATCCGGCGATCCTCGCCGCTGCTCCGCCTGTTGCGCAGATGATCGTCGATTCCGATGGCACGCTGCACTTCGGACCGCGCACGGTCCCGCCGCCCGCACTCGAAAGCGCCGAAGCCCGCGCCTCGTACACGCGGCAGATGCTGAGGAAGGCGCGGGCATCGGCCGCGAAGGGCGGGCTGGCGTCCGCGCGCACAGTTGAGGGTGTCCCGGAACCACCATCTGCCGGCGGCAGCAAACAGACGGCGCTCAAGATCTATGAAGTGACGGAGGAGACCTCGAAAATCGGCGGCGTCGGCGTCACGATCTATTCGCCCAAGGAGATCCCCGCCAAGAATCGCCGCAAGGTCGCCATGGAATTCGAAATGGACGCCGAGGCCATCGCTGTCGCCAGTCTCGGTCAGATGAAAGTGATCAAGGTCAATTACCGCGGCGGCGGGCCTTCTATCCCCGGCAATGAAGATATCGTCGCAGTCTACCGCGAGTTGCTGAAGACCTACAAACCGAAGAGCATCGCCATGTTCGGTGCGTCCGGCGGATGTACGCTCGCGCAGACTACCATCCTATGGCTGCCCGTGCAGAAGTTGCCGCAGCCGGGCGCGGTGGGCTTGGGTACGTGTTCGGGCGGCTCGAATCGCGGCGACGCGCGGTACACGATGAACGGCCTCGACGCAGGCCTGTCGAGCGCGTTTTCTGGCCAGGCTCCGTACCACCCCGGAAACCTGACACGCACTCCGGACCAGCCGCCGGCCACGGCGCTCGACGGCGACATCCCCAAAGGTTACCCGCCCGCGTTCCTGCTTTCCGGCACGCGCGATATGTGCCTGAGCCAGACAGTGCTCCTGCACCGCAAACTGCTGCGCGCGGGCGTGGTAGCGGACCTGAACGTGTTCGAGGGCATGTGGCACTTCTTCTGGGAAGATCCCAGTCTGCCCGAGTCGCGCGAGGCGATGACGGCGCTCGCGAATTTCTTTAATAGCCACCTGCAATAGCTTTGCAGAGGGAAGCATATGCCTATGACCAGTCGATTTGCTTTCGCCTTCGCGCTGGCTCTCTTTCTCTTCGCCGGCCGGGCGCAGACGCCACGACGGCGGTCCAACTCTGCGGTTTCCGCTACCATCGCAGAGAAAAAGCCCGTCTTCGCAGGCGCCTGCAAGGCTTGCCCCTGGGGCATTCTCGCGAAAGTCACGTCCGATGCGCTTCGTTTCTACGGCTACCAGACCACCATCTGCTGGGTCTGCTGGTCGAGCTTCGGCCCGCGCGAGATGGGAGACAAGACTAAGCCCGTGGTGCCGCCCGGAGCGCTGGACAATCCGCAGTACGTCGAGCCACCGCCCGACCTCGTGCCCGATATCAGCGCGACCAGCGAATCCAACCTGATCGATGCATGGAACGGCACGGGACCCTACGCGAGCGACCACAAGCAACGACATAACTACCGAGTCATCGCCGTCATCCGCACCTCGACGTACATGCTGGCGGCGGCGAGCAAGAAATCCGGGATCACGAACCTTCGCCAGATCAAGGACCGCGCCGAGCCGACCTGGATCACCGGCAACAACGCGATCATTTTTGATTATTACGGCATCAAGGCTGAGGATTTACGGGCGAAAGGCGGCGGCATCATGCCCTCGAATGCCTCCCGCGAAAAGCGTGCTTCGGCCGACGTCTTCATCGGGACCGGTCTTCTGGCGAACACGCCCGAGCAGCGGTCGTGGTATGAGGCCAGCCAACTCAACGATCTCGTCTTTCTGGATTTCGAGGAGCCGCTCATCGCCCGCCTCGCCCGGGAACCTGGCTACCAGCGCGCCACCGTTCCCCTGGCGCTCTTCCGCGGCGTCGATCGCCCGATTCCGACGGTCATGCGGCCCAATCACTTCATCTACGCGCGCGACGAAGCTCCAGACTCGTTTGCGTATGACGTCGCAAAGGCTCTCGACGAACATCGCGATCTGTTCCAGGTCCAACTCGAGCCTTGGTATTACGACCCGCAGACCGTCGCCGTCAGCAAAGTGATTCCCATGCATCCCGGCGCGATGAAGTATTACCGCGAGCGGGGATACGTCAAGTAAGGAGGCAAGAATGAAAAAGGTATTCGAATTCCTGCTGGCGGGAGTTGCACTGACTCTCGCGGTGGGCTCGCCGGCGCTCAACGCGGCGAAGCGAATCGCCGTCAGCATCGACGCGAGCAAGACCGCTCCGCCCATCTCACCCTACATGTACGGCCAGTTCATCGAGCACATCGGCGACCTCATCAATAAGAGCGTCTGGGCTGAAATGCTCGACGACCGGAAATTCTACAACGACGTCACGTCGAAGCCTCCCGTGCAGGCCGGACGCGGCGGACCGGGCCGTGGCGCCGGCGGTCCCGGCCGCGGCGGCCGCCCGGTTGCGCGGTGGCTGCCCATAGGCCCCGATGATGCCGTCACCATGGACCGGCAGAATCCTTATGTAGGTGTGCACACGCCCCTGATTCATCTGGCGGCCGATTCGCCGCGCGGCATCTCGCAGGCCGGCCTGGCGCTGCGTAAAGGCAAAGCGTACACAGGCCGCGTCGTGATCGCTGCCTCGGCCGGCGCCAAGGTCAGCGTCAATCTTGTTTGGGGCGAGGGCCCGGGCAGTCGCCAGACGATTCCCCTGACCGCCGCGAAAGCGTCCTACACGAAGTTTCCCCTCAAGTTCACCGCCGGCGCCGATACCGACAACGGCCGCCTCGAGATCTCCGCCACGGGCCAGGGCTCGTTCCACGTAGGCGCCGTCTCTCTCATGCCCGCCGATAACATCCACGGCTTCCGCCCCGACACGGTCGCGTTGTTGAAAGCCCAGCGCTCCGGCATGTGGCGCTTCCCAGGAGGGAATTACCTCTCCGCGTTTGAATGGCGCGACGCCATCGGCGATCCCGACAAGCGCGCACCGCGCCTCGACCCTGTCCGCGGCGGCTTTCAGCCGAATGACGTCGGCACCGACGAGTTCATGACCCTGATGGGCCTGCTCGGCGTAGACCCCTTCATCAGCGTGAATGCTGGCTTCGGCGACGAGTTCTCGGCCGCCCAGTTGGTCGAGTACGCCAATGGCGCGGCGACTACTCCCATGGGCAAGTTGCGCGCGGCCAACGGCCACCCGGCGCCCTACAACATCAAATGGTGGGGCATCGGGAACGAGATGTACGGCTCCTGGCAGTACGGCCACATGGCCATGAGCCAGTATGTCTTCAAGCACAACATGTTCGCCGAAGCGATGCGCAAGGTCGATCCGTCCATCACGCTGCTTGCCACCGGCGCTACACCCGATGAGATGACTATTTACGGTCTCGCGCTGCCGACGGTGGGTAAGCTGATTCCGGACTTCCTCTCGCCGGGCGATTGGGACGGAGGACTCTTTACCCACTGCTTCGACGCGATCGATGTCATGTCGGAGCATTTCTACTCATACGCCGGCCAGCGCTTCGACGCTTCTGCCACCAAGCCGGGCGCCTTCAGCCGCGCCGAGTACATGGTCCGCGTGGACGAACCGCTCGTCGAATGGGCGCGGCGTCCGGCCAACCGGGTCCGCGAAAAGGTGGAGGCTTACGACGAGTATCTGCAGCGCATTCCGGCGCTCCAGAGCCGCCGCATCCCCATGGCAATCGATGAATGGGCCTACAGCGGAGCGCCGAACAGCTTGCGCGGAGTGCTGGCGAACGCCATGGTGCTTCAGGAAATGTTCCGTCACACCGACCTCATCAAGATGGCCGGGCATACCATGGGGACTTCGTCCATCGAATACAACGCCACCGACTCCGCTCTCAACTCCACCGGGATGTTCTTCAAGTTCTATCGCGACCACTTCGGCTCGATCCCCGTCGCAGTGGGCGGCGATTCGCCCGTGCCCGCCCCGCTTTATCCGGTGGGCGGCGATCAGCCGAAAGTAAACGCCGGCAGCCCGACTTACCCCGTGGATATAGTCGCCGCGCTTACGGCCGATGGCAGATCTCTGACGATCGCTGTCATCAATGCAAACGAGTCCGCCCAGGATCTGGACCTGACCGTCAAGGGCATGACGTCAGGCAAGGGTCGCATGTGGCGCATGACCGGCGACAGTTTGAGCGCGTCCTCGGGCCTCGGCCGGAAGGAAATCCGCATTACGGAAACCGCGCTGAGCGAAGCACCGAAATCAGTGACGATCGCCCCCTTCAGCATCGACATCTACGAATTGGAGAAGCGATAAGAGTCTATTCATGAGACGCGGGTTCATTCAATCGGTTGTTCTCCTTTTCCTGGCCGCGGCCCCGCTTTCGGCCGCCGACCCGGTGCTCTGGTACCGGCACCCTGCCTCGCGGTGGGCCGATGCGCTCCCCATCGGCAACGGCCGACTGGGTGGAATGGTCTTCGGCGGAATCGCCAAAGAGCGAATCGCCCTCAATGAAGACACCATCTGGAATGGCAAGAAGCGCGACCGCGTGAATCCCGAAGCACTGAAAGCACTCCCCGAAGTCCGCCGCCTGCTGTTCGAGGGCAAGGTGAAGGAGGCCGAGGTACTGGAAGAGCAGAAGATGATGGGGATTCCCAACCGGCAACCTCCCTACCAGCCGCTCGGCGATCTCAATATCGAATTTGCGGGCCTCGACAACGCGCAGGATTACCGGCGCGAGTTGAACCTCGCGACCGGTGTGGCGCGGGTCAGCTATCGGGTCGGAGAGGCCGCCTGCACGCGCGAGATTTTTTCGTCGGTCCCGGATCAGGCGATCGTGGTCCGCTTGAGCTGCGACAAGCCCGGCCAGGTGACTTTTCGCGCGACCCTGACCCGTTCGCAGGATGCCCAGACCGCCACAGCCGCGCCCGATCGCGTGATCCTCGCGGGCGAGGCCGTCGCGCACACTAATTTCTGGATCACACCCAATCTGACCCCCGAAAAGCGCAAGGCGGAAACGGATCAAGTGGAGCCGTCGGGCGTAAAATTCCGCGGCGTGCTTCGCGCGGTCAACGAAGGCGGCAAACTCGCGATTTCAGGCAACGACCTGGTGGTGACCGGAGCGAACGCCGCGACACTTCTGCTGGTCGCTGCTACCAATTACCACGGCGGTGATCCTGCCGAAGACTGCAATCGCTATCTGACGCGAGCCGCCAAGCCTTACAACGCGCTGAAATCCGCGCACCTCGCCGATCATGAAAGACTCTTTCGCCGTGTGGAGGTGGCATTCGCGCCGCCCGTTGCCGATGCCACTATCGAAAACCTTCCGACAGACGAACGCCTGGCCCGGCTGAAAAAAGGCCAGGAGGACCCCGGGCTTTCGGCCCTGTACTTCCAGTTCGGCCGATATCTGCTGATGGGCAGCAGCCGTCCCGGTACCATGGCGGCCAATCTCCAGGGGATCTGGAACGAACTCATGGCTCCGCCGTGGGACAGCAAGTACACCACCAATATCAACCTGCAGATGAACTACTGGCCGGCCGAAGTAGGCAACCTTTCGGAAACCACCGGGCCGCTGTTCGATCTGATCAAGATGTCGCTCGAGAGCGGACGCCGCACCGCCAAAGAAATGTACGGCGCGCGCGGCTTCGCATTTCACCACAACATCGACGCCTGGGCCGATACCGCGCCCGTGGACTACGCGTACTGCGGCATCTGGCCGATGGGAGGCGCCTGGCTGGCCCTCCATTTCTGGGAGCACTATCAATACGGGCTGGATCGCGCCTTCCTGAGCCGCGACGCCTACCCCATCATGAAGGAAGCATCCCTGTTTCTGGTGGACTTCCTCATCGACGACGGCAAAGGCCACCTGGTCACCAACCCCTCGTACTCGCCGGAAAACAGTTACCGGATGGCGGACGGAACGGTAGGCAGGCAGACAGTCGGCGCCACCATGGATTACGAACTCATCTACACACTGTTCCACGCCACCATGGATGCATCGCGGATTTTGGGCATTGACGCGGACTACCGCAAACAATTGGAATCCACGCTCAAGCGCATTCCGGACTTGAAGATCGGCAAATTCGGCCAGCTGCAGGAATGGAGCGAGGACTACGAGGAGCCCACTCCGGGCATGAGCCACATCTCGCACTTATTTGCTCTCTATCCGGCCGACGAAATCACGCTGCGCGGCACGCCGGAACTGGCGAAGGCGGCGCGGATTTCGCTCGAACGCCGGGTGCAGAATGGCGGCGGCAGGAGCGGCTGGTCCGCAGGTTGGTATTCGAATCTCTGGGCTCGGCTCGAGGACGGCGATCGCGGGTATGTGCATATCCGCAACCTGCTGTCGTCGGCCACTGAGACTTTGCTGAACGGGAGCCGCCTCTTCCAGATCGACGCCAATTTCGGCGGAGCTTCCGGGGTCGCCGAGATGCTCCTGCAGAGTCATTCGGGCGTCATCGCCATCCTGCCGGCGCTTCCTTCTGCCTGGCCGGAAGGCCATTTTCATGGACTACGAGCTCGGGGCAACGTGGAAGTGGACGCGTCCTGGAAGGGAGGCCGAGCGGTTTCCGCCGCGCTGCGCCCCGCTGTTGGCGGAGAGTTCCAACTCCGCCCGCCCCGCGGACAGCGCATCGTAGGGATTCAATCCGGCGGGCGCACTGTGCCTTCGACTGACTCTGGCGGCATTTGGCGCGTGCGCGTTGAGCCGCGCCGCGAGTATACGATTACGTTCGAATAGCCTGGAGAATCGATCTCATTCAGGAGGACACGTGAAGCGCAGAGACTTCCTTACGAAAGGCACAGCGGTCGCGGGCCTGGCCGGTTCTGCGGAGTTGCTCCCGCCACTCGTAGCAGACCAAAGCGCCGCTGCGAAGCCGCCGGCGCGCGAGGAGATTCGCTCCGCCGAATACCTGCAGCAAGTAAAGCAGGATAAGTTTCTGCCGAAGCCGCCGGCGTTCCGGGAGTCGAGCGGGCCGATACCAATTTCGCCGATGCCGTTGGCTGAGCGGATCAGGCGCAACGTCGTGCCGCGGCGCGGATTTTGCAGCGTCTCGCCAGCCAGCGATGCGCTTCTCATATCCGGCAACGGGGCGATGACGGTCGAGACGGCGTGCGATCCCTACTCCGAGCAGATCGTCTTCCGGCACGAGAGCCTGTTCACTCCGCATCGACGGCCATTCGAAGCACCCAACATCGCCGGTATCTTCCCGCGCGTGCGGCAAATGCTGCTGGACGGTAAATACCACGACGCTGCCAGACTCGGATATGAGGAGTGGCACAAGACCACCATCGTAGGCGGTGGATTCGGGGGGCTCGGCACTGGCTTCTCGATGCATCTGGAGTATCCCAAAACCGCGGCGGTGAAAGACTACCTCCGCACGGTAGACTTCGAGAGCACCGAACTGCAGGTTCACTGGACGGACGAGCACGGCGAGTGGGTTCGGCGGACTTTCGCATCCAGGCCCGACAACGTCGTCGTGCAGTGGCTCACCGCACCCAAAGGACAACCGCTGAACGTGCGAATCAGTATGCAGAGGTCGGCAGGCGGCGGCCGCGGCGGCAGGGGAGGAGGTTTGGCCGCAGGCCGCGGGCGCGGCGGCACACAGCCCGCTGCCGCACCACCCAACGCCCACCAGGACTTCAACGAGCAGCGGCTGATTTTCAAAGGCATTTTCGATCCCTCGATCAACAACAGCGGCTACGCCGGCGTGACGCGCGTGGTTCGCACCGGCGGCTCAGCCCGCATGGACGGCGACACGCTGGTCATCGAGAACGCCTCGTCCGTGATGCTTCTCACCCGCATCGAGCGTCTCGACAACTACAGCGAGGATGGCGTAGAGGCTGTGCGGCGCGCGGTAGACGCCATCACCCCGGACTACGCGGGACTACTCGAGCGAGCCCGGAAGGTTCAGTCGGCGATGCTCAACCGCGTCACCGTGGATTTCGGAGACGCCGCAAAGCGCGCCATGTCTTCCGAGGAACTCCTGTCTGATCAGCGGTCGAGCGCGGGGTATTCCGGGGCTTTTCTCGAGAAGTTATTCGAGATGTGCCGCTACTGGTTCATCCTCACCAGCGGCAAGTATTGCAGCATGTCTGCCGAGACCAACGCCAATATCAACCTGCAAATTGCGCCCGGTGTACAGGGCGACCACCGGGAAGGCATGGACGCCTATTTCAACTGGATGGAGAGCCTATACCCGGACTATCGCACCAACGCGAAGAACATATACGGCATGCGCGGCGCCCATTATTCCCTCACGCCGACCAAAGACGAGGGCGTCGATAAAATGTATGACTTCGCCGGCTCGACACAGGAGACGTGGCCGCATCCCTACTGGCTTTCCGCAGGCGGATGGTGTGTGCGCCCGTTCTGGGACCACTACCTGGTAACGGGCGACCTCGATTTCCTTCGCAACCGAGTCATACCGGCGTATAAAGACCTGGCGTTGTTCTATGAGGACTTCCTGACGGTCACCGACAAAAACGGGAACTACATCTTCGTCCCGTCGTTCTCGCCGGAGAACAATCCCGGGAACCTGGATCCGTCTTGCATGCTGGTGATCAACTCCAGCATGGACATTGCGGTGTGCCGCGAAGTGCTGGCGAACCTGGTACAGGCTTGCGAACTCTTGGGCGTCGAGGCCGGCAGTGTGCCGAAATGGAAGGCTATGCTGGCGAAACTGCCGCCTTATCTGCTCGAACCGGACGGCGCCATGAAGGAATGGGCCTGGCCCTCGCTCGCTGAGCGTTATAACCAGAGGCACATTTCTCATCTCTACGGGGCCTGGCCGGGCGACGAAATTGACCCGGACCGCACCCCGCTGCTGGCAAAGGCTGTGTTGATCGCCAACCGGCATCGCGTTCCGGAGCGCCTGGCAGCTCATGGCCGATGCCATCGCGCGTTGGTGGGGGCCCGGCTCAAAGACAGCTACATGGCGGACACCGAACTGCGCCAACTCATCGAGGAAGGCAACGTCGGCCCGACGCTCCGCTGCTCTCACGATCCCTACGTGCAGCCGATGCCCGATGCGCAAGGCGGCATTCAGTTGATCATCATCGAAATGCTGGCCTACTCGCGTCCCGGCGTGATCGAGGTGCTTCCGGCACTTCCTCCATCGCTGGTGAAGGGCTCGATGAACGGCATGTTGCTCCGTACCTTCGCGAGACTCGACAAACTGGCTTGGGACATGAATGCGCGGACCGTCGACCTGACCGTTACGTCCATACGGAAGCAGGACGTCACGCTGATCGCACGGCATGGTATCGAAGCTGTCTCGGCCTCGCCGGGTGCGCTGGCGTCCAAACCGCAGCCTGGAACAGCGGCCTGCGATCTGCACTTACCGCAAGGAAAACCGGTGGAGGTGCATCTGAAACTCGGACGGCGCAATCCGTTGGATTGGGTCAACTCGGTCGCGTAGCGACGGTTCAGCGAGGAAACGATGAAACGCAGAGATCTTCTGAAGACAACCGTGGCCGCAGCCGGCCTGATGGGCACCGTGGCAGAGGGCGATCCTCAAAAACCATCCGAACACGCCGAAGCGCCGCCGGCCGACAATCGTCCGGCGGAATACCTGCGGCGGGTGCAAGGGGACCCGTTCCTGCCTAAGCCGCCCTTGCACGCGGGCTATTCGATCTCACCCATGCCTCTCGCGGAACGAATCCGGCGGAAGGCCGTGCCGAAGCGGGGCTTCTGCAGCATCGCGCCCGCCAAGGCCGTCAAGGACACTCTGATCTCCGGCAACGGAGCGATGAACATCGAGTTGACGGGCGATCCCTACGAGGAACGAATCCTCTTCCACCACGAAAGCCTGCTCATGCCGTGGAAACGGCCATTGGAAGCTCCGAACGTCGCGAGTATTTTCCCCCGGGTGCGGCAGATGGTGCTGGAGGGGAAGAACCGCGAAGCAGTGGCGCTCGCCGTCCAGCACATGAATGAGAGTCCGATCAAGCAGGACACGCAGCCGCACCTCACCGTCCCGGCATTCCTGATGCAGCTCGATTTTCCGAAAGCTTCGCAGGCGAAGGATTATCTGCGCACCGTGAATTTCGAGAGCGGCGAAATTCAAGTCGTCTGGACCGATGAGCGCGGCGACTGGGTTCGTCGGACTTTCGCGTCCCGTCCGGACAAGGTCGTGGTTCAGTCGCTCACCGCGCCGGCCGGTCGCTCGGTCAATGTTCGGATCTCGTTGCAGAAGTCCGCCGAATGGAGCATGCGTTCCGGCATGGACTGGGGCAGCCACAACGGCATTGACGCCACGTCGCCCGATCGCGCTGCCTTCACGCCGGGAAATTCGGGGTCGCCCGCCCAAGTCCCTGCCCCGAAAGGGGTCGAAGCCAACGACGTTCATCAGGACTGCAGTTCACAGCGGCTGACTTACAAATGCCGCCTGGATCCCTCGGTGGACAACAGCGGCTACGCGGGTGTGGTCCGCGTGGTGCACAGCGGCGGAGCCGCCCGGATGGATGGCAACGCGCTCGTGGTCGAGAATGCGTCGTCCGTGATGCTCCTGACCCGCATCGAATGGTTCGCCGACTTCAGCGATGACAAAGTGGAGCCCGTCCGGCGGGCGCTGGAACAGCTTACCTCCGACTATCCGGCATTGCTGGAGCGACACCAAAGGTTGCAGTCGGAGATGTTCGACCGCGTCGCGGTGGATTTCGGCGGCGCCTCGCAATACGGCGTGTCCACCGAGGAACTCCTGGCCGACCAGCGGTCGAGGCCGGATTGCTCACCCGCGCTGCTGGAGAAGCTGTTCGGAATGGGCCGCCATTGGTTCATCCTCACGAGCGGCAAATATCCCGGCATCGCGGCCGAAATCAATTCCACCATCGACCTGCAAACGGCGGGCGCAGTCCAGGGCGACCTGCGGGAGGGCATGGAGGCATATTTCAAATGGATGGAGAGCCTGGCGCCGGATTGCCGCGCCAATGCCAGCAACATCTTCGGATTTCGAGGCGCTTCTTATCCTGTGTTTCCAGACAAAGGCATCGGAGCCAGTTTCTATTACAGCGGCAACACTCCGATCGGGATCTGGCCGTATTGGATTTCCGCTGGGGGCTGGCGCATGCGCCCGTTCTGGGAGCACTATCTCGCCACAGGAGACCTGGAATTCCTCCGCAATCGCGTGTTGCCGGCATACAAGGAACTGGCACTTTTCTACGAGGACTTCCTGACGGCCACCGACAAGAATGGCAACTATCTGTTTGTCCCATCCATCTCGCCCGAAAACACGCCCGGCAGCACGGACCCATCGGGACCCACGCTGATCAATGCCACTATGGATATCGCGGTGTGCCGGGAAGTCCTGACCAATTTGCTCAAAGCCTCGGAGGTTCTGGGCGCCGAAAGCGGTAGCGTGCCGAAATGGAGGGCGATGCTCGCCAAGATGCCGCCCTACCTGCTCGAACCGGATGGCACCCTGAAGGAATGGGCTTGGCCCACGCTGCAAGAGCACTATACGCATCGCCACGTGTCGCACCTCTACGGCGTGTGGCCGGGGGATGAAATTGATCCCGACCGCACGCCGCAACTGGCTCGAGCGGCGGATCTAGCCGACCGCAGGCGCACAGTAGACGCATTGGCCACCGCGGTCGCGGGCGAAACTCTACCTGCTTACAGCCGCTGCCATCGCGCTTTGGCGGGGGCGCGGCTGAAGGATAACGTCATCGTGGACGTTCAACTGCGGCAATTGCTGGAGCAGGGTTACGTGGGCAGCGGCCTGCGTTGTTCGCGCGAGCCTTACGGCCCACCTGTGCCGGATGCGCAGGGCGGACTTCCGGCGATCCTGATGGAGATGCTCCTCTACTCTCGCCCTGGGGTGATTGAGGTGCTTCCGGCGCTCCCGCCGGCGCTCGTCAAAGGATCGATCCGCGGGATGCACGCCCGGACGTTCGCGAGGATCAACAAACTGGCATGGGACATGGAGGCAAGGACCGTTGAGTTGATGGTGACGTCAGCGAAGAAGCAGGACTTGACCCTGCTCGCGCGATACGGGATCGAGGCGATTACCGCGCCGGCGGGGTCGCTGGCGAAGCCGCTTTCCGCCGGTATGGCGGACGTCCAGATTCGCTTGCCGGAGAATATACCAGTGACGTTCCACCTGAAACTGGGACGACACAAGCCGCTCGACTGGCTCGATCAGGTTGCGCGCGCTTGAGGGAAGACCTAGGCCGCATCCAGCGGAGGGCGATGCCAATGGCGGCCCGTTGGTATCGTTTGCGCGGAGCGGCGTCGGCGCACACTGGAATACATCGGTCTACCACAGCATTCTCAAGCTGGCCGAAGCTGCGACGTACCGGTCCGCTGGTCATGCCGGACTGGCGTGTGTCGCAACGGCGAGAGCGGTTTGGTTGCGGGCGCGGTGGCTTACGCCCCGGAACTGCCCTTTGGCGATCAGATCCTCAATCAGGCGCCGGGCCGCACGGACTCCGACGTCATTGTTACTGTCAATCGCACCTTTAAGCACCCGTCTCCCGTCATCCTCCACGCCGAGCACAAGCCAGCCTTCGCGGTCGCCATCGCGATCACGAGCCGGAGTGCATAAACAAATTCAACTGGGTATGTCAGGCACAGATCGGCGAGCCGTTTGACGACGCTCATTTCGGGCTCGGCTTAACGAACACTGGCTTGAGAGCATTCTTGCCCTCTGGCCGGAATGTGCAACTCGGACGGCCAGAAGATCGTCGTCAGTCACGCGCCAGCCATCGTTCGTGCCGATCCGCGTGGGAATTAAATAATGGCGAAGGCGATAGACTGCGCCGTTTCGAGTCAATCTCCTATTTGGAGGCCTGAAACAACAGAGGCGCGGTTTCGTGCAAGTAGTTGCGCCACACTCTCCAGACGTGTTCGCCTTCGGTCTGTTTGAAGGTGAATTTAATGCCTCTGGCAGTCAGGCGATCCGCGAATGCCTTGTTCCCCTCATAGATGAAGTCCTGCTTCCCGATGGCGAACCAGAGCAATTTCAGCTTCTTGTTCAGTTCTTCGGGATGTGCGAAGGCGTGCTCGAAATTGTGATCGATATCCAGGAAGTTGCCGCCCACCGCGGCGCTGTAGCCGAGCACGTAGTGGAAGGTATCGGCATGTTCCATGCCGATCGAAAGCGATTGGCCGCCGCCCATCGAGAGCCCGGCGATGGCGCGGTGGTCGGCATCGGCGACGACGCGGTAGGTTCTCTCGACCAGCGGTAGAACATCGTCAAGCAGATCCTTCGGGAACTTCGGCGAGAACATGCCGGTTTCGCCGGGGACGGATTCGAGCGGACCCACGCGGGCCCCCTGAATAGCATGGCCTTGCGGCATGACCACGATCATGGGGCGGGCCTCGCGGTCCGCGATCAGGTTATCCAGAATGATATTGGCGCGGCCGTTCCATATCCAGCCGCTCACCGACTCGCCGTTGCCATGGAGGAGATACAGCACGGGGTAGCGGGCGGTGGACTTCTCATAGCCGGGCGGCGTGTAGATCCAGACCCAGCGAGTCACGCCCATCGCTTTTGACTCATACATCACCTGCCGGATTTCGCCGTGAGGGACCGGACGGGAATCATAGAACGCCGGGGAGTCGCCGGGGACTTCCACCATGCTGTTGACCGCGATGCCCTGCGCTACGGAATCGAATGAGGGGTTCGAAGGGTCCGGGACCTGAACACCATCGACGCGAAAGGCGTAGCGCCAGATTTCCGGTGGGACGGGACCGACGGTCGCGGTCCAGATTCCGTCCGCGCCCTTCGTCATGGGGACGCCGGCGTTCAGACCCTTCTGAGTGAGTTCTCCGAAGACTTCGACCACGGTCGCCTGCGGCGCGCGAAAGCGCATCGTGACGGTCCTGTCAGGATGCACTTCAGGGGATTTGAGAGCGAGGAACGGCGCCGCGATCGCGGGACCGCCGCGTCCGCGACCGCCGCCGCGCCCCGAAGTCTGTGGAGCGGGCGCGGTAGTTTGCCCCGCCGCGACGGCAAGCGAGAACGCGGAAACGATCAGGATTGATTGGCACATACCATCCTATTGATAGGCCTCGAGCGGCACGCGACCATACCATGTGGCTTCGAAGCCGGCGCGATTGTCGCCCCACACTACGTGCAGGTAGTGGTCGTCGAGATCGACGGACGAAAGATCGTCGCCGAACATGAAGTTGCCGCGCTCAGGGATATACGGCGGCGAAACTGCGTGGCTCACACGGACCGTTTTAAAGCTGTTCGTGCCTGCTCGCATGACGCTGGACCAGGCGTCGTAGCTGCGGTCGGCGTACTGCTGCTTCCAGATGATGCCGAGATCGCCGTGCGGTCCAAACTTCATGGCGCGCTGTCCGAAATTGGCGCCGGCTGGAAGTTGCACAGCGAGGATCGGCTGTCCCCACGTCCTACCGTCGTCCTGCGTGACGGAAACGTAGAGGTCGCTGCCGGACTGGCGGGCGATGGCGTAGCGGCCATCCTTCGTGGGGTCGGCGCCGACCATAGCGCCTCCGCCGCCGAAGCCTCCGCGTCCGCCTCTGCCGCCGGCGGGCGCCGCGGCCTGCGTCTGTGGTAGCGGCGGCACAACGCGATAGGTGAAAGTCTTGCCGTCATCGTCGCTGACTCCGAGGACGGTGCACGGACACTTGGCATTGTCCTTCGCCGGGACCTTGGCGGCGCCGTAAGCGACTACCAGGTGACCGTACGCGGCGCTGAACCCGCCGCGCCCGCCGGGGTATTCGTCGCTATCCATCGGATAGATCATGCCCCAGGTGAATCCGCCGTCGTGAGAAGCGCGCAGGAAGGTGCGGCTGCGAGAAATGTCGTTGCCCGGATATCCGGTATAGCCCTTTGCACCGCCCAGTGAGTGGTCGACTTTCGGGCGATGGACAGTGGCCGGATCGACGGTATACGCCGGACCGCTGCCACTCAGGTAGATGGTTCCTTTTTGGGGGTCAGCCACGAAGATGGGACGATCCCAGGGCGAAGCCTGCTCGAAGACCGGATGAACCGTGGGCGCGTAGAGCGCGGGGGAATGGGCGGGATGCACCCAAGTGGGGAAACTCCATGTGCGGCCTTTGTCATAGGACCAGGCAATGGCGGAACCGCCGTGATAGTCGCGAGCTTCGCCATTCTTGGGGTCATAGCCCTCGGCGTAGTCGGCGCTACCGCGATCGAGATATGCGAGGCAACCGAAATAGAGCTTGCCGTCGGGACCGGCGCCCGCGAACGAATCGCTGCAGCGATTCTTCGAAAGCTGTTCACGAAACTTGTCTTGGCTGAAGTCCCACGTCTTACCGCCGTCGCGGGTGACGGCGATATCGGTGACCGAGCCATCAGGGGTGGATAGCTCTTTGATGCGAAGGTCGATTGCCGCCTGCGTTCCGCGGGGTAGAATCGGCGTTTCACCGCCGGGCAGCCGGTTCAAGGTCGCCATCGCTGTGACAATGATATTGTCGTGGTCCTTGGGGTTTACAAAGACGATGGGTTCGCCGGCGCCGCGATTGACGTTGCCTAACAGGAGATACTCTTCCGATTTTGGCGTTTCATGATTCTGCGGAGCCAACTGTCCGAACGCCGCTGTCGATGCCGCAATGCCCAGCAATATGGGCCAAATCGAAATACGAGGGATCATAGTCTTTAAACCTATATTAGGTTGCCTGGCGCGCAGCCAGGGGTTGCGTGCGGCCCGAGATGGGGGCTCGCAAGGCCAGATATAGCACCGACATGATGATTGACGATACCGGGAGCAGCAACAGGCCGGTGCGCAAGCCCTGCGGGTCCGGTCCGGAGAGCCAACCGATAATCGGCGAACTAAGGACGAGGCCCGAAAAGCCGCAGGTAATGGTAAAGCCGATCGCGGTGGCAGTTCCCTCTTTAAAGAGATTGCCGATGAGCGCGATGCTGGTGGGGAAGACCGGCGCCATCGCCAGGCCGGTGCAGAAGACGAGAATTCCGGCGGTCTGAGGGTTGGAAGTCTGCAGAACGAACCAGGTGCACACCGCCATCGCGATGGAGCAGAAAGTAGTGACCGTCAAGGGCTGCACCTTCATGAGTACAGGCGTGATCGCCACTCGCCCGAGCAGCAGCGCCAGAGCAAATCCGAGGGCAAGAATGTTAAGGGCCTGCGCTTGCGGCACACCCTCGGCAACGAGGAACTTGGGCAACCAGTTCCAGATGGCGAATTCGCACGCAGTATAAAGCAACACCGTCAAGGCTATGCCGTAGAGCAACGGCTGTTTGAAGACGCGCGAAGAAGCGGGCGCAACGCCGGCTTCGATCTTCTTAGGTAGCTTCAAGGCAAACTGAAAAAGCAAAGCAACTGCGGAAAGTGCAGCGCCGCAATAGGCGACCTTCTTTGCGTCGCCCGCGAGGAGGTTGCCGGCCACGAACGGCGTTAGCAAGCCTCCGAGCCCGACAAAGACATTAAGGAAGTTGAGAACGCTGGCCCGGCGCGTCTCGCTGACGTCGCTGCCTAGCGCGTTAGCAGCGGTGATCGTGATGCCGCCGCCGAGGCCCATCAGCGCCATGCTGAACATCATCGCGGGATAGCCGTCGGCATTCGCGAGAATTACCAGAGACACGATGACAGCGCTCAGGCCGAGAAGCAATCCGACCTTCTTTCCTTTTTTATCGAGAAGCGGGCCCACCGACACCGATGCGATGACCAGCCCGATACCCTGCGCGAGGGCGATGTAGCTGGTCTGAACATTGTCCAGATGAAAACGGATCGCTAAACCCGGATTGATGGTGCCCAGCATGGAGGCTACCATCCCGTAAACGAATATCGCGAGACTTGCTGCAATGATCAGCATCATAGGCGCTCCGGGAAACGCGACTCGACGTCAGCCGACCTGAGCGCGGACCTTGAGCGCGCCATTGATTACGATGGTCTTCTCTTCGGTCATGTCGAGAACCGTTTCCACGATGCTTTCGCGTCCGATGCCGCTTTGCTTGAAACCGCCGAAGGGAACATTGCCGGGCCGGAACGCGCCCGAGCCGTTGATGACGACGCCACCGACTTCCAGTCGATGCGCGACGCTGAGGGCGTTGTTCAGGTTCTCGGAAAACACGCTGGATTGCAGCCCGTAAGGCGAATCGTTGGCGATGCGAACGGCGTTGTCGGCATCACGGAAGGGATAGACGGGGGCAACAGGTGCGAAGACTTCCTCATTCATCACGGGCATTTCCGGAGTGACGTCGACCAGGACGGTGGGCTTATAGAAGGAGGAGTCGACGATGGCGGCGCCGCCCAAGCTCTTCGCGCCCATGTCGATGGATTTTTTCACCTGCTCGTCCGCGCGGCGGGCGGCTTCCGGGCTGATGAGCGGCCCCAGGTCCGTCTCTTCGCTCATTGGATCCCCCATTCGAATCTTCGCAACGCGGTCCATGAGTTTCGCGAGGAAGGGCTGGTAAACGGATTCCTGCACCAGGATGCGTTTGGCGGCACAGCATATCTGGCCGGCTCCGTTGGTCAAGCGTCCATGCACCACCGCGTCAGCCGCCGCGTCCAGATTGGCGTCTTCGAGAACGATCATAGCGTCCGTTCCGCCAAGCTCGAACGCGAGCCGCTTGAGCGTTCCCGCCGTCTTGCACGCGATCAGTTTGGCGGTCGCGGCGCTGCCGGTGAAACTGACCATTCGAATTTCCGGATGCGTCAGCAACTCATCGCCCATGTGCTGCGGGTAGCCGGTGAGCATCTGCATGCCTTCCGGCGGCAATCCCGCCTCGAGCAGAATCTCGCCGAGCCGTAGAACCGTAAGCGGGCACTGTTCGGGGAGCTTGACAATCACGGAACATCCGGCCGCGAGCGCTCCGGGGATCTTGTGGGCGAACAACTCGGCGGGATAGTTGAACGGAATGACACCGACTACAACACCTACCGGATGACGAACGGTGTACGCGACCATTTCTTCGAGCCCCGGCACAGTGTCCATGGGCAGGTAGTGGCCGCGGATCCGCTTGGCCTCTTCGGCGAAATCGGTGAACAAACGTCCGGTGACGCCGATCTCGAAGCGGCACTGGCGGACGGGCTTGCCGTTCTCGCTGGTCAGGAGTTGTGTGAGGCTTTCCGAACGTTCGAGAATCAATTCGCCGGCTCTGCGGAGAATGTCGCTGCGGCGATGCGCCGGCAGTTGCGCCATGACTTCCTTGCCGCGAAGGGCGACCTCGATAGCGCGGTGGACATCTTCGGGACCGGCCTGAGGCACGGTGTCGATCACGGCGCCGGTGGCCGGGTTCTTGACTTCGTACACGCGGCCATCCGCCGCGTCCGACGGTGCGCCATTGATAAGCATTCTCATAAGTACATCCCTTCCCTGTGACTAATCGTTCAACGCGAACGCGTATAACATGTCCACTGCAGCAATCAGCACGTACTGCTTTCCGTTCAGTAAGAAGGTCTCAGGCGAGTTCGAGACCTCTCCCAGGTGTGTGTGCCACAGCGGAGTTCCGTTTGCGGGATCGTAGGCGACGAAATTACCGGATGGGTCGCCCGCAAAGAGCAGTTTGCCGGCCGTCGCGAGAAGGCCGTGGCCGACGTTGGTGCCACCCCACGCCCGAGAGTTTTCGTATTTGTGACGCCACGCGATTTTGCCGGTGCGATAATCCATCGCCGTGAGGTAAGTGCCGGCGACGGCAACGCCGCGCTCATCCTTGCCACCGAGTCCCATCGCGCCGCGCGGATCGGTCTCAGTGAGGTAATACTCGGCGTAACTGTCCTCAGAGGTCAGGTAAAACAGGCCGCTATCGGGACTGAAAGCCGGGGGCATCCAGTTGGTCGCGCCGGCATTGGTGGGCGAAACGAGAGCGCCGCCGATATCGAAGTCCTTTGCGGGATCGCGGACGGGTCGTCCCTTCGCATCCATGCGGGAGGCCCAGTTGACGGTCGGCGAAAACTTGCCTGTAACAAGGTGCTCGCCCGTAAGGCGATCAAGCACGTAGAAGTATCCGTTGCGGGTGGCCTGCATCACCATCTTCCGCGGTTTGCCGTTGAATTCGGCATCCACCAGAGCCGGCGTTTGGGTGGAATCCCAGTCGTGCGTATCGTGAGGCGAGGTTTGGAAGTACCACGCCATCTTGCCGGTATCCACGTTGATCGCGACCAGGGAACAGGTATAAAGGTTGTCACCCTCGCCACGCGTTCCCGAGGTATAGGCGGGAGTGGGATTTCCCGTGCCGACGATGTATAGTTTCGTTTCCGGATCGTAGGCGCCGGGGATCCACATCTGGCCTCCGCCGTGGATGGCCGCATCGAGATTGCGCCACGTTTCGACACCGGGATCGCCGGCTTTTTGGGCTGTCGCGAACCACTTCCATTGCAGGTCACCCGTTTCCGGATCGAAAGATTGCAGGAACGCGGGTTCATCCAGATCGTCGCCGGTGCCGACAAGAACGTGCCGGCCGATCACAATCGGAGCCGCGGTAGAGAAGTACTGCTGGTTCAGGTCGGCGATGGGTTTGTGCCACCGCTCCTTACCCGTGCGCGCATCCAGGGAGACTAAGTAGTTATCCGGCGTTTCCAGGTACAGCCAGTTACCCCACATTCCAAGTCCGCGATTTCCGGTGTGGGTTCCGCCCTTGGTCTTCCAAACGTAGTGCCAGAGGACCTGGCCGTCGACTGCATTGATGGCCCACGCGTTGTCAGGCGCGGAGGCGTAAAGGATGCCGTTCACCATCAGCACGGCGCCGACAATGCGGTTGGACCGGCCGCCGGACTCGTTGAGATCGCCCGTGCCTTCGCCGCCTACGATGGTCGGGGGGCCTGCGGGTCCGCCGAATCCTCCCATACGACCCGGCCCAGCCGACGGAAGTCCCGCGGTGACGCGGGTGCTCCACGCGAGCGCCAGTTGCCTGATATTCGATTGATTAATCTGCTTCAGGGAACTGTAGCGCCGGCCGGAGTAATCGCCCGAGTAAGTCGGCCAGGAGTCCGATAGCGGCTTCAATATGTCGGCCGGATTCAGGCCTTGCGCTGGGCTGAGTACGGCAAGAGCGAGTGCGGCCATGGAGATTCGCAAAATCATTTCAAGGTCACCAGATAGGCTGTAACGTCGTGAATATCTTTATCGGTGTATACGGCCAGCAGGTCGAGATGCGCTTTGAGTGGGTCGTGGAGCTCGACGGCCAGGCGCGCGCCCGCTCGCGCGAACGAGTGAAGGACACCCTCCTTATCCTGCAGCGTGACCACGAAGTCGTCGATACGTTCAAGAGTGCCCTCCACCTTCTGGCCCGACGCCAAACTCACCGTTACCGTGGCCGGCGGCGCAGCCACCGCCGGGGCGCCGCGTCCTCCGCGCCCGCCAGGCATGAGCCACGTTTGCTGGAGCGCTTTGGGATCCTCAATTTTCGATGCGATGCCTTTGAGATCGCCACTCGTCGAATGACACGCGACGCACTTTTGATCGAAGTACTTCCGCCCGGCTGCGGCGTTCCCGACGACGATGGTGGGTGGCGCGGAACGGGCTACGTCACGGCCTCCTACGGGAAAGCTATGCAGGTATGCGGCGAGATCCGCGATCTGAGCGGGCGTGAGGTGAAACGCGGGCATGCCTGCCGCGGGCCGGCCCTCGAGCACCACGGGGCTGATAGCTTCGCCTTTCGAATCGCTGAGCACGATGGTGGAGCGAAGGAGGTTCGGCCCGCCCTCGCCCCCGCGCGCGTCGGAACCATGACAGAAAGCGCAATTGACGGAATACAGGCCCTTGCCGCGTTCGACGGCGGCGGGGTCGACGTGCCGCTGGGGATACGCGCTCATGCCCATCCCACCGCGGCCGCGCCCGCCTGCCGGATTCGGCGTGCCTCCGCCTCGCTGCTGGGTCGAGGCGGTGAATGCGAATGCGATTGCTATTGCGGGAATCGCCAGATGTCGACGACGCATATTTCTCCTTAGTGGCATTCGCCGCTGCTTAAGCCAGTAGCGACTTGCAGTAATCCAGGCAACGCTTCAACTCCACCGGCGGCCCGTCCGGACCCACATATTCGATACAGACGGGAAACTGATACTTCTCGTTCTTGACGGTGAGAAGAATGTCTTTGAGCGGCGTCTCCCCTTGACCGAACGGCATTTCCGGACCGTTGTTTCTCATCCGGTCCTTGATATGAATGTTCGTAATGCGCTTATGGTGTTCCTTCATGTACGCCACCGGATCGTATCCGGACGCGAAGAAGTGACCGGTGTCCAGGTTCACCCACACATTGGGCGAGGCCTGCATTGCTTTTGCGAATTCCTCGGGACCCGTGGTGTGGTTGTGAATGCCGATGATGACATCGTGCTTTTCGAGAAAGGGCGCGAGACGGGGAAAGATCGAAGCCGGCGACGACGCGGTAATGATGCGCGTGCCGAGAGCCTTCGTCATCAGCATGCCTCGATCGATTTCTTCGTCCGTGTACGAATCATTGAAGCTCAGGTTGTACGAGAAGAAGCGCAATCCGGCGTCGGTGAACTTCTTGCCGACTGCTGCGAAACGATCGAGGTCCACCTCCAGCCGCCACTTCCGTAAAGCTTCGCGGACGGCCGGATCGCCTCCGCGGCCAAAGCCACCGGGGCCGCGACCCGCCCCGGAAGGTCCGCGCCGCCCGCCTTGTCCGGCAGCGCCCGCGGCGCGCGCGACCCACGGACCCGGACGGCCCGTACCGGGCAATTGGACGCCGGGCGCGCCTAAATAGTTTTCAACGTGTTCGGACATGACATCGATTTCAGCCAGGCCGAGATCGCGCATCGTCTTGATAATGTCGTCGATCCCCATTCCGCTATACGTGAAACTGGCCGACTGGAGTCCGATGTGAACGCCGTTCAAGGTGGGATAGGTTGCACCCTTCGCAATGAAAGGGCTTGCTGCTAGAACGGCGCCGAATTGACGCCTGGTGAGTCGCACGCTGTCTCTCCTTTGTATATACGTTCCCTCTGCACTAGCGACTTTGCAGGCTTCCTCACCGCGATGCCGCCGGATCGGTAAGATGCAGCAGATCCACAAAGAACGTCGTCTGGTGATACGCGCTGAGTTCCGGTCCGTCCACCGCGCCCTTGATGTAGGCGCGTTCGCCTAACGCTTCGCGCGGCTCACCCGGAATCACGCCTTCGAACCATCCTCCGTACTCGGGATCCATGAAGTTCTTCTTCACGAATGCCAGCGTGCGGTCGAAGTAGGGCCAGAGATCGCTACGGCCGTGAAGAATGGCGTACCGTGCGGTCGCCTTCATGGTTTCGCACTCGGTCCACCAGATCATGTATTTCCTGGCGATTGTGCCGTCTGCGCCGGCGTTCATCCAGGTGGCGCCGTCCTTTTGGTCATAACCGACCTTGATCGCCAGGTCGATGGACCGGCTGCCGAGCGGAATGAACTTGGGATCGGCGCCAAGTTCGACGGCGCGGCTGAAAAGCGAAGCCCATTCGAAGAGGTGGCCGACGTTGAACGACGTCGGCGCCGGCGCCTTCCAATTCTCGTCGAAGCCCTCGGGAAGATAGCCAAGATCGTAGTTGTAGAGCTTCTCCATCATGGCCATCTCGCCGGTAATTTCCTTCCAGACGCTCTGATCGTGCGTAGCCTGATAGAGCGCCAGGAGTGCTTCGAACATGTGAACGTTGAGACCGTGGCGGCGGGCGGCAAACCCGCGCCCCTGAGCGCCGCCCGGCGCGCGACCTGGAGCACCCGCGGCAGCAGTCGACGGGCCCCCGCGGGCTCCACCGAAATTCATCGGCGCCGGACCGCTGAAGTCACGCTTCATGCTGTTTTGGAAAAACTGGCCGTCACGCATTTTGTCGCGCACCTCGGCCCACGCCTGCATTGCGGCGTTTTTGTACTTCGGATCGTTAGTCGCGATGTAGGCGTGCGCCAGCGGGAAGATGGCGAAGCTGGTGAAGCCCGTCTTGGTATCGTCGACCACTTTGAAATCGGGCAAAACCCGGTTGTAGTAGCCGCCGTACTGATCGTCGTGCATCTTCATCAAAAAGTCGGCGCAGCGGGTCACGGCATCGAGGTACTTCTTGTCGCGGCTGACCTTGTAGGCTTCGACGAACGTGTACAGCATGCGACCCTGGCCGTTAAGACTGGCCTCGCGCTGAGATCCCCAAGGTTTCCACTGGCGATCGAGATTCTCCTGGATGAAGCCGCTCGGCATGACCGATGCTTGCAGCCAGTGATCCATCATGTCGTCGAGGAATGCCTTGGTTACCCAGGCACGATCGATGTGCTTCCTAATTTCCGCGTCGGAGGCTCGCTTGAACTTGGGAGCGTTAGCGGAAGGCGACTGTGCTTGTCCGGCGCACGTCAGGAGAAGTAGGGCGGCCACGTTTCCAACCCCACTGCGGCGCCACCCGCCCCGTAAGTTGATCTTCTGAAACACAATTCACCTCGTTCCTTCTGGCCACGCAGTAAGAATCTGTCTTAAACAAGACAAGCTGAGTTAATCCTGAGCCGAGCCGCGAACGTCGCGGCCCGACTCAGGATGATGCTGCCGTCTTAGAACTTCACGGCAGCGTTGATTTGCAGCGTGCGGCCGTCGGACGCGCTCGTGACCGTGCCGAACGCGGCCGAAGTGAGCACCGTGTTCGGATTGCCCCAGCGATGGAAGTTGAACGGATTCACAGCGTCCACACTGAACTCGAGCTTTGCCCGCTCGGTCAACGCGAAATCACGTCCAACCGTGAGAGCCTCCTGCTTCGACCAGAAGCCACGCACCCAGCTCAACGAAGGCGCCAGATTGCCGAAGTTGAAGCCGGTGCTGGTAGTGAACGCAGCGGGGTTCAGGAATTTGTTCTTCGCCGGATTGAAATCGCGCGGATCGGTCGTTTGATACGGAGAGACGCCCGCTACCGCGTTACCACGTTGCGTGTAGCCGATGGACCCAAGGAATCCTGCGCCCGCCGTAATTGACAGCGGAATGCCTGACATATACTTCACGAACCCATTCACCCTCCATCCGGAAACGACGGCGTTTACGGGCCTCGGCGTGTTCTGCAGGAAATGCCGGCCCTTGCCGAAGGGTAGAGCGTAGGCCCAACTAAAGCTGAACGATGCCGCCGGGTTCGGATCGAGTTGCATCACGCGGCTGCCGGGATACTGATCGGTGGCCAGGCTGAAGCTCTTCATCCAGTCGAAGAAGCCGAAGATCGTCAATCCGCCACTGAACCGCTTGTTCATCTTGATCTGCAGGGAGTTGAACGTTTGCCGCCCGACGGGATCGAGAATCACGTTGGTGAGAACGCTCGTGTACTGCGGGTAGGGTCGCAGCGCCTGGTACACCGTGTTAGCGCCCAACTGGTTCTGGAATCCGGGAAATGGAGCGCTGATGCCGGCGCCTGCAGCGGCGCCGGACGTGATCGGTTGCAGCAGCGTGGAACCGTACTTCAGATCTTCAACCGGAAGGTAATCGAAGTTCGACACGAAACCGAGGTGTGTCGTCTTGCTGCCGAGGTAGACGGCTTCGAGCGACAGGTCACGCGCGATCTGGCGTTGAATGGAAAACGTCCAGTTGACAGTTTGCGGGAGGCGCGCGCCGTTACGCGGTGAATAGGAGATCGCCTGTCCGTTTACGAAAGTCGGGTCGAGAGCCGGAGGACGGACGAAGTTCTGCGGGAAGGTTCCGGTACCTCCGGGTCCAATGCTGAAGAGCGGGCTGAATCCATCCGCCGAGCTGAATGTGGGCGAGCCGCTATAACCCGCCGTATAGATATAGTTCAGGCCGGTGCCGCCCCAATTGGCGTAGTAGATACCGGTGGAAGCGCGAACTACGGTCTTGGGATCGACTTGATAGGAGACGCCGAGACGAGGGCCGAAAGCATTTGGCCACGAGTCCGTGAATTTGTCGTTTTGTTTGCTGGCGAAGCCCAGAGCGCCGAGCCGTCCGCCGGCTCCCGGGTTCGGCAGCGACGGGACGAAGCTGGAGATCTGGTTATGCACTTCGCTGTACATGGGCTGGTAATCCCAGCGAAGTCCGTAAGAGATGGTCAGCTTCGCGCTGGCGCGCCATTCGTCCTGCGCGAAGATAGCGTAGCGGATCCAGCGGGTGCCAGTGGTTACCGGAACGTAAGCGCTCGCGGTGTTTACCGCGCCCAACACGAAGCTGGCGTAAGCATTGCCCCACAAACCATAGCTCGGGGAATCAGGCTGGCTGGTCATCGCGCTGGAGAAGCCAAAGCTCCCCGATGCGCCGCCGAATTGCGAGCGGTTGATCCAGTCGCGATCGATTTCGCCGCCGAACTTCATCGTGTGCTTTCCCTTAATCCAGGAAAGGTTCTCGATGACCGAGTAGCGCAAGTCGTGCCACACTTCGTCGTACCCGCGGTTGAGTTGCCCGGGCGCCGCGGTGCCGCCGCTGAAGCTGATCTGCGGAAACTCGCCGGCATCGGCCGGAACTCCGAGGATCCCGAGCTTCTGGTCCCATCCCTGTCCCCCGGTCTTGTTGATCCCGAGGTTGTAATACCGGTCGGCGGACAGCGTAATGTGGTTGAGCACGCTCGGCGTGAAGATGTAGTCGTGATTGAGGCGGACCTTCCAACTGTTCGCCTGCTGATCGAAGATGTTGTCCAACGGATTGATCTGGGGCTGCCCCCAGGCAGGCGCGTCCGTCATTCCGCCCGACCAGATGATGCGGGGCCGCTTCTGCTCGGTCCAGGTGAACGCCAGCTTCTGCTTGGTGGAGATGCTGTGGTCGATCTTTATCATTGGCGTCCAGGTGTTGTAGTACGGCCAGGTAGCGGCGGCTTTGCTGAAGAAGTTGTTGAACGCTCCAGGGAGGTTCGGCGCCGGCATATACTGGGCGACAATTTTGGCCGCCTGGCTGATGCGATCCCCCGGGATGACGTTGCCGGGGAACTGCGTGCGCACAAAACCGCCGTTGCCATCCGGTTGCGTCGTCGCCGGATCGTAGATCGGGATCTGTACGCCGGCCGCATTGACCAGACCGCTGAAGTCTCCGCGCAGGAACGCCTGCGTCGGGATGCTGATGATGCTATTGCTGGCTCCGTAGCGGGAGAAGAAGACTCCGAGGCTCGCGAAGAAAAACGTCTTGTTCTTGCCGTTATAGATGTGGGGAATCACAACCGGCCCGCCCAGAGTGAAGCCGCCTTCGTTCTGCCGGTATGGCGTGCGCCGCGGCTGGAAGAAGGAACGCGCATTCAGTTTGTCGTTCCCAAGGTGGTCAAAGACGCTGCCGTGTAGAACGTTGGTTCCGGACTTGATCGTAACCGTGGTGAACCAGTTCCCAAAACCGCCGTACTCCGCGTTGAAAGCATTTGTAACCACACTGACTTCGCCCACCTGTTCGAGTGCCGGGCCATTCTCCGCGAGCGCGCCCTTCTGAATGCGTTCGCTGGCGGGGGCGCCGTCGATGAACGCCTCCGTGAGGCCGGTCGGCGAAGCATTGACGGACGGAATGAACGTGTTGGGTTGGGTAGTTCCCGGCATGTTATTCAGGAAGCCCGTGATATCCCGTTTGGTCCCGACGACGATCATCGGAAGCTCTTGAATCAGGTCCGACTGCATCGACGAAGAGTTGTTCACCGCAGCCGTATCGAGCAATGGCGCCGCGGCATTCACCTCGACTTGTTCGTTCACGGCGCCGGGCTGCATGGTCGCATCGACTCGGATTTCGGTGCGCGACCGCAGTTCCACCGGCTCGCGGACGAAGGTGCCGAAGCCCGTCGCGCTGATCGTTACGCGGTAGGTGGCGACGGGAAGGTTCGGCGCGATGTAGATGCCCTGACTATTAGTCGTCAGGTCGATGGTGCTATTGGTCGCAATCTGCGTAATCTTGACCGTGGCGCCTGGAATGACGGCGCCGGACTGGTCTTTCACTTCGCCTTGAATCGTCCCTCGATCGATCTGACCAAAGGCCGGCACGAGCAAGGCGAAAAACAGCAAAATTCGCAGTATCGATTTGAAGGGGCCGGCGCCGAACGGGGCGCTCGGAAAAGAAATCGTCTTCATAGACCTCCTCCCACATTGCTGTACCAGCTTGTCTTTACCACTTTGGGATAACCTGGCTGGTTCGCGTCCGTATGAATATAACGCGGCCATCACAGGCTGTCAAGACGGGCGACTCCGGTTATGTTAGCCCGGCCAAATCCGCGATACGCGTGCGCCGCGGCGTGAGTAGGCTAGGTAAATACAGGCTCCGCCGTGGTCCTGAAGCGTATTTGATCGCACTAGGGCCGCTTCCTGAAGCCCCGCCCAGCGATTTTGTTTGACATCGCGGGCGCATAGCTGTTACTTAATTGTTGATGTTCACTCCCGAAGAGTTGACTTTACAATTGAGGGGGGCAGATAACAGCAGATCAAGCGGGCCCGTGGTGGTCATCGGCGAAGTCCTCTGGGATGTTTTTCCAGCGTACACTTGTCTGGGAGGCGCACCCTTGAACTTCGCCGTGAATGCAAAGCGCCTGGGGCTCCGGCCGCTCCTGATTAGCGCGGTTGGACCAGACGAACTCGGCGAAAGGGCCACGCGGGACATCCAGGCTCTGGGACTAGACTGCACAAGGCTGTCGAAATCAGCGAAATGGGCCACCGGAACTGCGTGCGTATCCATAGACAGCGCCGGTAACCCGGTGTTCCGGATAGCCAGGCCGGCCGCCTATGACGATGTGCCGATGACATCGCACGAAGCGGAATCGCTCGCGGCCTCGCATCCGTCGTGGCTCTATTACGGTACGCTCTTCGCCTCCATGCCGGAGACGCGTGCTACGCTGGAACGCCTCTTCCAGGCGCTGCCCGGCGCCAGACGATTCTATGACGTCAACCTGCGCCCGGGCTTCGAATCAATGACCCTGGTCGCGGACCTTCTGTCCGCCGCCGACGTCGTCAAGCTCAACGAGTCGGAGGCGGAAGTGGTCGCGCGCCACTTCGCGCTCCCTCAGGACTTGCGAGACTTCTGCCACGCGGCCAGCCAGCAGTTCGGCTGGACCGCGGTCTGCATCACGTTGGGAGAACGAGGCTGCGCCATATACCACCGCGGAGATTTCGTTCAGGCCGACGGCGAAGTCATACAGGTTATCGACACCGTCGGCGCGGGTGACGCCTCTGCCGCGGCTTTCCTTCATGGCCTCAACATGAACTGGCCCGTCGCGCGGATTGCCCGATTCGCCAACCGCGTCGGTGCGGTCGTGGCAAGCCGCGAAGGAGCCACCCCGGATTGGACGATCCTGGAAGTAGCGATTGCGTAACTACGATGAATAACCAGGTGCAACTCATCACGTACGTCGACCGGCTCGCCGGCGGCGGCATCGCCGATCTCACATCTCTACTGCGGGGCCGGCTCGCCAATCTGTTCGGCGGCGTTCACCTGCTCCCCTTTTTTCACCCGATCGATGGAGCCGATGCCGGCTTTGACCCCATTGATCACAAACAAGTCGATCCGCGGCTTGGCTCGTGGGCGGATTTGCGCAACCTCGGTCAAATTGTGGAGATCACTGCCGATCTGATCGTCAACCACGTCTCGGCGCTCTCCCCGCAGTTTCAGGATTTTTCGCAGCGCGGCCAGGAGTCGCCGTATGCCGGCCTCTTCCTGACCATGGATCGCGTCTTTCCAAACGGCGCGACTGAAGCGGACCTGCTGCGCATATACCGTCCACGCCCCGGGCTTCCGTTCACCTATCTGAAGTTGCACAACGGCAGCTACCGCCTGATGTGGACCACGTTTACTTCGCATCAAATCGATATCGACGTTGAGAGCGAGCAAGGCAAGACGTACATCGGTTCGATCCTCCGGGAGTTTCATCAGGCAGGCGTGCGCCACATCCGCCTCGACGCAGTCGGCTATGCGATCAAGCGCGCCGGGACGAGCAGTTTCATGATCCCGGAGACCTTCGACTATATCTCGCGCTTGACTGAACAGGCGCACGCGCTCGACATGAAGGTGCTGGTCGAGGTCCATAGCTATTTCCGTGACCAGGTGGAAATTGCGCGCAAGGTCGACCGCGTTTACGACTTCGCGCTGCCGCCTCTGGTGCTGCATACGCTATTTCGCAAGAATGCACGGGCGCTCAAGCAGTGGCTCTCGTTCAGCCCGCGTAACGCCGTTACGGTACTAGATACGCACGACGGCATCGGCGTCATTGACGTCGGCGCGGATGCGCGCGACCCCAGCCGGCCGGGCCTACTGCCGCCACAGGAGATCGACAGCCTGGTCGAAACCATCCACGCGCGCAGCGGCGGCGAGAGTGCCCGAGGCACCGGCGCGGCGGCCAGCAATCTCGATCTCTACCAGGTGAACTGCACCTTCTACGACGCGCTCGGCAAGCGTGACGACGAATACCTGATCGCGCGCGCGATCCAGTTTTTCGCGCCCGGGATCCCGCAGGTCTATTACACGGGCCTGCTCGCCGGGACGAACGATATGGAGTTGCTGGCGCGGACCGGCGTGGGACGCGACATCAATCGCCACTACTATTCGTCGTCCGAAATCGACGCGGCGTTGCAACGACCGGTCGTGCGGAAGCTCATCGAACTCATCCGCCTGCGCAACGAGCATGCGGCGTTCGCCGGTGAGTTCCACGTGCCACAGACGGGAGATGACGAACTCGTGCTCGAATGGAAGAACGGCGACGCGTACGCACGCCTCGAAATCAGTCTACCCGAGGCCGCAGCCAGCATCGACTACTCCACCGCAACGGGCCGCGCGCGCCTGCCGGTTCCGCTTTCCGCGGCAGGAAAGGCGAGATCATGATCAATCCCGCGCCGGCGAAGGCGACCACCAGTTTGGGCGCGATCAAGGCGCTCACGTTCCTCATGTTCATGATGTTCGCGATGACGACCGACTCCGTCGGCATCATCATCCCGGAGATCATCAAGCAGTTCCATCTAAGTATGACCGCCGCGGGCGCGTTCCAATACGCCACCATGGGCGGCATTGCACTGGCGGGTTTCTTCCTCGGCTTTCTTGCCGATCGTCTGGGACGCAAGGCTACCATCATCATCGGCCTGGCGGCATTCGCGGTGGACTCCTACCTTTTCACGGCAGGCAATTCGTTTGCGTTCTTTGTCGGCCTCCTCGCCATATCCGGCGTTTCGATCGGCGTCTTCAAGACCGGCGCGCTCGCGCTGATCGGCGATATCGTCCATTCAACAACGGAACACACCGCCATCATGAACACGGTCGAGGGCTTCTTCGGCGTCGGCTCGATCCTCGGGCCCGCGATCCTCTCGCGTCTGCTCGGCGCCGGCGTGAGTTGGAAGTTTCTTTACGTCATCGCGGGAACCATGTGCGCGCTGCTCGTAGTGATCGCACTTTCCGCGAAATATCCTCACACGATGAAACGTGGCGAAGAGCCGGTGAACTTCCGCGCCACGCTCGCCATGATTAAGAACCCCTACGCGCTCGGCTTCTCCATGGGCGAATTCCTCTATGTTGCGACGGAGTGCGCCATCTACGTGTGGATGCCAACGCTCCTCGCCGGCCGCACAGGGTTTTTCGCCGTGTACAGTATCTCGATCTTCTTCCTGCTGCGCTGCGGCGGCCGATTCGTCGGCGGTTGGATGCTCGGACGTTACTCCTGGACCGCCGTCCTTACAGTGTTTAGCGCGGCCATTCTGCTGTGTTTTGTCGGAGCCGTCGTCGGGGGCGCCGGCTCGGCCGTCTACCTGCTGCCGCTCTCGGGACTATTCATGTCCGTCATCTATCCGACGATCAATTCGAAGGGCATCAGTTGCTTCCCGAAGTCCGAACACGGCGCCGTCTCGGGCGTCATTCTGTTCTTCACCTGCGTCTCCGCAGCCGTTGGACCGCTTGCGATGGGCGCTGTGAGCGATGCGCTCGGCGGCCCGCAATACGGCTTCATACTGGCGACCGCCTTTTCCGCCCTCCTCTTTGCCGGCTGCTTGCTCAACTCGTTGTATCAGCCCACTCGTGAGCGTCTGCGACTGCTCGATCGGACCCAGTATGAAGGAGCGTAAACTTCGATGAACCGGCGCGACTTCACCTTCATCGTTGCGGGCGCGGCTGCAACCAAGCTCATGGCAACCCCACTGGAGACGGACCCGGCACAGGCCAAAGCAACACAAGCCGTGCTCGACGCCGTCCCGATCGCTGAAGCCGATCCCGATCGGCCGGTCTACCATTTCCATCCACCTGCGAACTGGACGAACGATCCCAACGGGACGCTGTTCTATCGCGGGTGGCATCACCTTTTCTACCAGCTCAATCCGTTTGCGGCCCGGCTCGGCAGCCAGCATTGGGGTCATGCGCGCAGCCGCGACCTGGTCAACTGGGAACATTTGCCAATCGCCATCTGGCCATCGACGGACAAAGGCGAAACGGCGATCTATTCGGGTGGCGCAGCCATAGCTTCAGACGGGCGCCCGCGCTTGATCTATACGAGCATCGGCCACCCGCAGCCCGAGCAGTGGATGGCAATCCCTAAGGACGACGAGTTGATCGAGTGGCAGAAGTATGAGGGCAATCCCGTGCTGGCGCAGAGCGCCCATCGCGCGGGACCCATATCACAGTGGCGCGATCCGTTTATGTTCCGCTCGCAGCGCACCACGTACATGGTCTGCGGCGGCGGTACGGCCGCGGGCCGCGGCCAGGTGCAACTATATCGCGCTACGAAGCCGGACCTTACGCGCTGGGAGCACTTGGGCGTCATCTTCCAAACGCTCGACCGCGAAGTGCGGAATTTCGAATGTCCGAACCTGTTCCCACTGGATGGTCGATGGGTACTGATCGTCTCGGCTTTCCGTCCTTGCGAATACTGGATCGGCGATCTGGACATCCCAAGGATGCAGTTCGTCCCGACGGCCCACGGCGTCCTCGATGCCGGCGATGCCTATGCCAGCAATATCTCGGTGGACGATAAAGGCCGCACCCTGTTGTGGCTGTGGGGGCGGACAAATACGCCCCCAGACAAGGGCTGGGGCAGCGTGATTACCATGCCGCGCACGCTCACCATCGGTCCCGACGGCTATCTACGACAGCAGCCCGTTGTCGAATTCGATTCGCTCCGCGGCGACGTGAAGACCGTGGCTGCAAGCCCGCTGGAGAAACCGCTGGACCCGGACGGTATTCGCACGGACTGCGCCGAAATCGAAGTCGAATTCCATGGCGGCGGCACGTACGGACTGGAACTCCGCCGGTCTGACGAAGGTAAGCCGGGCGTTGTCGTATCCATGCAGGGGCCGTATCTTAACGTGGGGACTGCGCGAGCGTACGTCGGCTTCGCGGACCGCCATCGCTTGCGCATCTTCCTCGATAAACGATGCATCGAAGTGTTCGCCGACGATGGTGTCACAGCCGTTTATAACTGGATTAACGCCGGGCCGACGGACTTGGGAATTCGCGTTTTCGGCCAAGCGGGCGGAGGCAGAGGGCCGAATCGTGGCGGTCCTCCGAGCCTTCAATCGCTGCGTATCTGGCCGATGGCGGCCGCGCGGTTCAACATGGACCGATTTCGAGCGTAGTAGGCCGTTATTAACCTATTCGCATTGAATTCACTGCAACCAAGTTGTACTATCAGGTTGTGCGAGTTGCAAAGGGCGGTACCCCGAAATATCAGCAGATCCTGGATGACTTGAAAGAGTCGATTGCCTCCGGTAAGTACGGGGTCGGTCAGCGGCTTCCCAGTGAACATGAATTAGTGAAGAAATTTGGCACATCGCGCGTCACAGTCAACCGGGCGCTTCGCGAACTTCAGATTACCGGACTGATCGATCGGCGAGCGGGATCGGGGAGTTACGTCAAGGCCAGCACTTCGAAGGCATACACCTTCGGACTGCTTATTCCGGAACTGGGACGGACTGAAATCTTCGAGCCGATTTGCCGCGGGATGGCGGAAGCTAAAGAAGCCGGCCACCACGCACTGCTCTGGGGAAAAGCATTGGCGGATTCCGGCAACGAAGGCGAGGACGTCGAATCGCTCTGCCGCCAATTGATGTCGCAGAAAGTCTCGGGCGTCTTCTTCGCCCCCTTGGAGTTGACGCCGGAAAAGGATGCGATCAACCGTACCATCGCGGAGCGTTTCGAAAAGGCGGGGATTCCGATCGTACTCCTGGATCGCGACTTAGTTCCATATCCGCAACGCAGCCAGTATGACTTAGTGGGGATCGATAACCGGCGGGCAGGATATATCATTACCGATCACCTGATTCAGGCAGGCGCAAAACGGCCGGTCTTCGTATGTCGCCCCGGGTCCGCGCCCACCGTGGATGCTCGAATCGCCGGCTTCCGTGAGGCCATTCTCGATAGCGAGTTGGACTACAAGCCCGGCCTGATCCGGCGCATCGAGCCGTGGGACGCAGCGACGATTCACCGCATCGTGAAGGAGACTCGCACGGACGCTATCGTATGCGCGAACGACTTCACCGCCGCGCATGTGATGAAGGCGCTCAATGAACTGAAGATCGCCGTGCCGGAGCGGATCCGCATGGCCGGCATCGACGACGTGAAGTACGCCACCCTTTTGCCCGTACCGCTGACGACCATTCGCCAGCCTTGCGGCGAGATCGGCGCGACGGCCATCGAAACCATGATTCAGCGGCTGCGGCACCCGCAATTCCCGGCCCGAGACATCGCGCTGAATTTCAAACTCGTAATCCGGCGGTCGTCGGGTGTGGACGGTCCTTCCAGCGAACGGATCGACTACGCCGATGGCATGGTCGCCGCAACCCAATAACTTCCCAAATAAGGTGCAGGCGCCCACGCCTGCCGCGCCGGCTCGAGGCCCGTGCTCGAGTAATTCGAGGTTTTACCGCAGTGCATTGCGGATGGCTTCCGAGACGAGCGGAGCCATGATCTTGTAACCTTCCGGGTTGGGATGAAGGCCGTCATTTGCGATACCGTCTTTCATCCACCCCTTATCGTCTACTAATGCCGAGAAGTAATCGACATAAACAGCGTTGACGCTCTTGGCGTAGTCCTTCATCCAGGCATTCAGCTTCAGAATATCGGCAGGCGGCCGCCCGACGGTCATACGCTGGCGGACCATGGGTCCGCGGCCGCCGCGCCCTGGAGCAGGTGTGGGCGCGGGCGCCCTGCCGCTTTGCTGGGCAAGGTAGGGATAATCGCTCACCGGCGTAATGGAACAGAGCAGCACTTTAATGCCGTGCCGCTGCGCCAGTTCCGTCATCGCCATGATGTTCTCTTCGATCATCTCGGGAGTGGACGGTCCCGTGTTCCGCGCAACGTCATTTGTTCCCGCCAACAGCACCATGGCGGCCGGTTTGAGCTCGATCACGTCGGGGTACATGCGGACTAACATCTGAGGCGTGGTCTGCCCCCCGATTCCCCGATTGACATATGGCTGGCCCGGGAAATACTCCTCGAGGTTCCACAGGTCTGTAATCGAGTCGCCCATGAAAACGACCCGGCGCGGGTCCGCCGGGCGTTGCTTCAACTCCTGGTTAGCGGCATGGTAGCGGCCCAGTTGGTTCCAGTCCTGCAGTTGCTCGGCCAGGCTGTGAGCCGTCATCGCCAGGCAACAATTGGCCGGGGGGGCGTTGAAATCATCGGTCAACTGCGCCTGTACGGCTGCCGGCGCTAGAAGAGCGGCGGCGAACAGAGGAAGTATCGAATTCTTCACGGGTGCACCTCTCCGGCCTGATCCATCAGATCGAGCAAGCCGTTTACGATAGCATTCTCGGCACATCCCGGCTTCAACCGGGAAGAGAGTACTTCAAACGTGTTATACCCGAATGCTGCGTCATTGGGAATGTAGCCGGACCGCGCCATGCCATTGGTTAAGGTGACCATCATTGTTCGGTTGAAGCGCGACTCCTTCTTCAGCCGCTGTGCGATGAGGTTGAAGACCTCGCCGTTAACCCCTCCCAGGGCGACGTCGCCGATCATAATGAGGCTGAGTCGCAGTTCCACCGGGTCGGCATCCTTGTAAGTGCCCGGATACCCGGCGCGACCAGTATCCGTACGCTGCCGCCCAGGACAACTCACAGTCTTTTGTTCGCCGAAGATTCGTGCCGTGGTCTGCGTCCGATCCATCTCACGCATCACGCGCATCACTTCCTCACCCAGAAACTGGCCCATGGAGATGATCATCTGCTTCTGCTGGTTCATCAGCTTCATGACTCGGGGGTCGTTTCTGTTGAGGCCCTGCCCGCCGGGAGGCATCGCGTTGCTGATGTCTTCCCCACGCTTGGCGTAGTCTTTAATGCGGATCTCGCGAAGATCGTAGGTCTGCTGGAAGTAAATAGGGTTCTGATCTCCGGCGGCTCCGGTGGACCACACGGCAATAATCTTGTCGTCGAAGGAGTCTTCTATGTAGTGCGACGCCGCCCCCGGGGCGTCCGCGCTCACCTTATCGAGTTGTCCGACGGTGACGGCGTGCATCGCATAGTTGTAATACACCGCGATCGGTTCGCCCGAAAGAGTCTCGAACCGAATCACCGCCACGGTTTTATCCGACGGACCGTCATAGTTCGGACCTTCCCACCAGCGCCGCGTTTTCGGATCGATGATGTTACGGTTCACGTTCAGGTAGGACACGCCAGTGCCGTAGCCCATGCGTGCGGGCTGCAGTTTCTGGTTCGCCAGTCTCAGAGATTCGAAGACTTTCTTTTCGAGACCGTCACCCGCGATACGCGGCACGCTGTGCGAGTGCGTCGCCGTCATCAGGATATGTTTCGCCGGAATGCCCAGTTCGCTTTCGGCGCGTTTGGTAACAGCCTGCCAGAGCGCGTCGGGCATGCCGCCGGCATCCAGCGTGAGAACGGCCGCTTTAGTTACGCCGTTATCCACGACAATCGCGCGGGAGTAGATATGGTCGAGAATCCCCTCGTAGTTTTTCGGCAACTCGCTCGCCGAAGGGGTGACGTCGACTTTAGCGGCGCCGGCCTTCAGGGCGAGCGAGTTTTGGGCGAAGGCCGCCGGGATGGCGAGGCCGGCCAGAATTAGCGGGATGGTACGCAAATGCAGTTTCATCGCGTCTCTCCAGTTAGGTTTCGAAGCGTCCACCGTAGCGTCGGGGTGACGGCAAGACTACGGGCGCGGTTAGGCTTCAGCTGATTCCGTCGCATCAGTTGAAGATCTTGACATTGAAGGCGTCGGCCATGGCTTGATTGCCGGCGTCGTTCGGATGAATGTTGTCACCGGGGTTGAATTCCGCCCTGAGGCGAGCCGGCTGTTGAGGATCGCGGACTACGGCGTCGAAGTCCACCACAGCGTCGAAGTTGCCCTTCGCGCGAATCCACTGATTCAATTGCTGCCGAATGCTTTCGGTTCGCTCCGTGGCGATCCACACGCCTTCCTCGGGCATAACGGTGGCGCCGATTACCTTGATGCCGTGCATGTGGCAGCGGTCAATGATCTGGCGATATCCCCAGATCAGATCGGCGGCGGTAAGAGCGCCGGGGCCATCTTTCGCGCCCTGCAGGTTTATGTCGTTGATGCCTTCCAGAAGGATCACCCACTTCGATCCTGGCCGGCTCAGTACGTCACGATCCAGTCGCGCGAGAGTGCTGGCGCCATAACCGTCGCGGAGCACCTGATTGCCGGAGATCCCCTGGTTTATGACGGCCACGTGCTGCGCCGACTTAGTTTCGCTGAATCGCTTGGCGAGCAGCGCGGGCCACGCCCGATTCATGTCTGTTGTGGTGGCTTGTCCGTCCGTGATGGAATCGCCGAGCGCAATCACCGTGAAAGAGTCTGATGGCGCAGAGACATCGACGCTGGATAGCCACACATAAGCGTACATTTTGGTGGCGTCCGGAATCGCGCCTGCTGCCGCCATATTCCCCTTGGCGATATATGAAGTGTGCAGGCCCAGCGGGTGGTTTGTCGGCGCACCCGTGTCTTGCGGAAAATACAACGAAACGGCCAGATCGGCAAGGGGCGGAACCTGCAAATCCACCGGATCGCTTACCACAAGCACACCGGGTTGAATGGTGCAGGTAGGGGCGCCGCCGAAGGTGAGCACTCGGTCGGTACCGTCCGCGATCGCGCCATCGCCTTTATGTATGGCGATGTGGGCCGCGCCGATTTCGAGTGGCTGTCCGCTACTCATGTTCGAGAGTTCGATACGGACTCGCCGTCCGCCCGCGCTGGTGTGAACAATCATCCTCACCGTCTGATCCGCGAATGAGGCGGGCACGTTTGGCGGCATCGGACGGCCATGAGTGCCGGGAGTGGGTAACTGAAAGTTGGCAGGCCGAGGCGGCGCGGCAGGCGCGTTCGCGGGGGCCTGGCCACCCCTGCCGCCCCCTCGTCCGCTGGGTGGGTTAGTGAAGATCGGCTGCGAAGTTGCCCACGTGCTTACCCAATGATCCGCGGCATCGCGTGTCTGACTCTCTACAGATGATGCGAGGCACAGCGCCCCAGCGACGCAGAGTGCTGCGGTCGCAATCCTGATTTGCATCGTAACGACTCTCCGCTTCCCGGCACGGGCCAACCTGGCTACACAGCTTTGGCCTCAAGCTGCCCATAGTTGCTGGTATAACTTTACGCCACTCACCCCGCCGAATGTCAAGGCCCCATACGGCTCCCACGGCGCGGTCAGTCGCGAAAGTCTTTCGAATCGAACGCATTTGCCATCGCTTCATTGCCGGCGTCGTTTGGATGAATGTGATCGCCGGGATCGAACCCGGCTTTGATATGCTTGGGCCGCTCCGGATCGCGCACTACGGCATCGAAATCGATGACCGCATCGAAGTTGCCCTTTGCCCGAATCCATTTGTTGACGGATTGCCGGATCGCTTCGCCGCGCTCGGAGGCGGTAGGGACGCCTTCTTCGGGCATGATGGTGGCTCCCATCACTTTGATTCCATGCTCGTGGCACCGGTCGATGAACTGGCGATAGCCCCAGATCAGTTCGGCGTCAGTGAGGGCGTTCGGTCCGTCGGATCGACCGCGGATATTGATATCGTTGATGCCTTCCAGAAGAATGACCCACTTCACGCCGGGGAGACTCAAAACGTCGCGGTCCAGGCGGCTGAGGGCGCTCAATCCGGCGCCGTCGCGCAGGACTTGGTTGCCGGAAATTCCCTCGTTCACTACGGCCACCCCACGGGTCGACGAGTTGGCATTGAAACGCTGCGCCAGCAGCGTCGGCCATGCGTGATTCGCATCGCGCGTAGTGGCGTAACCATCTGTGATGGAGTCGCCGAACGCGACTACGGCTCGCGAATCGGCCGGCGCGGCGACTTCGACCCCGGCGAGCCAAACATACGCGAACATGACCGTGGCGTCCGGCGACGAGGGCGACGCGGTCTTGTTCCCCTTCGTGATGTACGCGCTATGCAACCCGATGTTGTGGTTTGTGGGAGCGCCGGTGTCCTCCGGGAAATATAACGAGATCGCCAGATCGGAAAGCGGCCCAACCGCGAAGTCCACCGGATCGCTCAGAACTAATACGCCCGGTTGCACCGTTACTGTTTCGGCTCCACCGAAGGTGACGCTATGGTCCGTAGCGGGGTCGATGGCTCCTGCGCCTTTGTGAACGGCGACATGCGCAGCGCCGATGACGAGCGGTTGTGCGCTCATCATGTTCGACAACCGAAGCCGCACCCGGGCCCCGCCGATGCTCGTGCGGACCACCATACGCACGGTCTCGTCGGCGAATGAAGAAGGCAGGTTGGAAGCGTTTGGTCCGCTCTGCGGCCGCGTGGGGGGTGTGGCCGCCGCCGAAGTCGTCGAACTCGGGGTCGTCGATTGCGCCGGCCCGCGCCCTGCAACCGCTCCGGCGCGGTTCCCTCCCCTGCCGCCGAAGCCGCCGGGCATGAGTTGTTGAGCAGTCGCCCACGTGGCCACCCAGTGATCGGACGTCGTGCCGCCGCGGCGGCTTTGCGCTTCCGCGGCCCAACACAGCGATGCCACAATCGTCACCAAAATCCAACCGCGGAAGTAGAGAATCATAGCGCCTGGTACTCCGAATTGAAGTCGCACCTGCATAGACAACCTTCGAAGGCTGCCTTGCTGAGTTTAGCACCGCAGCATTGCTCGCCTGAGTCTGATGGCCGGCCTGGGCCGTGCGAGGATGGCGATTATGCCGTCACTCCCGTTCTCGTTTCCGTGTTTGCCGCGGTTCGTGTCTTCTTCCAAACACGCGCTGAGATTGCCGCCGAAGTCATCGCGCTCCGCCAGCAGCTCGCGGTGCTGAAGAGGCAACGGTTACGACCGCCCTTGCGGCCTCTGGATCGGCTCTTCTAGACCGTTGCGCGAATAATTTGGTCTCGCTGGCTGGACGCGCTGGTAATCGTCAAGTCCGAAAACGGCAGTTGGTTGGCATCGGGCCGGCTTCCGACGGTACTGGCCATGCAAATCGCGGCCGTATGGCGGCCGGCCGAGGATCACCCCGGACGTTCTCGGTTTGATTCGCCGTTTGGCCCGTGAAAACACCGGCTGGGGCGCTGCCAAAGATCGACGGCGAGTTACAGGAGCTCGGGTTTGTACTGTCGGTGCCTGCCGTCGCCCACTACTCCCGAGGATACGGCGGCGTGGCGATGCCGGTAAGAAATGGCGTCCCATTTTTTCACAACCACCACGAGGCGATCGTCGCCTTCAGCTTCGTTATCGTGCTGACGGCTATGTACCTCAACAGAAGCACTTTCATCGCATTCCTCGGCCGTGATGCCGAAAGGGATCTGTTGCAAATGCGAGTTGAAACCTGCAAATAGGTAAGTCGCAGGCGCGCCGGTGTCGCATACTCGGGCAAGCTATGGTGCATCGCCTCGTAACCTTCGATCGTTCTACAAGCACACTCCACCGACCGGAATCCCAGGCTCGCCGTAATCCGCTTCTTAATGAAGCTATGGTCCTGCTCAATCACGTTGTTGAGATAAGGTGCGGTTCGGCAGCGACAGCGGCAACCGAGTTCACGCGTCTGCTTCAGTTCGGCGACTGCAGCCGGGTATGCCGGATGTCGTCCACATTGATCACGCGTAGGCGGCGGCCGCCCCCGCCCAATGCGAGCCGGAGAAACATCTTCGCTGCGATCAGGTCCCGTTTGGGCGACATGAAGTCGATTGTCTCACCTGCGGAATCGACGGCCCGATAGAGATATGCGCAGGTGCCTGCGAGTTTGCCGTAGGTTTCATCAACCCGCGAAGAGTGGTTGGAGCGGCGCATTTCGCGGCGAGTCCGTCCCCGGAAGAGTGCTGGCCGCTTCTGAGTCACCATACACGGTATTAGGTCAGATCAAACCGGTTTGCAACAGAGCCGTGGGTCGGGGACGGAAATCGCGTGGCGGAATCCAATGGCAGCCCAGAGCATGCTTTCGGGACGGAAGGCTTACTTCGCGCGCACTCGGAAGTAGCTTCCGGCGGTAAACCGGGTTACCCGTCCATTCGCATCCAGTTCGAACTTCAATAACTCGCCGTCGTTTCCGCCTCCATGCATGCGGAACGTATTGGTACCGACTGGAGTCAATCGCACCCGTGAATCCCACGGGTTCGTGGCTTCGGGCGAGATGAGGATCAATTCCCCGCCCGCGATGAGGATCTGCGACTCGACGTGCTTCCATTCGTATGTCCCGGTGTATTTCTGCCAGGCCGGATCCGCCACAGCCGGTGCAGGTTTCGGCCGTGCCGTCGCGCGCGCGATCGCCGGACCCAACATACTCAGCGCCTGATTCACGTAGTAAGTGGTATCGGCATCGTAGCCGTTGATGAGCACAATCACGCCGTACTTTTCCGCAGGAACCCATTCCATCAGGCTTTTGTATCCAGGCGCCACTCCGTCCTTGCCGACCCGCACCTGCTGCCCTACGTGCCTGATACCGAAACCGAGGCCCTGGGCGCTTTGCCAGTCCGGGCGCAACCACTGCACTCGCTGCATCTCCCGCAGCGTGGATCCCCTCAGAATCTGGGCTCCGCCCGCTGGTCCATCGCGGAACTGCAGCTCGACAAACCGGGCCAGATCTTCGACAGTGGAGGCCAGCCCCGCCGATGGCGTCAGCGCGCGCGCATCGATAAAATCCTCCGGCTCTCGCGCCACCCCGGGCGCATGCCGCCGGTAACCGATCGCCATATTGGGATCGCCAGGCATGGGTTCGACGAGCGTCGAGTTCATTCCGAGAGGACGCAGAATGCGGTCTTCCACATATTTCCTGTACGGCTCGCCGGAAACCGCTGCAACCACTTCGCCCGCAATCGCGAGTCCGAGGTTTGAATATTTGTATTCTGCCTCGGGCGTTAATACCGCCGGTTCTTCCGGAACGAGTTTCATTAACTCTTCGCGGCTCGGAAATTTCAAATCGTTCCAGTAGTACATCGGCAACTCGCGCGCCAAGCCTGACGTATGAGTCAATAAGTCCCAGATCTTGATCGGCGGAGAGTCCGGCTTCGGCTCTTTCACCTTGAACCAGGGCAGATACTTTACGACCGGATCGTCTAGCTGCAGTTTTCCGGCATCGCGCAATTGCAGAATGGCAGTGGAAGTGAAGACTTTTGAAATTGATGCGATCCGGTACAAGGTGGTCGGAGTGGCAGGTATGCGCTTCTCCAGGTTTGCGAAGCCATAGCCTTTCGCCCAAATCAAGCTTTGGTCATAGACCACTCCGATCGAAAGTCCCGGCTCTTGCCGCGACGCGACCGTCGCTTCGACCCACGCATCCAGGACCTTCAACGGTCCGGCAACCTCTGGATTTTGGGCCAGGTTCGCGCCCTGTCCCCAGCACGGCCAAGCCGCCACTGCGGCCAACGCGAGCAAGCCGTAACGATACTTAGAGTTTCGCAATTGCAATCCCGCTTTCTCCCGCCACTGTATAGAGCAGATACACCTGGCCATTCTCGCGAAAGATGGCCGGATCTCTGAGTTGCCGCACGTCACCAGGAGCCAGATCCATCTTGGATACTTCGATCGGGCGGTCTGCACCTTCCCACTGCTTCTCCGGCGCTAATACGGAAACCGGCGGCGATGCTTTCCAGCGTTTCCAGTCGGGAGTCAAATCGATGTACGACAGCAGAATCCGCTCGGGCGCATCGCCGATCCGTGAGTAGTAGACGGCCAGCCTGTCGCCCCGAAGGTCCACAGCGGCATGCCGGAGCGTGAGGTTGGGATCTTCGTTAAACAACGTCGGGCCTTCCTCAAACGGACTCTCCCCGTCGCGGGACCGCGAAAACACACCGGCTCTCGCAATCGAGTAATAATAACCACCCCAGAAGAATACCCGGAAGTAAGGAGCGCCTAGCGCCACCGGCTTCGCTGTGAACCGAATGCCATCCGGGGAAGTCGCGAGCACGCTCTTCTGATCTCCGATATCCTTGCCGACACCCTGAGCCGGGCAATGAAAGTACATCAGAATCCGCCGCTTCGCTTCGTCCACATGCACGTCCGGCGAGGCGACATGATTGTGGCAAATCGAGGCTTCCTCGATGTGCAGCGTTCCGGGCTCATAGATCTTCCATGGACCGTCAAGTTGGTCCGCGTAAGCAAGCCGGATGTAAGTGCCCTGATGATGCGCGAAGTATAGATAGTATTTCCCGAGCGGCTTGGTTATCCAAGAAGGCACTCGGATCAACGACGGTCCATTGATGTTGTCCCCCAGCGAAGCGCTCAACTCCGGCGTGACAATCGGGTTGTGGGCCAAACGCACGGGATGCGGTGCGGCCGCAAAAAACAATAGCGCGGCTAACCAACGCATTCGCTCACCTCAGTGCCTGCTCCAGATCCGCGATGAGGTCGCGGACATTCTCAATGCCGCACGAATAGCGAACCAGCGCTTCCGGAATACCCATCGCGGCACGATCCGGAGCGCTTACTTCCACATGGCTCGTGGTCGCCGGAGGGCCCGCCACCGTCTCGACGGATCCCAGATTTGCCGCACGGTGGGCGAGTTTCAATCGCGGCAGAAATGCTTTCACTGCCGCAAATCCGCCGTGAATGGAGAAGCTCAAAACACCACCGAAACCGTTCTTCATCTGCCGTTTCGCAATCTCATGCTGTGGATGCGAAGCGAGACCTGGATAAAAGACCCCCTCGACAGTAGCCTGGCGTTCCAGAAACTCCGCGACCGCCATCGCATTGGCGTTCTGCCGCTCCACTCTGAGTTCCAGCGTCTTCATACCGCGCAGTAGCAGGTAAGCCGCGAACGGGTCCAGCGCCGCCCCGGTGATCTCCCGAAAGTGGTAGATCTGACCGACTAGTTCCGCCGCTCCGCAAACGAGCCCGCCGAGTGCGTCCGCGTGTCCGCCGAGGAATTTCGATGCACTGTGAATTACAAGGTCCGAGCCCAACTGCAGCGGTCGCTGGTTGATGGGAGTAGCGAAGGTGTTGTCCGTTACGACGACCGCGCCGGCTGCATGGGCGGCCCGCGCCGCGCGCTCGATGTCCACCACCTTCAACGTAGGATTGGTCGGAGTTTCCAGGTACAACATGCGGCAGCCGTTGCGCACTTCGCGCTCGATTTGATCTCCGTCCACCGTCTCGCAGAGGCAGACGTCCACGCCAATGCGCGGCAGGAACTCGCGAAACAACTGGTTGGTGCCGCCATACGTATCCTTTACGGTCACGATGCGGTCACCTTGTTTCAACAGTGCGAAAGTGGTGTTGCTGATTGCCGCCATTCCCGACGCAAAGCTCGTCGCAGCCTGCGCGCCTTCGAGCACCCGTACCTTCTCTTCCAGGACCTTTACTGTGGGATTCGTGTTGCGGCTGTAAATGTGTCCCGGCTCCCGGCCCAGAGCCACAGCTTGCCAGCTATCCACATCGCCGTAGCCGAACGCGACACTCTGCGCGATGGCGGGTTGGGTCGGCGCGCCGGATTGTGCGGGTTCCTCGCCGCCCCAAACTGCTTCCGTACCGCTTCCCCATCGTCCGTCCGCGTTCTCATCCATGTCGTTATCCCGCTTGAGTGCCAGCATCGCTCTTCAAAACGCATAGTGTCAAACAGGTTTTCTCTTGGAATAAGCATCGGTACAACCGATCATTTCATGTTCGATTTCCAGCATTTAACCGTTGACAATACCTTTGTTTGTTAGATATATTCAAAAGCCATCGGGAGGGAATTTGGGATGCCAGCACAACGCCCAGCCGCCGACCTGACGGAGAAGCAAACATTTCAGCCGCGGCTTCTGAGGGACGTTCTCGGATGCTTCCCCACAGGCGTGGCAGTGGTGACTGCCGTTGCTCGCGACGGCAGTCTGCACGGCGTAACGATCAACTCGTTCAATTCCGTCTCGCTGGATCCGCCGCTTGTCCTGTTTAGTCTTTCCCGCGACCTGAACAGCCTGCAATCCCTGGAGACCGCCGAAGCCTTTGCCATCAACTTCCTCCGCGACGACCAGGCCCACCTGTCTTCCCGCTTTGCCGCCGCACTCACCGATAAATGGACCGGCCTTGAATATCGCGCGGGTTTAACCGGCGCGCCCGTCCTCGTGCCGGCTCTCGCGGTTGTTGAATGCCGCCCATACGCGCAATATGATGGCGGCGACCACGTTATCTTCGTCCTGCGGGTCTCCCACATCGAGGCCGATGCCACCCGCTACCCGCTTGTGTTCTTCCGCGGTTGCTACCACGCGCTCGCCAATGCGGAGCGTGACCGATGAAGACGGCAGCCGCGCATCTCGCATCCCTGCAGGATGGACGGGAGGTCTATATCCATGGCGAAAGAGTCGCCGACGTCACTACTCACCCGGCGTTTCGCAACGCCGTAGCAAATGCCGCCTACTTGTACGAATTCCAGAGCCGCCCGGAAAATCGCGACCAGATGATGTTCTCATCGCCCACTTCGGGTGATCTTGTTAGTCGCTGTTGGCAGCTTCCCGAAACTCATGCCGAGTTGGTAGAGCGCAGGCGCGCACTGACCGCCTGGGCGGAAACGCATTACGGTTTCATGGGCCGATCCCCCGACCATGTCGCTTCCTGCCTGGCCGGCATGTACATGGGCATCGATCAATTCGAAGCCTTCGATCGGGATCGCGCGGCCGCTCTCCGCGACTACTTCGAGTATGCGCGCGATCGCGATCTCTACCTGACTTACGCCATCATCAATCCACAGGCCGAGCGCTCGGCTTCAGCCGCCGGACAGCCAGGCGGCTTCCATGCCGCCCGCATCTGCCGCGAAACTTCCGGGGGCGTCATCGTCTCGGGTTCCAAGATGCTGGCAACCAGCGCCATCATGGCGAATGAAGTATTCGTCAGCTGCATACAGCCGCTCGCTCCGCAGGACGCCGACTACGCTTTCTCTTTCGCCATTCCGATGAATACACCAGGCCTTCAGGTTTTCTCCCGCAAATCTTACGAAGAGAGCGCCCCTAGCATATTCGATAATCCACTCGCCAGCCGCTACGACGAAAACGACGCGGTCCTGTTTTTCGACGATGTCGAAGTGCCGTGGAGTCGCGTTTTCCTCGCGCGCGATGTCGGCATGTGCCAGCGGCAGTTCCATGCCACACCCGCGCACGTTTTTCAGAACTATCAATGCCAGATCCGCCTGATGGTCAAGATGCGATTCCTGGTAGGGCTCGCCAAGGAGATCTGCGCCGCAAGCGGCATCGAGGCCTTTCCGCAAGTGCGCGAAACACTCGGCCAGCTCGCCGCCGAAGCCGCCATGGTGGAAGCCTTCGTCGTCGCCATGGAAACCAACGGTGCCCGTCGCGGCCCCTACTTCGTTCCGGACCGTCACCTCCTCTACGCCGCGCAGGTACTCACGCAGCAGCTTTACCCCAAAGTCATTCACAGTCTCCGAGAGCTTGCCGGCGGCAATATGATCATGCTGCCCTCTTCGATTGACGACTTCTCCGACCCCGAGATTGCGCGCGGCGTTCTCAGCGCCCAGGGCTCAGCCGCCCGCTCGCCCGAAGAGCGTGTCAAACTTTTCAAACTCGCCTGGGATGCGGTCGGCTCGGAATTCGGCTCGCGCCACACGCAATATGAAATGTTCTATGCGGGCGCCTCCTTCGTCACCAAAGGTCACTCCCTCCGCACTTACGATTGGCCCGCCGCCACAGCCACCGTCGAGCGATTGCTCGCGTCGTATCCGACCGCCGCGGCCAGCTCACCACTCGCGGAAGTGAAACAGTCATGAGCACCCAAATCTTCCCGCGTTCTGTCAAGCGCCGTAAGGCAGAGCGTCCTCCCGCGCCCCTCACGGCGTCGCGCCCTGAACTTATTCCCGGGGGCTCCGATACGGAACTTCGAGCGTTAGTTCACGGCCTGCTCGCGTTTTCGTCGCGGCTCGAAAGCATCCGCGCCGGGCTGGCGCGGTGCATCGGACTCACGCCGATCCAATACACTACCCTGATCTCCGTCGCACACCTCGAGACGGCCGGCGGTGTCAGCGTAAACCAGTTGGCCACGCATCTTCAGCTCAGCGGCGCTTTCATCACCATTGAAACCGGCAAACTTCTCAAGCAGAGTCTCCTGACGAAACAACCCGATCCCGCCGATCGGCGCCGTGTCTGCCTGAACACCACACCCAAAGCCCGTCATCTTCTTGCAACGCTCGCGCCTACACAGGTCGCCGTCAACGACCAGCTTTTTGAATTCCTCGACGCGGCTTCGTTCCGGCGCCTCCGCGCCATTGTGGATTCCATGAATTCCTGCGCCAACCGCGCCCTCTCCCGCCTCAGCTATCTTTCCGAAAGCGAGCGACCCGCATGACGCGCATTGCCGTCTCGCTGCACACCGCATCGGGGCTGGAGCCGATCGAACTAGCGATCCGTGACCTGGTGATCGCCGGCTGGACGGGACGCGATCGTACGGCGGTAGAGGCTCACATACACGAACTCACCGCTCTTGGTGTTGCGCCGCCCTCCCGGACACCGATCTTCTACCGCGTTTCCGCTTCGCTCCTCACCACCGCTGCCGAAATTCAGGTGCTCGGCAGCGACTCTTCCGGCGAAGTCGAATTCGTTCTGATCCGTCACCGCGCGCGTCTTCTGCTCGGGCTCGGCAGTGACCATACGGATCGGAAGGCCGAAGCCGCCGGCGTCGCTCTTTCAAAACAACTCTGCCCGAAGGTCATCTCACCCGACGTCTGGGACTTCGCCGACGTCGAACCTCACTGGGAGAGCCTGAGTGTTCGCTCGGTGGTGGTCGAAGCTTCTCGCCCGGTCCTCTATCAGGAAGGCTCCGTCAGTCAAATTCTTCACCCCGGCGCGCTGCTCGAATCCTACGGTGAGACTGCCGATGCGATGTTCTGTGGAACGCTGGCCGCCATCGGAGGCGTACGCTGGAGTGGCGAGTTTTCGATGGAACTCGAGGACCCCGTGCTGCGACGGAAGCTGCAACATCGCTACACCGTTGAGGCCTTGCCGGTCGAAACCTAAAACTCAGGAGAAACCATGGCGCCCAAACCGCATCTCGAATTCTTCCCCGTCGACATGAACTCCGGCTGGGAGACCCCGCCAGGGTACAAGTCCGGCTTCACCCAGAAAGTACTCGCCAGCGATCTCGATGAGGAGAACAAAACGGGCAGCCGCTCGCGCCTCCTTCGTATCGCGGCTGGCGTGTACTCCGAAAAGCCATTCATCCACGATCACTGGGAAGAGGTCTTCCTCGTGGAAGGCGATCTCATCGTCGGCAACGACGAAGACGGCAACGGAGGCGAACAGTTCCACGGTCCAACTTACGCCTGTCGCCCGCCCGGCGTGTACCACGGCCCTTTCAAGTCCGAAAAAGGCTGCGTCCTGTTCGAGATTCACTACTATCTCCCATGACCGCACAAACCACCAGCCGAACAATTGTCGATGCCGCTCTCGAGCGCGCCGCCGCTCCCGCCGGCGAAGGAAGCCGCGTTTTTCTTTCGCTGGATGCGGAAGGCGCGCGAAGGTCCGCCGACGCTGTCGATCGGCAGACGAGCCGGCTCTCCCCGATCGCGGGTCTTCCGATCTCCATCAAAGATCTGCTCGATGTGGAAGGCCAAGTCACTACCGCGGCCTCCCCCGCCCTCCGCAACACCCCGGCGGCGCCGCGTGATTCCGCTGTTGTCAGCCGTCTGAAGCACGCCGGCGCCGTACTCGTCGGCCGGACCAACATGACCGAATTCGCCTTTACGGGCGTCGGCATCAATCCCCACTACGGCGCCCCAGCCAACCCGTTCGATCGCGCCGCGCGTCGAATTCCTGGTGGTTCGTCCTCTGGCGCGGCGGTATCCGTCACCGATGGAATGTGCGTCGCCGCCATCGGCTCCGATACCGGCGGTAGCGTCCGCATCCCTGCCGCACTGTGCGGTATTGCCGGCTTCAAGCCCACTCAGAATCGCGTGCCGCTCGACGGCGTTTTCCCACTCTCCCCCACGCTGGATTCCATCGGGGTGCTCGCTCCCACCGTCAGCCTCTGCGCTGCCTTCGACGCCGTTCTGGCCGCCGAAGAATCTGCCGACCTTCCCGCCGCCGACCTCCGCACCCTCTGTGCCCGCGTCCCCAGCAATTACTTCCTCGACAATCTCGATGCCCCTGTAGCCGACGCCTTCCAGCATGCCTTGGCGGCCCTCGCCGCCGCCGGACTGCCGCTTGCCGATGTCGCACTCCCGGAGATCGCCGACATAGCCGCGGTCAACGCCGGCGGCGGATTTGCCGCCGCCGAAGCTTACGCCTGGCATCGCGATCATTCCACCGATCTGGCCGCCTCCGATCCGCGAGTCACCGAACGAATCCTGCGCGGCGCATCCATCTCTGCCGAAGATCTTGCGTGCATGCACACCAGTCGCCGCGACATCATCAAACGATTCGATGCAGAACACGCTCTCACCGACGTAATCCTCTGCCCGACGGTCCCGATCGTCGCGCCGCCGATCCGCACTTTGGAGGAAGATGTCGACGAATTTCGCCGCGTCAATGGGCTGCTGCTCCGCAATCCCAGCGTCGTCAATTTTCTTGACCGCTGCGCCCTTACCATTCCATGCCACCGTCCAGGGGACGCTCCCGTGGGCTTGATGCTCATCGGACGGCACGGCCAGGACCGCGCGCTGCTGGCGATTGGCGCCGCCGTCGAACGAGTTCTCCGAGCCGGGGTCTGAAACCATGCGAATCGCTGCCATCTTCCTTGTCGCTTCTGTTTGCTGCGCCTCTTCGTTCACGCTGGACCAGGTGCTCTCCGCGCCGATTCCCACCGACCTGGTTGCATCCCGTGGCGGCGCCAAGCTGGCCTGGGTGCTTAGCGAACGCGGCGTGCGCAACATCTGGATCGCTTCCGCCCCGGGTTACAAAGGCACTCGCGCCACAGCTTACGCGCAGGACGACGGTCAGGAGATCGGCGAGATCGAGTGGCTCCCCGATTCGTCGGCTCTGGTCTACACCCGCGGGGGCGATCTGCAATTCCCAGGGCTTCCGGACCCGAACCCGGCGACGATTACCGCCGGCGTCGAGCAGGACATTTGGCTGCTGCACCCGGGTCAACCGCCCCGCAAGATCGCCGCCGGCCATTCCCCGGCTATATCACCCGCGGGCGACCGTATAGCCTTCATTCGCGCCGGGCAACTCTTCATCGCATCCATCGACGGCAATCGCGAGCCCGAGCAACTCGTTCATCTACGGTCCGGCGTGAAGGCCGCCTCGGCCCGATGGTCACCGGATGGCGCCCGCCTTGCATTCGTCAGTACACGAAACGACCACAGCTTCATCGCGGTCTACACCTTCTCTTCCAGGATGATCGCTTATCTCGACCCCTCGGTAGATCGCGACGACAATCCCGTCTGGTCGCCTGATTCCACGCAGCTCGCCTTCACTCGCAATTTCGCCGGCGGCGTTTCGGGCCGCGGGCTCACGAGTCCCCAGCCCTGGGCTATCCGCATCGCCAATGCCGCCACCGGCGCCGGCCGGCAGCTTTGGCGCGCCGATTCCGGCATGGGCAGCGTCTTCCATCCAGTGGTTGCGGATCGGCAACTGGCGTGGACGGCGTCCGGCCGCATCCTGTTCCCCTGGGAAAAAGACGGGTGGCTGCACCTTTATGCAGTCTCGGTCGACGGCGGACCAGCCCGCCTCCTCACCCCCGGCGAATTCGAAATCGACCAACTCTCGCTCAACGACGACTCCAGTGAAGCGATCGTCTCCTCCAACCAGGGAGACATCGATCGCCGCCACATCTGGCGCGTCCCGTTAAATAGCGGGTCCCCTCAACCGGTCACGAGCGGTGAATCGCTCGAGTGGTCACCCGTATTCGCCGGTCGCGCCGTCGCTTACTTCCATGCCGACGGCCGGCGACCCGCACGCGCGGCAATCCAAACCGGTCAAACGGTCACGGATCTTGCGCCCGAATCCATCCCCGCCGATTTTCCCGCCTCCTCCCTAATAGTTCCGCAGCCCATCATCTACTCCGCGAGCGATGGCTTGCGCATTCATGCGCAGCTCTTCCTGCCGCCCAACTCGCAACCCGGCCAGAAGCATCCGGCCCTGCTCTTCCTCCACGGAGGGCCACGCCGCCAGATGCTGTTAGGCTGGCACTCCATGGATTACTACAATCACGCTTACGCGATGAACCAGTACCTGGCCGCCCAGGGTTACGTCGTATTCGTGATCAATTACCGCAGCGGCATAGGCTATGGCGCCGCATTCCGCGAGTACCCCAGCCAGGGCTCCGGCGGCGCGAGTGAATTCGCCGATGTCGAAGGCGCCGGCCTGTATCTCCGCACCCGTTCCGATGTCGACCCCGCCCGCATCGGTGTGTGGGGAGGCTCATACGGCGGCTATCTTACGGCGATGGCGTTGTCTCGCTCCTCAGACCTCTTCGCGGCCGGCGTGGACTATCACGGTGTTCACGACTGGAGCGTGCGGATCGCCGCCGGCGGCCGCCCCTGGGAACACATCGTTGTGCCCACGCCGCCTACTCCAGCCGCACGGGCGGCGCGCGAGGAAGCCATTCTCACGGCGTACAATTCGTCTCCCATCTCGAGCCTGCGCTCCTGGCGCTCGCCCGTGCTGTTCATACACGGGGACGACGATCGCAATGTCGACTTCTCCCAAACCGTCGATCTGATTGCCGCCCTTCGCCGCCAGAACGTCTATTTGGAACAACTCATCATCCCCGACGAAGTTCACGAATTCCTTCGACACGCTACCTGGTTAAAGGTCTACAATGCGCAACTCGATTTCTTTCATAGGAAGCTCTGAGCCTGTCATGCGCACCGCTTTGCTCTTCGTTCTTGTGGCGTTCTCCGCACAGGCGCAGCCACCCGGACGTCAGAAGCGCACAGTCACGGATGAGGAAGTCCGCAGAGTTCAAGATTCAGTGATCCTCATCGATACCCACAACGACATCACCAGTTCGACAGTCGCCGGCCTGGACATCGGCAAGTCCAGCCCGCAGCATCAAACCGATCTGCCCCGCCTCAAAGCTGGAGGAGTGGCTGCCCAGTTTTTCGCGGTCTACGTTTCGGCGGATTACGTCGAGGGCAACCGCGCCGCGCATCGCACTCTGGAAATGATCGATACGGTCCGGCACGACATCGTTGACCGTTATCCCAACGACTTTGTCCTTGCTACCACCGCCGGCGATATCCGCCGCGCGCACGCCGAGCACAAAATAGCTGCCCTGATGGGAATAGAAGGAGGCCACGCGATAGAGGATTCGCTACGGCTCCTGCGTGACTATTACGATCTCGGGGTCCGCTACATGACCCTTACTCATACCAACAGCAATCACTGGGCGGATTCCTCCGGCGATGCCAATAAGCCCAACAACGGCCTTACCGCTTTCGGCAAGCAAGTGGTCCGTGAAATGAACCGGCTCGGCATGATCGTGGATATCTCGCACGTCTCCGATAAAACATTTTGGGATGCGCTGGCGACGAGCGAGGCTCCGATTTTCGCTTCGCACTCCTCCTGCCGCGCGATTGCTCCCGCGCCGCGCAACATGACCGACGAGATGATCGTCGCCCTCGCCAAAAAGGGCGGCGTGGTTCAGATCAACCTCTTCTGTGATTTCCTCAATCCGGATGTGGCCAAGGCGAACCAAGCCATCGACGCCCGCCTCACCGCCGTCCGCAGCAGGCTTGCCGTTAAATACGCCGCCGATCCCGACGGCATCCAGCGCGCCCTTCGAGAAGCTCGCGCCGAGGTGTCTGGAGGAGCTCCCCAACCACGGGCCACCATCGCCGATGTCGTCAAACACATCGATCACGTTGTCGCTATTGCCGGAGTCGATGCCGTGGGGCTTGGCAGCGATTTCGACGGTATCGATTGCGCACCCATCGGACTCGATGGCGTCGACAAGTGGCCGAATCTCACGCGTGCGCTTCTGGAAGAAGGCTATACCGCCTCGGAAATACGCAAAATTTACGGCGAAAATACACTTCGCCTCATGACCGATGTGGAAGCGGTCGCGCGACGGATGCGGCAGCAGGGAGCCGTCAAGTGACTCTGCCTACCCTCAGCGAGCTCGAGTCCGCCGCGGCATTGCTCCACGAGACGCTCCCTGCCACGCCGCTGATCCGCTGGCCCCTGCTCTGCGAGCGCTCCGGTGTCGAAGTTTGGGTCAAGCACGAAAACCATACGCCCGTGGGAGCGTTCAAGATCCGCGGAGGTTTGGCTTACATGCACCGCCTTTGCCGCACCCAGGCGAACGTTCGCGGAGTGGTCGCCGCTACTCGCGGCAACCATGGCCAGAGCGTCGCATTCGCGGCCGCGCAAGCCGGTATCCGCGCCGTAATCGTCGTCCCCCACGGCAACAGCCGCGAAAAAAATGCGGCCATGCGGGCGCTCGGCGCTGAACTCATCGAACACGGGCGCGATTTTCAGGATGCCCTCGAAGAAGCTGTGCGCCTCGCGGCCGCTGAATCGCTGCACCTGTTCCCCTCATTCGATCGATCGCTCATCTGCGGCGTCGGCACTTACGCCCTGGAGCTGTTCCGTTCCGGTCCCGTTTTCGATACGGTCTACGTCCCCATCGGCCTCGGCTCCGGGATCTGCGGGACCATCGCAGCGCGCAACGCACTCAGTTTGAAGGCTGAAATTGTGGGCGTTTGCGCCGCCGGCGCTCCCGCATATGCCCTCTCGTTCACGGGCCGCCGGCCCGTCGCTACCGCCGCCGCGGACACAATAGCCGACGGTATGGCCTGCCGCACGCCGCACCCCAAAGCAGTCGACCTGATCAACCGGTTTGCCGCCCGCATCGTCACTGTCGATGACACCGAAATTCGTTGCGCCATGCAAATTCTTTTCTCCGACACCCACAATGCCGCCGAAGGCGCCGGGGCCGCCGCTCTTGCCGCGCTGCTCCAAGAACGTGAAACCGTGCGACACCGGCGCGCCGCGGTGATTCTCTCCGGCGGCAATGTGGATACCCACACCTTCGCCGGAGTTCTCGCCGGAAATAACTCACTAAGGATGACTCAATGATCCGCCGTACAGTCTTTAACCTCCATCTCTGGACCGCCATGATTGCCGGAGCCCTACTCATCCTGCTCGGCGGGACCGGAGCCATTCTGGCCTTCGAAGAGCCCATCGATCATGTTCTCAACTCCGGACTCTTCTACGTTCACCCGCAAGGCAACGCACTGCCTGCGTCCGTCCTTCTCAGCCGGGTCCGGCAGGGCTTTCCCGGAAAGCGCGCCACCATGCTCATGTTCGGAAAAGATCCCGAGCTCTCCACTATGGCAGTGGTGCCGGGCGTTGGCTCGGTCTTCATCGACCCCTACTCCGGCCGCATAATGGGAGTGCGCACGACCAATAAGTATTTTACCCAGACGGTGCACCAGCTCCACATCCGGCTGCTCCTCGGCGACACCGGCTCCCGCATCCTCGGTGTCGCCGGACTGGTGCTCGTGTTTCTGACGCTCAGCGGAATCTATCTCTGGTGGCCCTTGAAGCGAGTGACAGTCGCCGGGGGAAAATCTTGGCGCCGCTTCAACTTCGATCTACACCATGCCGCGGGCTTTTATTCGTCCGTCTTCCTGCTCATTCTCTCGCTTACCGGAGTGATGGTCGCTTTCAGCGATTACACAGTCCCGGCGATGTACAAGATCACGCACTCCGAGTCTGCCGACGAAGAGACGGAGTCCACGCCCATTCCAAACGCCCGTCCCATATCCCCCGACCAGGCGATCTCCACCGCCCTCGGGACCATCCCTGGTACGCGCCTCGTCAGCCTTATGCCGCCGAAGGGTCCGACCGGTTCGTACCGGGTAGCGCTGCACTTCCCCGAAGATCGCACACCCGGCGGCCGCAGCCACGTCTTCATCGATCAGTTTAGCGGCGCGGTCCTCTCCTTCGAGAGTTCCCACACTGCGCCCGCCGGCACGCGACTCGTGAATTTCAACCGTGCGTTGCACACCGGCGATATCGGCGGCTTGCCGACGAAGATCCTTGCTTGCCTCGCCAGCCTTGCCGTCCTCGTGCAAGCTTTCACGGGTATCGTTATGTGGTGGAAGCGGCCCATTGCCGCCAAACGTCCGGAGCGCAAGGCGGCTGAGGAGGTCGTCCGCTGATGAGAATTCCGATGAAGCCGTGCGCTGTTTCCGAAAGGAGAGCTTAAGTGTGCAGTCATACCGGCATTGCGCCGAAGCGGATTTAAGGATCGTACCCGCGCTTCAGTGGGGAGGACGCTTCGTCATTGAGATCGCGTGTGCACCTCCGGATGGCGTGACAACGATTGTGCCAAACAGGTGCTTTTTACCATGTTCCGAAGCGCGGCGGTCTAGTGTGCGACCTGATTAACTCGTCATGGTGACTTTCGACGTGCGGCAAGCGGCTAGCCGTTCAGCTCCCGCGATTGTTGCCCCTGGAGTCCCCCGCCTCGCGATGCGATCCGCATTCCTCAAGATGCACGCAGCGGCAGTGCCTCAATCCGCAGCTAACGCTATCGGGTCTCGTCCCAGCGCAAGACAGTCAGCAGCAGCTTGGCGATTCCCTTGCTGGATCCGGCCGGCTCGAACCATTCCTCCGGCGAGTGCAGACTGCCCGCTCCGCCGCCGCCGTCCATCGTCATTGCAGGGATACCTGCAATGGCCGCCGCATTGGAATCGGTGCTCCCGCCCTTACGTTGCGGCGCCCCCATCCCCAGCTTCTGCGACGCCCATACGGCTGCGCTCACGAGTTCCGAGTTCTTTCCGTCAGGGATCGCGTGACGGACGGCCAACTGTTTAGCGTCCAGCTTCAGCTCCGTTCCGGACGCAGCGCGGAAGCGGTTTTCCTCATCCACGCCCTGGCGCACCAGCTTCAAAAAGCGCTGTTCGAGCCGGCTCAGTTCATCCTCATTCTCGCTGCGCATGTCGAATTCCATCCAGGCGTCGAATGGAATTGAATTCACGCTGGTCCCGCCGCCGATCCGCCCCACGTTGTAAACCGTTTTAGGCGAGGAAGGCACCTCCATGTTCGCCAGCAGTGCGATGACGCGCCCCAACGCATGCGCTGGATTCACGCGGCCGAAATTAAGATAGCTGTGCCCGCCCGGCCCGCTGATCGTCACCCGATAACGGCGGCTGCCGATCTCGCGATCGAAAATCGTATTCTGCCCGTCCCCATCAATCGAAATGAACGCATCCATCTGCCCGCGATATTTGCCTTCGTTTACCAGGTACTTGACGCCGCGCAAGCTGCCCAGACCCTCTTCACCCACATCCGCGACGAACAGAACGGTGTGCCGTGTGCGGATATGAAACCGGTCCAGCGCGTCGGCCAGCGAGAGAATTACCGCCAGCCCGCGGCTATCGTCCACCAAGCCGGGCCCGTTCAACCTGGACCCGGCCCGTTTCACATTCACGTCCGTACCCGCGGGAAACACTGTATCGAGATGGGCGGCGACGACCAGCAGCCGCGGCGAATCTCCCCGGTAAATTCCCAGGACGTTGCCCGCAGTGTCGATCTCCACATTCTCCAAATGCAATCGGCGGAAGTCGGCTGCTATGAATGCCGCTCGCTGCTCCTCGTGAAATCCGGGCGCTGGCACTTCGGAGATCTTCACCTGCAGATCCACCTGCGCCCCTTCATTCCGGGTGATGTAATCCAGCGCCTGCCGCACTGCCGGCCGCGTGGCTATATCCTGCTGTGCCATAGCCGCAACCGCCATCAGCGCCGCGCCGGCTGCGAGTCGCCCCCGTAGCATCTCTCAAACTCCTAAACCGGATTCCATTCCAGCCCGACCTTCGCCGCCTTCGCCCGCGCGTAAACCGCGCCTGCCGCCGCCACATCCTGCAGCGCCGTACCCGTCGAATCGAACACGAACGTTTCGTCGTTGCTCCGGCGCCCGGGCCGGGTGCCCGTGATGATTTCGCCCAGCTCGGCGTGGATCGCTTCGCCGCTCATCAACCCTTTTTCGATCGCGTGGTGTGTATCGCCCACCTTCGTGACCTGCCCCCGCAGATCCGCTACGATTTTTGAACTCGCCAGCAGTCCCGGATCGATCTCCTGCTTGTCCGGGCTGTCCGAGCCGACGGCCGCAATAAACATCCCCGGCCGCGCGTATTCTTTCATGAAAAACGCGCCCCGCGCCGGCGTGCAAGTCACCACCACATCGCTCTGCTGCGCCGCGGCGCGCAGATCGGTCGTGGGCTCTACGGGGATTCCGAGTTCCTTCGACATCTCGCCGGCGAAGGCGCGCGCCCGCTCCTCTTGCCGGGACCAGGCCAGCGCGCGCTCGATCCGCAGCGCGTGGCGCAACGCCCGTAATTGGACGCGCCCCTGCGTACCGCATCCACAGATCGTGCACACCCGTGAATCCGGGCGAGCCAGATATTTCGCCGCGACCGCGGTGGCCGCGCCTGTCCGCTGAATGGTAACTTCGATCGAATCCATCGCCGCCAACGGAACGCCGTTGTCGGCGCGGCTCAGCACGATGAGTCCCTGAATGTTTGGCAATCCCAATCGCACGCGGTTTTGAAAAAATCCGCCGTTCACCTTGAGCGCGAAATAGGGCGGATCGCCCTTGAGACCGCCGGCCTTGATGTGGAACTCGCCACCCTCCGCGTCCACATGGGCGAGAGCGGGTTCCAGCGCGCAACCTTCTGCGTGCAGCCGGAAAGCTTCTTCCACCACGCTCACGTAATCGCCAAAATCCATGAGCTTCGAAATTTGAGATCTAGACAACAACAGCATAGTTTCCCCCCTCAACATATGCGTTCAGACAGCTTTGGTCATTCGCCAATGAGGCACGCATTCGAACGCAGTTTCGATGGCGCCCTCCAACTTGTACCCGTGCCGGAGGTAAAACGCGATTGCACCCTCGCGCGCGTTCAGCACCACACGCTTGGCTCCGTATTCGCGGGCATGCTGTTCCAGCTTCTCCAGTATTCGGCTGCCTACGCCCTGGCGCTGCTGCCCGGCTTCCACGGCCATGTATCGCACTTGCGCCTCGTCCGTAGAATTGAAATGGAGCCGCCCCACGCCCACAACCGTGCCGTCCCGCAGCGCCATCAGGTGGAACGCGCCCTCTTCGAGTCCATCGCGCGCACTCTCGCGCCCGCGGCGCCAGGGCTCCCGCAGGATATGCCAGCGAAGATCGTAGTAGAGATCGAACTCTTCCGCCGTCTTCGGCTCGCGAACCTCGATGTGCATCGAATAGTCCCAATTATAAACGTCTCCCGCGGCCAATACCCGCTGGTTAAATCGAGACTGGCGGTTGCGCGATGAATCGCGGCGGCCACTTTGCCGGTACCCTTCCATCTTCCGCCCCTGGTGCGCCGTATCCGGTGAATCGATCCTTCAGCGTCTCTATTATGCGTTGCCTTTTGCTTTTAGACAAATCTGTGTTTGACGAGGGAAATTATCGGTATTACCGATGAGTCGCAACGCCTTGGGCTGCCGTTTTCGTGGAGCGGTTACGGGAGCGGAAATGCTCTTGCAGCATTCCGATCATCGCCGCCGTCGCCGGCCGTAATTGCTTTCCGCGCGGTGAAACTACGGCTAGCGAGCGGCTCAGTTCTTTGCGCGCGATCGGAAAAATCCGCAGTCCGTGCATGGCTCCCTCACTCTGGAATGCGCTTTGCGGCAGTATCGAAACGCCCAGACCTCGGACCACCATGGCCTTGATTGCCTCCGTTTCGGCTAGTTCGATGGCCACGCGCGGTGTGATGTGTTGGCGGAATAAGTACCGGTCAACGAGTTTCCGCGTGTTCTGTCCCTGCCGGTGCAGAATGAACCGCTCCCCCGCCACATCCTGAATTTTCAGCCGCGGCTCATGCGCTAAACGGTGCCCCGAAGAGACAACCAGCGCGAACGCTTCTTCGAAAAGCAACGTCTTATCCAGAGCCGGAGAACTCAGTGGCAGCACCACCAGTCCCAGGTCCAGCGCCCCTGATAACATCGCGCTGGCGACATCCTGAATCGTACCAGCGGTGATGTTAAGTTCCACATTGGGATACTTCGCAGCGTAGCCTTCAAGAATCGCCGGCAAATGATATAGCAGCGTAGTGGAGGCGCACCCGAAGGACAGCTTTCCACTGAAAGGATCGCGCACCGTGCGGACCGCCGTCTCCGCGTCATCCAGCATCTGGAAAATATTCCGCCCGTACTCCAGGAGGCTCTCCCCGGCTTGTGTGAGCGCCACGTTTCTGCGATTCCGGCTGAAGAGTTGCACTTTCAGCGCATCCTCCAGTTCGCGGATGTGCTGGCTGACCGTCGATTGAGAGATAAAGAGCGTGTGGCTCGCGCGCGTGAAACTGTGCGTCTCTGCGACTGCACGGAAGACTTCCAACTGCCGGAAGTTGATCACCATGACTCTATTTTACCGATAGTTCTCCTGGCATCTTATCGGTAAAAGAAGAGCTATTCCGGCTGCGGCTTCCTGGCTTCCACGTTTCCAGCGACGTAACGCTCGAACCAGTAGATCTGCCACTCCAGAACCGCGACCGCGTGCTTCGGCTCCACTCGGAGACTGTGAGGCTCGCGCGGAAAGATCACCAATTCGGCCGGCACTCCGAAATGGTACAGCGCGCGGAAGAACTCCTCGCCCTGGCCCAGCGGCACGCGCTGATCGTTATCGCCGTGCAGCACCAGAGTCGGCGTCTTCACTTTGGGAGCATTGCGGATCGGCGAATATTTCCAGTAAAGGTCGAAGTTCTCCCATAGGTCGCCTCCGAAATCGCGCGAGTGCCCGTAAAAAGCATCACGCGTTCCTTCGACACTGATGAAGTCGCTGATTCCGCTGAGAGTCACGGCACCTTTAAATCGGGTTGTCTGGCCGACGATCCAATCCGTCATGAAGCCGCCGAAACTCTGCCCTGTAACACCCAGCCGGCTCCCGTCTACCCATGGGTATTTCTTGATGGCGGCATCGACGCCGGTCATGAGGTCCCCGTATGCTTTGCCGCCCCACTCCTTATCGACTGCGCGCTGAAATGCCTCGCCATAGCCGGAAGACCCGCGCATATTGATCATCAGCACGGCCCATCCGCGACCCGCATAGGCCTGTGATTCGAGATTCCAGTTCACGCCCCACATCCCATTTGGGCCGCCGTGCAGCATCAAAATCATGGGATATGTTTTGCGCGGCTGCCATCCCACTGGCTTGACGAAGAATCCCTCGATGTCGAGGCCGTCCGCGGCTCTGAATTCGAAGCGTTCAACCGGCTGGACGTCCACCTCCGCCAGCAACTTATCATTAAGATGCGTCGCTTGCCGCGAATTTCTACCCTCCAAATCTGCCACAAAGACATCCGCGGGATGACGGTAATCCGCGGCGGAATACACCATCTTGCCGTTCTCCGCGTCCACTTCCAGCGATGTAGCGGCGATGTCCTGAACCAGCGGCGTGGCGATCCCGTTGGCCAGGTTCAGCCGGAAGATCGGGTGCGCGCCGCGGAATGCGCCGCTGAAGAACAGCGCCGAGCCGTCTCTGTTCCATTCGACCTCATTCGGGTACGTCACCGCCTCGCTGGCAACCCTGCACTTGCCACCGTTTACGGGTGAAATCCAGATTTTCGGAATCGCGACTTCGTCGGCGGCGCCGATGTAGGCGAGGCTGCGCCCGTCGGGAGACCAGCGCAGGCCGCTCAAGCTACTCTCCGGCGCGGAGAGCCGGACGGACGCTTCACCTTCGGCCGAGATCACGTCGAGTTCGCCGTTCCGCAGCAGCGGCTTGTCCGTTCGCTCGGAAAGATAGGCGATGCGTTTTCCGTCCGGCGACCACTGCGGGTTCGAATCGTTGCGCTGCTCGCCGGACGTCAATTGGCGAGCGCTGCCGGTCGCCGCGTCAACGACGAAGATGTGGTCGCGACGATCGTCAAAATAGCCCTTCCCGTCGAACTTGTACTCCGGATTCGTATAGTCGCGAAACTCGATCGCTTCTTTGCCGCCTTCGCTGCCGCCTGTCTTCGCGACACAGGCGAGCCGCTTGCCGTCAGGCGACCATTGAAATGCCGTAACGCCATTTTTAATATCGGTGAGGCGCCGCGCTTCTCCGCCGCTCATCGATAGCAACCACACTTGCGGCCGCTGCATGGCTCCGGTGCGCGCATCGTGACGCGCCGAAACGAAGGCGAGCGATTTCCCATCCGGCCTCCACCGGGGTGAACTGGCGTTCTCTTCATCGGTGAATGGCCAGGGCGGCCGCGACGCGTCCGCCGGCGCCATCCAGATTTGCGTGACCTTCCTGTTCAATTTGCGATCGATGCTCGCGACAGTGAACGCCACCAGTTTGCCGTCGGGCGAAAGATGTGGATCGGCGGCGCTGGCGAGAGCGTAAAAGTCGTCCGGCGTAACACCGCGCCTGCTGGTCCCGGCCGCTGCCGCACTCAACGCAATGGTTGCGATAAACCCAACGATGCAGGTCGAAAGTCGCACGTCACAACTCCTTCTTTTATAACCACGAGCGGCGCCCGGAGGGGCTCCAGACTTTTTAGCGGATTCCCGGAAAGGAACAACAGGTCGGCAGCGAATCCGGCCTCGATGCTTCCCAGCCAAGGCTGATTGAGATATCGTGCGCTATCGCTGGTCGCGCTACGGAGAGCCGCTACCGGACTCATTCCGGCATTGACATATTCGTCGAGTTCGTCGACCAGCGAATTGAAGGGCGTGTTGGCGACCCCGCAATCGGACCCCGCGAGAATATTGACGCCGGCTTCTAAAAAGTACGCCGTGTGCCGGCGGCGCGATTCCAGCCGTAGCACGGCGTCGCGGTCGCGGCCGTTTTGCAGCCCGCCGTTGCGAATTGCCTGCGCGATTCGCACCCCAGAGATAGCTGTCGGCCCGACGGCAACGCCCTGATCCTTCATTCGCCTTGCGAGCTCCGGTTGAAACTCTGGCGGTCCCTTTGGCCGGACAAAACTCGCGTGCTCGATCGTATCTACACCGGCGTCAAGCGCGCGCGAGATGCTCTCCGCCGCGTGGCAGTGGGCACAGACATGCACGCCACTGGAGTGGGCGGCCGCGACGGCCTCCCGCATGACGGCCGGCGCCAGGTCGGCTTCCGCTGGGTCCGTGCCGGGCGTCAAGCCCCCGCCGGAAGCCATCAACTTGATCAGCGCCGCTCCCATGGCGACCTGGCGGTCCACCGCGCGCCTCGCATCTTCGGGGCTGGCCACCTCGACTCCGAAGAAGTGGCAGTGGCCTTTCGGCCTAGTCAACGGAGAACCTGCCGCAAGGATGCGGGGCCCGGGCAATTCTCCGCGCCGCACCATCTCGGCGAAGCGGAATACGAGTTGCGCTGGTCCGCCGCAGTCCCTCACGGTGGTGATTCCAGAGCGGAGCGCCAGTGCTGCGTTAGTTTCCGCCGTTCGCATCAAAGCCTCGTCATCGGAGGAGAGGAATGCAGTTCCCGGCGACGACCCTGCGTTGAGAAACAGGTGAACGTGGCCGTCGATAAGTCCCGGACAGACATATGCGCCGGCGGCGTCGATTTCGTTTTCCCCGGTATTCGGTAACGACCGGCCGGTATCCTCAATCCGTCCATCGCGGATCAGAACCGCGGCCTTTTCGCGAACGGCTCCAGCCGCAACGTCTACCAGATTCGCATTCACAATCAACATGGGTCGCTCGCCAAACCGACATTGTACGGAGAACTGGAAAGCGAACACAAATCGATATTCCGAGCTCGGACTAATCGGATTTAACGATATCGTCAACCGGGGCATTTCGATTTGACAGCGCAAAGGCGCCATGTGAATACTGGCGGTGGAAGCAGGCTGCCATGTTGAGACATATTGCCGCCGGACTGGCTCTCGCGATGCTGATGTCCGGCGCCCAGGAGATTCCAGATCTCGGTGCGTTGAAGTGGCGCAACATCGGCCCCAATCGCGGAGGCCGCTCCCAGGCGTGCGCCGGATCGTCGCGACGCCCTTTTGAATACTATTTCGGTGCGACCGGCGGCGGACTGTGGAAGACGGTGAACGGCGGCACGACCTGGTTTCCCGTCACCGACGGGCAGGTCCACTCATCCAGCGTGGGAGCCGTCGCGGTCTCCGAGTCCAATCCCGATGTCGTCTATATCGGTATGGGTGAAACGGAGCTCCGCAGCAGCGTCATGCAGGGTGACGGCGTTTACAAGTCCACCGATGCCGGCAAAACATGGAAGCACGTCGGCCTCGCGGATACGCAGGCAATTTCGCGCATCCGGATCGACCCCCAAAACCCCGATCTGGTGTACGTGGCGGCATTGGGCCACCCTTTTGGGCCGAACCCCGAACGGGGTGTTTTTCGCTCAACCGACGGCGGCGCGACGTGGAAGCGCATCCTGTTCCGCAATGATCACTCCGGCGCAATCGATCTGAGCATGGACCCGCACAATGCGCGCGTGCTGTTTGCTTCCATTTGGGACGTCTACCGTTCGCCCTGGGCGCTTTCCAGCGGCGGACCCGGAAGCGGCCTGTTCAAATCCGCGGATGGCGGCGACACTTGGACCGAAATCAGCCGCAATCCCGGCATGCCGAAGGGAATTCTCGGCAAGATCAATGTTGCCATTTCAGCGGCCGATTCCAACCGCGTCTACGCGATGGTGGAAGCCGATGACGGCGGGCTGTTTCAATCGAACGACGCCGGCGCCACCTGGACCCTGATGACTTCCGATCGCGCCATCCGCCAGCGCGCCTTCTATTTCTCGCGCATCGCCGCAGACCCCAACCGGCGCGACACCCTCTACGCCATGAACGTGGAGTTCTATCGCTCCGACGATGGTGGCAAAACATTTCAGTTGATGCACACCGCGCACCCCGATCATCACGATCTCTGGATCGCGCCCAACGACTCCCGCCGCATGATCGCCAGCGACGACGGTGGAGCCTCGGTCTCTGTGGACGGTGGCAAAACGTGGACGCTAGAGCAATATCCGACAGGCCAGTTCTATCACGTTGTGACCACAATCGACATTCCCTACCATGTCTGCGGATCGCAGCAGGACGACGGAACGGCATGCGTGCCCAGCCAGGACGATCGCAACTTGCGGAATCCGGCGGCCGCGCCGGGTAACTGGTTCTATTCGGTCGCCGGCGGAGAGGCTGGATACATCGCCGCCGATCCGCGCAACGCCGATTTGTTTTATGGCGGCGACCAGGCCGGTTTGATCACTCGCTACGACCGTCGCACGGGCGAGACCCGCTCCGTCACTGTATACCCATTCTTTTTCTCGGGCATGCCGGCCAGCGCGTTGAAGGACCGCTGGCAATGGACGTTCCCCATTGTCTTTTCACCGGTGGATCCGCACGCGCTCTATACGTCTTCGCAGCGGCTGTGGAAGACAACGAACCAGGGTCAATCGTGGCAGCCGATCAGCGGCGACCTGACGCGAAACGACCCCAAAACGCTGGGCGATTCCGGCGGTCCCATCACCAAGGATCAAAATGGGCCTGAGATTTACGGGACCATCTTCTCCATTGCGCCATCACATTTCGACGCAAACACCATCTGGACGGGATCGGATGATGGCGTGGTCTACCTCACCCGTGACGGCGGAAAGACATGGCATAGCGTGACTCCGCCCGCGATGCGGGAGTTCACGCGCGTCAGCCTGATCGAAGCCTCCACGTCCGACCCTGCGGCGGCCTACATCGCGGCCCGGCGTAATCAGTTGGACGACCGCGCTCCGTACGTTTATAAAACACACGATTACGGCGCCACCTGGACATCTATCGTGAGCGGCATACCGCATAACGATTTCGCGCAGGCTATTCGCGAGGACACCGTTCGCAAGGGGCTGCTGTACCTGGGAACCGAGCACGGCATCTACTATTCGCTGGACGACGGCGGCAATTGGAAGTCGCTGGCGCTCAACTTGCCGGACACGCAGGTCGCGGACATCGCGGTCGAGAAGCACGACCTGGTGATTGCCACACACGGCCGGTCCTTTTATGTGCTGGACGACCTCGACGTGCTGCGGCAGCTTTCGCCGGAAGTGACGAGTTCGCCGGCATGGCTCTTCAAACCGCAGCCCGCCGTGCGGCCGCTTCGCCCGGCGACGATCGATTATTACCTGGCCGGCGCCGGTGACAAAACAACGATCGAAATTCTTGACGCACAAGGCCAACTGGTGCGCAGGTTCGATGCCCCGGCGCGAAAGGGCAGCAACCGCTTCGAGTGGGATTTGCGTTATCCGGGATCGGTGACGTTCCCTGGGATCGTGCTGCGATACGCGGTTCCCGGAGAAGGTCCGTATGCGCCGCCCGGCAATTACACCGTACGCCTGACGGCGGGCGGACTTGCCAAATCGCAGCCGTTGACCGTTGAGCGCGATCCGCGCCTGACCGTCACGGACGCGGACTTGCGGAAGCAGTTCGAACTGGCGATGCAGGTTCGCGATGAGCTCAGCCGCGACCACGAGGCCGTGCTGCGGATTCGCGCGCTCGATGCCCAGTTGCAAACCGCGTTGAAGTCCGGCAAACCTGCCGTTGCAAATGCGGCGCAGGCATTCAAAGCCAAGCTGGACGAGATCGAGTCGGACTTGTATCAGGTAAAAAACCGAAGTCCTCGGGATACATTGAATTACCCGATCAAGTTGAATAATCAACTGGCGGTGTTACAGAGAATCGTCGATACCGGCGAATACGCCCCTACCGATCAGGACTACGCAGTCTTCACGGAACTGAAGAATAAACTGAACCAAATCGTGGGAAGGCTGCAGCAGGCGCTTACCACAGATCTTCCAACGCTAAACGCTCGCCTTGCGGCAGAAAAGCTGCCGGCAATCAAGTAGAGCGCTGGTCGTCTGCGAATCGCCCCGGCTGGGCTAAACCAAAGCCGTGTCGTGAGCGGCGAAATGCTCCACAATTTTGTCTGTGGCCTTCAACCCGCTGCCCGTCAGCATCACGACCGTGTAAGCGTCAGTCGGGATGATGCCCTCGCGGCAGAGGCGCTGGAACGCCGCCGGAGCGGCCGCCGCTGTCGGCTCCACGTAGAGACCTTGCCCGCCTAACACCGGCAGCGTCTCCCAGATCTCCTCGTCGGTTACAGTGGCCCCCATGCCTCCACTCTCGCGGATCGCCTGGAGGATCATCGGGCCGCGTACGGGTTGCGCGACGGAGATGCCTTCGGCTGCTGTTATGCCCTTCGTCACGGCGGGAACATCTGGCAGTCCTGACTCCCAGGCACGGTAAATCGGGTCGCACGCGTTCGCCTGCACGGCGACGAGTCGCGGAATGGATTGCGTAATGCCCGCGCGCAAGAGGTCGCCGAACCCCAGGTACAACCCGCAAAGTAAGCCGCCGCCGCCGGCGGGCGTGACCACCCAGTCCGGCACGCGCCAGCCCATCTGTTCGGCAATCTCATAGGCTGCAGTCTTCATACCAATGAGGAACCACGGACTCCAGTTGTGGCTGGCATAGAAATGATGTTGGGCCGCAACTAAAGCCGCCCGCGACGTGTCCTCGCGCGTCCCCGGAACCTTCACCAGGCTGGCTCCATACATCTCGATCTGCGCTGCTTTCCCAGCGGACGTCAACCCAGGCACGTAGATGTCCGACGAAATTCCGGCCAGCGCGGCATACGCTGCGATCGAGGCGCCTGCGTTCCCCGACGAATCTTCGATGATCCGCGGCAGGCCCCACGCCTTCAGCTGGGTCAGCATGACCGAACTGCCCCGGTCCTTATATGAGCCGGTGGGGCAAAGGTAATCGACCTTCAGTCCGACCCTCTGGCGCCCCAGGCGCGTATCGACCAGGGGTGTCATGCCTTCGCCAAGCGTGATTGCCGACGCTTCTTCGGCGATGCCAAGAGCCTCGCGATACCGCCAGATCGTCGGCGGGCGGCCGGCTACGGACTCAGGGCGAAACATGTCGTTCTGGGCCAGGAGCAGGTAGCCGCCGCACTCGCATCGCCAGCGGGCCTCAGACCGAGGGTATGTCGCGGCGCATCTTGCACAGTAAAGCATATGGTCTCCCGAGTGCGTTCGGGGACCATCGTAACGTGTACCGCTGTAGCGGTCAAATAGAGAATCAGACTCGACCTTTATCGGAAATACCGATGACCGGGCCCTCCCGAGCGGCGCCTGACTGTCGCACCGCCGCAGCCGGCCCGCGCGCGGATGGTGCGTTTCCACGCATCGTTAAAAACGATGAATCTAATGTGAAATTACTGATTTGACGAATACCTGTTTCGGGCATACTATACAGCCAATCGGCGTATTTCCAGGAGGGTTGTATGCGACTTCTTTTCATCGCTTGCGCGTGGCTGGCGCTCGGTACCGCGGCCTTCGCCCAGACGGACACGGCCGCGCTTTCGGGTCGAGTCAACGATCCGAGCGGCGCCGTCATCGTCGGCGCTGAAGTCTCGGTCACCAACATCGCCACGGGAAATATTCTCCGAACAGTGACCAATGCCGCCGGTGTGTATAACTTCTCGGCTCTGCCGCCCGGCTCCTACACGCTCTTGGTGCGAGCTCAGGGATTCCAGCAGGTCAAGCAGCAAGGCATCGAGCTGCATGTGGAGGATCGCATGAGCCACAATGTCGAGTTGCCCGTCGGCTCCAGCGATCAGACCGTCACGGTGCAGGCGGAGGCTACCCAAATTAACACCGAATCGGCCGCCGTCGGCACAGTCGTCTCGCGCGAATTGATCGCCAATCTGCCGCTGAATGGGCGCAGCTTTCAATCCCTCATTACGCTGACTCCCGGCGTCGTGATCACGCCGGTCACTTCGGGCAGCCCGGGACAGTTCAGCATGAACGGCCAGCGTCCCGACGCTAACTACTTCACTGTGGACGGAGTCAGCGCCAACGTCAGCGTTGGTGCGGGCGCGGGGGCGTTGGCTGGCGCTAATGGTTCGGGCGTGCAACCCAGCGCCTCGGGTGGTTTCAACAATCTCGTTTCGCTCGACGCCATGCAGGAATTCAAGGTGCAGACTTCCACGTTCGCTCCGGAATTCGGCCGCACGCCCGGCGGACAGGTCTCTATCATTACCCGCAGCGGCACCAACGCGTTTCACGGCGACGCGTTCGAATACCTCCGCAACAATATCTTCGACGCCAACGACTGGTTCCTCAACAGCCTCTACCCCAAGCCCGGCATACCTACTCATCCGCCTGAGCGGCAAAACGATTTCGGTGGAGTGCTCGGCGGCCGCATCTGGAAAAACAAGCTCTTCTTTTTCGGATCGTATGAAGGCGTGCGCCTGACGCAGCCCACGCCCCTGCTCAAGCTTGTGCCGTCACTCTGCGCGCGCGGCGAAGGCCCCTGCCCCACGGGAGCGACACCCGGCGTCGCCGCCGTGCAGCCCCTTCTGAAGGCCTACCCGCTCCCCACTGTGGGCGGCTGCGGAAGTGCGCTCCCGCCTAGCGCCGATCCGCTGCTCAGTCCGTTCTGCCAGGGCTTCCCGGCCATCGTAACGATGAATTCGTACAGCATCCGTAGCGACTATTACATCAGCAGCAAGGCGAACGTCTTCTTCCGCTTTGTGGATTCGCCGTCCACTTCCACCACGCGCGGCACGGGCAACGCCACTTCGCTGTGGGTCGCGCAGCCTGGGTGGACCTCGTATACCGCCGGCGGCGTCTACATCGTTTCCCCCACGCTGGTCAACGACGCCCGCTTCAACTTCAGCCGCGCCACGGGTTACGCCTACAGTCAGCTCGATTCCTTCGGCGGCGGCGCGCCCTTGACATCCAGCAATTCCATCGTCTTCCCGAACCTGTCTTTTCCAAACGTCGGCGCCCTGACCCCCGCCAACACGCGTTTCTTCATCACCTACAGCCCGGCGGCTTCCTGGCGCGACGGTTTGGAGACCAACAACGGCGTCGATCAGTACAACTTCGTGGATAGCTTGAGCTTCACTTCCGGCAACCATCAAATGAAGTTCGGCGTGGACTTCCGCCGGCTTACCCCGGTGCAGGCACGCGCGCCTTACCAGCAGAGCTACACCTTCCTCACTTCCGCCGCCATGAACAGCGGAGTCGCGAACAGTTACTCCGCAATCCTCAACCCCTATACGGTGACCCTCTACCACAACCTCAGTCTCTACGCGCAAGACGCTTGGAAGGTCACTTCGAAATTGACGTTCACGTACGGGCTCCGTTGGGAGTACAATCCCGCGCCCGGCACCACGGACAATGTGCCTGACCTCGCCTTTACCCAGCTCAACTACAGCAACCTGGCCGCCACCGATATTGCGCCGATCGGCAGCCCGATTTACAAAAACCAGTGGAACGCCTTCGCGCCGCGTCTGGGCGTGGCCTACCAACTCTCCGACAAACCGGGATGGTCCCGCGTCCTCCGCGGTGGCGTCGGCATTTTTTACGACACTACCGGCGATTTCGACCAGAACTCGACGCTGAATGGAGCCACCACGTCGGTGAAGAACTTGAGCGTGCCCGCTACACCCGCGCAGCAGAATCCCATGCTCGCGAATCCGAACCCCAATCAGGCGCCATGGCCCTACATTCTCTCGTCCGATCCGAACATCCGCCTGCCCCGCACGTACCAGATGAACGTGGCGTTGCAGCAGGAACTCGGCAAGTCCCAGAACCTCACGCTGACATATGCCGGCGCCCTCGGCCGCGGCCTCTTTCTACAGCGCGCCTTCGCTCCGCCGAACGCAGACTTGCCGCAGGGCTTTGAAGCCATTACTAACGACGGCAGTTCGGATTACCATTCGTTCCAGGCGCTCTATCAGCGACGGCTCGTGAAGGGCTTTCAGGCGATGGCGTCCTACAATTGGTCGCACTCCATCGATACCGGGTCCAACTCCGCTTATACGGTCCCTAACAATACAGTGGAGAGCGTCTCCAATGAACGTGGATCGTCCGATTTCGATATCCGCCACTCGTTTCAGACCGCGGTAACGTATAGCCTGCCGTCACACTTCCACAACCGGTTCTTCAGCGCCCTGCTGGGCCACTGGGGCACCGACGCCGTGTTCCACGCTCGCAGCGCGCCGCCTATAAACATCTCGGATACCGCCGTGACATTCTCGCAGTTCACGCCTGGCTTGAACCTCGGGGAGCGGCCCAACATCGTCCCCGGCCAGCCGTTCTTTCTTTATGGAGGCGATTGCGCGGCCGCTTACCATATCCCCGCGTGTCCAGGTGGAATGGGGCTGAACAAGGCCGGATTCGTTGCACCCATTCCCGGCGTTCAGGGCGATATGCCGCGCAATGCTCTTCGCGGGTTCGCATGGCGCCAACTCGATTTCACGCTGCGCCGCGAGTTCCCGATCCGCGAATCCATCGCGCTACAGTTTCGGGCGGACGTCTTCAACATCACGAACACGCCGTTCTTCGGGCTGAGCGGAAATTCGCTGAATTTCGGCAGCCCCGCGTTCGGCACGTCGACCGCTATGCTGGACAACAGCTTGTTCTCCTCCGGAACGGTCTCCGGCTTTAACCCGCTGTACCAGGTCGGCGGCCCGCGCTCCATGCAGCTTTCGCTGAAACTAGTGTTCTGAAATGCAGCGACCTGTCAAGTCCCTCGTGATTTGAAGGGTTTGGTTTTCGGCGCCGGCCTTCCTCCGTTTAGGAGGGACGCCGGCCTTGTTTTTGCCGGTCCGTGGAGTGTTCCCGCCGAAGTCCCCCGTACGATCAGCATCTCGCCGGAAGGGCGCGGAGTCGTCAACGGCGCGCCCTTGTTCGGCGCGACGAAGCGAACCGTTGACCGCGAGCACCGTTCTGGCCTAAACCACACCCTCGACCAGGACGCGTCTGCGGTGACCGTTGCCCGTCTAGGGGATACCGCCGCGCTGCACCCGGCACGCAGATTTTTCCTTTTCGACTTTGCCGCTCTGGCCGACTATGGCAGCCGACGGCCCGGACAGCGCACACGGCAGTGTGACCGAATATAATCGGTGGGATGCTGAGCAGGCGAGCAGTTTTTCGGTTTGGCTGGTTGTCATGGATTTGCAGCGTCAAGCCTCTCTTTGCGCCGGGAGAAGAACCCTCAATGTGGGGCAAAGTGGTTGGTCTTCCCCCATATTGCGGGAAATGGCGGGCGTGCGGAAACGACTCATTGAAAGGCCACGCTGCACTCCTACAGAGGTGTCTGGGCAAAACGTACCCGGTCATTGCATGGATCGACGGCGGCAAACCCGAATTAGACGTATCCAGGACGCCACGCGTTCTCTTCCCAGCATTGATCCGGTGTAGCATCAGTATCGAACCCGAATACCTCGAGGTGGTTCGACGTCCCAATGCAGCGGTGAATCACATTGACGCGCTTGCTCGTGCGATCGACTCGCTAAGCCCTTGCTTGCGCAGAAAGGACCGGGTACAGGAATGAACGAGACACTGGAAGCGCTGTACGCCTCAAAGTGGTCGGACCTGAGCCGGCTTATGTCACTCAACGGAAGCATCTCCTGGCCGCTTCTCCTCAAAGTTCCGCCCGAATACGAAATTGCCAGCACCCGATTGCTCGTAGTCGGGCAGCAGACCAAGGAGTGGGGTCCTGATGCTGAACCTACGGCGCCGTCCGAACGTTGATGGCGAAGTACGGGACTTTCGGGTTGGGACGCAATTAGGAGGTCGTCGTCTTTTTCATGGGTCCGGCCTATGAGTCAAGGTTGTTGTCGACGTTCACCGGAGTGCGCGTTGTACGTCTCGAAGACTGTCGATTGGTTGCGAGGTTGGAGCACCCATCGTTACCGTTTCATACGTACCGATCTCCGCACCCGAACTGGCTTCGGCTATCCGGGAATTGGGGCGTCCTCAACAAGATTGCGAATGAAGGGTTGGACTCTTTGACGGAGAAATAGCATCTTGGAGTCGCTGCCGGCTCATCGTGCCACATTACGCTTGGTGTCCGCCTTATCAAAGAATCTGAAAGATTGCCTTTGGCGCGCCAATTTCTCCCGAATATCGTCGAATCCAGAGCGATTGAGCGATTCTCAATCCGAATCGGCGCACAACTCCGTTCCCCGCTGCACCAGAGAGCCAGGTCCATCCGGTCCGCGCTGCCCATTTTCTCATCCGCGCCCGCGTAGCAGACGACGGAGCCATCGAGCGAGGTCATGCCAAGCTGGTCGCACGATGGGCGGTGGGTATACTTCGCCTCCGACCGTGGCGGCCGGCAGAGCCGCATCTGGCGAGTGCCGTTCGAGGGCGGCCCGGCGGTGCAGGTGACCAAGGATGTGGCCAGTATGCCACAGGAATCGCCGTACGGGAAACTACTCTACTACTACAATCGCGAAGGGCACATCGCAAGCATGCAGGCGGCGGGCGGTCCGGAAGAGACGAGGGCGGCTCATCGCGCCGTTGTTGTGCTGTTGTGTTGAGAGACCGGCGTGACAACGCCGAGCAGCCCCGCGAAGAACACTCGATCTTCCGGGTGTTTCGGCGCGTTGAACCTCGGCTCCTTAGTCCCTTTGGTGGGCAGGTATACGTGCCCTTCCGTCGATTCGCGATGAAATCTCAATTGAAATTGATGCATCAATTGCGCGAGCAGCAGGCGATCGAAGTACAGACCTGCGCCGGCGCGCAGCACAATCTGATGCTTGCCGCTGACATCGCACGCCACTCCCAAGCAGGGCGCCGGGGGCAGCGTCGGCCAGTTAGGGCCGGTCATCGGCACCGGACCTTGCCCTGCTTTGAACAGGCAGCTCAGGGAATCGCCTGAGCCGGGAACCAGCGCGCCGATCGCGACCGCAGTGTTGGCCCCGTGCAGTTGGCCCGTGCGCGGATCCACCGCCTGCTGGTTCGCACCGGTACAGGGTTGAGCGGCGCAACCAGCCAGATAGTAGACCGGAGCGCTTCGTCGCGACCGTAGGTGCGCTTATACGCATACGGCTCCCGCCTCGCTCCTACCGCGTCCCCGCCGATGGGCGGCTACGCACTGGTGCTGGTGCCCGTCTAAACCGCCGACTATGGCGTCATTACTCGCCGTCCCCGACAGAGCACGGCATGTTCGATAAAAACATTTGCCTCGGCAAACACGACTCATACCTGCAACACTTCCATTACCGCATCAGCACTTCTAGAGGACCCGGGATGAGGGAAACGGTATCGTGAACGCTTGGGGTGGCATGTAGGACTCGAACGTGGTCACCTCTTCAGTTAACGACGGCCGAAGTCGTTAAGCCGCGGATCATAAGTTCGAGTCTCACCTGCCGAGGCAAATGTTTTTCCATCGAACTCGCCGTGTTCCGGGGAGTCCCGCCATATGGCAGCGTCCAGTGCGATGCCTACCACAATGAAATAGGCGCCCGGTGTTTTCCGCCTTAGCCGAATACCCTTTCACCGGTTCTGTTGCAAATAGGTCAGGTGCAACAATCCCCGTCTTTTATGGTTTTCTTGAAGCGGCGGTTTGACGGCGCTTCCAGCGTTGAGCCCACATCCGGCTTTTACAAAAGCTTTACTCGAGGTACACAAGTCCGAATCGTCTTTTGTGGCAAGATCGAGCCACTCTATGGGAAATCTCGGGTCTCCGCGAAAGAGCTTGTTCCATCGTAATCCTGCCATCGTCTCAATTGCCACGCGGCCATTCTTTCGTAGCAAAGTGAAATACCTGATCTTCCTTTGCCGCGTTTTGCCTCTGGCAGCTCAGACCTTCATCAGCAGCATCCCGATTGGACCTCAGCCCTCACTGGGGGCACTCCCTATCTCTATCGGGCAGGTGGGTCTGCCACCTATGATTGCCAGCCCCGCAAATCATAAATTGTATGTGGTTGGCGAGTTCGGTATAGGTGTGATCGACAGCCTTACGAATCGCACGATCGCGCATATCGCGGGGGTCGGCGCGAAGTACGGAATGATTCTCAATCCGAACTCGAATACGATTTTTCTCTTCGACAACGGCGATATCAAGGTCTTGGACACTGCCACTGATACCATCGTGAAGACTTTCACGGCAGTGCCGCCGGGGGACAGTACTGCGGCATTGTATGCGGGCGGGGATTACAACCCCGTCACGAACACCCTATGGGTCAGCGAGGCCTACCAACCCCTGAACGGAGGACCGTGGCAGTCCAGGAATGTCGCGCTGAACGGCGGGACCGGCGCGCTCATGGGCGTGCTGACGCCCAGTCAGAATACCGGTACGACAGCTATCGGTGCCCTACCGGTGGTCAATCCCGCGACAAACAAGGTTTATCTGGTCATTTCGGGCGAGATGTTGACAGTAGGGCTTGTTCAAGTTTATGACGGCGCAACCTTCCAGCAAATCGGAGGCACGGTTTGCACCTCTTCCTGCACGCCGGTTCTCAATGGATACCTCAGCGGCGTTTACATCAACCCTGCCGATAATTCTGTGATTCTGTCCACTTGGCCGCAAACGAGCATCCTCGCCGCCGACGGTACCGTGCTCTCTACGCCCGGCTTGACCCGATTCTACCGGGTGGACGGCACGACGAATCAGCTCACATCTCAAGACGCGTTCGGGTTCTTCACCGGCCTGAATTTCGATCCGGCCAGCGGAAGACTGATCGGGTCGGCGAGCTGCATGCCGACTACCGCATCCGATCCGCCCAGCCTTTCCGCATCGCCCTGCTCGCCCCTGACGACCACGACCGGAATGGCCGCCTTCGATCCCGCGGAACCCACGAAGCTAATCCTGCTAACGCCTGTCCTCGCGCCGCCGGGGGGCTGCTCCGTTCTTCCGCTAAGCTCGGCCGGCGCATATCTCGGCGGCGGACTGCGCGGGATGGATCCAGCGACGGGATACCTCTATTACGACGGCTGCACCACTCCGCCCTCGCTCTTCATTACGAAAGGGACGTTCTCCGGGAAGCCGGCTGCAACCAATCCGCCGGCACTGAACGCGATCCAGCCGGTAGGATCATTCCCCACGCCGGGAATTTCTCAGAATTACAGCTTCGCGCTAGACCCTGTGACTCATAACGCATTTTTCGTGAACACCGATAACTATCTCTCGATGTTCGCTCCGTCCATTCCTTCCGTAACCTCCCAGTTTCTCGGGAACCGGCCCGCCAGCTTGGCAGTGGATACGGCGACCAATCAAATCTACGTGGGCGATAAGACCTCCAAAACCTTGAACGTGATCGACGGCGCGACGAATACGGAGCGGCCTCAAGTCTATGTTGGACAAGGACCGTTCGTCGCCGTGAATGCCGCGACCAATCGAGTGATTGCAGCGGGTCCCTCCCCGGCGGCCACCGACCCGGGCCAGGTTCACGGCGCGGTGCAACTGGATGGAACCTCGGAAAACATCGTGACACCGCTCGAAGCCGCGGCTGCTGTCGATATGGCCGTAAATTCGGCCACCAATGTCGCTTACTTCGTGAACTCTTCGCAGTGGTATGCGGTGGACCTGGCAACAGGGTCGCGCAAGTTTACCGGATTCGATTTCGCGGGAGGGAGCGGTTCCACCTCCTGCCAGTTCACCGGTGTCGCGGTGAACTCAGCCGCCAACCTGTATTACGTCGCGGGCTCCTGCGCAGGGGGAGCGGGCACGCTTGCGGTGATCGATGGAACCAGTAACGCTGTGATCACGCAAATCACTCTGGCGCCCGGACGGAAGACCGGCCGCCTCGCATTCAATCCGGGGTCCCTCAAAGTCTATTGGGAATCCGACGTGGTCACCAATCCCGCCGTTCCTCCCGCGCCGGCGATCAATATCTATGACGGCGCAACCCTCGCCTCGGTCTCATCGATTGTAGGCGGTAGGTTCCCGATCGCCTTCAACACCACACGGAACCTGATTTATTCTGCGGGAGTCAACGCCAACGTGACCACCTATGATGGTTCCACAAACGCGATGGTTAGCACCGCCTTTAATCCGAATGTCGGTCTGCTTAGCGATCCTAACCTGGTCCCGGCCATTGCGGTCAACGAAGCCACGCATACGATTTATGAGACGGGAGACGTGTACGGTGGCTTTGGCGCTGTCAATGTGTTTCGAGAACCACTCTACAGCCTCGGCGGCCGGGTCGTGAGCGGAGGCGGGGGCGTCCCCGGCGTCACTCTGTCGATTGCCGGCGCCGCGGGGACCGTGAACGTCGTCACGGACGCGAACGGAAGTTATACCGCGCCCGCAACCGTACTGCCCGGCACTTACACCGTTTCGATAGTGACGAATCCACTGGCTTGCGGCGGCAAATTCACCTGCGCGCCCCTATCGCAATCCGTTACGATCACGAACGCCGATGCGACGAACGTCAGCTTCCTGGCAACCCCGAACTTCACCATCTCAGGGGTCATCGTCGACGCGCTGGGCAAGCCGCTCGGGGGCGCCGCGACTCTGACCATCCGGGGCATTCCGGCGGGTGCTCCAGCCGGAGTCGGTCCCGCCACCGTTACCGCGAGTTCGCCGGCGGATACTTTCAGTTTCAGCTTCCTGCCCGCCGGAACGTACGTCGTTAGCGCAACCACCGCGGTGGGCGGCCTGATATATGCGCCCCAAACCATCACCGTGACGGCGGCGGATATTACCGGCGTTGTTCTCAAGCCGATCACGACCGTTGCTGTCGCCGGCTACACGCTCAGCCCGTACACCATGATCGGCGCCGGAGTGGTCACTATCGGGACGGTCGCGATCAACCAGCCTGCGCCCGCCGGCGGAGTCACGATCGCGTTATCGGCGAGCGATAGCAAGCCCGCGAAGTTTCCGGCCACGGTAACTGTGCCGGCGGGGCAAACCTCTGTGACCTTCAGCGTTCAAGGCAACGGTGTATCGGCCGTCAGCAGCGTGACTCTGATAGCGTCGTACCAGGGCCCGCTCGCGCTCACGCCGAGCTCGGTTACGGTGAGTCTCACGGTTGCGCCCGTCGATTCTCTCAAGGTCATCTCGGCCACGTGGTCGACCGCCGCGCAGTCTCTCACGGTCACAGCCACCAGCACGAATCCCGCGGCGATTATCACGGTACTTAACGCCAACGGAAATACGCTGCTGGGAACGATGGTAGGCAATGGCGCCGGGAGCTTCAGCTTCCAGCTCTCCACGTCCTCTATCGCCAGCGTGAATCTGAAAAGCAATCTGGGTGGATCCACGGGCCAGGGCGTAAAAATCGTTCCCTAGCCACGGGACAAAATTCGGACACAAGAAGGAACGAGGATTGCGGCTCTGCTCACGCAGCGAAATCTCTAGGAGCGTCCGCGAACAGATCGTCTCTGAGATTGGTAGTAGTACAAAACCAGTGGCACGAGGGCGGGATTGGTATGGCTCCTACACACGGTTCCAGCATTTGCCGATTGATTGGTTCTGCGGCTATGGGCTGGTTTCCAATCGGTAACCGACGCCAGGCTCGGTTAGAAGGGACGCGGGCCGGAGGGGATCGCGCTCAATTTTGCGCCTCAGATTGCTCACCGTGACATGCAGCAGGTGCAGCGCACTTTCATTGTATAAGCCGCCCCATACCTCCCTGACGAGTTGGCGATGGGTGGCGATATTACCCTGTCGTCGGACCAACGATTTAAGGAGACCGTATTCAGTGCGGCTTAGCCGAATCTCCTCGCCTTCCAGCAATGCTGTGCGCCGCCCTGGATCGATCACAAGACGGCCACACTTAACCTCGCGAACCAAGCCGGCGCCGCCGCTACGGCGAAGAAGCGCCCGTACACGAGCCAATAATTCCCGGGTTCCGAAAGGCTTCGTGAGATAGTCGTCGGCCCCCATGTCCAGGACAGCGGCCTTTTCGGACTCCTGGCCCCGGACAGAAAGGATGAGGATAGGGCACTGATTTGATTCCCGGACTTTCGAGACCACGTTCCCACCATCCATGTCCGGTAGCCCCAAGTCGAGGATGATGAGATCCGGTTGAATTTCCAACACATCTCTCAGAGCTTGTCGGCCGGAAATCGCTTCGTGAACGAAATATCCGGAAGAATCCAGGCACACCTTGAGGACGCGCCTGATGGCCAACTCATCGTCGACAACGAGAACCGTACTTCCGGTGCGGGGCATTGTATATTCGCGGGAAGCGACACCCGCATCAATCCGGCACTACTGCTGCACCAACGGTATTGTGAAGCAGAAGACGCTACCACCCCCGGGTCGCTCCTCCACCCAGATCTTACCATTGTGGGCTTCGATGAAACCCTTGCACACGGCTAAGCCTAAGCCAAGACCAGGTGCGCTCGCGGTTTCGGCTAGACGAAAGAATCTTTGAAAAATTCTTTGCCGTTCCGCAGCGGGAATCCCGCAGCCGGAGTCCGAGACCCGAAGCTCCATCTGGCTGCCGGTCGCGCGAACTTCAAGGCGGACCGAGCGGTCGGCCGGCGAGTATTTCAGGGCGTTTTCGAGCAAGTTTACTAAGACGCGAACCATCAGAACAAAATCTACCGTGACAAGCGGAACCCCTGGATGCACGATCGACTCGATTAGCCCATCTGTGTGTTCGATTTCACCGAGCGCTGTGCCAACGATATCTTGAATATCATGTGGCTCCCTTCTGAGCCTGAGTGCTCCGGCTTCCAGACGCGACAGATCAAGCAAGTTACCGACAAGCCGATCCAAGCGATGGGCCTCCCCTTGTGCGATGCTTGCTAATTCAGCTATAGCGGCCTGATTGGTCACCGCATCGGGATCAGCGATAGGATCGAGAGCGCTCACTATGGCGGCGAGCGGCGTCCGGAGGCTGTGCGAAACCGAATGCAGTAGAGTGCGTTGCAATTCCTCCGCTTTGCCGAGGACCTCCGCTTGGCGCGCCCTCTCCTCCAGGCCAGCACGCTCGATGGCTAGCGCGACTTGGCCTGCAACTCCTTCCAGCACGCGCTCGCTAGCGCCCGAGACCTCCGTCGAAGTATCGACAGGCGCCAAAGCCATCACGCCAAGCACTCGTGCGCCGCATGTTAACGGCAGAAATACACCACAGCTTCGGATGGTGGGGTCATGCAAAGCTTGCTGGAAGATACGTTCGGCCCTGCCATGCGTCTTGCCATCCAGTTCGAAATCGGGACTGTGATACCGAACAATCAGTTTCCCACCCTCGTCGGGCAGCAGTATTGCCACGGCGCAGCCGAACGCTGTCTCGATGTGCTCGGCAGCGGCACGGAGCACCGGGTCCACTTCACGGGCGGCACTCAGCGATTGCGTCAGGGAATAGAGAGCGGTAGTATCGGCGGCGCGCCTTTTGGCCGCCAGCGCTTGCTCTCGCGCTGCGCTGGCGAGCACCGAAATCAAGATGCCGATGCCCATCATCGTTATAAGTGTAATCAGGTACCAAACGTCGGTGATTGCAAAGCTTAGGTAGGGACCGATGAAAACGTAATCAAGAACGAAGGTGCTGAGGATCGCCGAAAGGAGCGCTGGCCCGAAACCCCACTTGAGGGCGGCGAATACTACTCCCGCGAGAAAGAGCATACCCGCATTTGTTGGCGCACTGCGGAGATTGACTAATAATCCAGCAGATGTGATCAGCCCGATGATCAGGATACTCTTAGCGTAGCCGGCAAAATGGCCGGGGGAGTCGGGTTCGGTCAGAACAAAAGCGCGCGGGGCAAACTCGGCGAGGGTAGCCGGTAAAGACTTGCGCCGCACGTGCCTTCGATCCCCGGTGTCATGCGCGCCGGGATTCACAGCGGCGTCTACTGCTTCGGGGACCGAACTCCGTTCGGAAGTCGGAGGCAATTCTACTCCTCCCCATATTGTAGGCTCGACACAAGCACCACGGCGCTCATGCGCCCAGCGATCGTGTAAAAGCAGTACGGTGGATACAGATGTCGTGTGCTGATCGAGGCCGAGCGGCAGTGCATCGCGATCACGCCCTCCCACAATGAGAAGGTTGTTCTCGAAACATGGTGGACATTGCGCGTGTGCGGTTTTGCTTTGCGCGGCGGATTTGTTCCGGCGGATGACTATCGCCATGTCGATGGATCAGCCGGTTTACGGATGCGGCCGGCACGGCGGCCAAGCGGTCGGAATCGATCACCGTCCGCGAGCATCTCCGCGATAGTTTCGACTCAACAGATGATTTGCACGGTGAAGTCGGGTTTTGATGCATTCCTCAGTCACGCCCAGACGGCGCGCCGTTTCGTTGATGCTCGCCCCTTCCAATTGCCGGAGTTGGATCACGGTTCGATACTTCTCCGGGATGCCCAGTAATGCGGAACGCAGTTTGCCAATCACCTCCGTTCGCAGGGCTTGTTGTTCCGGATTCTGACCCTCCGATATGCAGACAACCGCCTCGGCGGTGTCGCAGGCCGATATTGTTTGAAACATGGGCTGGACGCGCCTCACCCGCAGTTGACTGAGCGCTTGGTTGACAACGATGGTGGTCAGCCAGGTCAAGATGCTGGATCTTCCTTCGAATTTCCGGAAGTGACGAAGCGCGCTCAGGTATGCCTCTTGAACGGCATCCTCGGCGTCCGCATCGTTTCGGAGGATCCGCCGGGCGACGCACAACAGCCGGCATCGATGCTGCCAAATCGACTCGACTGAATGCGCGCCACGGGCCGGATTGGCGGTCAGGATCGAACCGTCCGGGTCTGCAGAAGCGGCACGGAGGGCCGATGTCTTTGCAGCGCTTGTCATACTCTGGCCTGGTGTAGGGCGGGGTCGTCTCCGGCGGCGCGCTCCGTTCGCGTCGTTACTTTCCCAAGGCACGGTATAAACACGCAGGCATTTGGGACACTGATAGTGCCCGTGCCGCGGCCACATCGGCGCCGGATGCGCCAAGCGACACCAAGCACTTCCAATCGAACTCCAAAAAGCCGTCATATTGAGTTCCCTCGCCGTGGGACGCCGGTCGCCACACACCGCCTATTCAATGGCCGCCGCTAGCCGAGCACACCATCGCTGCACGAAGCGATCAGCATGGTGCGAAAGTCTTCCCTAGCATCCCGCTTATTTTCAGCATAAAGACACTGCCCTCAAAAGCGCCTCAAATCTTCCGATCTCAATACGAGGTCGCACACTTTGAGAGCGCATTTGCAGACGCTCCCTCCCGTCGATTTGAGTTTTTCTTGAGGCGTGCCCTGATAACCTTGGTTTTCCGGGAGGCTCAGGGGAAATGTATACGATTCTGTTCGCCGACGACACGGACGTAGTCCGCAATCTGTTATGCGCGGCATTGCGGCAGGCAGGATACTCCGTTTTGGAAGCCGGAGACGGTTACGAGGGGATCTTGCTGTCCCGTCACCACACGGGACCCATTCACCTGTTAATCACGGACATTGTAATGCCAAGGATCGGGGGCTTGGAACTATCCCGTGCGTTCAAAGCGCATCACCCCGAAGCGAGTGTGCTCTTCATGAGCGGGTATACCGCAGATATGCTGGACCCGGAAGTATCCTATCTGCAGAAGCCGTTCACTCCTGACACGTTGCTTTCCAGGGTTGCCGAGATCCTGTCACAGAGTGAAGCGCGACTCAGGGTCCAGGGCGCGCGGTCCCATTAGTTAGGCGGGCTGCAATGCGAATCACGTCAGAGAATCCGATTGGGGTGCGCCGCCGGTCCGGGCCTATCCTGCTCATCAGCCAATACCGGGAAGATGAACATTTCCTGCGTGAAGCCCTGACGGATTTCGCGTGCCCGCTGCAGACCAGTCAACGCTGGCAAGCGGCGAAACCGGTGATTCACTCGAAGCTCCCTAGCGTAGTGGTTAGTGAGGGCGATCTGCCGGATGGAACCTGGAGAGATGTTCTGTCCTCCCTTGATCAGGTTCCTAATCCGCCCTTGCTGATTGTTGTTTCGCGGCTCGCCGACGAACGGCTGTGGGCAGAGGTATTGAACCTGTGCGGCTTCGATGTGCTGGCGAAGCCATTTGCGCGCGACGAAGTGATCCGCGTAATAGGCCACGCACTTGACACGTCCGACTGGCTACCGAAACGCCCTCCGGGGACCAGCGAACGTGCGACGTCCCGGCGCAAGTCCGCAATCGGCCCTCCGGAGCGGTGCATCGGCCATGGGCGCTAAGAGCGTAAGAGCAGCAACTCCGTTGTCGGCCGATCCAGTTGCAAAAGAACTGGACCAGTTCAGCCTGCTCGTTAATTGGTCGCCGGCGGGCCTGTTCATAACCGACCCGGAGGGCTGCTGCACGTACATGAACCCACACGCCAAGGCCATTTGCCAGTCCGATGTAGGCGCGAGCGGACAGCCGTGGGCGCAAGCCCTGGGTGTTGAGAATCCGAATGGGGTAATGGAAAGTTGGTCATCGAGGGCGGGTCTCGAATACTCGGGAATATTTCGCGTCTGCCGCCCGGATTCAGCTTCGCGTTGGATTGAAGTACGCACTGTGCCGGTGGAGTGCAGTTCGGGCGCGCTTGCAGGCCACTCCGGCATCGTGCAAGACATCTCGGAACGATGGACGTCAGATCGGAGAATCGCCGCACGCGATGCCATCACTCGGATACTGGCCGATGCGGAGTCCGCCGGGAGCGCCTGCCGCGCCATCCTGGGCGAGATTGGAGAGATTCTCGGGTTGAGCATGGGTTTGTTTTGGGAAATTGACAGCGAGTCGCGAGCTTTGCACGTAACCGCAGTCTGGCCTGGTTCAGGCAGTGACTTTCCAGCAGTCGAAGCCGCTGTCCGTGAAACCGGGTTCCCGCCGGGCGTCGGCCTGCCCGGGCGCGTGTGGGCGGACAGGAAGCCGGCTTGGATTTCCGATGTCACCCTCGATGGGAATTTCCCCAGAGCGCAAGCCGCCGCGCAAGACGGTCTCCACGGAGCCTTTGCCTTCCCGATTACGGCAGGCGGCGAAATTTTCGGCGTAATGGAGTTCTTCAGCCGCGCAGTCTGGGGCAAGGACCCCCAGTTGCTGGAAGTGTTCGCCGTCCTCGGAAGTCAGATTGGCCAATTCCTTTATCGGAAGCGGCGTGAGACCGATCTGAGGCGAAGCGAGGAAATGTTCTGGCGCGTCGCCCAGAATATCGGTGAGGTCCTGTGGATCGGGGACCCGGCTTCGAAACGTCTCGTGTACATCAGCCCCGCTTGTGAGCTGATCTGGGGACGCACCGGCGAGGCTCTTTTGAGCGACGCAAGTTCCTTTCTCGATACGGTTCACCCCAGCGATCGATATCGCGTGACCGCGTTTCGCGACCGTGCATTCCGCGGCATTAAGGTTGAGGAAGGGTACCGCATCATTCGGCCGGATGGAGCGATCTCCTGGATCAGGGACCTGGCATTTCCGGTGCGAAACGAGGCTGGCAGCCTGGGACACATCGTAGGTCTTGGCGTTGACATCACGGAACGCGTCCGGCGTGAACAACAGCGGAGTCAAGCCGCGAAAGCGGAGGCGCTCGGCGTGCTGGCCGGAGGCTTGGCTCACGATTTCAACAATTTGCTGACCAGCATACTTGGGAACGCCAGCATTGCCCTGGACACCGTTGCCGACGGGCATCCCGCAACGCCCTTGATCCAGAACGTCATCTCATCCAGTGAGCGAGCGGCGACACTCGTTTCGCAGATGCTAGCGTATTCCGGCAAGGGCCGCTTCTTCAATGAATTTGTCGATCTTTCGCGGCTTGCCGATGATTTTCTAAAAGACGTTACCGATTCCATACCGGCGAGTATTCAACTACGTAGCGACCTTGCTTCCGGACTGCCGTGCGTGGAGGCAGACCGGCATCAAATCCGGCAAATGGTCGGGAATTTATATCTGAATGCACTGGAAGCCATCGGCGATGCTCCGGGGCAAGTCACAGTGACCACGGGATTCGACGCCATCGATCCCGAGGCTTGCGGCGGTAGCGGGGACGGCCCAGACTCGTCCGGCGAATTCGTCTATCTGCGGGTGGCCGATACAGGGTGCGGCATTGACGACGCGATCCGGTCCCGGATCTTCGACCCGTTCTTCACCACGAAATTTATCGGCCGCGGCCTTGGTCTTTCGGCTGTGCAGGGCATTGTGCACGCTCACAGCGGTTCGATTCGTGTATCCAGCCAGCCAGGAGAGGGTGCTGCTTTTACTTGCCTGTTACCCGTGGTGCGCCATAACGGCGGGATGTAAGTCTATCGGCCGCCGATGCATCAGCGGCCAGTTTGTCCGAGTGTTCGAGGCCGCTGAGGAGCAGGTGGAAGTAAATCAAGCCGGCGAACGGCTTCCATTTACGGAGAACGTCGCCGACGCGGTCATAGTCGAGAGGCTTGCGCAGGTGCAGCCAGCGCGCGAGGTTGTTACGCGCGCCAACATCGTCGCCGGGGAAGAAATTGGTTCGTCCCAAGCCGCGGAGGAGAACGTACTCGGCGGTCCAGCGGCCTACACCGCGCAGTTCAAGCAGGCGCGCCACAGCTTCCTTGTCCGCCAGATTCGCGAAACTCTCCAAATCCAAGCGCCCCTCCGCCACGCGGGAAGCCGTTTCGATGATTGCGCGGCTCTTGTTCCGGCTGAACCCCAGCGGATGGAGGTCTTCAATTCTCATCGCCGCCAGATCCACTGGGCGCGGAAAAGCATACTGAACCCCGTCCGCATCCGCAAAACTGAGACCACGTGCAGCCGATAGGCGATTCAGTAACGTAATGCCTACCGCCAGGCTGAGTTGCTGGCACGCGATGCCATTGAGCAGCGCTTCGAATACGGTTGGGAAGCGCGGCGGCTTGAGACCGCGAAACGGGGCGGCGAGTTGGTGCAATCGCGGCTCGCCCGCTGCTAAGCGGTAGAACAGCCGCAGGTCTACGCAAGTTCCGAGCAGCCGTTCAATTGCCGCGCGGATGCTTGCTGTTTTGGGAGCGTGCCGCCCCGCGGCGGCTGCAACCACATGGAGTTGGGGTTTTGTTTTTCCTCCGGATTGCGTAACCGTCACTTGCACCGCATCGCCATCAATCGCCAGGACACGCCGATACGATTTTCCATCCCACCGGTCCATGAGATTTTCCGGGCGGCGGCGAATCGCCCAAGCCGTAAGGTCCAGGCGAAATGGTGGTGCCGGTTCGAGTAAGAACGTCATTTGCCTATCTTTTTGCAGCACTCCGAGGCGCTCGGGTTGCCTCGCGTACCAGGCGCGCAGCAGCTACCATATTCTGGAGTGCGGGGCGCACCTCCTCCCAATGGCGTGTCTTCAGCCCGCAATCAGGATTTACCCAGAGTTGTTCGAGCCGAAAAACGCCCAATGCCTTTTTGATCAGAGCTTCAATCTCTTCGACACTCGGCACGCGCAGCGAGTGGATATCATAAATGCCCGGTCCGATGTCGTTGGGATATGCTTGGCCCGCGAAGGCTTCCAGCAGTTCCATCTGAGACCGGGCTGCCTCCATGGAAATCACATCTGCGTCCATGCGCACCACTGCGTCGAGAATCTCGCCGAAATCGGCAAAGCACATATGCGTGTGGATCTGCGTTTCATCCAAGGCACCCGCGGTTGCCAGGCGGAAGGCATCGACCGCCCAGGTAAGATAGCCGGCGCGCTCCGATTCGCGAAGCGGCAATCCCTCGCGCAGGGCAGGTTCGTCCACCTGAATGAAGCGCACGTCCGCCGCTCCAGATCCGCCACCTGATCCCGCAGAGCCAGGGCCAACTGAAAACACACTTCGGGCCTTGGCAGGTCGTCGCGAACACCCGCCGAGTTCAAGTGAATTCTACTTCGTCGTGGAACTTGCGTCACCATGACGTTCTGAACGCCGGACATGACAAATGAACTATTTCACGAGTATCGTTTTTCCGTCACATTGGGGCTGATGGTCCCGGAGACTTTCGATGACCGCAGTCGAACGACTAGCCCAATTTGCCGTTAGTGCGACGTACGACGATCTTTTGGAAACGGCGCGCGAGCAACTCAAGATACGGATTCTGGACGCTCTGGGCTGTGGTATCGGCGCAATAGAAGGCGAACCAACGCAGATCATTCGCAAGAACATTACCGAATTTGACACTGGTGGCAAATGTACCCTGCTCGCCGGTGGACGGGCGTGTCCCGAACATGCCGTGTTGCACAATGGCGCCGCCGTCCGGTACCTGGATTTCAACGACAGCTATCTGGCAAAGGGTGAAACCTGCCATCCCAGCGACAATTTGGCCCCCGTTTTGGCAGCCGCCGAGTACGCGCGCGCAAGCGGCCGCGATCTGATGACGGCTCTTGCTGTCGCATACCAGGTTCAGTGCCGGCTGTGCGATGTGGCTCCCGTACGTGCAGCGGGGTTCGATCACACTGTCCAAGGCGCCTATGCCGTCGCTGCCGGAGTCGCACGCGTCTTGAGGCTTGATGCCTGTAAAGCCGCCAACGCGATCGCAATCAGCGGCACCGCGTTAAACGCGCTCCGCGTCACCCGGACCGGTAAGCTTTCGCACTGGAAAGGTCTCGCCTATCCCCATATGGCTGCGTGCTCAACAGCGATCGTATTCCTGGCGCGCCTGGGAATCACAGGCCCGTTGGAGGTCATCGAAGGCGAGAAGGGACTGATGGACGCCATCACTGGCTTGTTTGAGATCGACTGGTCCCGTGAAGACCTCGAGCGTGTGAAACGCACGATCTTGAAGAAGTACAACGCCGAGATCCATTCCCAAACGGCCATCGAAGGCGTGCTGGAGCTGAAAGAGCGTCATCACATTGGCGCGGACGAGGTGGAACAGATCAACGTCGAAACGTTCGATGTCGCCTATAACATCATCGGCGGCGGTGATGAAGGTGACAAGACCGCAGATATCACCACTAAGGAGCAGGCCGACCACAGCCTTCCGTATATTCTCGCGGTAGCTGTGCTGGATGACACGGTAATGCCGGAGCAATACCGAGGCGATCGTATCCGCCGATCCGATGTGCAAGACATGCTGCGGCGGGTTACCGTAAAACCCAATCTAAGCTATTCAGAACGCTTCCCGAATGAGATGCCATGCCGGATCGGGATTGGCCTGCGCGACGGCCGGACGTTGGTTAAGGAGGTGCGGGATTATCCGGGCTTCTTCACGCACCCAATGACATGGGATATGGCTTTTGCGAAGTTCGAGCGTTTAGCGGAGCCGTACGCTGCGCCGGCAGACCGGCGAGCTATCGCCGACGCGGTTTTCAACCTGGAAAATACG